>NZ_FOFF01000021.1 GCF_900110755.1 Streptomyces sp. yr375
TGCACCACCAGTACTCCTCCAGCGTCTCCCCCTTCCAGGCGAAGACCGGAACACCCTGCGGGTCGTCGGGCGTGCCGTCCGGCCCGACCGCGATCGCGGCGGCCGCGTGGTCCTGGGTCGAGAAGATGTTGCAGGACGCCCAGCGCACCTCCGCGCCCAGCGCCACCAGGGTCTCGATCAGGACAGCGGTCTGCACCGTCATGTGCAGCGAGCCGGTGACACGAGCGCCCGCCAGCGGCTGGGACTCGGCGTACTCCTTGCGGATCGCCATCAGACCCGGCATCTCATGCTCGGCGAGAGTGATCTCCTTACGGCCGAAAACGGCCAGGGAAAGATCGGCGACCTTGAAGTCCTGTCGGTTGTCGACAGTCGTCATGGGGAGCTGCTCCTCGGTGGTTCGGTTCGAGAGGGTGGGTAGGGCTGGTCTGCGCGGCTGTGGGCACATGAGTGCCGGAGGGTTCCCTGAGGGGACCCGGGCATGCCCGTAGTCACGCGCAGCGCAGTCCGTCGGAGGCCCTCTCTCCCTCGGTCGGTCCGCAGTGGGACCGCCCGACCGCCATCAGCAGCGACGTCTGGCTCCGTTCCAAGCTACACCGGAGGCGCCGACTGCCCCAGTCCGCCTCCGGTCGATCGCGCCGGTCAGTGTTCGGCCGGGGGTTGGGCGGGGCCGCCCGGGGTGGCCTTGGGGTCGGGGCCCTTGGCGGCCTCGGTCTCGCTGTAGATGTCGGGTTCGAGGTAGATGACGCGGGCGATGGGGACGGCGGTGCGGATGCGGGTCTCGGCGGCGTTGATGGCGGTGGCGACCTGGGTGGCCGTGTCGTCGTGCTGGACGGCGATCTTGGCGGCGACCAGGAGTTCTTCGGGGCCGAGGTGGAGGGTGCGCATGTGGATGAGGCCGGTGACGGTGTCGCCGTCGACGATGGCGGCCTCGATCTTCTTGACGTCTTCCAGGCCGGCGGCCTCGCCGAGGAGCAGGGACTTGGTCTCGGCGGCCAGGACGAGGGCGATGAGGATGAGGAGGATGCCGATGCAGAGGGTGCCGATGCCGTCCCAGATGCCGTCGCCGGTGAGGAGGGCGAGGCCGACGCCGCCGAGGGCGAGGACGAGACCGATCAGCGCGCCGAAGTCCTCGAGGAGGACGACGGGCAGCTCGGGGGCCTTGGCGCGGCGGACGAACTGGGACCAGGAGAGCGAGCCGCGCAGTTCGTTGGACTCCCGGATGGCGGTGCGGAAGGAGAAGCCCTCGGCGATGATCGCGAAGACGAGGACGCCGATGGGCCAGTACCAGTGCTCGATCTCGTGCGGGTGCTTGATCTTCTCGTAGCCCTCGTAGACGGCGAACATGCCGCCGACGGAGAAGAGGACGATGGAGACGAGGAAGGCGTAGATGTAGCGTTCGCGGCCGTAGCCGAAGGGGTGTTGGGGGGTGGCTTCGCGCTGGGCCTTCTTGCCGCCGATGAGGAGCAGGGCCTGGTTGCCGGAGTCGGCGAGCGAGTGCACGCCTTCGGCGAGCATCGACGACGAGCCGCTGAAGGCGAACGCCACGAACTTCGATGCCGCGATCGCGAGGTTGGCGCCGAGTGCCGCCACGATCGCTTTGGTGCCGCCTGACGCGCTCATGTGTTCGCGTTGTCCCTTCGCCTTCGTCTGTCCGGTTCGTCGGCCGGGTCTTTGCCCGGGCTTTGCCGGTGGGTCATTCTTGCAGCCCTCCGGGGCGACGCCGCGTCAGGTATCCACAAGCCCGGTCAGACAATCACAGTGGCTCGGAAGAGGGTTCCCGCGCCGGAGGCCTCGGTCCGCTCGCCGGCCGGGACGAAGACGGACTGGCCGGGTGTCAGATCGTGTTCTCCGGCCAGGACCGTGCCGGCCGTGCAGAGCAGGATCTGCGGGGTGGCGAGCGTCAGGTCGTGGGCGTCGCCGCCCTCGGTGAGGACGTACCGGGAGAGGCGGAACTCGTCGATCGGGGTGTCGTAGAGCTCTTCGCCGTCGGGGGACGCCTCCGGGCGCAGGATGCCGGGGTCGCCGGGTTCGAAGCGGACGACGCGCAGGAGTTCGGGGACGTCGACGTGCTTGGGGGTGAGGCCGCAGCGCAGGACGTTGTCGGAGTTGGCCATGATCTCGACGCCGAGGCCGCTGAGGTAGGCGTGCGGGATGCCGGCGCCGAGGAACAGGGCCTCGCCGGGCTGGAGTCGGACGTGGTTCAGCAGCATGGCGGCGATGACGCCGGGGTCGCCGGGGTAGTGGTGGGCGATGCCGGCGTAGGGGGCGTAGTCGCCGCCGAGGCGGTCGCAGGCGGTCGCGGCGGCGGTGACGGTGTGGGCGGTCTCCGCGCGGTCGGCGGTGAGGATCGCGGTGAGGACCTCGCGCAGGGCGGCCTCTTCGGGGTGGGCGCGCAGGAGGTCGACGTACGGCTTGAGGGAGTCGACGCCGAGGCCGTCGAGGAGGTCGGCGGCTTGGGCCGGGGCGCGGAAGCCGCAGAGGCCGTCGAACTCGGTGAGGGCGCAGATGAGTTCGGGCTTGTGGTTGGCGTCCTTGTAGTTGCGGTGCGGGGCGTCGACGGGGATGCCGCGGCGCTCTTCGTCCTCGTATCCCTCCTTGGCCTGTGTCAGGTCGGGGTGGACCTGGAGGGAGAGGGGGGCGCCGGCGGCGAGGATCTTGAGGAGGAAGGGGAGGCGGGGGCCGAACTTGCTGACGGTCGGCTCGCCGAGTTCGCGTCGCGGGTCGGCCTCGATGACCTCTACGAGGGTGCCCTGGGCGGTGCGCGAGGGTGCGCCCGGGTGGGCGCCCATCCACATCTCGGCCTGCGGTTCGCCGGTCGGCGTGGTGCCGAGGAGGTGCGGGATCGCGGTGGGGGAACCCCAGGCGTAGGGGCGGATGGTGTTGTCGAGGCGGTCCATGCGGTTCTTTCTGCCGTTCTCTCTGCCTGCGCGTTCTCGGTCGGCTGTCGTATGTCGTCCGTCGTGTGTCGCCCGTTGCCGTCCGCCGTCGGCCGACGGTGGGCTGTCGGTCGTCGGTTGTCGGGGGTGCGTCAGGCTCCTGAGGCGAGGGCCAGGTAGACGGCGGCGAAGTCGGTGGTGGCGATCAGTTCGGCGAGGGTGACGAGTTCGTCGCCTGCCTCGGGTTCGAGTTCGCTGATCGGTGTGTCGTGGCCGAGGGCCAGTTCGCGGGCGGCCGGGGCGGCGGTGAGGCCGCCGATCGGGCGGTCGCGCAGCAGCACCACGCGCGCGTGCAGGGCGGGGGGTTCTTCGACGCGGTCGCGGAAGAAGTCGTCCGGGTCGGCGCTGGCGGCGAGGGGGCCGGCGAGGAGGGCGTTGTGTTCGGCGAGCGCCTCGGGGAGTTCGGCGACGAGGGCGGGGCGGCCGGCGAGTTCGGCGAGGGCGGCGGCGAAGCGGCGGCCCGCGGGGCCGGCCGAGGTGCCTTCGGTCCAGATCACCGGGAGGGCGTCGGCGAGTTCGGCGGCCAGGGTCTTCGCCGGGTTGCTGTAGGTCGCGATGGCGGGGCCGCAGCGTTCGGCGATCCGGTCGAGCCGGTCGGCGACCTTCTCGATCTCCTCGGGCGGGGCGGAGAGCAGGGCGATGCGGTCGAGGAGGGCGAGGAGGGGGGTGAGGAGGGCCCACAGGACGCCGGGGGCGGACGCGGCGACGGGGGGCTGCTCGTCCTGTTCGTACGGGGCGGTGGCCAGCGGGACGAAGAGGCCGTGCGTGGCGGTGAGCGCCTCGCCGAGGGGGGTGGCGGCGGGGGCCACGGCGACGACGGTGCAGCCTCGCCGGTAGGCCTGCTCGGCGAGGAGCGAGAGGCCGGGTTCGCTGCCGTCGGGGGTGGTGATGAGGAGCAGGTCCACGGAGCCTGCCCAGCCGGGGAGTTCCCAGCGCAGGGCGCCTGCGGCGGGGGCGACTCCGGTGGGCGCCAGGCGGATGACGGGGCAGGCGGCGCCGGCGAGGGTGCCGAGGAGGTCGGCGACGCAGGTGGCGGCGGCGCCGGGGCCCGCGATGAGGATCGCGCGCGGGCGGCCGTCCGGTTTGAGCGCGTGGACGCCGGCCTCGGCCGCGTGCCGGGCGGCCGTGCGGACGCGGGCGCCGGCCTCGGCCGCGCCGCGCAGGAGGGCTCGGCGGTCGGCCTCGGCGAGGGCCTCCGGCGTGTCGAGCAGCGAGTCGTCGAGCATGGCGGCAGTCTCCGATCGCCTGGGGCGTCGTCGGGTTGCGGGGCCCGGGGCGGGTGTGGCGGCGGGGGTTGGGGGCCGAGCTGTATCCCGTTCGCCCGTTCGCCCGTTCGCCCGTTCCTCCGGGTTCCGGTCCCAGGTCCCAGTCCCCGGTTTCTTCCCCGCGGTGTGCTGTTACGCGGGGTTGCGGGCCTCGTCGACGAGGAGGACGGGGATGCCGTCGCGGACGGGGTACGCCAGACCGCAGTCCTGGCCCGTGCAGATCAGCTCCGTGTCCTGCACCTTGAGGGGGGCGTGGCAGGCGGGGCAGGCGAGGATCTCCAGGAGGCCGGCTTCGAGCGGCATGGGGTTTCCCTTCGGGGTGGCGGGTGTGTGGTGCGGTGCGCGGATGCGCCTGGTCGCGGATGTGCCTGGTCAGGGTACCGCTGGTGGGGGTGGGGTGCGGGGGTTGCCGGCCGCTCCGGGTACGGGGTTCAGGCTCGGATGACGGCGAGGGCCTCGTCGCGGATTTTGGTCATCGTCGGTTCGTCGCGGGCTTCCGCGTTGAGGCGGAGGAGGGGTTCCGTGTTGGAGGGGCGGACGTTGAACCACCAGTCGGTGGCGGAGACGGTGAGGCCGTCGAGTTCGTCCAGGGTGACGTCCGCGCGGTTGCCGTAGGCCGCCTTGATCGCGGCGATGCGGTCGGCCTGGTCGGCGACCGTGGAGTTGATCTCGCCGGAGCCGGTGTAGCGGTCGTAGGCGGAGACCAGTGCGGACAGGGGGGCGTCCTGGCCGCCCAGGGCCGCGAGGACGTGGAGGGCGGCCAGCATGCCGGTGTCGGCGTTCCAGAAGTCCTTGAAGTAGTAGTGGGCCGAGTGTTCGCCGCCGAAGATCGCGCCGGAGCGGGCCATCTCCGCCTTGATGAAGGAGTGGCCCACGCGGGTGCGGACGGGGGTGCCGCCGTTCTCGCGCACCACCTCCGGGACGGTCCGGGAGGTGATCAGGTTGTGGATGATCGTGCCCTTGCCGCCGTTGCGGGCGAGTTCGCGGGCGGCGACCAGGGCCGTGATCACGGACGGGGAGACCGGCTCGCCCCGCTCGTCGACGACGAAGCAGCGGTCGGCGTCGCCGTCGAAGGCGAGGCCGAGGTCGGCTTCCTCTTCGCGGACGCGCCTTTGCAGGTCCACGAGGTTGGCCGGGTCCAGGGGGTTGGCCTCGTGGTTGGGGAAGGTGCCGTCCAACTCGAAGTACAGGGGCACGAGGGTCAGGGGCAGGCCCTCGAAGACCGTGGGGACGGTGTGGCCGCCCATGCCGTTGCCCGCGTCGACCACGACCTTCAGGGGGCGGATGGAGGTCAGGTCGACAAGTCCGCGGAGGTGCGCCGCGTAGTCCTTCAACGTGTCGGTCCGGGAGATCGTTCCCGGCTCCGCCGCCGTCTTGGGCGCGGCATCGGCGTCGCGGGCGTCCGTGTCCGTATCCGTATCCGCGTCCCTGTCCATCCAGCCTTCCACCAGTTCGCGGATCTCCGTCAGGCCGGTGTCCTGGCCTACGGGGGCCGCGCCCGCGCGGCACAGCTTGATGCCGTTGTAGCGGGCCGGGTTGTGCGAGGCCGTGAACATGGCGCCGGGCAGGTTCAGCGCGCCCGAGGCGTAGTAGAGCTGGTCCGTGGAGCACAGGCCGATCTGTGTGACGTGCACGCCGCGTGCCGCCGCTCCGCGCGCGAAGGCGTCGGTGAGGCCGGGTGAGGAGGGGCGCATGTCGTGGCCGACGACGATCGCCTCGGCGCCGGTCACCTGGGCGAAGGCGGCCCCGAAGAGCTCGGCCAGGGACTCGTCCCACTGGTCGGGGACCACCCCGCGCACGTCGTACGCCTTCACGATCTGTGACAGATCAGCAGCCACGGCCAGCCTTCCTGAAGTCCTTGAAGCCCCTGAGGCCCTTGACGTCCTATGGGTCACCACAAACTACCCGGGCCGCTTCGGCGTCGGCTGTGAGGTCTCCGTCGGTCGAGGGCGGGGGCCAGGAGTTGCGGGGACGGGCCCGGCTCGTGGGCGGTCGCGGCCCATTCCTTCAGCGCCACGCGCGCGTGGACGCCCAGTACGGCCGCGATGACGATCCCGGCGAGCAGGACGAGCGGTACGACGAGGGCGAGCAGCGGGGTCTGGCGACCCGCCGCAGAGGCCACGGTGTCCAGCGGCAGGGCCGGTGACCTGGGCCAGGGGCACGACCGGGGCGCCCATCGCGCCGAAGGCGACGGGTGCGGACGGTCATCCGGTACACCCGCAGGGCGTTGACGACGATCCACGGGATCGGGAAGAGGCCGAAGACGCTCCCTGGGCGGCGCTGGAGAGCGTCTGGCGATGGGCGTGCGGTAAGGGGCGAGGCGGGCGACCAGAACGGCCGTCAGAAGGCCGGTCAGGCCCGCCAGATGGGCTTCGAGGCGGACGGCGCCGAGGAGGACCAGGACAATCACGAGGGGCAGGGCCGCGACGAGGGCGGACAGGCCGAGCGAGCTGGCGGCGGGTTCGAGTTCCTGGACGTACACGGGTGCACCCGATCCCGACCACAGTCCCGGCCCCGGTCACGTTTCCGGTGGTGTTCCGTCGCGCGGAAAGCGGTTTCTCGGTTTCGGCTGGACGGGATGGTCGTATCCGCGACGACGGCACGTCAATCGGCGTGCGTCAGTCTGTGGGGCGGGAAGTGGTCAGTTGTCCGGCGAGCGGAGGACTCGGAGGTGGCCGCGGCGGGCGACCTCCATGGGGTCTACCGCGCGTCGGCCTGCGCCGGGGCCGGCCGTGCGGTCCTGGGGGCGGGCCGCTTCGCGGACGGCGTTGGCAAGCGCTTCCAGGTCGTCGCCGCTGGGGCGCGCGGGGGCCGAGCTGTCGAGGAGCCGGACGACCTCCCAGCCGCGCGGGGCGGTGAGGCGCTCGGAGTGCTCGGCGCACAGGTCGTAGCAGTGGGGTTCGGCGTAGGTGGCGAGCGGGCCGAGGACCGCGGTCGAGTCGGCGTAGACGTACGTCAGCGTCGCGACGGCGGGTCGGCCGCAGGCGGTGCGCGAACAGCGACGTACAGGGCTCACGACGTTGGACGGTACCGCACTCTTGAACGGGCCGCGACGACTCTCCACCAGGTCACTCCACCGTGTCGGGTTGCGAAACGCCCCACGCGCCACTCCAGTCATACCCCGCTGACCTGCGCGAACACCAGTCATTCGGCGCAGGAAGACGTCGGTCCGCGGTCATCGTGTGGCACAAACAGCATCAATTGCCGCGAGTTCGCCGGTCTGGGAGAGATACGGATTCGAGCCCAACCTTGGCTGGAATGGTCATCCTGTGACATGCGGCGCGGGCCGGGGACCGGGTCGGGGCGGGGCTACGCTTCAGTAGTGATGGACAGCCCCGTACCGCCCCCCGCCGCAGGCCCCGGCCCCCGTCGTCGCGATCGCCACGGACGGGGCATGCGGGGGCCGATCGCGCCGCCCCAGGTGCCGTTGGCCGCCAGCCGCGCGGAGGTGTTCGCGGATCTCGTGCAGGACTCCGTGGAGCGGCTGGAGCGGCGGTGGCCGCAGCTCGCCGACATCGACTTCGTGGTGCTGGAGGTGCCGCGCCTGGACGCGACCCCGGAGCCGTGGAACGACGAGGCCGTCCCGTTGGGCGGGACGATGGCCGCGCGTGAGGGGCGGCGGGCGCGGGTCGTGGTCTACCGGCGGCCGGTGGAGATCCGCACCAAGGGGCGCGACGAACGGGCCGCGTTGGTGCACGAGGTGGTCGTGGAGCAGGTCGCGGAGCTGCTGGGGCAGACGCCGGAGGCGGTGGATCCGCGCTACGGCGAGGACTGAGCGCCGCCCGGCCCGGCGCTCCCTCTGTTGCCGCTCGGTCATCCCTCTTTCGGGGTACCTCTGCCGCCCGTTCGGGTCAGTGCCTGCTTCTGCCTGCCTCTGCCTACTTCTGCAGGACCGCGACGTCCTCGTCGGCCTCCGGTACGGCCACCGTGCCCCGGTCGTCCGGCAGGGTCTGGATCGTGAAGCCCGGGACGCCCTCCTCGGTGGCCGCGAGGGTGCGGGAGGCGTAGACCGGGGTGTCGGTGAGGGGTTCCACGGTGAGCGCGTAGGTGCCCTTCAGGCCGGTGGGGACGACGAGTTCGACGTCCTGGGTGGTGCCGGCCTTGACGGTGTACGTCCTGGAGACGGCCGTGCCGCCGCCGCTGCCCGCGGACGCGGTGACCTTGACCTTGGCGGTGCCCTTGGGGGCCGTCAGGGAGAGGGTGACGCCCTTGGCGCTGTTGTCGGCGACGGACGCGCGCGTGCCGACCGGGGCGGTGGCGGGGATGAACGCCGACTCCTGGTTCGCGCCCTTGCCGCGCAGGACCCGTACGGCCGCGACGACGGGGACCGACGCGTCCGTCGGGGTCAGGATCAGGGAGCCCGCTTCCCCGCGCGTGAGGTCGCCCAGGTCGACCGAGGTCGTCATGCCCGCCTTGACATGGAGCGTCTCGTGGCCGGCGGGGGTGATCAGACCTGAGGGGGAGGCGAGTTGCACCTTGAGGTCCGCGTCGGCCTGGCCCGGCGCGTAGGCGACGAGGCGGACGGCGGTGGCGTCCTTGGGGATGCCCGGGATGACCTGACTGGCCGCCGGTTCGGTGGCGGCCGCCAGCCAGTCGCCGCCGAGCTTCTCGTCCAGGGCCTGTACGGCGGCCCCCAGACGGCCGCTGCGGACGTTGACGTGGACGGTGAGGTCCTCCTGCTTCTCGGTGGTGAGCGTGGACAGCAGGATCGGCTCGCTGGAGTGCGCCGGGACCGTGATGCCCTCCCCGACCGTGCTCGCGAGGGCGCCGGTCTTGCCGAAGAGTTCGAGGTCGACGACGGCGGCGGAGTCGTCCGGGTTGGTGAGGTGGACGTAGTCCGTGCGGTCGGGGAGCGTGCTGGCGCCCGGGAACCAGAACTCGGTGTCCGGCGCGGTGCAGGTGACGCCCTGGAGGCCGCGGCCGCTGCCGGCGGCGACCTCCGTGGTCTCCTGGACGGTCCAGCCGGGCGCGAACTTGCCCTCGGCGGTGCCCAGGAGCGCGGGCGCGGCGCCGCCGGTGGTGTCGCCGACGGCCGGGGTGCCGGGTGCCTTGGGTGTGACGGCGGGCTTGGCGGCCGGCTTCTTCTTGGCGCCGGCCTTGCCGTCCGCCTTGTCGCTCTCCGTGGTGCCCGCCGTGTCCGCCGACTCCTCGGTGGCGGCCGTGAGTTCGGCCGTGCCGTCGGCGCCGGTGCCCTGGGTGACCGGGGTGAAGGACGTGTACGACGTCTCGGCGAGTTCGGAGGTGCTGGGCGCGGGGCAGAGCAGGCTGGTGCGCTCGACGGGCAGTTCGGCCGCCGCCTTGGTGGTGTCCGGGGCGGCGGTGTCCGGCTGGTTGAGCGTGGCGAACCCGGTGACGGCGGCGAGTGCGGCCGTGCCGGCGATCAGGGACAGGGTGGTGCGGTTCACTGCTGGCTCCCGTCGGGGCGCTCACTGCCGGTGCCGTGGGGGTGCTGGGCCGGGTCGTAGGCGGGGTCGTAGCCGCCCTGGCCGTAGGCCGACGGGTCGTAGCCCTGCTGCTGGTAGGTCGGGTCGTACGGCTGCTGCTGGGTCTGGCCGTCGTAGGCGTACGGGTCGTACTGGCCGGCCTGGTAGGGGTCGTAGGACTGCTGGTCGTAGCCGCCCTGCTGGTACTGCTGGGCGTTCTGGTACTGCTCGGCCGGGTAGCCGCCGCCGTACTCGGCCGCCTGGTAGCCCGCCTGGTCCCACTCTCCGTAGGGCTGCTGCTGCGGGACGGCGGCCGGGGTCTGCTCCTCCTTCGGAGGAGCGGGGAACTCCTCGCCCTGGAGGGGCTCTTGGGTGTCGGGGTCGGTGTCCGCCTCGGCCTGGGCGCGCAGGCGGCGAGCGCGGCGGCCCTCGCCCTCGGTGGCCTGGGCGGGGATCGGCTCCTCCTCGGGGAGGTCGTCGTCGACGTCGCGGCGGCGGCCGGGGAGGGCGAGGACGACCAGGACGAGGGCGAGCAGGCCCTGCGCCCACAGCCAGGCGGTGTGGGTGAACGGGTCGTCGTAGGTGACGTCCAGTTTGCCGCCGGTGGCGGGGAGTTCGAAGCCCTGGGCCCAGCCGTCGACGGTGGTGCGAGTGAGGGGCTTGCCGTCGAGGGTGGCCGTCCAGCCGTCGGCGGCGGTGTCGGCCAGGCGCAGGACGCGGCTGCCGGTGCCGTCGGGGACGGTGGTGTGGAGGTCGACGGGGCCCGCGGCGACCGGGGTCGCCGTGCCCTTGCCGTCGGCGGCGACGATCGCCGCGCGGGAGACCTCCTGGTCGACCCGCCACAGGGCGCTGCCGTCCTGCTGGCTGAGCCGCTTCAGGCCGGGGGTGGCGTCCAGGACGCGGGTGACCTGGCGGGGGGCGCCCTTGTGGACGAGGACGTAGCCCACGGCGAACTTGCCGAGCTGGTCGGCCTGGTCGGCGCCGGAGCCGGCGACGAGGTTGGCGACGACCTTGTCGAGCTGCTTGTTCTCGCCGTCGGCGGCGGCGAGTTCGGCGTCGCCGAGGCGGGCGCCGGAGCCGCGGACCAGCATGTAGCCGACATGGGCGGCGGAGTCGCTGTCGAGGACGAGGGTACGGGCCTGGTCGCGGTCACCGGCCTCCTCGGCGACGAACGCGGGCACCTGGACGGGGTCGCGGCGCTCCAGGGGGCCGTCGGCGCCGCCGATCATCCAGCCGGCGGCGACGAGCAGCGGCCCGGCGGCCGAGGCGAAGGCGATGAGGACGGCGACGGGCTGACGCCAGCCGAAGCTCTGCTCGGCGACACGCGTGCGTGCCCCGTCGGCGCCGATGACGGCGGCGGCGAGGAGGGCGATGCCGTAGACGAGGGTGGCGGGGCCGGCCCAGGTGGAGGCGTTGGACAGGACCGCGAAGACGAGGCCCACCAGGGCGACCGCCCAGGCCGCCCAGACGCCGAAGTGGCGCTCGGAGCGCAGCAGGGCGGCGAGCGCGGCCAGCACGATGCCGATGAGCATCAGGCCGTCGACGGTGCCGGGGCCGCCGGGGCTGGCGCCGAGCAGGTCGAACGCGGTGGCGGTGGACGGGCCGTAGTCGAGGCCTGCCTGGGTGAAGAAGCCGAACGGCAGCAGGGTCAGCGACCAGGGCACGAGGATCAGCAGGGGGGTGCCGAGCTGGGCCAGGAAGCGCAGGCCGTAGGCGGTGATGTCGCGGCGGCGCACGGCCAGGACGGCGAGGCCGAGGACGAGGGCGATGGGCCAGACGATCGGCGTGAACGCGGTGGTGATCGCCAGCAGCAGCGCGTACGCCCAGGTGGCGCGCCAACTGCCGCGGGCGCCGGAGGTGTGCGTCAGGCCGCTCGCGGCGACGCCCGCGCGGGCGATGAGCGGCAGCAGGACGGCCAGGACGGCGGTGCCGACGCGGCCGCCCGCGAGGGCGCCGGTGGCGGCCGGCAGGAAGGCGTAGCCGACGGCCGCCCACGCGCGCAGGAGGCGCGATTCGACCAACGGCCGGGACGCGAAGTAGGCGGTGAAGCCGGCCAGCGGCACCGAGCAGACGAGCAGCACGGTGAGGGCGAGGCCGGTCGAGCCGAGCAGCAGGGTGGCCAGCGTCGCGATGATCGCGAGGTAGGGCGGGGCGGCTGGGGTGCCGCCGACGCCGACCGGATGCCAGGCGTCGACGTAGCGCGACCACAGCTCGGAGGCGTCGGCCGGGGCGGGCAGCAGGGCGCCGCCCGCGAGGGCTCCGCCGCCGAGGAGGTTGCGGCAGGCGACCAGGGAGACGAGCAGGAGGATCAGGAAGAGCACCGGGCCGGGTTTGCGGGCGATGCGCTTGAGGCGGGCGAACTGCTCGATCTCCAGGAAGTCGGCGTCGTCGCCGCCGGGTCCGGACTCGACGGCTCCGCCGTGCCGGCCCGCGCCGGCGGCGGCCTCGGGTTCGTCGGAGCCGAAGAAGTCGCCGGCGACCTGTTCGACGGTGGCCCGCACGGTCGCGCCGGGGGGCGGGAACAGGGCGCGCAGTTCGTCCTTGTCGACCGTCGGCTTCCCGCGGCTGCGCCGCCCGGCGATGATCCGCTCGGGGCGCACCAGGGTGCCCAGCAGGCCGCGGATCTCGTCGACGGCCTGTCCGGGGACCTTGCCGACGAGGTAGGCGACCGTGCGCAGCATGGTGCCGAGGAGCAGGCGCACCAGGATCCAGGGCAGCAGGGCGGTGCGGCTGTTGACGAGGAGGGTGTAGACGGCGCCGGCCTTGTCGACCTTGTGCGGGGAGGCGCTGGTGCGGCCCGCGCAGTCGACGGCGCGGCGCTCGCGGGAGGCGGCCTCGGCGTGCCGTACGACGGCCTCGGGGGCGATGAGGACGCGGTGGCCGGCGGCCTGTGCGCGCCAGCACAGGTCGACGTCGTCGCGCATCAGGGGCAGGCGGCGGTCGAAGCCGCCGAGCTGGTCGAAGACGTCGCGGCGGATCAGCATGCCGGCGGTGGACACGGACAGCACGGACCGGACGTGGTCGTGCTGGCCCTGGTCCTGTTCGCGGCGGTCCAGGCCGGTCCAGCGGCGGCCGGAGTGGGCGATGGTGACGCCGACCTCGAGGAGCTGGCGGCGGTCGTACCAGCCGCGGAGCTTGGGGCCGACGACCGCCACGTCGTCACGGCCGAGTTCGAGTTCGTTCTCCACGACGCGCAGCAGTTCGGCCAGTGCGCCGGGTTCGGGGGCGCAGTCGTCGTGCAGCAGCCACAGCCACTGGACGGGCTCTCCGTGCGGGAGCTCCGGCAGGTCGTAGGCGTCGTCGCGCCACGCGCGCGTGACGGGGTCCCAGCCGCTGGGGCGCTTGAGGTACGGCAGTTCCTCGGGGGTGAGGACCGGGGCCGTGCGGTTGGCCTCCTCGATGGCCTGGCCGAAGCCGGTGCGGCGGGCGAGGTGCAGGACGCGGTCGTCGCCGAGGGCTTCGGCGACCAGGCGCGCGGAGTCGTCCGAGCTGCCGGTGTCGGCGGCCATGACGGACTGGACGGGGCGCTCCTGGCCGAGCAGCCCGGCGAGCGCGTCGGGCAGCCAGCGGGCACCGTCGTGGGAGACGATCACCGCGGTCACGACATGACGCGGGAACTCAGGTGTGGCAGCGCTGTCTTGACGGGCTGCCGTGTGGCTGTGCACGGACATCGAGGTACGGGCCCCGGTTCGGTGGACTGCGGTGGACGCCTGCGTCGCCCGGGGGCGGCGGGGTGTCTCGGACGAGCGCCCACACTATCGGCTGGGCAAGGCGACGGCCCGCCGCCTGTGGACAACCCACCTGCGACGGGCCGTTCGGACCCTGGTTCCTCGATATCGCGATGCCGTGCCGCCGTGGTGCCGGTGTGGAGCGGGGCACCTGTGTGCGGCGAAGCACCTGTGTGGGGCGGGGCACCTGTGTGGGGCGGACGGTTCTCAGACCGCCGCCTTCTTCAGCCGGCGGCGCTCCCGTTCGGACAGGCCGCCCCAGATGCCGAATCTCTCGTCGTTGGAGAGTGCGTACTCGAGGCATTCGGAGCGGACCTCGCAGGCGAGGCAGACCTTCTTGGCCTCGCGGGTGGAGCCGCCCTTCTCGGGGAAGAAGGACTCGGGATCGGTCTGGGCGCACAGTGCGCGCTCCTGCCAGCCGAGTTCCTCGTCCGCGTCGTCGACGTCGACCAGCAGTTGCTGCACCAGCTCGGTCATGTGCGCCCCTCGCTCTGTCTTTCGCGTCCCCGTGACGTGGCCGTTACCGATATCGGCTGAACGACACGAGTGAAATTACAAGTGTGCTGCTCCGGGCGAGTCAAGCCGAGATCTGCTATTGGGCCCCTTATTCACTCTGCGGAACCAAGGCCGAGCGGTAAGTGTTCAAATCGGCCTAAACCTTGACAAGCAGATGAAGCCCGGAGGAGCCCGGAGAAGCCTGGCGGACCACCGGCCCCGCACGGTGCTCGCACAAGGAAGGACGCCCGGAGGATCGATCTCGTTGCGGCACGCGCGCGAAGCGAACCGGATCACCGTCGGATTCACAGGATCGCCACAAGGCGTGCGCGCCCGGCTTGTGCCCCATGTGTCCCGGCCGACGCACACACAAACCTTTCACCTCGGAGATGAACCGGATGAGGTGAAGCATGTCCCACATACCGGGCGTCGAGTTGACAGTGCGGGTGTGAACCGCTGTCCTTGTGGGCATGCTCGCGAACTTGGCACTCACCTCGACCGGCTCCGCCGGATCCCACGGTGCTGCCCGCGCTCGCTGTAGCTGTTGTCGCTGTTCCCACCGTTGAGCCCAACGCGCTCCGGCTGATCCTCCCGAGTCCACCGCGACTCGGCCGTCTTTCCCCACGGCCCACACCAGGGCGCCCCTGTTCCGCCCGTGATCCGGGCGGACGGTACGCGACACCCGGCAAGCCCCCCCCACTCTTCCGCCTCTTCCGCCGAGGAACCCCGCACCCTATGAACAGCGACAGCGACCTCCAGATCGCCGGCGACATCCTCGAAGTCCCGCACCTCCTCCAGGCACCGCGCGAGCACCCGGCCACCGTCGCCGAGTTCGTCGGCCTGGCCCGCTCCATCGCCGCCGACCGTGCCCAGTGGGAACACCTGGTCCGGTACGACGCCACGGCCCGCTGGTACCACCGGCTGCGCACCGGCCCCGGCTACGAGGTGTGGCTGCTGTCCTGGGTGCCCGGCCAGGGCAGCGGGCTGCACGACCACGGCCCCTCCTCCGGTGTGCTCACCGTCCTGGACGGCGAGCTGACCGAGCGCACCGAGCGCGGCAAGCGTGCGCTGGGGGCGGGCGCGCAGCGGGTGTTCGCGCCGGGGTACGTGCACGAGGTCGTCAACGACGCGTTGGAGGCCGCCGTGAGCCTGCACGTGTACTTCCCGGGGCTCACGGAGATGCCGATGCACACCGCGTGCGCGGCCGCCGGGTCTCACGGATCTCATGGGTCTCATGGGTCTCATGGGTCTCATGGGTCTCATGGGTCTCATGGGCAAGTGGACGCCGTCAGCGCGTAGACGGGCTTCGTCGGCGGGGCGGTGACGGGCTTCGTCGGCGGGTGGGTGGACGGGGTCGGCTCGTACGGGTGAGCGGGTTATCCACATGCGGGCGGTTGTCCACAACCGGCCGTCGCGTTGTCGTAGGCGCCTGCAAGACTTGGTCTCATGCGCATTGTGGTTCTGGCAGGCGGCATCGGCGGTGCCCGTTTCCTGCGCGGTCTGAAGCAGGCCGTGCCGGACGCGGACATCACGGTCATCGGCAACACCGGCGACGACATCCATCTCTTCGGGCTGAAGGTCTGCCCCGACCTCGACACGGTGATGTACACGCTCGGCGGCGGCATCAACGAGGAACAGGGCTGGGGTCGGGCCGAGGAGACCTTCCACCTCAAGGAGGAGCTCGCGGCGTACGGTGCCGGGCCCGGGTGGTTCGGGCTGGGCGACCGGGACTTCGCCACGCACATCGTGCGGACGCAGATGATCGGCGCCGGCTATCCGCTGAGCGCGGTGACCGAGGCGCTGTGCGACCGGTGGAAGCCGGGGGTGCGGCTGATCCCCATGACGGACGACCGGGTCGAGACGCATGTGGCCGTCGAGGTCGACGGCGAGCACAAGGCCGTCCACTTCCAGGAGTACTGGGTGCGGCTGCGGGCGGCGGTGCCGGCGGCGGCGGTCGTGCCCGTGGGCGCCGAGCAGGCGAAGCCGGCGCCCGGGGTGCTGGAGGCGATCGCGGGGGCGGACGTGGTCCTCTTCCCGCCGTCGAATCCGATCGTCTCCGTCGGCACGATCCTCGCCGTGCCCGGCATCCGGGAGGCGATCGCCGAGGCCGGGGTGCCGGTGGTGGGCCTGTCCCCCATCGTCGGAGACGCTCCGGTGCGCGGCATGGCCGACAAGGTGCTCGCGGCGGTCGGTGTGGAGTCGACGGCCGCGGCGGTGGCCGAGCACTACGGTCCGGGGCTGCTCGACGGCTGGCTCGTCGACACCGTGGACGCGGGCACGGTGGAGCGGGTCGAGGCGGCGGGGATCCGCTGCCGGGCCGTACCGCTGATGATGAGCGACCTCGACGCGACCGCGCGGATGGCCCGGGAGGCGTTGAAGCTGGCGGAGGAGGTGCGGGGGGCGTGAGCGGTTCCGTCGAGGACGGTTACGCCGGAAAGGGTCCGGTGGCGAGCGGTTCCGTCGAGGAGGGGTGTGTGGAGAGCGGTTTCGTCGAGGCGGGTTACCGGGTCTGGGCCGTGGGGGGGCTGCCCGAGGTGCGGGGCGGGGACGATCTTGCCAAGCTGATCGCCGCCGCCGAGCCGGGGCTCGTCGACGGGGACGTGCTGCTCGTCACCTCGAAGATCGTCTCCAAGGCGGAGGGGCGGGTCGTCCGGGCGGCGGACCGGGAGGCCGCCATCGACGCCGAGACCATACGGGTCGTGGCCCGGCGCGGGACGCTGCGGATCGTCGAGAACCGGCAGGGCCTGGTGATGGCGGCGGCGGGCGTCGACGCCTCCAACACCCCTTCGGGGACGGTGCTGTTGCTGCCCGAGGACCCGGACGCGTCGGCGCGGGCGATCCGGGACGGGCTGCGGGACACGCTCGGGGTCGACGTCGGGGTCGTCGTCACCGACACCTTCGGGCGGCCCTGGCGCGCGGGGCTCACCGACGTGGCGATCGGCGCCGCCGGGGTGCGGGTGCTGGACGACCTGCGCGGGGGCACGGACGCGTACGGCAATCCGCTGAGCGCGACGGTCGTCGCCACGGCGGACGAGCTGGCCGCCGCCGGTGATCTCGTGAAGGGGAAGGCCGCCGGGCTGCCCGTGGCCGTGGTGCGCGGGCTGGCGCATGTGGTGGCCGACGGGGAGGAGACCGCGGAGGGCGCGCGGGCCATGGTGCGGGGGGCGCGCGACGACATGTTCCGGCTCGGGACGTCCGAGGCGGTGCGGCTGGCCGTCACGCAGCGGCGGACCGTGCGGTCCTTCACCGACGAGCCGGTCGATCCCGGGGCGGTGCGGCGGGCTGTGGCGGCGGCCGTCACCGCGCCGGCGCCGCATCACACGACGCCGTGGCGGTTCGTGCTGCTGGAGTCGGCGGAGGCGAGGGTCCGGCTGCTGGACGCCATGCGGGACGCGTGGATCGCGGATCTGCGGCGGGACGGGAAGTCCGCGGAGTCCATCGCCAAGCGGGTGCGGCGGGGGGACGTCCTGCGTACCGCGCCGTATCTGGTGGTGCCGTGCCTGGCGATGGACGGGGCGCACACCTACGGGGACGAGCGGCGGGACGCGGCCGAGCGGGAGATGTTCGTGGTCGCGGCCGGGGCCGGCGTGCAGAACTTCCTGGTCGCGCTGGCCGGGGAGCGGCTGGGGTCGGCGTGGGTGTCGTCGACCATGTTCTGCCGGGACGTGGTGCGGAAGGTGCTGGAGCTGCCGGAGGGGTGGGATCCGATGGGGGCGGTGGCGGTCGGGCACCCGGCGGTGGAGCCTCCGGCTCGGGGGGAGCGGGGGGTGGAGGGGTTTGTTGTGGTGCGGTGAGGTGCGGTGAGGTGCGGTGCGGTGCGGTGGGGGGAACGGGGGGTGACGTGGGTGGTTCGGTGAGGTGCGTGGTGCGGTGCGTGGTTCGGTGAGGTGCGTGGTTCGGTGACGGCCTCGTGCGGTTACGGGCCTCGTGCGGTGAGGAACGTGTGCCTACTCTCTTAGCAGCCTCTTCGTCGATCCCGGGACTTCATCGTGGCAGGACGGTTCTCTCCCCGGCCCACGCGTACGACCGTGCGCGGTGGGTATGTCGGGGTGCCTCGGCAGGGTTCCGGGGCGGGGGCTGATGAGGCTGGGCTGGTGCGGGAGTACGTACCGGACGGGGCGCTTGATCTTGGGCTGGTGCTGGGGCCGCTTCGGCGGGGGCCCGGTGATCCCACGTTCCGGGTGATGCCGGACGGGTCCGTGTGGCGGGCCAGTCTCACGCCTGCCGGGCCGGGGACGTTGCGGGTCGCCGCGGTGGACGGTGGTGGTGTGGTGCGGGGGGAGGCCTGGGGGCCGGGGGCCAAGTGGTTGCTGGAGCGGTTGCCGGAGTTGCTCGGGGCCGCTGACGCGCCGGAGGCGTTCGTGCCTCGGCATCGGGTGGTCGCGGTGGCCCGGCATCGGCGGCCGGGGCTCAGGCTGACGCGGACCGGGCTGGTGCTGGAGTCGTTGATCCCGTCCGTGCTGGAGCAGAAGGTCACGACCGACGAGGCGTATCGGGCGTGGCGGTTGCTGGTGCGGAAGTTCGGGGAGCCGGCGCCGGGGCCTGCGGCGGGTGGGCGGCTGTGGGTGATGCCGGCGCCTCGGGCGTGGGCGTTGATTCCGTCGTGGGAGTGGCATCGGGCGGGTGTCGACGACAAGCGGGCGGCGACGATTCTGCGGGCCGTGCGGGTGGCGGGGCGGATGGAGGAGGCGGTGGGGATGACTGCGGAGGATGCGCGGGCTCGGTTGGAGGTGGTGCCGGGGGTCGGGCCGTGGACGTCGGCGGAGACCGTGCAGCGCAGTCATGGGGCGGCGGATGCGGTGACGGTGGGGGATCTGCATCTGCCGGGGATCGTGGGGTGGGCGTTGGCGGGGGATCGGGGGGCTGATGATGCGGTGATGTTGGAGTTGTTGGAGCCGTATGCAGGGCAGCGGCATCGGGCGGCTCGGTTGATCTTGTTGAGTGGGAGGGTGCCGGGGCGGCGGGGGCCGCGGATGCGGCGCGGGGATATCGGGGGGTTGTGAGGCGGTCTGCGACGGCGGGGGGAGGGGAGTTCGCCCCCGCCGCCCCTACCCGTCCCATCCCCAGGGGCGCTGCCCCTTCGGCCTCGCCAGGGGGCTCTGCCCCCTGGACCCCCGTCGGCGCTGAAGGGGCCTCGTCCTCAATCGCCGGACGGGCTGGAGTGTCCGGCCCTCGTCCTCAAACGCACCCCCACCCAACGGGCTGAACGGCAACCCCGGCTACTGGTCCGACGAGAAGCGGACTGCGCCTGCTGGGATTTTTGCGTTGCACCAGATTCTGGCGCCCTCGCGGAGTTCGTTGTCGGGGCCGATGATGGCGTCGTCGCCGATGACCGTGCCGGTGAGGACGGAGCGTTCGCCTACTCGGGCTCGGGTGCCTATGAGGGAGTCCGTGATGACGGCGCCGGGTTCGATGACGGCGCCCGGGAGGATCGTAGAGCCGAAGACCCGCGTGCCCTCCGCCACGTACGCGCCCTCGCCGACCACCGTGCCGCCGGTCAGTTTGGCGTCGGGGGCGACCCTGGCCGTCGGGAGGACCAGGCGGTCGCCGCAGCGGCCGGGGACCGCCGGGGACGGGGCTCGGCCGAGTACGAGGTCCGCCGAGCCTCGGACGAAGGCCGCCGGGGTGCCCAGGTCCAGCCAGTACGTCGAGTCGACCATGCCCTGGAGGTGGGCTCCGGCGGCGAGGAGGTCGGGGAACGTCTCGCGTTCCACCGACACCGGGCGGCCGAGCGGGATCGTGTCGATGACCGAGCGGCGGAAGACGTACGCCCCCGCGTTGATCTGGTCGGTGACGATCTCCTCGGGGGTCTGGGGTTTTTCGAGGAAGGCGAGGACTCTGCCGGTCTCGTCCGTGGGGACCAGGCCGTACGCCCTCGGGTCCGTCACCTTGGTGAGGTGCAGGGAGACGTCCGCGCCCGTCGTCTCGTGCGTGGCGACCAGTCGTCTGATGTCCAGGCCGGTGAGGATGTCGCCGTTGAAGACCAGGACCGGGTCGTCCGGGGACGAGGTAAGGCGGGACGCCACGTTGCGGATCGCCCCGCCGGTGCCGAGGGGTTCGTCCTCCGTCACGTACTCGATGTGCAGGCCCAGGGCCGCGCCGTCGCCGAAGTACGGTTCGAAGACCTCCGCCAGATAGCTCGTCGCCAGGACGATGTGGTCCACGCCCGCCGCTCTCGCCCGCGCCAGTTGGTGCGTGAGGAACGGCACCCCCGCCGCCCTGACCATGGGTTTGGGCGTGTGCACCGTGAGGGGGCGCAACCGGGTGCCCTTGCCGCCGACCAGGAGGATCGCTTCTGTCACCTTCGTCTCTGCTTCCTGCCGGGACCGGCCGAACTGTCTTTCGACCGGCCAGTGTATGCAGACCGTTTGCAGACTGTGTGCAGACCGCTGTGCGGTGGCTTCCAGGTCGTTGGTGGTTCGTGCCGGTCCCGGTTCCGGTTACGGTCTCGGTTCCGGTTCCCGGTGTGCTTCGGTCGTTCGCTTGCCTCAGCGGCCCTGGTAGCGCGCCGCGGTCGTGCGGGCCGAGCCGAGCTTGCCGTAGAGCTGCTTTCCCGGGCATTCGGTGGCGAAGCCGTCCCGGTGACCTGAGATCACGTCGAGCCGTACGTTCTTTCCCTTTGCGTAGAGATTGCCACCCCCGGACTTCAGGTATGTCTTGGCGTTCGGATTCGCGCCGAAGACACCCAGCTTCCACGCCGTCAGCCGTGCGATGGCCGTGACCGTCGCGGCGGTCGGCTTGGCGCTGGTGAACGTGCCGAGGACGGCGATGCCCATGCTGTTGGTGTTGAAACCGAGGGTGTGAGCGCCCAGGACCGGCTTCGCCACTCCCCCGGCGCGGCCCTCGTAGATGGTGCCGCACTTGTCGACGAGGAAGTTGTAGCCGATGTCGCGCCAGCCCATGCTCTTGACGTGGTAGCGGTAGATACCGCGGATGACGGACGGGGCCTCGGAGCACTTGTAGCTGTTGCCCGTCGCCGTGTGGTGCACGAACGCCGCCTTGACCGTCGTCGTGTAGCGGAAGCCGCTCTCCCGCACGCTCTCGTCCGCGCCCCAGCCGCGCCGCGTGACGATGCTCGGGCGCGGGCCGATGTACGGCTTCGCCCGCTGGGCGGGGGTCAACTCGGCCGCGCGCAGGGCGAAGAGCTCGCGTTCGGTGCCCGCGCGGTCCAGGGCGGGGATCTCCGTGGCGCCCAGGGGGGCGAGGGGGGTGTTCGCTGCCGAGGCCTCCGTCGTCTCGGGGGTCATCGGTACGGCGTCAACTGTCGTGGTGGGGGCGCCGGGTGTTGTGGGGGGTGGGTCGGCCTTCGCGGCCGTTTCCGTGGTCGGGGGTTGGGGGCCGCTGCGCTGTGCGCCGGCGGGGGCGTGTTCGGGGGTGGCTTCTCCTGGGTCTACCAGGTCCAGGCGCAGGCCTGACGGGAGGGGGGCGGCCGTCGAGAGGGTGCGGGTGCCCCGGCTCGTCTCCTCCGTACGGCGTTCCGTGTCCGGGTGGACTCGGACCTCCACGCCGTCGGAGTCGCCGACCCAGAGCGGGGCCGTGGCCCCGTGGACCCGTCCCGAGACGCTCTCGGGGGTGCCGGGGTCGGCGCCGTGGTCCGCGTTGTGGGTCTCGACGTCCTGCCAGTCGGACCAGCCGCCGGTGCCGGCCGCGCGGGTGCGGACCTGGACTCGGCCGTGGAGTTCGGTGCCCGGGTCGTCCCAGACGACGCCGAGGAGCGAGAAGTGGCGTACGTCCCGGCGGGGCAGGCCCCGGTCGGAACCGGTGCCTCCGGTGCCGCCGATGGCACGGTCGCCGGTGAGGGGGGTCAGGGGCAGCGACTGGGTGCTGCCCGGGAGGTCGGGGAGGTCGGGGAGGGATCTTGTCGGTGGGGTGTCTGGGCTTGTGGCCCTGGCCGTCCCGGCGAGCGCCGCCTCCGCGGCCGGCGCCGGTCGCACCGTCGCCGCGGTGGCGGAGGGGGTCAGCGGGAGGGCGAGAGCCGCCACGCAGGTGACACCGATCGAGGAAGCAAGCAATCCACGCATGCCACCGATCCTGGACATAGTCATACATTTCTGTCCATCGGGGAATTGACGGGGCGTCGGGCGCGTTCCGCCGAACCGGTGGCCCCAAGACGGCTCCCGGAGGGTCCGGCGACGCGTGCGGCGGTGGGGCGGCGCGTACGCTTGCGCGGGTGACTGCCACCGATCGCACCCCTGCCGACCTGCTGCGTTCCGCGCTGGCCGCGGACCCCGCGCGGCCCCTGGTGACCTTCTACGACGACGCCACGGGCGAGCGGGTCGAATTGTCCGTGGCCACCTTCGCCAACTGGGTGGCCAAGACCGCGAACCTCCTCCAGGACGGGCTGTCCGCCGAACCCGGCGACCGGGTCGCACTGCTGCTGCCCGCGCACTGGCAGACGGCGGTGTGGCTGCTGGCGTGTTCGTCGGTCGGGGTCGTCGCGGACGTGGCCGGGGATCCGGCGCGGGCCGATTTCGTCGTCGCCGGGCCGGGTTCGTTCGAGGCGGGGCTGGCGTGTCGGGGGGAGCGGTACGCGCTGTCGTTGGCGCCGCTCGGGCGGCGGTTCGTGCCGGGTCCTCCGGAGGGGTACGACGACTATGCCGTGAACGTGCCGAGTTTCGGGGACCGGTTCGTGCCGTACGTGCCTGTCGATCCCGAGGCGGCTGCGTTGATCGTGGCCGGGGGTGAGTACAGCGGGGCCGAGGTGGTCGCTCGGGCGCGGGCGGAGGCGTCTGGGCTGGGGTTGACGGGGCCTGGGGCTCGGTTGTTGTCGGGGGTGGGGTACGACACGTGGGAGGGGTTGAGTGCCGGGTTGTACGCGCCGTTGGCCAGTGGGGGGTCTGTGGTGTTGTGTCGGAATCTGGCGGGGGTGGGTGAGGAGGCGTTGGCGAAGCGGATCGAGAGTGAGCGGGTTTCTGTGACCGTTCTTTGAGGTGCCCTTCGCTGGTCAGGCGCCCGGTGTTGATGCCGGCCTTGCTGGGGGCTGCCGCCCCCAGGCCCCCGCTTCGGCCCTTAAGGGGCCTCGTCCTCAAACGCCGGACGGGCTGAGAGCAGGCACCCTCGCGACCGGCGGTCCCACCTCACCCCCTCACGCTCCCCCTCACCCATTCAGCCCACCCCCACCCCCCTACACCCCCCACTTCGCGCCATCGTCGTAAGAGCAGCTCTGTATGCCGTGCGGCGACGTGGGAGGGGGTGGGATGGACGTGAGGCGGTTCGTGAGGTGGTCCGGGCGGCGGTGGCCTCGGGAGCCGGGGCCGCCTCGACGGGTTCGGGGGCGGCCGATGGTTCGGGGGCGGCGGCGGTGGGTGCGGTACGGGGTCGGGGGTGTTGCCGTCGCTGTGCTGGGGGTCGGGGTTGCCGGGTGGGTCGTCTACGTGAAGCTCGATGGGAACATCACTCGGGATGACGCCGCCGCCGCGGAGTTGGCGCGGTATGCGAAGGAGCGGCCGACCTCGTTGGTGAAGGACGCGCAGAACATCCTGCTCATCGGGTCGGACTCGCGGGCCGGGGACGGGAACGCGGAGTACGGGCGGGACTCCGGGACCGAGCGGTCGGACACGGCGATCCTGTTGCATCTGGCGGCCGGGAGAGGGAGTGCCACCGCCGTTTCGCTGCCTCGCGACTTGATGGTGCAGGTGCCGGCTTGTCTGCGGGGCGACGGGAAGCGGGCCGGGCCGATGTTCGCGATGTTCAACTACGCCTTCCAGACCGGGGGTTCGGCCTGCACGATCCGGACCGTGGAGAAGCTGACCGGGGTGCGGATCGATCATCACGTCGTCGTCGACTTCAGCGGGTTCAAGGATGTCGTCGACGCCGTGGACGGGGTCGAGGTCTGTCTGCGCGAGCCCATCGACGACAAGGCGGCCAAGCTGCGGCTGCCGGCCGGGAAGGTCACGCTCGACGGGGAGCAGGCACTCGGGTACGTGCGGGCCCGTAAGTCACTCGGGGACGGGAGTGACACCGACCGGATGGAACGGCAGCAGCGGTTCCTGGGGGCGCTCGTCAACAAGGTGCAGAGCAATGACGTCCTGCTGAACCCGGTGAAGCTGTATCCGGTGCTGGACGCGGCCACGTCCTCACTCACCACCGACCCGGATCTGGCGAGTCTGCGCGGACTCTACGAACTCGTGCGCGGTCTGCGAGACATTCCCACCGAACATGTGCAATTCCTGACCGTTCCACGGGAGTCGTACGTCTACAACGCCAATCGCGACCAACTGGTGGAGCCCGAGGCGGAAAAACTCTTCGAACGGCTGCGGACGGACATGCCGGTCGCGGTTTCTCAGGAACTTCCCACGAAATCCGACTCTTCGGGCTCTCCGAAGTCGGGTGACCACGGGCCGTATCGACCGCCGGGCGGGACCCCTGCGGCTTACGGTGCGGTTTCGCCCGCTCCGCCCGCTCCGACCTTCCCCGGGAACACCGCCGCCGAGGACGGCTGCGGGTAAAACGCTTGCCAAACCCAGACCTTCCGGGGAACTGGAGTTCAAAGAAATAGGGCGGATTGCCCGCTTGTAGGGGCGTGGAATGTGTCACGGGCGTCGCTCGACGCCGAACCGGGCGGATAGTGTGAGCGATCCGGTGCACCCGGCCGCGAGGTCATTCCCCGGGTCGTGCATCGGTGACCGAGACCCGAGCGCCTTTGAGGGGGGAAAGGCGCCGCGTGGCCCCGACGGAGGATTCTGAGAACCGTGGACGCGCAAGGCCGTGGGCGGGCGGAGAACATCGATCCCGCAGACCAGTGGGTGCTCAATCCGAACACCGGCGAATACGAACTGCGACTGAGTCCTTCCGGACCGCAGTCGGCGGTGCCCGGGCCGCGTAGATCCGGCTCCGGCCGATCCGCCAGCGGTGGCGGGGGTCGTGGCAGAGGCAGCAGTGGTGGTGGGGCGGGGCGTGACGCGTCGTCGTCGCCGCCGTCCTCGTCGCCGGCCTCGTCCGGGGTGCTGACCGGCTCCGAGGTGCCGGGGCCGCGGCGTCGCCGCGGTGCGGTCACCGAGGAACCGGCGGCCAACCGGCGCGGGCGTCGGCCGGTGAAGAAGAAGTCGAAGGCCAAGAAGATCCTGCTGTGGACCGGCGGGATCATGGCCTTCGTCCTGGTGGGGACGGCCGGCGCGGCCTACCTCTATCTCGAGCATCTCAACGACAACATCACGTCCGTCTCCGACGACGGCGCGAGCACCGGTGGCTTCAGCAAGGACAAGGCGATCAACCTGCTGGTCATCGGCACCGACAAGCGCACCGGCTCGGGCAACGGCGGGTACGGCGACTCCGGCAGCGTGGGTCACGCGGACACCACGATCCTGCTGCACGTCTCCAAGGACCGGACGAACGCGACCGCGCTGAGCATCCCGCGCGACCTGATCGTGGACGTCCCGGACTGCCAGACCGCGCAGGCGGACGGCACCAGCAAGGTCATCCCGGGCACGGAAGGCGTCCGGTTCAACACCAGCCTCGGGCAGGACGACCGTACGCCGAGCTGCACCATGCGCACGGTGACGGAGCTGACCGGGATCACCCCGGACAACTTCATGGTCGCCGACTTCAACGCGGTGAAGACGCTGACCACGGCGGTCGGCGGCGTCGAGGTGTGCCTCGGCAAGGACATCGACGACCCGGACTCGCATCTGAAGCTGTCCAAGGGCACGCACACGGTCCAGGGCGAGCAGGCGCTGGCCTTCGTGCGCACCCGGCACTCGGTGGGCTTCGGCGGCGACCTGAGCCGGATCCAGATCCAGCAGCAGTTCCTCAGCGCGCTGATGCGCAAGCTGAAGTCGAACGACACGCTCACCAGCCCCACCAAGATGATCAAGCTGGCGGAGGCGGGCACCAAGGCGCTCACCGTCGACTCCCAGCTCGACAGCATCGACAAGCTGAAGGATCTGGGTCTGGAGCTGGGCAAGCTCGACGTCAAGAACCTGACCTTCACCACCGTGCCGGTCGTCGACAACCCGGCCGAGAAGGTCAAGGCCACGGTCGTCCTGAACAACTCGACGGCGCCCACCGTCTTCCAGATGATCAAGGACGACGTCTCCTTCACGAAGGTGAAGGAGCAGGCGGCGGCTTCGAAGGACGCGGCCGCCGCTGCCGCCGCGGCGCGTCTGAAGGGCACCCAGTCCGCCGCCTCCGCGGTGCGCGTGCAGATCATGAACGGCGGCGCGGTCTCCGGCAGCGCGCAGGAGACGCTCAACTGGCTGCAGATCCAGGAAGGCATCACGAAGTCCGAGAACGCGGGCAACGCGCCCGCCGAACTCGCGAAGACGACGCTCGAGTACGCGCCCGACCAGGCCGACCAGGCACGCAAGCTCGCCGCCGTCATGGGGCTGCCCGGAAGCGCCCTGAAGCCGGGCAAGAGCGTCGAGAACTCCCAGGGTCTGCCGACGATGACGCTGACGCTGGGCAAGGACTTCAAGGGCGCGGGCGTCTCGCTCACGGCTCCGACCACCGTGCCGGACACGGTCCAGAAGTCCACGGCGGACAAGGTTCAGTGCGCCAAGTAGGTCCGGGCAGGTAACCCTTCGGGCCCGTCGTGCGTCTGACTGGACGCGGGGCGGGCCCGTGTCAGGCGCACGGCGGGGAGGGGCAGGGGAATGGCGAGGAGCAGTGGGGTGCAGGGGGAGGTTCCCGCGGTCGAGGGCACGAAGTCCGCGGCCGACCGGGACCAGCAGGATCGGCAGAAGGACCAGCAGGACCAGCAGGATCGGCAAGGCCGGGAAGACGGCAAGCAGGACGGCACGCGGGGCCAGGACGCGGGCGGCGAGGGCGCCAGACACGGTGGCGGGGCCAAGGGCGTAGGCAAAGGCGGAGCCGGTGGTGGCGGCGGGCGTGGGCCCGGTCGTACACGGCGGCGTCGACGCGCGTTGCGCTGGTCGGCGACCGTGCTCGCGGTGGTGATACTCGGCGGCGCGGGGGCCGGATACCTCTACTACGAGCATCTCAACGCGAACATCAAGAGCGACGACCTGAACATCGGCGACGCCAAGGACCGGGCGGCCGACACGGAGGCCAACGCGGCCGGGCAGACGGCGCTGAACATCCTGCTGATCGGTTCGGACGCCCGGGACAGCCCGGAGAACCAGAAGCTGGGCGGGGCCAGGGACACCTTCGACGGTCCGCCGCTCGCGGACGTCCAGATGCTGCTGCACATATCGGCGGACCGCAGCAACATGTCGGTGGTGAGCATGCCGCGCGACACCCTGCTCGACATTCCCAAGTGCACGGACCCCGACGACAAGACCACCTACCCGGCGCTGACCGACACGATGGCGAACGTGTCGCTCGGCCGTGGCGGCCCCGGCTGCACGGTGGCCACGTGGGAGAAGCTCACCGACATCCACATCGACCACTTCATGATGATCGACTTTTCGGGTGTCGTGTCCATGGCGGATGCGATAGGCGGCGTCCCGGTCTGCGTCGACGCCAACGTCTACTCGCACACCAGCAGCGGCAAGGGCTCCGGCCTGAAGCTGGCGGCGGGCACCCACGCCGTCAAGGGCGAGCAGGCCCTCCAGTGGCTGCGCACCCGCTACGGCTTCGAGGACGACACCGACCTGGCCCGCGCCAAGGCGCAGCACATGTACATGAACTCGATGGTCCGCGAGCTGCGCGCCAACGCCAAGCTGACCAACCCCAACAAGCTGCGCAAGCTCGCCGAGGCGGCCACCAAGGCGATCACCGTCGACGACGGCCTGGACACCATCACGAAGATGTACGACCTGGCGGGCGAGCTGCAGAAGGTGCCCACCGACCGCATCACGATGACGACGATGCCCAACCGCTACCAGGGCGAGCGGGTGGTGCCCACGGAGGACGCCACGCAGTTGTTCCGGCTGGTGCGCGACGACATCGCCCTCGACGGCAAGGACGCCAAGAAGGTCGTCGCGAGCCCGTCCCCGACGGCGACGGCGGCCACCGACCCGGCCGCCGCGAACGACGAGATCGCGGTGCAGGTCCACAACGGCACGTACACGGACGAGCTGGGCGCGGCCCGCGGGCGCGCGCGGGACGTGACGGAGGTGCTGACGGGCAAGGGCTTCGCCCAGGCCGTCGCGGACGGCTCGGCGGCCACGGCCGTCGCGCAGACCGTCGTCCGCTACCCGAGCGCCGACCTCCAGGGCGACGCCCTGGCCGTCGCGAAGGCCCTCGGCATCCCGGCGAGCCAGGTGAAGAAGTCCACCGAGGTCTCCGGGGTCACGCTGATCGTGGGCGCGGACTGGCGGTCGGGTACGACGTTCAAGGTCGCGGCGAAGGACGACACGACGCCCGTGTCGGCCGGGGCGATCAACGCGTCCGACACCACCCAGTGCATGCACGTGGACCCGAACTACATCTGGTAGTCAGGGCAGTTCGGGTCCCGGGGTGCTTTTCGGCGCTTTCGGCGCTCAGTGCGCGTCGCTGAGGACGGCCGGGCGGCGGGACGCGATGACCTTCCTGGCCAGCGCCTTCGGGCTGGTCAGGAAGCCGAGGCCCCACGACATGTGCATGGTGGCGAGGGCCACGGGGATCCGCAGCCGGGCCTTCGCCGGCAGGCCCTTGCCGGCCGGCAGCGACCCGGCGACGATCGCCGCGAGGTAGCCGCCGGGGATCAGGAAGCCCAGCGGGGTGAGCACCGCGCCGACCACGATCCCGGCCGCGATCGCGCACACGGCGGTCGGCGGGGCGAGGTAGCGCAGGTTGATGGAACCCTCGTGGTAGCGGGCCACGACGTGCCGCCAACGGCCGTAGTCCTTGTACTGCTTGGCGAGCGCCCGCACGCTGGGCCGGGGCCGGTACGACACCTTCAGCTCCGGCGAGAACCAGATCAGGCCGCCCGCCTCGCGGATGCGGAAGTTCAGCTCCCAGTCCTGGGCGCGGATGAACTCCTCGTTGTAGCCGCCCTGTTGCTCCAGCGCCTCGCGCCGGAAGACCCCGAGGTACACGGTCTCGGCCGGGCCGGCCTGGCCGCCGGTGTGGAAGGCGGCGTTGCCGACGCCGATCTTCGAGGTCATGGCGGCGGCGACCGCGTGCTCCCAGTCGTTCTCGCCCTCGGCGTGCATGATGCCGCCGACGTTCTGCGCGCCGGTCTCCGCCAGGAGCCGCACGGCGGTGGTGATGTAGTTCGGCGAGAGCATGCCGTGCCCGTCGACGCGGACGACGATCGGATGCCGGGAGGCCTTGATCGCGGCGTTGAGGGCGGCCGGGGTGCGGCCGGTCGGGTTGGGCACGGTGTGCACGCGCTTGTTCGCGGAGGCCGCGGTCTCCGCCACGAGCTGGGCCGCGATCTCGTCCGTACGGTCCGTGGACGGACCGAGGGCGATCACGACCTCCATCTCGCCGGCGTACTCCTGCGCGAGGATCGCTTGGACGGCTCCGCGCAGATGCCGCTCCTCGTCGAGGACGGGCATGATGACGGACACGGCGGGGAGCTGCACGTCGGGCTTGGCGTTCATAGGGGGTTCACGTTACCGCGAACGGGGGACACGGCCCGCCCCGCCGGGTGCGCTGCGCCGGTCGGCAGATCGTATGGGCCTACCGTTCCAACGGCTCCCCCCGCCCACGGCCGCCGCCCGGAGGTGCCCCGTATGCCCACCACTCCGCCCCGGTCCCCGCGCCCCCCGCACCCGCAGCGCCACGCACCGCGTCCGCCCGTCCGGCCCCTTCGGCGCACGCGCCGGCCGCGCTGGGCCATGCGGGCGGCGACGACGCTCTCGGTGGTGCTGCTCGCCGCCGCCGGGATCGGCCACTCGGTGATCAGCAGCCTCGACGCGGACATCGCCCGCGTCGACCCCTTCAAGGACATGAAGAACCGGCCGCGGGCCGGGCACGGCATGAACGTCCTGCTGGTCGGCACCGACGGCCGGGACCGCATCACGAAGGCCGAGCGCAGCCGCTACCGGCTGGGCGGAGCCCCGTGCCACTGCACCGACACGATCATGATCGTGCACATCTCGGAGGACCGGGAGCGGGCCAGCGTCGTCAGCCTCCCGCGCGACTCCTACGCCGAGACGCCCCCGCACACCGACCAGGTCACCGGCAAGGCGCACCACGGCCACCCGATCAAGCTCAACGCGGCGTACGCGGAGGGCGGCCCGCAGCTCACCGTGCGCACGGTCGAGAAGATGACCCACGTGAAGATCGACCACTACCTGGAGGTCGACTTCGTCAGCTTCATGAAGACGGTGGACGTGCTGGGCGGCGTCAAGATCTGCACGGCCAAGCCCCTCAAGGACTCGTACACCGGCCTGGACCTCGCGGCGGGCACGCACACGCTGCTGGGCGGCGAGGCTCTTCAGTACGTCCGCTCCCGGCACACGGACGCCACCTCCGACCTGGGCCGGATGCAGCGTCAGCAGCGTTTCCTGGCGGCGCTGGTGGACCGGGCGACGTCCTCCGGGATCCTGCTGAACCCGCTGAAGTTCCGGGACGTGACCCGGGCGGTGCTCGGCTCGGTGCGCGCCGACCGCGGCTTCGGCACCGACGAACTGCTCGACCTGGGCCGGGCGATGCGGTCCTTCTCCCCCGCCTCCTCCGAGTTCACGACCGTCCCCATCGGGCGGATGGGATACCTGGTGAAGGGCATCGGCTCGACGCTGAAGTGGGACCCGGTGAAGTCGCAGCGCCTCTTCGCGGCCCTGCGCGACGACGAGCCCCTCGCCGCCGCCCACGCCCGGCCGGCCGCCGGCCGGGGCACGCTCGTGGACGTGGCCCCGCAGCGGATCCGGGTCCAGGTCGAGAACGGCACGCGTACGACGGGTCTGGGCAGGCGGGTGGACACCGCGCTGGCGGCGACGGGCTTCGACACGACCCGCCGCCCGGCCACCGCCGCCGGCCCCGCGCTCGCGCGCACGGTCGTCGCCTACGACCCCCGCTGGGACCGCTCCGCGAAGTCCCTCGCGACGGCCCTCCCCGGCAGCGAACTGCGCCCCGTGAAGGGACTCGGCCCGACGCTCAAGGTCATCGCGGGAGCCGACTTCCGGCAGGTACGGAAGGTGCGGGCGGCGGCGGACACGGGTACGGAGGCGGGTGCCGGGCAGGGGGCGTTCGGGGTGGTCCGGGGGGACGAGGTGGGGTGCTCCTGAGGGGTGCCACGTAAGGGGCGACCCCCTGGGCTGTACTCCTGGGCCGTACTCCTGGGCCGTACCCCTGATGGGGGTCCGCCCGATGGGCCTGCGCCCGATGGCGTGGGGACCCCGGAGGGCGTAGGACGGAAGGGCACGCGGGGGCCCGCTTCGGGCGTCCCGCTCACCCCCCAGGAGGAGCCATGACCCAGCCCGGAACCATGACCGCCATGAGCCAGCAGATGCAGGACTGCGTCGAGGCGTGCATGTCCTGCCACAGCGTGTGCGAGGAGACCATGAGCTCCTGCATGCAGATGGGCGGCCAGGCCCAGATGCAGATCATGCGCGCGCTCATGGACTGCTCCGAGATGACCCGCATGTGCGCCGACATGATGATGCGGCGCTCGCCCATGTCGGCCGAGATGTGCGCCCTGTGCGCCAAGGCGTGCGAGATGTGCGCGGAGGCGTGTATGTCCATGCCGGACGATCCGCAGATGATGCGCTGCGCCGAGTCCTGTCGGCGCTGCGCCGACATGTGCCGCGCGATGGCGGGCGCCCGGATGTGACCGCTGTCTGAACGTGTCTGAACGGGATCAGGGGCGCCCTGTAGGGGGCGCCCCTGATCCGGCATCCGCTCCGCGGGTCAGTTGCCCGAGACGGTGACCTTCTCGTCGTTGTTCAGCTCGCTCACGAGCTGCTTGACCTTCGCCTTGTCCCAGACGAGGTTGCCGCCGGTGGAGCCCGAGATCGGCATGTTCATGGAGGTGCCGTCGCCGCCGTTGACGCCCTTCATCGCGAAGAACATCGACCCCAGGTCGTACAGCCCCATGTCCTTGTCGACGATCAGGGAGTCCAGGCCCGCGCCCAGCGTCGGGTACAGCTTGAAGGGGTTCAGGACCGTCGTCGGCGTCGCCACCTCGTGGGCCAGCGCCGCGAGGAACTTCTGCTGGTTCTTCGTACGCTCCAGGTCGGACGCGGCGAACGCGTGCCGGGTACGGACGAAGGCGAGGGCCTCCTCGCCGTTCAGCTTCTGCTTGCCGGCCTGGAAGTCGGCGCCCGAGTACTTGTCCTTGAAGGCCTTGTCGATGGTGATCTCGACGCCGCCGACCGCGTCCACGATCTTCGCGAAGCCGGCGAAGCCGATCTCGACGTAGTGGTCGATGCGGAGGTTGGTGTTGAACTCGACGGTGCGGACGAGGAGTTCGGGGCCGTCCTCGGCGTAGGCGGCGTTCAGCTTCACGTGCCGGCCGGTGCCCTTGTAGATCTTGCCGGACTCGGATCCGACGAACGACGGGATCTCCACGTCCGAGTCGCGGGGCAGCGAGACCAGGGTGTCGCCGTTGGACCCGACGTGCAGGATCATCATCGAGTCGGTGCGCTTGCCCTCGGCGGAGCCGGTGTGCAGCTCCTTCTTCTCCGCCGCGGACATGCCCTCACGGCTGTCGGAGCCGACGATCAGGTAGTTCGTGCCGTCGCCCGCCTCGGGCCGGTCGATGACCTTGGACAGGTCGACCTCGCGGCGCAGCTTGGAGTCGGCCCAGAAGTAGGTGCTCACCGACGTCACGACCAGCACGGTCGCGACGGTGATCGCCGTCCACTTGATGCGCCGGCGCCAGTTCGGCGCGGGCCGCGGGCCGCGGGTGACGGCGGAGCCGGGCCCACCCGGTCCACCGCCCGGTCCGCCGGGGTCGCCGCCGCCGTAGACCTGGCCCGTGTTGTAGCCGCTGTCGTAGCCGGACCCGCGGGCGTCGGTGTAGTCGCCGTATCCCTGACCGTTGACGTACGACGGCTGCGGCGGGACGCCGGCGCCCTGCGGCGGGGCGGCCGGGCCGCGACGGACCTGCCGCATGACGCGCGCGCTCTCGGGCTGCGCGCCCGCGCCGCCGTTTCCGTACCGGTTGCCGCGGTCGCCGCCGGACCATCCCTCGGGCCAATCGTTCATGCCGACCAGTGTGCAGGGCAGTGCTGTGTGCCGTACAAGGGCTGTCGGAAAATCAGGGCCCCGCCGTTGCCAAGCTGACACAAAGTCCCGGCTTGTCCCCCTCGGCATAAGGTAGAGGACATGACAGGCCAGGCCACCGCGGCGGACTCGGGCAGCAGCACGGACATCCCGGGCAAGCCCACGTCCGCGTCCCGCACCACCCTCAGCCACATCATGACCCACGCCGACACCAACCTGCTGGGCACGGTGCACGGCGGCGTGATCATGAAGCTCGTCGACGACGCGGCGGGCGCGGTGGCCGGCCGGCACTCCGGCGGGCCCGCCGTGACCGCGTCCATGGACGAGATGGCGTTCCTGGAGCCGGTCCGCGTCGGTGACCTCGTCCATGTGAAGGCCCAGGTCAACTGGACCGGCCGGACGTCGATGGAGGTCGGCGTCCGAGTCCTCGCCGAACGCTGGAACGAGTCGAACCCGGCCGCCCAGGTCGGCTCGGCCTACCTGGTCTTCGCCGCCGTCGACGCCGACGGCACCCCCCGCCTGGTCCCCCCGGTCCTCCCGGAAACCGAACGCGACGAACGCCGCTACCAGGAGGCCCAGATCCGCCGCACCCACCGCCTGGCCCGAAGGCGAGCGATCAGGGAGCTGCGGGAGCGGCGGGTGGCGGAGGGGTTGGGGGACTGAGAGCGCTGAGGGATTTCCAGAAGCGGAAACCGTAGGCCCTTGCCGGGCGTCCGAGAGGACCGGAACGATGAGTCGCGGAGCCGATGGTGACCGTTCCGGGCCGGCCAAACGGATAAAGGGAGTGTTCAGTGGTGAAGCTGACGCGACTTGTGGGTGACTGCGACGAGGGCGAGTGTCCGACGCTGTACGCCACGGACCGCGGAACGCTCGTCGTGCAAGGCGAACTACTGACCGGGCACGGCAGAGAGATCCCCGCCCACGAAGCTCTCGTCGAAATCCCCGTGGACCTGATCCGAAAGGCTGTCCGTGACAACCTCGTCTGACCGCTCTCTGGCGGACTGGTTCAGCGCCTTCGAGCAGGAGGCGTTCCGGTTGGAAACCCTGGATGACTACAGTCAGTCAGGAGGAGTGGACGCGTATCGGGCTTTCCTGGCGGGCGAAGAACAGCCGGAGTCGTACAAGGCGGCGACCTGGCTGACGACCGTGAGGAGCGCCACCGAGGTCGGCAAGCGTTTCTACCGGGTACACATCCTGTCCCGCCCGCTGACCGACTACCTCCGCTTCGAACTGTCCTGGGGATATCGCCGGAACATGACCGCCGGGGAGGAATTCTTCATCCTCGACGTCACCGAACGTGAGAACCCGATTCCGGATGCCCCCGACTTCTGGCTGTTCGACGACCGGGTCACAAGTGTGATGGCATACGACGACACCGGAAAGTATCTCGGGGGTGAACTTCTCGGAGAAGACCGGTCAGCCGAGTTCCGGGCTTACCGGGATACGGCACTCGCGCACGCCGAGCCGTTCTCGGAATGGTGGGCGCGGCACGGGGAGTGAACAGAGCTGAGCTTGGTGCCGCACTGCGGGCGCTACGGCAGGCATCCGGTAAGGAGGCCAAGGCCGTCGCCCGTGGCGCAGCCATGTCCGGCTCCAAGCTGTCCAAGATCGAGAACGGCGGCGTCCTACCGAGCGCCGTCGACGTGGAGCAGATCCTCACCGCCATAGGCGTGTCCGAGGACGTGAAGGCCGTGTACATGTCGGTCGCCCGGGCAGCGGCAACCGAGACGACAGCGTGGCGACTTTACCGGCGTCTCGGCTATCACCGGAAACAGCAGCAGATTCAGGCGATCGAGGCCCGGACCACTCTGTTGCGCCTCTTCCAGCCTTCCCTGGTTCCCGGCCTCTTGCAGACTCCTGAATACGTTCAGGCGGTCCTCGGTCGAAAGCAACTTGGCGAGGATCAAATGTCACGCGCCGTTGGGGCGAGGCTGGCAAGGCAGCACATTCTGTACGAGCCTGGGCGACAGCTTCGGTTCATTGTCACGGAGTCCGTACTCCGCTGGAGAATCGTGCCGCCACTGGTGATGGCCGGACAGCTCGACAAACTCATCTCCGTCTCCCGACTGCCGAGTGTCGACCTCCGAGTGGTACCGCTTTCGGTACGGCAGACGGACTTTCCGAGCCACTCCTTCTCGGTCAAGGACGACCGTCTCGTGACCGTCGAACCCATCCATGCCGAGCTGGCCGTAACCGATCCACGGGATGTCGCTCTGTACGTCCGGAAATTCGAGGGATTCGAGCAGGTCGCCCTCTCCGGGAATGCGATGCGATCCCTGATCACAGAGATCCGCGACGAGTTCTTGCGGCAACAGGAAACAGGCTAGAGCCACGACCTTGGACCGCCGAAGATGGCTCTATGGAAAGCCGAGAGAGAACTTCCGGTCCCGAAGCGGCGACTTCCCTGTCCGAACCGCTCACCGAACCATCGCCTGAGCCTGGCTGCTCGGACTGTCTGTCCCTGTCGGTGGCCCGGGAGAACGCCCGCTCCACGAGGGACTACAGCGCCGTGTCCGATGCCAACGTGAGGATGCGCCGGCACCGGGCGAAGACCCACTGACGGAAATGCAGACGTGGCGTGACAGCCGTACTCGGGCGGAGGACGCCACGAACGGGCTTCGCGAGGCATTGGCGGACGTCGAGCGCATGGCGAATGCGCTACTCAATTCGACGGTCGTGTCTCAGGAATCCGGGTCGTAGCCGCAGCCATTGCACGACCCGTCACCCCCGCCCCCACCCACTTCCGCCCGTTCCAGGGTGGCAGCCGGCCTGTCCGTGGCCGGGAATTCGAGCAAGAAGCAGGAGGCATATCGATGCAGAACGGAACCGACCTGTACGCCCTCGGCCTCGACTCCATCGACTTCGTTCAGGCCTGTGGTGGGCCGTGTAGCGAAGGGTGTGTGGTGCTGGCGCGGATCGCGGACGGGGTCTGGGCGTTGGGTGACAGCAAGCGGCCGGATCTGGAGCCGTTGCGGTTCACGTCGGCGGAGTTGGTGGCCGCCGGGATCGACCCTGCGCGGTTCGGGCTGTCCGGCTGACTCGCGGCACGACTACGCCGGTCTCGGCCCTACGTCACCGTCGGGTCGGGGCCGGCTTCGTTCTCGGTTCACCTTCTGATGCGAACGGGACGCGCCTTGCACCACCACGGCTATCTCTGGACCGGCCCGAAGCGGCGTTTCGACGAGGAGGCCTTGCGGCGTCCGCCCCATCCCGAGCCGCCTTCGGTCGGCAGCAGGCCCGAGTTGATCCAGCGGTATCGGGAGGTCGTCGCGGAGTTCAGGGTCGTGGATCTGCCGCCGATCGAGACGGCCAACTGGTTGCTCAAGCCGCGCACGCTCGTGCGGGGGACCTGGGACGATCCGGAGGAGGCAGCGGCCTGGCTCGGGGAGCGGCTGCGCGAGTACGCGCCCCGGTTCACCGTCGAGGCGGAGCGCGACGTCAGCCGTCTGGCGCGGCTCGTCGAGTCCGCGGTGGAGCGTCTGGCGTGGGGTGGGGATGTGTCACTCGGCTTCTATCTGGAGCATCCTTCGTATGTGTCCCTCGCCGTCGTGACCTGCTCGTACGAACGGGCCGAACCGGCCTGTCCGCTCAGGTAGTCGACGCTTTGCAGGTGTCCAGCAGGGCGTGCAGGGAGGCGGGCGTGGCGTGGAGTACGGCTCCCGGCTCGTCGGACTCCCGTAGCAGCAGTGCCTTACCGACGGACGCTGCCGCGATCTCCACGCAGTCGCGGTTTGCGTCGTCGCCGGAGAAACTGGATTTCTGCCACTGGACTTCCCGCACGGGCACCTCGCTCACGTTCACAGCCGCTGAGCCAGACTCCGGATGAGGTTCAGCGACGGCCCCGGGCTGAGGGCTACAGCCCTCAGTTGGTCGAACATCAGCTTATATGCCGCGACTTGAGCGTCATCCTCCACGTAGAGGGTGGACACAGCGGTCTCCGTTCGCACTACGTCCGTCTCCGGATCCGGTAGTCCGACGATCCCGAAGGGGCCGTTCACACCTCGGTGGGATTCGGCGGTGTAGGGCAGCACCTGGACCGCCACATGGTCTTGCTGTGCCATGTGCGCGAGGTGGGCGAGTTGGTCCCGCATGACCTCCGCGCCCCCGAACTTGGCGTGCAGCACGGCCTCGTAGAGAACGACCCACAGCTCCGGCGGCTGCCGGGTGTGGTGGCCCAGGATCTGCTGGCGGTGCATCCGGCCTCGTACGTGCTCCTCCAGTTCGCGCTCGGACGTCTCCAGGCGGCCTCGCCGAAAGAGGACCCTCATGTAATCGGGCGTCTGGAGCAGGCCGGGGACGAGGATCGTCTCCCAAGAGTGCAGGCTCAGCGCTTTTGACTCCAGCTCTACCAGATCGGCGAATCCGCCGCTGAGCACATCGCCGTAGCGGTTCCACCAGTTGCGCCGTCGGCCCTCGCGCGCCATGTCGGCCAGCGCCTGGGCAAGGGCGTCGTCCTCCACGTCGTAGGCATGCAGGAGTGCCTTGAGTTCGGCGGCGCGGATCCCGTTCAGTCCCGTCTCGATGCGGCTGATCTTCGCTTTGCCGCACTCCAGAACCTGGGCGGCCGCGTCGATCGACAGGCCCGCGCCCTCGCGCAGTCTGCGCAGCTCGGCACCGAGGCGTTTCTGACGGATGGTCGGGTTCTTGCGCGGCGGCATACCGAATGTCCTAGCAGCGCGCGACGCACTCCGAGGTCGAAACGGGCCACTTCACCAGAAGGAGTCATTCCAAGGAGGAACGCTGCACCTTTCTGGCTTCCCGCCACTACCGTCGGAGACAGAGCGCTCCCCCTCCCGGAAGAGCACCGCCACCGCACCCCATGCGGGCGGCGGCGAGGCCACCGTGTGAAGGGTGCGGAGCAACTGCCCTATTCAGACAGGGAGTTCAACCGTGAACAGCCGCCTGCCGTCCCCACACCCCGACGAGTCCTGGGAGTACCGCCTCGCCCTCCCCCCACCACGCCCTCGGCACCGGCGTCGCCCGCAGCACCGTGCGGTCGATCCTCACGCGCCACTCATGCGGTGGGCGGACGGCTCCCTTCACGTCAGCGTGCGGGACGGGAGTGGCGTGCTGCCCGCTCCGATCGTCCGAGTGGTGGAGGCGTCGAACTGGACGGCGGGCGGGGGCTGTTGCTCGTCAGTCGGTGTACGCGGGCCTGGGGTAGCCGGGCGGACGGGGACGGGAAAGTCACCTGGTTCGAGCTGCGGCCGTGACCGACGCACCTCGCCCCCGCCCGGCAGGAATGCGGGCGGGGGCGAACGTGGTGTCAAAGGGCTCCGCGGGGGGGTTACGGCAGGTTGCGGGCCATCACGATGCGCTGGATCTGGTTGGTGCCCTCGTAGATCTGGGTGATCTTGGCGTCGCGCATCATCCGTTCCACCGGGTAGTCGCGTGTGTAGCCGTAGCCGCCGAGGAGTTGGACGGCGTCCGTGGTGACCTCCATCGCGACGTCGGAGGCGAAGCACTTGGCCGCCGCGCCCTGGAAGGTGAGGTCGGGGTCCAGGCGTTCGGACTTGGCGGCTGCCGCGTACGTGAGCTGGCGGGCGGCCTCGATCTTCATGGCCATGTCGGCCAGCATGAACTGGATGCCCTGGAAGTCGGCGATCGGCTTGCCGAACTGCTTGCGCTCCTGCACGTAGTTCTTGGCGTAGTCGAAAGCGCCCTGCGCCACGCCGAGGGCCTGCGCGGCGATGGTGATGCGGGTGTGGTCCAGGGTCTTCATCGCCGTCGCGAAGCCCGTGCCCTCGTCGCCGATCATGCGGTCGGCGGGGATGCGGACGTTGTCGAAGTAGATCTCGCGGGTCGGGGAGCCCTTGATGCCGAGCTTCTTCTCCGGGGCGCCGAAGGAGACGCCCGGGTCGGACTTCTCGACGACGAAGGCCGAGATGCCCTTGCTGCGCTTCGTGGGGTCCGTCACGGCCAGCACCGTGTAGTACTCGGAGACGCCCGCGTTGGTGATCCAGCGCTTCACGCCGTTCAGGATCCAGTCGTCGCCGTCGCGGACCGCCTTGGTCCGCATGCCCGCCGCGTCCGAGCCCGCCTCCGGCTCGGAGAGGGCGTACGAGAACATCGCGTCGCCCTTGGCCAGCGGGGTCAGGTACTTCTTCTTCAGGTCCTCCGAGCCGGAGAGGATCACCGGCAGGGAGCCCAGCTTGTTCACCGCGGGGATGAGGGAGGACGAGACGCAGGCGCGCGCCACCTCCTCGATCACGATCACCGTCGCCAGCGCGTCCGCGCCGGCGCCGCCGTACGACTCGGGGACGTGCACCGCGTGCAGGTCGCTCGCCACCAGCGCGTCCAGCGCCTCCTGCGGGAAGCGGGCCTCCTCGTCCACCGCGGCGGCGTACGGCGCGATCTTCGCCTCGGCCAGCGCGCGGATGGCGTCGCGGAGCATGTCGTGCTCCTCGGACGGGCGGTACAGGTCGAAGTCAGCCGATCCGGCCACGGTGTCTCACGCTCCAAAACGCTACGTCCACGGTCACAGTCGCGGCCGCAGTCGCAGCCACTGACGCTAACTACCGTTAAGTAACTCAAATATTAAAGGTCCGCCCGACCGCCTGATACGTGAGTTTGGCGACAGCGGGCATCTCGTCGGCATCCATCCGACATCTGCCCGGTGAGGGGCGTCGGCACGCCCCGACTATGCTCGGGCCCGCAGTGACGGCATCCCCCGACTGGAGCATCCATGGCCCTCAAGATCACCGTGATCGGCACCGGCTATCTCGGCGCCACGCACGCCGCGGCCATGGCCGAGCTGGGTTTCGAGGTGCTCGCTCTCGACGTCGTGCCGGAGAAGATCGCGATGCTCGAGCGGGGCGAGACCCCGATGTACGAGCCCGGGCTCGAGGAGCTGCTGCGCAAGCACGTCGCCGGGTTCGAGGGCTCCAGCGGGCGGCTGCGGTTCACGATGGACTGGGCCGAGGTGGGGGCCTTCGGCGACGTCCACTTCGTATGCGTGAACACGCCGCAGAAGCGCGGCGAGTACGCGTGCGACATGTCGTACGTCGAGTCCGCGATCGCGTCGCTCGCGCCGCATCTGACGCGTCCCGCGCTCGTCGTCGGCAAGTCGACCGTGCCGGTCGGCTCCGCGGACCGGCTCGCCCGGACGATCGTCGAGCTCGCGCCCGCCGGCGAGGACGCCGAGCTGGCCTGGAACCCGGAGTTCCTGCGGGAGGGCTTCGCCGTCGACGACACGCTGCACCCGGACCGGATCGTGGTCGGGGTGCGCAGCGAGCGGGCCGAGGCGCTGCTGCGGCAGGTGTACGAGACGCCGCTCGGGGAAGGGTCGCCGTTCGTGGTCACCGACTTCCCCACCGCCGAGCTGGTGAAGACCGCGGCGAACTCCTTCCTGGCCACCAAGATCTCCTTCATCAACGCGATGGCGGAGGTGTGCGAGGCCGCCGGGGGCGACGTCGCGAAGCTGGCCGAGGCCATCGGGCACGACGACCGGATCGGCAAGAAGTTCCTGCGGGCCGGGATCGGTTTCGGCGGCGGGTGTCTGCCCAAGGACATCCGGGCGTTCATGGCGCGCGCCGGTGAGCTGGGGGCCGACCAGGCGCTCACCTTCCTCCGCGAGATCGACTCCATCAACATGCGCCAGCGCGGGCAGATGGTCGACCTGACCCGGCAGGCGCTGGGCGGCGGGTCCTTCCTGGGCCAGCGGGTCGCCGTGCTCGGCGCCACCTTCAAGCCCGACTCGGACGACGTCCGGGACTCCCCCGCGCTCAACGTCGCAGGTCAGATCCATCTCCAGGGCGGGCAGGTCACGGTGTACGACCCGAAGGGCATGGAGAACGCCCGCCGGGTCTTCCCGACCCTCGGGTACGCCGACACGGCGCTCGACGCGGTACGGGGCGCCGACGTCGTCCTGCACCTCACCGAGTGGCGGGAGTTCCGCGAGCTGGACCCGGCGGCGCTGGGCGAGGTCGCGACGACCCGGCTGATCCTCGACGGGCGCAACGCCCTCGACCCGGTGCTGTGGCGCAAGGCGGGGTGGACGTACCGGGCGATGGGGCGTCCCACCGCCTGACCCGGACATGACGGTGACGCCGGTTCGGCCGAGGCTCAGTCGGCCGAACCGGCGTCTTGTTGCATTCTGCACCACCGAGGTGCGCCGTGGCCGGGGAGTGTCCGGGGAGCATGCGGTACCGGGGAGCATGCGGTGACCGTCAGCGGTTACTCGCCGATGTGGGTAGCGTCCCGTGCTGTCCGTGCAGGTGACTTCGAGGAGAAGGTCATGGCTCTCGCCAAGCTGGGTGTCGTCGTCCTGGACTGTCCCGACCCGCGTGCGCTGGCCGGGTTCTACGCCGAGGTGCTGGGCGGCACCGTGGAAGTGGACGTGGCGGAGGACGGGGAAGGGGAAGGGGAAGGGGAAGGGGACTGGGTGGACTTGAAGGTGCCCGGTGGGCCGTCGCTGGCGTTTCAGGCCGCGCCCGGGTTCGTACCGCCCTCGTGGCCCGCGCCCGACCGCTCGCAGCAGTTCCATCTGGACCTGAACGTCGCCGATCTGGACGCCGCCGAGAAGGGCGTCCTCGCGCTCGGCGCGAAGCCGCTGGACACGGCGGACCGCTCGCGCTCCTGGCGGGTGTACGCCGACCCGGCCGGGCACCCGTTCTGCCTGTGCCGCGACGACCAGTCCTGAGAGGTGAGCCGGTTCAGCCGTCCAGGTGGGCGATCTGGGCCGTCGACGGCTCCCGGCGTTCCTGTGCGGCGCGGGCCGTGAAGTCGGCGCTGCGCAGGACGCGCTGCATGTTTACCCAGGTCAGCAGGGCGATGTCGGTGTCGGGCCAGCCTCGGCGGAGGAGTTCGGCGATCAGGTGCGGGTAGCCGGAGGCGTCGGCGAGACCCTGCGGGTGGGCGGCGCCGGAGTCGTACGTACCGGACAGGCCGACGCTGTCCGGGCCTGCGACCGCGCGGACGTGGTCGAGGTGGTCGGCGACGTCCCGGACGGTCGGCCCGGTCTGCTCGGCGGTCAGCGGCACCAGGCACAGGCCGCCCGCCGCGCCCAGCTCGGCGAGCAGTTCGTCGGGCAGGTTGTCGGGGTGGGGGCGCAGTTCGCGGGCGGCGGAGCGGGTGCACAGGACCGGGGTCTTGGAGAGCGCGAGGGCGCGGCCGACCGTGGTGTCGGAGGCGCCGGAGAGGTCGGCGAGCACCCCGAGCCGGTTCATCTCCCGTACGACCTCCTCGCCGAACCGGGTCAGCCCCGCCTCGCTCGCCCAGGAGGTGCCGGCGAGGGTGAGGACGCGCAGGCCGAGGGAGTGCAGGACGCGCAGGATGCCGAGGGAGTCGTCGAGCGCGGCGGCGGTGGCCGGGCCGAGGACGACGGCGACGCGGCCGCAGTTGCGGGCGTCGATGACCTGCCCGGCGCTGCGCGCGAGCCGCAGCCCCTCGGGGTGCGCGGCGATCACCGACCGGACGAGGTCCAGTTGCTCCAGGGTCGCGCCGACGGCGCGGTCGGCGGCCAGGCCCTCGGGCAGGTGCAGCGACCACAGCAGCGCGCCGACGTGCCCCTCGCGCAGCCGGGGCACGTCCGTGTCGACGGCGCTCTCGCCGAGCTGGAGGTCGTACCAGGGCAGGTGGCGCAGCGCCCAGGGCAGCCCGCTGTAGCCGTCGGCGACGGGGTGCGCGACGAGGAGGGCACGGGCCCGGTCCAGGTCGTCGTCCACAGCGACCGTGGCAGCGACCGGGCCGGCGACGGGTTCGGCCTGGACCTCGTCGAGCTCCTTGTCGCGTTCGCCGGCCTCGGGGAGGGTGTGCAGTTCGTCCTGGAGGTCGGCCATGACGGTCTCCGTACGTCGAGCAGCAGTACGGTCACCGTCCCACGGCCGGGGGTGTTCTTCCTGGTGGGCGGGGCGTTCGGGGTAGTCAGCCGTCCAGTGACTCGAGTGTCGCGTTGGACGGGGGGCGGGTCGCTCGGAGGTCGCGGGACACGTCTTCCGCCGCGCCCAGGACGCGTAGCGCGTTCTGCCAGGTCAGTTTGGCCAGGTCGGTGGTGGACCAGCCGCGGTCGAGGAGTTCCGCGATCAGGTTGGGGTAGCCGGAGACGTCGGCCAGGCCGTCGGGGGTGAAGGCCGTGCCGTCGTAGTCGCCGCCGATGCCGAGGTGGTCGACGCCGGCGACCTCGCGCATGTGGTCGAGGTGGTCGGCGACCGTGGCGACGGTGGCGACCGGGCGGGGGCGGCGTGCCTCGAAGGCGCGGTGGACCTGCATCGCCTCGGGGGTGGTGGCCAGGTGGTGGAAGCCGTGGGCGCGCATGTTGTCGTCGGCCTCGGCCGTCCAGTCGACCGCCGCCTGGAGGACGAACTTGGGCACGAACGTCACCATCGCCATGCCGCCGTTGGCGGGCAGCCGCTCCAGGACGTCGTCCGGGATGTTGCGGGGGTGGTCGCAGACGGCGCGGGCCGAGGAGTGGGAGAAGATCACCGGCGCGACGGTCGTGTCGAGCGCGTCGCGCATCGTCGTGGCCGCGACGTGCGAGAGGTCGACGAGCATGCCCTCGCGGTTCATCTCGCGCACGACCGCGCGGCCGAACGCGGACAGGCCGCCGACCCCGGGCTCGTCGGTCGCGGAGTCCGCCCACGCGGTGTTGTCGTTGTGGGTGAGGGTCAGGTAGCGGACGCCGAGCGCGTACAGGGCGCGCAGGGTGGCCAGGGAGTTGTCGATCGAGTGGCCGCCCTCGGCGCCCATGAGGGAGGCGATACGGCCCTCCGCGCGCGCCGCCGCCATGTCGGCGGCCGTCAGCGCGGCCCTCAGGTCCGCCGGGTGACGGGCGATCAACTGCCGTACGCAGTCGATCTGTTCGAGCGTCGCCGTCACCGCGTCCGGCAGGTCGGAGCGCACGTACACCGACCAGTACTGCGCGCCGACCCCGCCCTCACGCAGCCGCGGGAGGTCCGTGTGCAGGTGGGCGTTCTGCGGGGTGGCGAGGTCGCGGGCGTCGAGGTCGTAGCGGACCTGTTCGCGCAGCGCCCAGGGCAGGTCGTTGTGGCCGTCGACGACCGGGAACTCGCGCAGGAGTTCCCGGGCCGCGTCCAGGGAGGCCGAGCGTGTCACGTCCGTCACCTGGCCGTCACTTCCCGAAGCCGAAACCGCCGCCGGCCCCCTCGACCTTGGCGCGCAGCCGCTTGCCCTTCTCGGTGGCCTGGTCGTTCAGCTCCTGCTGGAACTCCCGCATCCGGCCGAGCAGTTCCTCGTCGTGGGTGGCGAGGATGCGGGCGGCGAGCAGGCCCGCGTTGCGCGCGCCGGCGACGGAGACGGTGGCGACCGGGACGCCGGCCGGCATCTGCACGATCGACAGCAGGCTGTCCATGCCGTCCAGGTACTTCAGGGGCACGGGCACGCCGATGACGGGCAGCGGGGTGACCGAGGCGAGCATGCCGGGCAGGTGGGCCGCGCCGCCCGCGCCCGCGATGATCACCTTGAGCCCGCGACCGTCCGCCTGCTCGCCGTAGGCGACCATCTCGCGCGGCATGCGGTGCGCGGAGACGACGTCGACCTCGTACGCGATCTCGAACTCGTCGAGGGCCTGGGCTGCGGCCTCCATGACGGGCCAGTCGGAGTCCGACCCCATGACGATGCCGACGACGGGGCCCGCGGGGCTGGTGGGGCTCATTCGGTGATCGTGCCTCTCAGGTAACCGGCTGCGTGACGTGCGCGCTCGAGGACGTCGTCCAGGTCGTCGCCGTAGGTGTTGACGTGGCCGACCTTGCGGCCGGGCTTCACGTCCTTGCCGTACATGTGGATCTTCAGCCGGGGGTCGCGGGCCATGCAGTGCAGGTACGCCGCGTACATGTCCGGGTAGTCGCCGCCGAGCACGTTGCACATGACGGTCCAGGTGTCGCGGCTGCGCGGATCGCCCAGCGGGAGGTCCAGGACCGCGCGGACGTGGTTGGCGAACTGGGACGTGATCGCGCCGTCCTGCGTCCAGTGGCCCGAGTTGTGCGGGCGCATCGCGAGTTCGTTGACGAGGATGCGGCCGTCGCGGGTCTCGAAGAGCTCGACCGCGAGGTGGCCGACCACGCCCAGCTCCTTGGCGATGCGCAGCGCCAGCTCCTCGGCCTTGAGGGCGAGCGTCTCGTCCAGGCCGGGGGCCGGGGCTATGACGGTGTCGCAGACGCCGTTCACCTGCCGGGACTCGACCACCGGGTACGCGACCGCCTGGCCGTGCGGGGAGCGTACGACGTTGGCGGCGAGCTCGCGGACGTAGTCGACCTTCTCCTCCGCCAGGACCGGCACGCCGGCGCGGAAGGGCTCCGCGGCCTCCGCCTCGCCGTCGACGACCCACACACCCTTGCCGTCGTAGCCGCCCCGGACGGTCTTGAGGACCACCGGGAAGCCGTCGCCCTCGGCGGCGAACGCGGCGATGTCCGCCGGGTCGGTCACGATCCGGTGCCTGGGGCACGGGACGCCGATCGCGTCGAGCTTCGCGCGCATCACCCCCTTGTCCTGGGCGTGCACGAGCGCGTCGGGGCCCGGGCGGACGGGGATGCCGTCCGCCTCCAGCGCCCTGAGGTGCTCGGTGGGTACATGTTCGTGATCGAAAGTGATCACATCGCACCCGCGCGCGAACTCGCGCAGCGTGTCGAGATCGCGGTAGTCGCCGATGACGACGTCGCTCACGACCTGCGCCGCGGATTCCTGCGGGGTGTCACCGAGGAGCTTGAACCTGATGCCGAGCGGGATGCCCGCCTCGTGTGTCATACGAGCGAGCTGACCCCCGCCGACCATGCCGACTACCGGAAACGTCACCACCCCAGGATATCGGCCAGGCCGGTGTGGCCGGATCCCGCGCCCCTTACCCGTACCTTTCCGGCCTCACACCTGCTGTTTCCCTGCCTCTTCCCCGCTGGTCACCGGCTCGTGAGGCGGACCACAGGAAACCGACAAGAGTGGTGGTTAGCATGGCTTGGTTGACGAAACCGAACCCGAACGGGGGCCTGTACGACCATGGCGCATGGTTCCGCTGGTTCCTCGGGGCTCTCCTCGGGGCTGAAGGGGCTGGTCCGCGAGCTCGCCAAGTTCGGCGCCGTGGGCGGGGCGGGGCTGCTGGTCAACCTCGGTGTGTTCAACCTCGTCCGGCATCTCACCGACCTCCAGGTGGTGCGGGCGAGCGTCATAGCCACCGTCGTGTCGATCGTCTTCAACTACATCGGGTTCCGCTACTTCACCTACCGTGACCGCGACAAGGGCGGGCGGACGAAGGAACTGTCGCTGTTCATGCTGTTCAGCGCGGTGGGGCTGGTGATCGAGAACGGGTTGCTGTTCGCCGCGACGTACGGGTTCGGGTGGGACAGTCCGTTGCAGAGCAACGTGGCGAAGTTCGTGGGGATCGGGATCGCCACGTTGTTCCGGTTCTGGTCCTACCGGTCGTGGGTGTTCCGGGCGGTGCCTTTGCAGGCGGCGGAGCGGTCTGTCGCCGTGGCGGGGCCGTCCAGGGAACCGGAGCGGCAGGCTACGCAGCGGGTTGGTTGAGCGGCTCGGATTTTGTCTGCCGCGCCGCCGTTGGGGGCTGCCGCCCCCAAGCCCCCGCTTCGGCCCTTAAGGGCCTCGCCCTCAAACTCCCCCAGAGGGGGTACCCCCAGACAGGCTGAAATGCAGACACCCGGCGATGAGACGGGCACCCGCGAAGCAACCATCACCGCACCGTCGGCTCCTCGGCCTCCTGCATGCGCTTCTGTGGGGCCGTGCGGGAGAGGAAGAGGGCGAAGACCGGGGGTTGGGCCTGGAGCATCTCCAGGCGGCCGCCGTCGGCTTCTGCCAGGTCTCGGGCCACTGCCAGGCCGATGCCTGTCGAGTTGCGGCCGCTGATGGCGCGCTCGAAGATGCGGGCGCCGAGGTCGGCGGGGACGCCGGGGCCCTCGTCCGTCACCTCGACGACGGACTGGTTGCCGGTGACGCGGGTGCGCAGGGCGACCGTGCCGCCGCCGTGCATGAGGGAGTTCTCGATCAGCGCGGCCAGCACCTGGGCGACCGCGCCGGGCGTGCCCACCGCCCGCAGATGGCGCTTGCCGGAGCTGACGATCGCCCGGCCGTCGCCCCGGTAGGCGGGACGCCACTCGGCGAGCTGCTGCTGGATGACCTCGTCGAGGTCGAAGGTGACCGCCGAGCCGGTGCGCGGGTCCCGGGCGTTGGTCAGGAGCCGTTCCACCACGTCCGTCAGGCGCTCCACCTGCGTCAACGCGATCGTCGCCTCCTCCTTCACGGTGTCCGGGTCGTCGGTGAGGGTGATCTCCTCCAGGCGCATGGACAGGGCGGTGAGGGGGGTGCGCAGTTGGTGGGAGGCGTCGGCCGCCAGCCGGCGTTCGGCGGTGAGCATGCGGGCGATGCGCTCGGCGGAGGAGTCGAGGACGTCGGCGACCCGGTCCAGCTCGGGGACGCCGTACCGCTTGTGGCGGGGGCGCGGGTCGCCCGAGCCGAGGCGTTCCGCCGTCTCGGCGAGGTCGGTCAGCGGGGAGGCGAGGCGGTTGGCCTGGCGGATGGCCAGCAGCACCGCCGCGATCACCGCGAGCAGCGCCACCAGGGCGATGATCAGCAGGGTGCGGCCGACCTCCCGGGTGACCGTGGAGCGCGGCTCCTGGACGACGACGCTCTCGCCCTCCTCGCCCTTGGCCGTCGACCTGATGACGTCGCCCACGGGCTTGGTGCCGACCGCGATGACCGGTCGGCCGGGGATCCGGATCTCGGCGTAACGGTCCTGCGTGACCTGGTCGCGCAGTATCTCGGCGGTGACGTGCTCCGAGCCCACCAGCCGGCTGTCCACGATGCTGGCCAGCCGCAGCGCCTCGGAGTCCACCCGCTCCTGGGCGCTGTTGCTGATCGTGCGCGTCTCGACGATGACGAGGGAGACCCCGAACACCGCGATGACGACGAGCACGACGGCAAGGGTGGACTGGATGAGACGGCGACGCACAGACCCTCCGCAACGGTGACACTCTAGGACAGGCCAGGGCAGCCAACCCAGGGGCGCGGGGAACTGCGCGACCAGCCCCCACCGGCCCGCAGCCGGCAACACGACGCAGCGCGCATCACCGGCCAGGCCCAGCAGCAGCGCTGACTAGCTCTTTTCGAAGCGGAAGCCGACGCCCCGCACGGTGGCGATGTAGCGGGGGTTCGCCGCGTCGTCGCCGAGTTTCTTGCGCAGCCAGGAGATGTGCATGTCGAGCGTCTTGGTCGACGACCACCACGTCGTGTCCCAGACCTCGCGCATCAACTGGTCGCGGGTGACGACCCGCCCCGCGTCGCGCACCAGGACCCGCAGCAGGTCGAACTCCTTGGCGGTGAGCTGGAGTTCCTCGTCGCCCATCCACGCGCGGTGCGACTCGACGTCGATCCGCACGCCGTGGGTGGCCGGCGGCTGCGCGGGCTCGGAGGCCCCGCGCCGCAGCAGGGCCCGGACGCGGGCGAGCAGCTCGGCGAGCCGGAAGGGCTTGGTGACGTAGTCGTCGGCGCCCGCGTCGAGACCGACGACGGTGTCCACCTCGTCGGCGCGCGCGGTCAGGATGAGGATCGGGATCGCGTGGCCTTCGGAACGCAGTCGGCGGGCCACTTCCAGGCCGTCCATGCCGGGCAGACCGAGGTCCAGTACGACCAGGTCGACGCCGCCCTGCATTCCGGCGTCCAGCGCGGTGGGGCCGTCCTCACGCACCTCGACCTCGTACCCCTCCCGGCGCAGTGCGCGGGCCAGGGGTTCCGAGATGGACGCGTCGTCCTCGGCGAGCAGTACACGGGTCATGAGCTGATGGTAGTCCGCGCGGGGCGGCCGTCGACATGTGATCACCCATGCTGTTTCTTACACAGGGACATGACGGACACTCGGCCGCGGACGGCCGTCCCGCCGACCGTGATCTTGGTACGGACCTACTGCCGAGTAATGGCATCCTGATACGGAAACCTGGTACGGACCTTCGAATCACGTTCACGGTTTCTTGATCACCTGTGATATGTGCCTCAAGTCCTTCCATATCCGATATTGTCCTGCCGTATGGTGAGAGAACGCCTGTAGTACACACGGATCTGTACACGGATCTGCACACGGACCTACCCACGGACCTTCGGCGGTCGGCTCCTCGCTGAGGGTCCTTTTCATGTGCGGGCCGGCCACCGCCGGCCCGGAAAGCAACGACCTGGCAAGGAACGACGACCATGGCGTCCAGCCTGACGAAGGACTCGGTCCGCCCGGGCACCCCCGGCTCCGGGAAGACCTTCTTCGGCCACCCCCGCGGACTGGCCACCCTCTTCATGACCGAGATGTGGGAGCGCTTCTCCTACTACGGCATGAAAGCCCTGCTCACCGTCTACCTGCTGTCCGGCGGCCCCGACGCCGGCAAGAGCAGCATGGGCGGCGGCCTCGCGATGGACGTGGCCACGACCACGGTGATCGTGTCCGTCTACTCGGCGATGGTGTACCTGCTCGCGATGCCGGGCGGCTGGCTCGGCGACCGCGTCTGGGGCCCCCGCAAGACGGTGACCATCGCGGCCGTGACGATCATGTCCGGCCACCTCGTGCTGGCGCTGCCCGGCGGTCAGGCGCCGTTCTTCGCGGGTCTGGCGCTGGTCGCGGCCGGTTCCGGGCTGCTCAAGGCCAACATCTCCACGATGGTGGGCCACCTGTACGACGGCCCTGAGGACCCGCGCCGCGACGGCGGCTTCACGATCTTCTACATGGGCATCAACGCGGGCGCCTTCTTCGCCCCGCTGGCCATCGGCACCGTCGGCCAGAAGGTGAGCTGGCACCTCGGCTTCGGCATGGCCGCGGTCGGCATGGCGATCGGCCTCGCCGCGTTCCTGCTCGGCACCCGCAACCTGAGCCCGCAGAGCAGCCTGGTCCCCAAGCCGCTGGCGGCCGAGGAGCGTACGGCCTGGCTGCGCAAGGGCCTGCTCTGGCTGATCGCCGCGTCCGTCTTCTACGGCGTCGTCGGCTTCACCGGTCACTTCACGCTGAACTGGGCGATGATCCCGCTCACCGTCATCGGTCTGATCGTCCCGGCGGGCGTGCTGGTGCGCATCAAGCGGGACAAGGACCTCTCGGTCGCCGAGCAGTCCCGGATGACCGGCTACATCTGGTTCTTCGTCGCCGCCGCCGTGTTCTGGATGATCTACGACCAGGGCGCGTCGACGGTCCAGGCGTTCGGTGAGGGCAAGGCAGCGAGCTCGCTGCTCGGCTTCGACTTCCCGTCCTCCTGGTACCAGTCGCTGAACCCGCTGTTCATCATGGCGCTGGCCCCGGTCTTCGCCTGGGTCTGGCTGTGGCTGAACCGGGGCGGCCGGGAGCCGAGCACCATCGTGAAGTTCGCGATGGCGCTGGTCCTGATCGGCGTCTCGTTCTTCTTCTTCCTGATCCCGCTGGGCATGGCGTCGGGCGGGACGGCGGTCAGCCCGATGTGGCTGGTGGGCATCTACTTCATCCAGACCGTCGGCGAGCTGTGCCTGTCGCCGGTCGGACTGTCGGTGACCACGAAGATGGCCCCGGCCAAGTACGCCAGCCAGATGATGGGCGTGTGGTTCCTCGCGGTCACCGCGGGCGACTCCATCACGAGCCTGCTGTCCAACCCGGCCATCGCGGGCGTCGACCTCGGCGGCACCCCCGCGGTCCTCGCCGAAGCGGTGCTCGCCGCGCTCGCCGGCGTCGCGGTCTGGATGTACCGCCGCAAGGTGAAGTCCCTGATGGGCGACGTCAACTGAGCTCCCCCACCCCGCATACGGCTGACGGGCCGCCGCACCTCTGCACGGTGCGGCGGCCCTTCGTCGTTCCTTCCTTCCTCTATACATGCGCTGCGTGTGCGCATCTCAGCGCAGCCGCCGCCGGCCCGGCATGAACGTGAACACCGCCCCGCCCAGCAGGATCGCCGTGCCCGCGACCAGGCCCAGGGCCTTGAGGGTGGCGTGGTCGCCGGAGCCGGTTTCGGCCAGGCCGCCGCTGGTCGTCGTGGCGCCGCCCGAGGTCGAGGAGGAGCCGGTGCCGCCGGACGCGCCGCTCGTCTGTTCCTCCGTGGTGAGGGTGAGGGAGACGGCCGTGCTGTCCGGGGTGCAGGTGGTGGTCGTGCCGAGGGCCTCGATCGTGAGGACGCCCGGGGAGAGAGTGGACTCGCCGGTCGCGCCGGGCTTGTAGGTGCCGGTCAGGTCCGGGATCTCGATCGGCGCGCCCTGCTTGATCGCCGCGGGGTTGGTCGGGCCCTCCACCTTCACCGTGCCCTCGTCCGAGCCGCCGAGCACGACCTGCATGGTCGGCTTCACCTTGTTCGCCGGAATGTCGATCGGGCTGTCCATCACCGACTTCTTGAACTGCACGGTGAGGGCGTAACTCCCGCCGCTTTTACTGGCGTTGACCTGGATCGGCGAGGTCGCCTTCTTCTCGCCGATGGGCGAGGCGCAGGTGTAGGGGATGTCGACGACCTTGCCGGTGAAGTCGGTCTGGCCACTGGCGTCGCCGGTCCCGGACGCCGACGGCGACACCGACGCCGACGCCGACGCCGTCGGGGAGGTGCTGGACGACGGTGACTGGCTCTCGCTCTGTGAGGGCTCGGGGGACGTGCTCGAACTCCCCTCCCCCGCCGTCACCGTGATGGTCGCCGCCGGCTGGACGGTCTCCGTCGGCGCGCACCTGGTGTCCGTCGACAGCGCGTTGACGACGTACGCGTCCGGTGTCAGCGTCACCTGGCCCGGCGTCGTCAGTTTCAGCGTGCCCTTCATGTCGGACAGCGTCATCGCGCCGCCCTTGGGGATCGCCGGGTTCTCGCGGGGGCCGGTCATCGCGACGTCCGCGGTCTGCGCGCCGGCCGCCTTGAGGGTGCCGGACGGCTGGACCGAGTTCGCGGGCAGGTCGATGATGTCGGGGTTCTTCGACGCGGCCTGGGTGAACTTCCAGACGACGTCCACGGTGTCGCCCACCTTCGCCGTGGCCGGCGCGGTGATGTCGACCTTGGTGGTGCCGAGGACGTCGGGCAGTCCGATGCCCGACGGCGGCACGCACTTGGTGGCGTACGACACCTCGGCGGCCTGCGCCGGCCCGGCGGTCACGCCCAGCAGGACGGCCGCCCCGGTGAGCAGGACGGCGACACCGGCCGCCGCCGCCCGCTTCCGCACGGGCGCGCGGTCCGCGGGCGCGCGGTCCGCGGGCGCGCGGTCCGCGGGCGCGCGGTGTGGTGGTGGTACGGCTCTCTCGCTCACGTCGTTCCGTTCCCTCCGGGAGTCATGCGCGTCATGGGAGTCGTGGGAGTCGTGGGGGTCGTGTCCGGGGTGAACCACGGGAGGGTCGCTGTCGAGGGGGGCGGGGCCGGCTCCGGGGGCGGCGCGCCCTTGGCACGGCGGCTGTGCGACGGGCGGCGGGCCGTGGGCCGTGGGCGGACCCGGTCCACCACCGCCATGCCGATGCGGAACACCGCCGCCGGTACCACCAGGCAGAGCAGGATCCAGAACAGGGTCACGCCCCAGGGGCGGCCCACGCCCCACGGCTGCTCGGCGAGGATCTTCCCGCCGTACTTCAGGGAGACGGTGTAGTCCCCGTGGGCGCCGGCGGCGAGTTCGACGGGGAGTTCGACGCGGGCCTTGCCGCCGGGGTCGATCGTGCCGCGCCACTCCTGCTCGTCCCACTGCGGGGCGAACACCCCGTGGGCGGTGCCGACTTGGAAGACGGGGTTCTCGACGGGTCCGGTGCCGACGTTGCCGACGGTGAACACCAGCGTGCGGGCGGGGGGCGCTCCGAACCACGTCAACAGGCCGCCGGAGCCGTCGAGTCGGGTGTCGGTGAGCACGGAGAGGCGTCCGCCGGCGGTCGCGGCGGGCAGCGGCAGCACCGGGTGTCCGGCCACCTGGAACACCGCGTCGGCCTGCGCCTTCGCGCCGGTCGCGGTGGCCACGTGCACCACGCAGGGGCAGGGCACCGGCGGCTCGGCCACCGGCAGGGTCCGGCTGAAGCGGCCGTCTGGGCCGGTGGTGACGGCGCGGCCGTCGGCGTTGGCACAGGAGTTGGTGCCGCCGACCACACCCCGGGCCGGTGTCGCCTGCCCGCAGACCAGCAGCATCAGCAGCGTCCGCGCACCCCAGCCGCTGCCGCCGACGGTGATCGAACCGCCGGTCCCCGCCTGGGACTTGGACAGCGTGACGGTCGGCCCGTCGGCCGCCGCCACCCCGGCCAGGGGCAGCACCAGCAGGGTCAGCACCAGCGCCAGGCTCCACGCCGGCTTGCCTCTCACGTCGGCACTCCCTCCGGAAGACGGGCTCTCCGCCGCCGTACGAGGACGGCGGCCAGGACGGTCGCGACGGCCACCGCGCCCGCCGCCGGGCCCCACGGCACGAACCGTGCCGACGCCCGCCCGGTGGCCCGCGCCGCGCCGGGCGCGGTGACCGTGAGGCGGACGGTGACGGCGTCCAGGGCCGGGCGGTCGGGCCACGGTTCGTCGAGGGCGAGGCGGCGGCCCGGGGGCAGGCGGACGGGCAGGGTGCGCGCGGGGCGGTCCAGGACGGCGCCCAGGACGCCGTCCGCGTGCACGGCGAGCCGCGGGACGAGGGCCGTCGTACCCCGGTTGACCAGCTCGTACGTGATGCGGTGGCCGCGTACGGCCACCCGCTCGACGGTCAGCGCGGCGAGCGCGGGTCCGCCGACCCGGATCAGCAGCCGGACGGCCGCCGCCCGGCCGGCGGAGTCCCGTACGACGATCTCGGCGGCCCGGTCGCCGGGCTGCGCGTCCGCCGGGACGGTCACCGTGAAGGGCACCTCGGCGCGGGTGCGGGCGGGGACGGCGGGGTTCGCGTCGGCGAAGACGACGCGCAGACCGTCGCCGGTGGCGTGCAGCCGTACGGTGAGCGGCCGCGTGCCCCGGTTGGTGACGGCGACCGTGTCCTGGAGGACCGTCCCGGGCGCCCCCTCCGCGTAGAAGGAGGGCCGCCCGTCGCCGGAGGGCGCGACCGACCAACTGCCGGGCGTGGCAGCGAGCAGTAGCGGCAGGGTCAGCAGCAGGGCTCGGGCGGGGGCGTACGGCATCGGCGGCTCCAGCACTCGTACGAGGGGCGCGGTCAGCGGCGGGCGGGGGCCGTCCGGCCTCGCCGGGTCAGCCAGAGGGCGCCGGCGGCGCCCGCGAGCAGCACCGTGGCGCCGAGGGTGCCGAGTGCGATCGCGGAGTCCTCGGGGCCGGTCTGCGGGAGCTGACCGGCGGAGCCGTCGTCGCTCACGCCGCCGCCCGACGCCGTCACGTCGAGGGTGAGGGACGGGCCGGGGCTGTTGGCGGGCGTGCACGTGGTGGTCGTACCGAGCGCTTCGATGGTGAGCACGGCGGCCGTGAAGGTGACCTTGCCGGTCGCCTTCGGGGTGTACGTGCCGGTCAGGTCGCTGATCTTGATGGGGGTGTTCTCGGGGATCGCGGCGGCGTTGGCGGGGCCGGTGACCTTGAGGGTGCCGCTGTCGACGCCGCCCAGCGTGATCGTGGCGCTCGGCTTCATGGAGCCCGCGCCGAGTTCCACGGGGCTGGAGGAGACGCCTTTCTGCCAGGACATGGTGATCTTGTAGCCGCTGCCGCTCCTGACGCCGGTGATGTCGATGGGCGAGACGGCGCTCTTGACGCCGATGGGCGTCTTGCAGGTGTAGTTGACGTTCACGACCTCGGCCACGGCCACCGGGGCGGCCATCCACACCGCCGAGCCGGCCAGGGCCACGGCAGCCGCGAGCACGGCGCTTCGCCTCCGCTTCGACACGTCCGTCCCCTCACTCCCACCGCCCCGCACTTACTGACGAGGCATCAGATCGAGCCGTCAAGGTACGCCCGGCACGATAAGGAGGGAAGAGAAGGCACGGCCCGGAGTTGTGGGGATCCGGCGCACGGTTTCGGGGGGTTCGGAGGACGTCCGAGGCTCGCGGGCACCGCAACACCTCGGGGGCGACGACCGTCCCCTCGGGGCGCTGGCGCTGGCGCTGGCGCTGTTCCAGGATGGCCGGGAGCAGTCGGCCGGCGGCCGGGGCGGCCCGGGTACCGTCGGCCGGCCCGGATTACCCGTACGGGCAGCCGGGTTGCCGTCCGGGCACCCGAACCGCGGCCTGGCCGGGGCGAATTGCGGTCCGGCCAGGTGCCCGGATCACGCGGGGGCGCCCAGTTCCGCCCAGACTGTTTTGCCTGTGAGGCCTGGGGTTCGGATGACGCCCCAGTCCAGGCAGAGGCGTTGGACGATGAACATGCCGTGGCCGCCGGGGCGGCCCGCGCGGTGGGGGGTGCGGGGGGCCGGCTGGCCGGTGCCGCGGTCGGAGACCTCGACGCGGATCACCTTGTTGTCGCAGCCGATGACCATCCGGTCCGGTCCCTCGGCGTGCAGGCACGCGTTGGTGACCAGTTCGGAGACGACCAGCAGCACGTCCTCCGCGGCGGCCCGCCGGTCGGCGGTGGCGGCCGGCAGCCAGCCCCACGCGTACAGCGCCTGCCGGGCGAAGTCGCGGGCGAGCGGCACGACCCCGCTGGCGCCCTCGAAGCTCAGTCGGCGTACCTGACCGCCGCCCGACGCCTCGGACGAACCGGATGTCTCGGCCGCCGCTCTCTCTGGGGGCTCCCCCGGGGATCCCCCCTGGGGCGACCCGGAAGCGCCACTGGGCTCCGGGTCGCGGTCGCCCGGCGAGTATGGCCGGGTGGTGCTCATCAGCGCTTCACCTCACCGATTCCCCGATTCACCGGTTCACAATTCAAGAGTCGGATCTCTACAAAGTCTGTACGCGGGTGGTTACGTGGGCATTTACGTGACCCGACGGCGGTCCCGTCGCCCTTGCCGCCGACATGTTCGGGTACAGGATGTCTCCTGCCCGGGCCGACCGGCGGAACACCCCTCGTTCGCACCCGTTCGCACCCGCTACCCGGCGGACGGCGAAAGTCAGCCGTCGTCGGCCAGCGCCGCCGCGACCGTGGCGTGCACGGTGAACACCGCGTCCGCGCCGGTGATCTCGAAGACCCGCGCCACCACGGGCAGCATGCCCGCCAGATGGACCCCGCCACCGGCCGCCTCCGCCTTCAGACGCGCTCCGAGCAGCACGTTCAGCCCGGTGGAGTCGCAGAACTCCAGCCGGGTGCAGTCCACCACCAGGCGGCTGCGGCCCCGGGCGAGGCAGTCGTCGAGCGGCTCACGCAACAGATCGGCGGTGTGGTGATCCAACTCACCCGCCGGGGTCACGACGGCGCTGGAGCCCTCTTCCCGCACCTCGACCAGAAGCCGGCCAGACTGTGCGCTGCCGACCGTCCCGCGGTCCATGCCGTCTCTTCTCCTGGGGTCGTGAACTGCTTGCCGACGCTCTCGCTGACGCCGCTGACGCCCTCGAAACCCTACGCCCTGGACCCGCGCCCCAACACCCGAACAATCACACTCAAACGGACATAATCCAACAAATGCCACTTGCGATCGGTCGAGTAAAGCGGGTAGGGCTAGGTAGGAACACGCGACACGCAACCGACCACGGCCGGCTTTGGAGGCGCCGCACACCGTAGTGCGCTCACTGGCTTCGGCAGCCATACGCCGAGAACGATGGAGGACATCATGTCACCCCGGCTCGACGCACCGTCCACCCGCGGAGCGACGTCGACACCCCCTCCGGAACAGGACGCGGCAGCGGCAACCGACGTCAGCGACGCCCTCGCCGGTCTTCCGGAGATCCCCCCGTACGACGAGGTGGGGGCCGTCGACGCACGGGCCCTGTCCAAGACGCTGTTCGCGCGGCTGGAGGCCCTCGAAGAGGGCACGCACGACTACGCGTACGTCCGCAACACGCTCGTCGAACTGAACCTCGCGCTGGTCAAGTTCGCCGCCTCCCGGTTCCGCTCGCGCAGCGAGCCGATGGAGGACATCATCCAGGTCGGCACCATCGGCCTGATCAAGGCGATCGACCGCTTCGAGCTCTCGCGGGGCGTCGAGTTCCCGACCTTCGCGATGCCCACCGTCATCGGCGAGATCAAGCGCTTCTTCCGTGACACCTCGTGGTCGGTGCGCGTCCCGCGCCGGCTCCAGGAACTGCGGCTCGACCTGGCCAAGGCGGGCGACGAACTGGCCCAGAAGCTCGACCGGGCGCCCACCGTCGGGGAGTTGGCCGAGCGGCTCGGCCTCTCCGACGACGAGGTCGTCGAGGGCATGGCGGCGTCGAACGCGTACACCGCCTCCTCGCTCGACGCGCAGCCGGAGGACGACGACACGGAAGGCGCCCTCGCCGACCGCATCGGCTACGAGGACCACGGACTCGAGGGCATCGAGTACGTCGAGTCGCTGAAGCCCCTGATCGCCGAACTCCCGCCCCGCGACCGGCAGATCCTCTCCCTGCGCTTCGTCGTCGGCCTGACCCAGTCGGAGATCGGCGAGGAGCTCGGCATCTCCCAGATGCACGTGTCCCGCCTGCTGTCCCGCACCCTGGACCGACTGCGGAAGGGTCTGACACTGGAGGAGTGACCTGCGCCGCCGTACCGTATGGCCGCATATGCATTCTGCATCTGCGTCTGTTCTCGAGGAGCGCCGTGTCCGACTCCCCCGCCGGTACCGTCCGTCCCGGTCGGCTCGCCGATCTTCCCGTGCTGTTGGTCGCCGCTGTCTGGGGCTCCAGTTATCTCGCCGCCAAGGGCGTCACGACGGCGCAGACCGTGGTGGCGGTGCTGGTGCTGCGGTTCGCCGTGGTGTTGCCGGTGCTGGTGGTCGCGGGGTGGCGGCGGCTGCGGGCGCTGAGCGGGCCGCAGTGGCGCGGAGCCGGGCTGCTGGGGCTGGTCCTCGCCGGGATCTTCCTGCTGGAGACCTACGGCGTCGTGCACACCTCGGCGACCAACGCCGGGCTGATCATCAGCCTGACCATGGTGTTCACGCCGCTCGCGGAGAGCCGGGTGCGCGGGACGCGGCTGCCGGGGGCGTTCATGGCGGCGGCGGGCCTGTCGGTGCTCGGCGTGGCGCTGCTGACGCAGGGCGCCGGGTTCACCGCCCCGTCCGGCGGCGACCTGCTGATGCTGGGGGCGGCCGTCGCCCGTACCGTGCACGTGCTGGCCATGGCCCGGATGGAGTCGGTGCGCGGGGCCGACGCGTTGTCGCTGACGACCGTCCAACTGGGCAGTGCGGTCGCCGTGTTCGCGGTGCTGGCGGCGGTGCCGGGGACGGGCGCGTCGGTGTGGTCGACCGCCGCCGGGTTCGACGGCGGGGACTGGCTCGGCCTGCTCTATCTCTCCGCGTTCTGCACGCTGTTCGCGTTCTTCGTGCAGATGTGGGCGGTGCGCCGTACGTCGCCGTCCCGGGTCAGTCTGCTGCTGGGCACCGAGCCGGTGTGGGCGGCGGCCGTGGGCATCGCGCTCGCCGGGGACCGGCCTGGCTGGCTCGGCCTGGCGGGCGCGGTGCTCGTGCTCGTCGGCACCGGGTGGGGGCGGGCGGTCGCGGACCGCAAGCGTCCGCCCGTACCCGCGCCCCTGCCCGCGCCCCTGCCTGCGTCCCCGCCTGACGTTGCTGGTCAGAGCACCTGTGCGCCGCGCCGCCAGACGCCGGAGACGAGCGGTACGCCCGGCCTGTAGGCCAGGTGGACGTGGCTCGGGGCGTCCAGCAGGGTCAGGTCGGCGTACGCGCCCGGGGTCAGGCGGCCCACGTCCGTGCGGCGCAGGGCCGCCGCGCCGCCCGCCGTCGCCGACCACACCGCCTCGTCGGGCGTCATGCCCATGTCCCGGACGGCGAGCGCGATGCAGAACGGCACGGACGACGTGAAGGACGACCCCGGGTTGCAGTCCGTGGAGAGGGCGACGGTGACGCCCGCGTCCAGCAGCCGGCGGGCGTCCGGCCACTCGGCGCGCGTGGAGAACTCGGCGCCCGGCAGCAGCGTGGCGACCGTGTCGCCGCTCGCCAGCGCGTCCACGTCGGCGTCCGTGAGGTGGGTGCAGTGGTCGGCGCTGGCCGCGTCCAGCTCGACCGCGAGCTGCACGCCGGGGCCGTAGGTGAGCTGGTTGGCGTGGATGCGGGGGTGCAGGCCCTTCGCCTTGCCGGCGGTGAGGATGGCGCGGGCCTGGTCGCCGTCGAACGCGCCCTTCTCGCAGAACACGTCGATCCAGCGGGCGTGCGGGGCGCAGGCGTCGAGCATCTCGCCGGTGACCAGGGCCACGTAGGCGGCCGGGTCGTCGGCGTGGTCGGGGGAGACGATGTGCGCGCCGAGGTAGGTGACCTCGTCGGTGTGCCGGGCGGCGATGCGCAGGGCGCGGGCCTCGTCGGCGACCGTCAGGCCGTAGCCCGACTTCGTCTCGAAGGTGGTGGTGCCCTGGCGGAGCGCCTCGGCGAGGTAACGGGTGAGGTTCCGTTCGAGTTCCCCGTCGCTCGCGGCGCGGGTCGCGGCGACCGTCGTGCGGATGCCGCCCGCCGTGTAGCCGCGGCCCGACATCCGGGCGTTGAACTCCTCCGTGCGGTCGCCCGCGAAGACCAGGTGGGAGTGGGAGTCGACGAAGCCCGGGAGGACCGCCCGGCCGCCCGCGTCGACCCGGTTGTCAGTGGCGGGTGCTTTGCTTGATTCACCGGTCCACACGATGCGGTCGCCGTCGATGACGACTGCCGCGTCCCGGACCAGACCGAGCGGAGATCCGTCACCGAGGGAGGGATCGTTGGTGACCAGCGTGGCGATGTCGGTGATGACGGTGGTCGTGCCGGTGCTGGTGCTCGTGCTGCTGCTCATCGTCGTGTCCTCGTGGGAGCGGGGTCCTGGGGTGGCTAGGCGCGCAGGGCGTCGATGGCCCGGGCGAGGGCCTGGGGCACGTCGGGTACGAGCGTGTGCGCCCCGTCGCGTACGACATGACGTCCGGCGACGACCGTATGCCGTACGTCCGCCGCGGTCGCCGCGAATACGGCCGTCTCGGCGCCGAGGCGCGGCACCGGTCCCGCCGTTCTGACCGAGTCGAGGGCGATCGTCGTGAAGTCGGCGGGCGCGCCGGTCGCCAGGGTGCCCGCGTCCGGGTTGCCGAGGGCGGCGTGGCCGTCGGCGGAGGCGGCGCGCAGCAGGGCCGCCGCCGTCCAGTGACCCCGGGTGCGGGTGCGCAGCCGCTCGTTGAGCTCCATCGCGCGGGCCTCTTCGAGCAGGTCGATGACGGCGTGGCTGTCGGAGCCCAGGGAGAGCGGCGAGCCCGCGGCCTGGAGGGCGACGGCCGGGCCGATGCCGTCGGCGAGGTCGCGTTCGGTCGTCGGACACATGCAGGTGCCGGTGCCGGAGCCGCCGAGGAGGGCGATGTCCTGGTCCGTGAGGTGCGTGTTGTGGACGCCGGTGGTGCGCGGGCCGAGGACGCCGTGGTCGGCGAGGAGCTGCGTCGGCGTGCGGCCGTGGGCCTCGCGGCAGGCGTCGTTCTCGGCGGTCTGCTCGGACAGGTGCACGTGCAGCGGCGCCCGGCGCTCCTGCGCCCAGCTTGCCACGGTGGCCAACTGGTCGGCGGGCACGGCCCGTACGGAGTGGACGGCCGCCCCGATCCTCGCGTGATCCCGTTCCTTGAGAAGTGAACAGCGTGCGGCCCAGGCGTCCGCGTCACCGTCGGAGAAGCGGAGCTGGTGGGCGTTGGGGGCCTGGCCGAAGCCGGCCGAGAGGTAGGCGGTGTCGAGGAGGGTGATGCGGATGCCGGCGTCGGCGGCGGCCTCGATCAGCGCCTCGCCCATGGCGTTGGGGTCGGCGTAGGGGGTGCCGCCGGGGGCGTGGTGCAGATAGTGGAACTCGCCGACGGCCGTGATGCCGGCCAGCGCCATCTCGGCGTACACGGCGCGGGCCAGCTCGTGGTACGACTCCGGGGTCAGCCGGTCGGCGACCGAGTACATGACCTCGCGCCAGGTCCAGAAGGTGCCGGAGCCCACCTGGACGGTGCCGCGCAGGGCGCGGTGGAAGGCGTGGCTGTGGGCGTTCGCCAGGCCCGGGAGGGTCAGTCCGCGCAGGATCTCGGCGCCGGGCGGCGGGGCGTCGACGCCCGTGCGGACGGCGGTGATGCGGCCGTCGGCCACCTCCAGGGCGACGCCCGGCTCGACGTTCGTGTCGAGCCAGGCGTGTTCCAGCCAGTACGTCCGTGTCCGCTGCGTGGGGGTCACCGGCAGGCCAGTCCTTCCAGTACGTCGGCGAGGGCGTGCACCCCGGCCACACAGTCGTCCTCGGCGGCGAACTCGGCCGGGGAGTGCGAGACGCCCGTGGGGTTGCGCACGAACAGCATGGCGGTCGGGATGGTCCCGGACAGGATCCCGGCGTCGTGTCCGGCGCCGGTGCCGAGGACGGGGACCGTCAGATCCGTGCCCCGGCCCTGCTTGTCCTGGTCCTGGCCGAGGATGCGGGCGAGTTCGTCGCGCAGGGCGTGGTCGAACTCGACGACGGGCGTGAACGACTCACGGACGACGGCGAGGTCGATGCCGTGGGCGGCGGCGTACTCGCGGGCGGCCTGCTCGATGCCCGTGACCACCGTGTCCAGGGTGTCCTGGTCGGCGGCGCGGGAGTCGAGCCAGCCGCGCACCAGGGAGGGGATGGCGTTGACGCCGTTCGGCTCGACGGAGATCTTGCCGAAGGTGGCGACGGCGCCCGCGAGTCGCGCCTCGCGGCGGGCGGCGAGGACCGTCTCGGCGTACGACAGCATCGGGTCGCGGCGGTCCACGAGGCGGGTGGTGCCGGCGTGGTTGGCCTCGCCCCGGAAGTCGAACCGCCAGCGCCCGTGCGGCCAGATGGCACTGGCGATGCCCACCCGGTCGCCGCTCAGGTCGAGGGCGCGGCCCTGCTCCACGTGGAGTTCGACGAACGCGCCGATGCGGGCGAGCCGCTCGGGGTCGGGGCCGATGGCGTCGGGGTCGTACCCGGCGGCCTCCATGGCCCTCGGGAGGGTGATGCCGTCGCCGTCGGTGAGCCGGTGGGCCTGCTCGACGGTGAGCTGTCCGGCGGTGAGCCGGGAGCCGACGCAGGCGAGCCCGAAGCGGGCGCCCTCCTCGTCACCGAAGTTGACGAGGGCGAGGGGCCTGGTGAACGTGACGCCCCGCGCGCGGAGTTCGTCGAGCGCGGCGAAGGACGACACGACGCCGAGCGGCCCGTCGAAGGCGCCGCCGTCCGGCACCGAGTCGAGATGCGACCCGGTGACGACGGCGTCCCCGGCGGCCGGATCCCCCAGCCACGCCCACTGGTTGCCGTTGCCGTCCAGCTCGTAGGCGAGCCCGCGCGCCTCGGCCTGCGCCCGGAACCAGGCCCGGCAGTCGGTGTCGGCGGCCGTCCAGGCGTACCGCCGGTAGCCGTGGGAGTCCGGGTGGCGGCCGATGGGCAGCAGGTCGCGCCACATCTCGAGGAAGGAGGCACCGCCGGCTGGCGCGCTCGCGCCGGGCTGCGGGTGGCCGTTCCGCGAGGCGGCAGCGGCGGTGGGTGCGGTGCGGGCGGTGGGTACGGCCGGCTCCGCGGGCGGGGACGAGAGGTCCGCCCCCGCCGAGGAGTCGCCGTGCCGTTGGTCTCCCGGAAGGGTCACGCGTCGTCACCCTCCCGCATGGGGACGCGGACGCCGCGCTCGTCGGCGACCGACTCGGCGATGTCGTAGCCCGCGTCCACGTGCCGGATGACGCCCATGCCGGGGTCGTTGGTCAGGACGCGGCGGATCTTCTCGCCGGCGAGCTTCGTGCCGTCCGCCACCGACACCTGGCCGGCGTGGATGGAGCGGCCCATGCCGACGCCGCCGCCGTGGTGGATCGACACCCAGGAGGCACCCGACGCCACGTTGACCATGGCGTTCAGCAGCGGCCAGTCGGCGATCGCGTCGGAGCCGTCGAGCATGGCCTCGGTCTCGCGGTACGGGGAGGCGACGGAACCGCAGTCGAGGTGGTCGCGGCCGATGGCCAGCGGCGCGGCCAGCTCACCGCTCGCCACCATGTCGTTGAAGCGCTCGCCGGCCTTGTCGCGCTCGCCGTAGCCGAGCCAGCAGATGCGGGCGGGCAGGCCCTGGAAGTGGACGCGCTCGCCGGCCATCTTCATCCAGCGGTGCAGGGACTCGTTCTCCGGGAAGAGGTCGAGGATCGCCTTGTCGGTCTTGGCGATGTCGGAGGCCTCGCCGGACAGGGCGGCCCAGCGGAAGGGGCCCTTGCCCTCGCAGAACAGCGGGCGGATGTAGGCCGGCACAAAGCCGGGGAAGGCGAACGCCCGGTCGTACCCGGCGAGTTGGGCCTCGCCGCGGATGGAGTTGCCGTAGTCGAAGACCTCCGCGCCGGCGTCCATGAAGCCGACCATGGCCTCGACGTGGCGGGCCATGGACTCACGGGCGCGGGTGGTGAAGCCCGCCGGGTCCTTGGCGGCGGCGTCGGCCATGTCGTCGAAGTCGACGCCGACGGGGAGGTAGGACAGCGGGTCGTGGGCCGAGGTCTGGTCGGTCACGATGTCGATGGGGGCGCTCTCGGCGAGCATCCGCGGGAGCAGTTCGGCGGCGTTGCCCAGCAGGCCGATGGAGAGCGGGCGGCGGGCGTCGCGGGCCTCGACGGCGAGCTGGAGGGCGTGCTCCAGGGAGTCGGCCTTCACGTCGAGGTAGCGGTGCTCGATGCGGCGCTCGATGGCGCGCGGGTCGACGTCGATGCAGATCGCGACGCCGTCGTTCATCGTCACCGCGAGGGGCTGCGCGCCGCCCATGCCGCCGAGACCGGCGGTCAGGGTGATCGTCCCGGCCAGGGTGCCGTTGAACTTCTTCGCGGCGACGGCGGCGAAGGTCTCGTAGGTGCCCTGGAGGATGCCCTGGGTGCCGATGTAGATCCAGGAACCGGCGGTCATCTGGCCGTACATCGTCAGGCCGAGCTGCTCCAGGCGGCGGAACTCCTCCCAGTTGGCCCAGTCGCCGACGAGGTTGGAGTTGGCGATGAGGACACGCGGGGCCCACTCGTGGGTCTGCATGACGCCGACCGGCCGACCGGACTGGACGAGCATCGTCTCGTCCTGCTTCAGGGTCTGCAGCGTGCGCACCATGGCGTCGTACGAGCGCCAGTCGCGGGCCGCCTTGCCCGTGCCGCCGTAGACGACGAGCTTGTCGGGGTGTTCGGCGACCTCGGGGTCCAGGTTGTTCTGCAGCATCCGCAGGGCGGCTTCCTGCTGCCATCCCAGGGCGCTCAGTTCCGTACCGCGCGACGCTCGTACGGGGCGGGGTCCTGACATGGTCTGCCTCCTTGCGGATGGGTGATCCCGGCGGGTGTTGCTTTTGTTATTCACATCCTGGTCCGCTGAATAGAACTAGTCAATAGGGTGGGCGGCCGTATGCGGGCGACACGGCAGGAGAAGGGGGCGACACGACAGGTGAGGGGAGGGGCGCACCATCGGCAGCGGAGGGCGCGCGCCGCTTCACTCACCACCCCGGGCGGACGCGCGCGCCGTTGACGCGTGCTGGTGCGCAAGGGGTTGATGGGAGCCGGGTCGACGGGAGTCGACGGGGACGGGGTCAGCCGACCCACGTTAGTGACCCGGCCGCATGTTCCGCTGGAAAATGCCGGAAGACTCACCCCTCGCGCATACGTTGCGTAGCTTCTTCATCACTCAGCCGAACCTCAGGCAGGAGGGGAGCCAACGGTGCCCGGAATCGACGAGTGTCTACTGGAGGCCATGCGGCTGCCCGGTGCCCGGGGCGCGGCCCTGGTCGACTGGACGAGCGGGCTGGCCCTGGGCTCGGTCGGGGAGTTCCCCGGCGGCGACCCCGAGGCGGCCGCCGCCGAGGCCGCGGAGGTCGCCCGCCTCACGGCGGAGCAACGGTCCTTCACACCCGACCCCGGCCCTGACCCTGATGCCGGCCCTGACGCCGACCCCGACGGCCATACCGGCCCCGAAGGCCACGAGGGGGCGGGTCCCGATCCCGGGGGGCTCGGTCTGGCCGATCCTCCCCTCGAAGACCTGATCATCAGCAACCGGGACAGCTACCACGTACTGCGCTTCGTGCCGACGTCCTTCGACAGCAGCGTGTTCCTGCACGTGTGGCTGGCCCGGCCGGACGGCAACCTCGCGCTGGCCCGGATCCGGCTCGGTGAGATGGCCGAACGGCTGGTGCTGGGATGACCGTGGTGCGCACGACCCCGCCCGGCACCACCCCGCCGCCCCGGCTGCCGGTCCGGGAGAAGTCGGCGGCCCGCGAGCGCGGCGGCGGACTCTCGCCGATGCTGACCCGGCTGGCGGCCGAGCGGGCGACCGGCGTCCTGGAGCGCGAACGCGGCTCGCTCTACCTCGCCGAGGGCCGCGTGGTGCACGCCGAGAGCCCCCTCGCCCCCGGTCTCGACGTACTGCTCCTGGCCCACGGCACGCTCGCCCCGGCCGTCTGGCAGGACGCCGTGGACCGGGCCGACGAGGAGCACGGCGCGGCCCGGCTGCTGCTCGACGCGGGCCGCGTGCCGCGCGGGGCGCTGGAACTGTGCCACCTGGAGGCGGTGTTCGACGCGGCGTACTTCGCGCTCACCCCCAGCAGCACCCCGGGCCACTTCCGGTACGGCGCCGGGCACTGGCTCGGCACACTCAGACCGGTGCCGGTCGACGCGGTCGAACGCGAGACGCTGCGCCGCCGGGCGCTGCTGCACCGGCTGTGGCCGGACCCGCTCACCGACGGAGCGCCGTTGCGGCGGGCCGAGACCGTCGCCGGGCCTGCGCCGACCGCCCGGCAGAGCGCCGTACTGGCCCTGGTGGACGGCGTGCGCACGGCGACGGACATCGCGCGCGAGCTGGGGCGGCAGGCCTTCCACACCCTGGTGGACGTCCGACGCCTGGCGGCGGCGGGCCTGCTCACCGCCCTCTTCCCGCCACCCCGACCACCCCGTCCACCTCACCCGCCGCACTCACCTCACTCACCTCAGTCACCTCACCCGACGGCACCCCGTCTCCACCCCCAGGCCCAAGACCAGGCCCAGGCCCGTCCCCCGTCCCCCTTTGATCCCCACGCCCATGCCCACCCCCATGCCCATCCCCATGCCGACCCCGCTGCCCACCCCCGTCCCCATCCCGCACTCCCCACCGGCCCCCTTTCCGTCCCCGACCCTCTCTCTGTCCCCGACCCCCCGCCGGGCATCACCCTGCCCCGCGTCAACGACCCCGACATCACCCTGCTGAAGAGGCTCAGGGATGCGCTGGAGGCCCTTTGAACGGCAGCGACCGCGCGCCGAAAGGAGCGAGCTGATGGCGTCCGAGCCCGAGATACTCGACGAACTCCGGCGGCTGCGGGCCCGGGTGCCGCAGTTGACCGGCGCGCTCGCGGCCGGTGTGGACGGTCTCGTCCTCGCCCACGACACACCCGGCGTGGAACCGGAGGTGGTGGCCGCGCTGACCGCCGCCGCCCTCGGCGTCGCGGTGCGGATGGCGGACACCACCGGCCAGGGCGACTTCCGCGAGCTGCTGGTCCGCGGCCGGTACGGCTACGTCGCGACGTACGCGGCCGGCGAGAGCGCCGTACTGACCCTGCTCGCGCAGGACCGCGTCAACGTCGGCCGGCTCCACCTGGAGGGCCGCCGGGCCGGCGCGCGGCTCGGGGAACTGGTCGACGCGCTGGAGGCGAAGGCGCGGGCCGCCCCCGCCACACCGCCCACCAGGTCACCCGCGAACGCGAAGCCACCCGTGCGGACGCCCGGCAAGACCAACCCCGTACGGACCAGATCGGCGCGCGGCCCGGCCACCACCAACGCGCGCACCACCACGGAAAGCTGACAGGAACCGAGGAGCACAGTCATGGCCAACACCGAAACCTGCCTGAAAGAGGCGCTCGCCTCCATCGAGGGCGCGACCGGCGTCGCGCTCGTCGACTACACCAGCGGCATGGCGCTGGGCACGATGGGCGGCAGCAAGACCTTCGACCTGAACGTCGCCGCCGCCGGCAACACCGACGTGGTGCGCGCCAAGATGCGCACCATGGAGCACCTCGGGCTGAAGGCCCAGATCGAGGACATCCTGATCACCCTGTCCGACCAGTACCACCTGCTGCGGCTGATCAGCGGCCGCGGCGGCAACGGGCTCTTCCTCTACCTCGTCCTGGACGCCAAGCGGGCCAACCTGGCGATGGCCCGCCACCAGTTGAAGCGGATCGAGGAGGACCTGGAGGTCTAGCGAGGTCCAGCCCCGCGCGACCGGTTAGACCAGTGCGGCGGTGTGGCGGCGCGCTCCGCCCGGGGCCGCGTCGCCCGCCGCGATGCCCGTGCTGCGGTACGCCTTGACGGCCTTGCCCGACGGGCGTCCGCCGCGCCGGTCCAGCCAGTCGACGCGCACCCACAGCAGCGCGTCCTCGTCCCGCTCGCGCCGCCCGAGCCAGGCGGCCTTCAGCCGCAGCCCGGTCCCGTAGCCGGCGAGCAGCAGACCGCCGGCCGCGGGCACCGCGAAGGAGCTGCCCAGCGCGGCGAGGAAGGCGAGCAGCAGCCACCAGCGGTGGCCGCGCCGCCAGGTGCGGACGGTCACCGCCCGGTCCTGGAGCACGTCGTGCTTGCCGGCCCGCACCGCGCCGCGCCCGAGGTCCGTGTAGCGCCGTCGGCCGCGCCACGCCACCGCGGCGACGGCCACGACGAACAGCGCGGCCCCGGCCAGCACCCCGATCCGCCGCCCCGTGAGTCCGGGCACCAGCGCCCCGACCCCCGCCGCGAACACCCCGCACCACCACAACGGCGCGGCCCCGGCCCGTACGACGACGGCCACCCGCGCCAGCCCCTGTCCTCCGCGTGCCACGTCCGCCTCCTGGTCACTCCGGCACCATCTCGTGGCCGTCCAGAGTAGTGAGCGAACGTGAGACGAACATGAGAGCGCGCCTGCTCAATGGCTTCATGGCTCCATGAGCGGGGCCTATTCCACGAACAGCCCCCGGGCCGCCGCCCGCGTGTCGAACTCCTCCAGGCGGGCCTGCGCGTCGGGCAGGTCGTCGCACATCGCCTCCAGCAGCACCCGCCCGAGCAGCATCGGCGCGCACGCCGTGTCGAAGGCGAGCCCGGTGCCGACGGCGGCCGGCAGCAGCAGGTCGGAGACCTTGGCGACCGGCGCGAACACGGAGTCGGCGACCGTCACCACGCTCAGCCCGGCCTCCTTGGCGTAGGCGAGGGTGTCGACGACCTCGCGCGGATACCGGGGCAGCGCGAAGCACAGCAGCGCCGAGGCGCCCGCCCGTACGGCGGCGTCGATCCGGTCGTGGACCATCGTGCCGCCCTCGTTCAGCAGCCGTACGTCGGGGTGGACCTTGGCGGCGAAGTAGGCGAAGCCGTACGCCTGGGAGGCGGCGGCGCGCAGGCCGAACACCGGGAGCGGCCGCGAGGCCGCCAGCAGCCGGCCCGCCCGCTGCACGGGCCGGGGGTCGGCGAGCAGCTCGGCGAGGTGCCTGAGGTTCTCGATCTCGGCCTCGACGGCCTGCTGGTACTCGTTGTGCGCGGCCCCGCCGGCCGGCTGTTCGGCGGGCGCGACCTCGCGCAGGTGCTTGCGCAGGGCGGGGTAGCCGTCGAAGCCGAGGGCGACCGCGAAGCGGGTCACGGACGGCTGGCTGACCCCGGCGAGTTCGGCCAGCTCCACGCTGGAGAGGAACGGCACGTCGGCGGCGCGGCGCACCATGCTGTGCGCGATACGCCGCTGAGTCGGCGTCAGCCGATGCCCCTCGAACAACGCCTGCAACCGAGCAGAGGGACTGTCCCCCGGACCCGCCCCCGTCACGACCACCCCTGCACCGGACCCGTCCGCCCCCTGCACGCCCCCACCGATCCCCGTGTCCGTGCCTGTGTCCGTGCCTGTGTCCGTGCTCATGCCCCGTTTCCCCTCCAGATGTCCGTGAACCGGTCCAGCAGCGCGGCCGCCGCGTTCACGTCCGCGGTGAGCGGGCGGTCGGCCTGTTCCGGGTCGAGCTGTGCCTCGGCCAGTTCCAGCGCCTCCCAGGCCGGCAGTCCCGGCTCGGGCCGCAGCTCGCGCTGGCGCAGCGCCCGTACGGCGGCGACGAGTTCGCAGCCGACGACGAGACGGTACGCGGCGCAGGCGCGCAGTGTCTGCCGGGCGGCGAGGGAAGCGAAACTGGCCTGTTCCTCGACGCCCCGGGAGAGTACAGCGTGGCCCAGCGAGGCGGGCGCGGAGAAGGCCCGCAGGTCACCGAGGGCGGCAGCGGCGGCGTACTCGAGGATCATCACGCCGGACGAGGCGGGCTCGGGGTCGGCGAGAAAGGGCCGCAGCCGGGTGTAGGCGGGCTCGTTCATGGTCGACAGGCGGGACGTGGACAGGCGGGCCACCTGGGTCACGGCCAGCCTGAAGTGGTCCAGGGCGAGGGCGAGTTGGGCCTGGTAGAAGCCGCCGTGGTGGTAGGCCGCCATGTCCTCGGGGCAGATCAGCGGGTTCTCGGCGGCGGCGTTGATCTCGATGGCGATCACCTCCTCCAGCGCGTCGGCGGCGTCGTGCGCCGGGCCGTGGATCTGGGGCAGGCAGCGGAACCCGTACGGGTCCTGGATCCGGCCCAGCGGCGGCGTCGGCCGGTCCTCGGCGCCGATCAGCTCCCGCATGCGGCGGGCGACTTCGGCGGAGCCGCGGTGCGGGCGGGCGGCGTGCACGGGGGCGGCGTACGCCTCGTGCGAGCCGTCGACGGCGAGCAGCGAGAGCGCGCCGACGACCTGGGTGGCCTCCAGCAGTCCGCGCAGTTCGTGCAGGGCGAGGGCGGCCTGCCCGAGGGTGAGGGCGTTGCTGCTGATGAGCGCGAGAGCGTCGTTGTTGTCGAGCTGCTGCGGCTCGGGCGCGCCCGTGCCGCGCCAGGGGTGTTCCCCGACCAGCGCGAGCCCGACCTGCGCGAGCGCCGCCAGATCGCCCGTCCCCACCGAGCCGAACTCGTTGACGACCGGATGCGCGCCGCTCTCCAGCGCCTCGCACAGCGCCGTGACGACGCTGGGCCGCAGCCCCGCGCCGCCGGCGAGCAACTGGTTGGCGCGGACCGCGAGCATCGCGCGGACCTGGCGAGCGGGCAGTTCCTCACCGATCGCGCCGGCGTGGCTGCGCAGCAGGCGCAGTCCGTGCTCGGCGGCGGCGTCGGTGGGCACGTCCTCGTTCCGGTTGGCGCCGACGCCGGTGGAGCGGCCGTAGACGCGGCCGGTGGCGGCGATCTGGCGGGCGGCGTCCCAGGTCTCGGTCATCCGCTTGGTCGCGTCGGTGCCGGGGACCGGGCGGGCGGTCCCGTCGGCGAGGTGCGCGACGTCCGCGACTCCGAGGGCGATCCCGTCGAGGACGACGAGACCGGGACCGCCCCCAGACAAGGCGTCCACGATCCGAGATGACATAAGGCGACAAACTCCCCTCAATCCGGACACCTGATCTTGCCTACCGGTCATCCGTTACGTCGGATTAACACCGAACCGTTGACAAGTTATTCATCTACAGAGAACTCTGCATGACGTTATACAGTCGGGCAAGGGACAACTCATGATCCAGTTCGACGCGGTCCACAAGCGCTTCCCCAACGGCACGACGGCAGTGCACGATCTCTCCCTCCAGATGCCGGAGGGCGGCGTGACCGTGCTGGTCGGTTCCTCCGGTTGCGGCAAGACGACCACACTTCGCATGATCAACCGGATGGTCGACCCGACCTCCGGCACCATCCAGGTCGGCGGCAAGGACGTCACCCGCCAGGACGCGGCCGAACTGCGCCGCTCCATCGGGTACGTCATCCAGCAGTCGGGCCTCTTCCCGCACCGCACGGTGCTCGACAACATCGCCACCGTGCCGCTGCTGCTGGGCCACGGCCGCCGCAAGGCGCGGGCCCGCGCCGCCGAGCTGCTGGAGACCGTCGGCCTGTCCGCCGACTCCGGCAAGCGCTACCCGCACCAGCTCTCCGGCGGCCAGCAGCAGCGCGTCGGCGTCGCCCGCGCGCTCGCCGCCGACCCGCCGGTGCTCCTCATGGACGAGCCGTTCGGCGCGGTCGACCCGGTGGTGCGCACCCAGCTCCAGGACGAGCTGCTCAGACTCCAGAAGGAGCTGAACAAGACGATCGTCTTCGTCACGCACGACATCGACGAGGCCGTCCGGCTGGGCGACCAGATCGCGGTGTTCCGCACCGGCGGCCACCTGGTCCAGTGCGCGGCCCCGGCCGAGCTGCTGGCGCGCCCCGCCGACGACTTCGTGGCCGACTTCCTCGGCGCGGAGCGCGGTCTGAAGCTGCTCTCGCTGAAGACCCTCGCGGCCGTCCCGCAGGGCCCGGCCCCCGAGGGCGGCGCCTGGACCCTCGTCCTCGACGCGGCCCGCAAGCCGCTGCACTGGACGTCCGCGTCCCAGGGCGGCGCGGACGTCCCCGTCCGCCCGCTGAAGGACGGCGACTCGCTCCTCGCGGCGCTCGACGAGTCGGTGGCCTCCCCCACCGGGCTGGTGGCCCGTGTCGACGCCGACGGCGTCCTCACCGGCGTCACCTCGCGCGACGACATCCACACGCACGCCGGCCAGGCGCACACCGAGGCGCGGGACACGGACGCCGGGGTGGCCGCATGACCATCGACTGGTCCTGGATATCGGGCCACACCGACGATCTGACGACCCTCACGATCTCGCACCTCCAGGCCGCGCTGACCGCCGTCTTCCTCGGGCTGCTGATCAGCCTCCCGCTCGCGGTGATCGCCCACCGGGTCCGCCCGCTGCGCGGCTTCCTGCTCGGCCTGTCGAACGTGCTGTTCACGATCCCGTCGATCGCGATCTTCGTCCTGCTGCTGCCGATCAGCGGTCTGACCCGCACCACGACCGTCATCGGCCTGACCGTCTACACCCTGGTCGTGCTGTTGCGGAACACGGTCGAGGGCCTCGACTCGGTGCCCGCGAAGACCAAGGAGGCGGCCAAGGCGATGGGCACGCGCCCGCTGCGCACGCTCCTCACCGTCGAACTCCCCCTCGCGCTCCCGGTCATCATGGCGGGCGTGCGGATCGCGACGGTCATGTCGATCTCCCTGGTCTCCGTCGCCACCTACATCGGCGACGGCGGCCTCGGCCAGCTCTTCACCGACGGCTTCCAGCGCAACTTCCCGACCCCGGTGATCGCGGGCGTGGTCCTCACGATCCTCCTCGCGGTCGTCGCGGACGCGGCCCTGGTCGGCGTCCAGTACGTCCTGACCCCGTGGAAGAGGCGGCGAGCCTGATGTTCGAACTGTTCAAGAACCTCGGCGGCTGGCTGACCAGCGGCACCCAGTGGGCCGGCTCGGACGGCATCGCCCACCGCCTCGCCGAGCACCTCCAGTACTCGCTGCTGGCGACGCTCATCGCGGCCGCGATCGGCCTCCCGCTCGGGCTGCTGATCGGCCACACCGGCAAGGGCGCGTTCATCGCGATCAACCTGGCCTCCTTCGGCCGCGCGCTGCCCACCGTCGGCCTGGTGGTCCTGGTCTTCCTGGCCGGCGGCCTGTCCATGCTGCCGGTGTACGTCGCGCTCGTCGCCCTCGCGGTGCCGTCGATCGTCACCAACACCTACGCGGGCATGACGGCCGTCGACCCGGACGTGAAGGACGCGGCGCGCGGCCAGGGCATGCGCGGCCGGCAGGTCCTGTTCCAGGTCGAGCTGCCGCTCGCGCTGCCCCTGATCATGACGGGCCTGCGGCTCGCGCTGATCCAGGTCGTCGCGACGGCCACGATCGCCGCGTACGTCTCCTTCGGCGGCCTCGGCCGCTACGTCTTCGACGGCCTCGCGCAGCGCGACCTCGTCCAGGTGCTCGGCGGCGCGGTCCTGGTCGCCGTCGTCGCCATCGCCCTGGACCTGACGCTCTCCGGACTCCAGCGCCTCCTCTTCCGCCACCGCCCCGCACAGACCGCCTAGGGAACCAGCGAAATGAACCGACGCACGATCCTCGGCGGCCTGTTCGCGGCCGCGACCGTCCCCGCCCTGACCGCCTGCGCGAGCGGCATCACCTCCCTCGACAACGAGGGCGCCACCTCCGGCGGCGGTGGTGGCTCCAGCAAGGACGGAGTCATCATCGGCACCGCCAACTTCACCGAGAACCAGGTGCTGGGCTACCTCTACGCCGCCGCCCTCGAAGCGGCCGGCGTGAAGGTGAAGGTCCGCCCCAACCTCGGCACCCGCGAGATCATCTTCCCCGCCCTCAAGAGCGGCGACATCGACCTGCTGCCCGAGTACCAGGGCGCGCTGCTCACCTACCTCGACCCCAAGGCGGCGGCGACGGAGGAGGGCGAGACGCAGAACGACCTCACCATCGCCCTGCCCACCGGCCTCCAGGTCCTGCCGTACGGCATGGCCGAGGACGCGGACGCGGACGCGTTCGCGGTCACCAAGGAGACGGCGAAGAAGTACGGCCTGACCTCCCTCGCCGACCTCGCGAAGCTCAACGGCAAGCTGGTCATCGGCGCCGCGCCCGAGGTCAAGACGCGCCGGGTCGGCGTGGTCGGCCTCAAGGACGTGTACGGCGTCGAGTTCAAGGAGTTCAAGTCCCTCGACTCCTCCGGCCCGCTGGTCAAGGCCGCGTTGAAGACGGGCGACGTGGACGTGGCGAACCTCTTCACCACCGACACCGACATCCTGGACAACGGCTGGGTGGTCCTCGCCGACCCGAAGAACCTCATCCCGGGCCAGCACATCGTGCCGCTCATCGCCGACCGCCGGGCCGACTCCACCGTCCGCAAGGCTCTCGCGAGGCTCGGCAACATCCTCACCACCGAGCAGCTCACCGAGCTCAACCGCCTGGTGGACAAGGACAAGAAGGACCCGCAGGACGTGGCCAACGCCTACGCGAAGCAGCACGGACTGGCGAAGTAACGCCGCCCGTCCGCCCCACCTGCCCCACCCGCCCCGTCCACGCCTCGCGGCGCGGGCGGGGCGCTTCGCGTCCGGGCGCATTCAAGGCGACAATTGGTATAGACCACTGTCACTCGCGGAGTGTGCTGAGTCACACTTCAACCCCGGAGAGTGAGATCACCCTCCGCCGGATCGGTAAAATCGCAGGTCGCAAGCGGGGACGGCGACCGAATGCCACCCTCCGTGACCGTCCGCACTTCCCTCAAGATCATGACCTTGACGAGCGTGATCAACTCATTGAAACTTATAACAGTTCCGCTGGTGTTTCCGGCATTCTCGCCGGAGCTCACCGTCGACGGGTCTGGTGCACAGTGTTCTTTGGTGGGACTTCCCGAGAGCGCGCCTTTCCATGACACGTCGAGCTGTTTATCGTTCGGCCGGATTGGGCAGAAAGCCCCGCCCCACCCCGAGAGATTCTCTCGTCTGCGCCAGTGTGAGGAAGGGATCGGGCATAATGATTTCGTTAGATGGTCGGTTACCGAAGCAGGATCTCAGGCAGCAATGCACCTCCGTCATGCTCGTCGGTGACGACAACCTGCTGCGCAGCGGTCTCAAACAGTCGCTTCTGCGGGACTCCGAATTCGAGGTCGTCGCGGAGTCGAAGACAGACCAGAGCGTGATCGCATCGGTGGCCAGGAAGGCCCCGAAAGTCGTGGTACTCGACGTCGACGACCGCGACGAGGGCGACGCGCTGAGGCTGGTCGGCCAATTGTCCGCCGCCTCGCCCCGCATCCGGCCGCGCATTCTCATTCTCGCCAATCAACAGGTCATCGACCGAATCCTGCTCCGCGCCATCAAACTGGGCGTCAGCGGAATCCTGTTGCGCGGCGTCACCCAGGACGAACTGGTGTACGCGGTACGGCAGGTGTCACGCGGCCACAGCGTCCTCCAGCCGCTGCTGACGAGCCGGCTCTTCGCGGGCGTACGAAGCCTGGGCCCGTTCCCGCGCGAAATTCGCGGCGATCTACGACGAGTGCTGGCCGCCCTCAGCCCCCGCGAACGGGACGTACTGGCCGGCGTCGTGAAAGGCATGTCCAACCAGGAGATCGCCCAGGAGTTCTCGCTGACGGTGGCAACGGTCAAATGCCACGTCTCCAGCATCCTCACCAAACTGGGCGCCCGGGACCGCCTGCAAGCGGCCCTCATCGCCCTCCCGCACAGCCTGTTCCAGGGCGAGGACTGACCCTCAAGCCGCAGAACGACCGCCTGAGCCGGCCCGCTTCAGCCGCCCCGGAGGATCCCAGACCCCCGGGCCGCCCGGAGCGCGCCGAACAAGCGAACCGAAGGCGACGATGCCGTCCCGTCCGACCGGCGATCCCGGCGAGCTCCACGAGCACCGCCGGGATCGCCGGTCGTGTGCCCCAGGGGGGCGATGTCCCGAACTGCCCGGCCGGGACACGGGGCACACGGGTACCCAGGACGGCCGAGCCCACGCGGACGTGCGTGGCACCGGTCGTGTGACCCAGGGGGGCGGTGTCCCCCTCCTACGCGGTCGGGACGCGGGGTGCGCGGGTGCCCAGGATGGCCGAGCCGACGCGGACGTGTGTGGCGCCCGTTGCGATTGCTGCTTCCAGGTCGCCGCTCATTCCTGCGGAGCGGATCACCGCGCCGGGGTGGGTGTCCCGTAGGCGCTCGTGCAGTACGGACAGGCACTCGAACGCGGTGGCGGGCTCCAGGTGCAGTGGGGCCACCATCATGACGCCGGCCAGTTCCAGGTGGTCGTGGGAGGCGATGGCGTCGGCCAGTCGCTCCAGTTCGGAGGGGACGACACCGCCGCGGCCGGTGTCGCTGTCCAGGCTGACCTGCGCCAGGCAGCGCAGCCGCCGCTCGGCCCGCTCGGCGCCGCGGACCAGCGCGTCGACCAGGGACAGCCGGTCCACGGAGTGGACCAGATCCGCGTACCGGGCCACCGACGCGGCCTTGTTGCGCTGCAACTGGCCGATGAAGTGCCAGCGCAGCGGCAGATCCGCGGTCGCCGCGGCCTTCGCGGCGGCCTGCTGGTCCTGGTTCTCGCCGGTGTCGGTGACGCCGAGCGCGGCCAGGGTCCGTACGTCCTCGGCGGGCCAGGTCTTGGTCACCACGACCAGCGTGACGTCCGAGGGATCCCGGCGCACGGCCCGGCAGGCGGCGGCGACGCGGGCCCGGACGGCGGTGAGGTTCCGCTCCAGCTCGTCGGCGCGGGCGGGCGAAACCGTGGGGGTGGGAACGGCGGGGGCGGTAACAGCTTCGGTCACGGAAGAGCACTCCACAGACGGTCGTTGATGGGGGGAGGAGAAGTGGCCGGGCCGAGCGCGGGGCGGCGCTCGGCCCGGTATCCGTGGCGCCACGGTGGGAACCGGTGGGCGACGGCGGTCAGCGCGCCGTTCGCAGCGGGGCGAGCCGGCGCAGCGCGTCCCGCAGTACCTCCTCCTCCTTGCAGAAGACGAACCGCACCAGATGGCGGCCCGCCTCCGGAGCGGAGTAGAACACCTGCGCGGGTATCGCGGCGACCCCGTACCGGGGCGGCAGTCGCCGGCAGAACTCCAGCCCGTCCGCCGCGCCGAGGGGACGTACGTCGGCGAGGACGAAGTACGTCCCCTCCGGCGTACGGGGCCGCAGGCCGAGCGCGCCGAGCCCCTCGACCAGCAGATCCCGCCGGGCCCGGAGGGAGTCGCGCAGCTCGGTGTAGTGGCTCTCCGGCAGCCGCAACGCCTCGGCGACCGCATGCTGGAACGGGGTGCCGGAGGCGAACGACAGGTACTGCTTGACCGCGAGGACTCCGGCCACCAGCTCGGCGGGGCCGGTGGCCCAGCCGACCTTCCAGCCGGTGAACGAGAACGACTTGCCCGCCGAGCCGATGGTGACGGTCCGTTCGAACATCCCGGGCAGCGCGGCGATCGGGCGGTGCCGGCCCTCGTACACGAGATGCTCGTAGACCTCGTCGGAGATCACCACCAGGTCGTGCGCGGCGGCGACGCGGGCGAGTTCGGCCAGCTCCTGTTCGTTCAGTACGGTGCCGGTGGGGTTGTGGGGGTTGTTGAGGAGCAGCACCCGGGTCCGGTCGGTGACCGCGGCGCGCAGCGCGGCCGGGTCGAGCCGGAAGTCCGGGCCGGTCAGCGGGACCGGGACCAGCCTGGCCCCGGCCAGTTCCACGCCGGCCGCGTAGGAGTCGTAGTACGGCTCCAGCACGACGACCTCGTCGCCCGGCCCGGCGAACGCGAGCAGCGCGGCCGCGATCGCCTCGGAGGCACCGGTGGTGACCACGACGTCGGTGTCCGGGTCGAGCATGATGCCGTACCGGTCACGCTGGTGATCGGCGATGGCGGCCCGCAGCGCGGGCAGGCCGGGGACGGGCGGGTACTGGTGATGCCCGGCGCGGAGCGCGGTGACGGCGGCCTCGGTGACGGAGCTGGGCCCGGGGGTGTCGGGGAAGCCCTGCGCGAGGTTGACGGCACGGTGCCGGGCGGCGAGCGCGGACATCTCGGTGAAGATGTTGCTGCCGACCCCGGCGAGCCGCACCCGGCGGCCGGGCGGAGCCGGCCTCTGCTCGACGTCGGTCACACGAGGTCCTTCGCGACCGCCGGGTCCGCCGCCGCCGTGTCGAGCCACTGAGGGTTGCCCGCCCGGCGGTACGTCACCCCTGCGGGCCACGCCGGATGGTCCGCCAGCACCCCGTGGTTGTCCAGGATCAGCAGCGGCGACTCCCGCTCCTCGGTGAGCAGTCCGAGGTACGGCTCGCCGCGGAACTCGAGGTGGTCGGGGACGATGAGGACGGTGGCGGCGGCGCGTACGGCCTCGGCCAGGTCCTCGACCACGGTGCCGGCGCCGAGGAGCGCCTCGATCTCCTCGCCCGTGTACAGCGGGTCGTGCGCGCGAAACGGCACACCCAGCCGGTTGAGTTCCTCGGCGATGCGGATCGTGGGACTGAGGGTGGCGACCTTGATGCCGCCCTTGTAGGCGAGGCCGAGGATCAGCACCGGGCCGTCGCCCACCGACTCGGCGACCAGCGAGCGCATCCGCATGTCGGTCTCGACGGCCTGGCTGAGCAGCGACAGCTCCTCGGGGCGGGCGGCCCCGCGCAGCAGATAGCGGCTGGACAGCGGGATGCAGTAGCCGCCGGTGCCGAAACTCGGGTGGTAGGTGCCGATGTTCCACTTGGTGCCGGAGAGCCGCAGCACCTCCACCATGTCGATGTGCGGGTAGCCCAGGGTGAGCTGGTTGGCGAGCGTGATCTCCAGATGCCGGTAGGAGTTCTCCACGCACTTGACCAGCTCGGCCTCCAGATGCCCCGGGGCCCGGTGCAGGGTGTCGCACATCAGCGACAGCACCTCGTGCGCGGCGATGGCCGACGTCTCGTCGACCCCGCCGTAGACCCGGTCCAGGTCGCGCAGTCCGTAGCCCTCCGCGAGGAACCAGTCGCGGCGCGGCGCGAGCGCCAGCAGCAGGTCCCGGCCGGGGACCAGCCCGGCTTCGCGGGCCAGCGGCAGCAGCAGTTGTTCCACGGTGCCCGGGGTGAGCGTCGACTCGACGATCACCAGCGGCGGGGTGCCGGTCCGGGGGCGTGCCGCGGTCGCCCGGACGATGGACGCGAAGACGTCCAGGAGCGCCTCGGAGTACGGCTCGGCCTGCCGTTCGGTGGGGACGCAGACGAAGTGGACGGCTATGTCGTCGGCGAGCGCCGGTTCCCGCTCGTCGGTCAACTGGAGCAGACCCGGATCGTCGTGTTCCCGCAGCGCGGCCACGCGGGCGGCGCTGACGTCGTAGCCCAGCACCCGGATCTTCTCGGCCCGCAGCGCCTCGACCGTGGACCAGCCGATGTAGCCGAGGCCCCAGACACAGGCCGTCTTCCGCCAGCCGATCAGTTCGGCACGGTGGGTGGCGAGGGCGTCGGGAAGGGGAAGGGACGTCTGTTTCTCCTCGGTGGTCACGTGGCTCCCTCGCTCGTCTCGGAGTTCTTCTTCGGTGACATCGCTCAAGACAGGGGCTCGCTCTCGTGTGCGTGCGGGCGGGGGGCCCGCTCCGCAGCCAGGTGCGGTGGTGGGGGGTCGGCGGGGCGTTGCGCGGGACGGTCCGGGTCCGGGCGGTGGCGGAGCAGGACGAGTCCCTCGGCCGCCCGGGTGCCGACCGCCGCGCCGCGCGCCCGGTCGAAGGCTTCTACGGTCTCCAGGTCCAGGGCGCGGAAGCCCTGGCCGGCGTAGCTGTAGCAGGCGAGGGCCCGCGCCTTCGCGGCACCGTGTTCGCCCATCGGCACATACACCGTGGGGGCGAACTGGGCGTGCCGGACGGTCCGGTGTTCGTTCGGTCCGAACTGCAGGAACGTGACCTCGGGGTGGCGCCGGGAGGCGGCGACCACCGCCTGCGCCACCCGTACGTGGTCGGTGTGGGAGTCGCCGTCCCAGTGGCTGATCACGGTGTCCGGGCGGACCCGGTCCAGCAGTTCGTCCAGGAGGGCCACGATCCGGTACGCGGGGATGTCCTCCACCTGGTCGTAGCGTCCGTCGGCGACCCAGACGAGCTCGTGGCCGAGTACGGCGGCGGCGGCCTCGGCCGCGGCCACCCGGCGGACGCGCCGGTCCCGGTCGCCGTCGGACGGCGTCTCCGAGACCGTGAGCACGGCGACCGTGACCTTCGCCCCCCGGCCGGTGAGGGCGGCGATCGTGCCGCCCACGGCGAGTTCCGCGTCGTCCGGGTGGGCGGCGATCACCAGCAGCCGGTCGCCCAGCAAGGTCACGTCGAGCCCTTGCGGCCGGCGGCGAGAGCGGCGTCGAACGTGTCGAGGAAGGTGCGGAACTCGTCGGCCGCCGCCCCGCCGGCCTTGTCGAGGGAGGTGCGCAGCCCGGGGCAGCGGTCGGCGAAGATCGGAGCGCGGACGTCCTTGACGCTCGCTCCGTGCAGGGTGACCTTGACCCAGGTCGACTGGTACATGTTGGTGCCGTCGAGCCGCGCGCCCGACAGGTCGGACTGGCTGAACCGGCTGTAGGCGCAGTTGGCGCCGTTGAGGTCGGCCTCCCGCAGGTCGGCCGCGATATAGGCCTGCACCAGCGTCGCCCCCTCCAGGACGGCACCGCGCAGGCTCATGCCGCGAGGCGGGTCACCGGTGATCATCGCCCGGTAGAGGTTCGCGAACCGGAGGTTCACCCGGGCGAGGTTGCCGTCCCGGACGGTCAGGCAGCGGCCGGTGAAGGAGGTGAGGTCGGCGTCCGTGAGGTCGGCCTCCACGATGTGCAGGTTCTCGCCGTGCGCGCCCCGCAGGTCCGCGCCGCGCAGACTGCCGCCGGAGATCTTGCCGTTGTTCAGCAACGCGCCGGCCAGCGCCGCCCCGGGCAGCGAGCAGCGCAGCAGCCGGGCCCCGCTCAGCTCCGCGCCGCGCAGGTCGGCCGCCGGGGCCACGACGTCGACGAGGTCCGCGTTGGCCGCCTTCAGCCCGGACGCCTTCCAGCCCTGGCCGCTGAGGTCGGACAGCCGCAGTTCGGGCAGGTCCGCGTCGGCGAGGACCAGGTTGTCGGAGGCGGTCAGCCGCTGGAGGACCAGGCCGCGCCCGGCGGCGCGTTCGAAGGAGGTGCCGCGCAGGCTGGTCTTGGTCACCGTGAGCTGGTCCACACACGCGCCCTGGAATTCGGCGTCGTCGAGGAGGCACTCGTTGATCAGCGAACCCTGGAGGTTGGCGTGCCGGATCGAGGAGTCGGACAGGTCGCACTGGTAGAAGGAACTGCCCGCCAGATGCCCGCCGTCCAGGTGGACGCCGCGCATGCTGCACCCGTGGAAGAGGGTGCCGGTCGCGTCCCGCAGGTCGCTGAGGTCGGCGCCGTCGAAGTTGCAGGTCTGGGCGGCCAGCGCGTGGACGTAGGCCGAGCGCAGGGTGGCCTCGGAGAGGTTGGTGCGCTCCATGCCCGGACAGACCATGGTGATCTGGTCGAGGTTCGCCCGCTGGAGCTGAGTGCCGTGCAGCACGGCCCGGCTGAGCGTGGCCCGGCGCAGGTCCACCTCGTCGAGCCGGAGGTTGGACAGGTCCGCCTCGACGAGGTTCAGGCCCCGGCCGGTCCTGTCGATCTGCCGCTGGGTCAGCTCGGAGAGCTGCTTGAGCAGTTCGGTGCGCTCCTTGCCGCCCGCCGCGGAAATACATCGGAGCAGTTCGACGGTGTCAAGCTGAGTCATCGTGTCTCTTTCGGTGTGGGGGAACGGATTTCGTGGGGGACACCGGGTCCGGGTCCGGGCCCGGCGCCTGGTCGATCAGCCGGCGCAGCCAGGCCGCGGTCTGCCGCGGCCCGTGCCGGTCCTGCGGCCCTTTGGGCCAGGGGTTGTGCTCCATGACCACGACCTGCGGGCGGGTCAGCGCCAGCAGGCGCGGCAGCAGGACGCCGAGGTCCAGATAGCCGTCCCGGCTCGACTGGCCGGGGGCGGCCGCCTCGTGCCCGTGGTGGGGATAGCGGTCGGGGGTCGTGTTGTAGACGTGCATGCTGCGTACACGGGGACCGAGGAGCTGTCCGAAGCGCAGGGGGGTGCCGCGTTCCCCGAGCAGGTGCGCGTGTCCCAGATCCAGGCACAGGCCCAGCTCCGTGCCGTCCAGCACGCGCGCGTACTGCTCGGGCGTGTGCAGCAGCGGATGCCCCGTCAGGTTCTCCACCAGCACGGACACCCGGTGCGAGCGGGCGGTCTCGTCGAGCGCCCGCAGAAACTCGGCGCAGCGCTCCGCGAAACCCTCGCTCGGGTAAGGGGGGTAGGGACTGGGAAAGTGGACAACGACATGGACCGCGTCCAGATCGGCGGCGAGCCGAATGGTCTGCCGCGCCAGCCGCAACGCGAGCGCCGCCTCCACCGGATCGGGCCCGGTAGGCGCGAACCGCCGCAACGGCTCGTCCAGGTCGTACGGCACAGGCGTGTGCAACGCCGGCCGTATCCCATGCCGCCCACAGAACCGCGCCAGCTCGGGCACCATGGCACCGGGATAGTTATAAAACTCGACGACATCAGGCTCATACGGCAACAGCGCATGCAACGCCCGCCGGTCATGCAGCACGCTGGTGGACACCCCTAGGGCGGGACGGGGGCCGGGGCCGACGCCGGATGACGCGAACGCGGGTGGCTCGGGGGCGGGTGGCGGCTTGGGTGCGGGTGACCCGGGGGCGGGGGGCTCGGGTGTGGGGGCCCCCGAGGGGGTCGGCTTTACGGTCATCGCGTGGACGTCCGCTGTCGGGGGCCGACTGGGTTTGCCGTGGCCGTACGGGCGGTACGGCCGGGGAGGCCGGTACGGCCGGGGAGGCCGGTACGGCCGCGGAGGCCCGTACGGCCGCGGAGGCCAGTACGGCCGCGGAGGCCAGTACGGCCGCGGAGGCCAGTCCCACCAGGGAACCCGGTCCCACCAGGGAACCCGGTCCCGCCAGGAAGGCCGGGGAGACCGTCCCGCGCCGGGCGGGCTGTTGTGGAGGGCTGGTGTGGCAGTGGTCGTGCTTGGGCCGCCGGGGCTGTTGCGTCGCGGGGCGCGTGAGGCGGTCTGCGGTTGAAGGTGTTCATCGTCAGCTCACTCCTGAACGGCCGGTTCGCGGCTCAGCCCGTCGGCCGGCGGTGCGTCGCTGCCGATCCGCTCGCCAGTGACGGCGCGTTCGAGCGGGAGGCACAGGTGGTCGCTGAAGCGGCGGCCGTCGTCGCGGAGGGCGCCGATCAACCGGTCGACGCCGAGGGAGAAGCCGCCGAGCGGGGGCAGCCCGTACTCCAGGGTGGCGAGGAAGTCCTCGTCCAGCGTCAGGTGTTCCAGCCCCGGTTCGCTCTGCTGCTCGGTGAGCCGGCGGCGCTGTTCGACGGGATCGGTGAGTTCCGTGCAGCCCTGTCCGATGTCGGTTCCGGCCAGGATCAGGCTCCACGCCTCGACCAGCGTGGGGTGACCGGCACGGGGGCGGGCGAACCGGGCGGCGTCCGAGGGGAAGTCGAACACGAAGGTGGGCTCGGTCAGCGTGGGCCGTACGACCTTACGGAAGAGCAGCAGGGCGAGGGCCGGGGCGGTGGCGTCGTCCGGGGCGTCGAGGCCGTGCCGGCGGGCGTGCCGCAGAAACGTTTCCCTGGAGGTGGCCGAGGTGACGGGTTCCTTGAGGTACTCGGAGAGGAGTTGGTGCAGGTCGATACGGGCGAACGGGGCGGGCGGGATGGTGCCGCCGGTGCTGTGGGGGTTGTGGGGGTTGTTGGGGCCGCCCGGGCCGCCGTCGGGGTCGGCGGGGTTTCCGGTGTCGCCGTGGGCTGCGGCGGAGGTCGAGCGGTCCGGCCAGGCGGCACTGCCGTGCAGGATGGCCGACGTGATGCCGGTCGCGCCCTCCGTCTCGTGAAGGGCCGCCGCGGCGGCGCGCACGAGCCGTTCCACCGTATCGGCGCTGTCGCGATAGCCGGTGTAGGCGGCGTAGCCCTCGCAGACGGTGAACTCGGGGTGGTGCATGGCCCCCGTGCCTTCGTTCCGGAAGAGTCTGCCGAGTTCGAAGACCCGCTCGGCACCGCCGACGATCAGCCGTTTCAGATACAGCTCGGTGGTGCCCCGCAGGTAGAGCGGAACCTGCCAGGCGTTCATCCAGGTACGGAAGGGGCGGGCGGTGCCTCCGGGCAGGGCGTGCAGTAACGGGGTGTCCGCCTCCAGGTAGGCGGCCGAGTCCAGCACGCCGCGCACCGCCCGCAGCACCGCCGCACGGCCCTTGGCGCGCGTCATCTCCTGACGGTCGAGCATCATCCGCTGAGCGGGCGGGAGTTGATCCCGCCGGCCCGCCCCTGAGGCCCACGTGGAGTCGCGCCTCGGCCGTGCCGTTCCGGGCGGCGGGCGAAGGGCCTTGGCCGCGAGTTCCCAACCGGTGACCCGGACGGACAGGGCACCCGTGCGACTGGTGACGATCTCGCCGGTGACGCTGACCTGGTCCCCCAGATCGACATCGGCCTGCCACCCCGCGTAGAGGCGGGGGGCCTGCGAGGCGTCGTCGGTCAGGATGAGCTGGATGCCGGCGCCGGCGTCCACCAGATCGGCGAACCCCATGCCCCCGTGGGCACGGTGGGCCATGACCCTCCCGACCAGAACGGCGAATTCACCGGTCGCGGTGTCCGCGGGAAGTCTTCGATACAGGTGGTGCAACTGCCCGAGGGTGTGGGTCGGCCGAACCGCCGGCGGATAGGGATCCTTTCCCTGGGCGATCAGCCGCCGACGGGTGGCGAGCCGTTCTGCCGACAGGGCCGGATGCCTGAGATTCTGTCGCATTGCGTTGCCTTTACTCTCAGGTAATCAGGGTAAATCCGAGCTCTCCTGCTCTGCACAAGGCGTGAAAGAGGTAAGTCCCGACCTGGTCGAGGCGCATTGAAAAAGGGACGCACGCTCATAACCAGCGGAAACAGCAGCACCCTAAGCCTGGTTCTCATTTGCGCGCTAGCAGAATCAGTCTCGGGTAGGAGTGGGACTCCGTCGCGAGACAGATCGGAGGGCGAAAATAATCCCTTTTTACCCAAGAAGGCGGCGACCACCAGCGGCCTCGCAGGCCACCCGACCTTCCCTGACGAGCGTCCAGGGGAATTCAGAGTTCTCAGGTTTAGAACTCGAAGCTGTGGCATGCTGACTGGACATGGAAGCCGATATTTTGGTGCTGGAGGCAGATCTATGTGCGGGTGTAGAGCTCCGTAGAGGACTTGAAGCGGCGGACTACACGGTGGATCTCGTAGGAGACGGGATCACCGCTATGCGGCTTGTCGGCCGTCATTCCTATAGGGCTGTTCTGATGGGCGTCCCGGAGCCCGGCTCTAATCGCCACCGGGTATGTGTCGAACTGAGAAGAAGCCGTGCGGACGTGCCGATTCTCGTGATGACGGAGAAAGGCGGCGTGGATGACGAGGTGGCAGCCCTCGACTCGGGCGCCGACGACTACCTCCGCAAGCCGTACTCCCACGAGGTGCTGCTCGCCCGGCTGCGTGCCCTGACCCGGCGCAGCCGCCGGTCCGGCCACCCGACGTTGCGGATCGGCGACCTGTGGCTGGACCTGGCGCGCCACCGCTGCGGGCGGGGGCGGCGGAACATCGCGCTGACCCGGCGTGAGTTCGCCGTACTCTCCCAACTGGCCCAGCATTCTGGGCAGGTCGTCTCGAAGGCGGCCATCCTCGACGAGGTGTGGGACATGGCCTGCGAGGTCAACCCGGCCGTCGTCGAGGTGTACATCAGCATGCTGCGCCGCAAGATCGACGCCCCCTTCGGGGTGTCCTCCATCGAAACGGTCCGCGGCTCAGGATACCGCCTGGTGCCCGTCGCCCGGTGACCGGCCCCCGCCGCCCAAATCCCGCACGGCGCAAAAGCCTTCCCCCCTCGCCCTCCCACTCCCCCCACCCCCTCCCCCGGCGTCGCCCCACTTCGAGCGTCGGGACCCCGTACGGCGGCGAACCTCCCCAAACCACCGCCCGACCGATACCCCCCCACCACCGCCCGACCGCTGACGCCACCACCGGCCACCCGATCACGCCACGGCCGACCGATCACCCCACCGGCCCCGACCGGCCCGACATGAGGCCGGTGCCCGCCGCGGGGGGGCGACTTGCCCACCCCGCCTCGACGGAGCCGTCAGACCGAAGCCCCCCTCCACGCGTTCTGGTGCCGCCGCGCCCCCGCCAACTCCCCCCGCCCTAAGCCCCATTACCCCCCTCTGCTCTGCTTCAACCCCTCCTGTCCCGTGCGGACCGCGCCGTAGCCCCCGGCCGTGAGGCAGGCACCGCATCCCCCCCTGCCTGCCCGCGCACTGTTCAGGTGAACCGGAAGGAACGAAAACGATCATGTACTTACTCCTCTCCAGCTTCCTCGCCGCGGATGTCCCCAACCCGCAGCCCGACGCCCCCAGCGAGATCATCGCCAAGACCGACACCGTGCTCGGCCTGCTGGCCTGGCTGGGAACGGCCGCCGCCGTCCTGGGCATCGTCACCGTCGCCATCAAGATGGCCGGTTCGCTGCAGAAGGGCGACGCGGAGGACCACATCGGCTCGATGCTCACGGTGCTGGTCGGCTGCGTCCTCCTGAGCACCGCCGGCCCCCTGGTCAACTTCGTCCTCTGAGCGCGACCAGGAGCCCCCACATGAAAGCGCGACACCAGCCGCAGAGCGGTGAGGAGTGGCGGAAGCCGTTCTGGCGGCAACGGAGCTGGATCATCGCCGCCGGATTCCTGCTGCTGATCTGCTTCACGGCGGTCATCAACATGATCAGCAGCCCCGGCGACCCCGACACCGGCGGCGAAACCGCCGCGGACGCGGCCCCCACCCGCAGTGCTTCCGCCTCGGGCGCGGGTGACAACGCCGCCGAGAACGGCGAGGACGGCGACTGCCCCCGGCAGCAGAGCGGCGAGGAACCGGCGGCCGTTCCGGCCGACCTCGCCTGGGAGGACGTGGGCGGCGCGTTCCTGCCGACCTCCTCGACGAGCGGCCCCCTGCGTCGTACGGACGACGGCTGGTCCTGCTTCGGCCACACCCCCACCGGCGCGGTACTGGCCGCCCATGTCATCCCGAGTCAGATGAGCGGCCCGCGCTGGCGCGAGGTGGCCCGCACCCAACTCGTCCCCGGCTCGGGACAGCGCGAGTTCATCGCCGCCCGCGCGACCGTGTCGGACGCCGAGGCCGGCGCGTCCCCCGGCGAGCTCGGCACGTACGACGGATTCAACGTCCTCGACTACACCGCCGACCGTGCCACGGTGCAACTGCTCGTGCGCCGCCCCGACGGAGCCTATGTCGCCACCTCCGTCGCGGTCTCCTGGCAGAGCGGCGACTGGAAACTCGCCCCGCAGTCCGACGGTGCCCTCACCTCGGCCTTCGTCGCCGTGAGCGGTACCACCGGCTTCGTCGTCTGGGAGGATTGATGAGCTTTCTGAAGTGCATCACCAATCCGCTCAAGTGCGCCGTCGAGGTCCCGGCCAAGGCCGTCGTCTCGACCGCCGTCCAGATCTTCGCGGAGGCCATCGGCAACGCCACCGCCGAGGTGCTGAAGTCCCTCAACGGCGTCTGGCTGCGCGTGGGGTCGGCGGCCGGGAGCAGCGGCGCGATCGACGACATCAACGCCGAGACGGAGTGGCTGGTCGCCTACATCGCGGTGGCCTCGCTGCTGGTCGCGGCGTTCAAGATGGCCATGGACCGCAGAGGCGAACCCCTGCGCCCGGTGATCCGCGGCATGATGCGGGTGCTGCTGATCTCCACGGCCGGGACCTGGATCTTCCAGCGGCTGGCCACCGCCTCCGACAACTTCGCGTCGTACATCTACGAGAGATCGGAGCTGGGCGACAGAGCCTCGACGATCCTCGGAGTCGTCACCCTGCGGGTGCCGGGCCTGATCCTGGTCCTCGGACTCGTCGTCATGCTCGCGGCCATCGTGCAGATCGTCCTGATGTACGTACGCATCGGTGTGCTGATCCTGCTGCTGGGCACCCTGCCCCTGGCGGCGAGCGCGTCGATGACCGGCTGGGGCGAGAACTGGTGGCGCAAACACCTCGGCTGGCTGATCGCCTGGCTGCTCTACAAACCCGCCGCCGCCCTGGTCATCTACTCCGCCACCGCCATGACCCGGGACAGTGCCGGGCTGGACGCCAACATCGCGGGCCTCGGCATGCTGGTCCTCGCCGTGTTCGCGCTGCCGGCGCTGCTGCAGCTCGTGGTCCCGGCCACCGCGGCACTCGGCAGCGCGTCCGGCGGCGGCATGGTTCTCGGCGCGGCCTCCGACCTGACCGATCTCGGGAAACAGGGCATGAAGGCCATGGCGACCGGCGCCGCCCCCGCACCCTCGGCTCCGTCGGCGGCGTCGGAGGGAAGCGTGTCGGCGAAGGGCCCGAGCGGCAGCGAGGCCCCACCCGACGACCCGGCCCCGGCGGCCAGCCCCCCGGCGGCCAGCCCCCCGGCGGGCAACCCGGCCGCGGCCCAGGCCATGGGCACCGCCGGAAGAATCGCCGCGGACTTTGCCACCCAGGTAGTCCACTCAGTGGACGACCAGGGGTAGCCGCCGCTCGACGACCCGCGACCACGGCCCCGGCGCGAACAAACCACCACGCCCCGGGGCCCGACGCCCGGACAGACCGACACGACGAACCGCGCCACGCGCCAAGAACCGCGCCACCACACCGGACGACTCCCACACGGGACCACCCCCCACAACCCCCGCTGCTCCACCCCGTGTTCACCCGCCACCACGCCCCGGGGCCCGACGCCCGAACAGACCGACACGACGAACCGCGCCACCGCCCGGACGAACCGGCGGGACGAACCGCGCCACGCGCCAAGAACCGCGCGCCCGCCCCGCACGGCTCCCACACGGGATTGCTTCCCCCAACCCCCGCCGCCCCACCCCGAATTCACCCCCCACCCCGCCCCCCTGCCGACGGTCCGCACCCCCCCGCCGAACCGCATGCCCCCCTGGCCGGACCGACCAGGACGAGCCAGCACAAGGAGTTGGTCAATGCCCGATTCAGCGCCACGTACCTACGGAAACTGGCGGCGTCCCCGTCCGGCGGGTCTCGGCCCGTTGGGGCTGATCGGAACCGTCGTGATGCTCGGCGGAATCATCCTGTCCCTGTTCGTCTCGCTGGTCTCCCTCAAGGCCGCCATCGTCGTCTTCGTCCTGGTCGCCTTCCTGGTCGCGGCCTTCGCCCTGCGCACCGCCGACGGCCGTAACGTCTTCAGCGCGCTGGGAGTGCGCGTGGGGTGGTCCCTGCGCAAGTCCAAGGGCTCCCACGTCTATGTCTCCGGCCCGCTCTCGCAGCGTCCGGGCGGCCGCTTCGCCCCGCCCGGGCTGCTGGCCAAGGTGGCCATGCTGGAGACCCGGGACCCGTCCGGCCGCCGCGTCGGCGTACTCCACCACCGGGGCCGCAACCTCTACACCCTGGTCCTGGCGTGTGAGGCCGAGGGCATCTCCCTGGTCGACTCCAGCCAGGTCGACCGCTGGGTCGGCGCCTGGGGCGGCTGGCTGGCGCGACTCTCCCAGGAACCCGGCCTGCGCGGCGCGGCCGTCGTCGTGGAGACCGCCCCCGACAGCGGCGTCCGGCTCGCCGCTGAGGTGCTGCCGCGGATCGTCGACGAAGCGCCGCCGCTGTCCCGCGCGGTGCTGGAGGAAGTGGTCAACACCAACCCGGTGACCGCGTCGGAGACCAAGGTGTACGTCACCCTGACGTATCAACCGCCCCGAGCCGGCCAGCGGCCCGCAGCCGTCGCCGAGCAACTGGCCGACCGTATCCCGAGTCTGGCGGCCGGCCTGGTCGGGGCCGGAACCACCGCGGTGCGCCCCCTCTCGGCGGTCGGCATCTCCGAGAGCGTCCGTGCGGCGTTCGATCCGACCGTCGCCTCCAGGATCGCCGCCGCCCACGAGGACGGCGGTGACACGGGCCTCGAATGGAGCGACGCCGGACCGGCCGTCACGCTGGAGACACCGGACCACTACGAGCACGACGCGTCGTACTCCCGAAGCTGGCTGCTCTCACTCGCGCCCCGGGGCGCGGTCTACTCGTCCGTGCTGCGGGAACTGCTCCTGCCCACCCAGGACATCCGCCGCAAGCGGATCGCCCTCTTCTACCGGCCGCTGCCGCAGGCCACCGCCGCCCGGCTGGTCGAGGCCGACCGGCGGGCAGCGCTGTTCAGGGCTTCCTCCAACGGCAAGAAGCAGACGAACGCCCGGGCCCAGGCCGAACTCGCGGCCGCCGAACAGACCGCGCAGGAAGAGGCGTCGGGGGCCGGGCTCGTCGAGTTCTCGATCATGGTCTCCGTCACGGTCGACACGGAGCTGCAACTGAACCGCGCCGAATCCCTGATCGACGAGCAACAGGCCGCCGCCCGCATCCAGTTGCGGCCGGCCCGCCGCACCCAGGCGGCGGCCTTCACCTGCACCCTCCCGGTCGGCCTGCTGCCCTGGGAACTTACCCTCATGCCCCAGCAGATCAGGGAGGCGCTGTGAGCCCCCGCACATTCACGGCTGCGAATGAGACACCCGACACGGCGGCGCGTACCACCTCATGGCGCGACCCGTTCCCTCCCGGAGGGAGCCTCGGAGTCTCCTCTCTCGAGGCGGTAGGCCCGGTGCGGTCCTCGTCCCGTCGACGACCGCGGCTCAGCGGCGGCCTCTTGCCGCACGCACCCCGACCCACCCCCCTCATCGGCTCCCAGGACGTGCCATGAGTCCGAGGCCGGTCTGACGGCCTGACGTCCTGACCTCCTGACCTCCTGACGTCGTCCTCCCGATCCGCGCGGAGCGCAGCGCGTATCCCGAAGCGGCGGGCAGGGTGCCTCGAAGCGCCGGACGGTCGCCTCTCGGAGCCACGGCCGAAAAGGCGACCGCAGCAGCCACCGCCGGCCCCGCCGGGCCGGCGGACAACCCTAGGGAGCACCCCATGAGCAAACATCGGTTCACCCCCGACCTACAGGCGCCCGAGCCGGACCAGGACCCGTCCTCATTACCGCAGCCGAGGGGGCGGCGGCGGAAGAAGGAGAAGTCGGCCGGGGACACCACCCTCGCGCAGAAGCCCTCGACCAGCCGCCACAAGCGGGTGCCCTACAGCGCCGACGGCCCCGTCGCGCACGCCACCGCCGAGCGGCTCACCACCCGGGGCTGGACCGGCCCCGCCGGCGGCCGGGTCGGCCACGCGGACCCCCCGTCCCTGTGGCGGGCCACCACCGTGCAGGCCTGCGGCCTGTGGCCGTTCGCCGCTTCGGCCACCGCGCCGACCACCGGCGTCCCCCTGGGCCCGCATCTGCGCACCGGAACGATGGTGTGCGGCGACCCCATCTCATGGTTCGCCCGGGCAAACTATCTCTCCAACCCGTCGATGTTCATGCTCGGCATGCCCGGACTCGGCAAGTCCACCCTGGTCAACCGCATGCTGATCGGCCTGGCCGCGACGGGTGTCGTCCCCATGGTCCTCGGCGACCTCAAGCCGGACTACGCGCAGACCGTACGGGCCCTGGGCGGCCAGGTCATCAAGATCGGCCGCGGGGTCGGGGGCATCAACATCCTCGATCCGGGCGCCATGGGCAAGACCGCCCACCGCATCGGCGGCCGGGCGGGCGAGGCGCTCGCGGCCGAGGCGCACGGCCGCGTCCTCAACACGCTGACGGCGCTGATCTCGGTCGTCCGCTCCGGTCAGGTCGACGACCACGAACAGGCCATCCTCTCCGTCTGCCTGAACCTGCTGACGGAACGGCATCCCCCGGGCAGGCCCCCGACCCTGCCGGACCTGGTGCGCCTGCTCGACGAGGGGCCGCCCCGGCTCAGGTCGGTCGCCCTGGACCGGGGGCAGGCGACCCGCTACCAGGAGGCGGTGGACCCGCTGCTGCGCTCGCTCATCGGCGTGCTCAGCGGCGCGCTGGGCAGTTGCTTCGCCGGCGAGAGCACCACGCGGATGGACCTCGACGCGCCCGCCGTGTGCATGGACATCTCCCGTATCGGTGAAGCCGACACCCAGTTGACGGCGGCCGCGATGCTCGCCTCGTGGTCCGACGGGCTCGGCGCGGTGGCGGCGGCGGGCGCGCTCGCGGACGCCGGGCTCGCGCCCCAGCGGTGGTACCTCACCGTGCTCGACGAGCTGTGGCGCCCGCTGCGGGCGGCGTCCGGCATCGTGAACCGGATCGACGCGCTGACCCGGCTCAACCGGACCATGGGCGTCGGCAGCGTGATGATCACGCACACGCTGAAGGACGCGGCGGCCCTCGACTCCGGCGCGGACCGGGCCAAGGCCGACGGTCTGGCGGAACGCGCGGGCATGGTGGTGTGCGCGGGGCTGCCGGAACGCGAACTGGAGGATCTCAGCAGGATCGTCCACTTCTCGCGGGCCGAGATCGACCTCGTCTCGTCCTGGTCGTCCCCAGAGGGCTGGAACAGGGCCGCCGACCCGGGCGGCGCCCCCGGCCGGGGCAAGTTCCTGATCAAGGTCGGTGGCCGCCCCGGCGTTCCCTTCCGGCTCGCGGCGACCCAGCAGGAGCTGGCCCTGCACGACACCAGTTCCCGCTGGTCGCAGGAGGCGCGTACGTTCACCGCGCCGCCGCCGCTGCCCCCGGAGATGACCATGAAGCTGTACCTGCCGGAGGTCCGCACGGCCCCGCGCGGTCAGCGCCCGGCACCCGTCCAGCACGCCCAGCACGCCCAGCCGCGTCAGTCGGTGCTGCCCCTGGCCGAGCCGGCCTGGGCACCGCAGATCGACTGGCTGGCGGAGGCGGCGGCCCAGGCGCAATGGTCGCCGCAGGCCGCCCGACCTCACCCCCCGACCCCGACTCCTACCCTCGCCCCGACCCCGTACCAGGAGCCGCAGAGCGACGCCACCGCCGTACTGGGACGGATCGGACCCCGCCGGCCGCAACCGGGGCGGGCACGGCCGGAGCCGGTGTCGCACGACGGCCACCGTGCCTGGGGCACCCCATGACAGCCGGCTCGCCGACCCGCTGAGTACGCCCGCCCGGGCGCGGCCGCGTCCGGGCGGGCAACTCGACGGCGTCTGCGTCGCGGCCTCGCCGACGGAGAGACGGTCCCGTCCGGATGACACCGGAACCGGACCGTCTCCGGGAAGCCGGCGGTGAGGCCGTGGGCCGGCCGAAGGCGGGGCCGTACGTCGTCCTCGGACGACGTACGGCCCCGCTCCTCGACAGCGCTCAGCTACCGGACCCGGTCTGGTACCGGGGGATCAGCTTCTGTACGCCGCTGACGTACTCCCGTGCCCCGTCGCCCGCCGGCATCCCCCGCTGCCGCTGCACGGCGTCGAGCCCGGAGTGATAGGCCGCCAGGGTCAGTTCGAGCAAGTCGCCTTCAGCTGACTGCTTCTCCTTGAGCCGCTCGACTCCGTCGGCGAGGGCACAGTCGAAGCGGCCGAGCGCCATGACGGCGTCCCCCGGATCGAGTGGGCTGATACGGCCGTTGCCGTCATCGTCGGACGCCCATTCCGCGAAGTCCGCCGGTGTCAGTCCGACGAGCGCCCGGGACTCCGTCGGGGAGGCGTCCGGTACGGGCTCCGCCGAACTCACCGAACCCGCCGAACCCGCCGACCACCCGGTCTCGGTGTCGAGCTGCGCGGCGACGACGGACGGCAGCACGACATCGCAGACGGAACCGGCGCGGATCACCCATTTCACATACGCGGGAGGGACCTTGGAGGTGTCGAACGCCTGCTGCCGCTGATCGTCCCCGTCATTCAGCTTCGAGCCGGACACGCCCACCATCATGACCAGGGGAAGCAGACACAGCGCCAGCGCCCCGCCCGCCGACCACAGGGCGAGCTTGCGCAGATCACCGGCCACGACGACCTCCCCCGGTGCGCACCCGACGCGCGTCCACCGCGCCCAGGGCCACCGCCACATCCACAGCCCTGTCCCACTCGGTGACAGCCATGCCTTCGGCCACGGCGGCCGAAGCCACGAAAGGACCAGCCCTCATGAATCCCCTGGCCATCGACCCGACGGTGACCGCCCCGCTCGACGACGTACTGGCGCTGCTCTCCTGGCTGGTGACGGCTGCAGGCGTCGGGGGCCTGCTCTGGCTGGGCGCGTCGATGGCGCTCTCCGTCAGGTCCGGCCAGTCCGTGGGGGACTTCATGGAGAGCTTCCTGATGGTGATGGTGGCCTGCTCGCTCGCGGTGACGGCGGGTCCGCTGGTGGCGTTCGTCCTGTGAAGGCGACGGCCAACGGGATCCCGGGGAGCGAAGGAGGGCGAGAACGCGAACACGTCTACCTCTCTTCCGAGGCCCTGCGGTTCGCTGTGGGGCGGTTTGTCGGCCCCGCAGAGCAGGGAGTCTGCCGCACATCATGGACCACCACTCCTTAAGCCCGGCCAAAAAACCTTAAGGAATCTTTAGATTCCGGTGCATTCATGGTGCGGGGCCTATCCCTAAGTAGGATTGACGGGCAAGATCGTCCGTGCAAGCATGCGTTGATCCGTTCCATCGAAGGAGGTCGCTGTCTTGATCTCAGGTAATGCGTGGGAATTCGAAGACAAGGCTCGTACGGATTCCCTGCTCGTTGCCGCGTGTCGTCGATTCGGGGAATCGACGGCCGTCATCGGTGGCGACTCGGAGATTTCATTCGGTCAGCTCCTTTCGGATTCCCAGGAAATCGCTTCGAGGCTGCGAGAAACGGGGATCGGGCCGGGTACGGCTGTCGCATTGATCGTCGCCAACCGGCTCGGCGACATCGCCGCACAATTAGGCATCTGGCTCGCCGGGGGTGCGGTCGTCCCGCTCAACGCCGCATTACCGCCGACAGCCGTCCAGCGCGTGCTGCGCCGTTCGGGAGCCCGGCTGGCCGTGTCCTGCGAGGGGGAACTCCCCTCGGACTGGGCGGAACACCACGCGATACGTACGAAGTTCCTGTCCACCGGGATCCACGCCGTCGAACTCGCCGATGACGACCTGCCGGTGTCCGTCCGGCGGGACACGGCTCTGGTGGCCTTCTCGTCCGGCTCGACAGGCGAGCCCAAGGCCATCGAGCTGTCTCACGCGGCGTTCGCGAACAAACTCATGGCCATTCAGTCGGTACTGCGTTTCGCTTCGGGCCAGCGGGCGCTGCACGTACTCCAGTTGAACTTCACCTTCGGCCAGTGGACGGCGCTGCTGACCCTCCTGACGGGGGGCGTGGTCGAGCTGATGCCGGCGTTCAGCCCCCGGCGGCTGCACGAGCGGCTGGCCCAAGGGGATGTCGACCGGGTCGCGGTCGTCCCCACCATGCTCCGCATGCTGTCCCGGTTCCAGGAATCCGACCCCGCCACCGACCCCGCCACCGAGCCCACCACCGAGCCCGCTTCCTGGCCGACCGGACGAGCCGGCGTGGGACCGAAGCTGTGGATCGCCGGGGGCGAGCCGCTCTCGGCGGGACTGGGACGGAAGGTCCAGCACCACTACCCCGGCTCGCTGATCACGGACGTCTACGGGCTCAGCGAGACCTCGACCTCCGATCTGATCCTGCGCCCGGAGGACTACCAGGACGGCGCCGGCACGATCGGCACGCCCAGTCCCGGTGTCGTCTGCCGGATCGACGCGCCGCCCGGTGAAACCGGGGAGATCCAGATCAGCACGCCGTTCCTCATGTCCGGCTATGTCGACGCCGCCGAGGAGACCCACCGCGCCGCCCCGGACGGCTGGTTCCGCACGGGAGACATCGGCCGGATCCGGCCCGACGGCCGGGTGGAACTCATGGGGCGCGCCAAAACCATGATCTCCCGAGGAGCCGTCAAGGTCTCGCCCCTCGAAATCGAGTCCGCTTACGCCGGCAACATGGCGTGGACCGACTGTCTGGCTGTCGGCGTGCCGGACGAAGTCCTCGGAGAAACGATTCACCTCCTTATCGCACAGCCGGGCTCCGCTCTCGACACCGAAGAATTGCGCCAGTGGGGCAGAAAACATCTGGAGCCGGGAAAGATTCCCGACGCATTCCACCTGGTGGACCGGATTCCCCTGGGCGAGACGGGAAAGGCCGATCGGAGGGCCGCCGCGGCATTCGCGACGGAGGCGGCCGGCGCCTGACGGCGCTGCGCTTGTCCATGCCCACACCCATACCCATTTCCACCGGCACACAAGTAACCCGTGAAATCCTGGAACGCCAGCTCACATTCTCTTCCAGCTCATATTCCCCTTGAAGGCAGAGGCACAGCCATGACTTTGGACGCCACCCAGGTCGAATTCTTCGAGACCTTCGGATTCCTGCACCTACCGGGTCTGATGGCGGATGAGATCGATCGGATCACCGCCGCATTCGAATCCGTCTGGGAGAATTCGGGCCGTCAGCGGACGCCGGGAGAGCGGGCTTGCCTGGTGCCGTTCGTCGACCGTGACGCATACCTGAGCGCGCTCCTCGACGACCCGCGCATCAACACGATCCCCAGCCAGTTGCTGGGCTCCGACTTCAACTACTGCTCGTCGGACGGAAACCTGTACACCGGCGACACGGCGTACCACTCGAACCCCTTCTCCGGGGGTCTTTCGGCACTGAAGGTCGCGTTCTACCTCGACCCCGTCGACGCCGACTCGGGGTGCCTTCGCGTGTTTCCGGGCAGCCACCGGTTCGACGACAGCTATTCCAAGCTGCTCAGCAGCAACATCAGTTCCTCGGTGGAGACCTGGGGAGTCGGGCAGTCCGACCTTCCCGCGATCTCGATTCCCAGCCGGCCCGGTGACGTGGTCGTCTTCACGCACGGCATCAAGCACGGCTCGTTCGGAGGCGGCGAAGGCAGGCGGCTGTTCGTCATGAACTTCACCGAGCGCTGTCCGCAGGAGCTGCTGCCGGCCCTGCGGGACCACGTCGGCGCCATGGCGCGCTTCTGGAACGACAACTACTACGGCGACGCCATGCTCGCCACGGCGAACGCCGAGCGGATGGTGCACCTCCAGCAGATCCTCGACAACCAGGATCACCTGCCGGCGCTGGTCGCCCAGCGCCGCACCGAGATGGACGGGCCCGCTCAAGGATGACCCGCTCCCCAGGGCAACTCCGGACCCGCAAGGTCGGGCTCATCGGCGGGATGAGCTGGCCCTCGACGATCACGTACTACCGCGAGGTCAATCGCAGGATGGCCGCGCGACTGGGCGGATCCCACTCCGCCCACCTCATCGTGTGGTCCGCCGACTACCACTTCGTGGAGCAGGCCCAGCTCAGCGGCGACTGGCAGGAAGCGGCCCGCCTGGTCGGCGAGGCTGCCGCCGCGCTGGAGGCGGCCGGCGCCGATTTCCTGGCCATCGCGTGCAACACGATGCACGCCGTGGCGGACGAGGTGGCGCGGTACTCGTCGCTTCCCCTCGTCAGCCTGATCGACGCGACCGTCGACGCCGTCGCCGGATGCGCCCAGGTCGCCCTGCTGGGCACGAGCACCACCGCCGCCATGCCCGCCTTCGCGGACGCGTTCGCCGGGGCGGGTATCGGGGTGGTCGACCTGGGCGAGCAGGCGCAGCGCGATCTGGACCGCATCATCTACTCGGAACTCTGCCTCGGACACGTCCGGCCCGATTCGGCCCTACGGCTACGGGAGATCGGAGCGAGCGCGGTGGAGCGCGGAGCCGAGGCGGTGATCCTCGCGTGCACCGAGCTGAACCTTCTCATCGGCGGCGTCGACGGTGCTGCCGGTGTCGACGGTGTCGAGGCGACGTCCGTGCCATGGCTGGACACCACCGTGTCCCACATCGACGCGATCGCCGACGCCGCCCTGCCCCGAAACCAGGAGATCCAGGAGATCCAGGCGAGCGAGGAGATCCAGGAACGGAGGAACCGGTGTTGATGACCATGGAGACCGATCACGAGAGGGCGGGCCTGCCGGCCGCGCTGCGCTCCGGGATCCGCGCGCACGCGGACAGCGACGGGGACGAACTGCCCGCCGAACTCGTCACCGCGCTTCGCCGAAGCGGCCTCACCCGTCGTGTCATGAGCACGACATACGGAGGGGCCGACGCGTCCCTGCCCGACTTCACCCGCACGCTGAGATCCGTCGCCGAGCTCAGCGGCTCCACCGCCTGGCTGGTCATGGTCTGGTCGCAGGGCAACCTCGTCCTCCCCCGGCTGAGTTCGGCGGCGCGTACCCGGATCCTCAGCGGTCCCGACGTGCCCTTCATCGCCGCGACCTCGGCCGGCAAGGGCACCCTGAGCGAACGGGACGGCGTGCTGCGGGTCAGCGGCCGGTGGGACTACCTCAGCGGGGTGTGCCACGCCCAGTGGGTCCTGGTCCACTGCGAGGACGAGGCGACGCGGCGGACCGTGGGCGTCGTCCTGCCGGCCGACGCCGTCAGGATCGAACGTACCTGGCAGGTCATGGGGCTGGCCGCGACCGGCAGTCACTCCGGGGTCGTGGACGATGTCAGCGTGCGGCGGGAGCACCTGTACCCGCTCGACGCCTACGACGACGCCGCGGTGCTGACCCGCCACGACCTGCTCCCGCACCGGATGACGTTCGCCCTCCACATGGCCGCCGTGTGCGCCGGCATGGCCCGCGGCGCCCTGCGGGACGTGAGCGAGATCCTGCGGAGTTCCCCGCCGGACCACCGCAGGGTCGAACTCGGAGAACTCTCCGGGCGGTTGATGATGGCCGAAGCCGCGCTCGACCGTGCGAGCGCCCAGGTGTGGGACGAGACAGCCGCGGGCGACTGGACCGAAACCGGGATCTCGGGCCTCGCCCGGACCATCTGCCAGACGGCGGCATCCGTGACGCAAGGCCTGTTCGGCCTGTCGGGCTCCCGCGCCAACTTCACTTCCGTCCCCATCCAACGCCGACTGCGGGACGTTCTCGCGGCCAGCTCCCACGCCAACGTCGGCCCCCGGCGTGCCGCGGCACTCGGCGAGGCCCTGACCGGACAAGGCGGCGTCCTGTGACAATCCCGGACAGCACAACCGACGTGCCGGGTACGGCGTCCGACCGCCCCCACGTCTGGCAGAGCACCTGGCGTCCCGCCGAGGGAGCCCGGTCGATCGACCTCCGCTACCTCGAACGCGACCCGCGCACCACCCACCGGCCGTACTTCGATCCGGTCCTGCGACTCGCCGCCGGTCACCGGCGCTTCGACGAGAAGCTGCGGCTGCTGGACGTGGGCTGCGCCAACGGCGCGTTCGTCCGCCATGTCCTCGAACAGCAGCCCCGATGGGACGTCAGCGGGATCGACGTACTGCCCGAACTCGTCGACGCGGCTTCGGCCGCCGTCCCCGGGGCGCATTTCTCCGTCGCCGACATCTGCGCACCGAGCTCCCTCCCGTCGGAGCGGTTCGACGTCGTGACGGCTTTGACGATCCCCAGCCATTTCGACACGTTGGACGTATGGCTGCCCAACCTGCTGGGACTGCTCGCGCCGGGAGGCACGGCGGTCCTCTACGGCCCCCTCAACCCGTCACCGGTCGACCTGATCTGCCGACTGCGCTATGCGCAGGAGGACGGAAACGGGAATGTGAATGGGAACGGGGACGGGGAATGGCTGCCGGGCTGGAATGTGATCTCCCAGCAGACCTATGACTCCTTCCTGAAGGGAAGGGCCCGATCCTGGGCCTGTCACTATCTACCCGTGGCCGACCTGGGATATCCCGCCGGAGACCCGGCCGACGGTCTGTCCAGCAGAGTCGTGCCGACGTCCGACGGACAACGACTGGGCAACGCCTCCGGGCTCACCTACCACATGGCCTGCCTGGAGATTCACCTGTGAATACCGCCAAGAAATCCACGGTCGAGCCGTACAACCTGATCAGCCCTGCCAACGGTGAAATCCTGCGCCCGTCGGGGGACAATCTACTCTCCGACGGTGAGCGGCTGTGGCCCTATTTCGACGGCTGCTATTACCTCCGCCTGGGCCGGGAGGCTCTCGTCGAGGAGGTCGTGTCACTCATCCTGCGAGACCGCCGTGAACAGGCGCTGACGCTGCTGCTGTGCGACCGCCGAAACACGGACATACCCGAACCCGACCCGCGCGATGTACAAGAACTTTGGCGTTCCAAGCCCTCCTTCCACCAGGCCATCGAGCTGCTGGGGTACGGCGGACTGGGGTGGTATTTCGAGCACCGATGGATCATTCCGACGTATCTCAGCGGGCTCTCCCTGCTGCACTGGCAGATCCCGCGGCACCAGCGTGTGCTGGAGATCGGCGCGGGTCTGGCGCATCTGACCGCCCACTGGGAGCAGATGGGCGGCGGCGACTCCATCGGCTCCGACGTGGTCTTCTCCCACCTGTGGCTGTCGCAGCGCTATCTGCGCCCCGGACGCACCTCGGTGTGCTTCGACGCGAACGGACCGTTCCCGCTGACCACCGGATCGGTGGACGCGGTACTGGGACACGACTGCCTGCATTACCTGTCCGACCTCCCGGGTGCGATCGCGGAAATGCGCCGGGTCGCGTCGTCGGGCCGACTTCTCATCGGCCATCTGCACAACGCGGAAGCCGAGAATTTCTCCGCCGGAAACCCCCTCACTCTCGACGCGTACAAAAACCTGCTCAAGCCGAGCGCTGTCTACGACGACGCCGAGATGACCTATGCATGGCTGGAACAACGACCACCTCGACCGCTCAAGACCACACCGGAAAATCCCCCGGCGGCTTTCGCCTTCGTCACAGGTGAAATCCCGGCGGAACCGATCGGAATCCTCCCGGTCCCGACCCCGGACCCGAATTCGGACTCGACTTCTTCCCTTTCCCGACTCGGTGAGATGATGGCGAATCCGCTGCTCGGCACCGATCCCCCGGCCTGGCCGTCGGAGAAGTTCGTCAGTGAATACGTCCGCCCCTTCCCCTATCTGGAGAATCTTCGTTCTCCGAGCGATGGGGAGATCTCCCGGGCTCGCAGTGGCACGGCGAACAGCGATGAACTGCGAAAGCGTCTGGCCATGGGTGTCCTGGTCCGCCCGCCGGGCGACTGGTACTGAGACACGAAATCGACGACACCACGGCATAACGCCGAAATACCAGGAGGCACCGCGTGAGAAATTGGCCGTTGGACCTGCCGGGAGTCGACCCCAGCGTCCGAATCCACTGTGCGGAACTGACGCTGGCGGAAGACGTGGTCATCGGGCCGGGAACCGTGCTCGTCGGCGACCGGATCGAGATCGCGGGGGGAACAGTCATCGGGGCGGGCTGCGATGTGCGGGCGTCCCACATCCGGATCGGCCCCCGGAGCGAGTTCGATCACGGTGTCCGCGTACTCGTGGCCGAGGAATTCTCGGTCGGGGCCGCGGCCAGGATGGCCCAAGGCGTACGGATCACCTGCCGGTCGTTCACGGCGGGCAATCTCCTGTACTTCGGTGACGGCGCGGTGGTCGGGTACGGCGGCACCATGACGTCCACCGCCCATGTCTCCATCGGTTCCCGAGTCACCATCGGGCAGCACTCGATTCTGAACGCCAACCTTCCGATCACCATCGGGAACAACGTCGGAACCGGTTCCTATCTCTCCGTCTGGACGCATGGCTATCACTTCGGTCATGGCCCGCTCGACGGCTTCGAGACCGCTTACGCGCCCGTGACCGTCGAGGACAACGTGTGGCTCGGCTTCCAGATCACGCTGCTGCCCGGGGTTTCGGTGGGGCAGAACACGATGGTCGCCGCCGGCGCGGTCGTCGCCCGCTCGCTGCCGGAGAACGTGATGGCCGCGGGTGTTCCGGCGAAGGTGAAGAAGACCATCACCGCGCAGCGGCTCGCGTCGGACGAGGCGGTGAAGGCCGTGACCGCGGTGGTGGACCGGTGGGCCGAAGAGCTCCGGTGGAAGGGGCATCACGTCTCCCACCGCAGCTCGGACGGCGTCTGGACCGCGCGGCTGAACCAGTCGGACACCGCGTCGCCGGAACAGCTCAGCGTCACCGTCCAGAGCCGGGACCAGCCCGTGCCTCCCCTGAGCGGCACCTCGCGCCATGCCCTGATCTTCGTGGACGGACTGCCGGACGGCTTCACACAACAGCGCGTGGACGCCGGCTACTTGGACGTCAGTTACTTCGACGTGCACAACGGCGGCATGGGCGGACCACGGACCAGGCTGTCGGAGGATCTCCGCAACGAACTGCGCCGCCACGCCATGCCCTGCGGCGACACGCACACGTTCACCTCCATCGAGCCGGAGCCCTTCAACCGCCTCTCACGGGTGGCCGCCCCACAGAACTGACCCGGATAGGACCAGGTGAAAGGACCCGGTGAGAGGCCTCGGCGTCACGCCTGCCGGGTCGGCAGCACCATGATCTGCCGCAGGTTGACATGCCGGGGCCGGCTGGTGACGTAGGCGACGACGTCGGCGATCTCGGCCGCGGACAGCCCGCCGAACTCGGCGAACAGGCCGTCCAGTTGCCCGGTCACCTCGGCGTTGTCGAGGTACATCGCCAGCTCGGTCCTCGTCAGCCCGGGCTCGATGTTGGTGACCCGGACGTCGCGGGGCCCGAACTCGGTGCGCAGGGACGTGGAGAGGTGGGTGACGGCCGCCTTGGTCGCGCTGTACACGGCGAAGTGCGGGAACGTGAGGTGCGCGGCGATGGACGAGACGTCGACCAAATCGGCGGCGCGCCCCTCGGCGGCGGCGGCCACCAGGTCGGCGGTGAAGGCGCGGATCACCCGCAGCGCTCCGGTGACATTGGTGTCGATCATCTGCTGCCACTCGTCGATCCGGCCGTCGTCGACGGCGTTCGCGAGCATCACGCCCGCGTTGTTGACGACGAGGTCGACGCGGCCGTAGGCGGCGTGGATCCGGTCGGCCGCCGCGTCCACGGACGCGCCGTCGGTCACGTCGGCGACGACCACGAGGGCCTCGCCGCCGTCGGCGCGGATCTTCTCGGCGACCGCCTCCAGCCGGTCCTCGCGCCGGGCCAGCAGCGCGACCCGGGCCCCCGAGGCGGCGAGCAGCACGGCCGCGGCCTCCCCGATCCCACTGGCGGCCCCGGTGACGACGGCGGTCCGCCCGCCAAGGCTCGCGTACTGGTTCCCGTACTGGCTCTCGTGCTGATTCTGCGGCATGGACCACTCCTGAAGGTGTGCGCCGGGGCGGCTCCCCGGCCGGTGACCCGCACCACTCTCACCGCGCTCGCCCCCGCTACCCAGGGATGCGCTTTTCCTGGGTCTGCCAGTACCAGGTTGCGAGCGCCGCGCTCCCCTACGATCGGTTGCATGGACGGGGATCTCGGAGACTTCCTGCGCTCGCGCCGTGCCCGCATCCGACCCGAGGAGGTCGGGCTGCCGTCGTACGGGCGGCGGCGCGTCCCGGGGCTGCGGCGCGAGGAGGTGGCGCAGCTCGCCGGTGTGAGCGTCGACTACTACATCCGGCTGGAACAGGGCAGGGGCCCGAGTGTGAGCGACACGGTCCTGGACGCCGTAGCGCGCGTCCTGCGGCTGGACGAGACGGAACACGCCTACCTGCACGCCGTCGCCCGCCCCCGCAAGCCGTCCGCGCGCTCCGCCGCGCCCCGCGTACGCCCGGGCGTGCAGGTGCTGCTCGACAGCATGGAGCGCGCCCCGGCGTTCGTCCTGGACGCCCGGATGGACGTCCTGGCGTGGAACGCGGCGGCCGACGCGGTCTTCGCCTACGGCAGCATGCCGGCGGACGCCCGCAGCATCCCGCGGCACATCTTCCTCGACCCCGCCGCCCGCGACCTCTACCCGGACTGGCCGGCGGTGGCCGTCCAGTGCGTCGCGCACCTGCGCATGATGGCGGGCCACCACCAGAGCGACCGCGCCCTGACCTCGCTGGTGGGCGAACTCGCCCTGAAGAGCGACCACTTCCGCCGCCTGTGGGCGGACCACCCGGTCCGCGAGTGCACGTACGGCACGAAACGCATCAACCACCCGGTGGCAGGCCTGCTGACGTTCCCCTACGAAACCCTGACCATCCAGTCGAACACTCCCCTGACCCTCCTCGTCTACACCCCGCAACCGGGTTCGGAGACAGCGGAACGCCTGGCCCTGCTGGCCAGTTGGACGTCACCCGCAACCGTCCCCGAACCCACGGAACACGCCTGAGGCATCGGCGCTGTCGGCGTAGTCCTCGAAGTCCAGGTTGGCGATGGACAGGTCGGCGGAGATCTCCGCGAACCAGCGGGCCGGCACCCGGAAGGTGCGGCCCGGCTCGTCGTAGAGGTCGAGGGCCAGCAGCGAGTGCTCCGCGCCCGCCATCGCGTGGGCGTCGGCGAGGAACAGGTGGGTGAGCTGTTCGTGCTCGTCGGCCGCGTTGTCCTCGCGCATCAGCTCCGGGATGCCCACCCCCTCATAGCGGGGATCGCTGACCCAGGTGGCGTGGGGGCCGCCATCGAGCGCGTCGAGCGCGGTGCGCAGGGCATGCCAGGCGGTGTCGTCGTCGAAGTCGACGCGCAGGACGAGGGAGGTCAGATCGTCGGGCCGAGGCAGCGGCATGCGGCGGATCTTCTCATCCGCGAGAGCGGCGCCCGGCGCCGGGAGAAAGATTTTGCGCGGGGACCGCCGCACCCCCGTTACCGGGGGGCGGGACGACGGCGGTCCCCGCGTGGGACGCGTGCCGGGTCAGGCCGGGCTTGCGCGTCCATGGCGTCGGTGGAGGTCCGGGAGCCGCTCCGGAGGTCCGTGACGCCGTTTGGGTGTCGGTGGGGCGGGGAGCCGCTCCCGCCCTGCCGACATCCACAAATATGCCGGACGCGTGTTAAGCGTGTGCTGCGCGCACGTGACGTGCTCGTACCACTTCCACGAAGTCCACCACTTCGGTGGGCAAACGGAATTTCACCGCCCGGACGGGCCGTTCACCGCAGGTTTCCCCGGGGTTACGGCCCTCGACCGCCGGAAGTTACTTCCCGCCCTTGGCCAGGAACGCCAGCAGGTCCTGGCGGCTGACGACGCCGGTGGGCTTGCCCTCGACGAGGACGATCGCCGCGTCGGCGGTGCCGAGCACCGACATCAGGTCGCCGACCGGCTCACCGGAGCCGACCTGCGGCAGCGGCGCGGACATGTGCTTCTCCAGGGGGTCGGAGAGGGCGGCGCGCTGGTTGAACAGCGCGTCGAGCAGCTCGCGTTCGACGACCGAGCCGACGACCTCCGCCGCCATCACGTCGGGGTGACCCGCGCCCGGCTTCACGATCGGCATCTGCGAGACGCCGTACTCGCGCAGCACCTCGATGGCCTCGCCGACGGTCTCGTCCGGGTGCATGTGCACGAGGGACGGGATCGCGCCGTGCACCTTGTCCTTGAGGACGTCGGCGACGCGGGCGCTGGGCCCCTCGTCCTCCAGGAAGCCGTAGTCCGCCATCCACTCGTCGTTGAAGATCTTGCTCAGGTACCCGCGCCCGCTGTCGGGCAGCAGGACGACCACCACGTCGTCCGGGCCGAGCCGCTCCGCGACCCGCAGCGCCGCCACGACGGCCATGCCGCACGAGCCGCCGACGAGCAGCCCCTCCTCCTTGGCGAGCCGCCGCGTCATCTGGAAGGAGTCCTTGTCGGACACGGCGACGATCTCGTCCGCGACCGTACGGTCGTAGGCGGTCGGCCAGAAGTCCTCACCGACGCCCTCGACGAGGTAAGGCCGCCCGGACCCGCCCGAGTACACGGACCCCTCGGGGTCGGCGCCCACGACCTGCACCCGGCCCTCGCTGGCGTCCTTCAGATAGCGCCCGGTGCCGGAGATCGTGCCGCCGGTGCCGACGCCCGCCACGAAGTGGGTGATCTTCCCCTCGGTCTGCTCCCACAGCTCGGGGCCGGTGGAGTGGTAGTGGGAGAGCGGGTTGTGCGGGTTGGAGTACTGGTCGGGCTTCCACGCGCCCGGCGTCTCACGCACCAGCCGGTCGGAGACGTTGTAGTACGAGTCCGGGTGCTCGGGGTCCACGGCGGTCGGGCAGACGACGACCTCAGCGCCGTACGCCCGCAGCACGTTGATCTTGTCGGTGGACACCTTGTCGGGGCACACGAAGATGCACTTGTACCCCTTCTGCTGCGCCACGATGGCCAGCCCGACGCCGGTGTTCCCGCTGGTCGGCTCGACGATCGTGCCGCCCGGCTTGAGCGCCCCGCTCTCCTCGGCCGCCTCGATCATGCGCAGCGCGATGCGGTCCTTCACGGAGCCGCCCGGGTTGAAGTACTCGACCTTTGCCAGGACGGTCGCCTGGATGCCCTCGGTCACGCTGTTGAGCCTCAGCAGCGGGGTGTTGCCGACGAGGCTGATCATCGAGTCGTGGAATTGCACCGTTGTCTCCGGTTGCTTTCAAAAACAGTGGTCGTAGTGGTCGAACCAGCCTACGGGTCGGTCGTGAGGTTCACTCCTGGTGGAGATTGGACGACGGTCCGTACGGGGCAAGGAGTGGGTGTACGGACACGAGGGCGACGAGGGCACGAGGGAGGTGGCGTCGAGGCATGACGAGCATGTCGAGGGCGAGAGTGGCCCGGCGCATCGCGGCCGGCGCGGCCTATGGCGGCGGCGGCATCGGGCTGGCCGGGGCGGCGGCGGTCGGGCTGGTGGTGGCGGAGGTGCATCTGGCGCGCCGCCAGGTCAACAACGGGGCGCATCCGCACGTCCCGCAGGCGGACGGCCGCTACGGCCTCGCCTACGACGCCCCCGGCCCCGGCCGGGAACCCCTGCACCTGGCGATGCTGGGCGACTCCACTGCGGCCGGCCAGGGCGTGCAGCGCTCCGGGCAGACCCCGGGCGCCTTGCTGGCCTCCGGCCTCGCGGCGGTCGCGGAACGCCCCGTGCAACTGCGCAACGTGGCGCAGCCCGGCGCCCAGTCCGACGACCTCGACCGGCAGGTCGCGCTGGTCGTCGGGGGCGTCGACCGGGTGCCCGACATCTGCGTGATCATGATCGGCGCGAACGACGTGACCCACCGCATGCCGGCCACCCGCGCGGTCCGCCACCTGTCCTCGGCGGTACGGCGGCTGCGCACGGCCGGCGCGGAGGTCGTCGTCGGCACCTGCCCCGACCTGGGCACGATCGAGCCGGTCCAGCAGCCGCTGCGGTGGCTGGCCCGGCGGGCGTCACGCCAACTGGCGGCGGCCCAGACGATCGGCACGGTCGAACAGGGCGGCCGCACGGTGTCCCTCGGCGACCTGCTGGGCCCCGAGTTCGAGGCGAACCCCCGCGCGATGTTCGGCCCCGACCACTACCACCCCTCCGCCGAGGGTTACGCGACAGCCGCGATGGCCGTCCTCCCCACCGTCTGCGCCGCCCTGGGCCTCTGGCCGGCCGAAGAGGAACGCCCCGACGTCACCCGCCACGAAGGCTTCCTCCCAGTGGCCCGAGCAGCAGCAGAAGCAGCCTCGGAACCCGGCACAGAGGTAACAGCGGCGATGCCGACGGGCCCCCGGGGCCCCTGGGCCCTGCTGAAGCGCAGGCGCCGACGCCACGTACCGGAGGCAATCAGCCCATCGGGCGTCTGAGAAGGACGAGAGGCCCGGCAATTCAGCCCGTTGGGGGTCCCCCCTCTGGGGGAGTTTGAGGACGAGGCCCCTTCAGGGCCGATACGGGGGTCTGGGGGCAGAGCCCCCAGGATCGGCGCGCTGTCCCACCCGCCCGTTTCCGGCCCCACCGCCGGAGGCCCAAGCAAGCGCTTAGAAAACTGCGGCAAGGGTCACACCCCCACCCCCGTGACCCAGACCATACGTACGGGTAACTTCCGAAGCAGCCGTGCCCGTAAGAACCCCCATCCCGCCACTGGAGCCGTGATGCCCGAAGCCGTGATCGTCTCGACCGCCCGCTCCCCGATCGGCCGCGCCGTCAAGGGCTCCCTGAAGGACCTGCGCCCGGACGACCTCACCGCCACGATCATCCAGGCAGCCCTGGCGAAGATCCCCGAGCTGGACCCGAGGGACATCGACGACCTGATGCTCGGCTGCGGCCTCCCCGGCGGCGAGCAGGGCTACAACCTGGGCCGGATCGTCGCCGTACAGATGGGCATGGACCACCTGCCCGGCTGCACGGTCACCCGCTACTGCTCCTCGTCGCTCCAGACCAGCCGCATGGCGCTGCACGCCATCAAGGCGGGCGAGGGCGACGTCTTCATCTCGGCGGGCGTCGAGATGGTCTCCCGGTACGCCAAGGGCAGTTCGGACGAGATCCCCGGCACCCACAACCCCCTCTTCGCCGACGCGGAGGCCCGTACCGCCGCCGTGGCCGCGTCGGAGGGCGCGAGCTGGCACGACCCGCGCGAGGACGGCCTGATCCCCGACCCGTACATCTCGATGGGCCAGACCGCCGAGAACCTCGCCCGCATCAAGGGCGTCACCCGCCAGGACATGGACGAGTTCGGCGTCCGTTCCCAGAACCTCGCCGAGGAAGCCATCAAGAACGGCTTCTGGGAGCGCGAGATCACCCCGGTGACGCTCCCCGACGGCACGGTCGTCAGCAAGGACGACGGCCCGCGCGCCGGCGTCACCCTGGAGGGCGTCCAGGGCCTGAAGCCGGTCTTCCGCCCGGACGGGCTCGTCACCGCCGGCAACTGCTGCCCGCTGAACGACGGCGCGGCCGCGGTCGTCATCATGAGCGACACCAAGGCCCGCGAGCTCGGCCTCACTTCGCTCGCCCGCATCGTGTCCACCGGCGTCTCGGGCCTGTCCCCCGAGATCATGGGCCTCGGCCCGGTCGACGCGACCAACCAGGCGCTGCGCCGCGCCGGCCTCACCATCGACGACATCGACCTGGTGGAGATCAACGAGGCGTTCGCCGCGCAGGTGATCCCCTCCTACCGCGACCTGAACATCCCGCTGGAGAAGCTGAACGTCAACGGCGGCGCCATCGCCGTCGGCCACCCCTTCGGCATGACGGGCGCCCGCATCACCGGCACGCTCGTCAATTCCCTCCAGTTCCACGACAAGCAGTTCGGCCTGGAGACGATGTGCGTCGGCGGCGGCCAGGGCATGGCCATGGTCGTCGAGCGCCTGAGCTGACCCTCCGCGAGGCCACGCGAGGCCACGCGAAGCCCCTTCGGCAGACCTCTGGGTGACCGTCGGGGCACCCGCCGTGAGCGAACGGCCCGGAGTCCGGAAAGCACCTGGACTCCGGGCCGTTCTGTGATCCAATCTCCCCCAGGATGTGACCTATCTCCCTCCGGGAGGGATTTACGCAGCTCAGCGCGTTTCACCAGCCGCCACAGGCCCAAAGTCCTGTCCGTTTCGTGACGTTACGCACTGACAGGTGGATAGTCCACCCTTCAAGCTGATGTAGGAAGTCGGGGGTCGACTTTGAACCGGGAGTACGTCAGTGAGCGCCATGCCGATCGCCTTGTTGGTCACCACGGCCGCCACCGGCGCCGTGGGCGTCGCCGTCCTGCGCACCCTCTTTCAGTTGCGCCGGCAGGTCGCCGCCCTGCACACCCAGCTCGCCGAGAACCACGCCTCGCAACTGCGCGGCCTGGTGCCGGCGGCGCGCACGACCGCCGACGCGGCTGAGATACGCGCCGCGGTGGCCGAGGCGCTCGCCGAGGAGCGGGAGCGGGAGCTGGCCGAGGCGCGCGCGTTCTGGGCCGCCCAGGAGGCCCGTGACGCCTCTGACGCGCCCTCCCTGCTGGGTCTGCCGGACAGCGAGCTGTTCCTGCCCCGTCAGGCGGACTTCGTGGGCCTGGAGCCCCTGGAGTCGGTGACCGAGCCGACCACGGACGACGCCGAGTTCGCCGGCGACTCCGCCGAACTGGCCGCGGCCCGCCGCCGCCACCCGTCCCACCCGGACTTCGTACCCGTACAGTCACCGATGGTCAACGACCACGAACGCACGGTCGCCACCCTCGAGGAGCTGGCCGAGTCCCGCATCGAGCTGACCGACGTCCGCCCGGGCCCGCTCGGCACCCTCGACGTCTACGTCTTCGCCGACGGCACCACCCTGTGCATGACCCCGGGCCACCGCGAGACCGCGGAACGCCTCGCGACGGCCCTCACGGCCGGCGAAACCCCGTTCCTGCTGGGCGGCTCGGGCATCTCGGGCGCGTACACCCTGACGTTCCAGTGCGGCCCGGAGAACGTCTACATCCTGGCGGACAGGGTCATAGCAAGCCTCTGAGGCCCACCCGCCCGAGACGCACCCCGAGACGCACCACCCCGAGCCCCGCCCCGAGGCTCAGACCGCCGCCCGCTTCTGCGCCTGGACCACCAGCTCCACCGCTTCCGCCACCTGGCCCTCGTCCGTGAGGACGAGGGCCAAGTCGTGCACGGCGACGGTGATTTGGTCGGCGGCGGCGAACATCCCGGCGTCGGGCATCTCCCTGGGCTCGGCCCCGGGCTCCTCGATCGCCTGCGCCCACCGGACCAACTGCCTGGCCAGCGCCAGCGCTTCCGCGGCGGCGCCCCGCTGGAGCCGGCTCTGCGGAGCGGCACGCAGACGATCGGCGAAGTGATCCACCGCACGGGTCAGAGACGTCGTATCCACCACGCCGCGAGACTACGCGCCGGACCGGGACTGTTGCCAACAGGCGAACACTCAGGCACGGTGACCTGAAGGACCGGCTTACATCCCCTTTGCCACCGGAGGCGCCGATGTCCCATGTCCTCTCCGAGGAGACCCACCGCAACATACTGGCCCGCATCCCCCACTGCACCGGTCGTGAGGTCGCCGACTGGCTGCGCACCGTCGACGAGGGCCCCGCTCTCCGCTTCGAGGAGAAGGTGAGCTGGCTGCGCGCCGAGCACAACCTCGCGTACGGCCACGCCAAGGCGATCATCCATGAGTACGACCTGAGGAGGGCCGCGCGCAAACTCCTCTAGCGCGCCACACGGCGAAGGGCCCCGGGATGTGATCCCGGGGCCCTTCCGTGCACGTCCGGCGCGAGACCGGCCGGCGTCGGTCGCTGTGCGGGTCGATCAGTCGCTGTTGAGGATCGAGAGGAGTCGCAGGAACTCCATGTAGATCCAGACCAGCGTCATCGTGAGACCGAAGGCGGCGAGCCAGGCCTCCTCGCGCGGCGCGCCGTACGCGACGCCGTCCTCGACCTGCTTGAAGTCCAGGGCGAGGAAGCAGGCGCCGAGCAGGATGCCGATGACGCCGAACACGACGCCGAGCGGGCCGCTGCGGAAGCCGAGGCCGTCACCGCCGCCGAAGACCGTGAACAGCAGGTTCACGACCATCAGCAGGACGAAGCCGAGCGCGGCGGCCATCACGAAGCCGTAGAAGCGGCGGTTGACGCGGATCCAGCCCGCCTTGTACGCGACGAGCACACCGGCGAAGACCGCCATCGTGCCCATCACGGCCTGGGCGACCACGCCGTCCGCGATGTACGTGGACACCGCGGACGAGATCACGCCGAGGAACACGCCCTCGAAGGCGGCGTACGACAGGATCAGCGCGGGGGCCGGGCGACGCTTGAACGACTGGGCGAAGGCCAGCACCATCGCGACCAGACCGGCGACGATGGCGATGCCGTACGACTTGCCGAGGTTCGCCTCGTCGACGGGCAGCAGCAGCCAGGCCAGCACCGCGGTGACGACCACGGTGCCGAGCGTGGTCGCGGTGCGCGCGACGACGTCGTCCATGGTCATCCGGCCGGTGGTGGCCGGGGCCTGCGGCGGGGCGCCGTACTGCAGGTCCTGCTGGGCGTAGGGGTTCTGCGCGTACGGGTTGCCGGCCTGCTGGGCGTAGGGGTTGCCCGGCTGCGTGCCGACTGCGGGGCCCCCGGCCTGCGGCGCGGCGTTGAAGCCCGCGTAGCCGTTGTCGCGGCTGAACCCCCGTCGCGAGAAGACCGGGTTTCTGCTCCTCATTGCACTCCTCCATGGCCACACTGCGCGGCCTTGGCTCAAGGGTAATAGGTAAGCAAAGGATTGACCCTAGTGCCTGGGGAGGATCTTTCCCTCATGCTGCTGGCCAACACGCTACGCGGCGTAGCGATTCCCGGTACAGGAGGTTTCCAATCATGACCAACCCGGTACGAGGCCGGAACCGGCCGGAGACCGGACGAGGCGGACGGTTCGCTCACCGACCGTTCGATCACCCGAACGGAAACCCGGTGTACCCCTCGGCGAGATCGGTCTCGGCGGCGCGGGAGGAGGCGATCCGCTCCAGCCGGGCGAGCTGGAGACGGTCCTCGAAGGGCGTGGCGTCGGGGTCGGGGTGCAGCAGGGTCGTCATGTCGTACGAGAACCGCTCGGCCTGCCACACGCGCCGCAGACAGGTCGCGGAGTAGGCGTCGAGCAGCTCGGACGACCCCGTCTCCTTCTGGTGGGTGAGCGCCCGCGCGAAGGTGACGACGTCCCCGACGGCGAGGTTCAGCCCCTTCGCGCCGGTCGGCGGCACGATGTGGGCGGCGTCCCCGGCGAGGAAGAGCCGGCCGTGCCGCATCGGCTCGTGGACGTAGGAACGCATCGGGGTGACCGACTTCTGGGTGATCGGCCCGCGCTCCAGCTTCCAGTCGTCGTCGGTCTCGAAGCGGCGCTCCAGCTCGTCCCAGATCGCCTCGTCGCCCCAGCTCTCGGCGTCGGTCCCCGCGGGCACCTGGAGGTAGAGGCGGGAGACGGCCGGCGAGCGCATGGACAGCAGGGCGAAGCCGCGGTCGTGGCGGGCGTAGACCAGCTCGTCGTGGGAGGGCGGCACATCGGCGAGGACACCGAGCCAGCCGAAGGGGTACGTCCGCTCGAAGACGCGGACCAACTCGGCCGGGATCGCCTGCCGCGACACCCCCCAGAACCCGTCGCACCCGACGACGTACTCGCACTCCAGAACGTCCTCGCGCCCCTCATGCCGGAACCGCACGCGCGGACTGTCGCCGTCCACCCCCTCCACGGCCAGCGCCTCCGCCTCGAACAACAGCGGGCCGCCGTCCGCGAGCTGACGGGCGATCAGGTCCTTGCACACCTCGGTCTGCGCATAGACCATCACGGCCCGCCCACCGGCAAGCCCGGGAAAGTCGACCCGGTGCCGCTTCTTCTCGAACCGCAGCTCGATCCCGTCGTGCCGCAGCCCCTCCCGGTCCATCCGCTCCCCGACCCCGGCCGCACGCAGCACGTCCACCGTGCCCTGCTCCAGAATCCCGGCCCGCTGCCGCTGCTCGACATAGGCCCGGTCCCGACTCTCCAACACGACGGAGTCGACCCCGGCGTTGTGCAACAGACGGGCAAGAAGCAGTCCGGCAGGCCCGGCACCGACGATGCCGACGGTCGTACGCATCGGTCGTTTCCCTTCGGGGTTCACAGATCGGATGGAGGGAGGCTTGTTCGCCCAGTGAAGTTTTCTTCACTACCTTCCGACGCGAGTCTGCGCCCCTGTTCTTCGGGTGTCAACGGTTCGGCCGGGCGCGGCGGACATGATGGGCGCGACGGACATCTCAAGACTCGTCAGTACCGATCAGAAGCGATCAAAACTGACGCGGAAGTGCCCGGAACCGGACTTGAACCGGTACGCCCGCAAGGGGCAGCGAGGTTTAAGCTCGCCGTGTCTGCATTCCACCATCCGGGCAGGCCATGGGCTCCGCATCGAGGTTCCGAGCCTATCGGGAGGCATCCCTCGAACAGCGGTGCGGTGGACCGATGTTGTCTTATTTTATTGACACCTGAGGGAGCATCAGCACCCGGAACAGGCCATCCGCACTTGCCAATAGCCTGGCGCGCGGCAACCGCTTGCGTACGCAGAATGACGGAATTTCACCGTCCGAACGAGGGCGCTCCACCGGTTCTTGACGAACGTCCAGCGGCGGGACGGCTCCAAGGGCGTGTAGGGGGTGTGAGTCATCCCCAGGTATGACACGGCGGCCCGTGCTCCGACTCGAGGCTGCCCTCGGAACCGGAACAGCGGCTGACTACACGACGCCCGGCGGCCGGGACGATGGTTCATGGCCCCAGGACACCCGTCCCAGCCCTTCCAGCCGTCCCGGCCGTACCAGCCTTACCGTCCGCGTCTTGCCGTCGTCCCGACAGGAGTCCCCTTCCGTGACCACCAGCCCTCTCGCCGAGCGCACCACCGCAGCGGCCGCACGTGCCACGGAGCTGTCGAAGATCTACGGGCAGGGCGAGACCCAGGTGGTCGCCCTGGACCGGGTCTCGGTCGACTTCCGGCAGGCCGAGTTCACCGCGATCATGGGGCCCTCCGGCTCCGGCAAGTCCACGCTGATGCACTGCGTGGCCGGCCTCGACACCTTCTCGTCCGGCTCCGTGCGCATCGGCGACACCGAGCTGGGCTCGCTCAAGGACAAGCAGCTCACGAAGCTCCGCCGGGACAAGATCGGGTTCATCTTCCAGGCGTTCAACCTGCTGCCGACGCTGACGGCGATCGAGAACATCACGCTCCCGATGGACATCGCGGGCCGTAAGCCGGACAAGGAGTGGCTGGAGAAGGTCATCCGGATGGTGGGGCTCGCCGACCGGCTCGGGCACCGTCCCTCGCAGCTCTCCGGCGGTCAGCAGCAGCGCGTCGCCGTCGCCCGCGCCCTGGCCTCCCGGCCGGACATCATCTTCGGCGACGAGCCGACCGGAAACCTCGACTCGCGCTCCGGCGCAGAGGTGCTGGGCTTCCTGCGCAACTCCGTACGGGAGTTGGGGCAGACGGTGGTGATGGTGACCCACGACCCGGTGGCGGCTGCGTACGCGGACCGGGTGGTCTTCCTCGCGGACGGACGCATCGTCGACGAGGTCTACGGGCCGACGGCGGAGTCGGTCCTCGACCGGATGCGGCGCCTTCCTGGGGGCGGTGACACCAGCGGCTCCGCCGCGCGGCCCCAGACCCCCGAGTTCGACGCCAAGGGCCGCACGAGCTGATCCCCCGCAGGAGCAACAGGACCTACAGAACTGAGACAAGAGAATGTTCCGTACCGCCTTGCGCAACGTGCTCGCGCACAAGGCCCGGCTCCTGATGACCGTGCTCGCCGTGATGCTCGGCGTGGCCTTCGTGTCGGGGACCCTGGTCTTCACCAACACCATCTCCGACGCCCTTCAGAAGAGCTCCGCGAAGGGCTTCGACCAGGTCGACGTCGCCGTCACCGCCAAGGTCCCCGAGGACCTCGGGGACCGGATCGTCAAGACGCCCGAGCTGACCCAGGCGCTGCTGGAGCGCAGCGCGAAGGTCCCGGGCGCGGCGTCCGCCGTCGGCGTCGTCAGCGGCTTCACCGCCATCGCCGACAAGGACGGCAAGCTCGTCGGCGGCGGCTTCCAGTCGCAGGGCGGCAACTACTGGGGCGTCAAGGACGCCCGGTACCCGCTGGCCGAGGGGCGCGCGCCGAGCGGCGCGGGCGAGGTCGTCATCGACTCGAAGACCGCCGAGCGGGCCGGATACGAGGTCGGCGACACCGTACGGATATCCGTCGACGGCCCCGTCCTCACCCCGAGGATCACCGGGATCTTCACCACCGCCGACGGCAACGTCGCCGCCGGCGGCAGCCTCGCCCTGTTCGACACGGCGACCGCCCAGCACCTGTTCGGCAAGACCGGCAGCTACGACGAGATCGACGTGCGGGCGGCGGCCGGAACCTCGCAGGGCGCGCTGAAGTCCGCACTGGACGCCGCCCTGCCGAAGGGCCAGGTCGAGACCGTCACCGGCAAGCGACTCGCCGACGACCAGGCCGAGACGATCGCCGCGTCGATGAGCGGGATGAAGCAGGCGCTGCTGGTCTTCGCCGGTATCGCGCTGTTCGTCGGCACCTTCATCATCGCCAACACCTTCACCATGCTGGTCGCCCAGCGCACCAAGGAACTCGCGCTGCTGCGGGCCGTCGGCGCGTCCCGTCGACAGGTCACGCGGTCGGTGCTGCTCGAGGCGTTCGTCGTCGGCACGGTCGCCGGCGTGACCGGTCTGGCCGCCGGCATCGGCATCGGGGCCGGGCTGCGCTCGCTGCTCGGGACGCTCGGGGCGACCGTCCCCGACGGGCCGCTCGTCGTCTCGCCCGGCACGGTCGGCGCGGCCCTCGGCGTGGGCGTCGTCATCACCATGCTCGCCGCGTGGCTGCCCGGCCGACGCGCCGCGAGGATCCCGCCGGTGGCGGCCATGAGCAGCGTGCACGCCACCGCGTCCACCAAGTCGCTCGTCCTGCGCAACACCCTCGGCGCGCTGTTCTCGGCGGCGGGCGTCGCCCTGGTGCTGGCCGCGACGACGATGGACGGCAGCGACGGCCAGGCCCCCATGGGGTTCGGCGCGGTCCTGCTCATCATCGGCGTCTTCATCCTGACCCCGCTGCTGTCCCGCCCGCTGATCGCGGCCGCCGCCCCCGTCCTGCGGATCTTCGGCGTGGCCGGCAACCTGGCCCGGCAGAACTCGGTGCGCAACCCGCGCCGGACGGCCGCCACGGCCTCCGCGCTGATGATCGGCCTGACCCTGATCACCGGCATGACGGTCATGGCGGGCAGTCTCCAGCAGGCCATCGACAAGATGGCGTCCTCCGCGATCCGCGCCGACTACGTCGTGTCGATGGCGAACGGCAACGAACTCTCCGCCGACATCGACGCGAAGCTGAAGGCCACCGCCGGGGTCACCGCCACCAGCCCGCTGCGCAACGCGCCCGGCCGGATCGGCGGCACGACCGAGTACCTCACCGGCGTCACCGGCTCCACCATCGGCGAGCTGACCGACCTCAAGGTCGACGACGGCGCGTTCAAGGTGGGCGGCGCGCAGGTCGTCGTCGACGAGCGCACCGCCAAGTCCCATGGCTGGAAGGCCGGTTCGGCGTTCACGGTGAACTACGAGGACGGCAAGAAGCAGCAGTTGACGGTCTCCGGGGTGTACGAGGGCAACGAGCTGATCGAGGGCATCCTCCTCGACAACGCGGACCTCACCCCGCACCTGACGGACCCGGGCGACATGCAGGTCATGGTCAAGACGTCCGGCGGCACCTCCGACGCCACGAAGGACCGGCTGGAGAAGGCCCTCGACTCCAACCCGGCGATCAAGGTGCAGAGCAAGCAGGACCTCTCCGACGAGATCGCGAAGACGTTCACGCTGATCCTGAACATGCTCTACGGGCTGCTCGCGATGGCCGTGATCGTCGCCGTCCTCGGCGTCGTCAACACCCTCGCGATGTCGGTGTTCGAGCGCTCGCAGGAGATCGGCATGCTGCGCGCGATCGGCCTGGACCGCCGCTCGGTCAAGCGGATGGTCCGGCTGGAGTCCCTCGTCATCTCCCTCTTCGGCGCGGTCCTCGGCCTCGGCCTGGGCGTGTTCTTCGGCTGGGCGGCCGGCGAACTGCTCGGCCCGAAGATGACGACGTACGAACTCGTTCTGCCCTGGGGCCGGATGGCGCTCTTCCTGGTCCTGGCCGCCGCCGTCGGCATCCTGGCGGCCCTGTGGCCGGCCCGCCGCGCGTCCCGCCTGAACATGCTGGCGGCGATCAAGTCGGAGTAGCGGGAAGGTGGTTGGGGGGGAGGGCACGGCCCGGACGGGCAGCGCCCTCCCCCCTTTTTTTTTCAGTTCCAGGTGCGGGTGCGCAGGGGCATGCCGGAGTCGCCGGCGTCGGGGGTGCGGACGGCCAGGACCTGGTTGACGCCGATGCGGTTGCGTTCGAAGGCGACGGCGGAGGCGGCCATGTAGAGCCGCCAGACGCGGGCCCGGCCGGGGCTGGTGAGGTGGACGGCCCGGTCCCAGGCGCTCTCCAGACGGTCCACCCAGCGGCGCAGGGTGAGGGCGTAGTGCTCGCGGATCGACTCGACGTCCCGGACCTCCAGACCGGCGCGTTCGAGCTGGGCGACCGTGCTGCCCAGCGGGGCGAGTTCGCCGTCCGGGAAGACGTAGGCGTCGATGAAGGCGTCCACGCCGTACGTCGACTCGTCGTGCTGCGGGCGGCGGGCGATCTGGTGGTTGAGGAGCCGGCCGCCCGGTGTCAGCAGCGCGCACAGGGCGTGCGCGTACTCCAGGTACTGCGCGGAGCCGACGTGTTCCGCCATGCCGATGGAGGAGATCGCGTCGAACGGGCCGTCGGTGACGTCCCGGTAGTCCTGGACGCGGATCTCGACCCGGTCGGTGAGCCCGGCGTCGGCGACGCGCTTACGGGCGTACGCCGCCTGCTCCTGGGAGAGCGTGATCCCGACGACGTGCGCCCCGTGCTCGCGCGCCGCGTGCACGGCGAGGGACCCCCAGCCGCAGCCGACGTCCAGCAGCCGCTTCCCCGGCCCCAGGTCCAGCTTGCGGCATACGAGGTCGAGCTTGTCGCGCTGGGCGTCCTCCAGGGTGCCGGCCCCGGACCCGGACTCCCAGTAGGCGCAGGAGTAGACCATGGACGGGCCGAGGACGAGTTCGTAGAAGTCGTTGCCGACGTCGTAGTGGTGGCTGATGGCGCGCCGGTCGGTGCGGCGGGTGTGCAGGTGGCCGGTGCGGCGGACCTCCTCGCGGGGCGGGGCGGGCGGCAGCGGCGGCCCGGCGAGCCGCACCAGCTCGCGGACGGCCCCGCGGACCTCGGGGTCGCGCAGCGCCTGGGCGAGGGTACGGGCGTCCTCGCCGCGCTCCCAGAAGAGGCCGGAGACGAGGTCCAGCGCGACGTACAGGTCCCCCTCGATCTCCAGGTCGCCGGCCACCCAGGCGCGGGCGAGGCCCAGTTCGCCGGGTTTGAACAGGAGACGGCGCAGGGCCCTGCGGTTGCGTACGACCAGAACGGGCGCGTCGGGCGGGCCCGCCTGCGAACCGTCCCAGGCGCGGACGCGCACCGGGAGCGGTTCTCCCAGCAACTGTTCGACAAGCGCATGGAGCCGCGGCGCGGCGTCAGCCATGGTGCACACCTCCGTGACGGTGATCCCGGAATGTCCTGACACCACGTAAACACCAGCGAAGCCGCAGCGCAGTCCCCCACGCGCATTACGGCTGGGCAAACTCGACGACGGAACACACGGAAGCCACGGAACGCACGGAACACGCCGAAGGGGCCGCCCGCACCACGGATGGCGGACGGCCCCTTCGGGGGTGTTTCAGTGGCCGACGGTCGGGGGACCGGAAGCCGGGTGACCGGAGGTCAGGAGGCCTTGGCCTTCTCGCCCTCGGTCTTCTCGGCGGCCGGCTTCGCGGCGACCGGGGCCGGCTTCGCGGCCTCGTAGAACTCCTCGCGCGGGGACTCCAGCGCACCGAGCGCGACGACCTCGCGCTTGAGGAACATGCCGAGGGTCCAGTCGGCGAAGACGCGGATCTTGCGGTTCCAGGTCGGCATCGCCATGCCGTGGTAGCCGCGGTGCATGTACCACGCGAGGCGGCCCTTGACCTTGATCTTCATCTTGCCCATGACGATCATCGCGACGCCCTTGTGCAGGCCGAGGCCCGCCACCGCACCCTTGTTGGCGTGCGCGTACTCCTTCTGCGGGAAGCCCCGCATACCGGAGATCACGTTGTCGCCGAGGACCTTGGCCTGACGCAGCGCGTGCTGCGCGTTCGGCGGGCACCAGGCGTTCTCCACGCCGGCCTTGCGGGCGGCCATGTCCGGGACCTGGGCGTTGTCGCCGGCGGCCCAGATGTAGTCGGTGCCCTGGACCTGGAGGGTCGCGGCGGTGTCGACGTGACCACGCGGGCCGAGCGGGAGGCCGTAACGGGCCAGGACCGGGTTCGGCTTGACGCCGGCCGTCCAGACGATCGTGTTCGAGTCGACCTCGAGGCCGTTCTTCAGAACGACGTGGCCGTCGACGCAGGAGTCCATGGAGGTGGAGAGGTAGATCTCCACGCCCCGGCTCTCCAGGTGCTCCTTGCCGTACTGGCCGAGCTTCGGGCCGACCTCGGGCAGGATCTTGTCCGCGGCGTCGACGAGGACGAAGCGCATGTCCTCGCGGGACACGGTCTTGTAGTACTTGGCCGCGTCGCGAGCCAGGTCCTCGACCTCACCGATGGTCTCCGCACCGGCGAAACCGCCGCCGATGAAGACGAAGGTGAGCGCCTTGCGGCGGATCTCCTCGTCGGTCGTGGAGTCGGCCTTGTCGAGCTGCTCGAGGACGTGGTTGCGCAGGCCGATGGCCTCCTCGACGCCCTTCATGCCGATGCCCTGCTCGGCGAGGCCGGGGATCGGGAAGGTGCGGGAGACCGCGCCGAGCGCGATCACCAGGTAGTCGAAGGGCAGCTCGTACGCCTCGCCGACCAGCGGGGCGATCGTGGCGACCTTGCGGTCCTGGTCGATGGTGGTGACCCGGCCGGTGAGAACCTCCGCCTTGGGCAGCACGCGTCGCAGTGGGACGACGACGTGACGCGGGGAGATGTTGCCGGCGGCGGTTTCGGGGAGGAAGGGCTGGTAGGTCATGTACGACCGGGGGTCGACGACCGTGACGGTCGCCTCGCTGTAGCGCATCTTCTTGAGAATGCGCCGAGCTGCGTACAGGCCTACGTACCCACCGCCTACTACGAGGATCCTGGGACGCTCCGTGGTGCTCATGCCATCGAGTATCCACCCGGTCCAGGGGGGTCGCTCGTGCGCCCCTTCACAAGCTTGTGGAGGGTGTGTGCTATCCTCCGCGACTCGCGTGATCCACGTCATGGCGCGGAACGGGAACCTGTGCCCCCATGGCGCCGTTGTCAATGCCGCGTGAGCTGCCTCTCCGGGTCCGGAGGGCCTCCGTGAGGGGTCCGCGGCACACCTTCCCGGCACCTCCGCGAAACGTCCGCGCACGCCTCTTTTGAACACGTTCACACGGGTGTCGAGCCCCCGGAAGGGCCAACCGGGGCGCTCATGTCCTCCGACAGGGCCGAATTCCTTGTGAAGAACTTCACGAACTTTTCCGACGGAGTGTCGCGAGAGCGGGTCGGAGGGGCTCGCGCAGGGCCTGCGCGAGCCCCTCCGACCCGCTCAAACGGGCTTCGTCCCTGCTCAGCAGAGGGACCAGGCGATGCCGTCGAGGATGTCGTGCTCACTCACGACGACCTCGTCCGCGCCGATCCGCTCCATGATCGTCAGCAGTACGAGCGCGCCCGCCGCGATCACGTCCACCCGGCCCGGATGCATCGACGGGACCGCCGCGCGCTCGGCGTGGGTGGAGCGCAGCAGCCACTCGGTGATCTCGCGGACCGTGTCGTACGAGACGCGGGAGTGGTGGATGGCCTCCGAGTCGTACGCGGGCAGTTCCTGCGCGATCGCCGAGATCGTCGTCACGGAACCCGCCAGGCCGACCAGGGTGTGCGCCTCGCGCAGCGGGACCGTCCGCTCGGCGAGGTCGAGGGCCGCCTCGATGTCGGCGCGCATGGCCGCGATCTGGCCGGCGGTGGGCGGGTCGGTGACCTCGCCGTCCACGACCAGGTGCCGTTCGGTCATCCGTACGCAGCCGACGTCGACCGAGCGGGCGGCCCGGACGTGCTCGTCGCCGACGACGAACTCCGTGGAGCCGCCGCCGATGTCCACCACCAGGTAGGGCTTGGCGAGGTCCGCGCGGCCCTTCAGTTCCTTCGTCGCGCCGGTGAAGGAGAACTCGGCCTCCTGGTCGCCGGTGATGACCTCGGGCTCGACGCCCAGGATGTCCAGTACCCCGCGCACGAACTCGTCGCGGTTCTCTGCGTCCCGGGAGGCGGAGGTGGCGACGAAGCGCAGCCGCTCCGCGCCGTGCTCCTTGATCGCGGCCGCGTACTCCCGGCAGGCCGCGAAGGTCCGCTCCAGCGCCTCGGGGGCCAGCCGGCCGGTGCGGTCGACGCCCTGGCCGAGGCGGACGATCGTCATCCGGCGGTCCAGGTCGACCAGTTCGCCCGTCTTGGGGTCGGCGTCGGCGACGAGCAGCCGGATCGAGTTCGTACCGCAGTCGACGGCGGCGACGCGGGTCACCGGGCGTCCTCGTTGACCGTGTCCTCGTGGGCCGGGTCCTCCCGGACCGGTGCCGGCACCACGCACGCGCCCTTGCGCCACCACTCCGGGAGCATCGCGAGGGCCTCGTCGCCGAGCGGGTTCACGCCCGGGCCGGCCGCCAGGGAGTGGCCCACCAGCACGTGCAGGCACTTCACCCGGTCCGGCATGCCGCCCGCGCTGGGGAAGTTCTTCAGCTCCTCGATCTCGTCGCGGCGCCGGAGGTAGTCCTCGTGCGCGCCGCGGTAGGCGGCGGCCAGCTCCGGGTCGGTCCGCAGCCGCTCCGTCATCTCCTTCATCACGCCGTTCGCCTCGAGCGTGCCGATCGCCGAGTTGGCCTTGGGGCACGTCAGGTAGTACAGCGTCGGGAAGGGCGTGCCGTCGGGCAGGCGGGGGGCCGTCTCGACGACGTCCGGCTGACCGCACGGACAGCGGTGCGCGATCGCGCGCAGGCCGCGCGGCGGGCGCCCGAGCTGCTGCTTGAAGGCCTCGACGTCCGCGTCGGTGGGCTCGGTGCGCGGGGTGGTCGGCGGGGGCGTTTCCATGCCTGTTCTTTCTACCGGTGCTCTCTGGCGGTGCTTGCTGGCGGTGCTTGCTGGCGGTCAGTTCACTGGTCGGAGGCGTCGGCCTTGTCGACGCCGTCCCAGACGTTCGCGTACCAGGGGCGGTCGGCCGCTCCGAGGTCGGCGCGGGACTGCTTGGCCGCGTCCGGGTCGATCACGACGTAACCGGTCTCCCCCGGCAGCACGTAGTGCAGCCGCTGCCGGATCTGCTGCTCGGCGTACGCGTCGTCCTGCCAGCGTGCCTTGAGGTCGCGCAGTTGCTCGACGCGCTCGCTGGCCTGCCGCTGCTCGCGCTCCAGGTCGGCGATCTCGGCGCGCTGGGAGACGTACTGGCGCATGGGGTAGGCCAGCGCCACGATCAGCGTGCACAGGACGAGGGCGAGCAGCGCGGCGCGGCCGGTGAGACGGGAGCGGCGGGCCTGGCGTTTGGTCTGGGAGCGGTAGACCCGGGCCGCGGTCTGCTCCCCGAGCAGCTTGATCCGCGTCGCGGTGGAGAACCGGTCCCGGTCCTTCACGGCCATGTCCCCCGCCTCCCGTCTCCCATGTGCGTACGTCCCCGCACACGGTACGGGACCGAGTACGGGGACGTACGTACGACGCTTCCTACAAAGGTGTCAGCCCTTGAAGCGGGGGAAGGCGCTGCGGCCGGCGTAGACGGCGGCGTCGTCGAGGATCTCCTCGATGCGCAGCAGTTGGTTGTACTTGGCGACGCGGTCCGAGCGGGCCGGGGCGCCGGTCTTGATCTGGCCGCAGTTCACGGCGACGGCGAGGTCGGCGATGGTGACGTCCTCGGTCTCGCCGGAGCGGTGGGACATCATGCACTTGAAGCCGTTGCGCTGGGCCATCTCGACGGCGTCCAGCGTCTCGGTCAGCGAGCCGATCTGGTTGACCTTGACGAGCAGGGCGTTGGCCGAGCCCTCTTCGATGCCACGGGCGAGGCGCTCGGGGTTGGTGACGAAGAGGTCGTCGCCGACGATCTGGACCTTGTCGCCGATCTTCGCGGTGATGGTGTTCCAGCCGGCCCAGTCGTCCTCGTACAGCGGGTCCTCGATGGAGACCAGCGGGTACGCGGAGACGAGCTCCTCGTAGTACTCGGTCATCTCGGCGGCCGAGCGGGACTTGCCCTCGAACTCGTACTTGCCGTCCTTGTAGAACTCGGACGCGGCGACGTCGAGCGCGAGCGCGATCTGCTCGCCCGGGATGTAACCGGCCTGCTTGATGGCCTCGATGATGAGGTCGAGGGCGGCGCGGTTGGACTCCAGGTTCGGGGCGAAGCCGCCCTCGTCGCCGAGGCCGGTGGACAGGCCCTTGGTCTTCAGCACCTTCTTGAGGGTGTGGTAGACCTCGGCGCCCCAGCGCAGCGCCTCGGAGAAGGACTCCGCGCCGATCGGGGCGATCATGAACTCCTGGATGTCCACGTTGGAGTCGGCGTGCGAGCCGCCGTTCAGGATGTTCATCATCGGAACGGGCAGCAGGTGCGCGTTCGGTCCGCCCAGGTAGCGGAAGAGGGGGAGGTCGGACGCCTCGGAGGCGGCGTGCGCGACGGCGAGGGAGACGCCGAGGATGGCGTTGGCGCCGAGCGAGCCCTTGTTGTCGGTGGCGTCCAGGTCGAACATGGCCTGGTCGATCAGGCGCTGCTCGGTGGCGTCGTAGCCGACGAGCTCCGGGCCGATCTGCTCGATGACGGCGAGGACGGCCTTCTCGACACCCTTGCCGCCGTAGCGGTTGGGGTCACCGTCGCGCAGCTCGATGGCCTCGAAGGCACCGGTGGAGGCGCCGGACGGAACGGCGGCACGACCCGTGCTGCCGTCGTCGAGGCCGACCTCGACCTCGACGGTGGGGTTGCCTCGCGAGTCGAGGATTTCCCGGGCTACGACGACGTCGATGGACGGCACGAGCATCTCCTTCTTGGGATGTGACGCTGGAAGTGCGGGGCGCGCGGGCCGTGATGAGCCCGTGCTGAGCCTTGCGACTAGAGCCTAACCGCCCGAGCGGCGTCGGCAGCCGACCGACCGCCCTCCGGACGGACCGACCCTACCTATTGTTTCCGGTCGGAACAAAGGGGGCGGTCCAGAAAGGCGGACGGGACATGTCGAACAGGCAAAGAGAAACCCCGCTCCGGCGGGTACGGGGGAACACGCACCGGAGCGGGGGCCCGTGGGGACGGGGGTGACCCTCACGAGGTCTTCAGTGTGCCGACCTCGGTTGTGAGGGCACTGTGGCTTCTCTGAGAGCCTGTTGTCACGTCGGGCCGGACGTCACGTCAGGCCCGGACGTCACTCCAGGCCCGGATGTCACTTCAGGTGGAGCTGCTGGCCCGGGAAGATGAGGTCGGCGTCCTCGACGATGTCCTTGTTCAGCTTGAAGAGCTGCTGCCAGCCACCCTTGACCTTGTGCTTCTCGGCGATCGAGCTGAGGGTGTCGCCCTTGACGACCTTGTACTCGCCGTCGCCCTTCTTGACCTTCTTGCCGGTCGGCGTGGTGACCGTCTTGGAGGCGGCCGGGCGGTCGGTCGAGCGGGTGGCGCTCTGCTGCTCGGTCGAACGGGTGGCGGCGCTGCTGTCCGAGGAGCCGGAGCTGCTGGAGGTGTTCGAGCTGCTCGACGAGGAGGACGAGGACGTGTCGGAGGAGCTGTCGCCGGTGTAGGCGGCGCCGGACAGGCCGGTGCCGCAGACCGGCCATGCGCCCTTGCCCTGGCCCGCGAGGACCTTCTCGGCGATGGCTATCTGCTGGGACTTGCTGGCCTGGTCGGCGGTGGAGGCGTAGGCGGTGCCGCCGTACGCGGCCCAGGTGGAGGCGGAGAACTGCAGGCCGCCGTAGTAGCCGTTGCCGGTGTTGATGGACCAGTTGCCGCCGGACTCGCACTGGGCGACCGTGTCCCACTCGGAGGCGGTGGCGGCGGAGGCGTTGCCGGCCACCATCAGCGGGGCGGCGATGGCGACACCGGTCACGCCGGCCATGGCGGCGACGCGGGTGGCTTTGGACGGACGACGGTGCTTGCCCTTACCGGAAAACAGCATGGTGGATCCCCTCACCGACGCCTACGAGGTGAGCTGTCGGGTTCGGGCCGGTTGAGTTGCCCGGCCGCGCTCTCGCTTTCACGAGGCACGGCTTCACCCCAAGCCGCTCCGGTCAACTGCCCGGTGCGGCACCTACCTGGGTCCCCCGCTCCTGCCTACGGCGCTTGCGCGACGACTGTTCCCGGGGCGCCGCTGGCAGGATTCGGCGTTGCGACGGCCGGGGCTCGGGTTGCCGAGCGGCCTCGACCGTAGACACGCGATCGGCCGAATTCCAAAGACGATCAGGGCTTCTGAGACTCATCCCACACTTTCACCAAACCGGACATTCGGCGCGAAGTGTGACGTGAACTCCCGCTGTTTTTCTTGGGCTTTGCGCCCTATTCAACCCCTGTGTCGAGGGTCTGACCGGGGACGATGTCACTCGGGTCGGCACCGATGAGGTCCCGATTCTCGGCATAGAGGGCGCGCCATCCGCCGTCGAGGCCAAGGGAGTCGGCGATAGAGGCGAGAGAGTCGCCGGCCTGGACGACATAGGCGGCTGCGGCATGCCGACCGGTAGAGGCGGGCGCGACGTCGGCGGCGTCGGCGACATCGGCAGTGGCGTCGGCGGCGTCGCCACGGTGACGGCCGGCACCGAGGGAACCGGTGTCGACGAGGCTCCAAGAGCCCACATCCTGGAGCGACTTATCCGAGTCGTCCTTATTTGCACTCCCCGTGGACGAACTGTCGGAACCCTGTGCGTCACCCTTGCCGGGGGAGGAAGAGGATGAAGAGGGCGAAGGGGGTGTAGAGGATGAAGGGGACTTTGACGGCGAACTCGATGCATCATCGGACGAGTCGGGTGAGCCGGGCGAGTCGGTCGAACTGTCGCCGGCTTCAGAGGACTTCGAGGAGTCGGAAGAGTCGGAAGAGTCGGATGAACTGGACGATCCGGACGACTCCGAGGACCCCGACGAATCTGACGAATCTGACGATCCCTTGGACAGGTCGGACAATCCGTTGGATATGGACGACTCGGACGAGTCGTCGGCCACGCCGGTGTCGACGTTCAGCGCGCCGTTCTGCTGGGTGAGCCCGGAGGTCAGCCCGCAGGTGCCCCAGGCGCCGATGTTCTCGGCGGCGAGCAGCTTCTGCGCCACGGCGATCTGCTGGTTGCGGCTGGCCAGGTCGGGGCTCGCCGCGTAGTCGAGCCCGTCGTACGTCTCCCACTGCTTCTGGGTGAGGCTCAGGCCGCCGTACTCGCCGTCGCCCTTGTGGGCGCTCCACGAGCCGCCGGTCTCGCACTGCGCCACCTTGTCCCACACCGTGCCGTCGGCGGCGCTCGCGCCGGAGGCGGCGAGCAGCGGGATGGCGATGGCGGAGCCGGTCACTCCTGCCGCGACGAGGAGGGCCGGAGCCTGACGGGGGCGACGGTGACGACCGTTCCCGGAGAGCATGCGGGGGCCCTTCTCTGGACAGCGGTGGCCGGCGCGACGAGTGGAACCGAGGCGTCGCGCTGACGAGTGAACGTATCGGCACACGATCACTTGTCACAAGTTAATGCCGCGCAGATCACGTGAAGATCACAGAATTGAGGTCCGATCACCTCCCGTCCGCCGAATGTCCACACCCCGACTGACGACCGATCACATCCATACCCGTTATGTACCGGAACGCTCCGGAGTGAACTCGACCGGCAACGTCCGCAGGCCGCGCATGATGAGGCCGCCGCGCCAGCGCAAGTCGGCCGGGTCGGCGGCCAGTCGGAGGTCGGGCAGCCGGGTGAGGAGGGTGGCCAGCGCGGTCTGGCCCTCCAGACGGGCCAGCGGGGCGCCCAGGCAGTAGTGGATGCCGTGGCCGTAGCCGAGGTGCTGGTTGTCGCGGCGGGAGAGGTCGAGCGTGTCGGGGTCCGTGAAGCGGGCCGGGTCGCGGTCGGCGGCCGCCAGGACGACGAGGACGGGGTCGCCGGCGGCGATGTCCTGCCCGCCGATGGTGAGCGGCTCGGTCGCGAACCGCCAGGTGGCGAGCTCGACGGGGCCGTCGTAGCGCAGGAGTTCCTCGAGGCCGGTTTCGAGGAGGGTGCGGTCGCCGCCGTCCTCGGTGAGCGACCGTTGGAGGCGTTCGCGCTGCTCGGGGTGAGTGAGGAGGGCGTAGGTGCCGTTGCCGATGAGGTTGACGGTCGTCTCGAAACCGGCGAAGAGAAGGATGAAGGCCATGGCGGCGGCCTCGTTCTCGGTGAGGTGCTCGCCGTGGTCGGAGGCGCGGATGAGGCCGGAGATGAGGTCCTCGCCGGGGGCCGGGTCGGCGGGGAGCTCCGCACGCTTGCGGTGAATGAGCTCCAGCAGATAGCCGCGCATCTTCTTCACCGACCGCGCGACCCCGCCACGCGGTCCCCCGCCGTGCCGGATCATCATCCCGGCCCAGTCCCGGAAGTCGTCCTGGTCCTCGCGCGGGACACCCAGCAGGTCGCAGATCGCGTAGATGGGGAGGGGGAAGGCGAAGTCGTGGATGAGATCGGCCTCACCCTCGGCGGCGAACCGGTCGATGAGCTGGTCCGTCAGTTCCTGCACCCGGGACGCGAACTCGGCGACCCGGCGCGGAGTGAACGCCTTGCTGACAAGCCGTCGCAACCGCGTGTGGTCCGGCGGATCGATATTGAGCAGATGCGTCATCAACTCGGCCTTACGCTCACCGGGGATTCCGGTCTTGCCCTTGGCGTGGGCGGGTTCGTCCGACTCGCCTGGCACGTGATGGTCAGGGTTCTTCGACAGCCGGCTGTCCGCCAGCGCGTTGCGTGCGTCGGAGTAGCGGGTGACGAGCCACGCCTCCACGCCACTTGGGAGCCGCGTCCACCTCACTGGTTCGTTGTCCCTGAGATGCGCGTACGTGGCGTAGGGGTCGGTTGCGAACTCCCACGAGAAGAGTTCAGGGATGGCGGGCTCGGGCTCGTCGTGCAGCATGCAACGACAGTACGCAGCGCTTTGCGCGCCCCCTCTCTATAGGGGTAGCAAGAAGCCCCGCTCATCCGACTGAGGGCGTCAGACGAGCGGGGCTCCGGCCTCTGCCTACCCCTCCTACTCCTCGGAGGGGCGACGGGGCGGCGACGTGGCCGGCGCGTCAGACGGCTGGTCGGGCCGTCCACGGCTCGGGGCCTCCGGCACGCTGAACCTCGTGCAGCGACGCGTGCGGAACGTGGTGTGCCACGGCCGCAGTCTCCTGTGGTCCTTGGCCCACTGAACGGGGTCCAGCCCGTCTTCGACGGCAACCATGTCGACACACTTGGAGCACTCCACGTAGTGATCAGTCAACACGTCGTCGAGCTGTTCGGTGGAGTCGACTTCCGGGAAGAGATCCCCGATCACGTCCGACCCCTTTCACTGCTCGCCGCACAGACCCGCTTCGTCTCCGCGTACGTGGCCTGGCGGACGTCGGACGCCGGCGCGTCCCATTCCCGCCCGCCCCCGACGGGCCGCAGATAGAACCGGCCGCACTCCACCGCCCGGAACTCCCCGAACTTGTTCCGCTCGACGTCCTTCACGACGGCGCCGAAGGCCGGCGGTCTCGTTTCACAGCGGTCTGTCACTTCGCCCCTCCATGCGTCTCGATCTTGTGCCGGCGCATGAGGACCACGATGTCCGTCGACCTCGACGGGTCGTAGGTGTCGGTGTTCGGCGTCGTCGCCTGCACCCACTCCCGGTCGAATACGGCGCACTCCCGGCACTCTGGAAACGGCGCGGGTCTCGTGAACACGGGGGGCCACGGAATCTCGGCAACCCCGGGCGGGTTCAGTAACGCCCATCCCTGTACCTCCGTCACGCCGCGTCATTAGCCCAAGGCTTTCGCGTAACGGAGGCGACCGACAGGGACGCAGCGTCCTACATTGGCGACGCTAAGCGACCACACCGAGGAACTCGGCGATCGAACGCAGTCCCGCAGGTCTTACAGGCAATTCCCACAGATCACGGACGATGGCGACAGCGAGCGTGTGATGGCGCATCCACGTCGGTGCGACCCGACGTAGTGACTCCAGCGCCTTCACGGCCCCCTCCGCGTTGCCGACGTCAGCGTGAGCGCATGCCACGTCGAGGAGCAACCAAGTGCGCCACGATGGCGGGGTGTCCTTGCTGAGACGCATCCCCTTGGCGAGCGTCAGCGCCTCCTCAGGGCGTCCGTGCTGAACGGCCAGGCGGACGCGCTCGATACGAACGGACGACTTGCTGAAGACGGACACGAGCCGTCCATCCTCCGGGGCGGGCATCTTGGCGACGCGTCCCGCGGCTTTCTCCGCCGTGCGCATCATCTCGTCGGCCCGCTCGTAGTCCCCGCCTCTGGCGTAACTCGTCGCGGCCGACATAAGCAGCCCGCCCCATACGCGAACGCCTGAAGCGTCCGTCGCATGGTTGCACTGGACGTTGTCGGCCGCGTAGATCGCCAGGTTGGTTGCATCGTCAAGCCGGTTCTGCCGCTGGTAGTTCCACGCGACACTGTTGCTGATCATCGCGGAAAGCAGCGGGTCGGAGGAGTCTGCGGCAGCGTTCATGGCGCGCTCCAGCGCCGACAGGGAAAGGTCTGTCTTCCCCATGCGGATGGCGAGATGCCCGCCGAGTTGAAGGGCTTTGCCCAACGCGGCCTGGCCGGCGGCTCGTTCGTCGTCAGCGCCGACGGAAGCGAGGAACCGGGCATCGTTGATGATGTCCGGCAGCAGCTCCATCAGTCGCCCGAACTCGGCGTCGTGATAGAGCGTCCAGGCATCGGCGATCTCGGCCCGCAGGAGCGGCAGTGTGAGCTTGTCTGCACGCTTCGGTTCCGGGGGCGGCGCGAAGAGCGGCGGCATGATGGCGCGTCGCACGGCGACAAGTTGGGGCGGTTCGGCTGCGCCGGTCGATGGCACGCCAGGAGGGTCCCCCAGGAGTGTCGTCAACTCGACGCCCAGCCCTTTCGCAAGGGCGTGAAGCGTCGGCAACGTGGCGGAACCGCGCTGTCTCTGCTCCAACTTCCGGATGACGTCGACGGATACGTCCGACTGCTCAGCCAGCCCTTCCTGCGTCAAGTCGGACATCTTTCGGAGCCGCTTGACCTTGTCTCCCAGGTGTTCGCTCACGCCATCGACGGTACGACGCCGACGCCCGCCACGTCAGACAGTGAACCCAAGAGCCCGCGTGGGCGGGTTCGTCGTGGTGAGCGGGGTTCTTCGAGAGGCGCTGGTCGGCAAGGGACTGCCCGTCCTGCCCACCCATACCAGCCCCCCGCGCCGCGCAGCCAGCTCAGGAAGCCACCGTACTAACCCACCACCCCTTCGGTCGCCCGGATCGCGTCCCGATAGGCACGGGCCGCCGCACGCAGGGCCGCCTCCGGGTCGACGCCCTCCGCTTCGGCCCGGGCGGCGAGAGCCAGCAGCTCGTAGCCGATGCCCTCGATACCTATGCCGCCCTCGGGCGTCGGCAGTGGTACGTCCAGGCCCGCCGTCCGGGCCCGGGCGGCCAGTTTCGCGGCGAGGGCCAGGCCGGGCTGGTGGAGGGGGACGCCGTCCGTGACCGACTCCCGCCGCTTCTCGACCGCCTTCATGCGCAGCCACTGTTCCCTCACCTCCTCCGGGGTCGTGACCGTGGCGTCGCCGAAGACATGGGGGTGGCGGTGGATGAGCTTGGCGACGATCGTGCCCGCGACGTCGTCGACGGAGAACGGGGACTCCTCGTCCTCCTCGGCGATCCGCGCGTGGAAGACGACCTGGAGCAGGACGTCGCCCAGTTCCTCACGGAGTTCGTCGCGGTCGCCGTCCTCGATCGCCTCGACCAGTTCGTACGACTCCTCCATCGCGTATTTCGCCAGGCCCTGGTGGGTCTGTTGGGAGGACCACGGGCACTCGGCGCGGATGCGGTCCATGACCTGGACGAGGTCGAGGAGCCGGGCGCCCGGGAGGTCGTAGGAAGCGGGGAGGAGTTCCAGCTCGGGCATCGACACGCGGCCGGAGCCGGCCAGGCGGGCCAGGCCGTCGGTGAGGGCCGGCTCGCCCTCGCCGGTGGCCACGACGACGACCGTGCGGCCGTCGGCGCAGGCGGTGACCAGTTCCTCGGCGGTCGGGGAGGTCTCCTCGACCGCTATGCCGGCGTCCCGCAGATAGGGGAGCTGCGGATGCGCGCCGTCCGCGCACAGCACCCGGTCCGCCGTGCGCAGGGCCTGCCAGGCGGGCCAGGACAGCAGGCCGGGGGCGACGCGGTGACTGGTGGTGAGCAGGACGATGCGGCCGGGGACGAAGGTGCCTTCGACGTCGGCGGGGCCGATGGATGCGCCGGGTGCACCAGATGGGCCGGGTGCGCCGGATACGCCGGGTGCGCCAGATGCACTGGCTGCGCTGGATGCGTTCACACCTCGAACGTAGCCCACACCCGCCGACAGCCTCACGAGTTGTCCACAGCCCCGGTACTTAAGTCATACCGGCTCGTTCCTCGGCACGCGTCGCCGCCGCACCGCGCTGGTCAGCGCCGTACCGTCACGTCGTCTGCTGTGTCTGCGCCGTCGTGATCTCGCGGACCCAGGGCGTCTTCGCGTCGACGCGGGCGACCTTCTGGGCGTCCCAGGCGCCGTAGCGCGGGTTGAGGTCGACGCCGAGGGCCTTGGACGCCTTGGACAGGGCGTTCCAGAAGGCGGGCTGGCTGGTGTTCGTGCCGAGCTGGGTGGCGAGTTTCTGGGCCTCCAGTTGGAGGCGGAGGTTCTCGTCGAGGCGCTGCGGCGGGATGCCGTACTGCTGGAGCCAGGCCGCCTCCAGGCCCTGCGCGCCGCCCGCCTGCTGTTCCAGGCCGGCCCGCATCTGCTGGACCTCCCGGCGGCTGACGGTGACGCCCGCGTCCTCGGCGGCCCGGTGCAGCACCTGGTCGAGGACCATGCCGTGCAGGGTGTCGCGGGTGAGGGTGCCGGTCCGGGCGATGGCCTGCGCGTACTGCGCGTCGCCCTTGACCGCGGCGCGCTGGGCCGTGCGCACCTCTTTCACCCGGTTCTCCAACTGCGCGACGGTGATCCGCTGGTCTCCGACGACGGCCGCCGCGCCGGGATGCGCGTCGCTCCCGCAGGCGGTGAGGAGGGGGGCCGCCGCGATCGCGGCGGACAGCAGGAGCGCGGTGCGACGACGACGGCGGTGCAAGGGAACCTCCCGGTCGGAGATTGTGCGACGGTGCACAAAGTCTTGCGGTGATCGATGGTAGGCAGTGGGACGGCTCGGGCCAACCCATTCGACCAACGATTCACCAGGACTTCGGGCACCGCCGCGCCCGCTCGTCGGTGCGAGGGCTCAGCCCCGCGCGTCCACCGCGTGCTTGACCGCGTCCGCGATGTCGGCGCGCAGGCCGTCACCCGTGGCGACGACGCGCACGTTCGCACCCGCGCGCGGGGAACCTCCCACGAGGACGAAGTCGACCTTCTTGTACTGCGGAGCCGTCGCCTCCGCCGCCGTGACCTCGGGGTTTCCCACGGCGAGTACGACATCGCAGGAGCGCTGGAGGAGGCCGTTGAGGAAGGGGCGCGCGTTGCCGGTGCTCTGTTCGCCGGTCACCGGCGCGTAGCTCACGCGCGTGTGCGTCTTCAGGGACGCGTCCTGCATGCCCTGCCAGACGGCGGCCGCGGTGGTGTCGGAGGCGATGCCCTTGTCACCGGTGAGGAGGCAGGCGTCGACGTCGTTGTACGCGCGGGCGCGGGTGTCGGGGACGACGGGACGGTCGTCGTGGGAGAAGAGGAGGACGGCGGTCACCGTGAGGGCCGCCGCGACCACGAGTCCGCCCGCCATGAGGGCGAGGGTGCGCCCGCGCAGGGCGCGCAGCCATGTGACGGCGGCGCGCCCGAGAGCGAACGCCCGCCCGTTGCGCGCCGCGTCCGCCCGCTGCGCCGCCCGGGCGGCCCGCGCCTGGGACACCTGCCGGACCTGTTTGCTCATCGCCGCCGCTCCCCTGCTTCCCCTACTCGCCTATTCCCCGGCCGACCGCCGCGGCCAGGCCCGCCACGCGTGCGTGGCGGCGCCGGCCGTCGACAGGGCGATCAGCAGCGCGTCGAGCGCGAACAGCGCCCCGTGTGTGTCGACCGGGGTCAGCGCGAGTTCGGTGATCCAGGCCGCCAGCACCGCGCTGAAGGCGGCGAAGGCACGCCAGTCGGCCCGGGAGCGTCGGCGCAGGGCAAGGACGAGGGACGGGACAGGGCACAGCAGCCCCAGGCTGAGGACGGGCAGCAGTGTGAAGCCCACCCGGGCGACGGGCGTGCGCAACGCCGCGCCGGCCACCGCCCCCGCGAAGACAACCTTCATGTCCCGCCCTCCTCGCGCCTCGTGTGATCCGGTTCAGCCGACGATGGCGACCGGCGCGTCCCACGTGTCGCGGTCCACGGTGATCGTGTAGCCGCCGCGGGTCTCCTTGCTGTTGACCAGGAACTGGTGGCCGCGGCTGTGGTCGGTGTACTGGGTGGCGCCCCACGGCCAGTCGGTGGTCGTGGTGTCCTTCTTGTCCCACAGCGCGTACCAGAGGTTGCCCGGCAGGTCCGTCTTGTTCGTCGCGGTGGCGATCGCCTTGGCGCTGGAGCTGCTGAAGCCGTAGTAGCCGGCCCGGTACGTCTTGGCGCGCAGCGTCTTGGTGAAGGAGCGGACGTACGCCAACACGGCGTCGTTGCACGCCTTGTTGGTGATGTCGTACGCCTCCATGTCGAGGTAGATCGGGCTGCCGGTCTTCATGCCGAGCGCGGACGACTTGGCGACGGCGTCCGCCGCGTCGGTGGCGCCGAGGGAGGTGGCCGTGGCGGCGGTGATCTTCTCGGGGCTGGAGCCGGTCTGGCAGGGCGGCTGAGCGCCGACGTAGAGCGGGATGAGCTTCCAGCCGAGCGAGTTGACCGACTTCACCCAGGACGCGGTCAGGTTGGGCTGGTTGCAGCCGCGGTTCTTGCCGCCCACGTAGACGGCCGCGCCGCCGTAGTAGCCGTCGGTCTTCCATGCCTTCATCGCGGCCAGGGAAGGCGCTGTGCAGGCGTCGAAGGCACGCCCGGTGTACGTCTTCTGGGCGGGCCAGACGGTGGCCGCCATCGAGGTCTGCGCCGCTATCCCGGCCCCCGCGAGGACGGCCGCGCCGGCCACGCCCCACGTTATGTATCTGCGCTTCCTGGACTGCCGGTGCTCGGCCATCCCCACCCCATCGTTCGTCTTTTCGTACGGCGGTGCCGCCGCGTATGCCCGTATCAGGCTGAAGTCCCCTGATCCGGTGCGACGATACGGTGTCGACTCGACGTCCGCACCGGACGGATCGCACGGTAACCCGCGGCGTCCCACTAATCGGGAAACACACGTCCCCTATGGCCACAAGATTCGCTCATGTCACAGTAAAGAAGCGACGCCCCGGTACGGCCCGTCCGTGTCCTACCCTTGCCCCCTGGTGACTTGGGGGGCGACATGACGACACCGACCATGCCGACGGCGACGGGCGCGGAGAGACGGCTGGAGGGTGGCTGGTTCCAGCGGCTGGCCTGGGGGGTCCTGGTGTGGGGCTCACTGGGCCTCCTGATCTGGGTGCCCTTCCTCTACGTGGCGATCCGCCGCGGGCACTCCTCGGACTGGACGGCCTTCGCCTCGTTCGCGCTGTACGAGTGCGTGAGCCTGCCGTGGGCAGTGATCACGGCTGGCGGCGACGGGGACCCCCTCCTCGGCGTCGCCGTCATGGTGACCCTGCTGACGGCGACGGGGCTGTTGCTGTTCGCCGTGTTCGACAAGAAGGTCCCCGTGCCCCAGTCGGCGTACGGGGCGGTCATGCCGCCTCAGGGACAGCCGTATCAGCAGGGGTATCCGTACGGGCGGTAGGCGACGTGAGGGGTAGCCGGCCGCCGAGCGCGGCGGCGTGGCAGCGGAAGGACTCGGACTTCAGTGGCGTGCGAACGCCCTGAGTACCGCCACCGGCTCGCGGCTGTAACCGTCGCAGAGGACCGGCAGTTCGCGTCCCGTCACGAGCCCGGCAGGTCGGTGCGTCGGCAGTCGTCAGGATCGTCTCGTGGCACCGGCCCTCGACTTCGAGATCTCGGGTGTCGAAATAGCCCAGCCCATGGGCGCGAAGTGGGTCGGCGACACTCATGAGGTGGCGCTCGCGGTCCTCCTCCCCCGGCACGACCATCAACGTGTCGTCACAGGTACCCGTCGAGGTAGTGGGCCAGTTCCCGGGTGCGGACGACGATGGTGTCCGTCTGCTCCTCGCTCGTCCCACCCGGACTCGAACAGTGCCGCCTGGCTCAACCGGTCGAAGGCCTGCTGGAAGCCGTAGTCGGGATCACCGTCCAGCCGGGCCGCGCCCTGACGGAGTTGAACTTCGACCGCCGCCGGATCGATGCCCCATTCCTCCGGCATCGCGATGTCCGACAGAGGCACCTTGCAGACGGCGTGACGCGAAGAACGTGGCCTGGTGGTGCCGAGCCCGGTCCATCCTTCTGATCTGCACTGTCAAAATTCTCGCCTGCCTCAGGAAACTGGCCGCCCGGGTCGAAACGCTCCAGATCGAGAAGCCGGTTTCTCGCATTGCATCGGGAACGCCTTCCAGCCATGGAGAGGCGCTCCGCGGGGAGGCTTGTTCGTCGTCGCGGTACGCCGCCCAGTACGGGCCCCTGGCGCATCAGGCGAATCGCGTAATCACTTCCCATTGAAAATCGATGAGCCGGGAGCAATTGTCGTTGTCCGTCTCGGATTCGAGGACCTCTTGAGAGAGGCCTTCGGTGTGAAGTACCGCCTCGTAGCAGGCGGAAAGAATTTCCAGCACCGATTCCGCGTCGAAGTCTGTGGCCGCGCAGTCGAAGAACAGCGACAAGGCCGCCGCCAGCGAAGCGGTCCCGATCGCAGGATCCTGCTCCGCCAGGGTGTACAAGCGGCCCGAGATCTCGTCCGCCTCGACGCTGTCCACGCCCCCCGGGCGGGCCGACTCCCCAAGGACCGACCGCACGAACCGAACCGTGTCCTCGGCAAACACCTCGTCGAACGAGGGGCGGAAGAAACCAAGCGAGCCTTTCACAACCTCCCGGGAGATCTCACCACGCTCCAGCGGAGAGATCCCCTCCAGCACTTCGCCCCATTCACTCGCACGCACATCCCAGAGACTCATGTCACACCTCCTGCTTTGCCGACTTCGCCGGCGTTCTCATCGATCCCATGGAGCCACTCGGGACTGCTCGAAGAGTTGCACACCAGGGAAGTCGTCCGCTCTCGCCGCGCAGTTCTGACGCTCGGGGCCGCAGGCCGGCCGCGACGCGACCACGGTGCCCTCCCATTCCAGCGATCCATCTTCCACCGCGTTGAAGAGGATTTGTTCCGCGTCAGTCTGCAGAGCTTGCCCACCGGGTCCCCTGGTGATGTAGTCGACACCGGAGATCCGCCGGTATCCCATCGATTTGGCAAGTGCCTTCAGGGCGACGGAGGCACGGTTGTTATTGGTGGAATACACCAATTCACCCCCGAGCTCGCCGGTGGCCACCGTGGTCCCTTGGTCAGCCAGTTTGTTGCCGTTCGTCGGCGGGTGCTGCAGCTTTGAGATGTTGGCATCGTGCAACGCCTGTGCATCGCCGCCCAGTTCTTGCGGAGTCTTGACACCGTGAATCGGACAGGCTGCCGCCGACACCAAGTTGACGTCGACATTGTGGACCAGGACCGGCGTGGCCCCCGCCAGCACATAGTACGTGTGCTACGCGACCCCTCCCCACCTGCGTTTTCGCAGGTCACCGGCGGTTTCGGGTTCCGCTGGTGTCCGTGGCTGTGCCCTGGAGTCCGTGGTTGTTGCCGTCAGCGCTGCCGTCAGGGGTGCAGACCGCTGGTCGGGCTACGGCAGGAGGGTCAGCGCGGGGACGTGGGCGGGCTTGACGACGCTGAAGTGCCGCCGGTCGAGGGTGGCTACCCGGTCCACGTCGAAGCGTTCGGCCACCGCGATGGCCGAGGCGTCGACTCCGCCGAGCGGAAAGTCGGCGTACTGGAGGACCAGCTCAGCCATGCGCGTCAGGTCGGTGGGAGTGAGGTGGACCAGCTCGAATGTTCCCCGTGCGACCTCGGCGAGGAACGCTGCTTCGACCTGGGGCCAGCGCTCCAGCAGCCAGCAGACCTCGGTCATGACCGGGCTGGGCAGCAGACGGCGGCCGGTCAGCGACGTCAGCAGGGAGGCGCACTCCGGGTGACGCCGGTCGGCCGCGTTGAACGCCGCAGCCAGGGGTCCGGTGTCCAGGACCGTGGCGATCACGCCGAGTCGCCGAAGCGCTCGCGCATCCGCTCGCGGATGTGGTCGTCGTGCCGTTCAGCCAGATCCTCTGGTCCGTTCACGCTGCCGATCAGGGCCAGCAGCCCGGCCGGGACCGACTCCTCGTCCTCATTCGCGTCGACTACCGGCAGCGACTGGGCAACCTGTGACAGTTCTTCGTCCTGGGTGACGAGCAGGCGCAGGCGTCGCACCTGGGTCGGGGTGAGCCGGTCCACCAGGTGGTGCATGTCCTCGTAGTCGTATGCAGCGGTCACGCCAGCAGTGTAGGACGGTCCCGCAGCCGCGGACATCTGGATCGGCAGAGGTTCACCCCCGCTGACGGGCGGGCAATCGAGGATTGCCAGGACCTTGGCCGTTGTCCCCGCGTGCGTCCCATTCTGGCACTTCCCCCGGCGGCCCGTTCGCCGGGGAGAGCGGCCCTCAGACGTCGGGGCGATGCTGGTGCCCCCACCAGCGCGGCAGCGCGGAGGCTGGGTGGGGAGGGCCGCCGAGAGGGGGTATCGCTCCCCGCTGGAGGCGGTGTCGGCCACCGCCCTCGGTGAGCCCGGCGACGGATGTTGAAGGTCGGCCCGACAAGCTGGCTGGTTGCCGCTCCCCCAGCCCTGGGTCATACCCCGGCTGCCGGTACGGCTCGCCGTCTGCGGCGCCACTGACCTTCCGAGCGAACGGCGGACTTGTCGGCGACGGCGGCCAGCTCCGGCGGGCGGAGCCCGCCTTGAACCTCGTAGAGAAAATCTGAACGCACGCCCCGTGCCCGCCCGGCACGGCGGGTCAGCGGCCCCGCTCGCCGCCACCCGACTCCAGGGCCTCGACACGGCCACGAAGGTCAGCAATCTGCTGAGCGGCCTCGGCAAGCGCCCGTTCCAACGCCTCGACACGGGCCGTCGTCCCGCCGACGGGTGCGGTCGCCTCCGGGCCATCGAGGTCATCAGCATCGTCGGCGACGTGGTCGTGGTCGGCGACGAAGGCTCCCTTGCCGGGGCGGGAGACCGCCCACCCCTCCTGCTTCAGCAGGGCCATGGCCTTCTGCACGGTCAGGCTCGCCGCCCCGAACTCCCGCATCAACACGGCCTGCGTCGGCAACGCGTCCCCCGGCCGCAGCCCCCCGGAGTGGATGCGCTCGCGCAGGGTCCCGGCGATCACCTCGAACGTCAGCGGCACCCCGCTGCCCGCCGGCCTCCGCCCGCGCCGCCCCACCACCACGCCCGGTCACCCCCGCTTTCCACGCCCACTACCAGCACAATCCGGCCCGTCCAAACCCGGAAACCGGCCCCACACTACCCGCGTCCCACCACCCACCAGAAAGGAATCAGGAGGGATGTACTTGAATGCGCCCGTGAGGCGATGTTAACGTCCCACACCCGCCGGTGATCACCACCGCGCCCGCCGACAGACCCCTGGTCCGGCCCCCGCGCCCAACTTCGAGGCGCCCCCGTTCCCCTGTGAGCCGACAACTTCGGCCTGCCCACGTCACCCCGCGCCGTACCGCTTCCGCGCTCCCGCCGAAAGGCCCCGTTCCGCATGCCCGCGCAGCTCCAACTCCCGTACCCCGCAGCCGTTCCAGCCGCTTCGCGCCCCTCGTCGTCGGCGTTCACGACACCGACCTGCCCGGCGCACGTCACCACCTCGACGGCAGGGCGGTCGGCGCTGGAGCGCCGCGCCAGGCTCACCGCCAAGCTGGCAAAACTCGCCGCCACCGGCCAACTCGCACCCCTCACACGGCAGATAGCCGGACTCGGCGGCTGCGCGCACCCGATCCGCCTCACCGGGCACCGCACCCGACTCGACAGCACGACCGGCGAGATCCTCGACCACTTCGACTCCGGCCGACTCCCGGCGGGCGAACTGCTGGTCCGCTGCGGCAACCGCCGCGCCACCCGCTGCCCCGCCTGCTCCACCGTCTACCGCTACGACACCTACCAACTCATCGCCGCCGGACTACGCGGCGGCAAGACCGTCCCCACCAGCCCTGTGGGCACGCTTCACCACCCACCTGCGACGGGAGATCGCCAAGGCCGGCGGACTGACTCAGCGGACCCTGCGCCACCACGCCACGCTTTCGTACGCCAAGGTCGCCGAGTACCAAGAACGCGGACAGGTCCACTTCCATGCCGTCATCCGACTCGACGGACCCACCGGCCCCAGCAGCACCCCGCCCACCTGGGCCACCTCCCAGCTCCTCGACCACGCCGTCCGCGCCGCCGCCACACGCACCCGCGTCCACCACGAGGGCAAACCACCGAAACAACCGCAGCCCACCGCGGACATCCCCACGTCCCCGCCCCAAACCTCAGATCGGGCAGAGCGGTTGGTGTTCCGGTTCGGGCGGCAGATCGACGTCCGAGCAATCCGCAACACCGACTTCACCGGTGGCAGCCCGGTAACCGAGCGGCACGTCGCCGCCTACATCGCCAAGTACGCCACCAAAGGAGCCGAGACCACCACCGGCACCCTCGACCGCCGCCTCCGACTCCTCGCCGAACTCGCCACCCACGACATCACCGACCACGCCCGCCGCATGATCCACACCGCCTGGCACCTC
>NZ_FOFF01000024.1 GCF_900110755.1 Streptomyces sp. yr375
CGGGCCGTCAACCCGGCCCGTGCGGTGTCGAGCAGCTCGCTGCGCCCGGTCAGTGACCGTACGTCCATGGCAGCCGCCCGCCCTTTGCGCTGGGGACGGCACCCGGGGTCTTCGCGCACGCGCCGCCCGGCGACGGGCCGCGACCGGCGCCGACAGCGGTGCCGTCGGCTCGGCGAGTGCGGCGGGGTCCAGGGCATCGGAGCATGTGCACACGACAACCTTGGCGGATTCGGCTTGTCAATGACGTCTGTCACGCCGCCTGTTCGCCCGGTACCCGCGCCCGGTCCCCGCGGGTGTCATGTCCTTCGTCGCCGCCGGCTGTGGAACTCCTCGGCGGACGTGGGTTCGCGGATCAGAAGGGGCCGGGGCGGGGCGGTGCGGTGGCCGGCGTCCACCTCATGACCCGTAGCGGCCGAATCCCGGGGTGCGCCATTCCCGGCCGTCGGGCAGTACGGCGAGAGCTTCGTAACCCTCCAGTGTGTCCAGCCAGTTCCGGGCTGCGTCGCCGCCGGCGAAGGCCGCCGTGGCGTAGGCGTCGGTCAGGGTCAGGCGGGGGCCGACGAGGGTGAGGGAGGCGAACGCGCCGGCGGGTGTGCCGTGGTGCGGGTCCATGATGTGGGCGCCGCGTTCGCCGGTGCCGGAGGTGGCGACGGCCAGGTCGTGGTGGGCTGTGACGACGGTGACGAGCTCGCCGGGGCGCAGGGGGTGGGCGACGCCGATGCGCCACGGGGTGCCGGGGGCCGCCCGGCCGCGGAGCTGGAGGTCACCGCCGCCGTTGACGCAGGTGTGGTGCGCGCCGGCCTCGTGAAGGAGCCGGGACGCGGCTTCGGTGGCCCAGCCCTTGACGAGCCCCGACGGGTCGAGGACGCCCGCCGGGACGATGCTGAACCAGCCGTCGGTGACCTGGGCCGCCCGTTCGCACAGGGACAGCACCTCGTGGACCTCGGGCGGGCAGTCGCCGAGGTGGATCTCGCCGCGGCCGAGACGGCTGATGTGGCTGTCCGGCCGGTAGGTGGAGAACACGGCGTCGACCCGGTGGAGCCACCGCACGGCCTCGGCCAGGGCGCGGTGGATGGCGGCGGTGGGCTTGTCGCGGATGTCGAAGGAGAAGACGGTGCCCATGACGTGCTCGACGTGGCGCAGCCCGTGCGCGGTGTCAGGCATGTGCCTGGTCCAGGGCGCTCTGCAGGGACTCGACGTAGCCCTGGCTGGTGTAGCTGGCTCCCGACACGGCGTCGATGTGCGCGCTCTGCGCACCGATCGCCTCCTGGGTGAGGCGGGGCAGCGCGTAGGAGGCGATCTGCTGGTCGCGTCCGTTCTGGTCCGGTGCCTGGAGGACCTTGATCGAGGTGATCTTTCCCTTGGCGAGGGTCGCGGCGACCTGCACGGTCCCGTACCGGGTGTCGACGGGGTCCCCCGTGAAGGTGCCCGTCCCGGTGGACGGGCCCGGAGAGGTGCCCGCGGCGGTGCCCGGGGGCGAGGAGGCCGTGGGGGATCGGGGGCTCACACCGGCGAGGGCGGGGAACTGGTGGGGTTTGAGGGCGAGCAGCGCGACGATCAGGGCGCTGGTCCCGGTGGTGGCGAGGACGGCTCGGCGCATCGGCGGGTTCTCCTCAGAACGCGAACGACTCGTGGTGGATACGCCGCGCCGGGACGCCGGCGTCGCGCAGGGCCCGGACGGCGGCCTGTGTCATGCCGGGCGGCCCGCACAGGTAGACGTCGTGCGCGGCCAGATCCGGGACCAGGGCGGTCAGAGCCCTGGCGGTGAGGGGGGAGGAGCGTCCGGCGGGCTCGCCGACGTCGTAGTGCACGGTGGCTCGCCGGCGAGCGGCGATGGCGTCGATCTCACCGCGCAGGGCGAGGTCTTCGCGGTGGCGGGCCCGGTAGACGAGGGTGACCTGGCCCGGCAGCGTCTCGAAGAGCGCGCGCAGCGGGGTGATGCCGACGCCGCCGGCCAGGAGCAGGACCTTGCGGGCGGTACGGCGGTTCGCGGTGAAGCCGCCGTAGGGTCCCTCGGCCCACACCCGGGTGCCGGGCGCCAGGCGGGCCAGCGCGGCACTGTGGCCACCGGCGGCCTTCACCGTGATCCGCAGGTGACGGGGGTGCGCGGGGGCGGAGAGGGAGTAGGGGTTGGCGGTCCACCACAGCCCGCGGGCCAGGAAGCGCCAGCGCAGGAACTGCCCGGGCTCGCCCCCCAGTTCGTCCAGGTGCTCGCCGGTGAGGTGGACGGAGACCACGCCCGGCGCCTCGGGGCGGACCGCTGTGACGCGCAGGCGGTGGCGCAGTCCGCGCCGCAGCGGGACGGCGAACCGGTACCAGGCGACCAGCGCCGCGACGCCGAGGAAGAGCGTGTACCAGGCCGCCTGGGCGAGGCGGTTGCCGACGAAGTCGGCGCCGTTGGACAGCTGGTGGCCGAAGGCCAGGAAGACGGCCAGGTAGGTGGCGAAGTGCAGGTAGTGCCAGGTCTCGTAACTCATCCTGCGGCGTGCCGCGCGGGCCGAGAGGACTCCGGTGGCCAGGAACAGCAGGAAGCCGGCGGTGCCCTTGAGGAGGTCGGGGTAGTGCAGGACGAGCGTGGAGGTCTGGCTCACCACGTTCGTGTGGGACGTCAGCGAGTAGCCCCAGATGATCAGCAGGGTGTGGGCCAGGGCGAGCGAGACGGTGCAGCGGCCGCCGAAGGCGTGCCAGCGGGCGAGCCGGTCGGTGCCGACGGTGTGGTCCAGCAGGGGCACGCGGGCCATGAGGGCGAGCAGGACCGCGCAGGCGTACCCGGCCAGGAGCCCGGTGATGCGTCCCGCGCCGGTGAGCCAGCCCGCCGGGCCGACCACCGAGGTCGTGTCGCTCCACCAGAGCGCGAGCACCCCGGCGGCTCCGGCCCAGATGACCAGCGGCGCCAGGAAGGGCACGGCGCTGTGGCGCGGGCGTCGGCGGCGTGTCCCGCGGGTCGTGTCCGTGCTGGTGGTGAACGTCGTGGTCATGAGGCTCCTTCGGCCCGGACTCGCTCCGGCGATGGGCGGCCAGCCTCACAGCCCAACCTCTGCGTACCTTCTGAAACGGCCCCGCCGACCGCCCTCGGCGCCGATTCAGAGGAAACTCAGAGACATGCCTCGCCCTGCGTCCCCCGACTCCGGGGGATGCTGGAGGGACCATGGACACACCTCGTACGACATCCCTTCTGCACCGCCCCGACGGAGAACCGGTACGGATCCTCGTCGTCGACGACGAACCCGACGTCACCGACGTCCTGGCCGGAGCGATGACCGGTGAGGGCTGGCAGGTCCGCACCGCCGCGGACGGCGCGAGCGCCCTCACCGCAGCCCGCGACTTCCGGCCCGACGCCGTGGTCCTGGACTGGATGCTGCCCGACCTGAACGGCCTCCAGGTCCTGGGCGCCCTGCGGCGTGAGACAGCCGACGTGTGCGTGCTGTTCCTGACCGCCCGCGACGCGGTCGAGGACCGTATCGCCGGCATCACCGCGGGCGGCGACGACTACGTCACCAAGCCCTACAGCCTGGAAGAGGTCCTGGCCCGGGTGCGCGGGCTGCTCCGGCGGGCCGGAATGGCCGCCGAGCCGGGCACCAACCGGCTCACCGTCGGGGACCTGTCCATGGACGAGGAGGCCAGGGAGGTCAGGCGCGCGGGAGTCGTCGTCGACCTGTCCCGAACCGAGTTCGAACTCCTGCGCTTCCTGATGCGCAACCCGCGCCGGGTCCTGTCCAAGGAGCAGATCCTCGACCGGGTCTGGGCCTACGACTTCGGCGGCCAGGCGCACGTCGTCGAGCTCTACATCAGCTACCTGCGCAAGAAGATCGACGCCGGACGCACCCCGATGATCCACACCGTGCGCGGCGTCGGCTACGTCCTCAAGCCGGATTCCCCGTGAGACGTCTGCCGCCCCGCACCCTGCGGGGTCAGCTCACCGCCGGCCTCGTCACCCTGCTCGCCCTCGCCTGTCTGGCCGTCGGCACCGTCACCGCCCTCGCCCTGCGAGGCTTCCTGACGGGGCGCCTGGACGAACAGCTCTCCTCCTCCGGCGGCAGGTTCGCCGCCAGCCTGGAACACGAGGCCCGGCCCGACGCCGACAACCGCCCGGACACGCGCGGTCAGGCCGAGTCGACCTTCGGCGCCCGCCTCCTGAAGGGCACCGTCACCCAGGCGGCCGTCATCGACGACGCCAACGACCGCCTCGTCCGGCTCACCGCCGGGGACCGCCGCGCCCTGACGGGGCTCCCCGCCGACGGGAGCGGACACAGCGTCCACCTGTCCGCTCTGGGGGCGTACCGCCTCGCGGCCGTCCAGGGCGACGACCGGGACATCCTGATCACCGGGCTGCCCCTGCACCCGCTGGAGGAGACCGTCCACCGTCTCGAAGCCGTCGAAACGGTCCTGTTCGGCGCAGCCCTCACGGTCACCGGCATCGCCGGGGCCCTGTGGGTACGAGCCTCACTGCGCCCGCTCCAACGGGTCACCGCCCGGGCGGCGGAGGTAGCCGGACTGCCGCTCGCCAGTGGTGAGATCGCCATGCCGGGGCCACTGCCCGACACCGACCCCCGCACCGAGGTCGGCCAGGTCGGCACTGCGCTCAACCACATGCTCGGCCATGTCGAGAACGCCCTCACCCGCCGCCAGGCCAGCGAGGAGAGACTCCGGCACTTCGCCGCCGACGCCAGCCACGAACTGCGCACCCCCGTCGCCAACATCCGCGGCCACGCCGAACTCGCCCTGCGCCACGACGGCCCCGTCCCCGCCGAGGTACGCCATGCCCTGGTGCGCATCGACGCCGAGTCGCAGCGCATGACCCACCTCGTCGACGACCTGCTGCTCCTCGCCCGCCTGGACGCCGGACGCCCCCTCGGACACGAGCCGGTCGATCTGACCCTGCTGATCCTCAACGCGATGGACGACGCGCGGGCCGCGGGCCCCGGCCACCACTGGCTCCTCGACCTCCCCGAGGAAGCCGTCGTCGTCTCCGGCGACGCCCACCGGCTCCAACAGGCCATCGGCAACCTCCTCGCCAACGCCCGCATCCACACCCCGCCCGGCACCCGGGTGACCATCACTCTCACCACCGATCAGGCCGGCGTTCGCGTCAGCGTGAGCGACGACGGACCGGGAATCCCCGCCGAACTCCAGCCCGAGGTCTTCGGACGCTTCGTCCGAGCCGACCACGCCCGCTCCCGCAGCACCGGAAGCACCGGTCTCGGCCTCGCCATCGTCCACGCCGTCATCACCGCCCACGGCGGAACGGCCACGGTCACCAGCGGCCCCGGACACACCGTCTTCCGCCTCACCCTCCCGGGCTGACACCGCCCGGCCGGACCGACGAGCAGCGGCCTGCCGACGCGGCAGTCAGGATGTGTTCAGGTTCCCGGTGGCACGGTCGGGCCTCATGACATCCGAGATGACGTCCGAGGCCTCCGAGGCTTCTGAGGCCTCTGTGACGGTGACGGCGAAGGCGACGGTGGCGCGCCGGTCCGCCCCGACCGCCCGCGGCCACCGTCCGCGCTGGAACAAGGTGCCCGAAGTCACCGTGTACTTCTGGGTCATCAAGGTGCTGTGCACGACGGTCGGCGAGACCGCGGCCGACCTGCTCAACGAGAAGGCCGGGCTGGGCCTGACCGGTGTGTCGCTGCTGATGAGCGCGCTCCTGGCGGTGGTGCTCGTCGTCCAGTTCCGGACCGCCGCGTACCGGGCCGGCGTGTACTGGACGGCCGTTGCCCTGATCAGCGTCGTCGGCACCCTGGTCAGTGACAACCTGACCGACAACATGGGCGTACCGCTCACGGTCAGCACCACGGTGTTCGCCGTCGTCCTCGCGATCGTGTTCGTCGCCTGGCACCGCAGCGAGCGGACGCTGTCCATCCACAGCGTCGACACCCCGCGCCGGGAGTCCTTCTACTGGCTGGCGGTCCTGTTCACCTTCGCGCTGGGCACCGCGGCGGGCGACCTGGTCGCCGAGCGCCTGGCCCTGGGCTACTGGGTCTCCGCGGCTCTGTTCGCCGTGGCCATCGCCGCGGCGGCGGCGGCGCGCTTCGCGCTCGGCGCGAACGCGGTGTGGAGCTTCTGGATCGCCTACGTCCTGACCCGCCCGTTCGGCGCGTCGACGGGCGACTACCTCTCCCAGCCGACCGGTGACGGCGGCCTGGGCCTGGGCACCGTGGTGACCAGCGTGCTGTTCCTCGCGGTCGTCCTCGGCCTGGTGGTGTTCCTGGCGGTGACGCGCAAGGACGTCACCGGGCCGGAGCCGATCGCCCGCACGGAGTAGGCGCCCGCAGGCGTTCTGACGCGCTCACGGCACCACCTCCTCCCTCACACACAGGAGCACTCCCCTTGAAGAAGTTAGAACTGCTCGCCGACCTGGATCCCGCCGGTGAGACCGGCTCGGTGACGAAGAAGCTGCCCGAGGTCACCCTCGCCTTCTGGATCATGAAGATCGCGGCCACGACCCTGGGCGAGACCGCCGGTGACCTGTTCGCCCAGACCCTGAAGCTGGGCTACTTCCTCACCACGATCGCCCTGTTCCTGATCTTCGTCGTGACCCTGGTGGTCCAGCTCGGGTCCCGCCGCTACAACCCGTTCTGCTACTGGACCGTCATCCTGTCCACCAGCACGGCCGGCACGACGATGTCCGACTTCATGAACCGCGACGGCAGCGCCAAGTACCTCTCGAACGGCGCCACGTCGCTCGGCTGGGGCCCGCAGGGCCTGGGCCTCGGCTACCCCGCCGGCGCCGCGATCCTGGTCTCCGTCCTGATCGTCGTCTTCGCGGTGTGGAAGCTGACCGGGATGACGTTCGTCATCCGCGACATCGTCACCTTCCGCGGAGAGGCCCTCTTCTGGACGGCGATCCTCGTCTCCAACACCCTCGGCACGTCCATGGGCGACTTCCTGTCCGACAGCTCCGGCCTCGGCTACGCGGGCGGCGCGCTGCTCGTCTCCGGGACGCTCGCGGGGCTGCTCGTCCTGATGCGGGTGCCCGCGGTGCCGAACGTGCTGCTGTTCTGGTTCGCCTTCGTGCTGACCCGCCCGCTGGGCGCCACCGCGGGGGACTTCCTCACCAAGCCGGTCGCCAAGGGCGGCCTCGACCTCGGTACGGCGGGTTCGTCGGCCGTCCTGCTGGCCGTCCTGGTGGGACTCATGGCGTACGCCCAGGTACAGGAGCGCCGGACCGCCGTCTCGCGGCAGGAGGCGGTCGAGCAGGAGGCCGTCACCCGGCGGGCAGTCTGAGGGTGAACCTGGCCCCGGGCTTGTGACCGGGGTCGTACGTCACCTCACCGCCGGCGGAGCGGGCCAGGCGTCGCGCCAGCGGCAGCCCCAGGCCCGCTCCGCCGTGTCCGTCGCCGGGGTCGGCCCGCCGGCCGGGCTGGAAGAGCTGCGCCGTGAACGACTCGGGTACCCCGCGGCCGTCGTCGGCGACGTCGATGCGTACGCCGTCGGGCTCGCGGCGCGCGGTGACGGTGACGTGCGAGGTGGCGTGGCGGACGGCGTTGGCGAGCAGCGGGCTGACGATGCGTTCGAGGAGGGCCGTCTGGACTCCGGCCTTCAGCGCCGCCCCCTCGCCTCGTACGTCGACCGTCACGGCGCCCGGTGTCTCCAGACCGGTGGCTAGTCGGTGCAGGGTCGGCAGGATCTCGGCCGTGCCGGGGGCCGTGGTCGTGGTCTCGCGGGCGTCGTCCAGCAGGGTGTCGCAGATGGTGCGCATGGAGCGGGCGGCGTCGGCGATCACCTCGTGGGCGGCCTCGGTTTCGGCGGCCGAGCGCGGTCGGGCCTGCCACCAGTCGAGTTCGGCGATGATCCGGCTGAGCGGGGTGCGCAGTTCGTGGGACAACTCGCCGGTCAACTGCTGCTCATGGCGCAGGACGGCGCGGATGCGGTCCAGCAGCGCGTCCAACGACCCACCCAGGCGGGCGAGTTCGGCCGGGCGATGGACAGCGCCGAAGCGTTCCTCGGACGTTACGGCGCTCCACTGGGTGGCCTGGTCGGTCATGGTGCCCACGGGACGCAGCGCGCGTCCGACCGCGAGCCGCGTCAGCAGGTAGGTGCAGGCGAGCATGACGGCGTCCAGGCACAGCGAGGCCAGCAGCAGGGTGTCGGCCGAGCTTTGGTAGGGGGTGAGGTCCAGCGCGGTGACGACGGTCGCGGTGTTCCGGGTGCCGGAGACGGGCATGCTGCACAGCCGGGCGGGGGCCGGTTCGGCGGAGGTCAGGCAATGCGCCCCGTGCTGCCGCGCGAGCCGGTCGGCGGCGCGGGCGAGAGTGCTGTCGGCTGTGGTGGACGGTGGCTGTTCGAGCAGCCGGGTGCCCGTGTAGATCCACACGTTCGTGTCGAGGAGCCGGTCGTCGGAGGCCTCCAGGACGCGCACCGTGGGGCCGCCGGTGTCGATGGTGGTGGCGACGGCGGCGGCCCGGGTGCGCAGTTCGTCGTCTGCCTGGTGCTGGAGGCGGTGGCGGATGACCGTGTTGAAGGCGACGGTGAGGATCACCATCAGGAGGGTGGCTGTGGTCAGGGCCACCAGGGAGAGGCGGCCGCGCAGGGTCCGCGGTGCCAGCCGGGAGAAAAGGGGGAACAGGGGGGACCGGGAGCGCGACGTGAGTCGGGGGAACCGGGAGTTCATGACAGGCGGTGGCCGATTCCGCGGGCGGTGGTGATCGTCAGGGCGCTGTCCGCCTCGCGCAGCTTGCGGCGCAGCCGGGTCAGGTACTGGTCGAGGGTGTTGTCGCTGACCTGGGCTCCTTCGGGCCAGCCTGCTCTGAGCAGTTCGCGGCGGCGCACGATGCCCCCGGACGCCGTCATGAGCGCCGCCAGGAGACGGAACTCCGTCGGTGTGAGGTCGACCTGGGTGCCGTGCGCGCTGGCGCTGTGCCGGACGGCGTCCAGGACCAGGTCACCGGCCGTGGCAACGGGAAGTGGCGCGGCGCGTTTGACGGCCGCGCGCAGTCTGGCGGCGAGTTCGGCGAGGTGGAACGGCTTGGGCAGGTAGTCGTCGCCCCCGGCGGAGAACCCGGACAGCCGGTCGGTGAGCCGGTGCCGGGCGGTCAGGAAGATGACGGGGGCCAGGAATCCGTTCGCGCGCATCGCCTGGCACACGTCCCGGCCGTCCGCGTCGGGCAGGCCTACGTCCAGGACGGCCGCGGCGATGGCACCGCCACCAGCGCAGCCATCGGCACCGGTGCCGGTACCGGTGGTCAGCCGCAGGGCGGTTGCCCCGTCCGGGGCGGGCACCGGGTCGAAGTCCTCCTCGCGCAGGCCGCGCAGCAGGACGTCACGCAGGGCGTGATCGTCCTCGACGACCAGGATCTTGGGGCGCATGGTCCTCCGTAGGCTCTGGGTCTGGGTCCGTCGTGTCTGTGGTGAACCCCTCGGGCAGCCACCGGGCGGCCGCGTACAGGGCGAGGCCCAGCCAGCCCAGCGCGAACAGCCAGCCGCCGACGACGTCGGTGAACCAGTGCACCCCGAGATAGACGCGGGTGAGCCCGACCAGCGCGCCCCAGCAGCCGAGGACGAGGGCGATCAGGGTTCTGCCGCGTGGGGCGCGCGCGTACACGGCGATGACGAGGAGGCCGGCGGTGACCGCGGCCGTCGTGGTGTGGCCGGAGGGGAACGCCCACCCCGAGGCGTGCGTGGCCCAGTCCACGGGGTCGGGGCGGGGTCGGGCGACGAGCGCCATCACTCCGTACCGCGCCGCCTGCGCCGCGCCGAGGCAGCCGAGGCAGAGCGCGGCGGCGATCGCCTGCCGGCGCGGGGTGCGCGCGGCGATGATCCCCGCCAGTACGGCGAGGACGTACGGGACGACTCCGGTGCCGGTGGCGGTCAGGCCGCGGGCGAGCGCCACCGCCACGTCCGGGCGGTGGGCTACGGACCAGGTCAGCAGGTCCTCGTCCCCGTACAGCGGCTGTCCGTCGCCGATCACGATCATGGCCAGTACGCCGAACGCCGTCCACGCGCCGAGGCCGACGACGCCCGCCAGGTCGCGCAGGTCGCCGCGTTTCATGACGCCGCCAGCAGGGGACGTAGTCGCGTGCCGGTGAGCCGGCGGACCAAGGCGTCGGGGCGGCGGCGCAGCGTGATCATCGCGAGTGCCGCGACGAGGGCGCCGACGGCCACTCCTGCGGCGACGTCGTGCGGGTAGTGCGCGCCGACCCAGACCCGGGAGGCCGCCATCGCGCAGGCGGCCACGGCCGCGACCGCGCCGAGCCGGCGGGAGACGAACCACAGGGCCACCGCGGCCGCTGCGGCGACGGCCGCGTGGTTGCTGGGGAAGGACCAGTCGCCCGGGGCCGGGCACGCCTCCAGGGTGGCCACGCGCAGGCTCCGGCAGGGCCGGTCCTCGCGCACCGCCAGCTTCAGGGCGGCGTCCACCCCGTACCCCGCGACCACGACGACCGGCACCGCCAGCGCGCTCACCGCGGCCGTGGCGCTCACCCGCCGGGCCCGCCACCAGGCCACGGCCATCAGCACGGCGAACACCGCCAGTCCGTACGTCGACCAGGCCGCCACCCCGTCGTCCAGCCAGCCGGGCGAGCGGTGAGCGAGATTCACCACATCGGAGTAGGCGGAGCCGTCGATGGACGAGCCGTCGAAGGCGAGGGGCGTCCACGTACCGGAGGCCGCGGACAGGGGGGCGGTCATCGGCGCGAGTCCTCTCATACTGGAAGTGCGGGCGCACGCGGAGGCGGGGCGACCGGGTGACTACAATTCTGTAGACGGTCTACTGAACTGTAGACGAAGATGGGGTGAGGATCGTTCCCATGACCGACGCGAAGGACGAACGCCGACCGGCCGGCGAGCTCGAAGCCGCCGTCATGGCGGCCCTGTGGGCCGCCGACGCGCCCCTCACCCCGGGGCAGGTGCAGGTCGAACTCGCCGCCGACCTGGCCCGTACGACGGTGACGACGACCCTGTCCCGCCTGTACGACAAGGGTGTCGTCGACCGCCGTCCGCAGGGCCGCGGCTACGCCTACCACCCCGTGCAGGACGCCCAGGGCCTCACCGCCCGCCGCATGCACACCGAGCTGGACCGTGACGCCGACCGCGAGACCGTCCTGGCCCGCTTCGTCGCCCAGCTCGATCCGGACGACGAACAGCTCCTGCGCCGGCTGCTGGAGGCCGACGACCGATGACCGCCCTGCTGCTGATTCCGCTCCTGCTGCCCTTCGCGATGCCGCCGCTCGCCCGGCGGGCCCTGGACCGGCTGGCCCCGGCCGCCGCCTTGTGGGCGCTCACCGCCGCCGCCCTGGTACTGGCGGGCGCGTGTGTGGCCGCGCTCGGCGCGCTCGTCCTGACCGGACTGCTCGAGCTGCCCGCGTTCGCGGCGCTCGGCGAACTCGTCCACCCCCTGCGCACACCGGCGGGCTACCCGGTGCTGCCCGCGGCCGCGCTCGCCACCGGCCTGCTCACCGTCGGGGCCTGGACCCTCGCGCGCTCGGCCCTGCGCCAGACGCGCGCCTTCCGCACCGCCCGCGCCGAGGCCGACCGGCGGCCCGCCGCGGGCGACCTGTGCGTGGTCGACTCGCCACAGCCGGACGCGTACGCCCTTCCCGGCCGCCCGCACCGCATCGTCGTCACCACCGCCATGCTGCGCAGTCTCGGCCCGGACGAGCGCGACGCCCTCTTCTCCCACGAACGCGCCCACAACCGGAGCGGCCACCACTACTTCCTGGCCGCCGCCGAACTCGCCGCCCACTGCCACCCCGCGCTGCGCCCGGTCCGCACCGCCATCCGCCTGGCCGCGGAACGCGCCGCCGACGAGGCCGCGGCCGCCGCCGTGGGCGACCGCCGCCTGCTGGCCCGCGCCATCGCCCGCGCCGCCCTCGCCGGCCAGGCCGCCCGCACCACCCCTCCCACCCGCCCGGACTTCGCCCCCGGGGCGACCACCGGCCCTGTGCCCCGCCGCGTCGCGGCCCTCCTCGCCGCCCCTGCGGGCCGCCCCCGGCGGTCGATGTGCTGGATCGCCCTCCTCCTCGCCACCTGCGCGACCCTGTCAGCCACCGCCGCCGCGACCGGTGTCGTCGCCTTCCACCACGAGGTCGAGGTCGCCCAGGGCGAAGAGCCCCGCTGAGCCCGCCCCCGGTGGTCGGCATCGACCCTTCTTTCCGAAATCCGCGCCCCCTTCGCCGACGCCTCCCCGTCATCCCCATCGCACTCCTCGTCCTCCTCGTCGTGGGAGGCGGGGCCGCCGCTGCTGTTCCACATCGACCGGGACGAGCACTCGCTGCCCGCGCAGCTCAACTGGCGGGGGACGGACGGCGCGGAGTCGGCCATCAGCTTCCAGTCCAACATGTCCGACTTCCACGGCAGTCACCGTGCCGCCGACGGCGCCGTCTACGAGTACCGCGGTCGCCTCACCGGCAGTTGGACGTCCCTCGAGGGTCTCGACGACGCCCCGGAGTCCCGTACGCACCGCTTCCGCACGGAGGAGGGCTGGGGCGGCGGCTGGCACGCCTCGCCCGAGTTGCGGCTGCTGGTGGACGACGGCGCGGCTCCCGTCGAGCGGGTGTCCTGGCGCGACCAGCGAGGCAACTCCGGTGCGGTCATGCTCCAGGCCGCGACGGGCGGCGACGTCAAGGTCACCGAAGTGGAGGCCAGCGAGGAACACGACGGCGGATGGGAGATCGCGGCCAACCTCCTGAACGACTCCCGCAACAAGTGGCTGACCTTCGACGACAGCGCCCTGCTCGACTTCACCCTCGCCCGCCCCGCCGCCCTCGCGTCGTACTCCCTGACGTCGGCGAACGACTGCCCCGACCGCGACCCCCGCGACTGGACCCTCCTCGGCTCCTTCGACGGCCACACCTGGACGCCGCTGGACTCCCGTACCGGGGAAACCTTCAACAGCCGCTTCCAGAACAGGGAGTTCGTCCTGCGGGCCGCCGCCCGCGCCACCGCCTATCGCCACTATCGGCTGGAGATCAGCGCCAACTCCGGCGCGGAGGAGACCCAGCTCGCCCAGGTCCGTTTCGTCGAACCCCCCGCCGGTCAGGGCTTCGTGGGCTACTACCAGCGCCACAACGAGGGCCCCATCGGCTATCGCGGTACGCCGGTCCCCGCGCCGAAGACCACCGGCGCCGACGCGACCGAGGTGGCCCTGGACCTGGAGGCGGCCGTGCAGTCCCTGACCGACACCGCCCAGACCCTCGCCGCGCTGGCGGCCCGCCTCCGCAGCAGTTGACTCCGTGCCCGTCACGGCGAAGTGCGCCGACGCCGACTTGCCCCGTGCGGCCGCTCCGGCGCGCGGCGCGGTGCCGTCGGTGCTTCCTCGCGCCCGTGCCCGCCACCCGGATGGCGGAGCCGCCGACCCCGTCACCGCGCGAGGCTGTCGACGACGGACGACCACAGCCTGACGTGGAGGTATCGACGACATGACCACGGCATCCACCGGTCCCGCTCCCGGTCCCGCTCCCGGTCCCAGTCCTGCTTCTGGTTCCGGGCCCGTCGGCCCGACCGAGGTCGGGCCGGGCGACGCGCGCTACGAGGCGCTGCGCCGGGGCTTCAACCAGCGCTGGATCGCCTCTCCCGAGTACGTCGTGGTGGCCGCCGGTACCGCCGACGTGGTCGCCGCCCTCGGCACCTTCCTCACCCGCACCGCCGGGGGATCGTCGCCGGGCCGGATCACCGTCCGCTCCGGCGGGCACTGCTACGAGAACTTCGTCTGCGGTGACGACGTCGCCGTCATCATCGACGTCAGCAGCATGAACGGCGTCTACTACGACCCCCGGATGGACGCCTACTGCGTCGAGGCGGGCGCGACGAACTGGGAGACCATCACCCAGCTCCACCGCCGCTACGGCCTCGCCGTGCCCGGCGGTTCGTGCTACTCGGTCGGTGCGGGCGGTCACATCTCCGGTGGCGGCTTCGGCCTGCTGTCGCGGCTGCACGGCCTCACCGTCGACCACCTCTACGCCGTCGAGGTGGTCACCGTCCGCGACCTGACCCACGCCGAGGTCACCGTGGCCCGCAAGGACTCGTCGGAGCCCGCGCTGCGCGACCTGTGGTGGGCGCACACCGGCGGCGGGGGCGGCAACTTCGGCGTGGTCACCAGGTATTGGTTCCGCGGTCTTCCCCAGCCGCCCGCGCAGGTGCTCACCCGGGCGTTGTCGTGGGACTGGGGGATGTTCAAGCGGGACCGGGACAAGTTCAAGGGCCTGGTGCGCCGTTACGGCGAGTTCTTCGAGGGCGAGCGCACCGGCGAAGGGCCGGACATCCTGCGGGAGTTCGACTGGCACGACATGTTCACCCTGCTCAAACTGACCAACCACGCGGCCGGAAAGGTCGGCCTCGTCCTCCAACTCGACGGCACCCGCGAGGACTCGATCGAGCGCCTCAACCGCTTCCTCGACTGGCTCGCCCCCGAAGACACCTACCCGCAGACCCCGTTCGACGTTCAGGTGGGCGAACACCCGGCGCTCTACGACCACTTCGTCCCCACCCGGCTGCCCTGGCTCACGGCGACGCAGAACCTCAACGGCTCCGGCCCGAGCCGGTGCGGCAAGTACAAGTCCGCCTACCACACGGCCAACTTCACCGAGCGCCAGCTCGACGCGATCTTCGACCGCCTCACCGACGAGACGTACACCAACGATCAGGCGCTGCTCCAGGTGGACTCCTACGGCGGCCGGATCAACGACGTCGACCCGTCCGCGACGGCGGTCCCGCAGCGCTCGTCCGTGCTGAAACTCCAGTACCAGGCGTACTGGACCTGGGGCGAGGACGCCAACCACGACGGCGTCTACGACTACCAGGACGCCCTTGCCGACCCGTCCATCGCCGAGCCCCACCTGACCTGGATCCGCGACTTCTACGAGGACGTGTACATGGAGACCGGCGGCGTCCCGGTAGTCCCGGACCCGGACCCGGACCAGGACCGAAATCCGGACCCGAATGTGCTCGACGAGGTCAACACCGACGGCTGCTACGTCAATTACCCGGACGTCGACCTCGGCGACAGCGCGCACAACGCCTCCGACCAGCCCTGGTACCACCTCTACTACGGCGCCAACTACGCCCGACTCCAGCGCGCCAAGGCTTACTGGGACCCACGGAACGTCTTCCGCCACGCCCAGTCGATCGAACTGCCGGGAACACAGCGGCGCGAGTGATCAGGGGGAGGACGGGATGCGGGAGTCCCAGTCCAGTTGGCGGATGAGTTCGGCGTCGCCGGGGCGGGGTGCGGGCGCGGGCGCGGAGGTGGCTCCCGTGGGGCGGGGCGGGGGCTGCGTGCCGCGGGAGATGTTGCCGCTGGCGGTGGTGTTGTGTTCGACGCGGGGGCGGCGCAGTGCCTCGTAGCGGGAAAGTGCGGAGTCCAAGTCCGGTGTGTCGCGCAGGCACTTGGCGAGGATCACCGCGTCCTCCAGGGCCAGGGAAGCGCCCTGTCCGGTCGCGGGGGAGGCCGCGTGGGCCGCGTCCCCGACGAGGAGGGTGCGGCCGGTGCGCCAGGAGGTGCCGTTGGGCAGCTCGGTGGCGTTGGTGACCAGGACGGGGGCCGTGGTGGCCTCGACGACGCCTGCGGCCGGGGTGGGGTCCTCGCGCAGCAGCGGGAGCAGCAGGTCGCGCCAGTGAGTGGGGCCGGCGTCGGCCAACTCGCCGCTGGTGAGGGGTTCGGGGGCGGATACCCGGGCGAACCAGTACGTCTCACCGCCGGGTGACGTCGTATGGCCGAAGGCGGCTGTGCTGCCGCGCGTCATCGTGATGCACGCGGTGTCGTCCGTACCGGACTTCGGGGCGGCGTCCGTGTAGCCGTAGAAGACGTGCTGTCCCGCGTAACGGGGCTGTGCGGTGGGGGTGGTGGTGCGGCGGACGGTGGAGTTGAGGCCGTCCGCGCCGATGAGCAGGTCGCCCGACGCCGTGCTGCCGTCGGCGAAGTGGGCGGTGACGCCGTCGGGGCCGTCCTCGACGGCGGCGAGACGCGCGCCGTGAACGACCGGGATGCCGCGCCGCACCGCCTCCGCCTGGAGGGCCGCGCCGAGTTCGCCGCGGCGCAGGCACCGGAAGCGCAGCGCGGGGTCGTCGGCCTCGCCGAGCGGCACGTGCGCCGACTCGGTGCCCGTGTGGTCCAGTACGCGCATCGAGGTGAGCGGGAAGCCGAGCTCGGTGACCGCGGCGGTGGCGTCGAGTTGGGCGAGGGCCCGCAGGCCGTTGCTCGCGAGGGTGAGGAACGCGCCGATGTCCTCGGCGGAGTCGGGATGCGCCTCGTACACGGCGACCTCCCGGCCCGCCTTGTGCAGCGCCAGAGCCGCCGCCGTGCCGGCGATACCGCCGCCGATGACCAGGAAACGTGCCATGCCTACCCCGCTTCTCCCTGTACGGTCCGGTCCCTCGTCGGCCCGCGGTCGTCACCGGCGGCCGAGGGCCTCCAGCACGGCTTCGAGCTGACGGAGCGGTTCCGTGCCGACGATACGCAGGACGACCGTGTCCGCGCCGGACTCCGCCAGGGCGTGGATGTCGCCGGCGGCCTGCGCGGGCGTGCCGGAGACGGTGAACACCTCTTCCTGCGGGCGGCCCAGCCAGGCGGCGTGGCCCTCGGTGTGGGGGTGGAGGGTGCGGGCGACGTCGTCGGGGTCGTCGCCGACGCACGCGAAGGAGAGGACCGTCAGGCTGTGGTCGGGGCCCGCGCCGCCCTTCGCCGTCAGGGCGCGGGTGTTCTCGAGGTCGCTCGGGCCGTGCCCCTCGGCGACCAGGGTGCCGTCCGCGACCCGGCCGGACAGTTCGAGCGACCGGGGCCTGACCACACCCGCCACCACCGGCGGGACCTGAACCGGCGGATGCACCAACTGGACGCCGTCCAGCCGCACTTCACGCCCCGCCAGCTCGACCCGTTCCCCGCGCAGCAGCGCGCGCACGGAGGTGATCGTCTCCTCCAGCAGGGCCAGCGGCGACCGGGGCGCGACACCGACCGACACCATCCACTCCCGCACCCCGTGCCCGACCCCGGCCACCAGCCGGCCGGGGAATACCCGGGCCAGCGTGGCCAGTTCCATCGCCAGCAGCGCCGGACTGCGCAACGGCGCCGGCGCGATCCCGAGCCCCACCCGCAGCCGCTCGGTCGCCCCGAGCGCCACGGCCGCCGCCGACACCCCGCCGTTCCACCCGAGATCCTCGACCACCCACAGATCGTCCACCCCGAGCCCCTCGGCCTCCCGCGCGAACCCGGGCAGCCCTTCCGGCGCCCAGTCCCGGTCGTACACGACACCGATCCGTACGTTCGTCACGTTCGCGTTCCCGTTCGTCATGTGTCGGAACCTGTGGGGTGAGCGGCTCGGGGTGGCCGGGGTCAGTTCTTGACCGGCTTGCCGCCGCCCCAGGCCCAGGCGAGGCGGTCTGCGCCGGACTGGTTGGTGGTGGTCAGCCAGGGGCGGTCGGTGGGGCCGACGAGCTTCTGGAGGGAGTAGATGTCGTCGGTGCGCAGGCCCGGCCAGTACACCGAGCCCATCTTCAGCTCGCGGAAGGTGTCCGTGACCGCCTGGACGTAGTTGATGAAGTTGTTGTCGGGGGTCTTGACGTTGTAGTTCAGGCCGTCGGTCATCGGCGCGCCGAACTCGTCCGCCACGGTCCGGTTCGCGCAGTCGCCGATGCGGACCTTGAGGTCGGCCACCCACTGGTCGTAGGTCGCGTACTCCTTCCAGAACCCGTAGTGGTGCAGGGAGAGGTACGTGCCCTTGAGGCGGGGGTCGGCGCAGACCGTGGTCACGTGGTCGTTGTAGCCGGCGCCGCTGACGAAGACCCGGTCGCGCGGGACCGACTTGTACGTGGTCAGCCACTTCGCCGCTATGTCGGCCCACTCGGTGTCCGTGTAGCCGTGCGGCTCGTTCATCGGCTCGAAGTAGACGCGCTTGTCGTTCTTGTACGCCTTGACGACGGTGTCCCACATCGGCCAGTAGGTGGCCGTGTCGTCGATGAAGCCGTCCTTGCGGTCGCCCGTGCCCTCCCAGTAGGACACGATGACCTTGAAGCCCTGGTCGGAGGCCGCGTCGATGACTCCGCGGTACGACTTCCAGTACGCGCCGTTGACCGTGTACGGGTTGATCGGCAGGCGGACCGTGTTCGCGCCGAGGTTCGCGCGGAACGCCGAGATGATCCGGGTCGCCTTCGCGTACGTCTGCCGGTAGGTGTCCGTCGTCGACAGGCCGGACAACTGGAGGTAGTCGTCCGCGAAGTTGTCGCGCGGGTCGGCCCAGTTCACGCCCTTGAACTGGGTCGTGTCCATGGCCGGACGGGCACTGGCCGAGACGGTGGCCGAGGCGGGGGTGGCGGCGAGGGTGCTGCCGGTCACCGCGGCGACGGCGACCGCGACGAGAGCGGCGCGCAGGCGGGGGGAGCGGGAGGCGCTGGCGGGGGTGTGACGCATGGACGGGTGCCCTTTCGGCTCTGATGTTTGCGTAAACATCGGAGCCCCGCGATGGCTGATGTTTACGTAAACATGGCGGCGCCGGAATCGTGGCACCCGGCCGGGTGATCGTCAAGGTTTCACGCGGGTAAACGTCTGTTGTCGGTTGTTGCCGTCTGCTGTCGTCCGGTGTCGGCTGTTGCCACCTGGGCGGTTCGGCGGTGGCTCAGGTGGCTCGAGTGATTCAGGTCGCTGAGGTGGTTCAGGTCGCTCAGGTGGTGGCGATCGGCTCCAGGGTCAGTGGCTCGATCTTGCCCTCCAGCATCGCGCCCAGGCCCTGGGCGGCGCAGATGTCGGGCCGTTCGGCGATGTGCACCGGCATGCCGGTGGCCTGGCGCAGCATCTGGTCGAAGCCGGGCAGCAGGGCGGAGCCGCCGACCATCATGATCCCGCGGTCGGCGAGGTCGGCCACTAGGTCGGGCGGGCACTCGCGCAGCACCCGGCCGATGCCGTCCAGGACGGCGGTCAGCGGGGTCTCGATGGCGTCCCGTACGGCCGCGGTGTCGACCCGCACGGAGCGGGCCAGGCCGGTGGCGACGTCCCGCCCGTGGATCTCGGTGGAGGTGGGCCCGTGCGGGGTGAGACCGTTGCCGGAGAGGGCCACCTGCAAGGGCCGTACGGACTGGCTGGGCAGCATCAACTCGTGTTCGTGGCGCAGGTGTTGGACGATCGCGTGGTCCACGGCCTCGCCGCCGACCGGGATCCGCTCGGCGGTCACGATCGAGCCGAGGGAGAGCACGGCGACCTGCGTCGCGGCCGCCCCGCACACCATGATCATGGTGGCCTCGGGGCGTTCGACGGGCAGTCCGCAGCCGACGGCGGCGGCGATGAGCGTGTCGACGAGTTCCACGCGCCGCGCGCCGAGTCCGACCAGCGTCTCGATCGCGGCGCGCTGGGCGAGCGGGTCGGCGTCGTGCGGGGTGCAGGCGGCGCCGCGCAGGAACGGCTTGCGGCGCAACTGGCGGCGGATCTTGTCGCCGAGCAGGTGCCGCAGCATGCGCTGCGCCATCTCGATGTCGACGACCGTGCCGCCGGAGACCGGGCGCACGACGCGGATGTAGTGCGGGGTGCGTCCGGTCATCTTCTCGGCGAACTCGCCGACCGCGATCAGCGCGCCGGTGCGGGTGTTCACGGCGGCGGCGGACGGCTGGTCGACGACGAGCCCGGCCCCCTTCACATACACCCGGGTCCGCGCGGCACCCAGGTCGACGGCGAAGTGGCAGCGGCGTAGCTGCTCCAGACTGGCGGTCATGGCAGGTCCTCCCGAGAGCACAGACCGTGGGGGCCGCCGGTCGGCCGGCCTCCCTCGCATCCTGCGGGGGCGGGGCGGTCGCCGCCCCTTGGAGGGGGCCGGGCGGGGCGCGACTGAATGGGGTTTTTGCGTCATATGTCGGAAATGAAGCTTACGTAATGTTCAGTGCTGCTTCCAGTACCGGGGCGAGCGAGGGGACCGTGACCTCGCAGCCCGCCTCGCGCAGGCTCGCCTCGACCGTGGGATTGCGGGCGAGGCCGATGAAGCGCAGGCCGACCTGCTGGGCGGCGGTCAGCTCGGGGAGGGTGGCGCCGATCAGGACGCTGGTGAGGGCGGGCGTGCCGTGCGGACGCAGGGCGCGCAGCAGACAGTCGGGATGCGGCATGAGCCGGCTGATGTCGTCGCTGCGGCAGTGGGCGCGGGCGAGGGGGAGCGGGTGGGACTCCAGGTAGCGGTGGACGGCCTGGGTGCTGACGTCCGTGGCCACCCCGACCCGGCGTCCGCTGTCGTGCAGGGTGCGGACGAGCGTGACGGAGTGATGCGTCGTCGGCGCGTCCGGTACGGCCCGCAGCTCCAGTTCGTCGAGACGGTCCCGCAGGAGCGGGCCGAGGGGGTCGTGGGCGAAGGCGCGCAGGACGTCCAGGGGGTGCACGAACAGCTCCCGTCGCGCCCCGCCGCCGCCCAACGGCTGCCCGGTCAGCGCGTCCTCGGGGTGCCGGTGCTCGGCGACCAGCGCGAGCAGGTCGAGGGCGGCCTCGCGGGCGCTGTTCGCCGTGAACAGGCGGGTCAGCGGGCCGTCGAAGCCGAACAGGACGGTCTCGGCGTCGGCCAGCAGGCCCGCCAGCGGGCGGGCGGCGGGGGCGGTCGGCCGGCGCACCTCGGGGGGCGGGGCGTAGTCCGGCGCGAGGGTGACCGCGCAGGTCACCGCCAGCCCCGGCACCGGCCACCGGCCGAGCTGCGCGTTGACGGCCCGCTGCGCGCCGGCCGCCCGCCGGACCGAGTGGTGCCCGGTGACCCGGGCTGCCGCCGTCACCAGATGCGCCATCAGCCGCTCGGCCACACCGGCCGCCCCCGCCTCTCCGGATGCCGGTCCTGACGCCCGTAGGTATGCCCGTACGTACGCCACCGGGTCGGCGACCCGCCAGGTCAGTTCCACGGCGGCGGTGAAGGCGCCCTTGCCGGAGCTGGGCAGCGTCGTCTGGCGGACGGCGTGGTGCGGGGTGAGGTCGACCTCGTAGTACGTCGCCGCGCGCGTCGCGTGTCCGCCGTACGGGTCGGCGGGGTTGAGGAGGGTGAGCGGGCCGTCGGGACCCGTGTGCACGATCGCGGTGCGGCCGGGGGCGGGTATCCCGAGCTGCCGCAGATCCGGGGTGAGCAGCGGTCCCCGTACGAGGTCCCGCGCGTCGTCCGTGCCCCCGTCCCCGGTGCCGTCCTCGGGGCGCGGTGCCGGCAGCCGGCAGTACCAGGCGAGCGGCGGGCCGTCCGGGGCGTCGCCGTACAGGGGGCGGAAACGGTGGGGTCCGGAGGCGGCGGAACTGTGGGCGAAGTCGTCGTAGAGGGCGGGCGGGATCGTGAGGAGGACCGGGGCGGTGGTCTTCGGGGGTGCGGGCGCCGGTGCCGGGCCGCTCCTGAACGTCACGCGCAGGCACGGGGGTTCGGCGACGTCGGTGCGGTCGGCGACGGTGGCGAGGGGGCCGGGGAGCCAGCGGAGGGCGGCGGCGAGGACGGGGAGGAAATAGGCCTCGGGGTGGACCTGGACGACGTAACCGTTCCTGCGGACGCGGACCTCGTACTGCTGGGGGGTGAGGTCGCCACGGGTGAGGACTTCGTGGACGGCCAGTTCGAGCGTGATGCGGGTCTCGGGGTGGGCGACGAGGTCGGCGTCGGTCTCGAAGAGGATCGCGGGGTGGTGCGTGGCCAGGGCGGTACGGAGGCTGTCGCGGAGGGAGCGCAACCGGGAACGGGACTCCCGCGCGGCGGGGCCGGGGAGGCCGTCGAGGGGGTCGCCGTGGAAGAGGGCGAGGGCGTGTTCGAGCCGGGCGCGTTGGGTCTGCGGGTCCTGGTGCGGGTGGGCGAGGACGTCCTCGCAGACGACGGCGTCGACCTCGATGCCGGTGCCGGTGCCGGTGGTTCCGGTGGTGTCCAGGGTGTAGCCGTCGGGGGTGCGGGTCAGGCGCGCGGGGCCCAGCAGGTCGCCGACCTCCCTGGCCAGCGCGTCGATCCGGCGCACGGACTCCACGCTCCCGGGCGGCTGCTCCCACAGGCCGGTGGCCAGGTCGTCGTAGGTCGTCGCCTGCGGTCCGGGGGCGAGGAGCAGCATGCACAGGAGCGCCTGGGCTTCGGGGGAGGGGAGGGGGAGGGATGCGGGTGGGGACGTGGGGAGGGGCTCCGGGGATCGGCTGATGTGCAGCGGGCCCAGCATCCGGATGTGCAGGGGGCCGTCGGGCTCCTGTACGGGGGGTACGGGGGGTTCCTCGCCGTCCCCGGCCAGCCGCTGCACGGTCTCCTCGCTCACCCTCGCGAACGCCGGGGCGGTGTCGGAGTCGGCGTGGGCGTCGGTGCCGTTGGCCTCGGGGGTGGTTGCCTGTGCGGGGAACCCGCCCGTCGCGTAGCCCGCCTGGTCGTCGATCAGGCCGCCGATGCGGTCGAGGAGTTCGCGGGTGCGGCCTCGGGTCGTGCGGGGGAGGGTGCGCAGGAGGAGGTCGCGTACGCCGGGGCGGAAGTCGTAGGAGCCGGGTGGGCCGGGGGCGGTGGTGAGCATGCCGCTGAGGATCACCTCGGCCAGGTGCTGCGGGCGCGGATCCCGGTTCACGGCCCGCTGGACCAGCCGCATCACCGGCACGGACGGCACCGCGAGCGCGAGGTGACCGGCCAGCCGGAAGGCCTCCGGGGAGGCGGTGGCCCGGAAGCGCAGCACCAGGTCCTGGGCGGGGAGGGAGGCCGGGTCGGGGGTCCCCGGTTCGGCGGGCGAGGGCGGGGTGGGGGCCGGCGGGAGCCAGGCCGCCGCGCCCGGGGCGTGACCGCCGCCGGGTCCCGCCACCAGCGCCGCCCAGTTGGCCAGCCAGGGCGCGCCCGGTTCCAGCACGGGCAGCGGGAACGCGGCGGCGGGTGCGGGCTCGGCCTCGGGGTCGTACGGGGTGAAGGTGAGGGCGGCGAGCGGGGCCGCCGTGGTGGGGGAGGACAGCAGACCCGGCTCGGCCGGCAGGGCCGTCGTGGGCCACAGACGCTCGGGGAGCGGCTGTACGACGGCCAGCGGCATCCGCGTCGCCCAGTGCCGCAGGGTGGCGTACCAGAGGTCGCCCGCCGGGCCGGGGCGCCACTGCGGGCCCATGCAGTCGCTGACGACCAGGGTGACCGTCCGGCCGTCCGCCGGGTCGGGCACGTGCCGGGCCCGGCCGTCGGGCGTCGCCGGGTGCAGGGTGATCGCGCGGAAGACGCCCGACTGGGCCAGGGCGGTGTGCAGTTCACGGACGAGGGGCCGCCACACCGGCATCGTCGGGCCCGTGTCGTGGACGAGGCTCAGGCGCAGCCAGCGGTCGCGCGCGGGACGCAGGACGGGCAGCCAGACGTCGGGGTGCGCGCCCAGCCGGGCGATGCGGTCGGCCGTCGCCCGCTCGTCGAGGAGCCGGGCCCGCGCCGACGCCACCGTGCGCTTCAGCGGGCGCAGGGCCCGTTGCAGGGCGAGGGGGTGGGGGAGCATCGGGGGCGCGGGCGCGAGGAGGTGCCTGGTGGCGGTGCGTGCAAGGGTGTCGTCCGTCGGCGGGTGCGGGGTGGGGAGGTGCAGGGGGACTCGGGCGGTGGGAGTGGGCGTCGGGGTGGCGGTGTTGGTGGGGGACGGGGGCTGGGGCGCTGACTGCCGTTCCTCGGGGGCGACTTGAGTGAGGGGCGGTGGGGCCACCGTGCCGTTCGGGTCGGTGTTCGCGTCCGGGTCCGGGTTCGGGTCGCCGGAGGTCTCCATCGGGGCCGGGGCTTCCAACTCCCGTGCCAGCCACAGCAGTTCGGCCAGTTCGCGGGCCGTCGGCGCGGTGTCCGACGTGTCGGTCAGTAGAGCCGTCAGCCGGGCGAGGGCAGAGGTGTCCCTTGACTGCACGGCTTCCGGCGGCGGAGTGTCCTGTGGCGGCGGGGCGTCAGAAGCCATCGCCGTCCGCCGTGGTGCTCAGGTAGGGCATGAGTTGTTCCGCGAGGGCGTCGCGGGAGTCCGTGTCGAGGCCGGTGACGCCGGTGAGGTAGAGGGCGTTGAGGAGTTGGTCGGTGGCGAGTTCGCCGTCGGCGGCGCGGGTCAGGAAGCGGCTGATGAGGCGTTCCGCCTCGCCGGGCGGGGTGTCGAGGTGGGCCCGGACGATCTCGGTGAGCTGTGCGCGGTCGGGGCGGCGCAGCTTCAGGCGGACACAGCGGCGCAGGAAGGCGGGCGGGAACTCGCGCTCGCCGTTGCTGGTCAGCACGACGAACGGGAAGGCGCGGCAGCGGACCCGGCCGCGCGTGACGGTGACCGGGGAGTCCGAGCCGTCGGCCAGCACCTCGGCGGTGACGTCCGCGGCGGAGTGGCGGGCGGCGCGCAGGAGTTCGGGGATGTCGTACTGGCCCTCCTCCAGGACGTTCAGCAGGTCGTTGGGCAGATCGAGGTCGCTCTTGTCGATCTCGTCGACCAGCAGGGCGCGGGGACGGTCGTACGGGAGGAGGGCCGTGCCGAGGGGGCCGAGGCGCAGGTGGTCCTCGACGCCGCCGGCCTCCTGGACGTCCTGCCCCGTGCGGGCCGCCTGCCGGGCCGCGTACAGCCGGGACAGCGGGTCGTACTGGTAGAGGCCGTCGGACAGCGCGGAGCGGCTGGTGATGTTCCAGCGCAGCACCGGCCCGAGCCCCAACTCCCGTGCCACCGCGTACGCCAGGGAGGACTTGCCGGTGCCGGGCGGGCCGGTGACCAGCAGGGGGCGGCGCAGCACCAGGGCCGCGTTGACGAGTTGGACGCTCTCCGGGGTGGCGACGTAGGAGCGGGCTCGGTGGACCCGGTCGGGGGAGACGGCGGCCTCGTCGTCGGCGTCCAGGGGCGGCGGTACGACGGGCTCGCCGTCGAACGCCCGCCAGGGCGGCGGCGCGGGCAGCCGGTCGATGCCGTCGTGCGGCTCGCTGTTCCCGGTGTAGACGGACCAGTGGGGCATGGTTCTCCGAACTCGGCGCGGCTCTACGTGACTTGGCGGTGGGGGTGGCTCAGGCCACGGGGGAGTGGGTGTGGGCGGGTGCTTCGCCGTGCGGGTCGGTGAAGACGCGCGGGTCGTCCCACAGGAGCTGGATGGCGTGCGCCCAGTGGCCGTCCTCCGCGTCGGCCTCCTCCCGCAACGCCAGCACCCGGCGCGGGAGTTGGGCGGGCGGGATGTCGGTCAGGCAGGTGTCGAGCTCGTCCAGGAAGGTCTTGCCCGCGCAGCCGTCCCCGCCGGCGCAGGGCTCGTCAGGCCCGGCGGCGCAGCCCTCGCGGGACCAGATCACCATCGGGGCGGGCGCGTTGAGGGAGGTGTCGAAGTGCGGGCGGGTGCGGGGCGCGGCCGGGGCGGTGGCGAAGCCGGCGAGGCAGGCGTCGTCCTGGCGCAGTCGCATCCGGAGCCGGCGGGGCTCCTCGGGGCTGCCGCACTCGACGCGGTGCACGCGCGCGCCGGGCACGGAGTCCAACCGCTTCCACACCCGGGTGAGTTGGTGCCGGACGCTCGCCCGGCGGCGGGCCTGGTCGGTGACGACGAGCGGGTACACGCAGCCGAGCGGGGTGTCGTCGTCGGGGGTGCTGGCCCAGCGGTCGACGGGCAGGTCGATCCAGTCGCGGGGCAGCGCGAACGCGATCAACTCGTCGCAGCCGGGGGTCAGATACCGGAAGGCGGCCTCGATCCGGTCCTGCACGTAGGCGCGCAGCCCGGCCTGCGGGACGGTGTCGGAGCCGACCGGATGCCGGCGGCCTCCGCTGTACGCGGACACCTCGACGCGGACGTGCCCGTCGCCCGCGCCGCTGTGCTGGAGGTCGACGAGGATGGGCGACCAGTCGGGTGCGGCGGCCGGCTCGACGGCGCTGTGCGCCGGGGAACGGGAGGCCACGAGGGATTCCAGGTGGGCCGTGAAGCGGGTGACCGTGGTGGCCGCGTCCACGCCGTCGATCTCGCACAGCACGAACAGGGCCGCCGACCACAGGGAGTCGAACCCCTCCTCGGGCGCGTCCGGGTCCAGCGCGCCGCGCGCGGCCTCGTAGAGCCGTACGCGTCGCCCGGGATCGCCGTCCAGGCCGGCCCGGACCGCGCGTTCGACGAGTGCGCGCAGTCGGGCGCGGTCGGCGGTGCGGTGGTCGGCGGTGGGGACCAGGCCCTCCAGGGCGGGCCAGTAGCGGGCCATGACCTCGGTGGGCATCATCCGCCCGTTGTGCACGCCCCGCTCGCCGGAGGCCGCGGTGACCATGCCGATGACCTCGCCGGTCTCGACGAGGGTGACGGCCGCGCCGCTGAACCCGGGGGCGAGCGGCTGCCCGCCCGGCTGCCAGGCCTCCAACTGCATCCACTCGCGGTTGAGCAACTGGGGTGCGGTGATGCGGTATTCGGCGAGGGTGCCTTCGTCGGAGCCGACCGGGAACCCGTAGACGAACAGTTTGCGGGGCAGGTCCGGGCGGTCGGGCCGGTGGCCGTGGGCGGTGTCCACGGGGGCGAGCGCGGCCGGGGCGATCGGCACCTCGTGGGCCAGCTCCAGGACGGCGAGGTCGCCGAGGTCGGTCGTGCCGCCGCCCCAGCCGCCGTCGGCGACCACCCGGGCCGGGACGGCGGGGAAGCCGGGGCGCTCGGTGAAGGTCACCGTCAGCGTGCCGGCGGCGGCCTGGTGCACGACGTGGGCGCAGGTCAGCACCCGGCGCGGGGTGACGAGGAAGCCCGCGCCCGCGACCTGCCCGGCGCAGTCGATCCGGGCGTGCCACTCGGCGCTGCGCACACCCCTCACACCGCTCGTGAGGTTCACGCGGTTCGTGCGGTTCATGAGGGGGAGGGCGGTGACCAGGTCAGTCGTACGACGAGGTGGCCCTCCGCCGTGCCCTTGGCGATGATCGCGCCCGTCTCGGCCGACAGCTTCACCCCGAACTCGATCTCCACGCCGTCCGGCCGTAACGTCCCGTCGCGGAAGACGCGCAGCGCCGACTCGGCGGCGGCGCGCACGCCTTCCAGGGCGCCTTCGAAGGTGCGGGCCGCCTGGACCGTACCGTCGCCCCGGGCCACCAGCCGTGACCCGGGCCGCTGCTCCGTGATCGCCTCGACGGCGACCACGGCACCGTCGTCGGTCTTGAACTCCACCAGTCCGTCCACGGTGTCCCCGTAACCCTTCCCGATCAACTGAGGCTCTGTGCACATCCATTGTCACGGACGGTGCCGGAGATTGTCCCCCGAGTTCAGCCGTTCACCCGTTCAGTCGCTCACCAGTTCACCTGTTCAGTCATTCGGTCAGTCGGCCTCGTCGGTCCTGATCACGCCCAGGGCCGCCAAGTCCTGCGGCCGGATGCGGAGTTGGTCCGCCGTCGCCTCGACCTCCTCCGGTGGCCGCTTGAGGATGGCGGCGGCCGACTCCGGTGCGATGACGGAGAAGTAGCTGTCCGGCGCGGCCCAGGTACGGCCGGGTGCGGCCAGCGCGAGCGCCCCGCCGGAACCGCCCTCGCCGATCACCAGCGTGGTGATCGGCGTCCGCGCGGTGGCGACCGCCCCGAACAGCTCGGCGATCGACGCGCCCACGCCCTGCCGTTCGGCCGCCGCGTCGTTGGCCGCGCCCGGGGTGTCCACGAGGGTCAGCACCGGGATCCCGAGCCGGTCCGCGAGCCGGATCAGCCGGACGGCCGTACGGTAACCGGCGGGCCGGGTCGCCGCCCCGGTCTGCGCGGCGTACGCGACCGTACGCCCCTGACGCTCGCCGAACCCGCACAGCATCCCGTCGGCGTCGACCCCGCCGCACCGGTCCCCGGAGATGCCGGCCCGCTGACCGAAGTACCCGTCCAGGTACGCCGGCGCGCGAGGCCGATCCACCGCCCGCGCCCGCACCACCGCGTCCCACCCGGAGCCGGACACCCCCGTCCCCCCGAGCGCCTCGGGCACCGGCGCAGGCTCGATCCCGCGCCCCGCGTCGCCCGCCCCCGCCATCCCGCCCGTGAGGAGTCGCAGCCACAACCCCAGCACGCCCCGCAGCTCCGCCGCAGGCACCACCGCGTCCGCCGCTCCCGTCGCGACCTGGGACTCGGCCGTGTAGGCGGACGGGTCGGCGTCCCGGGGGCGGACTCGGGAGCCGGCGAAGCCCACTTGGGCGTTCGGGAGGGCCAGGATCACGTCGGCTCCCGCGCCCAGGGTGGCCCAGCCGCCGCCGGTCGTCGGGTCCCGCAGGACGGCGATCTGCGGCAGCCCGGCCTCTCTCGTGAGCGCCGACTGCCGTGCCACCCGCTGCAGTTGGGTGAGGGCGAGCATGCCCTCCTGCATCCGGCTGCCGCCCGTGGCGACCAACGGCACGACCGGCAGCCGGTGTTCACGGGCGTACGTGTACGCCGCCTCGAGCCGGTCGCCGGTGCGTTCGCCCAGGGAACCGCCCAGGAAGCCGAACTCGAAGGCGATCAGGACGGCCCCGGTGCCCTCGACGCGCGCGGTGCCGCAGACGACGGACTCCGACTCGCCGGTGCGCCGGGCGGCGCGCTCGCGCGAGGCGTCGTAGCCGGGCCAGCCGAGGGGGCCGTCCGGCGCGAAGTCCGCCTCGGAGTAAGGGAGTTCGTGGAACTCGTCGGCGACCAAGGCGATGATCTCCCGCGCGCTCGCCCGTGCCGTCGCCCGTGCCGTCGTCATGACGGCAGCGCCCGCTTCATGATCTTCCCCATGTCGTTGCGGGGCAGCGCGTCGAGGTACCGCACCACGCGGGGCCGCTTGTGCGGGGCGAGCCGCCGGGCGACGTGGTCGGCCAACTCGCCCTCCGTCGGCGGCGCTTCGGGATCCACCGGCACGACCCACGCGACGATCCGCTCCCCGAGGTCCGCGTCCGGCTCCCCGGTGACGGCGGCCTCGCGCACCCCCGGATACTCCAGCAGCGCGTTCTCGATCTCACCGGCCCCGATCTTGTAACCCCCGCTCTTGATCAGGTCGGTGGCCTTGCGCCCGACGATCCGCACATACCCGTCGGGATCGCGCACCGCCACGTCGCCGGTCCGGAACCAGCCGTCGGCGGTGAAGGCGGCGGCCGTCGCCTCGGGCCGGTTGAGGTACTCGGTGAACATGTTCGGCCCGCGCACCTGGATCTCCCCGACGGTCTCCCCGTCATAAGCGACGACGACCGACCCGCCGACCGCACTGCCGTCCGCCCCACCATCCGCCCCGTCCTCCGACCCGTCGTCCTCGACGAGCCGCAGCTCCACGCCCGGCAGCGGCAGCCCGACGGTCCCCGCCCGCGCCTCCCCGTCCGCACGGACGCTGGTGTTCATCAGCGTCTCCGTCATGCCGTACCGCTCGATCACCCGCCGGCCGGTCGCGGCCGCGATCCGCTCGTGGTCGTGCACGGGCAGCGCGGCCGAACCGGACACCAGCAGCCGTGCCCCGGCGAGCGCCTTGGCCAGCGCGGGGTCGGCGGGCAGCGCCTCGGCGATGCGGTGGTACATCGTCGGCACCCCGAACAGCATGCTCGCGCCGCTGCTCAGCTCCCGCGTCACGCCGTCCGTGTCGAACCGCCCGAGATGCCGCACGGACCCGCCCCGCCGCAGCGGCCCGAGCACCCCCAGCACCAGCCCGTGCACATGGAACAGGGGCAGCCCGTGCACGAGGACGTCCTCCCCGGTCCACTGCCAGGCGTCGGCGAGCGCGTCCAGGGTCGCGGCGACCGCCCGGCGCGGGATCACCGCACCCTTGGGCGGCCCGGTGGTCCCGGAGGTGTACACGACGAGCGCCGCCGCGTCACCCTCCTCGACCTCCCCACCCGACGCCCCGGCCCCGACCTCGTCCACGTCGACGTCGATCCGCTCCAACTCCCGCAAGGCCTCCGGCAGTTCATCACCCGGAGCCGCCAGCACCGCCCCCGGCGCACTGTCGGACAGGATGTGCCCGAGCTCCTTGTCGCCCGACTTCGGGTTCAGCGGCACGGCGGCCACCCCGGCGAGCAGCACCCCCACCACCCCGACGGCCGTCTCCAGCGACGGAGTCGCCCACACGGCGACCCGCCCCGCCCCCCGAACCCGCTCCCCGACGGCACCGGCCGCCGCCGCGAGCTCGGCATACGTCAGCGACCGCGCCCCGAACCGCAGGGCGGGCCGACCGGACGGCGCACCCGTCAGAGCCGGGAACAGGGGCGACGAAGGCGATGAAGAGGACGAAGGCGACGACGGGGATGAGGCCGAGGGCGAGGACACGGGACGGGCTCCTGGTGGCTGCGGGACACGATCAAACCGTTTTCTACCCCACCTACCGCACCCCCACCTGTCAGGCGGCGGAAGATCCGAGAGATGATCGGGTATCGGACAGTCGTACGAAGAGGGAGTCCGTCGTGGCCCGTGTCGCACTCGTCACCTATGACCCCCGGCCCGAGCCCAGCCGGGACGCGGATCTGCCGGTGTTGGCGGCGGCCCTGCGGGCGGCCGGGGCCGAGGCGGACGGGGTGTTCTGGGACGACCCGGACGTCGACTGGGGGTCCTACGACCTCGTCGTCATCCGTTCGACCTGGGACTACTCCTGGCGTGCGGACGAGTTCACGGCGTGGGCGCGGAAGGTCGGGGGCGTCACCCGGCTGGCCAACCCGGCCGCCGTCGTGGGCTGGAACACCGACAAGCGGTATCTGGGGGAGCTGGCGGCGGCCGGCGTGCCGACCGTCCCGACGCGCTACCTCGCGCCCGGCGACCCGGCCGACCTCCCCGCCGATCACGAGTACGTCGTCAAGCCGACCTCCGGCGCCGGCGCCCGCTATGCCGCCCGCTACACGCCCGACCAGCACGAGACTGCCGTACGGCAGCTCGCGCGGATGCACGCCGAGGGGCTGACGGCGATGGTGCAGCCGTATGTGCGCGGCATCGACACCGGCGGTGAGCGGGCCGTGCAGTACTTCGGCGGACGCCTGCTGCACGCCAGCCGTAAGCGGGCGGTGCTGGCTCCCGGCACCGCCTTCGACGCGGTGAAGGTCGCCCACCCGGGTCTGGAGCCCTGGACCCCGACCCCGGCCGAGCTCGCCGTCGCCGAACGCGCCCTGGCCGCCGTACCGGAGTCGCCCGACCTGCTGTACGCCCGGGTCGACCTCGTGGACGGCGACGACGGGCAGCCGTGCGTGATGGAACTGGAACTGGTCGAGCCGAACCTGTTCCTGTTCCTGCACCCGGAGTCGGTGCCGGTCGTCGCGGCGGCGATCCTGGCGGCGGCGACCGCCCCCTGACGGCCGCCACCCCCTGCCCGGCCTCCGGACCGGGCTACTCCCTCACCGTCAGCCGTTGCAGCAGGCCCCAGGTGAACTCGGCGATGACGTCCTGGGGTTCCCCGTGTCTGTCCGGTGCCGTGAAGGCCAGGCCCCAGCGGGTGGGGGCGGTGCCTTCCAGCGGGCGGGCCGGGGCGAAGGCGCGGGCGACCTCGTCGACCGTGCAGGACCAGGGGGCGAGGTCGTCGAGGGACTTGAGGGGCGGCGGCTCGCCTTCGGGGGCCCGGACCAGCCATTCGTTCCAGACGCTGCCGTTCGGCGCGAGCAGGACCTCGAAGTGCAGGTCGGGCCAGTAGGACATGGGCCAGAGCCAGGCCTCGCAGTCGAGGTCGCCGACGCGGCGGGGCGTGCGGGACGTGGGCTCGCCGAGGACGGCTCGGTAGCGGGAGAGGGCGCCCCGGGCGTGCGGGGAGTGCGTCATCGCCTGCCAGCGTCTGTTGGCCTCTCGCATCTGTGCGAGGGAGACCCCCAGTTGGTGGCGGGCGTTCTCCACCAGATCCGGGTTGTGGTCGGCCATGCGGCGCAGCAGGACCAGTTCGAAATCGAGCGGCGTGAAGGAGCCGGCGAGTCGTTTCTGAGTCGGCATGCGCACCATCCTGGCCCAAACGCGGAGGCGAAGTACCTGTCCTCACGATTCACGACCATTGCCCGGCGCGACGCGCTATGACAGCCTGTGGTCGTCATGTTCGTCATGCCGATCGCCTGTTGAAATCTCGAACACGATCACCGTATGGCCACCGCACCGCCACTGAAGACGACTACGAAGGGAGGGGCCGGTCGTGGGACGTCTCGTACCTGCCGTGACCCGAGCTCTCGACATTCTCGAGCTCTTCCTCGACGGGGACGGTTCGCTCTCCGCCCCCGATATCGTGCGCAAGCTGCAGCTTCCGCGCACCACCGTGCACGAACTGGTGACCACGCTCTCCGCGCGGTCGTACATCGTCGCGGTGCCCGGACAGCCCGGACGGTACCGTCTCGGCGTCCGCCCGTACCAGCTCGGCAGCCGCTACGCCGAGCAGCTCGATCTCGCCGCCGAGGGTCAGCAGGTCGCGCGCTCGGTCGCCGAAACGTGTGACGAGACAGTCCACGTCGCGATCCTCGAGGGCACCGATGTCATCTACATCGCGAAGGTCGACTCCACGCACGCGGTCCGGATGGTCTCGGCCGCGGGCCGTCGCCTTCCCGCCCACTGCACCTCCGTCGGCAAGATGCTGCTGGCCTCGCTCCCCGAGCCGGAGCTGAGCGCGCGCGTCCCCGACGACGCCGACCTCGTCCGGATGACCCCGAACAGCATCACCGACCCCGGCGCGCTGCGCGAGGCCCTGGCGGAGATCCGGGAGCGGGGCGTCGCGGTCGAGAGCCGGGAGTCCAACCCGGACGTCAGTTGCGTCGCCGCCCCGGTCCGCGACCGCACGGGCCGGGTCGTCGCCGCGCTGTCCATCTCGGTGCCGATGATCCGCTGGAGCGACGAGCGCCGCAGCGAGCTGGAGCAGCTCGCGGCCAAGGGCGCCGCCGAGCTGTCCGAGCTCCTCGGCTACCGGAGCGTGGCATGACGACAACGTCCCCGTCCCCGTCCTACGAAGTCGCCGTGCGGGCCGAGGCGACCCTCGGTGAGGGGCCGACCTGGGACCCGGCCACCGGCCGCCTGCTGTGGCTCGACATCCTCGGCGCCCGCCTGCACACCTACGACCCCGCGACCGGCCGCCGCACGGTCCGGGTGACCGACCAGCACGTGGGCGCGGCCAAGCCCCGCGCGGGCGGCGGCCTGGTCCTGAACCTGCGGGACGGCGTCGGCCTCCTCGACCCCGACGACGGCTTCCGCTGGCTGCACCACGAGCCGGTCCCCGGCCGCCGCGCCAACGACGCCGCCGTCGCCCCCGACGGCTCCCTGTGGGCCGGCACCATGCGCTACGACGAGGCTCCGGGCGGCGGCACACTGTCCCGGTTCACCGGCGACGGGCCGCCCGAGGCGATCCTCGACGACGTGGCGGTGAGCAACGGGACGGGCTGGAGCCCGGACGGCACGCTGATGTACTACATCGACTCGCCGACGCGCCGCATCGACGTCTTCACCTACACGGCGGACGCGTCGGACGGGCGGGTCCGGGACCGTCGGCCCTTCGTCGAGATCGAGGACGGCGCCGGCTACCCCGACGGCCTCACCGTCGACGCCGACGGCTGTGTGTGGGTGGCGCTGTGGGACGGGGGAGCGGTACGCCGCTACACCCCGACCGGCGCACTGGACCGCGTGATCACCCTCCCCACCCCCAGGATCACGGCCTGCGCGTTCGGCGGCACGGACCTGACGGACCTGTACGTCACCACGGCCCGCGTCGGCCTCACGTCCCCGCACCCGGTCGCGGGTTCACTGCTGGTGGTCCCGGGCGCGGGGAAGGGGCTGGCCCAACCGTCCTTCGCGGGCTGACCGGGCCCCGGCCCCCCGCTGGCCCCGCTAGCGCAACCCCGCCCGTTTCAGCTCGTCGCTCGTCAGTGGTGGTCCGGTCAGTGCCGGTTTCCATGGGCCCATCGCGGCTGCCACCAGTACCGACGGGCTCAGGAGTACCTCCGGGCCGCGTTCCAGTGAGGTCACGTCTGTCACTCGGCGGGCGATCCGGCCGTTGCCGGTGGCGGTGTGCATCAGCCGGCTGACGTACGCCGCCACGAGCCGGTCCCGGAGTGTGGGTCCCTTGGCCGTCGCGTCGGGATAGAACACGTCCTGGCCGACGGCGAGGTCCCAGGCGGTGCCGACCGGCCGGGCCAGCGCCTTCTGGACACGTCGGGTGAGGCCGGGCGTGCCCCACCCGTGCCGCCGGACGACGTCCCGCAGGAGCACCGCGCTCTGGGCGGCGACGGCGAGACCATGACCGTAGAGCGGGTTGAACGCGGCGAGGGCGTCGCCGAGGACCACGAAGTTCTCCGGCCAGGCAGGCATCCGCTCGTAGAAGTGACGGCGGTTGACGGTCGCCCGGGTGTACGACACGTCGGACAACGGCTCGGCCTGTTCGAGGAGTTCACCGATGACGGGATGCCGCAGCTCCTCACGCGCGAAGCGTACGAAGTCGTCGTTGGCCGGGGAGGGTTCGCCGCCCCGGGTGCCGTTGAGGGTGACGATCCAGCGGCCGTCCTCGATGGGCAGCAGAAACCCGGCCCGCCCCGGGCCACCGTCCCGCAGGTCGGGCTGCACGTTGACGATCGGGTACCCGGAGCGCGCCTGCTCGGGCGCGAGATAGAGCCGACTGGCGTAAGCCAGCCCGGAGTCCACCTCCCGCCGCTCCACCGCGCCCCACCCCGACTCCGCCAGCCACTGCCCCGCCCGGGACCCGCGCCCGGTCGCGTCGACGACCAAGTCGGCCTCGACGACGCGCACTTCGCCGCCGTCCCGCGACCTGACCCGCACCCCGGTGACCGCCCCCGCGCGCACCGCCATGTCGCTCACCAGCCCCAACACCTCGGTGCCGGTGAGGAGTTCGACCCGGGGGTCAGCCAGGACCTGGGCGCGGATCGTCGCGTCCAGGAGGTCGCGGCCGGCCAGGAGCACGTGGTGGGACTCGGGCCAGCGGCGGAACCAGCCCCGGATGCCCAGGGCGACCATGTCCGTCGTGACCGGCGTCCGGCGCGCCCCGGCGCCGTGCAGCGCCTCGGTGATGCCCGGCAGCAGGTCCGTCACCGCCCGCACACCGCCGGACCACAGCATGTGGGCGTGCCGGGCCTGAGGCAGCCCCTTGCGGGGGGCGGGGCCGTCGGGCAGTACGTCACGCTCGACGACGACGACCCGGTCGGCGAGGCCGGCGAGGCCGGTCAGGGCGCGTGCCGCGAGCATGCCGGCATGGGATCCCCCCAGGACTACGGCGGTTCTGGCGGGGTTGGAGGGTTCACTCATGCGTGGACAAGCTCTCTGCCGGGGCGACCGCGCGGGCGCGGACCGCCTGAAGTTCGACGGGGTGCCGAAGGGCACGGGACACGTCCAGGATCTCCCGGAGGAGGTAGGTGGTGTCCGGGCCGGAGGTGGGCGGGCACACCGTGCCTGCGGAACCCGGAGTGTCCGGGGTGTCCGGCGTGGTCGGCTGCTGCTGCCCGTGGCGGCGCGTCTCGATGGCGTCCAGCAGGGTCACCGCGGCGGCCAGCGCCTGCGCCCGGCCGCGTTCGACGCCGAGGGCGACGGCGGCGTCGTAGGAGCGGATGCGCAGGTCGTCGTCGAGGTGCCGGGACAGTTGCAGGAGCGCGTCGCGGATGAACGTCTCGCGGCGGATCAGCCGCAGTTCCGGGGTGGCGCGCAGGTCGAACGGCTCGCGACCGCCCGTGACGGTCCGCATCAGCCGGGACAGCGGCCGCAGGCTCCGGTGCCGGCGGCGCACCCGCCACCGCTCCTGGAGGTACTGGCCGGCGTGCGGCACGATGAAGCCGACCGCGACCAGGGTGGCGGCGATACAGGCCGCCGACGGGGCGATGCTGGTGTTCAGCCAGTCCAGGTCGTGCCCGGTCCAACGGGCCCCGACGGCCGTCAGTTTGGCCGCGCTGAACAGCAGGTTCGTCACATAGCCGGCGCCCAGGAAACGCAGTCCCCAGCGCAGCCAGGCGTCCAGGCCGGTGGTGCGGCTCCAGTTCCAGACGAGCCGGGCGGTGACCGAGCAGGCCACCGTGTGCGCGAGCAGGTAGAGCAGGATCTCCTCGCGCATGTACGGCGTGTTGGCGTAGTACGTGTCCAGGTCGCGGATCTGCTCCACGGGGACGTCGGCGAGCGCGAAGAGCACCCACAGCAGGGCCACCACACCCGCGTAGACGGAGACCACCCAGCGCGTCGCGCGCCGCGTCTGGGCCGCGCGCTCGGTGAGGTTGTTGCGCCAGGCGATGACCAGCAGCAGCCAGGACGCGGACAACGCGGTGAGCAGCGAATACACCCAGGGCGCGGCGATGTTCGGCACGCCGGTGACCCGGTTGGTCCAGGCGATGGTCTGCGGGGCGGCGAACACGAACACCGCGCAGGCGAAGACCAGCAGGCCCCCGACGGCACGCAGCAGCGGGTCCCGCCACAGCTTGAGGATGCTGGGCAGCTTGATGGCGAGGGCGGCCCCCAGGACGGCGGTGGGCAGCCAGAAGGAGACGTACATCCCGTCGCTCACCGCGCCGGACCCCGCCCCCCGCGATAGCCGAGGGTCCGCTGCACCGCCGCCGTCTCGCCGCCCGGCCCGCCGGTGTCGGACCGCTCCTTCTCCGATTCCGCCAGGTAGCGGCGGCACTGGGCGGCGAGCCGGTGGCCGAAGTCGTCGGCCTCGGCCTCCTCCTCCGCCCTGGAGCCGCTGCGGGCGGCGATGGAGAGGGCCGCGGCGGCGTCCCGCCAGCCGGGCCGGTCGGCGAACGCGCGGGCCGCGGCGGCGGCCGTGCCGGCCCCGTGATGCTGGTGGTGCCCGGCGTGCAGATGCCACAACTCATGGCCGAGGATGACCAGTTGCTGCACGGCCTCGGCCCGCTCCTCGACGATGACCAGGTCGAAGTCCTGGAACTCCACCCACAGTCCGGTCACCTCGATCTCGTCGGGGAACCGCTCGAACCGCACCTCGACGTGCCGCCCGCCGCGCCGTGCGGCCAGCTCCTCGCACAGCGCCCGGCACACGTCCCGCACCCCGTACGGCCGCCCGGGACGGGCCCGCAGGGCGGCGGAGAGCTCACCGGTCAGTTCACGTATGGCCGGTCCGGTCCGCACGCGCCGCAGCGCCGAGGCGATCCGGGCCGCCCTCCCGCGCACGCCCGCGATGTCCATCCGCTCCCCTTCCCAGACCCGCCCTGCGACAGTCGTTCGAGCCTACGCGAATCGTTGAGGCCCAGTTGAGGGATCACGAGACCTACTGCCCGCAGGCCGCGCCGGATACGTTGGCAGGTGCCCCGGGGGCGCGGGACCGTGTCTCTCCGCGGCTCCGCCGCGTGGGCGCGACCAGCGACGACGGGCCCGCACCCGCCGACGGAACATCGCATCCCCTCTGGAATTGCATCCCCTTTGGAAAGGCGCCCATGCGAACCGCACGCTTCACCCTCGACCCCGCCTTCACCGTCGGCGAAGTGAACCCCCGCCTCTTCGGCAGCTTCGTGGAACACCTGGGCCGTTGCGTCTACACGGGCATCTTCGAACCGGACCACCCCACGGCCGACGCCGAGGGCCTCCGCACGGACGTCCTCGACCTCGTCCGCGAACTCGGCGTCACCGCCATCCGCTACCCCGGCGGCAACTTCGTCTCGGGCTACAAGTGGGAGGACTCGGTCGGCCCCGCCGAAGACCGCCCCCGCCGCCTCGACCTGTCCTGGCGCTCGACGGAGACGAACCGCTTCGGTCTCTCCGAGTACATCTCCTTCCTCCGCAGGCTCGGCCCGCAGACCGAGCCGATGATGGCGGTCAACCTCGGCACGCGCGGCGTCGCGGAGACCCTCGAACTCCAGGAGTACGCCAACCACCCGGCCGGCACCGCCCTTTCGGACCTGCGGGTCGCGCACGGTGACAAGGACCCCTTCGGCATCCGCCTGTGGTGCCTGGGCAACGAGATGGACGGCCCCTGGCAGACCGGACACAAGACGGCCGAGGAGTACGGCCGGCTGGCCGCCGAGACCGCCCGCGCCATGCGCCAGATGGACCCGTCCGTGGAACTGGTCGCCTGCGGCTCCTCCAGCCAGTCCATGCCGACGTTCGCCGAGTGGGAGGCGAAGGTCCTCACGGAGACCTACGACCTGGTCGACTACATCTCCCTGCACGCCTACTACCAGCCGCAGGACGGCGACGTCGACTCCTTCCTGGCCTCCGCCGTCGACATGGAGTCGTTCATCGAGAACGTCGTCGCCACCTGCGACCACATCGGCGCGAAGCTCAAGTCCAAGAAGAAGATCAACCTCTCCTTCGACGAGTGGAACGTCTGGTACATCTCGGAGTGGCACGCGATCGAGGACTCCGCCACGCGGGACTGGGCGGAGGCCCCCCGCCTGCTGGAGGACAACTACAGCGTCATGGACGCGGTCGTCTTCGGCTCGCTCCTCATCGCGCTGCTGCGGCACGCCGACCGGGTGACGGTCGCCTGCCTCGCCCAACTCGTCAACGTGATCGCCCCGATCCTCACCGAGCCGGGCGGCCCGGCGTGGCGGCAGACGACGTTCTTCCCGTTCGCGCAGGCCTCGAAGTACGGCCGGGGCACGGTCCTCGACGTACGCGTGGACTCGCCGACGTACGAGACGAAGAAGTACGGCGAGGCGGAGCTGCTGCACGCCACCGCCGTCCGCGCCGACGACGGCACCGTCACCGTCTTCGCCGTCAACCGCAGCCGCAGCGACGCGCTGCCCCTCCAAGTCGCCCTGAGCGGGCTGGACTTGACGTCGGTCGTGGAGCACAGCGTGCTCGCCGACGCCGACCCGGACGCCCGCAACACCCTCGCCGACCCCGAGCGGGTCGCCCCGCACCCGGCGAAGGGCACGGCGCTGACGGACGGCGGCACGCTCACGGCGACCCTGGAACCGATGTCGTGGAACGTGATCAGGCTGGCGTAGCGCGGCCTGAGGGCACCGGGCGCGGGGCGCGGGGCACAGAGCTTCCGATCACCGCGCCGCCTGCCGCACACTGGCGGCATGAACCGTCCGGGCCGGGCGGCGCGGTGGGCGGGCAGGCTCCTGTGCTGGACCCTGGCCGCAGCCATGGCGTCCGCCGCCGTCGAAGCCGTCGTCTCCCCGAGCGCCGGCTGGTGGCGTACGGCCTGGCCGCTGCCCTGGTACCTGGTCCCCGCGTGGGCCGTGCTGTGGGCGGCGCTGCGGGCCCGGGAGAAGCGGGAGCAGCGGCCCCCGCGAGCGGCGGACCCCACAATGGGGCCATGAGGATCTCGGCACGGGCGGACTACGCGGTACGGGCGGTTCTGGAGCTCGCCGTACGGCGCGGCGGCGGCGACCCGGTGAAGGCGGAGTCGATCGCCGCCGAGCAGGACATCCCGCACAAGTTCCTGGAGGGGATCCTCGGCGACCTGCGGCGCGGCGGGATCGTCGACAGCCGGCGCGGCGGGGGCGGCGGCTACCGGCTGGCCCGCGACCCGGCCGAGATCACGGTCGCGGACGTGATCAGGGCGGTGGACGGCCCGATCGTCTCCGTCCGCGGCGAACGTCCGACCGGCCTGACGTACACGGGCTCCGCGCAGCCCCTGCTCCCGCTGTGGATCGCGCTGCGGGCGAACGTGCGCCGGATCCTGGAGGGCGTCACGATCGCCGACATCGCGGCGGGCCAACTCCCGGCCCCGGTACGGGAACTGGCGGCGGAACCGGCGGCCTGGGAGAACCCGTAACCCCCGTAAGGCATACGAAACCTGTCGTGCGGCTTGCGATGTAGGTCACATGTCGGGAGTGGATGTCACACTCCGGGCGCCTGGTGCGCTCTCGGTTCGGAACACGTCCGCAACGGGAGGCCCCACGTATGTCCGACACCCCGCCAGACTCGGTGACACAGACCTTCAGCGCCCACCGTGAACTGCTGTTCTCCATCGTCTACAACATGCTCGGCAGCATCGCCGACACCGAGGACGTGGTGCAGGAGACCTGGCTGTCGTGGACGGCCAGGAACCAGAGGCCCACGGACCGGGCGTCCAGCGCCGAGCCGATCGAGAACCCGCGCGCCTATCTCGTACGGATCGCGGTCAACCGGGCCCTCGCCCACCAGGCCGCCCTCAGCCGCCGCCGGGAGACGTACGTCGGGCCGTGGCTGCCCGAACCGCTGGTCTCCGACATGGCAGATATCGCAGACATCGCCGATACGGCCGTGCGCGCCGAGTCGGTGTCGATGGCGCTGCTGGTGGTCCTGGAGACGCTGACCCCGCTGGAGCGCGGGGTGTTCGTCCTGCACGAGGTGTTCGGCTACCCGCACACCGAGATCGCGGAGATCCTCGGCCGCAGCCCCGCGGCGATCCGCCAGCTCGCCCACCGCGCCCGCGAGCACGTCCAGGCCCGACGCCCGCGCTACGAGCCCGCCCCGCACGTCCGACAGCAGGTGACGGAACGTTTCCTGGCCGCCGCGCTCGGCGGTGACCTGGACGCGCTCCTGGAGATCCTGGCTCCGGAGGTCACCCTGTGGAGCGACGGCGGGGGCAAGAGCCGGGCGGCGGGCCTGCACCCCGTCCACGGCCGGGACAAGGTCGCCCGCCTGTTCGCCGCGCTCGCCCCGCGCTCCGGCACGGGCCTCGCCGTCGGCTACCGCAGGGTCAACGGCGACCCGTCGGCCGTGCTGTTCGCCGGTGACGCCCCCTACGCCGTCCTGGTCCTCGACCTCACCCCGGACGGCGACCGGGTGTGCGGGATCTACACCGTCGCCAACCCCGACAAGCTCGTTCACGTCAACTGAGGCCCGAGGCAAAGGACATGACGCACACCATGCGAAAACTAGCGTCCCTGCCCGGCGGCCGGGTGACGAAGTGGGTCGTCCTCGCGCTCTGGGCGGCCCTGCTGGTCCCGGCGCTCCTGCTGGCCGGCAGGCTCGGCGACGTCGAGCAGAACGACAACGCGGCCTGGCTGCCCGCCGACGCGGAGTCGACCAGGATCGTCGAACGGGTTGAGCGGTTCCAGCTCGCGGACACCCTGCCCGCGATCGTGGTCTACGACCGGCCCACCGGCGTCACCCCGGCCGACCTGGCCAGGGCCCGGGCCGACGCCGAGGCCTTCCGAAGCATCGAGAACGTCGTCGGGGAGCCGCAGGGCCCGACGCCGGCGCGGGACGGCAAGGCGGTCCAGACGGTCGTCCAGGTCCACAAGGACCAGCGGGGCTGGGAGGGGATCGGAGAGGTCGTCGACGCGCTGAACGAGGTCGGCGAGCGCAACGCCGAACCCGGCCTCGGGTTCCATGTCACCGGACCGGCCGGTTACGCATCGGACTCGATCAAGGCCTTCGGCGGCGGCGGTGCCCTGACGACGATCACCGCGTCGGTCGTGGTCCTCATCCTGCTGCTCACCTACCGCAGCCCGGTGCTTCCCCTGCTGCCGCTGCTGACCGCGGGCACCGCCCTGGTCACCTCGGAGGCGGTGATCTACCTGCTGGCGAGGAACGCCGGACTCGTCGTCAACAAGCAGACCAGCTTCATTCTGACGGTGCTGGTGTTCGGGGCCGCCACCGACTACGCGCTGCTGCTCACCTCGCGGTACCGGGAGGAACTGCGCCGACGCGAGGACCGGCACGCGGCGATGGCCGAGGCCCTGCACCGCTGCGGCCCCGCGATCGTCGCCAGTGCCGCGACCGTCGCGGTCAGCCTGACCCTGCTGACGCTGGCCACCCTCAACTCCACCCAGAGCCTCGGACCGGCCTGCGCCGTCGGCGTCCTCGTCGGCCTGCTCGCCATGGTCACCCTGATGCCGGCCCTGCTGGTCGTCTGCGGCCGCTGGATCTTCTGGCCGCTGACACCGTCGTACGGAACGACCGGTACGGCCGTGAAGACTGAGGGCGGGGGCGGGGGCGGGGTGTGGGACCGGGTGGGCAGGGCTGTCTCCGGGCGGCCCCGGGCCGTGTGGGTCGGCACCGCGCTCGTCCTCGGGGTCATGGCGGTCGGGGCGTTCGGGCTCAAGGCCGACGGGCTGGCGAACACGGACCAGTTCACCGGCAGGCCGCCGATGGCCGTCGGCGAGGAGATCCGGTCCCGGCACTTCCCGGCCGGGTCGGGCGACCCCGTCCATGTCGTGGCGAAGGCGGCTTCGGCGCAGCGGGTGCGGGCCGCGCTGTCCGGGGTGCCGGGAGTGGCCGCCGTCTCGACGCCGATCGTCGAGGACGGGGAGGCCATGCTGCTCGGCGAGCTGACGGACGACCCCAGCAGCGGGGCCGCGATGCGCACCGTCGAGCGGGTCAGGACCGCGGTCCACGCGATCGACGGCGCGAACGCCCAGGTCGGCGGCAGCACGGCGATCGTCGTCGACACGCAGCGAGCGGCGGCCCGCGACTCCCGGGTGATCATCCCGATCGTCCTGGTCACGGTGTTCCTGCTGCTCGCGCTGCTGCTGCGGTCGATCGTCGCGCCGCTGCTGCTGATGGCGACGGTCGTCCTGTCGTACGGAGCGGCCCTCGGGGTGAGCGCCCTGGTCTTCGACCATGTCTTCCACTTCGCCGGGGCGGAGGCCTCTTTCCCGCTGCTGGCGTTCGTGTTCCTGGTCGCGCTGGGCATCGACTACAACATCTTCCTGGTCACCCGGGTGCGTGAGGAGGCGCCGGCGCACGGCACCCGGCGCGGCGCGCTGACGGGCCTGTCCGCCACCGGAGGCGTGATCACCTCGGCGGGCCTGGTCCTGGCCGGCACCTTCGCGGCGATGGCCTCGCTGCCGCTGGTGTTCGCGGCCGAGCTGGGGTTCGTGGTGGCGTTCGGGGTGCTGCTGGACACCCTGGTCGTCCGGTCGGTGCTGGTCACGGCGCTGACCCTGGACGTCGGCCGCTGGATGTGGTGGCCGGGCGCGCTGTTCCGCTCACAGGCGACGGCTGTCGGACCGCCGCCGCCTGTGAACGGCGTTGAGATCAGGCGGAGTTGACGCCGACCGTCAGCGTCGCCTTGTACCCGTCGGAGACGCTGGTGCCGAGGGCGGTGAGGGTGAGGAGGCCGGAGGACGCCCCTCCGTCGTCGTAGATGCTGTCGTCGGCGAGGGCGGTCTCCTTGGTGGTGTTCGTGGAGTACGGCGAGGTCGCCTGGACCTCCTCGTTGATGTCGGCGTCGAAGAAGAGCTGACCGGTGTGGATGACCTCGCCGCCGGTGTACGAGTCGTCGGTGAGCGTCACCTCCGTGTGCACCCGCATATGGACGTGGACGGCGCGCGAGACGTAGTGGCCGGGCCAGATCGAGGTGATGCTGCACTGGCCGTTCGCGTCGGTCAGTTGCCCGCCGCGCAGGAAGGTGCCGTTGTCCTCCTCCGTGTGTCCGTTGCCGCCGACGAAGCCGGAGTACTCGCCGAGGGCGTCGCAGTGCCAGATCTCCACCAGGGCGTCGGCGAGCGGCGCACAGTCGTTGGCCTGGTCGACCACGGTGAAGGTGTACTGGACCTCGAAGCCCTCCTTGTCCTCCCGGATGTCCTCGCGGACGAGCGCGCCGTCGAGCGAGTAAGGGCCCTCGGTTACCTCGGCGTTGAGCGTGCAGACACCGCTGCTCGCAGAGGCGCTCGTGGACGCCTTCACCTCGGCGGACACCCCCGTGCCCCCGCCCGGGGTATCGGCCGAGGCGAACCCGGCAACCGCGAGCCCGCCGGCCGCGGCGACCGCGCTACCGCCGATCAGCACCCGCCGCCGCTTCATGGATGTGTCGAGCCGGTGCTTGTTGTTGTTTTCCGTCATGCCGAGAAAGCTAGGAGCGAATCTGAGGAAATCCTTAACGCTGCGCTGTGCGAGACCTGGGGATCCAACGGTCACCAGCGGTCAACTCCCGCTGTTTACGGGCAAGTTCGGGCATTGTGCCGGGTGACGTGTGAACGGGCCAGGGTGAATGGCCGGACTTCCACCTGGGCGCGTCGCGGTGCTCTCCTTACGATGCGAGCGCCCTGTTTTCTTCACAGCAACCCCATTGATCCTTCACAAAGTTGCTGTGCGCGGAGCTGGGCACCTCCACCCCCCACCGAAACGAACGAAGGGGAGAGACCATGGCAAGTGGGCTGCTCCTGGGCGGCGCTGTAGCCGCTCTGCTGACCGCTGCGGTTCCCGCGCACAACCCGTCCACCGGGTTCGTCGACCCGCCCCCGGACAAGATCGTCATCAACGTCGCGACGGTGAACGGCTCCGGCTGTCCCGCGGGTACGGCGGCGGTCGCCGTCTCCGAGGACAACACCGCCTTCACCGTGACCTACAGCGACTACCTCGCGCAGGTCGGCGGAGACTCCAACCCGACGGCGTTCCGCAAGAACTGCCAGCTCAACCTGGTCGTCCACGTGCCCTCGGGCTTCACCTACGCCATCGCCAAGGCGGACTACCGCGGTTACGCCTCGCTCCAGCGCGGCGCGACCGCCTTGCAGCGGTCCTCGTACTACTTCCAGGGCTCGTCGCAGACGGTGTTCAAGAACCACAACTTCACCGGCGCGTACAACGACAACTGGCAGGCGTCCGACGTCACCGACTGGGCCCAACTCGTGTGGGCTCCCTGTGGAGTTCAGCGCAACTTCAACATCAACACCGAGGTCCGGGTGAACGCGGGCTCATCGCCGTCGAACAAGGTCAGCTTCATGACCATGGACTCGACCGACGGCGACCTCAGCACCGTCTACCACATGGCCTGGCAGGAGTGCCCCGCCAAGTCGGCCAAGTAGCCGGCCAAGCAGCCGGCCGAGTGGGCCGGTCCCGGCCCTAGGGTCACCTTCACCCCGCCGCGTGGACCGCGAAGTCGGCCCACGCGGCAGGCCGTTGCCCCCTGACCGCCCTACGCCACCGCTGTGGCCGCGTCCTGGTGGTGGTCGTCCCCGCAGTGGGGGCACAGGCCGGCGGCGGTCGAGGGGCGCACCTCGGTGAGGTCATGGGTGGGGCCCAGCGGTCCCGTCCTGGGCGTCGGGCGTCCCTCGCGGTTGTTGTGGCGACCGGTGAGGGTGTGCCATTCGAGGTTGCCCCGCATCCAGTGCCGAAGTCCGGTGAGATAGCGGGCGAGTTCGGGCGATGCTCCGCGCGCGACCTCGGGCTCCATGCGCAGGTACGCGCACATGAGACGGTCGTGGAGTTCGCCGGTCGCGCGCATGCTCTGCTCGAGGGACCAGCCGTGGCGTGCGGACAGCACGGTCGGCAGACTGTGGCTGCCGATGTCCTCGCTCTCCTTGGCGACCGAATACAGGTCGTTCACCAGCATGATCATGAGCGAGGCGGCGAGCGACAGGGACCGGACGCCGGGCTCCTCCCAGTCGCGGGCGGTGAGTTCGTAGCCGCCGACCACGTCGATCAGCACCAGACAGGCCATCCCCCCGTTGTACTTGCGATGCGCCATGTACTCGGCGGGTTCGGGCACGTGCCCGGCGATGCGCCAGGAGTTCTCCGCCGCCATCGCCAGGAACGTGGCGATCGTCTCGTGGCGCAGCCGGCCCACCTGCGTCGCCGTGCCCAGGCGGGTGAGGTGCTCGGCGGTCAGGCGCAGCGACCTGGTCACCGGGTCGCTGCCGACGAAGTCCTCGGTCGAGGGGCAGTCGGACAGCCGGGGACCGTTCTCCAGCGCGGTCAGCGCCCCCGCGAGCCGCGAGGCGCTCATCGCGAGCCGGACGCCCTCGATGCCCTCGTCGCAGTAGTGGTCGTCGGCGGCGAACAGCGCGGTCATGTTGCGGGCGGCGAGCATCAGGTGGTCGTGGTCGACGGCGTCCGGATGCGTCAGCGCCGCGAACGTGCCGAACCGGTACCCGCTCAGCTCGCTTCGCTGTCCCGGGAAGAGGTCGAGGCCCAGCGCCCAGGAGACGATCTCGTCGTCCGCCTTGGCGGCCGCCGCCTCGTCGTATGTGACCGGAAACGGGCACAACACACTCGGCACTGACAATTCCCGCGTGGAAGTGTCGCTATTCATGCGTCTTATGGTGCGGTAACAGGCCGCTTCAGGGAATGGCTGGTTCTGGCCACAACAGCGACCGTTCTCCAGTCCTGCCCGTTCACAGCAGTATCCACCACCTCAGCAGCATGTCATTTCGGGCGGGAAGAGACAGGCCGTCCGGTCTTGGGTGGGGCCGTGTTTTCGCCGCCCCGGCGGGCGTGGAAACGGGCCTTCGGCGAGATCGACGCGCCGTGCGATCCATAGCCGGGCACGTGAGAGGCACCGCGAAGGCCAAGTGACCGAAACTGGACGAAACCTGGACGCGACCGGGACGGGCCGGTTCGACGACCTTGCGCGGTCGCACATGTGTCTCATCGAACTGAGTGAGGGTGGAGGGAAGAAGGGCGTCGGTGAACCGCCGACCAGCACATCCGAGCCAGCGGGTGATCGGCGCGTTCCAGGGCTTGAGCGTCCGCGACACGCCGACTGGACGCCACCGCAGTGTCGATGACGCCCAGTCAGATAAGGCTGAAAGTGCGCGAGTTACCCGATGAGGGTCAGGCCCGGGTCAGCGCTCGACGCCGAGGGTCAGCGTTCCCGCGTACCCGGCGGACGTCGAACTGCCCAGCGCCGTCAGGGTCATGAGCCCGGACGCGGCACCCCCGTCGTCGTAGATGGAGTCCTGGGCGAGGGTGGTGAGGGCGACCGTGTTCGTCGAGTACGGCGAGACCTTCGCGACGGCGGTCGTGATCGTCTCGTTGATGAAGAGCTGCCCGGTGTGGACCTCCTGGCCGCCGGTGAAGGAGCCGTCGGAGGTGAGCGTGACGCCGGTGTGCACCTTGATGTGGATGTGGATGCAGCGGCCCCGGTACCAGCCGGGGTAGATCGTGGTGATCGCCGCGACACCGCTGGAGTTGGTGAGGACGCCGCCGCGCAGGAAGGTGCCGTCGTCCGGTTCGCTGTGCCCGTTGCTGCCGACGAAGCCGGAGTACTCGCCGAGGGCGTCGGCGTGCCAGATCTCCACCAGCGCGTTGCTCAGCGGGACGCAGGTGTCGTCGTCGACGACCGTGAGGGTCAGCTTCAGCGGGACGCCGGCCTTGCCCTCGGTGATGTCGGCGCGGACGTACTGTCCGTCGAGGTAGTAGGGGCCTTCGGTCATCTCCTTCGTGAGGGTGCAGACGGCCGCGGCGGCGACCGGAGCCGCGTCGACCGCCTCGGCGGTGGGGGCCTCGTACGTGGCAGCGGCGCCTACGGCCAGGGCCGCTGCGGTCGCCCCCGAGGCGACGAGAACGGTCCGGCGTGCGACGGGGGTGCGCGTTTCTGAGGTGTCTGTCATGAACACGGCACCGTAGGGGCGGTTCCTGTCGAGAGCCTGTCGGGAGACTGTCAGAGAAATAAGGTGACGTTCCGTCAAGTCTCTTGCAGGACAAGGGAGTAGATCCACAGCGGGAACGGCGAAGGCCGGTCGCCCCAGGGGACGACCGGCCTCCTCCTCGCCTACCGCGCGGCTGTCACGACAGCAGCTTCATCGCCTGCCAGCCGGTCGTGCCGACCGAGACGGGAGTGCCCACGAGCCCGCTCGCCCGACCCGGTACGAAGTCCAGGCCCGCCGAGGTGGTGGCGGTCGTGGTCCACAGGTCGGAGACGCCGTCGCCGTTGGAGTCGCCCGAGGCGGTGAGCAGCGGCCGGGCCGCCGTCGTCCAACCCGTCGCGTACGCCGTCCTGTTGGAGCCCGCGCCCAGCGACGCCGGGTCGGTGCCGCCGTCGGAGACCCCGTCGCCGTCCGCGTCGCCCGGACTGCGCCCGTGGTACAGCCACACGTCGCCGTTGGCCGTGTTGCGGCCGATCAGGTCGGTGAAGCCGTCGCCGTCCACATCGCCGGGGGAGGCGAGCTGCATCCCGCTCCAGCCCGCGTTCCCGATCAGATAGCCGGAGTCGAGCGTGCCGCTGAAACTGCCCGGCAGGAACCAGAGTTGGTCGCCGATGACCGCCACGAAGTCCGGGTAGTTCGCCTCGGCGTCGGCCGTGATGTCACCGACCGAGACGATCTGCCTGATGGCGGCGGTGTCCGTCGCCACCTCCGTCTCCGGGTCCGGGAAGACGTAAACCTCCTGCTTGGTGTCCTCGGTGAACTCGCCCTGCCCGCTGTTCGGGTAGAGCCACAGCTTGCCGTCGGAGCGGCGGGCCACCAGGTCCTCGTAGAAGTCCTCGGTCCAGTCGCCGCGGTGGGTCAGCAGCGCGCCGTTCCAGCCGCCGCCCGAGGACAACGGGAGCGTCGTCGCCAGCTTGCCGCCGCCTGTCCCGCCGTACAGCCGCAGGTTGTCGGAGCCGTCCACGGCGAACAGGTCCGGCATGCCGTCCCCGTTGACGTCACCGGGCTTGTCCGTGACCCCCGGGCTCTTCACGTAGAAGCGGTACGGATAGATCGGGCCCGGGTTGCCGCCCACGTCCACCAGCCGCACGTACAGCGTGTGCGGTCCCGGCGTCAGCGGGGTGACCTTCGCCTGCGCCGGGCCGCCCTTGGCCGTCGGCTTGGCCGAACCGCTCGGCGGGGTGCGGTCCAGGCTGTACAGGTACTCGGTGGTGTCCGACACACCGTTCGCGCCGAACTCGAACGTGCCCTCGGTGCGCGCCAACGCGCCCTCGACCGGCTCGATGTCGGGCGTCGTCTCGGGATACACGTCGTCCTTGGAGCCGACCGTCGGCATCACCTTCGGCGCGTTCGGGTCGAAGCCGAACCGGCAGCCGGCCGCGCCCGCCGTCGGCGTCCAGTCGGAGGCGAACGCCGCGTCCGCGGTGTCCTCGGCCTGCGCCTTCCACGAGAACTGCCCACCGCTCGCGCCCTTGTGCTGGTCGAGCAGCGCCTTGGGCACGACGATCCGCGCCTGCGCGCCCTTGGAGTCGGTCGACTTGACGGTGACCTTCACCCGCTTGTCGAAGATGATCCCCGGCGACACCGCGTGCTTGCCGGTCGCCCACAGGTGGAACTGCACGTTGACCGAACCGCCGTCCGGGTCCCACACCTGCGCCGTCAGCGTCACGTCCGTGTTGCCGACCGTCACGTACGAGGAGCCGTTGCCGCACTCGTTCGTGCCGACCTTGGTGCTGGGGATGGTGTCCAGCGCCCACGGGGCCTTCGGCGGGCGGTTGAACTCGACGATCAGCTTGGCGTCCGGCTTGAACTTCTTCCAGGAGAACTCGTCCTTGTTGTCCTCCGCGCTCTGCGGGGCGCGCAGACCGAAGGTGATGTTCGACCACTTGTTCGCCGCCGCCTTGACCGCCGCGTCCTTGGCGTTGAAGTCGACCGCCGCGTTCGGACAGCCGAAGGTCTCGTTGCCGTGCGCGACGCTGCGGCTGTCCTGGCGCGTCGACCAGGTCGGCTGCTTGTTCCAGGTGGTCGACGAGCTGATCGGGTTCGTCAGATACAGCTCGACCGGCTTGGCCGTGCAGGACCAGGAGTGCGTCTCGGTGATCTGGAACTGCGCGTCGATCACCTTCACGCCCGCCAGGAACTTCGAACCCACGCGGAAGAAGGAGCGGGCCGTGCCGCCCGTGGACGACTCGTAGCCGACGCGCGCCTCGCTCGTCGTACCGCCGTCCCAGCCGGTGCCGTTCCAGTAACTGCTGGTCGGGTGCGGCTTGTAGGCGATCGTCCAGGCCTCGCGGGTACCGGTCATCCGCGGGTCGATGTAGACCGGGAACTCGGTGTCCGGGGCGTCGAGCAGTTTCTGATCAGGCGTCAGGGAGAGGTGGTTCGCGCCGACTTCGACGCCCACCTCGCTGCTCTTGGTGCCCGGGGTGAGCGGGGAGGGATCGGCGGCGGGGCCGTCGGAGGGGCCTGTGGCGGGCCCTGTGGTGTCGGTGGTCTCGGCGGTGGTGGTCGCCGTGCTTGCCGTGCTTGCCGTGCGGGACGACAGCGACTTCGCCGCGCCGGACGACTGCGCCGACGTCGCCGACTGTGCCGACTTCGCGGCCGAGGCCGCCGCCGGTGCCTTGACCGGGGCCGCCGCCTCCTCCGTCGTTCCCGACGAGTCCCACATCCGGGCCGTGGAGGAGGCGAACACGGTCTGGCCGGCCGCGTTGACCGCGGTGAGCGTGCCCGTCTCGGCGTCCTTGCGCAGGTCCAGGCCCTCGGTGCGCAGGCCGAAGTCGATCTCCGTGAGCTCCGGGCGGTCGGCCGCCTCGGGCGTCTTCACGATCAGCGCCTGACTGAACCCGTCCAGGCTCGCCTTCACCGCAAGGTCGACGCCCGGGAAGACCTCCCGGTAGGTCGCCGTCGCGCCGTCGAGCACCGGCTCGGGAAGCGCCGTCGGCCAGGTCAGGGCGAGTTCGCCGCCCCGGTCGGACAGGGTGACGAGACGGTTGTCGCCGCCCGCCGAGAACGTGACCCGGCCGGGCGCCGCCTTCGGCCGGATCCGGCCCGCCGTCTCGGCGAGCGTGGTGTCCACCGGCGTCCAGACGCCCTCGCGCTTCACCCGGACGGGCAGCGAGTGCTGGGTGTGGCGGAAGTTGCCGTTGGGCAGGGCGTGCGTCTCGCTGGTCTCGGTGCGCTCGGACGCCACCTCCACGGGCTCGCCGGTCTCGGCGGCCTGCCGGAGGGCGTCCTGCTCGGCGTCCGCGGCCGAGGTGGTCGAGTCCGCGGCCTGCGCCACCGGAGTCGTCAGTGGTGTCACCGGCGTCAGCCCGAGTGCCCCGCCGACGAGTACCGCGACGAGCGCGGAGCCCGCGGAGCGCCTGTTCCGGCGCGTCCGGCGCTGTCTTCGAGATGTTTCTGGCATGGGCGAATCCCCCCGGAGTCCGTTGCCTGCGAGCCCTTGACCTGGGCCGCGACGCCGAACAGTACACCGCGACCCGGTCAAAACTTTGCCTCTCCATGGCTGAAGTGGGGATTGTCGCATTGCCTTGCCTTTACTTGCCAGGGTGATCGACAGCGCTTACTGTCCGCTAGCTGTGTTCACTACGGGGAGGTTGTTTGTGGACCAACTGATAAGACAGTTGCGATATTTCGGGCACTGGACCAGATCCACGTCCCTGTTCGTGGGGCTCGTGCTGTTCGTCGGGCTGATACCCGACGACGCGAGCGCCGCCTCGGGGAGCACCCGGATCGCCGACGTCAAGCGCGATCCGTCCGTCCCGGGCCGGGACTTCGACAAGAAGCGGCCCGCGACGCGCGACGAGGCCACGGGCGCCTTCAAGCCCGCCGCGGGGACCGTCCCCGCCCGTACCTTCACGACCCTGGTCACGGACCGGAGCGGCAAGCCGCCGAAGCGGGCGCCGCTCGCCGCAGGCGCCGTACCGGGGGCGACTTCTACAACTCCCGTACTGAACAGCCTGGTGAAGGTCCGTCAGCCCGCCGCCGCCGCGAGCAAGGCGGGCAGGACGGCCAAGGCGGCCCGTGCTGCCGCCGCCGGGAGCGCCGTGCAGGTGCAGGTCAAGGACGCCGCCGCCGCCCGCAAGGCCGGCGTGCAGGGGCTGCTGTTCACGGCGGCTCCCGCGACGAACGGCATGGGTCCCGCCGCGTCCGGCTCCGTCGAACTGGAGCTGGACTACGCGTCGTTCAAGGACACCTACGGCGGCGACTGGGGTTCCCGGCTCCGCCTCTACCGGCTTCCGGCCTGCGCGCTGACCACGCCTGCGCTGGAGCGCTGCCGTACCCGCACCGCGCTGCCGGGCGCCAACGACGCGTCCGCGCACACCGTTTCGGGCAGCGCCGCGCTGGTCACCGCGAGCGCCGCGCCCGTCGTGTTCGCGGCGGCGGCCGAGGCCTCCGGCCCCGGCGGCAGTCACGCGGCGACCTCGCTGTCGCCGTCCGGCTCCTGGACGGCGGGCTCGTCCTCCGGCGGCTTCTCCTGGAGCTACCCGATCGAGGCGCCCGAGGTCCCCGGCGGCCCGCAGCCCGAGGTCGAACTCTCCTACTCCTCCCAGGCGGTCGACGGACGCACCGCCTCCACCAACGCGCAGTCCTCCTGGATCGCCGAGGGCTGGGACTACGAGCCCGGCTACATCGAGCGCCGCTTCCGCTCCTGCTCGGACGACAAGGGCGCGATCAAGGACGACAAGGGCGTCGAGCAGAAGCCCAACAACACCGGTGACAGCGGCGACCTGTGCTGGGGCTCCGACCATGTCGTGATGTCCCTGGGCGGCAACACCACCGAACTCGTCAAGAAGGACGGCACCGACGACTGGCGCCCCGCCGACGACGACGGCTCCCGCCTCCAGCGCAGGACCGGCGCGGCCAACGGCGCCAAGGACGGCGAGCACTGGGTCCTGACCACCACCGACGGCACCCAGTACCACTTCGGCCTGAACAAGCTGCCCGGCGCCCCCGACGGCACCGTCACCCACTCGGCCCTCACGGTTCCGGTGTTCGGCAACCACCCGGGCGAGCCCTGCCACGCCACCGCGTTCCTGGACTCCGACTGCGCGCAGGCGTACCGCTGGAACCTGGACTACGTCGTCGACCCGCTCGGCGACGCCATGACCCTGTGGTGGGCCAAGGAGACCAACTTCTACGGCCAGAACATGAAGGCCGACCAGCAGATCTCCTACACCCGCTCCGCGCAGCTCGCCCGCATCGACTACGGCCTGCGCTCCGACAAGCTGTTCGGCGTCCTGCCGGCCGGCCGGGTCGCCTTCACCACCGCCGAACGCTGCGTCCCCACCACGGCGTTCGACTGCGCCGAGGCCAAGCGGACCACCGCCAACGCCAAGAACTGGCCGGACACCCCGCTGGACCAGGAGTGCGCGTCGGGCGCCAAGTGCACCGACAAGTTCTCCCCGACGTTCTGGACGACCAAGCGCCTCACGAAGATCACCACGAGCGTGCTCTCCGGCAGCGCCCTGAAGACCGTCGACTCGTGGGCGCTGGAGCAGTCCTACCCGGCCACCGGCGACGGCACCTCCCCGGCCCTGTGGCTGGACGCCATCGCCCGCACCGGCCACGGCGCGGGAGCCACCGCCGCCATGCCGAAGGTCACCTTCGCCGGCATCCAGCTCGACAACCGGGTCGACGGCGTGGAGGGCCTGCCGCCCTTCTCCCGCTACCGGGTGCACGCCATCGACACCGAGACCGGCGGCCGGATCGGCGTCACCTACTCGCCGCGCGACTGCCAGGCCCTGGAGCCGAAGCGGCTGCCCGCGTCCCCCGAGTCCAACACCCTGCGCTGCTTCCCGCAGTACTGGACGCCGGGGGGCGCCCTCAACCCGGTGCAGGACTGGTTCCACAAGTACCTCGTCACCGAGGTCCGCGAAGAGGACCTGGTCACCGACAGCCCCGCCAAGGTGACCTCGTACGAGTTCCTCGGCGGCGCCGGATGGGCGTACGACGACAGCGAGTTCACCGCGAACAAGCACCGCACCTGGTCGCAGTACCGCGGCTACGAACGCGTCCGCACCCGCCAGGGCGCCGGCGACGACGTCAAGCAGCTCACCGAGCACCGCTACTTCCGCGGCCTGCACGGCGACAAGTTGCCGTCCGGCACCCGCAGTTCGGCCGTGACCGACAGCGAGAGCAAGACGTACGCCGATCTCCCGCAGTACCAGGGCCAGTTGCTGGAGCAGATCAGCTACGCCTCGGACGGCGGCCCCGTCGACTCGGCGACCGTCACCACCCCCTGGGCGGTGAAGACCGCCACCCGAACCCGCGCCGGAACCACGCCTCTCGAGGCATGGATGAGCCGCCCGGAGACCGCCCGCACCCGCGAGCGCGTCAAGGGCGACACCTGGCGCACCTCCACCGAGACCACCAAGTACGACGGCTACGGCCTGCCGTACGAGGTCGAGGAGAAGACGCCCGGCGGCAAGGTCCGCTGTTCGACCGTCAGTTACGCCCGCAACACCACGGCGCACCTGATCGAGTCGGAGTCGCGTGAGAGGACGACGCTGGGCGCGTGCGGGACCACCGGCGGCGAAGTCGTCGAGGACACCCGCACGTTGTACGACAACCTGGCCTTCGGCGCCGCCCCTACCAAGGGTCTGCCCACCGAGGTCCAGGAGCTGAACGCCACCGGCGACGGCTACATCACCATCGACAGGACCGCGTACGACATCCACGGCCGCGAGACGACGACCTGGGACGCCGACAACCGTAAGACGTCCGTCGAGTACACGCCCACGACCGTGGCCCGGCCGACGAAGACGGTCGCCACGGACCCGCTGCTGCACACCGACACCACGGTCTTCGACGACGTCCGCGGCCTGCCGCTGACCGAGACGGACGCCAACGGCAAGTCGTCCACCATGGAGTACGACCCGCTGGGCCGGCTCCTGAAGGTCTGGGAGATCGACCGCGACCCGGCGACCCAGACCCCGACGGCCACCTACGACTACACCGTCCGCCGCGACGGCCCGACGATCGTCACCTCGCGCCTGCTGAAGGACAACGGCGAGTACGCCGTCTCGTACGAGATCCTCGACGGCCTGCTGCGCGAGCGGCAGACGCAGGACGAGGCGGTCGGCGCGGGCCGCGTCGTCAACGACACCTTCTACGACAGCGCGGGCCGCAACTGGAAGCAGAACGAGGGGTATTACAACGCGGCTGAGCCCGAGGCCAAGCTCCTCCAGGTCGGCGACAACGCGGTCCCGTCCCAGAACCGCACCACCTTCGACGGCATGGGCCAGCCCACCGCCGAGATCACCTACAACCGCGGCACGGAGAAGCTGCGCACCACGACCGAACGCGACGGCGACGTCTCCACGACGGTCCCGCCGGGCGGCGACACCGTCACGGCCGTCTTCGAGGACGCCGAGGGCCGCACGGAGCGGCTGCGCGAGTACAGCGACAGCGCGCGTACGAAGTGGCGGGACACCGTCTACGAGTACGACGACCTCGACAACCTGAGGAAGGTGACCGCGCCCGGTGGCGCCGCCACCTCCTTCGAGTACGACAAGCGGGGCCGCCAGACCGCGGTCACCGACCCCGACGGCGGCCGCACCGAGATGCGGTACGACAACGCGGACAACGTGATCGCGACCGTCGACCCGCTCCAGCGGACCCTGGTCACCACGTACGACGACGGCGGCCGTCCGACCACCCTGCGCGAGGGCGGCGACACCGGCCCCAAGCGCCTGGAGTGGACGTACGACTCCCTCGGCAAGGGCCTGCCCACCGCGCAGATCCGCTACGAGGGCGGCCGTGAGTACCGGGAGGAGATCACCGGCTACGACGACGCCTACCGGGTGAAGTCGTCCAAGACGGTGATCCCGGTCGAGGAGACCGGCCTCGCGGGCACCTACACCTACAAGTACGAGTACACCCCGACCGGCAACCTCGCCTGGGCCGAAGTCCCGGGCCTGGGCGGCCTGGTGACCGAACGGGTCGTCTTCCGCTACAACTCCGACGGCCTGCCGATCGCCATCGGCGGAGCCTCCGCCTACCTGGCGGGCGTGGACTACTCGGCGTTCGGCGAGATCCTGCGCACGGACGCCGGACCGGCCGGCAAGAAGGTCTACGGCTCCTACGTCTACGACGAGTTCACCCGTCGCCTCCAGACGGCCACCTTCGACCGCTCGCTCGCCCCGGCCCGCATCAGCGAGACCCGGTACGGCTACGACGAGGCCGGCAACGTCACGAAGATCACCGACGTGCCCGGCAGCGCGGCGCCCGACGCGGGCAAGACGGACACCCAGTGCTTCGTCTACGACAAGCTGCGCCAGATGACCTCGGCGTGGACCGCGAGGACGGAGGAGTGCGCGGCGGCCCCGACCAAGGACACGGTCGGCGGCCCGGACGCCTACTGGCAGTCGTACCAGTACGACGAGGCGGGCAACCGCAAGACGCTCGTCGAGCACGACACGACGGGCGACCCGGCGAAGGACGTCACCCGCTCGTACCTGTACGGCAAGGCGGGGGTCGGCGGCCCCAACGCGCTGGCCGAGATCAAGTCGACCGGCCCGCAGGGCGAACGCCTCAACACCTTCGCCTACGACAAGGCCGGCAACACCGTCGGCCGCCAGAACGGCGGCACCAACCAGACCCTCGAGTACGACATCGAGGGCCAGTTGCGCAAGGTGACCGAGCCGGTCGAGGGCGGCGGCACCAAGTCCACGTCGTACCTGTACGGCGCGGACGGCGAACGCCTCATCCGCACCGGCGCGGACGGCAGCCGCACGCTGTACCTGGCGGAAGCCGAGCTGACGGTCGACGCGGCCAACTCGACCGCGAAGGCGGAACGCTTCTATCCGCACCCCGACGGCTCGACGACGGTCCGCGCGACCGGCGGCGTCCGCCAACTGATGCTGGCCGACCACCACGGCACGTCCCACACGGTCGTGGACATGGTCGACCCGGCGATGGGCGTCACCCGCCGCAAGTCGATGCCGTTCGGCGAGGCGAGGGGCGAGCAGCCCACCGCCTGGCCCGGACAGCGCGGCTTCGTCGGCGGCACGGTCGACAAGGACACGGGCCTGACCCGCCTCGGCGCCCGCGACTACGACCCGGCGACGGGCCGGTTCCTCACGGTCGACCCGATGGTCGACTACGGCCAGCCGGCCACCATGAACCCGTACGCCTACAGCAACAACGCCCCGGCGACGTTCTCCGACCCGTCCGGCGAGTTCTTCCCGATCCTCATCGGCATCGCGGCCCGCATCGCCATCCAGGCGGCGATCCGCGCGGCAGCCCGCCGCGCGGCGATCATCGCGGCCCGCAAGGCGGCCCAGGCGGCGGCCCGCCGGGCGGCGGCCCTCGCCCGCAAGCGCGCCCTCGAGGCCGCGAAGCGCGCGGCGGCGAAGGCGAAGCGGGAAGCGGCCCGCAAGGCGGCCGCGGCGAAGCGGGCGGCGGCCAAGCGGGCGGCGGCCCGCGCGGCGGCGAAACGGGCGGCAGCCCGCAGGGCCGCCTCCCAGGCCCGCGCCCGCGCGGCCCGGGCGGCGGCGAAGAAGGCGGCGGCGCGCCGGGCGGCCGCCCGCAAGGCGGCGGCCCGCCCGAAGCCCCGCGCCAAGCCCCGTTCCCAGCCGAAGCCGCGCCCGAAGCCGTCGCAGGTGAAGCGGGCGGCGCAGAAGGGCGCCAAACGGGTCGCGGAAGAGGTGAAGTCCGAGCTCAAGGAGCAGGCGCAGGACGCGGTTCAGCAGCGGGCCGCGGAGTGGAGCGAAGGCCAGGAGGACCCGGCCGGTGCGGCTCGCTATGCTCGTGACCTGCAAGGGCACGAGGACAGAGGCCGTAACCACTCGACGTACACCGCAGGCTTCGACCCGGACAACCCTGGCCAGGTGTTCATCGGCTGCTCGTCCAACCCCGAGGGGTGCGCCGAGCGGGACGTGGAGCGCCAGGCGGGCAAGGGGCCGCGACACGTGGTCTTCACCAAGGCGTTCGGCTGGCGTGCCAAGCGGTGGGTGGAGATCCCGGTATGTGTGAAGTGTCAGTCCCGGTACGACAAAAAGCAGTTCCCACCGGACGTCACGTACGACGAGGGAGGGGACTGGTCCCGGTGAGACTGGGCGGAACGAAACGAACGGAGTCCGGGTGAGTAAGCGCTTCGCCGAAATCGAGATCGCGCGTGTTCCATGGCAGGACTACAGGGCGTCGGGCGACCGCTCGGGCGCCGTGGCCGATGCGTTGCGGAAGTTGGTCGACGCCACCACGGAGGACGACGCGTTCGGCGCGTACTGGGGGCTCGAGAACGTCGTCGTGGTCCAGGGGCAGTTGTACAGCGCGGCTGTGCCGACCGTGCAGGTGCTGCTGGCCGCGCTCCTCGACGATCTGTCGCCGGACGCTCGTGACCTGGTCCTCGAACTGCTTCAGCAGATCGTGATGGGCGAGGCGGATGCGGACGAGGCGGCTCTCGGCGACGCCGATCTCGGCGACCGGTGCCGGACGGCCGCTCGCAACGGCCTGTGGCTCGTGTACCGCGAGCTGGGCACCCGGCGCCGGGAGACGGCCGAGGCCGTACTCGACCGCATCGAGACCGACCGACCTCGTCTGAACGCCTACCTGGCGGGTCTGCGCGGCAAGTAGGTCACGGACACCGTGCCGACCAGGGCGGTCGGCTTCCCTCGAAATCCTTTGGGGAAGCCGGCCGCCCCGTGGTCGTGAGAAGCGTCCGCGGGTTCGCTTCCCCGGACGTGTTCTGGGAGGAATTCCCGGAACCGAGGAAAGCAACGAGCCGGCATACCCGCAGGCAGCGAGGTGGATAGAGGCGTGGGGCGCATTCTCAAGCGGGTCCCTCGGATTCCCTGGGGGACCCTCGAAGACTCGCTGGGTTCCGCTCGCGACATCCCGTCGCTCCTTTCCAGGGTGGCCTGGGGTGACGAAGCGACGGTGAGCTTGGCCATCGACGAACTCGGCGACCGTGTGTGCTCACTCGGGTTCGTGGTGTCGGAGGCGACTCCCCATGTGGTCCCGTTCCTGGTGGAGTTGGCCGGAGACGGCACGGTCCGCGGTCGCGCGGAGATCCTGGAGCTCGTCTCCAAGATCTACTCGGCCAGGGAGTGGGAGTCCACCGCCCGTCTCGCACCGGGAAAGGATGCGGAGGGGTATCGGGAGAAAATCGCCTGGGAGGCCGCGAGTCAGGGCGCTGTGCTGGCGGGCGCCGGGGTGTTCCAGGGCTTGCTGGACGATCCGGACCCTGAAGTCTCCAAGGCCGCGCGAGATCTGATCGCGTTCCTTGCGTAGCCCCCGGGGCGACCGCCCTCTGAGGCGAACGTGGCACAGCGGCTCCACCGGAGAAGCCTCCGGGGGAGCCGTCCGTGTCGTGGGGCCTTCATGCCGATCCGCAGGGTCGCCTCCCCGGACGGGTACAAGGTCAAGCACCCGCGCCGGATGCCGTCGGCCGCGAACGTGACACATCCCCCCCGGAGGTGTCACATGCGCGGAACTGTTACCCGGCCGCCCGTGGATTGGCCGACAGCGCCCACACCGCTCAGCGCCCGCCCGCCGCACGGAGTGACTAGCCCGCCTGGCCCATGCCCGCCGCGTTCGGCCAGCTCTGGGCGTTGGGCCAGCCGGTGGCCGCCGCGGGGGAGAGGCCGTTGGTGCCGCGGACCTGGGCGGCGGTGAGGCCGCCGCGGGCCGGGACGCCGGTGGGCGTCGGACCCATCGGCGGGGCGGCCATCGCCGGTGCCATCGGGGGAGCCATGGCCGCCGGGGCCATCGCCGGGGCCATGGCGGCGGGCGCCATCGGTGCCATGGGGGCCATCGGTGCCATGGGCGGCGGGGCCATCGCCGCCGCCGGTGCCATCGGCGGGGCCGGGGCCGGGACGGGGGTCGGGAACGGGGTGGGCGCCGGGGCCGGGGCCGGGCTCGGTACCGACTGGGGGAAGATCTGGGCCGCCGCCGGGAGCGGCATGCCCGCGCCGTCGGAGGGGGTGGGCTGCGCCATCGCGGCCGCCGGGGCCATCGCGGGCGGGGCCATCGCCGCCGCCGGCGCCATCGGCGGGGCCGCGGCGACCAGTCCCGGCGCCTGCATGCCCATCGCCTGGGCGGCGAGGCCCGGCATGCCCGCGCCGTTGGTGACGAGCCGGTCCACGGCCGCCATGCCGGAGCTGTAGCCGACGCCGGCGCTCAGCTCGGGCACGGGGGCGCCCCGCCTGGTCCCGTAGAGCACCTGTTCCATGCCGGACACCAGGCGGCGGACGTCCACCTGGGGGCGCACCACGAGCCGCAGGAAGCGGCTGGAGGAGCCGATCTTGTTGCCGCACTCGCGGACCAGGATGCGGTGCTCGGCGAGCAGCCGGTCACGGACCACGGTGCCCTCCGCGCCGACGGGCAGGCGTACGAAGAGGAAGTTGCCCTGGGAGGGGTAGACCGTCAGGCCGGGCAGCGCGCTGAGCTGGCTCGCCATGTCGAGGCGGTCGCGGCGCACCTGTTGCAGGCTCTGCGCGTACTCCGCGCCGTGCTGCTTGAGAATGAACACCACATGCTCGGCAAAGGAGTTGAGGTTCCACTTCGGCAGCATCGAGCGGACCTTGCCCGCGAGCGCCGGGTTGGCGACCAGGTAGCCGAAGCGGATGCCGTGCAGGCCGAAGTTCTTGCCCAGGCTGCGCAGCACGATCACGTTCGGGCGGAGCATGGCCTCCTGGACGACGCTCGGCTCGGCCTCCGCGTCCGCGAACTCCAGGAACGACTCGTCGATGACGATCAGGTCCAGGTCGGCCATCGCGTCCATGAACTGCACGATCGCGTGCTTGTGCAGGAAGCCGCCGTCGGGGTTGTTCGGGTTGCAGATCACGGCGGCCCGGGTGCCGCGGGCGCGGATGAACTCGGCGTACTGGGCCAGGTCCAGGGCGAAGCCGCTGGACTCCTGGAGCGGGAACATGTCGACCCGCTTGCCGGTCTCCATGGGCTGGTCGGTCCAGCGGCCGAAGGTGGGGACGGGGATGGCGAGGGACTCACGGACCAGCAAGTGGTCGATCCAGGTGATGAGTTCCGTCGAGCCGTTGCCCATCGCCACGGCCTGCGGCGGGAGTTGGAGCAGACTGCACAGTTCCGCGGTGATCGTGTCGGCGCTGCTCGGGTAGTACGTGATGATGTCGCGCAGCCGCGCGGCCATCTCGTCGAACATGGCCGGGGTCGGGAAGTACGGGTTGCAGGGGATGCAGAAGTCCACCGGGCCGACCCCCTCGCCGCCCTCGCGAGTCAGCGCCGCCATCGACGGGCTGTGCGCCGCGGTGTTGCGGAACAACGAGGAGACGTTGTCGGCCATGGAACCTCCGTATGGGGCGGAGCCGGCGGGGACGACCGGGCCCGTCGTCATTGGGTGGCCCGCGCGGGGGAGCACGGGCCACCCATACATACGGAGGCTTGGGCGGCGCTGTTCAACCGCTGGGGAATCGGTAAGAAACTTGTGCCCCACCTGTGGAGAAACACCGGTGTCAGGCGTCGAACGTGTGGATCGTCGTCGTGCGGTACGTCTGTCCCGGGCGCAGGGTCGTCGACGGGAACGACGGCTGGTTCGGCGCGTCCGGGAAGTGCTGCGTCTCCAGGCAGAGCGCGTCGCCCTGGCGGTAGGTGCGGCCGCCGGTGCCGGTGAGGGTGCCGTCCAGGAAGTTGCCCGAGTAGAACTGCAGGCCCGGCTGGTCGGTGGCGATCTTCAGGGTGCGGCCCGAGCGCGGGTCGCGCACCGTCGCCACGTGCACCGGCTCGGCGGTGACGCCCTTGTCCAGGACCCAGTTGTGGTCGTAGCCCTTCGCGTGGACCTGCTGGACGTGCCCGGCGCGCAGGTCGCGGCCGATCGCCTTCGTCCTGCGGAAGTCGAAGGGGGTGCCGGAGACCTTCGCGAGCTCGCCCGTGGGGATCAGGCCCGCGTCGGTGGGCGTGTAGCGGGCGGCGGCGATCGTCAGCTCGTGGTCCTCGATCGTGCCGCTGCTCTCGCCGGCCAGGTTCCAGTAGACGTGGCTGGTGAGGTTGACGACGGTGGCCTCGGTCGTGGTGGCCTCGTAGTCGATGCGCCACTCGCCGCGCTGGGTGAGGGTGTACGTCACCTTCACCTTCAGGGTGCCCGGGTAGCCCATGTCGCCGTCGGCGCTCGTGCAGTGCAGGTACAGGCCGACGTCGGTGCCCTTGGTGAACGGCTCGACGTCCCACACGTGCTTGTCGAAGCCCTTCGCGCCGCCGTGCAGGCTGTTCACGCCGTCGTTGACGTCGACTTGGTAGGCCTTGCCGTCGAGGGTGAACCGCCCCTCGCCGATGCGGTTGCCGTACCGGCCGATGAGGGCCCCGAAGTACGGCGTCCTGGCGACGTAGTCCTCGATGGTGTCGAAGCCGAGCGACACATTGGCGTAGCGGCCGTGCCGGTCGGGGATCTCCAGGGACTGGACGATGCCGCCCCAGGAGAGGACCTTCAGGCGGGTGCCGCCGTTCTCCAGCGCCCAGTTGTAGATCTTCGTGCCGTCGGCGAGCTCGCCGAAGAGGGTCTTCACGGGCCTGCTGCCTCCTGAGGCGGCCTCGGCGTCGGCGATGCCGGTGCGGCTGTTCGGTTCCATCGCGGCTCCCCAAGGGCTCGGGCCCCGCCTTCCGGCGGAGCCCGAGCTGACTTACGAACCGGACTTGCGCTTGTTCCACACGTCGAACCCGACGGCCGCGAGCAGGGCCAGGCCCTTGATCACCTGCTGCCAGTCGGTGCCGACGCTGAGGAGGTTCATGCCGTTGTTCAGCACGCCGAGGACGAGACCACCGATGATCGCGCCGAGGACGGTACCCACACCGCCGCTCATGGACGCGCCACCGATGAACGACGAGGCGATCGCTTCGAGTTCGAAGCTGAGACCTGCCTTCGGCGAGGCCGCGTTGAGGCGGGAGGCGACCACCAGACCCGCCAGGGCCGCGAGCACGCCCATGTTCAGGAAGACGAGGAAGGTGACCTTCTTGTCCTTGACGCCCGACAGCTTCGCCGCCGGGAGGTTGCCGCCGATCGCGTAGATGTGCCGGCCGAAGACCGCGTTGCGCATCACGTAGCCGTAACCGACCACCAGCAGGCCGAGGATGATCAGGATGATCGGCGCGCCCTTGTAGCTGGCGAGCAGCAGGGTGACGGCGAGGACCGCGGAGGCGATGGCGACGAGCTTCAGCAGGAACAGGTTCCTGGGAGCCACCTCCAGGGAGAACTCCTGCTGCCGCTTGCGGTCGCGGACCTCCTGGAGGACCACGAACGCCAGCAGGGCGAAGCCCAGCAGCAGCGTCAGGTTGTGGTAGTTGGTGTTCGGGCCGACCGCCGGCAGGAAGCCGTTGCCCATCTTCTGCAGGCCGTCGGGGAACGGGCCGAGCGTCTGCCCCTTCAGGAACATCTCCGTCAGACCGCGGAAGATCAGCATGCCCGCGAGGGTGACGATGAAGGACGGTATGCCGAAGTAGGCGATCAGGAAGCCCTGCGCCGCGCCGGCGGCCGCGCCGATGGCCAGGCACAGCACCAGCGCGAGCGGCCACGCCACGTCGTGCTGCACCGTGAGGACGGCCGCGAACGCGCCCACGAACGCCGTCAGCGAACCGACCGACAGGTCGATGTGGCCCGCGATGATCACCAGCATCATGCCGATCGCGAGGATCAGGATGTAGCTGTTCTGCAGCACCAGGTTGGAGACGTTGCGCGGCAGCAGCAGATCGCCGCCCGTCCACACCTGGAACAGGATCACGAGCAGGCCGAGCGCGATCAGCATGCCGTACTGGCGCATGTTGCGGCGCAGCCCGTTCAGCATGAGCTGGAGCAGCCCGCCGCCGGAGGCCGTGCCCCCGCTCTTCCCGGGCGGCGCGGCCGCCGGGCTCTTGTCGGTCACGTCCGTGCTCATCGCGTTACCTCTTTGTCCTTCGTCATCTGGCGCATCAGCACTTCCTGCGTGGCCTCGGCCCGCGGGAACTCGCCCGTGAGCCGCCCGGCGGCCATGGTGTAGATGCGGTCGCACATGCCGAGCAGTTCGGGCAGCTCGGAGGAGATGAAGACGACCGCCTTGCCCTGGGCGGCCAGTTGGTCGATGACCGTGTAGATCTCGAACTTGGCGCCGACGTCGATCCCGCGCGTCGGCTCGTCCAGGATCAGCACATCCGGACCCGCGAAGATCCACTTGCTGAGGACGACCTTCTGCTGGTTGCCGCCGGACAGCTTGCCCACCACCTCGAAGACGGTGGGCGCCTTGATGTTCATGGACTTGCGGAAGCCCTCGGCGACCTTCCGCTCCTCCTGCTCGTCGACCACGCCCCGCTTGGCGACCTTGTCCAGGGCCGTCAGCGAGATGTTGCGGTTGATGGTGTCGATGAGGTTGAGGCCGTAGTGCTTGCGGTCCTCGGTGACGTACGCGATCCCGTGGTCGATGGCCTCGGCGACCGTCCTGGTACGGATCTCCTTGCCGTCCTTGAGGACCGTGCCGCCCGCGTACTGGCCGTAGGTGCGGCCGAACACGCTCATCGCGAGCTCGGTGCGGCCCGCGCCCATCAGGCCGGCGATGCCGACGATCTCCCCGCGGCGCACCTGGACCGACACGTCGTCGACGACCTTGCGCTGCTGGTCGATCGGGTGGTGCACGGTCCAGCCGCGGATCTCCAGCGCCGGCGCGGCCTCCAACTCGCCCTCGAACGGGGTGCGTTCGGGGAAGCGGTGGTCGAGGTCGCGGCCCACCATGCCGCTGATGATGCGGTCCTCGGTGGTGTCCGCCGCCTTGACGTCGAGCGTCTCGATGGAGCGTCCGTCGCGCAGGATCGTCACCGAGTCGGCGACGTGCCGGATCTCGTTCAGCTTGTGCGAGATGATGATCGAGGTGATGCCCTGCTTCTTCAACTCCAGGATGAGTTCGAGGAGTTTGCCGCTGTCCTCGTCGTTGAGCGCCGCGGTGGGCTCGTCCAGGATGAGCAGCTTCACCTTCTTCGACAGCGCCTTCGCGATCTCCACGAGCTGCTGCTTGCCCACGCCGATGTCGGCGACGCGGGTCTCCGGGTGGTCGTCGAGACCGACCCGGCGCAGCAGTTGCGTGGCGTGCCGCAGGGTCTCCCGCCAGTCGATGAACCCGCCCTTGGCGTGTTCGTTGCCGAGGAAGATGTTCTCCGCCAGGGAGAGATACGGCGACAGCGCCAGCTCCTGGTGGATGATCACGATGCCGCGTTGCTCGCTCGCCCGGATGTCCCTGAAGGAGCAGACCTCTCCCTCGAAGAGGATCTCCCCTTCGTAGGTGCCGTGCGGATGGACGCCGGAGAGCACCTTCATCAAGGTGGACTTACCGGCGCCGTTCTCCCCGCAGATGGCATGGACCTCGCCAGGCCGGACGGCGAGTGTGACGTCCGACAGCGCTTTCACACCGGGAAAGGTCTTGACGATCGAGCGCATTTCCAGGACGGGTCCCGCCATGGTCGTGCCTTCCAATCCGTGAGGTTCGACGCTTACTTGAGCTGGTCCGCCGTGTAGTAGCCGCCCTCGACGAGCTCCTTCTCGTAGTTGGTCTTGTCGACGCTGACCGGCTGCAGCAGGTAGGCGGGGACGACCTTGGTGCCGTTGTCGTACGACTTGGTGTCGTTGACCTCGGGCTTCTTGCCGTTGAGGGAGGCGTCGACCATGTCCGTGGCGACCTTGGCGAGCTTGCGGAGGTCCTTGTAGACCGTCATCGACTGCTCACCCGCGATGATCGACTTCACGGAGGCCAGCTCGGCGTCCTGACCGCTGATCACCGGCAGCGGCTTGCTCGCGGTGCCGTAGCCGTCCGACTTCAGCGCGGCGATGATGCCGATCGAGATGCCGTCGTACGGCGAGAGCACGGCGTCGACCTTGCCGGTGGTGTACGACGAGGTGAGCATGTCCTCCATGCGCTTCTGGGCGGTGGCGCCGTCCCAGCGCAGGGTGGTGACCTGGGTCATCTTGGTCTGGCCGGACTTGACGACCAGCTTCTTGCTGTCGATGTACGGCTGGAGCACGCTCATCGCGCCGTTGAAGAAGTACTTGGTGTTGTTGTCGTCGTTGGAGCCGGCGAACAGCTCGATGTTGAACGGGCCCTTGCCGGCCGCCAGGCCCAGCTTGTCCACGATGTAGCCGGCCTGGAGCTTGCCGACCTTCTCGTTGTCGAAGGACGCGTAGTAGTCGACGTTCTTCGTGCCGAGGATCAGGCGGTCGTAGGAGATGACCGGGATCTTCGCGTCGGCGGCCTGCTGGAGGACGTTGTTCAGGGACTTGTTGTCGATGGCCGCGATGATCAGCGCCTTGACGCCCTGCGTGATCAGGTTCTCGATCTGCGAGACCTGCTGGTCGGGGTCGTCCTCGCCGAAGACCAGCTTGGTCTTGTAGCCCTTGGCCTTGAGGTCCTTCTCGACGTTCGCGCCGTCGGTGATCCAGCGCTCGGAGGACTTGGTCGGCATCGCGATGCCGATCGTCCCGCCCTTGGCGTCCCCGGCCTTCTCCTCGCTGCCGCCCGCCCCGGACTGCCCGCAGGCGGTCAGGGCCAGGGCGAGGGAGGCGGCTCCGGCTATGGCGGCGAGGGCGGCTCTGCGGTTACGCATGGTCATCATCCTTGATGTGTGTGCAGGGATCGGTCTCGCGGTGCGAAGGGCGCTTCCGGATCTGAGGCCGGAAAGACCGAGAAGGAGGTGTGTGGGATTCTGCGCGCCTGTGTCGGCTTCTGTGAAGCGGGGTTTCCGGAACGTTATGACCGGATGTCGAAGCGGTTCAGTTCACCCGGCAGACGCGAGCCGAGCGGCGCCATGTCGCCGTCCGCTCCGTGCCGCGCGAGCAGGTCCAGCGCGAGCCGTCCGCGCCGCACCCGCTCCCGGGCCGTGGAGAGCGTCAGGTCGCGCATGTGGTGGCCGTACGGGTAGATCCCCGGGGCCTTGGACAGACCGAACTTCAGATACAGCGGTGCGCCGCGCCGGATCAGCTCGGCGACCTCGTACATCCGGATGTACCCGCCGAGATCGTCGGGGGCCTCGATGTACATGTCCATGGGGGCGCCCGACACCCGGCGGATCTCCGTGAGGTGGTCGAGCGTGAGGTCGCTGGGCACGTTGAGCGAGTCGGCGCCGAGCCGCTCGTACACCGCGTACGCGGCCGGGTTGACGGGGCCGATGAGCGCCGACACCTTCAGCGTCGTGTCGGCCGGGATGATGCCCGACTGGCGCGCCCGGTGCAGCGTCCACAGCACGCCCTCGTCGGCGACGAGCAGGCACTTGACACCCAACTCCGTTGCCCGGACGGCGTCTTCGACACATCCGGCGACCGCGTCGTGGCCGCGGGCGCGCAGGCCCGCGCCGCGCGAGTCGGACCGGGTGGAGCCGCCGATGTCCCAGGTGCCGCGCGGACCGGTGAACAGGCACAGCTCGATGTCACGCTCGCCGGTCGCCTGGACCATCTCGGTGATCTCGGCGTCGGAGAGCATCCAGATGCCGCTGCCCTGGCTGATCCGGTGGACCGGCACCTCCAGCAGCGAGGCTTCCTTCAGGATGACGGCCAGCGCTTCGGGACCCTCGCACGAAGGGACCTCGGTGCGCCAGCGTCCGCCGCCCGGAAAGGTGTGGGCGGAGGCGTCGGCGGGGTCGAGGGCGGGCGCGCCGAGGCCGAGCGCGGCGAGCGCCTGCTCGCCGGGTCGACGGGCTGCCGTGTCGGAGGCGTCGGTCGTCACAGGACTGTCCTTCGTGTTCGATATTTCGGGCGAGGTTCGCGGCTCGAGGCGTGGAGTGCGCGGGGCTGGGTGTACGCCGGTGCGGAGTCGTCGGTGCGCCCCCGTACCGGCGTACGACTGGGGGGCCGGCTAGGGCCGGAGCAGCACCTTGCCCACCTTCGGGTCGCCGGATCCCACCAGCTCGATGGCCTCGGAGAAATCGGCGAGCGGCAGCTCGTGGGTGACCAGCGCCAGCGGATCCAGCAGCCCGGCCCCGAACACCCGCACCGTGTGCGACCAGGCGTCCGGCGGGGCCCCGAAGACCGTGTACACCTCCAGTTGCCGTACGACCAGGTCCGTCGGGTCGAGCCCCTCGGCGCCCGGCGCCGGGATCCCGGTCAGCACCAGCCGTCCGCCGCGCCTGAGCAGCGAGATCGCCGTACGGGCGGCGGAGGCCGAACCCGCGGTCTCGATGGCGACGTCGAAGTCGTCCGGCAGCTCCTGGTCCCGGGTGCGGAAGTCGGTGGCCCCGAACTGCGAGGACAGCGCCTCGCGGTCGCGCCGGGCGCCGACCACGAGCAGCTCGGCCGGCGAGCCCGCCTTCAGGAACTGCACGGCGAGCATGCCCAGCGTGCCGGTGCCGACCACGGCCACCCGATCGCCGGGCAGCGCGCCCGCCTTGATCGCGGCGGCCGCGATGCAGGCGGCGGGCTCCAGGAGCGCGGCGGCGGTGAGGTCGGCGTCCTCGGGCAGCACGTGCAGCAGCCGGGCCGGCAGGGTGAGGGTGGTGGCCATCGCCCCCGGCTGGGTGAAGCCCGTCTCCTCGTAGCCGTCCGTGCACAGCGTCGTCTCGCCCGCGTGGCAGCGGTCGCAGACCTGGCAGTTGCGGAAGCCCTCGCCGACGACCTTGCGGCCGACCAGCGACGAGGGGACCCCGGCGCCGACCGTCTCGACCGTCCCGGACCACTCGTGGCCGGGGGTCAGCGGGTAACGGACGTACCCCTCGGGCCGGTTGCCCTGGTACACCTCGCGGTCGCTGCCGCAGATGCCGGTCGCGTGCACGCGCACCAGCGCCTCGCCGGGCTCCGGCGGCCGGGGCTCGTGCGGGACGATCCGGTGCTCGCCGGGCGCGTCCACGACGACGGCGGTGCCGGCAGCGGTCACTTCCCGCCGCCCTTCGGCTTGCGCTGCTCCCAGCCCTCGGCCCACAGGTCGAAACGGGCCTGCTGCTGCGGGAACTCGGCGGCGGCGTCCACGTCCAGTTCGACGCCGAGGCCGGGGGCGTCGGAGAGGTGGAAGTAGCCGTCGATCACCTCGGGGGCGCCCTTCACGACCTTCTTGATCTCCGCGTCGGCGAAGTCGTTGAAGTGCTCCAGGATCTTGAAGTTCGGGGAGGTGAAGCCGACCTGGAGCGAGGCGGCGGTCAGCACCGGGCCGCCGACGTTGTGCGGGGCGACGAGCACGTAGTGCGCCTCGGCGGTCGCGGCGAGCTTCCTGGTCTCCCAGATTCCACCGATATGGCCGACGTCCGGCTGGATGATGTCGACGGCCTGGCTCTCGAAGAGCTCACGGAACTCGATGCGGTCGTGGATGCGCTCACCGGTGGCGACCGGGATGTCGACCTTGGCGGCGACCTTCTCCAGCGCCTTCAGGTTCTCCGGCGGGCAGGGCTCCTCCAGCCAGGCGGGCTTGAACGGCGCGAGCTCGTGCGCCAGGCGGATCGCGGTGGCGGGGGAGAAGCGGCCGTGCATCTCGAGCATCAGCTCGGAGTCCGGCCCGATCGCGTCGCGCACGGCCTCGATGAGGGAGACGGCGTACAGGGTCTGCGCGTGGTCCAGCTCGAAGTGCCCGGTGCCGAAGGGGTCGATCTTCAGCGCCTTGTACCCGCGCTCCATGACCCCCTGCGCCGCCTTGTGGTACGCCTCGGGCGTCCGCTCGGTGGTGTACCAGCCGTTGGCGTACGCCTTGACCTTGTCGGTGACCTTGCCGCCGAGGAGCTGCCACACCGGCACGCCGAGAGCCTTGCCCTTGATGTCCCAGCAGGCCATCTCGATCACGGCGATGCCGGACATCACGATCTCGCCGGCGCGGCCGTAGTCGCCGTACTTCATCCGGCGCACGAGGTCCTCGACAGCGAACGGGTCGGAGCCGAGAATGTGGTTGGCCTCGGCCTCCTTCAGGTAGCCGATCAGCGCGTCGGTGTGACCCAGCATGCGGGTCTCGCCGACACCCGTGATGCCCTCGTCGGTGTGCACGAGAACGTAGGTCAGGTTGCGCCAGGGCGTCCCGACCACGTGTGTGCTGATTCCGGTGATGCGCACGGAAGATACCCTTCGGCTGTTCGAGATTTCGTCACACGTTCGAAATGCTGGCGTGACAGTAAGGACGGAGTGCCGGGAGTGTCAATGGGTCGAACACGTAACGGTTTCGACAGTTTCGGCCCCGGCTTTCGATAACGGGTCGGTCGAGTCGCCGCGCCGGGATGGCTGGTTTCCCACACAACTTTCACAGGCTGACCTGGGAACGTGACCATCCGGCAACTTAGTCTTCCCGCGTCATGGACTACTGCGACCCGTGCCGACGGCACCTCAACGGCGCCCTCGCCTGTCCGGGGTGCGGCGCCCCAGCCCATCAGCTACGCGCGTACACCCCGGAGGCGACGGCGTACCTGCCGCCGACTCCGGGGCCTTACGACCCCCGGGAACCGGCCTCCGAGGCCGACCGCGGCGGTGAGGCCGACCGTGGCGGTGAGGGCGACCGGGGTGGTGCGGGGGAGTCGCAGGGGCGGGCCGCGCGCCGGCGCGAGCAGGGGCGCGGGCGAGGCCGTGGGCGCGGTCGGGAACAGGCCACACCGCATACGGGCGACGCCGAGCACGGTATGCGCGGTGTCGACGGTGTGGACGACGCCGACGACGGGCCGGCCGCCGGTGACGCGAGTCGTCGCGATCGCAAGGCCGCCGTGCACCGCAGGCGTCGCCGCCGCACGGTGCTGATCACCGCCGGTTTCGTCCTGGCGGCCGCCGGCCTGAGCCTGGCCGAACTCGGCATGGACGCGCCGGGCTTCAGCTCCCCGAACCCGGCGGCGGCCGGGGGCGAGTCCGCGGAGGTCGACGGGGAGACCCCGTCCCCGGACCGGACGGCCCACCCCCGGGACGACGAGACGGGCACCGGCAGAAGCACCGCCTCCGCCTCCCCGGACGCCTCCGCGTCCCCTTCGGCATCGGCGTCCTCGACGCCTTCCGGGGATCCCACGGCGACCCCCACCAAGGACCCCCTGTCCGCCACCCGTCCGGGCTCCTCCGGCTCCACGTCCGACTCGACACCCCCGGCGGACGAGACCACCACCCCGACCACCGACCCGACCACCTCGAACCCCACCCCCCAGCCCTCGCCGACGGAAACCTGCAACCGCTTCCTGTGGTGGTGCACGTAGGCCGTCGCCGGGAACGCCGCGCTCACCGTGCCGTGCGGGCGTCCGTCTTGAAGAGGGTCCAGGCGGTCTTGCCCACGACGTGGTTCGTGATGCCGAAGTCGTCGGCCAGATGGCGGGCCAGGTGGAGGCCCCGGCCCGAGCAGGCGTCCTGGGTGGGCGGGGGCGCGGGGGCGGGGTGGTCGCCGGTGTCGCGTACGGCCAGCCGGAGCAGGGGGCCGTCGAGGGTGAGGGTCACGCAGTACTGCCGGCCCGGAGGGACGCCGTGCAGCAGGGCGTTCGTGGCGAGTTCCGACACGCACAGCGTTATGTCGTCCAGCCGGTCGACGCACCCCCAGTCGGCCAGGACCTCCTGGACGAAGGTGCGGGCGGCCCGTACGGAGGCGCGCGAGCGGGGGAAACGACGTTGCCGTGTCAAGGGCACGGGGGCCACCTCCGGTGGTTCTGGGGCGTCCTGCGGCGATACCTTACTGTTGTTCGCGAAAGGTAACAAGGCAGTCCAGGGTGGCTGAGGGTGGCCCGGGGTGGCGGTTGGCGGATGAGGCAAGTCGCCTACCGTGTAGGGCGGCAGGGTCGGAAGAACGGTCGGCCAGTCGGCCGGCCAGTCCGCCGACCGGTCGGTCGGTCGTCACAGGGAGGCGTCGTGGGTGCGAGCGGTTGGGTCAGCACGTCGTTGCCGTATCTGACGCCCCCGGGCGCGGGCCGGGGCGACCCCTGGGCGGCCGAGGCCGCGGCCCGTGGCCGGCGCGGCACCCAGCGCATCGTGCACGCCGGCGAGGTGCCCGCCCCCGCCGACGTGGCGGAGCTGCTCGGCGTCCCGGCCGGCGAGCCGGTCGTCGTACGCCGACGCCTGATCCTCCTCGACGACGAGCCCACCGAACTCGCCGACACCTACTACCCGTTCGCGATAGCGGGCGGCACCCGCCTCGCCGGCACCGCCAGGATCCCCGGCGGCGCGCTCACCCTGCTCGCCGAACTCGGCCACGTCGGCGTCCTCGTCCGGGAGGACGTGACGGCCGGGATGCCCGACGAGCAGGAGCGCGAAGCCCTGCGCACCGCCCCCGGGGAGCCGGTCCTGCGGCTCCTGCGGCTCACGCTGGACGGCGACGACCGGCCGATCCAGGCCGACCGTATGGTGATGCCGGCCCTACGGCAGAGGCTGCGCTACCAGATCAGGATCGGATGACCGTGCCCAAGGCAGAACCGGAAGCCGCCGACCGCCGATCCCTGCACGAGCGGATCGCGGCCGACCTGCGCGACGACATCATGAGCGGCGAGCTCGCCCCCGGCGCCAGCCTGCCCAGCACCGCCCAGCTCAGGGAGCGCTTCGCGGCGGCCGGCGCCACGGTCCAGAAGGCCCTGCGACTCCTCAAGGACGAACACCTCGTGGTCGGCCGGGCGGGCGCTTCCGTCACCGTCCGCGAGCACCGCCAGCGCACCGTCCGGCCCGCCGCCCTGATGGCCCCGGGCCGCCCCGGCGCGCCCTACCGCTGGCTCACCGAGGCGGCCAAGCACGGCACCCACGCCCGCAGCGAACTCCTCGACGTCACGGAGATCCGCCCACCCGCCGACGTCCGCGCCGTCCTCGGCCTGCCGCCCGACGGCACCGCCCTGCTGCGCCGTCAGATCCTCCTCGTCGACGACGAACCCGCCGAACTCGTTGAGTCCTACTACCCGTTGGACATCGCCCGGGGCACGCCCCTGACCGAGCTCCGCCGGATCAGAGGCGGCACCCCCGCCCTGCTGACCGAACTCGGCCACCCGCCCCGCCGCAGCACGGACGGCGTCTCCGCCCGGGTCCCCACCCAACGGCAGTACCAGGCCCTCCACCTCACCAGCAGCATGCCGGTGCTGCGCACCCTGCGTGTCGTCCACAGCGACGACGACCGCCCCATCGAGGTCACGGTGATGGTGAAGGCGGGCCATCTCTACGAGCTCCAGTACGAGTTCACGGCGGAACCCACAGAACAACCCACAGAAGAAAGCGGGGGAGGAACGTGATCGTGTTCGTCCTGTCGGTGCTTGTCGTCCTGGTCCTCGGCGGCTGCGCCTGCGTCTGGTGGGCAGCGCGCGGCGGCCCCCGCTGGGCCCGCGCCGTGGCCACCGTGACCCTCGCGGCGGGCGAACTGCTACGCACGTCGGACCGCGGAAGCCGCGGCAACCAGCAGTCGGACTCGGACGACTAGCGACGGCGCAGGGCGGCCGGAGTCAGGCGTCCTGCACCGCCAGCATCCGCTGCAACATCCCCCGCAGCACCACCCGCTCCTCTTCCCCCAGCCCCGCCAGTGGTGCCCGCGCGAACCGCAGCGACTCGCGCAGCCCCTTGGCGATGCGCCGTCCCTCGTCCGTCGCCGCCGCGAGCTTCACGCGCCGGTCGGCCGGGTCGGGCCGCCGCTCGACCAGGCCGCGGGACTCCAGCCGGTCGACGATGCCGGTCACGTTGGACGGCTCGCACTTCAGTTTCTGCGCCAGCTTGCGCATCGGCAGCGGCTCAAGCGAGAGCAGGCTCAGCAGCCGGGCCTGCGCGCCGGTGAGCGCGTGACCTGCGGCGGCCTCCTCGTAGTCCTGGTAGAAGCGGTCCACGACCTCGCCGATCAGCTCGACGACTTCCATGGTCAGCGGGTCGGGAACGGGGGTCCGGTGTGGGGTGGCCATGGTCCGAGAGTACCCCCTTTACTTGACAACATGAAATATTCAGGTGCATGGTTGTTTCAGGTAGTGAAGCATTCCGGTGAGCCGTTCCGGTGACCCACTCTGAAGTATTTTGAACCGTTTTGAACGTGCGACATGTGAAAGGCAGCCCCCCATGACCGACTCCGCCCTCCCCACCACCAGCCGCGAATGGCGTCAGATCAGCCGTCCCGTCGGCTGGCCGAAGCTGGAGGACTTCGAGCTGGCCGAGGCGGAGATCCGGCAGCCCGGCCCGGGCGAGGTGCTGGTCCGCAACGCCTATGTCTCCGTCGACCCGTACATGCGCGGCCGGATGAGCGCCGCCAAGTCGTACGTCGCCCCCTTCGAGCTGGGCAAGGCCATGCAGGGCGGTGCGGTCGGCGAGGTCGTCGCCTCGAACGCCGAGGGCATCGCGGCCGGTGACCACGTCCTGCACTTCGGCGGCTGGCGCGAGTACGCCACCTTCGACGCCAAGCAGGCCGTCAAGGTCGACCCCGAGGCCGCGCCCCTCTCCACCTACCTCGGCGTCCTCGGCATGACGGGCCTCACCGCCTACGCCGGTCTCCTGCGCACCGCCTCCTTCAAGGAGGGCGACTCCGTCTTCGTGTCGGGCGCGGCCGGTGCCGTCGGCGGCCAGGTCGGCCAGATCGCCAAGCTCAAGGGTGCTTCCCGGGTCATCGGCTCGGCCGGCTCCGACGACAAGGTCAAGCTCCTGGTCGAGGAGTACGGCTTCGACGCGGCCTTCAACTACAAGAGCGGCCCGGTCTCCGAGCAGCTCCGCGAGGCCGCCCCGGACGGCGTGGACGTCTACTTCGACAACGTCGGCGGCGACCACCTCGAGGCCGCCATCGGCTCCCTCAACCTGCACGGCCGGATCGCCGTCTGCGGCATGATCTCGGTCTACAACAACACCGAGGCCGCCCCCGGCCCCAAGAACCTCGCCCGTCTGATCGCCACCCGCGGCCGCATCGAGGGCCTCCTCGTCGGCGACCACTACGACCTCCAGCCGCAGTTCGTCGAGGAGGTCGGCGGCTGGGTCCGCTCCGGCGAGCTGAAGTACCGCGAGACGGTCGTCGAGGGCGTCGAGAACACCTTCGAGGCGTTCCTCGGGGTCCTGCGCGGCGACAACACCGGAAAGATGATCGTCAAGATCTGACCGTCGCCCCCGCGCCGGTCCGCGCACATTCCGCGGACTCCGCAGATTCCGTACATGACGAAGGCCGCACCCTCGGCGGGGGGTGCGGCCTTCGCCCGTATGCCAGTCGGTTTTTCTAGCGCGAGGCCAGCGCCGCCCGGTGGACGGCCGCCGCCAGCCGGTGGTTCTCCGGTGCCGCCGCGCCCGGGAAGGCGCACCGGCGGCGCGTGTAGCCGTAGGCGAGCCCGCTGCGCGGGTCGGCGAACGCCTGGCAGCCGCCCGCCCCGCTGTGCCCGAACGCCCCCGCGCCCAGGAACGGATACCAGGTGTCGGCGGTGGCCTGGAAGCCCAGCCCGTACGCCTTGTGCATGCGCAGCACCACGTCGTACCCCACGGAGTGCAACTGCCCGAACTCCGCCGCCGTGTCCTCCTTCAGCAGCGGTGCCTTGCCGTCGACCTCGCTGATCGCCGCCGCGTACAGCCCGGCCAGCCCGCGCGCCGAGCCGACCCCGCCCACCGAGGCCGGCCCCTTGGCGCGGACCAGGGGGTCGTTCGGCAGGAGTTCCAGGTCGGTCGGCTCGGCGGCGTGGGTGTTGAAGGCGATCGCCTCGAGCGTGTGCGGGCCGCCGGGCCGGGCGTCCAGCAGGGCCCGCTGCTCAGGGGTCGGCGCCATCGGCTGCGCGGTGCGGAAGCGCGGCTCGTGCGCCGCCGGCAGCCCCAGGAAGAGGTCCAGCCCGTAGGGGGCGCGCACCCGCTCCTCGTACACCTCCTGGAGCGTACGGCCCGTGGCGCGCCGTACGACCTCGCCGGTGAGCGCTCCGATGACCAGCCCGTGGTAGCCGAAGGCGGTGCCCGGACGCCACAACGGCCGCTGGTCGGCGAGGCGTTCGGCGATCTGCCGGTCGTCGGCCAGCTCCCGCGCCGTGAACCCGCTGTCCGTGCCGACCACTCCGGCCCGGTGCGCGAGCAGCTCGCGCAGGGTCAGCGCGCCCTTGCCCTCGGCGCTGAACTCCGGCCAGTAGTAGGTGACTTTGCGGTCCAGCTCCAGGGTGCCTTCCTGGACGAGGAGCGCGACCACGAGATGGGCGGCGCCCTTGGTCGAGGAGTAGACGCCGTAGAGGGACTCGGGGCCGACGTCGGCGTCGTCCCCGGCCGCCCACAGGTCGACGACCCGCCTGCCGTGCACGTACGCGCACAACTGGCCTTCGTAGTCGGGAAGTTCCTCCGCGACGAACGCGGCGAACTCCTTCCGCACCGCCTCGAAACCGTCGGCGACGGTGCCGTGGATGTTCTTCGCCGACCGCTGCAACCGTGTCATCCGCTCTCCTCGACCATGGTGATCAATGCCTGTGCGACCTGCGGGAACTCCCCCTTGGGATGGTCCCGGAAGAGCGGCTCGGTGCCGAACAGGACGGCGTGCGGCCCGCTCACGACTGCGGGTTGCCCGGCCGCGGCGGCCGGCCCGCCCGAGCCGTCGTCCAGGGCCCGCCAGTGCCCGGAGACGAGCGGGTTCCCGGCGGCGTACGACTGCTCGACGCGCACCCCCGGTCCGAGACCGGTGAACCAGACCGGCGCGTAGACGAAGGAGTGGTCCGGTGCGCCGGCCGTCACCGGCACGCCCGAATTCACCACCCGCACCACGCCGTTGGCGTTCCCGTTGCCCTCGACCGCCGTCACGTCCAGCAGCCCGGCGCCGGTGCCGACCGCGGCCCCGGCGACGCCCCGCCCGACCAGACCGTGCCCGGCGAGGAAGGCGTCGAGGGCGGTGCGGGCGGACGCGTCGAGGGCGGCCCGGTCGAGCCCGGCCGACACGAACAGCACATCCACCGACGACCAGTCGAAGCCCGCGTTCAGGACGGCTGTGGAGACCGGCGTGACGTCGAACCCCATCTCCCGCAGCGCGAGCAGCTCACCCGGCGTGACGGCGGCGGCGACCCGCACGCGCCGCAGAGCGGTCGTCGTGCCGGCGGCCGGTCCGGCGGATGGCACCGCGGTGAAGGCGACGTCGTACGACCGTGCCGCCGCGACCGCCCGGCCGCGTGCCGAAGCCGGGACGACGACACTGCCGTCCGCCGCCCGCCGCACCGGAACGCCTTGCCGGAGAAGGGAGTTGAGGGCGGCGACCGCGTTCGGGTCGTCGAGCCGCAGCCGCAGGTCGCCGCGCGGGGCGACCGAGCCGACCGGGGCGGCGGCCGACACCGGACGCAGTCCGAGCCCGGCCAGACCACCGCCCGGCACCGTCACCGGCACCACCTGCGCGCCCCACAGCCGCCCCAGACTCCAGCCCGAGATGTCGTACATCACCGACACCGTGTCGCTGATGTCCCGCCCGTCGGCCAGCAGCACGTTCGCCAGCCCCCGCTTGGGCTGGTGCATGTCGACGACGTACGAGCCCTTCGGATACGTCCGCCCGCCGAGCCGGAAGGCGCGCGGGGCGCGGCTCACGCGGACGTCGTTGGCGAGGAGATGGTCGACGAGCCGCGCCGTTGACGTGGTGGACGTGGTGGACGTGGTGGACGCTGACGGGAGGACGTAGGCGCGCGGGAAGGTCGTCGTGTAGACGTCCTCCGGGCCGATGCCCGGCACCCCCGGGACGGTTTGCGCCGACACCGGCACCTGCGCCGCACCGGCCGCGCCGCGCCGGAAGACCTCGATCTGGTCGGCGATCAGCGTGGTCCGCCGGGTCCGTACGAAGTCGAGGGTGGCGCGCAGGGCGGCCCCGGCGACGTCGACGTTGATCGCGGACCGCCGCCGCAACTCCCCTACCGGCAGGGTGTCGTAGGCGGCGTTGTTGACGGTCATCGGGATCTCCACGGTGTGCGCGGCGACCGTGCCGTGGAAGGCCGCGTACTGCGGGGTGAAGATCGGCGGCCAGTCGTCCCAGCCCTCGGCCTGGTCCCGGAAGGGGATCTGGGCGGGCTGCACACCGTCGGCGGCGGGCGTGTAGCCGAGGCCGTTGACGGCGGACTCCATGCCCAGCGCGTTGGCGTAGGTGTTCTTGAGGAAGAGGTCGTACTCGTAGTTCTCGCCGTGCGGCGGGGTGGTCGGCTCGATGAGGGTGCCGTTGACGTAGCCGTGCAGGTCGAGCATGACGGCGGGCTGCTTGTCGATCTCGATCTGCCGCATCGCGCGCGTCTCGGGCTGCGAGGCGGTCACGAAGTCCCGGTTCAGGTCGAAGCCGGCCGCGTTCGCGCGGGTTCCGGCGATCCGGCCGTCCGGGTTGGCGGTGATGTTGAAGTAGAGGCGGCTGTGGCCGAGGAGGTCGTTCGTCGTCGTGTCGTGCGCGGTGGCGAGCCGCTCGATGAGCGCGAGGGAGGCGTCGGTGCCCTCCCACTCGTTGCCGTGGATGTTGTTGTTGAAGAACACCGGCGTCTTGTAACCGGCCTTGATCTCACGGCTGTTGGCCGCCGCGCCGGGCGCGTTCTCGATCAGCTCGCGCATCCGCTCCTGGGCCCGCGCCTGCCGGGCGGTCTCCGGTGCGGTGACGGTGACCAGAAAGAGCCGGTGCCCGCCCGCCGAACGGCCCGTCACCTCCACGCTCACCCGGTCGCCGAGCGCCTGGAGGGCGTTGAGCTTCGGCGCGAGGGCGTGGTAGGGGGTGAGGCCGAGCTTGAGGGACTTGTCGGCGGGGTTCTCGGGATCGGGGGCGAGGGTCTGTCTGCGGGGGTAGCCGCGGGCGGCCCCGGTCCCGACGGTCTCCCCGGTCGCCCTGGTCTCCGCCGTCGACGGCGGGGCGAGGGCGCGTAACGCGGCGCTCTGCGCGGTCGTCGCGGCGGTGCGGTCGGGGCCGGAGCCTTCGCGGGTGGCGGGCTTCGGATCGGCGCCCGCCGCGTGGGGGGTGAGCAGGAGTGAGCCCGTCGCGGTGAGGGCGAGGGCGGTGATCAGAACAGGCCGGGCCGGGTAGGTGCTCGTGGTGCGCACGCGTACCTCCTCTGGACTTGCCGAGATCGTTGCTTCCGGAGATCGGTACGGCGAGGTGTACCTGTTCGACTCAACTGCAACAAGAGGGTGTTGGCGTCCGCGACACCCCGGACGGCCCGGCAACGGCCCATGGACGACCCACAGACGGCCCACAGACGGCCCGGGGACGGCACGGGATGGCTACGGGGACGGCGCGGGCAGACCCTGGGAAAGACCGCTGGGAAAGACCGCGCGGGCCCACGGTAAAGTTCCGGCCATGCGCGATCTCGGGGTGGGCTTCAACTACTTGCTACAGGGCCAGAAGTGGGTGGCCCGGCACGGCAGGCAGTACGGCTTCGGCCTGATCCCCGGACTCATCACCCTCGTCCTCTACCTCGCCGCCTTCGTCGCGCTCGCCTTCTGGGGCGGCGACTTCGTCGCCTGGGCCACGCCCTTCGCCGACGCCTGGTCCAGCCCCTGGCAGGGCCTCTTCCGCGGCTTCCTCACCGCCGTGCTGTTCGCCCTCGGCCTGCTCCTCGCCGTCCTCACCTTCACCGCGGTCACCCTGCTCCTCGGCCAGCCCTTCTACGAGAACCTCTCCGAGAAGGTCGACCGGGACGTCTCGCCCGACGGCACGGCCCCCGAGTCCGGGCTGCCGCTCTGGCGCGAACTGTGGCTCTCCGCCCGCGACAGCCTCCGCATCCTGGTCCGCGCGCTGGTGTGGGGCGTGCTGCTGTTCGCCCTCGGGTTCATCCCGGTCGCCGGGCAGACGGTCGTCCCGGTGGTCGGCTTCTTCGTCACCGGCTTCTTCCTCACCGAGGAACTCGCCGCCGTCGCCCTCCAGCGCCGGGGCGTCGACCTGCGCGCCCGCCTCGCCCTGCTGCGCTCCCGCAAGACCCTGGTCTGGGGCTTCGGCACCCCGCTGGGCCTCGCCTTCCTGGTGCCCTTCGTCGCCGTGTTCCTGATGCCGGGCGCGGTCGCGGGCGCAACGCTGATGGCCCGCGACCTGCTCGGAGAGGAGACCAGGGAGGACGCCGACGAGCCCGCCGACGCCCCGGAAGGCGAGACCGCCGTCTCCTGACCGACCCGACACCGACGCTTACGCGCCGGCCGTCGCCACGCCCAGGATCGCCCGCACCTGCGCGACGATGTCCAGCCGGTTCCGCACGAACTCCGGATCGGTCACCGTCCCGGTCGCCGGATCGGTGTTGCCGGTCCCGAACTGCAGCACCGGCGTGTGCACATGCCCGCCCGGCAGGCTGCCGTGCAGTCCCAGCCGGTCGCGCAGCAGGGTGGCCCGGTAGGCGATCTCGTTGGAGAGATAGTCCCCGCCGCCCCCGGCCCGCGCGGTCGACCCCGCCGTCGGCCCGTCCGGCCGGACGACGGGCGCGCCGCCGCCCGCCGGGATCTCGGTGACGCTCGTGTTGTCGTAGACCGGGAACCGGCCGGTGTCCGCCGCCACGATCGCGGCGTACGGCAGGGTCGTCGTCGTCCACTGCGGCTGCGAGGCCGGGTCGGTCACCGGGACGGTCTCCGTGCGGCCGACGTTGTCGTTGTCGGCGAAGCCGCCCCGCCAGGCCCCGTTGGTGCGCTCCACGTCGAACCGGCCGACGCGGCCCTGACTGACGGTCGTGAACAGGTCGACGTCCGCCAGATACGGCCGCAGCGTCCGCTCCACCGTGCCGTCCGCGAAGTCCTGCCAGCGCACCGGGAACACGGCCGTCTCCACCCGCGCCGGACCGTCCGCCGTCCGGATCACCGTGCCGTCGAGGGCGAGCGCGGTCGCCCCCGACGGGTTGGAGATCCGGACGTCCCGGTCCAGGGTGAACGGGTCGAAACCGGTGACGAGGACCCGCTTGAGGCCCTTGGCCGACCGGCGCTCCGGGTAGCGGATGTCGGTCTGGCCGCGCGAGGTCTGCTCCAACCGGTCGAGCAGCGCGGCGCGTTGGCCCTGCGTCAGCCCGAACTCCGGCTCCCAGGCCCGCACTTCCCGGGTCATCCCCAACCGTGCCCAGTACAGCGGCCGGTCGTCGTCCCGGCTCAGATCACCGCCCGCCGGCCCCCGCCCCTGCACCCGGTCGACGGCCCGCCGCCACAGCGCCGCCCCCTGGCGTTCGACGACCCGACGGGCCTCGGCGTAGGAGCGCGCCGAGCCGAGCGCGCGAGCCAACTCCGGTGCCACGGAGGCGAATCCGGAGCGGGCGAGGATCTCTCGGGGGACGGCCCTGTCCAGCCGCTGTTCCTCGACGGTGACGCCCGGGGCCGCCTCGGCGGCGGTGGCCGCGGCGGTGGCGGGCGTGGGGGCGGAGAGGCCGGCCAGCAGGGCCAGGCCGAGAACGCCGACGCGAAGTCGTATGCGAACTCGTACGCGAACTCGTAGGGAATGCACGGGGGTTCGGGTCCTTCCGTCGCTGTGGGGAGCGGGGGGTGTGGGACGGCGGAAGTATCCCGTGCCGGGAGTGGTCTACGCCATGGCGCTCAGTCGACGGGCTCGCCCAGCAGCGTGACGAAGTCCCGGAACGCCGCCGGCATGTCCACCGACTCCGGGTCCAGCAGCCACTGGTACTGGAGGCCGTCCAGTACGGCCACGAGGAGGGGTGCCACGCGTTCGGGGGTGAGGCCGCTGGGGACGCGGTCGCCGTACTTCGCGCGCAGGACCGAGGCCATGTTCTCGCGCACCTTGCGGTAGCGGTCGGTGAAGTAGCCGCGCGCCGGATGCCCCTCGGTGACGCTCTCGCCGAGCAGCGCCGAGAAGGTCTGGATGATCCCGGGCCGCATGGCGTTGTACTCGACGAGCGAGACCAGCAGGTCGAGCCGCCACTGCGGGTCCGGCCGCGCGTCCCATTGGTCGCGCTCCTGGAGCACCGCCACCAGCAGCGCTTCCTTCGTCGGGAAGTGGTGCAGCAGCCCCTGCTGGGTCAGCCCCACCCGCTCCGCCACCGCCGCCAGGCTCGCGCCCCGGTAACCGCGCTCGGCGATCACCTCCAGAGCGGCCCGGACGATCTCCGCCCGCCGCTCCTCGCTCCTGGTCGTCCTGGCGCTCATGCCGTCACGGTACGGCATCCGGCCATGAAAAAATAACGGCAAGATAACGAAACCTACCGCTCTACAGGTAACCGGTGCACGATGAGGGGAACAGCACCGGCGCTCAATGAGGAGGCACCCCCATGGCGGGTACGGAAGCGGCCGTCGAGGCGGCACTCGGCAAGCTCGACCTGGACGCCAAGGCCCGCCTCCTGGCCGGTCAGGACATGTGGTCGCTGCCCGCCCTGCCGGAGATCGGCCTCAGGTCCCTCGTCATGTCCGACGGCCCGATCGGCGTCCGAGGTGTGCGCTGGACCTCCGGCGACCCGTCCGTCGCGCTGCCCTCCCCGACCGCCCTCGCCGCCACCTGGGACCCCGAACTCGCCCGCAGGGCAGGGGTGTTGCTCGCCCAGGAGGCCCGCCGCAAGGGCGTCCACGTGCTGCTCGCCCCCACCGTCAACCTGCACCGCTCCCCGCTCGGCGGCCGCCACTTCGAGGCCTACAGCGAGGACCCGTACCTGACCGGCCGGATCGGCACCGGTTATGTGCGGGGCGTGCAGTCCGGCGGCGTCGGCACCACCGTCAAGCACTTCGTCGCCAACGACGCCGAGACCGACCGCTTCACCGTGAACAACCTGGTCTCCGAACGGGCCCTGCGCGAGCTGTACTTGGCCCCCTTCGAGGCGATCGTCGCCAACGCCCACCCGTGGGGCGTCATGACCGCCTACAACACGGTCAACGGCACCTCGATGACCGAACACCGCTATCTGGTCAACGACGTCCTGCGCGGCGAATGGGGCTTCGACGGCTACAACGTCTCCGACTGGATGGCCGCCCGCGACACCGTCGCCGACATCGAGGGCGGCCTCGACGTCGCCATGCCCGGCCCCCGCACCGTCTACGGCGAGGCCCTCGCCCAGGCCGTACGGGCGGGCCGGGTCGAGGAGTCCGTTGTCGACGGGGCCGTCCGCAACGTCCTGCGGCTCGCCGCCCGCGTCGGCGTCCTGGAGGGCGTGGAGCCGGCCGTCACCGACCTCCCCGCCACCGTCGACGGCGAGGCGCTCGCCCGCGAGATCGCCCGCCGCTCCTTCGTCCTCGTCCGCAACGAGAACCGGGCCCTGCCGCTGCGCCCCGGGGCGACGGTCGCGCTGATCGGGGCCGCCGCCCGCGACGCCCGCGTCCTCGGCGGCGGCTCGGCCGTCGTCTTCCCGGCCCGGGTCGTCTCCCCGCTCGACGGCCTCACCGCCGCCCTCCCCGACGGCCGCCTCAGCTACACCGTCGGCGCCGACCCGAACACCGAACTCGCCATCGCCGACAAGGGGTTCGAGCTGCGCGCCGTCTGCCGCGACGCGGCGGGCGCCGTCATCGGGACCGGCGCCGCCCCCACCGGCGAGATCAACTGGCTGGGCTCCGACCTCCCCGACGGCGTCACCCACGACACCCTCCACACCGTGGAGCTGACCGGCACGTTCACCCCGCGCGTGAGCGGCCCGCACGTCCTCGGCATCAAGGGCACCGGCGCCTTCACCCTCACCGTGGCCGGCACGACGCACTTCGACGACGTCCAGCGCCCCGCCGACGACACCGACCCCTTCGAGTCGTTCTTCGGGATCCCGCGCCCCCACGCCGACGTCGAACTCACCGCAGGACAGCCCGTCGAGGTCTCCCTCACCTTCCGCGTCGCCCTCCCCGAGGGCATCCCCTTCAAGGCCGTCGTCTTCGCCCTCACCCACCAGGAACCGCAGTGCGACCCCGACGAGTTGATCGCCGAGGCCGTCGCCGCCGCCCGCGCCGCCGACACCGCCGTCGTCGTGGTCGCCACCACCGAGCGCGTCGAGTCCGAGGGCTTCGACCGCAAGAACCTGCGCCTGCCCGGCCGGCAGGACGACCTCGTGCATGCCGTCGCCGCCGCCAACCCGAACACCGTCGTGGTCGTCAACTCCGGCTCCCCGGTGGAGCTGCCCTGGCGCGAGAAGGTCGCCGCCGTCCTGCTGAGCTGGTTCCCCGGCCAGGAGGGCGGCACCGCCCTCGCCGACGTCCTCACCGGCGCCCACGAGCCCGGCGGCCGACTCCCCACCACCTGGGGCTCGTTGGCCGACGCCCCGGTCACCAGGGTCGTCCCGGCCGACGGCGAACTCCCTTACACCGAGGGCGTCTTCATCGGCTACCGGGCCTGGGAGAAGGCCGGCCGCACCCCCGTCCACCCCTTCGGCCACGGCCTCGGCTACACCGACTGGGCCTACGAGTCGGTCGCCGTCGACGGCGCCACGCTCACCGTGCGGATCCGCAACACCGGCGAGCGGCCCGGCCGCGAGGTCGTACAGGTCTACCTCGCGCCCACCGACACCGCCCCGGCCCCCGACCGCCCCGCCCGCTGGCTCGCCGGCTTCGCCGGTGCCGAGGCCGCCCCGGGAGAGACCGTGGACGTCACCGTCGAACTCCCGCAGCGCGCCTTCGAGATCTGGGACGAGGCGGAGCGCCGTTGGTCCTTTGTGAAGGGTTCGTACGAAATCCAGGTGGGCCGCTCGATCGCCGACCGCAGGATCACCGCGACGATTAACGTGTAACCAGGCGCTCGTCGCCCCCACGAACAGCCCCGGTCCGGGACCTGACCCCCGGACCGGGGCAACATCTTTTTACGGCCCCCGACAGGGTTGCCGCCGTGGGTTTCTACCGCACCGAGAAGCCGTACACCGTCTCCGACCGGTACACCTCACCCGGCCGCAGCACCGTGCTCGGGAAATCCGGCCGGTTCGGGGAGTCGGGGAAGTGCTGCGTCTCCAGCGCGACACCCTCGCAGGGCACGAACGGCTCGCCCAGATGATCCGCCGTGTACACCTGGATCCCCGGCTCGGTCGTCGCCACCGTCAGCACCCGCCCGGTCGCCGGATCATGCAGCTCGGCCACCTCCTCCGGCGCGCCGCCGACCCCCTTGTCGAGCACGAAGTTGTGGTCGTACTCGACGCCGATCTTGCGCGCCGTACGGAAGTCGAAACGGGTGCCGTCCACCGCGGCCGGTCCGCCCGCCGGGATCAGGTCGGCGTCGACCGGCGTGTAGCGGCCCGCCGCGAGCCGCAGCTCGTGCCCGCTCGCCGCCCCGCTGCCCGGCCCGCCCAGGTTGAAGTAGCTGTGGTTGGTCAGGTTCACCACCGTCGGCGCGTCCGTGACCGCCTCGTACGCCAGCCGCAGCGCCCCCGACGCGTCGAGCGTGTACGTCGCCGAGACCTCGAGGCGGCCCGGGAAACCCTCCTCGCCGTGCGCGGCGACCCGGCTCAGCCGCAGCCCGTGCGCCACCGGCGCCACGTCCCACACCCGCTTGTCGAAGCCGCGCCCGCCGCCGTGCAGCGAGTTGGGCGCGTTGTTCGGCTCCAGCGCGTACGTCACCCCGTCCAGCGGGAAGCGGGCGTGCGCGATCCGGTTGGCGTACCGCCCGACCAGCGCGCCGAGGTAGGGCTCCGGATGCGCGAGATACCCGGCCAGGTCCGCGAACCCCAGCACCACGTTCGCCGCGTGCCCGTCCCGGTCCGGGACCTCGACCGACTGCACGATGCCGCCGTACGACAGCACCCGCACCCGGGTGCCCGCCCGCTCCAGCGTCCAGCGGTGCACCGGGGTGCCGTCCGGAAGTGTTCCGAAGTGTTCGCTCATGAGTAAAACCCTAAGTCACGAGGCCTTCGCGGTGACCGCGCGGTAAGCGATCTCCGCGAGCCGCGCCTGCCCGTCCTTGCTCGGATGGAACCAGTCCCAGTGGCTCAACTGGGCGGTGCCGAACCGGAAGTCGTACACCGCGCCGCCGTCGAACCGGCACCGCAGGTCCTTCGCGCAGACCTCCTTCAGCACCGTGTTGTAGTCCTCCACCCGCTTCTGCACCGTCTCCCGCCGCAGCGTCGCCGCCGAGTCCAGCGCGTCCGCGTCGCCCAGCATCGACGGGCAGATGCCCAGCTTCCACACCTGCTTGCCCAGCGCGTTCGTCCGCCCCTGCGACCACAGCCGCTTCAGGTTCGGCACGCTCGCCACGTACACCTGCGTCTTCGGCAGCGCGCGGCGCAGCGTGCCCATCGCGTCCTCGAACTGGGTCCGGAAGTCGGCCACCGGCGTCATCTGCGCCGTCGAGGCGCGGCACGCGTCGTTCGCACCCGCCATCACCGTGACCAACTGCGGGCCGTCGGCCGCCGCCTGCGCCATCTGGGCCGGGAGGTCCGCCATCCGCGCCCCGCTCGACGCGTGGTTCCAACTGTGCGTGGCCGCCCGCGCCGCCCCCAGCAGCCGGACCGCGAGACTGTTCACCTCGGCGTCGCCGCCGGTCGCCCAGGACACCTCGGGGCAGTCCGCGAGGACCGTACACGCGTCGAAGCCGCGCGTCACCGAGTCGCCCACCGCCGCGACCGACGCGGGGCTGGGGTCCCACACCGGGGTCGGCGACGGAGACGGCTTCGCCTGCCGCGCGCCCGCGCCCGAGGACTTCGTACCGTCGCCGCCCGACGCGGCGCAGCCGGCCAGGCCCAGGACGGCCGCCGTCGTGCCCGCGAGCACGGCCCGCGCCTGCCGGTTCCGCTTCGCCATCCGCCCCATCCGCCCCATCCGCCGCCGTTCCCCTCGCTCCTCGGACTCCACGTATATGACAACGTGCGGGAGTTCCCGGCGAATCAACACCCACACGATGGAACGCCGTCCGCACATACAGGCGTCCTGCCGGGTGAATGGCGCGGTTTCACGGCACCGGGAGCGACGGTACGTCACACTCCTCGCGCCGCCGCAGGGTAGCCTCGCCATCAACGCGGCTGCCTGCCTTCGCCGCCATGCCAGCCTGCAAGACTGTCCCGCTCTGCCCGGAGGTCCCGGTGACGACACGTGGAGTTCTGTACGTGCACTCCGCGCCGCGCGCGCTGTGCCCGCACGTCGAGTGGGCGATCGCCGGGGTGCTCGGCACCCGCGTCAGCCTCGACTGGATCCGGCAGCCCGCCGCGCCCGGCACCTGGCGCTCGGAGTTCTCCTGGAAGGGCGAGGCCGGCACCGCCTCCAAGCTGGCGTCGGCGCTGCGCGGCTGGCAACTGCTGCGCTTCGAGGTCACCGCAGAGCCCTGCGCCGGTGCCGAGGGCGAGCGCTATAGCTGCACCCCCGACCTGGGCATCTTCCACGCCGTCACCGGCATCCACGGCGACATCCTGATCCCCGAGGACCGGCTGCGCGCCGCGCTGACGAGGTCTCAGCGGGGCGAGACGGACCTCGAGGCCGAGCTAGCCAGGCTCCTGGGCAAGCCGTGGGACGACGAGTTGGAGCCCTTCCGGTACGCGGGCGAGGGCGCCCCCGTGCGCTGGCTGCACCAGGTGGTGTGAAACCCCCGGCTTTACCGACGACCAGAACGGCGTGTGGCCCGAACCCGTCCCGGGGTTCGGGCCACACGCCGTTCGGTGAACTGCTCAGACGCTGCGGAACGCCAGCACCACGTTGTGCCCGCCGAAGCCGAACGAGTCGTTCAGCGCGGCGATACGGCCCTCGACGGGCAGCTTGCGCGCCTCGCCCCGCACGATGTCCGCGTTCGCCTCGGCCTCGGGGTCGAGGTGCTCCACGTTGATGGTCGGCGGCGCGATCCGGTGGTACAGCGCGAGCACCGCCGCCACCGACTCGACACCGCCCGCGCCGCCCAGCAGGTGACCGGTCATCGACTTGGTCGCGGACACCGCGAAGTGGTCCGCGTCGTCGCCGAAGACCTTGCGCAGCGCCTTCAGTTCGGCCACGTCACCGGCGGGCGTCGACGTCGCGTGCGCGTTGACGTGCACGATCTCCGCCGGGTTCAGGTCGGTGCTGTCCAGCAGGTTCTGCAGGGCGTGCGCGATGCCGCGGCCCTCCGGCTCCGGCTGCACGATGTCGTGGCTGTCGGCGGAGATGCCCTGGCCGACCGCCTCGGCGTAGACCCGGGCGCCGCGGTTCGCCGCGTGCTCGGCGGACTCCAGGACGATGACACCGGAGCCCTCGCCCATCACGAAGCCGTCGCGGGCCACGTCGTAGGGGCGCGAGGCGCCCTGCGGGTCGTCGTTGTTCTTGGACATCGCCATCATGTTGCCGAACGCGGCGATGGGCAGCGGGTGGATCGCCGCCTCCGTACCACCGGCGACGACGACGTCGGCGCGGCCCGTACGGATCATCTCGATGGCGTAGCCGATGGCCTCCGCGCCCGACGCGCACGCCGACACCGGCGTGTGCACGCCCGCGCGGGCGCCCACGAGCAGGCCCACGTTGGCGGACGGGCTGTTGGGCATCAGCATCGGCACGGTGTGCGGGGAGACGCGGCGGACGCCCTTCTCCTTCAGCACGTCGTACTGGTCGAGCAGGGTGGTCACGCCGCCGATGCCGGAGGCGATGACCGCGCCGAGCCGGTCGGGGTCGACCTTGCCGTCGCTGTCGGCCTCACCGGCCTTGCCGGAGAAACCGGCGTCCTGCCAGGCTTCCTTGGCCGCGATCAGCGCGAACTGCGCCGAGCGGTCCAGCTTGCGGGCCTGCGGGCGCGGGATGACCTCGAGGGGCTCCACGGCGACCCGGGCCGCGATCCGGACGGCCTGGTCGGCCGCCCACTCCTCGGTCAGGGCCTTGACACCGGACTTGCCGGCGACCAGACCCTCCCAGGTCGATGCTGCGTCGCCACCCAGCGGTGTGGTTGCGCCGATACCGGTGACGACCACGGTGCGATTGGTCGGGCTCACGGATTCTTTCTCCAACGGTGCGAGGAGGACTTCCCCCGCCGGTGCGGGGAGAGCGGCGCCACCGCCGGGTGGCGGGGCAGTTCGGTCCAGGGGACCGGGTGGATCAGCCCTGGTTCTTCAGGATGTACTCGGTCGCGTCGCCGACCGTCTTGAGGTTCTTGACGTCCTCGTCCGGGATCTTGACGTCGAAGCGCTCTTCGGCGGCGACGACGACCTCGACCATGGACAGCGAGTCGACGTCCAGGTCGTCGGTGAAGGACTTGTCCAGCAGGACGTCCTCAACCGGGATGCCGGCGATCTCGTTCACGATGTCGGCGAGACCGGCGACGATCTCTTCCTGAGTGGCGGCCATTGTGGGCGCTCCTTCGTAGTTTTCCAGAGGGTGTGGCAGTGGTGCTTCCCGTGCCGGACCGGTTGATCCGGCACGGAGTGCCTAGGGGAGGGTAACGACAGTGGCGGCGTAGACGAGACCCGCCCCGAATCCGATGACGAGCGCGGTGTCCCCGCTCTTCGCCTCGCCGGTCGCCAGGAGCCGCTCCATCGCGAGCGGGATCGAGGCGGCCGAGGTGTTGCCGGTGGTGCGCACGTCACGGGCGACCGTGACGGACTCCGGCAGCTTGAGAGTCTTCACCATCGAGTCGATGATCCGCTCGTTGGCCTGGTGCGGGATGAAGACGTCGAGTTCGTCGACGGTGATGCCGGCGGCGTCCAGCGCCTCCTTGGCGACCTTCGCCATCTCGAACACGGCCCAGCGGAAGACCGCCTGGCCCTCCTGCGTGATCGCGGGGAACCTGGTGACCACGCCGTCGCGGTAGTCCGTCCACGGCACGGTCTGCTTGATGGTGTCCGACTTGTCGCCCTCGGAGCCCCAGACCGTCGGGCCGATCGCCGGCTCGGCGGACGGGCCGACGACGACCGCGCCCGCGCCGTCGCCGAACAGGAAGGCCGTCGCGCGGTCCTCCAGGTCGGTCAGCTCGGACAGCCGCTCGACGCCGATGACGAGCACGTACTCCGCGGAGCCCTCGACGACCATGCCCTTGGCGAGGGTCAGGCCGTAGCCGAAGCCCGCGCAGCCGGCCGAGATGTCGAAGGCGGCGGCCTTGTGCGTGCCGAGCCGGTCGGCGATCTCGGTGGCCACGGCCGGGGTCTGCTTGAAGTGCGAGACGGTCGAGACGACCACGGCGCCGATCTGCCCGGCGCTGATCCCGGCGTCGGCGATCGCCTTGCCGGACGCCTCGATGGACATCGCGGCGACGGTCTCCTCGTCGTTCGCCCAGTGCCGGCTCTCGATGCCGGAACGCGAGCGGATCCATTCGTCGGAGGAGTCGATCGTCTCGAGGATGACCTCGTTGGGGACGACCCGGACCGGCCGGTAGCCGCCGACACCGAGGATGCGCGCGTACGGATGGCCCTTGCTGGGCTTGATCTTCGCCATCACCACTCCTCGGCTCCTCAGGCGACGCCGAGCTCGGCGATGAGCGCACGAGCGGCGTCGAGGTCGTCAGGGGTCTTCAGGGCGAGCGTCCGCACGCCGGGCAGGGCGCGCTTGGCGAGGCCGACCAGGGTGCCGCCGGGGGAGACCTCGACGATCGCGGTCGCGCCGAGCTCCTTGAAGGTCTCCATGCACAGGTCCCAGCGGACCGGGTTGGCGACCTGGCCCACCAGCCGCTGGAGCACCTCGGCGCCGCCGGCGACGGCCTGCCCGTCCTTGTTGGAGACGTAACGGATCTTCGGGTCGGCCGGCGACAGCTCCGCGGCGGCCTTGGCGAGGGTCTCCACGGCGGGCGCCATGTGGGGCGTGTGGAAGGCGCCGGCCACCTTCAGCGCGACGACCTTGCGGACGCCCTCGGGCTTGTCCTCGGCCAGCGCGGCGAGCTGCTCCAGGGTGCCCGCGGCGACGATCTGCCCCGCGCCGTTGATGTTCGCCGGGGTCAGCCCCAGCTTCTCCAGATGCGCCACGGACACCTCGGGGTCGCCGCCGAGCAGCGCCGACATACCGGTCTCGGTGATCGCGGCGGCGTCGGCCATGGCCAGCCCGCGCTTGCGGACGAGGGCCAGCGCGGCGGTGTCGTCGAGGACCCCGGCGAGGACGGCGGCGGTGAACTCGCCGACGCTGTGGCCCGCGACCGCGCCGGGCGCGAGGTCGGCGAGGTCGCCGAGTGCCGTGGCGGACAGGATGCCGGCGGCCACCAGCAGCGGCTGGGCCACCGCGGTGTCACGGATCTCGTCCGCGTCGGCCTGCGTGCCGTAGTGGGCGAGGTCCAGGCCGATGGCGTCCGACCACGCGGCGACGCGGGCGGCGGCACCGGGCAGTTCGAGCCAGGGGGTCAGGAAGCCGGGCGTCTGGGCGCCCTGGCCGGGAGCGACGAGTACGAGCACTCTCACACTCTCTCTTGGGGACGGCCAAAGCCGCCCGTGAGGACAGGGACGAAGAACGGCAGGGGGTTTTGTGGACTCCCGACAAATGCCTAGGTCTGGGGATCGCCGTCGACCAAGCGCCCCAGGATCAGCGCGATCCGGAGCGTGAACGCGGAGCGTACATCCGAGGGTGACCATCCGGTGACGTCAGTCACACGTCGAAGCCGGTAGCGCACGGTGTTCGGGTGAACGAAGAGCATCCGTGCGGCCCCTTCGAGACTGGACGCCTGTTCGAGATAGACGGACAGCGTCTCCAGAAGCGCGGACCCGGCCTCCTCCAGCGGTCTGTAGATCTCCTCCACCAACTGATCACGCGCACCGGGGTCACCGGCGATCGCGCGCTCCGGAAGCAGATCGTCCGCCAGCACCGGGCGGGGCGCGTCCTGCCAGGCGGAACAGGCCTTGAGCCCGGCGGCGGCGGCCTGCGCGGAGCGGGTCGCGGCGAGCAGGTCGGGCACCACGGGCCCGGCCACCACCGGGCCCGCGGCGAACGGCCCGATCAGCGACTTCGCGACGGCCAGCGGGTTGTCGCTGCCGCCCGCGATCACCACGAGCCGGGTGCCGAGCACCCCGGTCAGCACCTGGAGCTTGGCGTGCCGCGAGGCCCGCCGGATGGCCTCCACGGTCAGCTCGGAGTCCCCGTCGGGCGCGGTCCCGAGGATCACGCACACATGCTCCGGCGCGTTCCAGCCGAGCGCGGCGGCCCGGCTCACGGCCCCCTCGTCGGCCTCGCCGCTCAGCACGGCGTTCACGACGAGCGACTCGAGGCGGGCGTCCCACGCGCCGCGCGCCTCGGCGGCCTGGGCGTAGACCTGGGCGGTGGCGAAGGCGATCTCCCGGGCGTACACGAGGAGCGCCTCGCGCAGTACGTTCTCGTCGCCGGGGGCCGCGACCTCGTCGATCGCGGACTCCATGACCTCGATGGTGGTCCGCACCATCTCGACGGTCTGGCGCAGCGTGATGGCCCGCGTCAGCTCGCGCGGCGCGGTGCCGAACACATCGGTGGAGATGGCCTGCGGGGCGTCCGGATGCCGGAACCACTCGGTGAAGGCGGCGATACCGGCCTGGGCGACGAGCCCGATCCAGGAACGGTTCTCCGGGGGCATCGCCCGGTACCACGACAGTGTCTCGTCCATCCGCGCGATGGCCTGGGCGGCGAGACTTCCGGAGGACTTCTCCAGCCGCTTCAGCGTCGCGGGGTGGGAGTGGACCGCGCGCGCCGCGGGGTCGGGGCGACTCGTTTCGGGTTCGGGCACGTGGACAAGACTGCCTTATCGGGACGGGGCCGTGTGCCGCCGGGTCGCAGGTGAGGACGGCATATTGGCGGGGCGACGGCCGTCGAGGCGGTCACCGTGCGGGCGGCGGCGGGTCTACCGTGGTCGGATGATGGACGTACGGCGCGCCGACGAGCGCTTCCCGGGCGGCGACCGGGCCGCCGGCATCGAGTCGTGGCACGCCTTCTCCTTCGGCCCGCACTACGACCCCGGCAACCTCCGCTTCGGCCCGCTGATCGCCTGCAACGAGGAACGCCTCGCCCCCGGCGCGGGCTTCGACGAACACCCGCACCGCCACACCGAGATCGTCACCTGGGTCGTCGAGGGCGAGCTGACACACCGTGACGCGGCCGGCCACGACACGCTGGTGCGCCCCGGTGACGTACAGCGGCTCAGCTCCGCCTCCGGCGTCCGGCACGTCGAACGCAACGACGGCGTGGGCCCCCTGACGTTCCTTCAGATGTGGCTGGCCCCCCTGGACCCCGGCGGCGACCCGTCGTACGAGATCGTCCACGGCATCGCCGACTCGACGCCGTACGCCGTCCCGCAGGCGGGCGCGATGCTGCACGTACGGCGGCTGCTCGCGGGGGAGCGGACGGCGGTACCGGACGGGCCGTATGTGTACGCCCACGTCGTGCGCGGCGAAGTCCGGCTGGACGGCGTGGAGTTGGGGCCGGGCGACGCGGCGCGCATCACCGACGCGAAGGACGTGGAGGCGGTGGGCGTGACGGGGGCGGAGCTGCTGCTGTGGGAGATGACCGGCCCGCAGGCCGGCCGACTCCCCGGCTAGCTAACGGAGTTCGGCCAGCACCGCGTCCGTGAACGGCGGCCACGCCTCGACCGCCCACGGCCCGAACGCCCGGTCCGTCAGGGCGACTCCGGCAACTCCCGCCTCGGGGTCGATCCACAGGAACGTACCGGACTGGCCGAAGTGCCCGAAGGTGCGCGGCGACGACGAACTTCCCGTCCAGTGTGGGGACTTGGTGTCGCGGATCTCGAAGCCGAGGCCCCAGTCGTTGGGGTTCTGGTGCCCGTAGCCCGGCAGGACGCCCTTCGTTCCCGGGTACTGCACGCTCATCGCCTCGGCCACCGTCCGCGGATCCAGCAGCCGGGGGGCCTGCACCTCGGCCGCGAACCGCAGCAGGTCCGCCACGGTCGACACCCCGTCCTTGGCCGGCGAGCCCCCGGCCGCCAGTTCGGTGTCGGCCATGCCCAGCGGCTCGAGGACCGCCTGCCGCAGGTACTCCGCGAACGGGATGTCCGTCGCCTTCGCGAGATGCTCGCCGAGCTGCTCGAACCCGGCGTTGGAGTACAGCCGCCGCTCCCCGGGCGGCGCGGTCACCCGGTGCTCGTCGAAAGCCAGCCCGGAGGTGTGCGCGAGGAGGTGCCGGACCGTGGACCCGGGCGGCCCGGCAGGCTCGTCCAGCTCGATCGCCCCCTCCTCGTACGCGACGAGCGCGGCGTACGCGGCGAGCGGCTTGGTGACCGACGCCAGCCAAAAACGCCGGTCGGCGGGGCCGTGGGTCCCCAGGACCGCACCGTCGGCCCGTACGACCCCCGCCGAGGCGGAGGGAACCGGCCAGTTCTCGATCAGCGCGAGGCTCTTCAACGACATGCCGCCGAGCCTATGCGGCGCACGGCGGCCGCTCCGCCAAGGGGTCCGGCCGCACGGGCACCGGCCCGATCAAGCCGCGTCCCCCCGGTTTTCTTACCGGTTCGGCTTGCTTCGAGCGCACTCCAAGGCCATAGCGTTGGGGGCATGACGGTGATGGAGACCACGGGCACCAGGACCGACCACTGTGCCGCCCCGCCGCAACCCCAACCGCGACCCCTTCGGCGACCGGACGGCCGGGACAGCTACACGATCAGCGAGGTCGTCGCCTTCACCGGCCTGACGGCCCACACGCTGCGCTGGTACGAGCGGATCGGCCTGATGCCGCACGTCGACCGCTCGCACACCGGCCAGCGCCGCTACAGCAACCGCGACCTGGACTGGCTCGAGTTCGTCGGCAAGCTCCGGCTCACCGGCATGCCGGTCGCCGACATGGTGCGGTACGCGGAGCTGGTGCGCGAGGGCGACGCCACGTTCACCGAGCGCTTCGACCTCCTCGAGTCGACCCGCCGGGACGTCCTGGCCCGGATCTCCGAACTGCGGGACACGCTCGCCGTGCTCGACCGCAAGATCGATTTTTACGCGGACGCATGCCGCGTCTTTGAGAAGGAGAAGGTCGGATGACCGACAGCAGGATCCCCACCGCACGACTCGGCGCGAACGGCCCCGAGGTGGGTGTCCAGGGCCTCGGCTGCATGGGCATGAGCTTCGCGTACGGCCCCCCGGACGCGGCGGCGTCCCGGGCCACCCTGGACCGCGCCCTGGAACTCGGCGTCACGCACTACGACACGGCGGACGCGTACGGCGCGGGCGAGAACGAGAAGTTCCTCTCCCCGTTCTTCAAGGCGCACCGCGACGAGCTCGTCATCGCCACCAAGTTCGGCCTGGCCGTCCACCCGGACGACCCGACCAAGCGGATCATCCGCAACGACGCGCCCTACATCCGCAGTTGCGTCGAGGGGAGCCTCCAGCGGCTCGGCGTCGACGTCATCGACCTCTACTACATGCACCGCCGCGATCTGGACGTGCCGATCGAGGAGACCGTCGGCGTCATGGCCGAGCTGGTGCGCGAGGGCAAGGTCAAGCAACTGGGCCTCAGCGAGGTCACGGGCGACGAGCTGCGCGCCGCGCAGGGCGTGCACCCCATCGCCGCCCTCCAGTCGGAGTGGTCGCTGTTCAGCCGGGACATCGAGGCGCAGGTGGTCCCCGCGGCCCGCGAACTCGGCGTGAGCCTGGTCGCGTACTCGCCGCTCGGCCGGGGCTTCCTCACCGGCTCCTTCGCCAACGCCGACCAGGACCTCACCGCCGACGACTTCCGCCGCCAGCAGCCCCGCTTCACCGGCGACAACGCCGCCGCGAACGGCGCGCTCCTGGAGCCGATCCGCACGGTCGCCAAGGCCCACGACGCGACGCCGGGCCAGATCGCCCTGGCCTGGGTCCAGCAGCAGGCCGAGGTCCACGGCCTCCCGGTGATCCCGATCCCGGGCACCCGCAAGCCGACCCGGGTCGAGGAGAACACGGCGGCCACGGCCCTGCACCTGACGGAAGACGAACTGGCCCTCCTGGAGCCGATCGCCGCCAAGGTCGCCGGCGACCGCTACACGGACATGAGGTTCACTTCTGCCGGACGGGAGTGATCACAGCTCCGACAGCAGCTCCGCCTTCTTCACGGAGAACTCGTCATCGGTGACCAGTCCGGCCCGGTGCAGTTCCCCCAGGTGGCGGATGCGTTCGGCGATGTCGGCGGGATCACGCCGTGGGCTCGAGGCCGCGACCGCGGCCGCGGGCCCACGGGTGCGTACGGCGGCCAGGACCGCCGCCGCGAACGGCAGGGACTCGTGGACCGGGCCGTAGCCCAGGCCGAACACGACCGTCGCCGGGTCCTGGTCGGCCTGCGTGGGCGTGCCGTCCCCGCGCAGCAGGCGCAGGTGCCCCTCGAAGACCTCCGGGGAGCGCCACTCCACGCCGGTCAGCTCGGACACGGCGAAACGCTGGTCGCCGGCCTTCCACTTCGCCGACGACGCGCCCGTCCAGAACCACCGGAAACGCACCGTGCTCCCGTCGAACGAGGCCTTCCCGTCGTACGCCTTGAACGACAGCGGCACCTCGGGGGCGTCCACCAGGAAACGTTCCGCCGGACCGGCGTCGGCGTCGCTGAGCCGGTCGCGCAGTTCGTCGGCGTAGTACTCGGCGAGCGTCTCCCGTTCGGCGGGCAGCACCAGCCGGTACGGATCGCACGCGTCCTTGAGCTGCCCCGCCGCCGCCTCCATCAACGGATCGGCGCCCGGCCGGGGTTCGGCGTGCAGGACGACCGTCCCCCGCCTGCCCGGGGCCAGCGTCACCCGGCCGATGGCCGCCAGCGGTATCCGGCGCTCGCCCAGCGCCGACAGCAACTTGGGCGTGCGCAGCCCCCGTTCGTAGCGGATGATGACGGAGTCGGAATCGAACTCCCAGGCGGCATGAAATCCGGCCAGTACGTCACCCATACGGCTCATCGTATGCGGGACACCCATTCTTCGTCCCCTCCCCGCGCGCCCCGCAATTCCTGCGTCTCTACGCGCGTCCGGCCTTCGTCGTGTCGGACAAACCCGCCGTGCAGGCGTCATCGTCGTGGGCACACTCCACCGATCGGTACGCGCCAGTGCCGATGCCGGCGAAGTTGCGCAGGCTGTCGGTACCCGGTTCGAAGTAGCCGCCGTGGCCCTTGGCCTGGTGCGCCGACAGCAGCCGTGCGCCGAACGCCCGGGCCATCGGGTCCTCGCCATGCCCGAGGCCGCCGACCTCCAGGTGCGGCACGTCCTGCACCCAGTCGCTGTCGTCCCGCATCGCCCACACCCGGGCGTCGGTGCCCAGATGCGCCGCGCTGCCCACCCGCATCCCGGGGCTGGCGGCCACCGCTATGTCGCTCACCCGGTCCGGCATGGCGTGCGCGGCGACCCCGCACACCACCGAGCCGTAGCTGTGGCAGAACATCGAGACGGGCGCGCTGCCCGGCAGGGCGGCCAGCAGGGCGTTCAGCCGGACGGCGCCGCTCTCGGCGCGCATCGCGGTGGCCGAGTCGATGCCCAGACCGTCGGGGGAGGTGTAGTCGGCCCAGGCGATCACGGCCGTCCGCGTCGAGGGGCTCGCCTCGTGCTCGGCGGCGTAGAGCGCCTCGGCCATGCCGAGGGGCGCGGAGTATCTGCGGTTGGTGCGCTCGAAGGTGAGCAGATCGGTGTCGACGCCGGGGACGACCACGGAGATCCGCTCGGCCTTCTCCAGGCTGCCGATGACCTCGGCGGCGCGGCCGGAGCCGTCCGGGTCGAAGGCGAGGATCTGCCGGTCGGCGCCGCTCATCGCCTCGAAGCGCTCCATGCGGCGGACGGCCAACTGCTGCCCGGCGGGCGTCAGACGGGTGTCGTGCGTGCGGGTGCGTTCGAGGCGGATCTGCTGGCGCAGGGCGACCCGGTTGGCGCGGTAGCGCAGTTCGGCGGGGGCGCCGTTCATGTTGCCGACCGCGAGCGGGTAGTCCCGGACGAGGGCGGCGCGCTGCGGGGCGGTCAGCGAGGCGAAGAAGCGGGCGATCCGGCCGGGGGCCGCCGCGGGATCCGGCAGTTCGCGGCCGTCGAGCCGGCCCTGCTCCCACGCGGTGCGCGAGACCTGCAGGGCGGTGCTCTCCCGGTGGTGGCGCACCGCGGTCCAGCCGGTGGTCGCCAGCATCACGAACACCACGGCCAGGGCGGCCAGTGCGCGCCAGACGCTGAGCTGAGGGGAGGTGTCGAAGGAAGTCACTGAAAGGACACACTAGGAGAACGAGAGGGTCTCGGGAGACCCAAGTGACGGGGATCACGTTTCGCTGGACGTGGGAATGGTCATAAAGACCCTCAGGCCTCGCGCCAGTTCCCCAGCAGCGCGGGACCCACCCCGTCGAGGGACCGGGACGTCAGGGCATGGGCACCCTCCAGGCTGTAGTCCTCGCCGGTGCTCCAGCGCCGTTCCGTCATCCGCATCACCCCGCTGAACACGGCCACCACCAGCCGTGGCCGCGGATCGGCGTCCACGTCGAGCCCCTCGCGCTCGGCGATCACCCGCGCGAGATCCTCCTCGACCGCCGCCGCGCGCCGCAGATGCGCGGCGAGCAGCACCGGCGTCGACTCGATCACCCGGTACAGCCGCAGGTAGGTCTCGACCGGGACGACCGACTCGACGATGTCGTTGATCTCGTACCAGCCGTCCACGACGGCGTGCCGCAGCGCCTCCATCGGCGCTTCGTGCGGCGGGCGTTCGCGCAGCGCCGCCACGAACCGCGCCACCGTCATCTCCACCAGGGCGAGCGCGGCCTCGTCCTTGCCGGCGAAGTAGCGGAAGAAGGTGCGCTGTGAGACGTCGACGGCCTCGGCGATCTCGTCGACGGTCGTCGCCTCGTAGCCCTGCGAGGTGAACAGCTCCACGGCGGCCCGCACCAGCGCGTCCCGGGTGCGCTGCTTCTTGCGTTCGCGCAGTGTTTCCATAGGTGTCAGTTACCGACTTGTGAACACGTTTGTCAATTGTCAGTGGCTGTCACTAGCCTCGAACGCATGACTAGTCAGACCACCATCAGCGCGACGGGCCCGGGGGGCGACGCACCGGCGGATCCGTCGGACGGGCGGCCCGCCAAGGGGCTGCGCGGCCATCCCTGGTTCACCCTCATCACCGTCGCCGTCGGCGTCATGATGGTGGCCCTCGACGGCACCATCGTGGCCATCGCCAACCCGGCCATCGCCAGCGACCTGGGCGCCACCTTCGCCCAGGTCCAGTGGATCACCAACGCCTACTTCCTCGCCCTCGCGGTCTCCCTGATCACCGCGGGCAAGCTCGGCGACCGCTTCGGCCACCGCCAGACGTTCCTGATAGGCGTCGTCGGCTTCGCCGCCGCGTCCGGCGCGATCGGCCTGTCCGACAGCATCGCCTTCGTCGTCACCTTCCGGGTGTTCCAGGGCCTGTTCGGCGCGCTGCTGATGCCGGCCGCGCTCGGGCTGCTGCGGGCGACCTTCCCGGCCGAGAGGCTCAACATGGCCATCGGCCTGTGGGGCATGGTCATCGGTGCCTCCACCGCCGGCGGCCCGATCCTCGGCGGTGTCCTCGTCGAGCACGTCAACTGGCAGTCGGTGTTCTTCATCAACGTGCCGGTCGGCGCGATCGCCCTCGTCCTGGGCGCGCTGATCCTGCTCGACCACCGCGCCGAGAACGCGCCGCGCTCCTTCGACCTGCTCGGCATCGCCCTCCTCTCGGGCGCGATGTTCAGCCTGGTCTGGGCCCTCATCAAGGCCCCGACCTGGGGCTGGGGCGCCGGCACGACGTGGGCGTTCATCGTCGCCTCCGTCGTCCTCTTCGCGGCCTTCGCCTTCTGGGAGACGAAGGTCGAGGAACCGCTGATCCCGCTCGGACTGTTCCGCTCGGTCCCGCTGTCGGCGGGCGTGGTCCTCATGGTGCTGATGGCGATCGCCTTCATGGGCGGCTTGTTCTTCGTGACGTTCTACCTGCAGAACGTGCACGGCATGAGCCCCATCGACGCGGGCCTGCACCTGCTCCCGCTCACCGGCATGATGATCGTCGGCTCCCCGCTCGCGGGCGCGGCGATCACCAAGCTCGGCCCGCGCGTCCCGCTGGCCGGCGGCATGGCCGCCACCGCGATCGCCATGTACGGCATGTCCACGCTGGAGACGGACACCGGCAGCGGCGTCATGTCCGTCTGGTTCGCGCTGCTGGGCTTCGGCCTCGCCCCGGTCATGGTCGGCGCGACGGAGGTCATCGTCGGCAACGCCCCCATGGAGCTGTCGGGCGTGGCGGGCGGTCTCCAGCAGGCCGCCATGCAGATCGGCGGCAGCCTGGGCACGGCCGTGCTGGGCGCGGTGATGGCGTCCAAGGTGGACAGCGACCTGCCCGGCAACTGGACGGCCGCGGGTCTGCCCGCGCTCACCCCCGGCCAACTGGACCAGGCCTCCGAGGCGGTCCAGGTCGGCGTGGCGCCGGTGGCGAAGGGGACGCCCGAGGCGGTCGCCGCGAAGATCGCGGACGTCGCCCACGACACGTTCATCTCCGGCATGAGCCTCGCGTCGCTGGTCGCCGCCGGGGTGGCGGTCGTCGCCGTGTTCGTGTCGCTGCTCACCAAGCGGGGCGCGAACGCGGAGGCGGGCGCGGGCGTCGGTCACATCTGACGGGACGCGCGCCGGTCCCTGCCCTGACGGGATTTCAAGAACTTTCCCCTATCAGGGTGACAACGCTAAAGGTTCCTCGCATCCGGCACGCGCCGCAGGTCACAGTTAGTCAAGCCCTCCGGATGGGAGGGCGGCCAGGGCCGCGGCGCGCTGCCGGAGGGGGACAGCGCGCCGCGGCCCTGACCGTTTCCCCCGCCGTTTCCCCCGTCGCCTCGCGAGTCACCGGGTCGGTGACCGCTCCCGCAGTGCCGCCACCTCTCGGCGCAGCGCCCGTACCTCCTCCGTCAGGGCGTGGATCGCCTGGGTCTGGGCGCGTTCCTCGACGTCGTCCTTCTCGAAGCGCTCGATGAACCACGCCGCTATGTTCGCGGTGACGACACCGAGCAGGGCGATCCCGGACAGCATCAGGCCCACGGCGATGATCCGGCCAAGACCGGTGGTCGGCGAGTGGTCCCCGTAGCCGACCGTCGTCATCGTCGTGAACGACCACCACAGCGCGTCATCCAGCGTGCGGATGTTCCCCTCCGGCGCCCCCCGCTCCACCGACAGCACGGCGAGCGACCCGAACATCAGCAGGCCGACGACCGCCCCCACGACATACGTCGTCATCCGGATCTGCGAGGCCATCCGGGCCCGCCGCCCCACCAGCAGCAGGGTCGAGACCAGCCGCAGCAGCTTGAGCTGCTGCACCAGCGGCAGCACCACCGCGCACAGGTCCAGCCAGTGCGTCCGCACGAACAGCCGCCGGTCGGGCGTCAGCGCCAGCCGGACCACGTAGTCCGCGGCGAACGCGCCCCACACCACCCACTCGACCGCGGTGCACACGGCCGTCACCACGTGGTTCGGCGACGTGTCCACGATCGGTACGGCGTAGGCGACGGCGAACACCACGGCGAGGGCGAGCAGCGGCCGCTGCGTCCGCGACTCCCACCGGCGCTGCGACTCCCACCGACCCCGCTCGGACCGGCCCTGCACCGACTTTTCTCGCATGGTCGCATCGTAAAGAACGAGTAAGGGCGGTGTGGCCCCGAGGCCCACCGCCCTCACCCCCGTGCTAGGGGTCCGCCCTACGGGTACGCGCTACGCGTCGCCGCCCGCCGCCCCCGGGTCGGCCGCCGAGACGTCCAGCAACTGGTACCGGTCGATGGCCTGCTTCAGCACCGACCGGTCGACCTTGCCGTCCCGCGCCAGCTCGGTCAGCACGCCCACCACGATCGACTGGGCGTCGATGTGGAAGAACCGGCGCGCCGCGCCCCGGGTGTCGGCGAAGCCGAAGCCGTCCGCGCCCAGCGACTGGTACGTGCCCGGCACCCAGCGCGCGATCTGGTCAGGCACCGACCGCATCCAGTCCGAGACGGCCACGAACGGCCCCTCGGCCCCGGACAGCTTCCGCGTCACGTACGGCACCCGCTGCTCCTCCTCCGGGTGCAGCAGGTTGTGCCGCTCGACGTCGACGGCCTCGCGCCGCAGCTCGTTCCAGGAGGTCGCCGACCAGACGTCGGCCTTGACGTTCCAGTCCTCGGCGAGGATCTTCTGCGCCTCGACGGCCCAGGGGACCGCCACACCGGACGCGATGATCTGCGCGGGGATCCGGCCGGCCGTGCCCGCGCTGAAGCGGTGGATGCCCTTCAGGATGCCCTCGACGTCCACGTCCGCCGGCTCGGCCGGGTGCTGGATCGGCTCGTTGTAGACCGTGAGGTAGTAGAAGACGTCCTCGCCGTGCGGATGCCCGGGGGTGCTGCCGTACATCCGCCGCAGCCCGTCCTGCACGATGTGCGCGATCTCGAAGCCGTACGCCGGGTCGTAGGCGACACAGCCCGGGTTCGTCGAGGCCAGCAACTGGGAGTGGCCGTCCGCGTGCTGGAGCCCCTCACCGGTCAGAGTCGTACGGCCGGCGGTCGCGCCCAGTACGAAACCGCGCGCCAACTGGTCCGACATCTGCCAGAACTGGTCGCCGGTGCGCTGGAAACCGAACATCGAGTAGAAGACGTAGACCGGGATGAGCGGCTCGCCGTGTGTGGCGTACGCCGAGCCCGCCGCGATCAGCGACGCCGTACAGCCCGCCTCCGAGATGCCGTCGTGCAGCATCTGGCCGGTCGGCGACTCCTTGTAGGCGAGCAGCAGATCCCGGTCCACGGCCTCGTACTGCTGGCCCAGCGGGTTGTAGATCTTCGCACTCGGGAAGAACGAGTCCATGCCGAACGTGCGGTACTCGTCCGGCGCGATCAGCACGAACCGCCTGCCGAGCTCCTTGTCCCGCATCAGGTCCTTGAGCAGCCGTACGAACGCCATGGTCGTGGCGATGGACTGCTGACCCGAGCCCTTCTTCACACTCGCGTACGTCTTGTCGTCCGGCAGCGCGAGCGGCTTCGAGCGGACCACGCGGGTCGGGACGTAGCCGCCGAGGCCCTTGCGCCGGTCGTGCATGTACTGGATCTCCTCCGAGTTCCGACCCGGGTGGAAGTACGGCGGGAGGCCGCCCTCCAGCTCCTTGTCGGAGATCGGCAGGTGCAGCCGGTCGCGGAAGCCCTTGAGGTCGGCGACCGTCAGCTTCTTCATCTGGTGCGTGGCGTTGCGGCCCTCGAAGTTCGGGCCCAGCGTCCAGCCCTTGACCGTCTTGGCCAGGATGACCGTCGGCTGCCCGGAGTGCTCCACGGCCGCCTTGAACGCCGCGTAGATCTTCCGGTGGTCGTGCCCGCCGCGCCCCAGGTGCAGGATCTGGTCGTCGGTCATGCCCTCGACCATCGCGCGCAGCCGCTGGTCGTCGCCGAAGAAGTGGTCGCGGATGTACGCGCCCGACTCGGTGGCGTACGTCTGGTACTGGCCGTCCGGGGTCGTGTTCATCCGGTTGACCAGGGTGCCGTCGCGGTCCTGGGCGAGCAGCGGGTCCCAGGAGCGGTCCCAGATCAGCTTGATCACGTTCCAGCCGGCGCCCCGGAAGACCGACTCCAGCTCCTGGATCACCTTGCCGTTGCCGCGCACCGGCCCGTCGAGCCGCTGGAGGTTGCAGTTCACGACGAAGGTCAGGTTGTCCAGGCCCTCACGCGCGGCGATGGTCAGTTGGCCGAGCGACTCCGGCTCGTCCATCTCGCCGTCGCCGAGGAACGCCCACACGTGCGACTTCGACGTGTCGGCGATCCCGCGCGCGTGCATGTAGCGGTTCATCCGCGCCTGGTAGATCGCGCCGATCGGGCCGAGGCCCATCGACACGGTCGGGAACTCCCAGAAGTCCGGCATCAGCCGCGGGTGCGGATACGAGGACAGCCCGTCCGGCGCCTTGGACTTCTCCTGGCGGAACGCGTCCATGTTCTGCTCGCTGAGCCGGTCCAGCAGGAACGCGCGCGCGTAGATGCCCGGCGAGGCGTGGCCCTGGAAGAAGACCTGGTCGCCGCCGTCGCCCTCGTCCTTGCCGCGGAAGAAGTGGTTGAAGCCGACGTCGTAGAGGGACGCGGAGGACGCGAAGGTGGCGATGTGGCCGCCCACGCCGATGCCCGGGCGCTGCGCCCTGGACACCATCACGGCCGCGTTCCAGCGGGTCGCGTTCAGGATCCGGCGCTCGATCTCCTCGTTGCCCGGGAAGAACGGCTCAGCCCTGGTGGGGATGGTGTTGACGTAGTCCGTGCTGCGCATCTCGGGCACGGCCACGCGCTTCTCGCGGGCCCGCTCGATCAGGCGCAGCATGAGATAGCGGGCACGCTCCCGGCCGCGCTCGTCGATCGCGGCGTCGAGGGAGTCGAGCCACTCCTGGGTCTCCTCGGGATCGAAGTCAGGAACCTGACTCGGAAGGCCGCCAATGATGATCGGGTTGCGATCGGATCCGGAAGCCACGCTGTTCCTTACCTGTCAGAGGGTCGTGTGGGGCCGTACGGGGCTGTACAGGGCCGGTGAGGGCGCGGGGGGACCCGCACGCCCCCATCGTGTACCCAGGGGCCGCAAACGTCATCTCTACCCCGAGGTAACCGGCACCCGTTCGAATCTCGTACCCTTGGATGGTTCTCAAATACGCAAACAGGGCAGATGGGTGTGGTGTATGTCACCTTCCGTCTGGATCTCATACCTGGAGTTGCGTCGACACGGCCAGGATCGTCACCGTTTCGGCGGTCCGAACCGCCGGGTACTTGCGCGATCCGTCCCGCCCGTGTGGACTACGGCCAATGCTTCGCGCACGCGCGTGGCTGAGTTTCCCCCACGCCCTGGACGGGCCCGGGGGCACCCCCATCCGAATCATGATCAGGAGGCAACCCGTGAGCGCGACCGCGGACCACGCGGAGGAGCGGACCAGCCCTGCCGTCAGGCTGGGTTTCCAGCCCGAGCAGGTGGTCCAGGAGATCGGCTACGACGACGACGTCGACCAGGAGCTCCGCGAGTCCATTGAGGAAGTCATCGGCAGCGATCTGGTGGACGAGGACTACGACGACGTCGCCGACGCCGTGGTCCTGTGGTTCCGCGACGATGACGGAGACCTGACGGATGCGCTGGTGGACGCCACCACGTACATCGAAGAAGGCGGGTCGATCCTCCTCCTGACGCCGAAGACCGGCCGGACGGGATACGTGGAGCCGAGCGACGTCTCCGAAGCCTCGACGACCGCGGGCCTGTCGGCCAGCAAGAGCGTCAGTGTGGGCAAGGACTGGAGCGGCAGTCGGCTGGTGACGCCCAAGGCCGCCAAGTCCAAGAAGTGACCTCGTCGAGGTAGTACCGGTCCAAGACCGGACGGGCCGACCGACTCCGGTCGGCCCGTCCGGCATCCGGCCCGCATTCGGCCCGGCCCGTCGGCAGGTCCTGCCGCCGTGCTTTCCGGCCGTCCGGGCCGCGTCCCGTCCGCCGTCCCGTGGGCCCGCTGCGTAGGGTGTTGTCACCCAGACAGCCCCACCCGAAGGGACATCCACGCGATGGCGATCCAGGTCGGCGACAAGGCCCCCGACTTCGAGCTCAAGGACAACCACGGCGCGGCCGTGAAGCTCTCCGACTTCCGGGGCAGCAAGAACGTCGTCCTGCTCTTCTACCCCTTCGCCTTCACTGGCGTGTGCACCGGTGAACTGTGCGAGGTGCGGGACAACCTGCCGCAGTTCTCCGACCGCGACACCCAGGTGCTCGCCGTCTCCAACGACTCCATCCACACCCTGCGCGTCTTCGCCGAGCAGGAGGGCCTGGAGTACCCGCTGCTCAGCGACTTCTGGCCGCACGGCGAGGTGTCCCGCGCCTACGGCGTCTTCGCCGAGGACAAGGGCTGCGCGGTGCGCGGCACCTTCGTCATCGACAAGGAGGGCGTGGTGCGCTGGACGGTCGTCAACGCGCTGCCGGACGCGCGCGACCTCGGCGAGTACGTCGCGGCCCTCGACACCCTGTGATTGTTCGGTCCCAGGGCCTGCGTGGCGCGGGAACCCCTCACTAGGATCGATTCGTTGATCCGGTAGATCCGATATCCGAGCACGACGGGGCTCCCCGCCCCAGGACACCAATGGAGGACTCGTGGGAGTCAGCCTCAGCAAGGGCGGCAACGTTTCGCTGACCAAGGAGGCCCCGGGCCTGACCGCGGTCATCGTCGGTCTGGGGTGGGACGTGCGCACCACGACCGGCACGGACTTCGACCTGGACGCCAGCGCCCTGCTGGTGAACAACGCCGGCAAGGTCGCCAGCGACGCCAACTTCGTCTTCTTCAACAACCTCAAGAGCCCCGACGGCTCGGTCGAGCACACCGGTGACAACACCACCGGTGAGGGCGAGGGCGACGACGAGGCGATCAAGGTCAACCTCGCCACCGTCCCGGCCGACGTCGACAAGATCGTCTTCCCGGTGTCGATCTACGACGCCGAGAACCGCCAGCAGTCCTTCGGCCAGGTCCGCAACGCGTTCATCCGCGTCGTGAACCAGGCGGGCGGCGCCGAGATCGCCCGCTACGACCTCAGTGAGGACGCGTCGACCGAGACCGCGATGGTCTTCGGCGAGCTCTACCGGCACGGCGCGGAGTGGAAGTTCCGCGCCATCGGCCAGGGCTACGCGTCGGGCCTGCGCGGCATCGCGCAGGACTTCGGCGTCAACGTCTGAGTCACCGAAGGCGTCTGAGTCCCAGAAGGACCCAGGTCACCTGAACGTCTGATCGTCCGGCGCCGCACCGTTTACGGGCGGCGCCGGACGCGCAGGACAACCGAAGAAGCAGTACCTGGCAGTACTTAGGGGAGGACCAGCAATGGGCGTCACACTCGCCAAGGGAGGCAATGTCTCCTTGTCCAAGGCCGCGCCGAACCTCACTCAGGTGATGGTCGGACTCGGCTGGGACGCGCGCTCCACCACCGGAGCCCCCTTCGACCTGGACGCCAGCGCGCTGCTGTGCGACAGCGGGCGCGTGATGGGGGACGAGTGGTTCGTCTTCTACAACCAGCTCAAGAGTCCGGACGGTTCGGTGGAGCACACCGGCGACAACCTCACCGGCGAGGGCGAGGGCGACGACGAATCGCTCCTGGTCGATCTCGCCAAGGTGCCGACGCGCTGCGACAAGATCGTCTTCCCGGTCTCCATCCACCTGGCGGACGAGCGTGGCCAGACCTTCGGCCAGGTCGCCAATGCCTTCATCCGGGTCGTCAACCAGGCCGACGGCCAGGAACTCGCCCGGTACGACCTCAGTGAGGACGCGTCGACCGAGACCGCGATGATCTTCGGCGAGCTGTACCGGTACGGCGGCGAGTGGAAGTTCAGGGCCGTGGGCCAGGGGTACGCGTCGGGTCTGCGCGGCATCGCCCTGGACTTCGGCGTCAGCGTCTCCTAGCCGGCGCCCCGCCCTCCCGACCGCCCGGCCTCGGACCTCCCCGCGCGAGCGCCACTACCGACTGGTATGGGGGTGCCGGTACCCAGCGAGGCAGCCGCCTCTAGACTTGCCCTTCTAGGTCAACTTTATGTAAAGCCGAGTACGGCGCGGGGGAGACCCTCCCCCAGACTCCGTCTGGGGGGACCCCCAACACACGATTGGGTAGCCAGTGCTTCTGAAAACCTTCGGCTGGTCGTTCGCGGTCACCGCGCTCGGCCTGGTCGCAGCGGTCTTCTACGGGGGGTGGGAGGCCTTCGGCATCGTGGCGATCCTCTCCGTCCTCGAGATCTCGCTGTCGTTCGACAACGCGGTGGTCAACGCCGGGATCCTGAAGAAGATGAATGCCTTCTGGCAGAAGATCTTCCTCACCGTCGGTGTGCTCATCGCGGTCTTCGGCATGCGGCTGGTCTTCCCCGTCGTCATCGTGGCCATCAGCGCCAAGATCGGCCCGATCGACGCGGTCGACCTCGCGCTCAACGACAAGGACCAGTACCAGCAACTGGTCACCGACGCCCACCCGTCGATCGCCGCCTTCGGTGGCATGTTCCTGCTGATGATCTTCCTGGACTTCATCTTCGAGGACCGTGACATCCAGTGGCTGCGCTGGATCGAGCGCCCGCTCGCCAAGCTCGGCAAGGTCGACATGTTGTCGGTCTGCATCGCCCTGATCGTCCTGCTGATCAGCTCCTTCACCTTCGCCGCCCACGCCCACCAGCACGGCGGCGCGCACGTCGACAAGGCGCAGACGGTGCTGATCTCCGGCATCGCCGGCCTGATCACGTACATGATCGTCGGTGGGCTCTCCGGCTACTTCGAGGACAAGCTCGAGGAAGAGGAGGAACGCGAGCACGAGGCGGAGGAAGCGGCCGCGCGCAGCGGCAAGCAGCGCTCCCCGGTCGTCCTGGCCGGTCAGGCCGCGTTCTTCATGTTCCTCTACCTCGAGGTCCTCGACGCGTCGTTCTCCTTCGACGGTGTGATCGGCGCGTTCGCCATCACCAACGACATCGTCCTGATGGCGCTCGGCCTCGGCATCGGCGCGATGTACGTCCGGTCGCTGACCGTCTACCTGGTCCGCCAGGGCACCCTCGACGACTACGTCTACCTGGAGCACGGCGCGCACTACGCGATCGGCGCCCTGGCCGTGCTGCTGCTGGTCACCATCCAGTACCAGATCCACGAGGTCATCACCGGTCTCGTCGGCGTCCTGCTGATCGCCTGGTCCTTCTGGTCCTCCGTGCGCCGCAACAAGGCGCTGGCAGCGGCAGAGGGAAAAGCGGCGGCCTCGGACGACAAGACTGAGGTGTCGTCCGGGGTGTGATCACCTTCCCAGTGAGGAACGCTCTGTGCGGGGCGGCCGGTGAGGAAACTGTCCTCCACGGCCGCCCCGCCGGACTTCGTGGCGAGCGGTGTGGAGGGTGGGGGCGGGAATGGGCTTCTTCGACGGGATTCTCGGCAGCCGTACGGCCGAGTTCGACTCGGGCAGCGCGGCCAGCAACGCGATCGAACTGACCAAACGGCACCATCAGGTCTCCCTCACCAAACAGGGGGCGGCGACGGGCAACCTGCGCGTCAACCTGACCTGGCGGATGCGCACGTCCGACATCGGCGGGCCGCAGCGGGAGAGCCTGCTGCGCCACCCCTTCAAGGCGCTGCGCCCCCCGGAGGTCATCGGCCACAGCCAGAGCATGGTGAACGTCGACCTCGACCTCGGCTGCCTCTACGAGCTGGCCGACGGCACGAAGGGCGTCGTACAGCCGCTGGGCGGGCTGCTGGGGGACATCAACGAAGCGCCGTACGTGAAGCTCAGCGGCGACGACCGGTTCGGGTCGGCGTCCGGCGAGACGATGTACGTCAACCTCGACCATCAGGACGCCATCAAGCGGCTGTTGGTCTTCGTGTACATCTACGACCAGACGCCGGCCTTCGACCGGACCCACGCGATCGTCACGCTGTATCCGAGCAACGGACCGCGCATCGAGATAGGGCTCGACGAGCGGCACCCGCAGGCGCGGTCCTGCGCGGTGGTGATGATCGAGAACGTGAAGGGCGAGCTGATGGTGCGGCGCGAGGTGCGCTTCGTCTACGGCTTCCAGGCGGAGCTGGACCGGTTGTACGGGTGGGGCCTCCAGTGGGGCCGGGGCTACAAGGCGAAGGCCGAGAAGTCCTAGCGCCCCGGGCTCTCTCCTCCCAGCCCCTCTCGTCCCCCGGAGGCGCTCTTCTCTCAGTCGCTCTCTTGGCTGAGCCGGTCGACCGCCCACGGTACGAGTTCCTTGGCCAGCGCAAGGCTGAACGGCCTTGCCAGCGACCGGAGTTCGGCGCAGGCGGCGGGACCGAGCGTGGTGTAGGGGAGGGCGGACAGCCGGTCGGTGGTGTGCTCGATCTCCGCCCTGCGCCGCGCACCGTCCTCGGTCAGGGCCAGGTCGGGCCCGTCGGTGAGCCAGCCGCGTTTCCGCAGGCCCCGCACGGCCTCTTCCCACTGCTCCGGGGTCCAGCCCCGCGAATCGCGCAGCACCGCCGCGTCCATGTCGCCGGTGGCGGCGTGCGTGACGAGAGACTCCAGCCCGCTCAGCCCGGCGCTCAGCAGCGCCGCCAGGTGGCCGTCGCCGCGGAACTCCCGCAGCAGGGTCTGCGCGTGCCAGAGCACGAGGTGGGGCTCGGTCGGCCACGGCAGCGACGCGTGCGCGGCGAAGAGGGGGCGACCATGGGAATGGCCCAGGGTCACTTCGGCCGCGGTACGGGCCAGTTCGGCCGCGCGGGCCAGCGCCGGTGACGAGACGTCCGTGCCGAGGATGCGGCGGAGCATGGCGTCGACCGCGGCGAGCCGGGCGGCGGCGAACTGCTGCGGCGTGGCCGCTTCCCAGGCCGCGGGTATGGCCCGGCGCACCAGTTGGGGACTGAAGTTGTAGAACGTGGCCATGACCAGCTCCGCCGGCGCCGCGCCGAGCGGGGCGGAGCGGGACGCGAAGTACCCGGCCCTGGCGTCCACGCCCAACTCGGCGTACTGGCTCGCCGCTTCGGGCGAGAAGTAGCTGGCCCCGTGGTATGGCTCCAGGGTTCTCCAGGTCTGGCGCGCTAAGGCCAGGTCGTCGCCGAGCGTGTCAGGCGTCATGAGGGGCTCTCCGTCCTGCGGCGGATGAAACGTTGCTGTTCATCGAGCACACGACGGCGCGGCGGGCAGACCCGTCCGTACCGTCTGGTCGGAACGGTATCGGAGAGCGGCTCCGGCCACTACCGCCCGATGAACTGCGGGCCCTGCGGCGGCAGTCGGAACGCGCCGTCCGGATAGCCGTAGCCGTGGGTGGGGAGGTTGGCCGGGTAGCCGTAGGCCGGTTGCTGCGGGGGGACCGACGCGGCGGGCTGCTCGGGGGGCAGGGGCTGGGAGAGGCTCGGGGTGGGCTGGGCCTCCTCCGACTCGTCGACCGAGATGCCGAAGTCGGTGGCCAGGCCCTTGAGGCCGTTGGAGTAGCCCTCGCCGAGGGCGCGGAACTTCCAGCCGTCGCCGCGCCGGTACAGCTCGCCGCAGATCAGGGCCGTCTCCTCGCCCGTCTCGGGGCGGATGTCGAAGGTGGCCAGCGGCTCGCCGTCGGTCGTCGCGTCGTACAGCAGGATGGTGAGGGAGCGTACGCGGTCGAACGGGACGCCGTCCGCCGAGGCGACCAGCAGAATCTGGCCGACGCCGGACTCGACACCGGACAGATCTGTCTGGATGGTGTCCGTAAGGCCCTCGGCGACCCGCTTCTTGCCGAGCCGCCACACCTTCCCGGACGGATGCCGGGGCTGGTTGTAGAAGACGAAGTCCTGGTCGGAACGCACCCGACCGTCGAGGCCGAGGAGCAGCGCGGAGGCGTCGACGTCCGGGACCCCCTGCCCGGGGGTCCAGCGCAGCACGGCGCGTACCGTGGTGGTTCTCAGCGGGACGTTCGACCCCTTCAGCATCGCGTGCGTCATGCGGTCATCCTGCCTGCTCGGTCCTGCTCACGACAACGCGGGGTGCACGGCGAGTCCGGACAACTCTCACGGGCGGGTTACCTGAAGTTCATGCCCGGCGGGAACCTCTGACATGGATCCCTACGTACTATTACCGGCCACCTCTTGCCGAATCCACCGACTTACCTTGCGCCACGGGGGAGATATATGCGTCATTTCGGGCACCTCGCTCCTGAGGTGCGGCAGCGCCTGTTCCACCGGGAGCCGTGCGTCTTCGACCGGGACTCCCCGGCCAGGCTGCTGTCCGCCGCCCTGGGCGCGACGCTCTACAGCCCGGCCACCCGGCCTCGGCTGGCGGACGACGTCCTCAAGCAGACCGGCCGCGGCGTGGTGTCGATGGTGCTGTGCCTGGAGGACTCCATCGGCGACGAGGACGTCGCGGCCGGTGAGGAGAACCTCGTCCGCCAGTTCGCCGACCTGGCGGGCCGTACGGACGTGGAGCTGCCGCTGCTCTTCATCCGGGTGCGGACGCCCGAGCAGATCCCCGACCTGGTCCGGCGGCTCGGGACCACCGCCGAGCTGCTCAGCGGGTTCGTCTTCCCGAAGTTCACCGAGGAGCGGGGCATCCCCTTCCTGGAGGCGCTGTCGGGCGCCGAGGCGGCGAGCGGCCGCCGGCTGTTCGGCATGCCCGTGCTGGAGACGCCCGAGCTGATGTACCGGGAGTCCCGGGTCGACGCCCTGGAGGGCATCGCCCGCGCCGTCGAGAAGTACCGCAGCCGGGTCCTCGCGCTGCGCCTGGGCGTGACCGATTTCTGCTCCTCCTACGGGCTGCGCCGCGCGCCCGACATGACCGCCTACGACGTCCAGATCGTCGCCTCCGTGATCGCCGACGTGGTGAACATGCTGGGGCGGGCCGACGGCACCGGGTTCACGGTGACCGGGCCGGTGTGGGAGTACTTCCGGGTCCCCGAGCGCATGTTCAAGCCGATGCTGCGGCACAGCCCCTTCCTGGAGGGGCAGGCGGTGGAGCTGCGCGAGCGGCTGATCGAGCACGCGATGGACGGGCTGCTGCGCGAGATCTCCCTCGACCACGCCAACGGCCTGCTCGGCAAGACCTGCATCCACCCCTCGCACGTGCCGGCGGTGCACGCGCTGTCCGTCGTCAGCCACGAGGAGTACAGCGACGCGGCGGACATCCTGCGGCCGGAGCGCGGCGGCGGGGGCGTACTGCGCTCGCAGTACACGAACAAGATGAACGAGGTGAAGCCGCACCGCGCCTGGGCCGAGCGCACCATGCTCCGCGCGGACGTCTTCGGCGTCGCGCACGAGGACGTCAGCTTCGTCGACCTGCTCGCCGCGGCGATACCTCACTGAACCCACCTCACCACCAAGGGACGCATGAACAGGGCTTTGAACAACGGGGACGGCCACGACGGCGGGATCTGGTCCGGGAGCTGGGTCGCCGAGCGGCTCGGCGTCGAGCTCGTCGGCGACGACGGCACGCTGCCGGACCTGCTGGGGCTGGCCCTGCGCCGCAACCCCAAGCGGGCGCACCTGCTGGTGTCCAACGTGCTCGGCAAGCACGTCCCGCAGTCCCCGTCCGTCGTCCACGGCCACGGGTTCGCCCTCGGGCGGCGGGTGCGGGAGCTGCTCGGCGAGCGGGAGGCGGCCCGGGCGGTCGTCCTCGGCTACGCGGAGACCGCGACCGGGCTCGGCCACTGCGTCGCCGACGGCCTCGGCAGCGCGCCCTACCTGCACTCCACCCGCCGCCCGGTCGCGGGCGTCGCGGCGGCGGGCGGCTTCGAGGAGTCCCACTCCCACGCCACGTCCCACCTCCTCCTCCCGGAGGACCCCACCCTGCTGGTCAGCGACGGCCCCCTGGTCCTCGTCGACGACGAGTTCTCCACCGGCAACACAGTCCTCAACACCATCCGAGCCCTCCACGACCGCTACCCGCGCGGCCGGTACGTGGTCGTCGCCCTGGTCGACATGCGCTCGGCATCCGACGCGGGCCGCCTCGCGGACTTCGCCCGCGAGATCAACGCCCGAGTCGACCTGATAGCCACAGCCTCGGGGACGGTACGCCTGCCGGAGGGCGTACTGGAGAAGGGCCAGGAACTGGTCGCACGGTACGAGTCCCCCCAGGGCCTTGAACCCGACGTCAGCCGCAATCCCCTAGGGGCGCGGGGCTGTGTTGAATCTGCGGCTACCGCCGCGTGGGCGCGACAAGCCCCCACCGCCCCGCGGACGAACGACAACCTCACGCTCGTAGACCTGCACTGGCCCCCCGGCCTCCCCGACGGCGGCCGGCACGGTTTCACCCCCGCACATCGAATACGGCTGGAAACCGCCCTCCCCCACATGGCCGCACAACTCGCCGCGGCCCTCCCGGCGGACGCCACCCGCATACACGTCCTCGGCTTCGAAGAGCTGATGTACACGCCCCTCCGCCTCGCGCAGGAGCTGGAGCGGACCGTGCCCGCGCAGGTGCGGTACTCCACGACCACCCGCTCACCCGTCCTCGCGGTCGACGACCCCGGCTACGCGATCCGCAGCAAAATCGTTTTCCCCGCGCATGACGACCCGGCCGACGGCCCCGGCGAGCGCTACGCCTACAACGTCGCGGGCGCCGGTTTCGACGCCGTCGTCGCCGTCGTGGACTCGGTGGCCGACACCGCCGCCCTGCACGCCCCGGACGGGCTGCTCGCGCAGCTCGGCGCGCACACCCCGCACGTCGTCCTCGCGGTCGTACCGTCGTACGTCCCCGAGCCGCTGTACGTACCCGAAAGGCCCGCCATGCTGCCCGAACCGCTTCGCGGCCCCGCCTTCTCCTCGTATCCGCCGGAGGAGGTCGGCTGGCTGCTCCAGGACCTCTCGGACGTGACGCTGGAAGCGCCGACCGAGGAGCGGGAGGAGGCCATCCAGAGCGGCGGCGCGCACTACGCCGAGTCGCTGCCCGTCGAGTACCAGCCCAGCGAGCAGTACCAGGCGCTGTTCCACGCCGCCCTGGAGACCTCCGCGGCGCGCATCGCGCAGGCGACCGGCGTCGTCACCGAGGCGGTGCTCGCCGAGCGGTCGCCGCGCCCGGTCCTCGTCTCGCTGGCCCGCGCCGGCACCCCGGTCGGGGTGCTGATGCGGCGCTGGGCGCAGTATCGGCACGGGCTCGACCTGCCGCACTACGCCGTGTCGATCGTGCGCGGCCGCGGCATCGACGCCAACGCGCTGCGCTGGCTGGCCGCCCACCACGACCCCCGGGACGTCGTCTTCGTCGACGGCTGGACCGGCAAGGGCGCGATCACCCGTGAACTGGCCGCCGCCATCGAGGAGTTCGAGGCGGGCGGCGGCGCGGCCGGCTTCGACGCGGAGATCGCGGTGCTGGCCGACCCGGGCTCGTGCGTGCGGACGTACGGCACCCGGGAGGACTTCCTGATCCCGTCCGCCTGCCTCAACTCGACCGTCTCGGGGCTCATCTCGCGGACCGTGCTGCGCGCCGACCTGGTCGGGCCCGACGACTTCCACGGCGCGAAGTTCTACCGCGAACTCGCCGGCGCGGACGTCTCGGTGGCCTTCCTGGACGCCGTCGCCGCCCGCTTCCCGGAGGTCGCGGACGCCGTCGACGGCGCGGTCAAGGAGCTCCTCGCGGGCGACCGCACGCCGAGCTGGGAGGGCTGGGCCGCCGTCGAGCGGATCAGCGAGGAGTACGGCATCCACGACGTGAACCTGGTCAAGCCGGGCGTCGGCGAGACCACCCGGGTGCTGCTGCGCCGGGTGCCCTGGAAGATCCTGGCGCGAGCCGGCGCGGGCGCCGACCTGGACCATGTCCGCCTGCTCGCCGAGCAGCGCGGGGTCCCGGTCGAGGAGGTCGGCGAACTGCCGTACACCTGCGTCGGGTTGATCCACCCCCAGTACACGCGCGGGGCGACCGGTGCCGACGGCAAGGCGGTGACGGTCTGATGCCGGCCTTGGTGGCGAGCGATCTCGACCGTACGCTCATCTACTCGGCGGCCGCCCTGGCGCTGACCATGCCGGACGCCCGCGCGCCGCGCCTGCTGTGCGTGGAGGTCCACGAGGCGAGGCCGCTGTCGTTCATGACCGAGACGGCGGCGGGGCTGCTCACCGACCTCGGGGACGCGGCCGTCTTCGTGCCGACGACGACCCGCACCCGCAAGCAGTACCAGCGCATCAACCTCCCCGGCCCGCCGCCGAAGTACGCGATCTGCGCGAACGGCGGCCACCTCCTGGTCGACGGGGTGACCGACCAGGACTGGCACGCGGGCGTGCTGGCGCGGCTGGCCGACGAGTGCGCGCCGCTCGCCGAGGTGCAGGAGCACCTGGCCGAGTCGGCGGACCCGCTCTGGCTGCGCAAACAGCGCGTCGCCGAGGACCTGTTCGCCTACCTCGTCGTGGAGCGCGAACTGCTGCCCGAGGAGTGGGTGAAGGACCTCGCGGCCTGGGCGGAGAACCGGGGCTGGACGGTGTCCGTGCAGGGCCGCAAGCTCTACGCCGTCCCGAAGCCGCTCACCAAGAGCGCGGCCATGCGCGAGGTGGCCCGCCGCACCGGGGCCGAGCTGACGCTGGCCGCGGGCGACTCGCTGCTCGACGCCGACCTGCTGCTGGCCGCCGACCGGGGCTGGCGCCCCGGGCACGGCGAACTGGCCGACACGGCCTGGACGGCCCCGCAGATCACCGCCCTGCCCGAGCGGGGCGTGCTGGCCGGCGAGCGCATCCTGCGGGAGTTCCTGAAGAACACCTGAGAATTCGCCCACCGGCCGCCACTCGTCACCTGTCGGCCGCCACCCGTCTCCTGTGGGTGGCCACCCGTCTCCTGCGGGTGGTCAGCCGCAGCAGCCGCCCCCGCAGCAGCCGCCACCGCCTCCGCCCCCGCCACCCGATCCGGGTGCGGGGGCGGACTTGGTGCCGCCTACAGCTACCGTTGAGAGAAGTTTGACGGTGTCGTCATGGCCTGCGGGGCAGTCCGCGGGGTCGGCGGACTGCGCCATCGGACGGGACAGTTCGAAGGTGTCGCCGCAGGTCCGGCAGCGGTACTCGTAACGAGGCATGACCCCAGGCTAGGCCCTTAAGCTCAGGGGCGGTGTCAGCAGTTTCTCCGCTGTTCACTTCTGTCGTTTTCTTATGTGGAGAATTTGCGAAGGGCGCTGGTAATTTGAGAGCGCCGTCTTGAACCCCGAGGTCGGGAGGGTTCGAAGTTTGCGGCCGCGTCAACGGCAACCATGTCAGGCCCTCGTAAGTCTGTACGTCTGCCTGCGAGCAATACGGAGTGCGGAGGGAGACGCGTCGTGACCCAGGTGGGGCAGGGGGAGGAGCCCCAGGAGCCGGACGCCACCATGCAGTTCAAGGTGCCCGCCGCTTTCCGGGCGGACGAGACCATGCAACTGCGGGTGTCCGATATTCCGGCTGTGCCGGACATATCCTCGGGAAGTGAAGAAGCGGTAAATGAGACGGCGGGGAAAAAGAAAGCGCGTTCCTCGAAAAACCGCCGTAAAGCCCCCCGTCCCTCCGTCTTTGCCCGAGTTTCCGGGGTTCTGAGACCCCGACTCGCCCCGCTCGCGGGGGCCTTGGCGCCGTACGTTGCTCGTGTCACGCCCTACGCCCGCAAGCTCCGCCCGCAGTACCCGCGCCCGGGCCGGCAGGGCTGGCGGCGCTGGGCACCCTCCTGGCGGCAGTGGCTCGGCGGCGCGCTCGCCGCGATGGGCCTCAGCAGCCTGCTCCTGGTCGTCGCCTACGCGGCCACCGACATACCGGACAACATCAACTCGTACGCCACCCAGCAGGACAACGTGTACTTCTGGGCCGACGGGACGCCGATGGCCCGCACCGGCTGGGTGCAGCGGCAGGCGATGCCGCTGAAGGACATACCCGAGGACGTCCGCTGGGCGGTGCTCGCCGCCGAGAACGCGAGTTTCTACAGCGACCCCGGCATTTCCGTCAAGGGCATCAGCCGCGCCCTGTTCCGCACGATCGGCCAGGGCGACACCCAGGGCGGCTCGACGATCACCCAGCAGTACGTGAAGAACGTCTACCTGAACCAGAACCAGACGGTCAGCCGCAAGTTCACCGAGGCGATGATCTCCCTCAAGCTCGACAACCAGATGAGCAAGGACGAGATCCTCGAGGGCTACCTCAACACGAGCTGGTTCGGCCGCGGCACCTACGGCATCCAGCGCGCCGCCCAGGCCTACTACGGCAAGGACGTCGGCGATCTCAACGCCAGCGAGGCCGCGTTCCTCGCCTCGCTCCTCAAGGGCGCGGGCCTGTACGACCCGACGCTGAACTCCGCCAACCGCGCCCGCGCCGTCGAGCGCTGGTCGTGGACCCTGGACCGGATGGTCGACATCGGCAAGCTGTCGAAGGCCGAGCGCGCCACGTACAAGACGTTCCCGGAGCCGCTCAAGTCCAACCCGCTGTACGACACCGGTGAGCAGAGCGACTACCTGGTCGAGCTCGCCTCCCAGTACGCGAAGAAGGCCGGGGGCATCTCCGACAAGGACTTCGACCTGGGCGGCTACCAGATCTACACGACCTTCGACAAGAAGCGCGAGAAGCAGCTCACCGACGCCGTCACGAAGGCCCGTAAGAAGGCCCTGGAGGACGATCCGAAGAAGGCGGCGGCCGCGCACTACGGGGCCTCCTCGGTGGCCGCGGACGGGCGGATCCTCGCCGTCTACGGCGGCCCCGACCACCGTACGCAGGGCTACAACGAGTCCAACTCCACGACGGTGCCCGCCGGTTCGGCCTTCCTGCCGTTCGTGTACGCGGCCGGTCTCGAGCACGGCATCCACAAGACCCGCGACGGGGCCACCGAACCCGTCACCGGCCAGACGCTGTACGACGGCGACGACAAGGTGCCGGTGACGACGCCCGAGGGCCCGTACTGGAACCGCAGCGGCAAGAAGGAGGCCGCGAAGAACGACGGCGGCCGGTCGTACGGGCAGATCTCCCTGCACCGGGCGCTGGCGCTGTCCGTGAACACGCCGTTCATGCAGCTCGGCATGGACACCGGCCTGGACATGGTGCGCTCCACCGCCGAGAAGTCCGGGCTGCTGCCCTCCAGTTTCGGGGCGCAGGTGCCCGCGCTGTCCACGGGCAGCTCCACGCCCAGCGCGATCCGCATGGCGAGCGGCTACTCCACGTTCGCCGCGGGCGGCAAGCACACCGAGCCGTACTCGGTGCGTCTGATCACCAGGAACGGCACCAAGGTCGAGCTGGACACCCCGGAGGCCGAGCGGGCGTTCGGCGCCGACGTGGCCGAGGAGGTCAACTCCGCGCTCGCGGACTCCTTCAGCACCGCCCACCCGGGCGATGTGCCCGCCTCGCAGCGGGAGTCCACCCGCACCGGCTCCCTCGGCCTGGTGGCCGGAAAGAAGGGCACCACCGAGGGCGACACCGCAGCCTGGTACGTCGGCACGGCGAAGGCCGTGTCCACGGCGGTCGTCGTCTACCGCATCGACCTCACCAAGAGCCTCGAACCGCTTCCACTGGAGGGCATCGCCGGCACGTCCGACGACAGCGTCCCGTACGGCATCTGGTCAGGTGCCATGAGCCCGCTCGGCTGACCACCGAACCGCGGGCACCCGCGTCCACCGAAACCGGAGAAATGATCCGCCCATGAAGTCACCGTCGGGCCGCCGCCGCAAGGCCCCGGCAACAACACCGCGCCGCCCCGCCGCCACGCACCCGGGCTTCCTGACGCTCGCGGCGCTCCTCGTCGTCGCCTCGCTGATGGCCGGCTACCTGGTGCTCGACCGCACGGACAACACCCAGCCGACGGCGTCCGAGGGGGACAGCAAGAAGGCGTCGGCGACGGCCACCAAGGAGCCGGAGTGGGACGGCAAGACGCACGTCCTGGGGGACGGCTCCACCTCGTACACCGGCCCGCAGACGGGGGAGCTGAAGCCGGTGCCGCTCAAGCCCGGTGAGAAGCCGCCCCAGTTCGTCGTCTTCTCCTGGGACGGCGCGCTGATGGGCGACGACGGCCTCTTCGAGCACTACCGAAAGATGGCCGAGAAGTACAAGGCGCACATGACGTTCTTCCTCACCGGCATCTACCTGCTGCCCAAGAGCAAGAAGGACCTGTACTCCCCGCCGCAGCACCCCAAGGGCTCGTCCGCGATCAGCTTCCCCACCGACGAGCACATCCGCACCACGCTGGAGCAGCTCGGCGAGGCGTGGAAGGAGGGCAACGAGATCGGCACCCACTTCAACGGCCACTTCTGCGGGGCCAAGGGCGGCGGCTTCTGGAGCGTCGAGGAGTGGAAGTCCGAGATCGACCAGTTCTACAAGTTCGTGGAGAACTGGAAGACCAACACCGGCTACAAGGACATACCCCCGCTGCCCTTCGACTTCAAGAAGGAGGTCACCGGCGGCCGGGCGCCCTGCCTGGAGGGCCAGGCGAACCTCCTGAAGGCCGCGAAGAGCTACGGCTGGCGCTACGACGCCTCGTCCGCGGGCGACTTCCAGATCTGGCCGACGAAGAAGAACGGCCTCTGGGACTTCCCGCTCCAGGCGCTGCCGTACGACGGCGGCTCCTACCAGGGCCTGTCCATGGACTTCAACTTTCTGGCCAACCAGTCCGACGGCCAGCCCGAGGGCGATCCCGCCAAGTACCCGCAGTGGGAGCAGGAGACCAAGGACGCCTACCTGGCCGGTTTCAACCGGGTGTACTACGGCAGCCGGGCCCCGCTGTTCATCGGCAACCACTTCGAGGAGTGGAACGGCGGCATCTACATGAAGGCCGTCGACCAGGTCATCGAGAACGTGTGCACCAAGAAGGACGTCAAGTGCGTGTCCTTCAAGGAGTTGGCCGACTGGATGGACGTGCAGACACCGGCCACGCTGGCCTCCCTGCGCACCCTGGACCCGGCGCAGAATCCGGACTGGTCGACGGTCGTGAAGTAACCAAACCTCAACCGTAGGCCTCTTCACGCGAGCCGCACACACCATGCAAAGATGCCCGTGCCCGGCCTTCCCTCCGCCGGGGCAAGAGGGGAAACATCAGTGAAGTCAAGGAAATTGAGCGGCACGCGCCGCCGCGTCACGATACTCGGGGCAGCCGCGACCTCGGTTGCCGCCGGAGTCGCGTTGCTGCCCAACTGGTCCGCCGGTGCCGCGGTCGTCGACGACCCCACCGTCGACGCGCGGACCAAGGCCACCTTCCAACGGCTGGCGGACGCGGTCTTCACCGACCGCACGGACGCCCTCGTCACCGGCGCGCAGGGCGACCGCGCCAAGCCGCTGACCAACGGCTTCTCCGGTGACGTCAGGCTGTCCTCCGGCACCGCCCGCACCGAGGACACCACGCTGTCCTCGCTGGGGCAGCGCAAGGACAAGCTCGCGAAGTCGGGCGAGAAGTACAGCAAGGCCGCCACCACGGTCACCCTGAACGCCACGCGCGTGACGGGCCGTACGGCGAAGGCCGACGTCACCGAGACCACCACCCTGACCTACTCGGGGGCCCGCTCCGGCGCGCCGAAGACCACCGGCTTCCAGGCCAGGCACGAGCTGACGTTCAAGGCCGACCAGCGGGGCGACTGGCAGCTCACCGGCATCAGCGACACCGACCAGGGCGGTCTCGCGGTCAACACCCTCTCCAAGCCGGCCCCCGTCAAGGCGCCCACCACCGCCGACGACACGATGCCGAACGCCCCGCGCGCGGCGACCACCCGCTACCCGGCCGCCGTCCCGAAGACCGGCACCGCCTACGACTACAAGGCGATGGCGACCTACGCCGAGAAGTACTGGAACGTCTACAACAAGGACTACCCGGACTACAACGGCCACGGCGCGGGCGGCGACTGCACCAACTTCGTCAGCCAGTCCCTGAAGGCCGGCGGCTGGAAGCACGTCCCCGGCTATGTGTACGACTACACCAAGTGGTTCGGCAACGCCGACATCCAGTCCGACTCGTTCGTCGGCGTCAACGAGTGGTCCTGGTTCGCCCAGAACTCCAAGCGGACCACGCCGCTCGCCAACGTCTACCAGCTCGAGGTCGGCGACGTCCTCCAGATGGACTTCGACCGCGACGGGTCCAAGGACCACACGATGATCGTCACGGCCAAGAGCAACGGCGTGCCGTACGTGACGTACCACTCGAACAACACGTTCCGCCGGTCGGTGGACAGCCTCATCGCGTCGTACCCGACCGCGTACTACTACGCCTACCGCACCTGATCTCTTCCTAGCTGTGGTGAGCCGGCCGGTCCGTCGCCCCGTCCTCGGGGTGGCGGGCCCGCCAGTACGGGTTGTCGTGCGGCAGCGCGGAGCCCACCCTGCCGTACATCCCGAAGACCATCAGCAGGATCCCGATCACGAAGCTGAGCATGCAGTTCTGGATCTTGAAGGCCAGGAAGTTGTAGTCCGTCTCCAGCAGCGCCATGTTCACGAAGCCGCTGGCGATGAACAGGACGCCGAGCGTCATGTTCAGGGTGGACGCGAAGTTCCCGCCGATCACCATGCCCACGAAGAGCAGCAGCCCGACGCCGACCGACAGCCAGCTCAGCGCGCCGTTGGTGTTGAGGCTCCACACCTCGTCTCCGCCGGTGTCGAAGAAACCGATCTCGTCGACGATGCCGAAGATCCCGAAGACGACGAGCGCCGCGCCCATCAGCCCGGCGCCGATCCGGTAGACCAGGTTCAGACGGTGGTCGACGGGCAGATGCTCGTCCAACTTGATCCGCCGCCCGGACCGTCCGGACCGTCCGGACCGTCCGGACCGGCTGTGCACTGCGTGTGTGGCCATTTCCGCCTCCCTGAGGGTGGACGGTACTGACGGAGGCCGTACGTACCTCTCAATATCCGCCCGCCGAGCGCCCGCGGCAATGTAGGGCGGGCGATGTCGGCGGGAACCGGGACGGCGGTCAGTGCCCGGTGATGCCGGTCCCGCGCTCCTCGCGGATATGGGCCACCACATCCGCGACCGCCCGCCGGACGGCCTCCGTCTCGGTCAGGAAGTGCCAGTAGTCGGGGTGCCGGCCCTCCAGCGTGCCGATCGCCCGCTCCAGCCGGGCCACCGAGTCGTCCAGCGGGCGCGCGTGCCGGGGATCGGGCGTGTTGCGGCCCGCCATGGCCAGCCGCTGGGCGTCCCGGATCGCGAACCGGGTCCGGTCGATCTCCGCCCGCGGATCCTTCTGTACGGCGTTCAGCCTGGTCAGGCGGTCACCGGCGGCCGAGACGGCCTCGTCGGTGGTGTTCAGCAGGGCCCGCGCCGTCGACAGCAGCGCGGTGGCGTCCGGCCAGCGCTGCGCGTCCCGCGCGGCCTGCGCCTCCCGCAGCCGCGCCTCGGCCTGCCGGACGTGCTCCCCGGCCTCGTCGGGCACGTGCTGGAGGTCCTGCCAGCAGGCCGCCGAGAACCGCCGCCGCAGCTCGCTGAGGATCGGCTCCACCTGCTCCGAGCGGGTCGTCAGCGCCTGTGCGCGGGTGCGCAGCGACACCAGCCGGTGGTCGATCTCCGCGGCCCGCTCCGGCAGCCTCCCGGCCTCCGCCCGCACCGCCTCGGCCTCCCGCGAGACCCGCTCCGCGCGCTCCAGCGTGAGCGGCACCCCGTGCTGCCCCGCGCCCTGGTTCAGCTTCGTCAGCTCGGGCGCGAGCGCCGCCAGCCGCGCCGCGAGATCGTCGGCCCGCAGCCCGCCCGCCCGTACGGCGTCCAGCGCGTCGGACGCGGCCAGCAGCGCCTGCCGGGCCCGCTCCACGGCGGGCGCGAGCCGGGCGAGCTGCGTCTCGGCCTTGCCGAGCAGCGGGCCGAGCCCGTCGGCGAACCGGTCCAGCTCCTGCTTGACGCGCCCCAACTCGTCCTTGGCGCGGGTCAGCTCGGTGCGCGCCTGGGCGGCCACCGAGGCCTCCAGGTCGTCCCGGTCGAGGTCATGGGCGTCGACGGCGTCGATGTACTGGTGACTGGCCTCGTCGATGCGCCGGCCGACGGCCTCGAAGTCGGCGACCGCGCGGCGAGCGGCCGGCGAGTCGTCCACCGCCCTGATCGTCTCGATCGAGATCCGCAGGTCGCGCTGGGCGGTGTCCAGTTCGTAGAACGCCGCCGCAGCGGCGTCCTTCGCGGCCTGCGCCTCGGCCCGCTGCCCCTCCGCCCGCCCGCCGAACCAGCGCCGGGTACCACCACCGGCGTACGCGGCGGGCAACGCGAGGGCGATGACGAGGGGAAGGGCGACAAGGGCGAGGACATCCCGCACTGCCCGGCCGTGTGCGGCGCGCGGTGCCGACGGCGAACTCGGCTGCGCTGGTGTCGCCGTCACATCCCTCTCCCGTGCTGTGATCCGCCCTGCCCGATTCTCATTCTCCCACCCGTTGAAGACGAACACACGGGCCTGATAGTTCGCGTTCCCGCCGGTGACTTTGCCGGGGCCGACAGGCATGGCCGGCGCGGTGCGCCGGATGTGGAGCCACACTCGTAGCCTCGCGCGCTCGCGCAACGGGCAGCCGTGACAGACATGGAGGTAGGGATGAGGGTCGTGTTCGTGCACGGGGCGTGTGTGCGGGACGGGGCGTGGTGGTGGCACCGCACCACCGAGCTGCTGCGGGAACGCGGGGTGCCGAGCGTGACCCCGGCGCTGCCGAGCTGCGGCGAGGCGGGTACTCCCGGCGGCGTAGACGGTCCAGGGCTGCCCGAGGACGTAGCCGCGGTGCGCCAGGTGCTGCGCGACGGCGACGAGCCGACCGTCGTGGTCGCCCACAGCTACGGCGGCATCGTCACCGCGGAAGCCGCCGCGGGCATCGGCTCGGTACGCCACCTGCTGCTGATCTCCAGCTACCTGCCCGAGGTCGGCCAGAGCCTGTCGGACTTCGGGGACGGCAACCCCGCCCCGTTCCTCGACGTCGACCCCGACGCCGGCACGTTCGGGGTCCGCCCCGAACTGCTCGTGGACACCTTCCTGCACGACTGCGACCCCGAGGTACAGGCGCGGGCGGCCGACCATCTCGCCCGCCAGAGCGTACGGGTGACCGGGCAGCCGGTCGGGGCGGCCGCATGGCAGCAGGTGCCCTCGACCTACCTCGTCTGCGCCCAGGACCGAGGCACCCCACCGCGCCTACAGCGCGAGTTCGCCCGCCGGGCCGGCAACGTCGTCGAACTCGACACCGGCCACCACCCGTTCCTGTCCCACCCCGCCGAGGTCCGGGACCTCCTGCTGAGCACGGTCGACCCCCACTAGGGGTTTGCAGGGCACGCCCCCGGGCAATGTAGGCTGTCGACTCGTCCTGGGTGCGTAGCTCAGGGGTAGAGCGCCTGCCTTACAAGCAGGATGTCGGCGGTTCGAAACCGTCCGCGCCCACCAGGATGAAGTAGCAGGTCAGCGGCCTCCCGAAGATCATTCGCGGAGGCCGCTCACCTGCGCGGAGTCCACATCAAATCCACCACCCCATGGGATCGCGCTGGTGTGATCACTGGGTGCCTTTCGCGTGGCCGCAGCCGACGCATACGCTCCCGCGCATGGCTGACTTCCTTCAGGTATCCACCGCGACTCCCACCCGCGACCAGGCCGTCGACCTCGCCCGCACCGCCGTCGCCGAACGGCTCGCCGCAGGCGCGCAAATCGTGGGCCCCGTGACGTCCGCGTTCTGGCACGACGGTGTGTTCGGCACCGGCGAGGAGTGGCAGCTACTGCTGAAGACCACCCGGGCTCGCTACCCGGAGTTGGAAGCCCATCTGTTGAAGCACCACCCGTGGCGGAACCCGGAGATCGCCGCCGTGGCGATCGAGGCCGGGTCGAAAGGGTGCCTCGACTGGATCGCCGCGAACACCGGCCCGGTCGAGTAGCTCAGCTACGAGCCCGTGCCAGGACGTCGGCGACCGCGGGGAGCGCCTGGTGCTCGCCGAGCCGTCGCAGTACCGGCGCCAGCCGCTCGCGGGGCCGTACGGACGCGACCCCGGAGGACAGGTCGAGCGCTCGGCCCGTGACCGACGCGGCCTGCTCGATCTCCCCGGCGGTGAGGTAGGAGTCGGCGAGCCACGACAGGTACAGCGCCTTGTCGCGCGCGTGTGAGTCGTCGTAGCGGGCGAGTGCGGCTTCGAGGACCGGCACTGCCCGGAGCGGGCGCCGGAGCTCCGTCCAGCACCGGCCCGACATGATCTGCAACTCGGTCTCGTCGACCCACGCGGCCCAATCCGGTTGAGGGGCGCCGTCGGCCTCGGCAAGCGCATCGCGGGCGGCATCCAGGGCACGCTCCGTCTCATCGGCGTGGCCCGCCACCGCCTGGGCCCACGCGAGCCGCTCGCACAGCAGAGCCCGCACCCCCGGCGCCGCGTCCGGGCTGGCCGTCGCGCACGATCTGGCGGCGATCTGCACTGCGTCCTGCCGGGCCTGCCGATTCCCGCGCAGTCCCAGGTACGCGAGGAAGGCAAGCGCGTTCCCGGCGAGCGCGGCGTCCCCGGCATCCACCGCGGCTTTCTGGCTCGCTTCGTACAGGCCGCGCGCCTCGGCATGCCGGCCGCCGTCGAACGCCGCCCAACCGGCCTGCTGCGCCTGCTCGGAGAGTACGGACAGCAGCCCGCGGCCCGTCTCTTCGGTGTACGAACGGCCGCGCAGCAGCGACCTGGTGGACTGGTACTCGCCGAGGTAGATGCGGAAGGTGTCGCCACCGCCGAGGATGTCGTCGAGGCGTCGCAGGCGGGCCGTGCGCCGCCGAAGCCGGTCGGGGAGATCACTTCCGACGCGGCCGGCCGCCGATGGGCGGGAGAGGTCCGGCAGACCGACGGCCAGGCTCGCGGCAGCGGAGGCTTTCAGGAACTCCCGGCGCTCGGGCCCCGCATCCGCCGAGCCTTCGGGGGCCGTCTCCCACGGCCGCCGGGCGACGCCCACCAGGTGGCCGGGGATACGCAGCGCGTCGGCGATACGGACGACCTTCTCGAACGTCGTCACCCTGCCGTGCCCCTTGGCGAGCGTCCCCACCCGCTCTGGCTTGATGCCGCACTCGGCCGCGATCATCGAGTAGCTGATGCCCGCCTCGGTACGGGCGACGTGGAACACCGTGCCGAAGTCGTGGGCGGCGAGCGCCGATCGCACGTCGGGGCGCTCAAGTAGCTCGTACGGGAGCGCGGTTGGCGGTTCGCGACCGGTCATGAGGTGCCTCATCGGGCGTGGGGACGGCGTGGTCTGACGGTGAGAGTACCCATGAGGGGTACCCCTCGGCGGGAAGTCGGAAGCCGTAGGCACTCGCGAGGCTGGTCCTCAGACCCCGGCGACCGCGCGAACGGCCCCGGGGCGTGGCCAACGCTTCGAGGAGCGCCGACGTGAGAACTTCTCCCACTGCCCCGCCGACTCCGGCAGACCGGGACCAGCCGCCGTATGACCCCGGCTCGTACGAGCCCCGCATCCACGACACCGCCGTCGATGTGGAAGCGAACAAGATCGGTCGGGTGGTGGACTTCGTCGGCTCCCGCGTCTGGCTCCGCCCGATCGGCGGCGGCCTTGAATGGAACGCCCGCCCCGAAGACCTCCGGCCCGTCACCACGGCAGAGACCCTCAGCAAGGACGTCGCCGCCGCCAACGCCCGATCGAGGGGCGAGTGCCCGTGACCACGACCACCGGCACCCTTTCGGCCGAGTGCACGGTGGCACTCAGGCCCGACTGCGAAGACCTGCACGAGCAGTGTCGTCAGACCCGGGACATCCACCTGCCGCATTCCAGCGGCGTAGTGCTCGTGCCTCGCTGCCGCTGCTCATGCCACCAACGCCCGGAAGGATCCCCCTCATGAAGGGCCCCGTGGACCAACTGTTCCCGCCCCGACCGCCCGAGCCCGCGCCCGAGTGTGTGACCTGCGCCGACCTGGCCCGTGAGCGGGCCGCCGCGAACGCCGACGGCGACTACTCGAGAGCGTCGGACTGCAACGTGCGCATGCGCGAGCACGGGAAGCACACGGGCGATCATTCGCCGAGATCCGGGGGGCCTGTCGCGTGTCAGGGTCGGTGAGTTCACGTCTCCGGTTGGCTGTGTTTGAGGCTCATGCGGGCCTCTACGCGGTCTCCGGTGGCGATCTCTGACCAGAAGCGGTGGCAGGAGACGAACACCGCCAGCTCGTGCTCGCGGCGGCGGAGTTTTTCCACCTCGGCCTGTTCGTCGGCTGTCCAGCCGGGGGAGGCGGGGCGCTCGGCCTTGCGCCAGCCCGCGTCGTCGCTGAAGCCGTCCAGGGGCTCGACCGACCAGGGGAGCCGCTTCAGGAGGGCCGACAGCTCGGCCCGGACCTGATGCAGCTCCTCCTGACCGGCGCGCAGGTCGCTGGGAAAGTCGTAGGTCGTAGCCACTCGGTAATAGTACGCCTGTTCGAATAGAAGTCGGTGGCTGACCGGGCCCGGCTCCGCATACGTTCTGCCGCATGGCTGACGACTGCTTCGGGCATCCGCGGCTCGCCGCGATCTACGACCGGCTCGATCCCGACCGCGGTGATCTTGACGCGTATCTGTGCATGGCGGAGGAGTTCGGGGCGCGCCGGGTGCTGGATGTCGGCTGCGGTACGGGGGTGTTCGCGTCCCTTCTGGCCGGCCGTGGGATCGAGGTCGTCGGGGTCGATCCCGCCCGGGCTTCCGTCGAGGTGGCCCGGGCCAGGCCGGGTGGTGAGCGGGTGCGGTGGATCTGCGGTGACGCGACGGACCTTCCGCCGCTGCGGGTCGATCTGGTCACGATGACGGCGAACGTCGCCCAGGCCATCGTCGATCCGCAGGCGTGGGACGACACGCTGCGCGGAGCGTACGAAGCGCTGCGGCCCGGCGGGCGTCTGGTCTTCGAGACCCGGGATCCCGCCAGGCGCGCCTGGGAGGAGTGGACCCGTGAGAAGTCTTACTGCGTGACCGAGATTCCCGGCGTCGGCTCCGTCGAGAGCTGGGTCCAACTGGTGGAGGTTCGGCGGCCGTTGGTGACGTTTCGCTGGACGTACGTGTTCGCGGCGGACGGGCAGACGTTGACGTCGGACTCGACCGTGCGTTTCCGGGAGCGGGGAGAGGTCGCGAAGGACCTGGTCGCGCACGGTTATGTCGTGGAGGACGTTCGCGATGCGCCCGACCGGCCGGGAAGGGAGTTGGTCTTCGTCACGCGACGCCCGTGATTCGCGATCCGTGATCTTCAGCGTCGCTTCCGCTCCGTCCTGGACAGGGCCTCGGTGATCAGGCGGGTGGCGTAGTCGGTGTCGTCGGCGATGCGGTTGATGCGCTCCGCGAGCAGGACGGCCGTGGCTTCCAGGGGGTTCATCTCGGCGTCGGTCCAGGGTCCGTACTGCGCGCGCCAGAGGCTGGGGCTCAGGCCCGTGCCCGCGGCGACGATCAGGCCGGTCATGATGGGGATGACCTCGGGACTGAAGGTGCGCGGCATCATGCGCATCGTGGCCACATGCGTGGGCACCACGTACTCGATGACGTCCTTGCCGTGGTCCTCGCAGGTCATCCGCAGCCACTTCATGAACATGTAGATGAGCGTGCAGGTGCCGTCCAGCATCGCGTCGATCCCGTCGGGGCCCATGGACGCGGCGAACTGCTCGACCATCTCCTGCTGTTCGAGGTCGGGCTCGTCGGGCTCGGTGTTGTCGTCGTAGATGGCCTTGAGCCGGGAGTCGATCATCAGGAGGGCCGCGCCCACCTCGCCGGCGGGAGCGTACTTGGGGTCACAGGGCGATGACACAGGGACTCCTCCTCATACGACATACGACATACGACATGCGACATGCGACCGCAGTGGGTAGCGCGGCATATCCGTACGGTAGTGCGCGGACCGGACGGCGGTCTGGCGAATGCCGATGGGGGGAGCCGGTGCGGCCGGCTCTGTCAGTTCTGTCGGCTCTGTCGGCTCTCTTCGAGGACCGTGATGCCCAGTTGGTCCGTGTCGTCCGGGTCTCCGTTGAGGCGGTGGACGACCACCCACGCGCCGTCGGGCAGCGCGCCGGCGAAGAGCGAGGCGAGGAGCGTCGCCCCGTTGTGCCAGCGCAGCGGGCCGGACGTCACCCAGGTGGGCGCGGGGTCGCCGAGCCGGCGCTCTACCAGGAGCCGTACGACCAGGTCGGCCACCGCGCGGGGGGTGGCCCACAGGCCTCCGGCGGGGAGGATCGCGCCGTCCATGGTCCATGGCCTGCGGGGCCTGCCGAACAGCCCCGGGGCCTGGAGGCACCGGTCGGGGTCGGGGCGGGCGGTCATCTCCGTGATGTCCAGCGGGCGCAGCACGTACTCGGCGCCCACCTCCTCGTACGTCGTGCCGCACGCGGCGGTCAGCGCCTCGCCGAGGAGGGCGTAGCCGAGGTTGGAGTACTCCTCCTCCTGGCCCGGCGGGCGCTCGGCGAGGGAGCCGAGGCGGGGGAGCAGCGCGTGCAGGGCGGCGCGGTCGAACGCGGCGTACGGGTCGCGGGGCGCGAGGCGGCCGGGTGGCAGGCGGGGCAGGCCGGAGGTGTGCCGGGCGAGGTGGAGCAGGGTGATCCCGGTCGCGGGGGCGTCGGGGAGCCACCGCTCGACCGGGTCGTCGAGGGAGAGCACCCCCGCCGCGGCCATCCGCGTCAGCGCCGTACCGGTGACGACCTTGGTGAGCGAGCCGATCGGGACGTACCGGTCGACGGCGTGACCGTCGCTGAGGGCGGGCGGGGCCGCATGGCTGAGCACGCAGGTCGGGACACGGCGACGCACGAGAGGCCTGGGCGGCATGGGAGTTCCTTCGGTCGTCAGGTCGTCGGGTCGTCAGGTCGTCGGGTCGTCAGGTCGTCGGGGCTCGTCGGGGCTCGGCGGGGTTCGGCGGGGCTGGGCGGGGTAACAGGGTTTTGTCCGCGGTGAGTTGGGGGACGTGGGTGCAGTGATCTCAGTGTGGCCGGTCCGGGTGGCGGGTGCGATGTCAGACCCTCGTTCTACGGTGGCTGTATGGATCTCGGTGGTGTGGAGCGGGTGGGGCTGGTGCCCTGGGCGGAGGGGGACTTCTGGTTGCTTCGGCGGGCCAACAGTCCTGAGATGACCGAGCACCTAAGCGTTGTCCCGTAAATGATCTTCGACGTGTTCGTTGGCCTGCCTGTTTCTTCGTCAGCCGGCGAGGGTGAGGTTGTGCAGGCGGGCGATGCCGAGCATCGCGTGGTGGACGCCGTCGCCCTTGAGACGGCAGTCACGGAGGATTTTCCAGGTCTTCATCCGGGCGAAGGCGTGCTCGACGCGGGCGCGAACTTTGCGGTGGGAGGTGTTGTGTTCCTCTTTCCAGGCCGGGAGTTCGGTCTGGCCGGGTTCGCGGCGGTGCGGGATGACCAGGCCGGTGCCCCGGTAACCGCCGTCGGCGATGACCGTGGTGTGACCGACGGCGTCTTTCGCGCCGGACAGTTCCCATGC
>NZ_FOFF01000010.1 GCF_900110755.1 Streptomyces sp. yr375
GCCGTACCGTCGGGCAGCGCCCGGTCCAGGACCGCGTGCGGATAGGCGTACTCCGCGACACCCAACTCGGCACCGTCCCGGACGCGGACCACCACAGCCCGCCCGGACAGCGTCCCGAAGTCGACCCCGATGACGCAGGGTTCCGGATTCCCGGGTGCCTCATGCTCGGCGTTCACAATCAGCCTCCTCTCAACGTTCGATATATCGATCATCGTTCGATCTTCTGACAATACTGCTGGGCCACCGCCATCCAGTGCAAGGATAGGCGGCATCTGGCCAACGTCCTAGCTCTGGTTCCTGCCGAAATAGCGGGCGCGTGCCCGGTCGAGCAGGATCGCGTCGGCCGCGACGCCCTCGATACGGCCCGCACCCTGACGATCGCCGCGAACGGGCGGGGTCGTACGGCTGCGGTCCGCTCGGGAACCGCGACCCGCGCGTGCCGGCCGGGTCGCGGCGCGGCTCGACGGACGAACCGGCAGGTGGCAGGCCCGGCCGTCGGCGAGTGGGAGTCAGCAGTCACGCCCCGTTCCGGACACGGCGGCAAGGGCGGCGGCGGTGGATGCCCGCCGGTGAGTCGGGGCTTGGTGCGCCGCCGGCGGGAAACCGTGGCCGCGACGGACCTGTCACCGACCGCGGCGAGCGCGCCGTCCGGCGCGTTGCTTCGTGGACTGTGCGACCGGAGCGGTGATGACGGCGCGGCCGTTCGGCATACGGCGCGTCGGGGGCAACGGTCGACGATGAGTACGGGTGGTTGCGGGTGGTTACGGGTGGTTACGGGTGGTGGGGACGACGCGGCGTCAGCGTCCCGCTGCCGAGTGATGAGGTGAGCTCGCTAACCGAAAAAAAACGGGTCATTTCATGTTTCCTCCGTACCGGATGGGCGATGGAGCGGCCACGGCGGGCGTCGGGTGCGGACCGGCCGGGGCGTGCGGCCGGCACGTCGATCAGGTGCGGGGCGGGGCCGCCGAGGCGCGCACCACCAGACTGGGCGGGATGACGACGTGCGGCGTCTCGGCAGGCGCCGGGAGCGCCGAGTCGGGACCGCCGATGTGCTCGATCAGCGCACGAAGGGCGCGTCGGCCGAGCTCGTCGAAGTCCTGGCGGACGGTGGTCAGCGGCGGGCCGAAGTACTCCGCCTCGGGGATGTCGTCGAAGCCGATGATGCTGATGTCCTCGGGCACCCGGCGCCCGGCCTGCTGCAGGGCCCGCAACAGGCCGAGGGCCATGTGGTCGTTGGCACAGAACACGGCGGTGACGTCGGGATGCGCGGCGATCCGCTGCCCGCACTCGTATCCGGTGCGGGCCGTCCAGTCGCCGCCGGCCAGCGGCTCGACGCTGGGCGCGCCCCGATTCTCCAGGGCGCGCCGCCACCCCGCTTCACGCTCCTGCGCGTCGAGCCAGGAACGCGGCCCGACCAGGTGGTGCACCGTGCGATGACCGAGGTCCAGCAGGTGGGAGGTGGCCTGCTCGGCACCCGTTTCGTTGTCCACGGCGACCGAGGTCAGCGCGGTGTGGGTGCCGCAGCCGACCGCGACCAAGGCCACGTCCGCCGGCGCGTTCGCCAGCGCCGCGACGGCGGTGGTCTGGGGGGCCACCACGATGATTCCCTCGACGCCCTGGCTCCGGAGCCGGTCCACGGCGTCCAGTACCGAGCGCCGGTCGAGCACCTCGAGAGCGTTCACCGTGACGAAGTACTCGTACTGCCTGGCCGCCCGCTCGATGCCGTAGAGCATCGAAGCCGGGCCGTAGAGCGTGGTGTTGAAGCCGACCACACCCAGGGTGCGGGTGCGGCGGGTCGCCAGGTTGCGGGCGGTGGCGTTGGGGCGGTAGCCGAGTTCACGGACGGCGGCGAGCACCCGGTCCCGGGTGGCGGGCCGCACGTTCGGATGATCGTTGAGTACCCGCGAGACGGTCTGGTGCGAGACACCCGCGATGCGCGCCACATCCGCCATCACCGGCGCGCGGTCCCCGTCCATGCTTCACCTCTTGTGATGTGCCGTCACGTTTCGCAGGTCGGGTGCGCGCTCCGAGGGAAGCCTGCGCGCCGCGGAGAATTGTTAGCGCACACATTTGCCGGGGTCAAGGCTCGCTCAGCCGCGTTGGCCGAACCCTTGCTCAACGGCGCTGCCGAGGGCGGGGCGGGGCCTCCGACGCAAGAAGCCGTCAGCGGGCATCCGCCGAACATCCGTGCCCCCGCACGCCGCGCGCCGCGCGCCGCAGGAAGCGGAGCGAGCCGATCCCTTTCCATAGTCTTGACTGTCCCGCAGCGTTGACCGTCCCGTCACCTCGGCGTAAAAAGACAGGGCTACGAGAGCGGGCGATCACCGCGACTGCACCGGAACGGCGTATCCAGGGCGTCGCGTTTGACGACCCGTCGCCGTTTTGGCGGTGACGCACTCGCACTCGGCCGCGGCGCTCGAACAGAGCAGTCCGTCGGCGCGCATACCGGATTCCCCTGAAGCTCTGGATGAGCGGCGTCATCCGAGCGCCGAAATGTTAGCGCTAACAATCGCCTGCCGAGCCGTACGAGGTCGCACCTGACGCCGACTCCGTCGCGCGGCGGCCGATCCCGGGGTGCGCGCATCACCGCGTACCGCACAACCCCTCCCCTGCTCCCTGCGCATGCGGCGCCGGGTCCCAGAAGATGCGAGACGGAAGAGGTTCACAGTGATACGTCGACACCTGAGAGGGCTCCTGCTGTCAGCGGGCGCGGTCCTCACCCTGCTCGCCGGTCTCCTGGCCGGGGTGGTCGGAACCGCGGGCACGGCCCAGGCCGCTTCGTCCCTGCCGTGCGACATCTACGCCTCCGCCGGGACGCCGTGCGCCGCAGCTCACAGCACCACACGAGCGCTCTACGCCTCCTACAACGGCTCTCTCTACCAGGTCAAGCGCGCCTCGGACGCCGCGACCACCGACATCGGCCTGCTCGCCGCCGGCGGCTACGCCAACGCCGCCACGCAGGACTCCTTCTGTTCCGGCACGACCTGCATCATCACCAAGATCTACGACCAGAGCCCGAACCACAACGACCTGACCATCGAAGGGCCCGGCGGCAACGGCGGACAGGATGTCGGCGCGATCGCGAACGCCCTGCCGGTCACGGTCGGCGGCCACAAGGCGTACGGCATCTTCGTGTCCGCCGGCGTCGGCTACCGCAACAACAGCACCACGGGCATCGCCACCGGCAGCTCCCCGGAGGGCGCCTACATGGTGACCAGCGGCCACCACGTGAACAACCGGTGCTGCTTCGACTACGGCAACGCCGAGACGAACAGCCTCGACACCGGCAACGGCCACATGGACGCGATCAACTTCGGCACGGAGTGCTGGTTCACGTGCTCCGGATCCGGCCCCTGGGTCGAGGCGGACCTGGAGAACGGGCTGTTCTTCGGACAGAACGGCGCCTACTCGGCCAACACCGGCATCTCCAGTGAGTACGTCACCGCCATGGAGAAGAACAACGGCACGTCGACCTACGCGATCAAGGGCGGCAACGCGCAGTCGGGCTCGCTGACCACCTGGTACGACGGAGCCCTTCCGAACCTGGGCGGCTACACCCCCATGCACCTGGAGGGCGCCATCGTCCTCGGCACCGGTGGTGACGACAGCAACGGATCCGACGGCTCCTTCTACGAAGGCGTCATGACCTCCGGCTACCCGACCAACGCCGCCGACAACGCCGTGCAGGCCAACATCACCTCCGTCGGCTACACGACCCCGGCCGTCACCTTCCCCGTCGCCGGCACCGCCTACCGCCTGACCAACGTCAACAGCGGCAAGGTCCTGGACGCGGTGAACTGCGGGACGGCCAACGGCACCGCGATCGACCAGTGGTCCTCGCTCGGCAACTCCTGCCAGCAGTGGAAGTTCACCAGCGCGGGCAACGGCCACTACACCATCACCAACGTCAACAGCGGCACCGTTCTCGACTCCGTGAACTGCGGACAGAACAACGGCACGTCCCTGAACCTGTGGGCCTCGCTGGGCAATCTCTGCCAGGAGTGGGACGTCACCCCGGTCGGCAGCCACTACACCATCACCAACGTCAACAGCGGCATCGCGATAGACGTGAAAAACTGCGGAACCGCCAACGGGACCGTGGTCCGCCAGTGGCAGCAGCTCGACAACGCCTGCCAGCAGTGGGACATCGCCCCCTGACCGAAGCGACGGTGACCGTGGTGGCCTGCCGACCTCACATCGGCGGGCCACCTCGGGTTCGAATCCTGCCGGGGGCACAGCAGGGCAACATGATCACGTCGAAGTGTCTGTACTGGCCGAAATGAAGCACATTAGGGTTCAGGGGTGTCTCATCAGCCCGAAGAGCCCCGGCGGGTTCCTCTCGACCGCTTCTTGGGTCACCCGGGTCACCCGGGTCACCCGGAGAGAGGCAGCGGCTCCCTGTTCCCTTGCGCCGAGCGCACGATGGGGGCGCACGCCGGGTCGATGAGCGCCCAGCGAGAAGGGCCGGCTCGGGGGAGGTTTCTCCCGAGTCGGCCCTTGTTCTTGCTCTGCTACGCGCTCAGTTGCATTCGGTCCCGGCGGGGCGGTCCTTCTTGCGGAACGTCATCATGGGCTTGCCGTCGCTCTTGAGCTCGTCGGCGGTGCCGTCGATGTAGTTTCCGTAGGAGTAGATCCGGTCGTAGCCGCGGTCGCGCCAGGTGGTGACGTCGACCACGTCTCCGCGCTTCCCGGTCGGGTTCCATGTGTAGGAATCGACCTTGAAGACCGGATTCACGCGTACGACGCGCTTCATGGGGCTGGCCTCGATCCACGCGGTCTTCTGTGCGCCGATCTCGATCACATCGTTGTTGGCGACGCTCACCGAATTCTCGATGGCCCAGGAATAGCTGTACGACGCCTCGGCGGAAACGCCGAACCACGAGTTGATGTCGGCCTCGACGGTGGTGGAACCGCCCACGGTGTGCGAGTACGACTTCGAGGTCGAGTATTCGCGGGACAGTTCCAGGCTGTAACCGCTGTCCGTGCAGTTGGTGCGGGTCTCACTGATGGGCCGCCAGGCGTCCCGGTAGGTCCAACTGGAGGCCACGGGGTATTCGCAGTGCCCCTCGAAGCGCTCCCACCCGGGCTGCAGGGTCCACTTGCGGTGGTCCTTGTGCCACACGGGCCCCTTACGCCACGACGAGTGGTCGCGGAGCTCGCCCGTCGTGACGTTGACGTACCAGTCCTGGTAACGCGTGTCACCGCGGGTGCCGCACACCCGGGACATCATCTCGTCGGTGTTCCAGGACTCCTGGCCCCGGATGTTGACGGCGCCGTTGGGGCCGGCGGCCTGAGCGGGCTGTGCCAGCAAGACGCTCGCGGCCGCGCTCAGCAGGGCCGTACCCACAGCAGCCGCCCGGCGGACGCGGAAGTGGGACCGTGATGTGTTCTCCGTCACTCGACATTCACCTTTCTTTGCAGCCATGGCTGCTTTTATGCGCCCACCGGCATCCCAAGTGGCGCATTCGGCGTCGGCGGCAGAATCCGAAAGGCGCCGCGTAACCGTCGGTGATCAATATCGATTTCCTGTGCGTTCCTGTCAAACGCTCAGATCAAACGCGCCCAATCAGGCAGAAACGGTCGCGCACGGTTCACATTTTCCGTTCGAAGGGGGCAGCGAGGTGGTGCTTTTCTCCGACCGCTACCAGGAGAGATGACGAGGCGTCACCTTGGCGCTACCTTCCGGTGCCCGGCTGAACTCAACGTCCAAAGCAAAGGGAATATCCGGAGGAAAATCGGGCAATACAGGGTCCGCTGTTACAGTCCTGGGACACTCGCACGACGTCGTCGCCCGCACGGATTGTCCAGGTTGACTGCCGATTCGCCGAGTTGCGTGGAGCGGCTCAGGGCAGGCTCCGGAGGGTTTCCCCGGGCCTGGCCCCGAGCCTGCTAACCGCCGCCGTCCCCTCCCGTAGACCTCGCGCCCGGTGCCGGCTGCGGATGCAGTAGGCGGGCCAGTAGGTCGTCCAGGGTGACCAGGCCGGTGAGGCGGCCCGTGTCGTCTCGGACTACGGCGAGGGTGGCTCGGCGGCGGCGGAGGTGTTCGATGGCCTCGCCGACGGTGTCGTGGGTGGTCAGTTCGGGTACCGGGCGGGCGAGGTCGCGGGCGGTGACCGCGCGGCCTCGGGCGCGGGCGACCAGGGCGTCGCGGGTGTGGACGGAGCCGACGACCGTGTCCGTGTCGGCGTCGCGCACCAGCAGGCGGCTGTGGTCGTGGGCGGTCGCGAGGGCGAGGATCTCGGCGACGTCGGCCTGCGCGGGGACGGAGTTGATCTGCTCGGCGGGCAGTTGCAGGTCGCCCACCGGCGTCTGGGGCTCGGTCAGCGAGTTGGTGATCAGCTCGGAGTCGTCCTTGCTGATCAGCCCGAGCCGCTCGGACTCCTCGACGAGGTGGGTGAGTTGCTCGCGGTTGTGGACGGAGGCCAGCTCGTCGCGCGGGGTGACCCGGCACAGCCGTACCAGGGCGTTGCTGATGGTGTTGAGGACGCTGAGCAGCGGACGTACGACCTTGACGGCCGCGCGGAAGGGCGGCGAGAGCAGCATCGCCGAGCGTTCGGGGTGGGCGATGGCCCAGGACTTGGGGGCCATCTCGCCGACGACCATGTGCAGGAACACGACCGCGATCATCGCGACGGCGAACGCGACGCCGTAGCTGACCGCGCTGGGCAGGCCCAGGTCGTGCAGCAGCGGGTCGAGCTCGTGGGAGATCGCGGGCTTGGACACCGAGCCGAGGCCCAGCGTGCACACGGTGATGCCGAGCTGCGCGCCGGCCAGCATCAGCGACAGCTCGCGCATCCCGGCCAGGGCCGCGCCCGCGCCGCGCTGTCCCTCGGCCGCCGCCTTCTCGATGCGGTGCCGTTTGGCGGCGACGAGCGCGAACTCGGCGGCGACGAAGAACCCGCTGCCGATCAGCAGCGCGGCGGTGACGAAGAGCGCCGTCGGGAAGCTCACGACCGCTCACCTCCCAGGAGTGCGATGCGCACCCGGTCCGGTACGTGCCGGTCCAGGGTGCGTACGTCGATCAGCGCGCGGTCGCCGCCGGGCAGGTCGACGGTGAGGCGGTCGCCGATGGTCGGGAAGCGGCCCAGCCGGTCGACGATCAGGCCGGCCACGGTGTCGTAGTCGTCCTCCTCGGGCAGGACGACGCCGGTGGTGCCGGCGACCTCGTCGAGCCGTCGGCCGGCGTCGACCAGCCAGCCGTCGCCGTCCGCGACCGCGATCTCGGTGACGCGGTCGGTCTCGTCGGCGATGTCGCCGACCAGTTCCTCGGCGATGTCCTCGTAGGTGACGATGCCGGCGACGCCGCCGTGCTCGTCCAGGACGACCGCGAACTCGTCGCCCCGGAAGCGCATCTGCTCCACCGCGTCGGGCAGCGGGAGGGTGTCGGGCAGGAGGAGCGGGGTGCGGGCGGCGGCACCGGCGGTGGTGTCCGTGAAGCGGTCGGCGGGCAGCGCGGTCAGCTCGCGCACGCCGAGGACGCCGGTGACGTCGTCGGGGTGGTCGCCGAGGACGGGGTAGTTGGAGTGGCCGTGCTTGGCGATCAGCTCGACGGCCTCGGCGAGGCTGGCGTCCTTGCGGACGAAGACGGCGTCGGCACGCGGCACCATCACCTCGTCCAGCGTGCGTTCGGAGAACTCCAGGGCGTGGTCGAGGAGTTGGGCGGTGCCCTTGGGAAGCTGGCCCTGTTCGTGGGACTCGCCGATGAGATGGCCGAGTTCCTCGAGGGTGGCTCCGTGGTGCAGTTCCTCGACGGGCTCGATGCCGATGCGGCGCAGCAGCCGGTTCGCCGCGCCGTCGAAGACGTGCACGACCGGCCCGACGATCTTCAGATACGCGAGGGTGGAGGCGGCCAGGGACTTCGCGAGGCGCTCGGGCACGGCGATGGCGAGGTTCTTCGGGGCCAGCTCGCCGATCACCATCTGGACGACGGTGGCGAGCACGAACGCGAGCACGACGGAGATCCCGGAGACGGCCCCGTCGGGCAGGCCGATGCCGGACAGGACGGGCCTGAGCAGCGCGGACACCGACGGCTCGGCGATGAAGCCGACGACCAGACCGGTGACGGTGATGCCGAGCTGCGCGCCCGACAGCATGAACGACAGCCGCTCCAGCACGGTCAGCGCGCGGGCCGCCCTCCGGTCGCCCGCCTCGGCCTCACGGGCGAGGGCGAGCCGGTCGGCGGACACGTACGCGAACTCCTGGGCGACGAAGTATCCGGTGCCCAGGGTCAGGAGCAGGACGGCCAACAGGCCGAGTACGGCACTCGTCATCGGACACCACCCCGCCGCGTGCCGTGCGTGCCGTCCTCGCCTTGCTCAGGCGGGGACTGGCAGGGTGGTCGGGGACTGTGCCCCGGGGAGTCCGTCGATCTGGCGGACACAGGGTGGCTCCTTCACTAGAACGTTCGCCTTGGCAACGATTCTGACGGCATCCGTGTTCCCGGGCACGCCGGGGTTCACGTCACGGTTCATGACGCGGTTCACGTCAGGCTTTCCCCCGGCTCACAGGGGTGTGGCCGCGTGCAGGATGACGAGCATGGTGACGGCGGAGTTCGCCGACGACATCGCCGACACGGCCGTCCCCGCGGCCGCGCCCCAGACCGCGAGGCCCACGGTGGTGAACACCGGCGGCAGGCGAAGCACCACCGGCGCGGGACCGAGCAGGGCCGTCACCCGGCGCGGCACGGGCCCCGGCGCGGCGAAGTTGGCGAATGCGGGTTCGGGCGGTGTGCCGTGGGAGAGGAGGGCGGCCCTGCCGATCGCGCGGGCCACGGTACGGCGGCTGCCGACGGCCTGGGCCGCGTCCTCGTCCGCCCAGCGCTCGGCCGTGTAGGTGACGGCCGTACGCAGCGGCCACAGGAACGGGTTGGCCCGCGCGGCCAGCCGGACGGCGAGCAGGTGCCGGTGGTGGCGGGCCGTGAGGTGCGCCCGCTCATGCGCGAACAGCGCCCGGCGCTCGGCGGGTTGGAGACGGTCCAGCAGGGCGGCGCTCACCACGATCCGGTCGCGTCTGCCGCTGTCGCCGGGCAGGGCGTACGCGTACGGGGTCCCGTCGGGCAGGACCGCGACCTCGGTGCCGGGCAGCCCGGCGAGCGCCCGGTGGGCGCGGCGGCGGACCCGGCGGTGCCGCCAGAGGGTCCGGCCGCAGACCACGGCCACCGCGCACAGCGCGGGGATGGCGGCCCGGCCGGCGATCCCGTCGTACGGGACGGCCGCCCGCACCTCGGGGTCCGACCAGCCGTCGGGCAGCGGGTTGCCGGGGAGCTGTGCGGTGCCGACGACCATCAGCAGCCCCAGGCACACCGTGCTGCACACCGCCATCACCGCGGCCACGCCGGTCAGCAGCCGGGTCGCGGTGCGCGGGTGCAGATGCTGCTCGGCGAGACGGGCGACCGGCCACGCGGTGAGCGGCAGGACCAGCGGCAGAAAGACGAAGACCCCCATGAGCCGTCAGTCTTCGCCGTCGTGGTCGGCGTCGTGGTCGGCGTCGAGCGGGCCTTCGGTGCCGGGCGGGCCCAGCAGTTCGCGCAGCAGCCGTTCGTCGTCGGGGCCGAGGCCGGTGACGAAGCTGGCCAGTACGGCTTCCCGGTTGTGTTCGGCGTCCAGCACCCTGCGCATCCGGTGGGCGGCCAGCCCCGCCTCGTCCGACGCGGGCAGCCACGCGAACGACCGTCCGCCGCGTTCGCGGGTGACCGCGCCCTTGGCGAGCAGCCGGGTCAGGATCGTGATCACCGTCGTATAGGCGAGGTCGCCGCCGAGGCGCTCCTGCACCCACCCGGCCGTGGCCGGTCCGTCCGCCTCCCGCAGCGCCGACAGGACCAGCACCTCCAGCTCGCCCTGCCCCCGCCGCCGGGGGCGCTGCCGGTGATCCGTCACGCCCTGTCCCCTCTCTCCGCTTCCGCTCTCCGCCGCCGCCCGTTCTCCCGGTCGGCCATCGTATCCCCTCTACAGTGCTGTAGATTCAACCCGCGACACCTGCTACACCCGTGACACCCGCACCGAGCAAGGAGGAGTACGTGGCCGGCCCGCCCCGCCTCCGTCCGGAGGACCGCGCGGACTTCGAGGCGGTACTGCGTCTGGCGACGAACACCGTGGACGCCGGTACGGCCGTCCGGGTGCGCGCCCGGGCGTTCGACGCCGCCGACGAGATCACGGCGGCGGCCGGCGAGGAGTACGCCGCCTACCTCGCCGTACGGTCGGCCGCCGGGCGCGGCACGCTGCTGCCGGCGCTCGCCGTGCTCACGCCGATCCTGGCCGCCGTATCCGCCGCGGCCCTGCTGCCACTCGGCTACGGCCTCCAACTCGCCGACGTGCAGGGCACGTTGCCCGCCTCGCTGGTGACCGCGGGACTGCTGCTCGCGGCCATCGCGGCGGTCAGCGCCGTCGTCGCCCTCGCGGCCCTGCTGCGGACGGCGGTCAGCGAGCGGGGCGGTCCGCCGAGCGCCGCGCGGGTGGCGGAGGCCCGGCTGTCCTGGCAACACGCCCTGCTCGCCCGGGGGATGGTGCCCCACGTGACACGCTGCGTCCACGAGAGCCCGAGAGAACCCGAAGAACCCGACGGATCCACCGACACCCCAAGGACGGGACCCACATGTTCGGAATAAGCGAGCTGGCCATCATCCTCGTCGTCGTCATCGCCGTCCTCGCGGCGAAGAGGCTCCCTGAACTGGCCCGTTCGGCAGGCAAGTCGGCCCGCATCCTCAAGGCGGAGGCCCGCGCGGCGAAGGACGACGACACGGGAACGGGTACCGACACCGGCACCGGTACCGGCCGGGTCTAGGCTGGCCCCGATGAACGGACCCGAGCAGCAGCGCCTCGCGTCACCGCCCGTGCGGCGGTGGCGGGCGTTGCTCGTACTCGGGCTGCTGGCCGGGCTGTTGGGCATGCACGCGCTGGCTCCCACCGGTGCCGTTCACGAACACGCCGGGCCGCAGCACATGCGGATGACGGCATCCAGCGCCGTCGCGGTCAGCATCGCCTCGGCCAGTACTGACGGAGGCTGCCCCGGCGGCGACGGGCACTGCGGTGGCGGCGGTCACCTCCATCACGCCGACCCGACCTGCGTGGCCGCCGCGGTGAGCGGCGCACCGGCTCAACCCGCCCTGGTTCCCGACCCGGTGGCCGTCCCGGCGCGCGCCGACGCCGTCCGCTCGTACGCGATCGCGGCCCCGGACGGCGCACGCGCGCCACCCTCTCTGGCGGAACTCCAGCTCCTGCGGATCTAGAAACCGCGCCGCACCGCGTCCCCGGCACGACGACACGGTGCGCCTCGGCACGTCCGGAACATCCGAATGTTCCCGGACGCTTCGGATCCCCCTCTCAGAGCATCCACCAGCACAGCAGGAGTTCCAGCATGCGCAACACCCGTACTCTGACCCGTCGCGCCGTTCTCGCGGCCGTGTCCGTCACCACCGCGCTCACCCTCACCGCCTGCGGCAACGACAGCGGTGACGGCGGCAGCGGCCACGCCTCCGCGTCGTCGTCGTCGGCAGCGAGCGCCGACGCCACGGCCGCCGCGCACAACGCCCAGGACATGGCCTTCGCGCAGGGCATGATCCCGCACCACCAGCAGGCCCTGGAGATGGCGAAGCTCGCCGCCGACCGGGCCTCGTCCGCCCAGGTGAAGGACCTCGCCTCGCGCATCGAGAAGGCGCAGGACCCGGAGATCAAGACGATGACCGGCTGGCTGACGTCCTGGGGCGAGGAGTCGATGCCCGGCATGGACCACTCCGGCGGTTCCGCGATGCCCGGCATGATGGACGGCTCGGACATGGGCGAACTGGAGAAGGCGTCCGGCAAGGACTTCGACACCATGTTCCTGACCATGATGATCGAGCACCACAAGGGTGCCGTGGCCATGGCGACCACCGAGAAGGCCAAGGGCGAGTACGGCCCCGCCACCTCCCTGGCCGACGCCATCATCACCGCCCAGACCACCGAGATCACCGAGATGAACAAGCTCCTCGGCAAGAACTGACCGCCCCGGTGGGCGAGGCCGGTGCCGGTGCCGGTGTCCGTACCGGTACCGGCCTCACCACCACTGATCGTGCGGGCGCACCCACGGCCCCCGCCACTAGGCTTCCACCATGGGGAGAACCGCAGGTGAACAGATGGGGGTCGTGACCGCGTTGGTGCGGTCGGCGTTCCTCGTGGACGCCGTGTACGCCGAGTCGAGCCGGGCCTACGGCATCACCCCGCAGCAGGGCCAACTGCTGTGCGTGCTGATGCCGCAGCCGTACGGCATGAGCGAGCTCGGCGAGATGCTCGGGCTCTCCAAGTCGAGCCTGACCGGGCTCGTCGACCGGACCGTCCAGCGCGGTCTGGTGCGGCGCGAGCCCGATCCCCGGGACGGGCGGGCGGTACGCGTCGGACTCACCGAGGAGGGCGACCGGCTCGCGCACGAGTTCTACGACGAGACGTGCCGCCGCGTCGAGAACCTGCCGTCGGGCCTGAACGCGAACGAGCGCGACCGGCTGGCCGCGCTCCTCGCCCGCGTCGTCGTCGACAACAAGGTCCCCGAGGTCTTCACCGACCCCGACGCCTGACCCCCGACACCTGACCGGCTGCGGTCGGTCCATGGGCGGCCGCGGTCGGCCCGTGGGCGGCCGTCCGCCCTTCCGGGCCGGTTCGCGCGGCGAGTGCCAACGCCGTGGTCACCGTGATGGACGCGACCGCCATCACCGTCATCGCCGTTGCGGGCGAGGTGAGTTGGGCGATCGTGCCGGCCAGGGCCGCGCTCACGCCCTGCATGGTGAGCATCCCGGCCGAGTGCAACCCCAGGGCGTGGCCGCTGAGTTCGGGCGGGGTCAGGGCCATCAGCCGCTCCTGCTGGACCAGGCTCGCGCCGAAGCCGACGGAGGCGAGGCCGGCGCAGAGCGCGGCGAGCGGGAGTGCGGGGTGCAGGGCGAAGAAGGCGTAGGGGGTGGCCAGGAGCAGGAGCAGCGGGGTGGCCGTGCGGGGGCGCAGGGCCGGTGGGAGGAGCCGGCCGACGGTCACGTCCCCGGCCAGCATGCCCAGCGCCGCGCACGCGAACAGGGTGCCCGCCGCGCCGGGGTCGTAGGACACGAAGAGCGCCTCGCAGCCGACGACGAGACCGTTGGGCAGCCACAGGCCCAGGTAGGTGAGGCGGCGGGGCCGCAAGGACCACAGGACGGCGTTCGTGCGCCGGGTCGCGGCGGCCGACGGCCGGCCGGAGACACGCGGCGCACGGCCGGTCAGCCCGAGCCCGGCGACGGCGGCGGCGCTCGCGTAGAGCAGCGCGGCGAGGAGGAGCACGGGCCGAGGGGAGAGCGCGGTCACCAGGGCACCGCCGGTCGCGTACCCGGTGATCTGCATGAGTCCGCTCATGATGCTGAACAGCGAACGCCCGGGCAGGTAGCCGTCCTTGCTGAGGATCTCGTTCAGCAGCCCCCAGCGGACACCGCCGCCGAGTGACGAGATCAGCCCCTGGACGAGCACGACGGCGAAGACCCCCCACACCGGCAGCCCGGGCAGCGCCAGGACGCCCGCCGCGACGGCGAAGGCGAGGGAGATCCCGGCCAGCGTCGCTCTCGGGGGCAGCCGGTCGGCCCCGGAGAGCAGGAAGGTCGCGCCCACCACCTGGGCGAGCGACGGGCCGAACATGCTCACCGCCGACAGCAACGGGGAGTCGGTGGCCCGGTAGACGAGCGTGCCGAGGGCGAGCCCGCTCACCGTCTGGGCGGCGGTGAGGGCGGCGGAGGAGAGGAAGAGGGGCGTGAACTCGGGGACGCGGAAGAGCTGTCGGTATGGGTAGCCGGTCATGTGCGGAGTGTGGAGCGGGCCGGGGAGCGGTGGTTATTGTTTCGCGCTGACGCGAAACGTCGTAGGCGCAGGGGCGGGGGGGAGGGTCGTCGTGGGCTGGTGGCAGGTCAACGCGGACACTCTGGCCCGTAGCCGCTTCGTGCTGTCCCCTCTCGCCGAGACCTTCGCGAGTCTGAAGCTGCTGCACGCGGGCGCGGGTACGCATCCCGGCGAGCGGGACTGGTTGCGCGCCCGACTCCCCGGCTACCGCGCCGTACTGGCGGCCGACCCGGTGACCGCGTCGCTGGTGCGGGCCGGGATCGGGCGGGACTGGATCGCCGACTTCCTCACGCCCACGCCGAGGGACGGCGAGAGTTTCGAGGAGGGCGTGGCCCGGGTGCGGGCGGCCCGTCCGGCGGACGCCCGCGCCCATCTGCGGATGTCGCTGGCCGGCCCGCTGCCCGCCGCCCTGGACCGCGACGACCTGCCCGAGCGGGCGGCCGAGCTGCTGGAGTACGTGTGGGAGGCGGGCGTACGGCCGTACTGGGAGCGGCGGCGGCGCATCCTGGAGGCGGACGTCGTCGCGCGGACCGCGCAGGTCAGCCGGGGTGGCTGGGCCGCCGTACTGGACTCGCTGCGGCCGGGGACCCGGTGGCTCGGCGAGAGCCGGTTCCAGGTCAACCCGCACGAGTATCCGCCGCGTGAGATCTCCGGTGCCGAGCTGGTGTTCGTGCCGGTCACGCCGAAGACCGGGTGGGTGTCGTGGGAGGGACGGCAGCGGTACGCCGTCGTCTACCCGTGCGCGGGGGTGCTCGCCGAGGACCACCGGGAACGGGCCCGCGCCGTACCGGCCGCGCTGGCCGCGCTGCTGGGCCCGGCGCGGGCGGCCGTCCTCGTGCTGCTCGGCGAGGGCCCCCTGAGCACCACCCAACTCGTCGCCCTGACCGGCCGCCCCCTCGGCTCGGTCGGCCGCCATCTGCGCGTACTGCTGGACGCGGGGCTGGTGGAGCGGCGGCGCGCGGGACGCTCGGTGCTGTACTCACGGACGGCGACGGGAGAGGTCCTGGCCAAAAGCGGAGGGGGAGGCGGAAGCGGGGAACGGCCCCGGAAGGGGTGAGGCGAGCTCCCGGGACTAACATCCGAGGCATGACTACTGATGGCGTTACCTCTCCCCTCGACGTCCGGATCGACGCCCTCAAGGGCGGTTCCGCGGAACTCTCGCAGTACGCGGGCAAGGCCATGCTGGTGGTGAACGTGGCCTCCAAGTGCGGCCTGACCCCGCAGTACACGGGCCTGGAGAAGCTCCAGGAGCGGTACGCCGACCAGGGCTTCACCGTCCTCGGCGTGCCCTGCAACCAGTTCCTCGGGCAGGAGCCCGGCAGCGCCGAGGAGATCGCCGAGTTCTGCTCGGCGACGTACGGCGTGAGCTTCCCGCTGACCGAGAAGGTCGAGGTCAACGGGGACGGCCGGCACCCGCTGTACGAGCGGCTCGTCGGGTTCGCGGACGGCGAGGGCCACGCCGGTGACATCCGCTGGAACTTCGAGAAGTTCCTGATCGGCCGGGACGGCACCGTCGTCGCCCGCTTCTCCCCGCAGACCGAGCCGGAGTCCGCCGAGATCGTCGCGGCCATCGAGGGCCAACTCGGCTGACCCACCCCACTTGACCTTGCCCCAGGGGCAAGCCACAGCCTCCTCGTCGCCGGCCGGAAAATCCCGTCCGGCCACGGAGGACGGCGGGGTGCAAGGGTGCAGGGGCGGACGTGCGAGAGGTACACGAGGTGACAGACGCCGACGGCGAGCTGCTGACCATCGGCGCGTTCGCCGCCCGCGCCCGCCTCTCGGCCAAGGCGCTACGGCTGTACGACCGGCTCGGCCTGCTCGCCCCGGCGTGCACGGACGAGGCCAGCGGCTACCGCTACTACCGCGCCGACCAGGTGGAACGCGCCAGGCTGGTGGCCATGCTGCGCCAGCTCGACATGCCGCTCGCGCGGATCGCCGAGGTGGTGGAGACCCCGGACGGCTTCGCCGCCGGGGACCGGCTCGCCGCCTACTGGGACGACGTCGAGACCCGTTTCGCCGCCCAGCGCACCCTCGCCGCCTACCTCCGTGCACGGCTGTCGGGGAGGAGCTCCGAGTTGTACGAGAAGTTCGAGGTCCGGTTGGTCGAGGTGCCCGAGCAGGTGGTCATCACCGAGACCCGGCACGCCCTCGCGGACGAGCTGCCCGTCTGGATCCCCGCCTCGCTGGGGCGACTTGAGCAGGCGGCCGGCGAGTGCGGAGGGATCACCGGCGCGCCGTTCGTCGTCTACCACTCCGCGGTGACCATGGAGAGCGACGGCCCGGTCGAGTCCTGCGTACCGGTGGCCGACGAGGCAGCGGCCCGCGCCTGGGCCGACCCGCAGGGCCAGGGCGTACGGCTACGGGCAGGCGTACGGGCGGGCGTACGGGTACGGATCGAACCGGCCCGCCGACTCGCCTACACCCGCATCACGAAGGCGCAGGTGGCACACCCCCAGATCCTCGCCCCCTACGAGGCGGTGGAGGCGTGGATGCGGCGGGAGGGCTGGGACTACGACGGCCACTGCCGCGAGATCTACTTCGCCGACTGGGACGCCGCCGGCGCGGATGACCCGGTGTGTGACGTGGCGTTCCCGGTGACGCGGGCGACGTCCTGAACCGGGACCACCGCTGCGGCATGCGCCGGGCACGCTTGGGCGTCCACGGTGATCGGTGACAGTGCCTGGAACAGGCCGTTGGTGAGCCAGAAGCCCCACGACAGGTCGTTGCCGCAGCGCAGTTCGTACAGTGCGCGGCCGAACCGGTCCGCGTCCGAGACGAAGGAGCGCTGGCTGACGGGCTGCATGGCGGGGGCGCAGAGGCCGAACTGTTCCCGTAACCAGTGCAGCGCCTCCTCGGGGGTCGTCGGCGCGGCACGGACCAGGCGGGCCGGCTTCAGCAGCCAGTCCTTGAGCGCGAACGGCACGATGTCCTCGGCCGCCGACCTGCGCGCAGCGCTGTCCCCGAGCCGCTTCCCGTCGCCCCGCCACGAGTAGGCGTGCCAGTGCAGGGAGCGTTCGCGCCAGACGACGGGCTGCGCGGACAAGTCCGGTACGGCCGCGCCCTGTTGGGGGCGCGGCCGTGTTCCGTGCGGGTCAGGCACTGAGGTCGAACTCGCCGTTCTTGGCACCGTCCAGGAAGTCCGCCCACTCCTTCGGGGTGAACTGCATGACGGACTCCGTCTTGGTGTCGCGCAGGGCCACGACCCCCGGGATGTTGGTGGCCACCTCGACGCAGCCCTCGCTGCAAGGACCGCCACACGCGGCGGCGGTACGGAACTCGAACTTGCTCATGAGCACCTCCTGTTGGCGGGCTGGACCTCTGACCAGCCCATGAAGTGAATGAATCCGCCGACATGTGCCACACGGCGGGTGACCTGGTCGTACTCGGCCGAGAGGATCGAGGTCATCTCGGCCGAGACGGTCAGCAGGACGGACGCCTCGGTCCTGTCCAGCACCTCGACGGCCCGGGCCAGACCAGGCCGCTCGCGCGGCTTGGCCGGGTCGCTCTGCCCGGTGGCGTCGTGCAACGCCTCGACGACCGACCAGCCCCGTCTCGCCGCGTAGGCGTCACACGCGGCCGGCAGCGGTTGCGGATCGCTGTGCACGGTGGTGCAGAGATAGACGACGGCCGCTCTGGACCGCCCTGACTTGCTCATGGATCCCCCACATAGGTCGGGTGCGGACCGTGATCGGTCGCGTGCATCCGGTGGTGGGGAGAGTGTGCACACCAGTCAGCAAGCTCCGCAAGTGAGCTTGCAATATCTGAGAACTTTCACCCCTGAGGGGGATGTGGGGCGTATCCCGCAAGTGCCAGACTGTCGGCGGGAGGTACGCATGGGTGAAACAACTTCAGCCCGCCGACGGCGAGTCGGGGCCCAGCTCCGACAGTGGCGCACGGCCGAGGGCCTGACACTTCAACAGGTCGCGGACCGGCTGGAGGTCAGCCTGGCGACGGCAAGCCGCTGGGAGACGGGCAACACGAAGGTCTCGCTGGACACTTACTCCAGGCTGGCGGATCTGTACCACGTGGACAACGAGAGCCGGGTCTACTTCGAGCGGCTGGCCCGGGACGCGGACGACGTCGGCTGGTGGACGCGGTACAGCGACACGATCTCCCACGGCTTCCGCGACTTCGTGGAGTTGGAGTCGCAGGCTGTGAAGGAGTTCTGCTACGAGACGCTGGCAGTACCCGGCATCGTGCAGACGCCGGAATATCGGCGCGCGGTCGTCATCGGCCAAGGGCGTCCAGAGTTCACACCCCGGAAAGCGGACCTCTCGGCGGACATGAACACCGCACGCCAGGCGATTCTGTCGCGCATGGAGCGCCCCTTCGAGGTGCATGCCATGATCACCGAAGTCGCCCTCCTGAACGTGTTCGAGGGCCAGCCGCACATCATGCGGGATCAGATCCGAAGGCTCAGGGAACTGTCCGAACGCCCCAACGTGACGATCCAGATCCTCCCGTTGCACAGGTCCATCCACCCCGGCTCCATGGGAGGCTTCACGATCCTTACATACGAGGGCGGAGAGGCCACCGTGTACAACGAGCTGCTGGCGACCAACCTGATGACGAACGCCGCCGACGAAGTCGCCCTCCACCAGGCGGCGGCGAAGACTCTGGCCACAGAGGTGGCCCTGTCACCGGAGGAATCAGCGCGGCGGCTCGACGAGTTGCTGGCCTGAGCAAAAGCCGAACCCCCTCGGCAAGGACGGCGATCTTGTCGAGAGGGCTTCGCTGGTGGTGCTGTTCAGACCTTGACGGAGGCCACGAAGGCCTCCCACGCATCCGTAGGGAAGGTCAGGGCGGGCCCCCCGGAGACCTTCGAGTCTTGCACTGCCAGCGCCGACCAGGTGGGGGACTTCACCTCCACGCACGCACCATCCGGGTTGGAGTACGAAGACTTCGTCCACTCCTGCGTGCCGCCCTGAAGAATTGCCATGTTCGCTCCGATGAAGAGTTGTCGAGCAGTGCTGATCGCGCCAAGATCGATGCTCCTTGGCGTGATCGACGCTACTCGTCAACTCCCCCAAGCGGATCAGTGATTCACTCGACCGGATGACATATTCCAGGTGGACCTTCCATCCGAAGGTTCCCCAGGTGTATTGTCCGGCCGCTCAACTCAGTGCGCGTAGCCCTTTGCCACGTCTTCGATGAACTGACGCGACTGCTCCACACTCAGCGCCTGTGCCCGCAGGTGCTCGTACATCACGCTGTACTTCTGCACGTCCAGAGTCTTCTCGAGGTAGAGGTCGCTGGTCACGCCCTCGATGTACACCACGCTCGAATCGGCCGCGTCGGTGAACTCCAGAATCGCGTATTGGCCGTTGAGACCGGAGTGCGCACCGACGTCGAACGGCAGCACCTGAACGGTGACCTGCGGAAGTCGCATCACCTCGGTAAGGTGCTCCAGTTGTTCTCGCATCACTTGCCGGCCGCCGACCACACGGCGCAGCGACGCCTCGTCCAGCACCGCCCACAGCCGCAACGGATTCTTCTCGTCAGTGATTCGCTCCTGCCGCCGCATGCGCACCTGGACGCGCTTCTCGATCTCGGCCTCGGACGTCTCGGGTAGACCCCCCTGGATGAGGGCATTGGCATACGCCCGGGTCTGCAACAACCCGGTGATGATCTGCGGCTCGTACACGCGGAGCGACTCCGCGTCCGTCTCCAGGCCGATGTACACGCTGTACGGGATGTCCCCGAAGGCATGCCACCAGCCCTGCTGGCGGGAGTCCTTGGCCATTTCCATCAGGGCCTCGACCAGGCGCTGGTCCTCGACCTCGTAGACCCCGCACAGGTCGCGGACGTCACGCTGGCTGATGCTGCGGCGGCCGTTCTCGAGGCGGCTGATCTTCGACTGGGAGACAAGCAGGCGTTCGGCGACCTGCTCGGCCGTCATGTGCTTGTCCTCGCGAAGTTTGCGCAGCTCCTGGCCCAACCGGCGCCGTCTGACGGTGGGATTGACATTGGACGTCACGGAACGTGCACCTCCGGCTGCATGCCTGTAACTGACACTTTGTGTATCTGCTGTTGAGCAGACTGCCACCAAGGTGCGTTCTACCGCTGGAAAACGGTGGATATGCGGCTGGTACACGCCAGTTCGGGTCTGCACCCTGGAGAATGCCCCCGGCACTGCCCGGACACGCGTCCGCGCGGGGCGGTGAAGTCACCGCCCCGCGCGGGCCGCTGCGGCTCCCGAAGGGGTCCAACGGGTCGAACAGGTCTTACGGGTTCAACTGGTCTTACGGGTCTTACGGTTGCGCGGTCTTGCGTGTGCGCTGTCGTGGGACTGCGGCTCAGTGGGCCACGACACGCGCCATGGGACCGCGGTGCGGCTGCGCCGGAACGCCACGGGCGGGCTCCGGAGCGGGCCTGACCCCCGGTCCGGCCTGGCGGCCGGCGGGTGCCTGCTGACGACGTGGCTGTGCCGCCGCGCCGTTCTGGACGTCCATCACGGCGTGCGCCACGAGGCCGCCCATCGGGTCGTGCCTGATCAGGTCCCGCAGCCGGGAGCGGGACGAGCGTCCCTCGTTCCCCGGATACAGGTGCTTGCCGAGGCCGACCGCGTGCGCCAGTGCGGCGAGCGCCGCGGTCCGCGGGTCCGGCGGGACGCCGGTGCGGATCGCGGAGTCCAGCCGGGCCTTGATCTCCCGGCTGATGTCGTTGTCCGTCGCCTGATAGCGAGTTGTCGGCAGCACTCCGCACATCTGACCCGCCACGGCGGCAACCATGCCGCAGCGCTCCAGATGCGAGAGGTAGGTCTGGCGCAGCCCGAGTCGCGGCCCGCCGATCCAGTGGACGGCACGTACCGGAGCGCCACGCCTTCGCAGCAACTCCAACGCGCAGTCCAAAGTCGGATCTCCAGTCGGCCGTGGTGCCACCACGGCGATACGATCCCCGTCAGGGGCTATCCGTCCGGCCAGCGCCAGCTCCACTAGCTGCGCTCCGGCCAGACCAAGGTCGAGCGACTGCGGCTGTGCGGTGGTACCCGTGGTCGGGTCCAACGCCAGCAGCAACAACTCTTCCGGAAGAGTTCTGCGGCTCCTGCCCATCCATGCCTCCCCGCGTGGATGAATGACAGGGTGACCCCTCTCACATTGGTCTGTCGAGGGTGCGTGACCTGTTTGTAGTGGAACCAGTAGGTATGTCGTTCTCGTCTACCGCAGAAGCCAAGCCCTCTACACAGGACACTGGTACATGGTTCGGACAGTGCCGTGAGGCGTGTCCGGGGCGGGCGTTCACGGTTCGGCAGGCGCGCGGACGGCGTGCGGCACATGGAGGAGGCATCGGTGGCGGGCGAGTCCCCCGACAGGTCGAAGCAGCGCGAGTCGTCGGCAGAACCGACGTCGGGGAGCGCGGGCACGGTTCCCGAAGCACGCGAGCCCCGCGACCCGCGGGTCGCGGCGGCCCGCGACACCGAACCCCCCGCCCCCCGCAACGGCGGCGTGGACACGGCGACCCGGGTGTTCTCCGTACGAGACCTCAAAACCGAGAAACCCGACTCCCCCACCACAACAACAACGGCGACGTCCACAGCAACGGCCGAAGAGCCCAACGGGGCTGACGGGTCTGACGGGTCTGGCAAGACCGGTGAGGCTGCGGGGGCCGGCGGGACCGGAAAGCCCGCAGTGACCGGCGAGGCCGGGAAGGCCGCGGGAGCCGGCGAGTCCGGGAACCCGGCGAAGAACGACGCCCTCGGGGCTGCCGAGGAGACCGGCGAGGCCGAGGAGACCGGTGACACCGGGTCTGCCGGCGCGACCGGGAAGGCCGAGGCTGCCGAGAAGGCCAGCGTGACCGGCAAGGCCGGGGCTGCCGGGAAGGCCGGTGCTGCCGACGAGACCAGCGGGGCCGCGAGCGAGGACGCCGAGCGCGGCGCGGTCGACGTCGAAGACGCCGCGAGCGCCCCGAAGGCAGCGGGAGCCGCGAAGACCGGCGAGGCCGCCGGGAACGCGAAGGCTGCGGAGACGGCGGAGACCGGGAAGCCCGAGCGCACCGCGGATCCCCGAAAGACCTCGGCCATCGGCAACGAGACCGGGTCGGCCGAGGAATCCGGCGAGCCCGAGGACCAGGACGCCACAAGCGCCTCGAAGACCACGCAAGCGGGCGAGGCCGAGAGGACCGGCGAGAGCGGCCCCGCCGCGCGGGCCGGCGAGGCGGTGGCTGTCGGCGCGACCGGGAAGGCCGCAGCCGCCAAGGAGTCCGGCACGGAGTCCGACACGGAGTCCGACACGGAGTCCGGCAAGGCCGAGAGCCGTCAGGCCGCCGCGAGCGCCCCGGAGACCACGGAAGCCGCCGAGGTGGGAAAGACCGCCGGGTCCGGAAAGCCTGCGAAGGCCGACGCTCCCGAAGCTGCCACCCAGGCCGACGCGCCCACCGCCGCCAAGGCCACTCGGCCCGCCAAGGCCACCGTCGCCGAAGACGTCAGCAAGGTCGAGGACGACGCCGTACGCGCCCCGGAAGACGCCCAGGGCGGCTCTGAGGGCGTTGCGGACGCCGAGAGTGCCCCTGAGTGGCCCGTGAGGGCTTCCGGGGGCTCCGGGGGCCGTGACGAGCTTCTGCGGGCCTCTGTGGCCCAGTGGGTGGCCTCGGCGGACGACGACGGAGACGCCGACGCGAAGGAACGTTCCGAGAGCGATGCCGGGGCAGCCGACAAGCCCGGCGACGAACCCGGCGACAAGCCCACCGACGCCGCACCGCGACCCACCTCCAAGCCCGCCCCCAAGTGGGCGTCGGACGCCGACAAGGCCGAGCCGGACCAGGACGAGGCCGACGACACCCCCGTCGATCAGCCCACCGCCGTCTTCAAGGCACCCCGGCCGAAGCCCGCCGTCGACCAGCCGACCACCATGCTGAAGCTGGGCGACGTCGCCCAGCCCAAGCCGGGTGAGACCGAAGCCGACGCCGAGGACGACGCCGACGCCGACGCCGCTGCCCAGCCGGAGGCCCCCGCTTCCGCCCCCGCCGAGCGGACCAGCAAGTTCGTCGCGCTCAAGCCGCTCGATGAGCCCCGCCCCCCGAAGGGGGACGTCACCGCGCTCGTGCCGCAGATCGGGCCCGAGCGGACCACGCAGCAGCCGTTGCCGCCGAAGCCGCCGCTGGATCTGCTGGCGGAGCTGACGAACACGCCGCCGCCCCCGCCGACCCCGATGCGTTCGCTCGGCCGGCGGGTCAAGATCTGGACGCCTCTGGTCGTCCTGCTGCTGGTCGTGTTTGCGATCGCGCAGGCCGTACGGCCGCTGCCGGCGACCGCGTTGGCCCTCACCGCGAAGGACTCGTACACCTTCGAGGGCGGCAAGACGCAGCTCCCCTGGCCGAACGAGGGGCAGGGCTGGATCGACGCCGACGGCGTCGGCACGGTGGGCAGCTTCGGCAAGCAGACGCCCGTGGCCATCGGCTCGGTCGCCAAGACCATGACCGCGTACATCATCCTCAAGGACCACCCGATGAAGTCCGGGGAAGAAGGCCCGGAGATCGAGATCGACGCGACGGCGGAGAAGGAGGGCGGCTACGACGTCTCCGGCGACGAGTCGACACTCAACACCGTCAAGGCCGGCGACAAGCTCACCCAGAAGCAGGCCCTGTCGGCCGTACTGATCCCCTCCGCCAACAACATCGCGCGGCTGCTCGCGCGCTGGGACGCGGGTTCGGAGGCGGCGTTCGTGAAGAAGATGAACGCCACCGCCAAGGAACTGGGGATGACCGACACGACGTACACCGACCCCTCGGGCCTCAAGGAGACCACCGTCTCCACGGCCGCGGACCAGGTGAAGCTGGGCCGCGCGTTCGTGCAGGTCCCGGCGCTGGTCTCCATCTCCAGCGCGGCCAGTTGGACCGACCCCTCCGGCAAGTACTGGAACAACTACAACGAGCTGCCGTACCTGATCGGCGCGATCGGCATCAAGACCGGCAGCACCACCGCGGCCGGCGGCAACCTGCTCTTCGCCTCCCGCAAGGAGGTGAACGGGCAGACGGTGACCCTCGTCGGCGCGGTCCTCGGCCAGCACAAGCAGAAGATCCTCGCAACGGTCAACGCGGTCAGCAAGACCGCGCTGCTCGCCGCCCAGGACGCGCTCACCTCGGCGAAGATCCTGAAGAAGGGCGATGTCGTCGGGTACGTGGACGACAAGCTGGGCGGCCGCACCCCCGTCGTCATCACCAAGGACGTCTCGGCGATCGGCTGGGCGGGCATGACGGTGAAGCTGTCCTTCGTCTCCGGCGACGTCCCGCACGCGGCGAAGGCCGGCACCCAGGTGGGCACACTCACCGTCGGCGACGGCTCCGGCAGCGCGGTCAAGGTACCGGTCGCCCTCCAGACGAACCTGACCGAGCCAGGCTTCCCGGAAAAGCTGACCCGCATCAACTGACCCAACGCCTCGCACACAGCCTCTCCAGCTCTCCAGCCCCGCCGAGCAGCCGCCCGGCGGGGCTGGGGACTGTTGGGGCTGGGGGGCTTGGGGTTCGGATTGAAGAAGAGTTCGGCCGTCGAATACGTGACCTTTTCCTGCGGTGCCCGTTAGTTACTGCGATGACCGGGTTTTCAGGAGTTGCACGGGGGGGCTGGATGGGTGGGCTGCGGAAGCTTGGGGCGTCGTTCGTCGTGTCCGGGCCTTCCGGGGTGTCGGTCCGTACGCGGCTCAAACAGCTCTCGCCTGCCGATGAAGAGGTGCTGCGGCTGGTGGGTGCGCATCTCGGGTCGCTGGCCTCGCGTGATCTGAAGGCCCGCTGCCGTGATGCTCTGGCGCACGACGCCGGAAGGTGGGCGGCGCGCAAGCGGGAACTGACGCCCGCTTCCTCCTCGCGGTGGGCGGGCGCGATCACGAAGGCGAGCCACGACCAGTGGGCGCTGTCCCGCCGGTGCCGGCTCACCCACATCCAGAGTCTGGAAGCCGGTATCGGCACGATCAGGCACCGGTTGTCCCTGCCGTTGCGGGAGAAGGGGAGCGGGCGGGTGCCGGGCGGCTACCGCTCCCGGCGGGAGTGACATGCCAAAACCCGCCGCCTGCACGCCCTTGAAGCCCGGCTGGAGCAGGCGCGCACGGACCGTGACGCCGGGATCGTGCACGTCGTACGGGGTGGCAAGCGCCTGGCCCGTACCCGCCACCACCTGGCGGCCGCGCAGCTCACCGAGGCCGGGTGGCGGCAGCGGTGGGAGGCCGAGCGCTGGTTCCTGAAGGCTGACGGCGAGTCCGGGAAGCGGTTCGGCAACGAGACCATCCGCGTCAGCCCGGACGGCGGGGTGAGCATCAAACTCCCCGTCCCGCTCGCCGAGTACGCGAACGCCCCGCACGGCCGGTACGTCCTCGCGGGCCGGGCCGGTTTTGCGCACCGGGGGCAGGAGTGGGCGGACCTGGTGGAGGCCGACCGGGCTGTCGCCTACCGCATCCACTACGACACGGCCCGCGGGCGCTGGTACCTGACCGCCTCCTGGCAGATCCCGGCCTCCCGGACCGTCCCGATGGCCGCCGCCCTCGCCGACGGCGTGATCGGCGTCGACATGAACGCCGACCACCTCGCCGCCGTGCGCCTCGACACCCACGGCAACCCGACCGGCCGACCGCACCGCTTCTTCTACGACCTGTCCGGCACCGCGCAGCACCGTGACGCGCAGGTCCGCCACGCCCTCACCCGACTGCTGCACTGGGCCCGGACCTGCGGCGTCAAGGCCATCGCCGTCGAAGACCTCGACTTCACCGCCGAGAAGACCCGCGAGAGACACGGCCGCAAGCGCCGGTTCCGGCAGCTCGTCTCCGGCATGCCCACCGGCCGCCTCCGCGCCCGTCTCACCTCCATGGCCGACCGCACCGGCATCACCGTCATCGCCGTCGACCCCGCCTACACCAGCCGCTGGGGCGCCCAGCACTGGCACAAGCCCCTCAGCGGCGACACCCGCAAGACCACCCGCCACGACGCGGCAGCCGTGGCGATCGGAAGGCGCGCCCAGGGATATCCGATCCGGCGACGGACGACACCGCCCCCTGCACACCGGAGCGATGCGCAGGGGCATCGGACCGTCCAGGCCGGACCGGGCGCCCTTGGGCGTGAGGGACCCCGCCCCCGCGTCCCCGGACCACGCACACGATGCGCGCCGCCGGACCGCGGAACGTACGCGGGCGACCAGAGCGCCCAGCACCGTTCGGAGCGCTCGGCCGAGCATGGATCCTGGCAACAGGAATCCCTCCCGCTCAGCTCATAGGAACGGTGCGTGCTAGCGTCGCGAAACGGGACAGGCCGTCGGTCGCAAGGGCGCAGCCGTGAAGCGGGCGCGAACGGGAAGCGGCCGGGAGCAGAAGACGGGACACGGGGAGTGCCTTCAGGTGGCCACTGCGGAGCCGACACGCGCCGACGAAACCGGTCCCGGTCCGGAGCCGGGGCCAGAGCTGGAGCCGGAGCTGGAGCCGGAACCGCGCGGCGGCTCTCGGGTGAGACTGCCCGGCCCCCAGTCGGGCGAGCACGACCGTGATCCGGGCTCGGAAGCGACACGAGCGGCGGTACCGCCGGTGGTAGACGTCGAGCAGGGGCATGTCCCGGAGCGCGCCGAACCGTCGCCGTCGCCCAAAGAAACGTCCCGTGTCCGTGCCGCCCTCGGTCCCTTGCGTGGCTGGCTGCTTCGGCACCTCGTGTTGTCCATGACCGTGTTGTCCGGTGGGCTGCATCTCCTCTGGTTCTTCACGTTCGCGAACAGTGGCGGGGATCTCGCGGCGCAGGACGCGTGGGCCGAGTTCGTCGGGCGGCACCCCGACTCCGCGTACAACCTGGCCTGGTACGGCGGCATGCACCCGGTGTCGTACAGCATGGTGTCGCCGTATCTGATGTCCGTGCTCGGGGTCCGGACGACGATGATGGTCGCCGGGACGCTCTCCGCCGGGCTGCTCACCCTCGTCCTGCTGCGCTGTCGCCCGGTGAAGAACCCGGTGTGGCCGGCGCTGGCCGGTGTCTTCGCGCTGCTGTGCAACGCCGCCTCGGGGCGGGTGACGTTCGGGCTCGGCAACATGTTCGCGCTGGGCGCGGTCGCCGTCGTGTTCTGCTGGCCGCACCGCTGGCGCTACAAACGGTGGGCGAAGGCGCTGTGCGCCGCGCCGCTCGCCGCGCTCGCCACGATGGGCTCGCCGGTGGCGGGCCTCTTCGTGGGCATCGTCGCCGTCGCGCTGTTCCTGCAGAAGCGGCGGCCGGGCGCGTGGGCGCTGGGCCTCGCGCCGACGGCCGTCGTCGCCGTCTCCGCGTGGCTGTTCCCCTTCTCCGGCACGCAGCCCATGTCGTTCGGCTCGGCGGCGCTGCCGCTGCTGTTCTCGGCGATCGTCTTCGCCGTCGTCCCGCGCGACTGGAAGAGCGTGCGGATCACGGCGGCGGTGTACGGGCTCGGGGTGCTGGGGGTGTGGCTGGTCAGTTCGCAGATCGGCTCCAACATCACGCGGCTGGCGATGCTGTTCTCCGGCGTGGTGCTGATGGCGGCGCTGCCGTTCGCGGTGCCGCGCAGCCGCAAGTGGTACGTGATCGCCCTGTCGTCCGTGCTGTTCGTGGGCTGGATCGGCTTCAAGTCGGTGGACGACGTCGTCCGGACGACCCCGGCGGCCTCCTGGGCGCGTGAGCTCGCGCCGCTGGTGAACGAGTTGCAGGAGGTCGGCGCGGAGAAGGGGCGGGTGGAGGTCGTGCCGGCCCGCTCGCACCGCGAGGCGTCCGCGCTCGCGCCGTACGTCAACCTCGCCCGGGGCTGGAACCGGCAGGCCGACATGGAGCGCAACCCGCTCTTCTACGACGACACCCTGAACTCCGCGAACTACCACGACTGGCTCAAGCGGTGGGCCGTCCACTTCGTCGTCGTGCCCAAGGAGGCGCTGGACGGCGACGGGGGCGAGCGGGAGCGGGAGCTCGTGCAGCGGGGGCTGCCGTATCTGGAGCAGGTCTGGGGCGACGCCAACTGGCAGCTCTTCAAGGTCACCGACCCCGCCCCGCTCGCCGAGCCGCACGCGGTCGTGCAGCGGGCCGAGCAGGGCGAGATGACGATCGACGTGAAGAAGGCGGGGCGGATCCTGATCCGGATCCCGTACTCGCCGTGGCTGAGCATCGTCGACGCGCAGGGCAAGAGCCTCAAGGCCCCGCAGGAGACGGACGCGTCCAAGCACCGGACCGAGGGGACGCCGAAGACGTACGACAACGTCAACGGGTGCCTGTTCGAGACGGAGGAGGACGCGGAGGGCGACAAGTGGACGATGCTGATCGCGCCCAAGACCGGGACCTACCGCCTGGCCGCGCCCTACCAGCTTCCCCGTGGCACCCCCTGCCCCGACGAGCTCAAGTAGTCGGCCTTCACCGAAGCTGGCTTACGTACGTGTCCGTACCCGGCACCGTCGGGATGAACGGTGCCACCAACTCCACCCTCCCCAGCCCCGATTCGGTCACCGGGGTGGCCAGGTCCGTGAAGTGGTCCGCCCAGCACTGCCGGGGGTCCGCCTCGAGGAACCACAGCAGCGTCAGCCGGGTGTCGACGCCCTCGACCTGCTTGACGTACGTCATACGGTCGCCGGGGAGGGGGGTGGGCCGGAAGACGGTGACCATGGCCGTCGGAGAGCCCGCCACCCGGTTCGGCAGGTGCCGGGTGCGCAGCCACTCCAGCAACTCGGCGCGCTGCTGCGGGGATTCACTGTCGACGACCTCCAACACCAGCCCGGCGTAAGGGTGGTCGAGGGCGTGGAAGTCCCTCGGGCCGGCCGTGCCGTCCCGGTACACCGTCGCCTCGTGGTCCTGGAACGCGGTGAAGACGTGCGTACGGTCCTGGTAGACGCGGCCGTCGCGGTTGAGGCGTTTGTTGATGCCGACGGTCCATTTCATGTGGTCGTCGTAGCGGCCCTCGGTGACCCAGTACGTCGACAGGTAGCAGCCGGCGGTGACGGGCTGCGCGATCGCCGACTTCTCAGGCCGGCGCAGGAGTTGGAGGTCGCGGGTGGCGACCCAGCGGCGGCCCGCGTACATCCAGGGCATGGCCATCGCGCCGGCGTAGTAGTGGTCGTCCTCGTACCAGCGGTTGTAGGCGTGCTCGTGGCCGGGGTGCGGCTCCACCATGGTGATCAGCGCGTGGCCGGGGCGGACGCCGTACGGGCCTACGGCGGCCAGTTCGGCGTACGTCTCGGCATGAGTCTCGCTGCGGGTCTCCTCGGACATGGGAACTCCCCTTCCCTTCCGTCCTCCTGCGGGCGCCCCTACTCTGACGCACCGTCAGAAATCGTGCCAGGGCCGGGAGGTCATCCATGTCACCGTCACCCATGTCACCGCTCGCCGGCAGGACCGTCGTCGTCTCGGGTGTCGGGGTCGGGCTCGGGCATCAGGTCGCCGCCGCCGTCGTACGGGACGGTGGGAACGCGGTGTTGGGGGCGCGGACCGAGGCGCGGCTCGCCAAGAGTGCGGCGGAGATCGATCCGGCGGGGGCGCGTACGGCGTACCGGGTCACCGACATCAGGGACGAGGGGCAGTGCGAGGCGCTGGCGGGGCTGGCGCGGGAGCGGTTCGGCGGGATCGACGCGGTGGTCCAAGTGGCCGCCTGGGACTCGTACTTCGGCGGGGTCGAGGATGCCGACTTCACCACCTGGCAGTCGGTGCTCGACGTGAATCTGCTGGGCAGTCTGCGGATGGTCCGGGCGTGCCTGCCCGCGCTCAGGGCGCGGGGCGGGGCGGTGGTGTTCATCGGAACGCAGTCCGCCGTCGCCGCGCCCTCGCAGGTGCGGCAGGCGGCGTACGCGGCGTCGAAGGGGGCGTTGACCAGTGCCATGTACTCCCTCGCGCGGGAGCTCGGGCCGCACCGGATCCGGGTCAACTCCGTGCTGCCGGGGTGGATGTGGGGGCCGCCGGTGCAGGCGTACGTGCGGTTCACCGCGCAGTCGGAGGGGGTGGCGGAGGACGAGGTGCTGGGGCGGCTCGCGGGGCGGATGGTGTTGCCCGAGCTGGCCACGGACGGGGATGTGGCGGACGCGGCGGTGTTCCTGGCGTCGGACCGGGCGCGGGCGATCACCGGGCAGTCGTTGCTGGTCAACGCCGGGGAGCTGATGCGGTGAGTTCAGGTAGGTGAACTCGGACCACCATGGCGAATTCCTTTACCCCCCTTTGGCCTTACGGTTACTTGTCGTGTCCATGCGGCAGCGCCACGATGAGCCGGGTCGGACGCCGGGCTGAAGCGGAAGCATGGGAGGGCGCGCATGAACGGTCTCGACTGGGCCGTGCTGATCGGCTACTTCGGCGTGATGGTCGCCATCGGCGTCTGGTCGCACAAGCGCGTCGACAACGTGAGCGACTTCTTCACCGCCGGCGGCAAGATGCCCTGGTGGCTGTCGGGCATCTCGCACCACATGTCGGGCTACAGCGCGGTGATGTTCACCGGGTACGCGGGCATCGCCTACACCTACGGCGTCACCTCCTTCGTCACCTGGTCCTTCCCCATCGCGCTCGGCATCGCCATCGGCTCGAAGCTGTTCGCGCCGCGCATCAACCGGCTGCGCTCGCGGCTGCACGTGGCCTCGCCGCTGGAGTACCTGAAGAACCGCTACGACCTCAAGACGCAGCAGGCGCTCGCCTGGTCGGGGATGCTGCTGAAGATCGTGGACGTCGGGGCCAAGTGGGCCGCGATCGCCACCCTGTTGTCGGTCTTCACCGGGATCTCCCTCAACCAGGGCATCCTGATCACCGGCGCGATCACCGCCGTCTACTGCACGATCGGCGGCCTGTGGGCGGACGCGCTCACGGAGTTGGGCCAGTTCGTCATCCAACTCCTCGCCGGTGTCGCGATGTTCGTGGCCGTCGTACTGAAACTGAACGACAAGGGCATCGGCTTCTTCGGCGTGTGGGACGAACCGGCGCTCCAGGGCCACGGGAAACCTCTGGTGGGGCCGTACGGCACGGTGTTCCTGCTCGCGTTCCTCTTCATCAAGCTCTTCGAGTACAACGGCGGCATGCTCAACCAGGCCCAGCGGTACATGGCCACGGCCAACGCGCACGAGGCCGAGCGGTCGGCGCGGCTGTCGGCGGCGCTGTGGCTGGTGTGGCCGGTGGTCCTGTTCTTCCCCATGTGGATGTCGCCGCTGCTGGTGCAGTCGCAGAAGCCCGACGGCTCCGACTCCTACGGCCTGATGACCGAACAGCTCCTGCCGCACGGCCTGTTGGGCCTGGTCATCGTCGGTTTCTTCTCGCACACGATGGCCATGTGCTCGTCCGACGCCAACGCGATCGCCGCCGTCTTCACCCGGGACTGCGCGCCGGTGGTGTGGCGCAGGGCGCGGACCTGGAACGAGGGGCAGGGGCTGCGCGTCGCCCGGATCACGACCGTCGTCTTCCTCGGCCTGTCCATGGCGGCGGCCACGCAGGTCAACTCGCCCGCGTTCAAGGACATCATCACCGTCGTCATCAAATGGGTGGCCGGGCTGATGGGCCCGATGGCGATCCCGATGATGCTGGGCCTGCTGCGCCCGTTCCGCCGCTCCGGCCCGACGGCCGCGCTGACCAGTTGGTCCATGGGTCTGCTGGCGTTCTGGCTGGTCAACTACCCGATCAACTGGAACGTCGAGGGCGGCGTCCCGCTCCAGTACCAGGTGTCGATCCCGCTGGCCGTGTCACTCGTCCTCTACATCCTCATCGGCTTCCTCAAGCCCGAGGACACCCCGGAACGGCTCGCGATCATCGAGCGCATCAACACGGACGACGACGGCGGTTCTTCGGCGGCGGCGGCAGAGGTACGGTCCTCCAGCCCGTCCGGCGTCTGAGGCGGCCGGCCTCAACTCCCGCCGCTCCTCGGGTACCTGGCCAGCCACCCCGGCGAAGCCCCGCCGGGACCGTGGAGGGCGGGCCCCTGGGTCATCTCCATGGCGAAGTCGTCGGCCAGTTCCAGGATCGTCGGACGGCCCTCCAGCTCGGCCAGCCAGGCCGGCGGGAGGGCCGTCTCGCCGTGCTGCGCGCCGAGGAGCCCGCCGGCGAGCGCGGCGGTCGGCGCGGAGGGGCCGCCGTGGTTCACGGCGAGCCGCAGCCCGTGCCGGACGTCCTCGGCGACGAGCGCGCAGTAGACGGCACCGGCCAGCACCGCTTCCGCCGTCCCCGCCCCCTCCCCCGCACCCACGAGTCGCGTCACCCGCTCCGGCCCCGGCACCCCCTGCCGTACGGCGTCCAGCGCGCGCTGCAACGCCTCCGCCATCGGCTCCTGTCCGGGCCAGACGGCCAGCAGGGCGAGCGCCCGCCGCACCCCGCCGTCAAGACTCTCGCCGCAGGCCAGCGCGTGCACGGTGACGGCGTACGCGGCCGCCGAGAGGTACGCCGTCGGGTGGCCGTGGGTCTGCGCCGCGCACTCGACGGCGAGCTGCGCGACGAGCTGGCTCCCAGCCGACGAGCAGCCCGAACGGCACCGACCGGGGGAGGACCTCCGGTCCGGCCACGCCGGGGCTCTTGGGCGCGTCGAGGGTGCCCATCACCTCGTCGCCGAGCCCGAGCAGCAGGGTCCGGGTCGGGTCGCGGCGGGCGTGCAGCCACTCCTCGTGCGCGAGCCAGCCGTCCTCCTTGCGGCGCAGGTCGGGCCCCCAGTCGCGCTGGGTGGCGGCCCAGCGCAGATACGCCCGGCGCAGATCGGTCGGCGGATGCCGGGCCCCGGTGTCGCGCCGCACCTGGGCGCGGATGAGGCCGTCCACGGTGAACAGGGTCAACTGGGTGAGATGCGTGACCGCGCCGCGCCGCCCGTAGGCGGCGGCCAGGTCCACGACGCCGTCCGGCCCGTGCGCCGCCCGGATCTCCTCGATGCCCAGCCCGTCGACGGGCGCCCCGAGCGCGTCCCCGACAGCCGCCCCCAGCAACGCGCCCCGCACCCGACTACGAAAGTCCTGCTGCTCGACACGCCCCCAGACGGGCCCGCCAGTCGCACCCACCAAGTCCTCCCGGGCACCGTCCGCACGTACGACGCCCGTCACTGTAATCGAACGACGTCCCGTCCCCGACCTGTGAACGGGCTGTCCGGTGGAGGGGTGATGGGGACCTGGTGGGGTAAGGACATTTTCATGACCACCCCCACCTCACGTATCTCACACGCCACACGCGTGCTTCCTCTCACCGCCGCTCTTCTCACCGGAACGGTCGCGCTCTACACCCTTCTCGTCGCGTTCGGGAACATCACCGACTTCGGTACGAACCAGCAGTTCGTGCAGCATGTGCTGGCGATGGACTCGACGTTCAAGGACGACGACCTGATGTGGCGGGCGGTGACGAGCAAGGGGCTTCAGGACGCCGCGTACGTCGCGATCATCGCGTGGGAGACCGTCGCCGGGCTGGTGCTGGCCGCCGGGACGTGGTTCTGGGCGCGGCAGGACTTCATACGCGGGCGGGCGCTGGCCAGTTACGGGCTGCTGATGCTCATGCTGCTCTTCGGCGCGGGGTTCATCGCGATCGGCGGGGAGTGGTTCGCGATGTGGCAGTCGAAGAGCTGGAACGGGCTGGAGGCCGCCACCCGGGCGTTCCTGTTCAGCGGCGTCGTGCTCATCGTCAACCACCTGCCCATCGGCCGTGAGCCGCAGGAGCAGTAGGAACGGCGGGAATCGTAGAAGAGCCCGGTTACTCACTCGACCACTTACTCGACGACCCTGACCCTCGTCCCCGTCTCGCCGAAGGCCCACAGGGCCGTGCCGTCCGCCTTGGGCATCCGGATGCCGCCCGTCCGGGTGCCGGTGGCGGCCGGGGGCGGGGAGGAGCCGTCGACCGCGTTGGAGAACGCGATGTTGACGCCCGAGGTGGCGGAGAAGTACATGACGTGCTCGATCGCGACGCCGTCGGAGCCGGTGACGGCGTCCCGGCGCACCGTCACCGTGTAGCTGCCGATCACCGGGTTCACCGTGCCCGGCCAGACCGCGAAGGTGCGGCGGGCCGTGTCGTCGGCGTCGACCAGCCAGACCCGGTGCTGTCCCAGGGAGTAGACGATCCGACGGCCGGTGCCCGAACTGCCGGGCACCTGGGCCGCCTTCGGGGTGGCCGCCGGTTTCGGTGAGGTCGAGGGGCGCGTGCCCGGGGACGCCGAGGCGCTCGGGCGGTGCGCCGCCGACGCCTTCGGGTGCGGGCCGTTCTCGGCCTGCGCCGTCAGGGCGACGACCGTGGCGATCGCGCCGACCGTCAGGCCGGTGACCCAGGCCCAGGAGGGAAGCCGTCGGGCAGGCACGGGCACGCATCTCCTCAGCTACGGGACCCCTCGGCCAGGAGGGGTCCGATCATCGTACTGTGGGGATCCTGTCCGGCAGTCCCTCAGTACGTCCCTGCCCGTCGCTGCCCGCCCCTGCCCGCCCCTGCCCGCCCCTCAGTCGAGCACCGGGAGCAGTTCCGGCAGGTGGCCGTCGGACGCCGTGGCCGCGCGCTGTCGTTCCTCCGGGACCTCGCCGTACAGCGTCGTGCGCGGGCGGGCCGGGCGGCCGGCCGCCTCCGCTACGGCGATCAGGTCCTTGACCGACTTGTACGAGCCGTACGACGAACCCGCCATCCGCGAGATCGTCTCCTCCATCAGCGTGCCGCCCAGGTCGTTCGCGCCCGAGCGGAGCATCTCCGCCGCGCCCTCCGTGCCCAGTTTCACCCAGCTCGTCTGGATGTTGGGGATGTGCGGGTGCAGGAGCAGCCGGGCCATCGCCACGACCGCCCGGTTGTCCCGCATGGTGGGGCCGGGCCGCGAGATGCCCGCCAGGTAGACCGGCGCGTTGGTGTGGATGAAGGGGAGGGTGACGAACTCCGTGAAGCCGCCGGTCTGTTGCTGGATGCGGGCGAGGGTGCGGAGGTGGCCGAGCCAGTGCCGCGGCTGGTCGACATGGCCGTACATCATCGTCGAGGACGACCGGATCCCGACCTCGTGCGCCGTCGTGACGACCTCGATCCAGGTCGCCGTCGGCAGTTTGCCCTTGGTGAGGACCCAGCGGACCTCGTCGTCGAGGATCTCGGCCGCCGTGCCGGGGATGGAGTCGAGCCCCGCCTCCTTCGCCGCCGTCAGCCACTCGCGGATCGAAAGGCCGGTGCGGGTCGCGCCGTTGACGACCTCCATCGGCGAGAACGCGTGCACATGCATGCCGGGGACGCGCTCCTTCACCGCCTTCGCGATGTCGAAGTACGCGGTGCCGGGCAGGTCCGGGTGGATGCCGCCCTGCATGCAGACCTCCACCGCGCCCAGTTCCCAGGCCTGTTGGGCGCGGTCGGCGACCTGGTCGAGGGAGAGCGTGTACGCGTCGGCGTCGGTGCGGCGCTGCGCGAACGCGCAGAAACGGCAGCCGGTGTAGCAGACGTTGGTGAAGTTGATGTTCCGCGTGACGATGTAGGTGACGTCGTCGCCGACCACGGATCGGCGGACGTCGTCCGCGATGCGGCAGAGGGCGTCGAGGGCGGGGCCGTCCGCGTGGAGGAGGGCGAGGGCCTCGGCGTCGGTGAGCTTCGTGGGGTCGTCGGCGGCGGTGGCGAGTGCCTGCCGTACGTCGGTGTCGATGCGCTCGGGGACCATGCCGGGGGCGGCGGCCTCGCGCAGGGCGGCCCAGTCCCCGTACACCTCGTCGAAGTCGTCGCGGCGGTCGGACGTCCGGCCGTCGGTGTCGATGGTGCGGTGCAGGTCCGTACGGCCGGACGGCACGAACACCTCCTCCGGCTCCTGCCAGGGCCGGCCCTCGACGACGGCGTCGGGCAGGGCGAGGCCGGTGTCCGGGTCGGCCAGCGCGCGCACGTGCGGGAGGAGGCGCGGGTCGAGCCAGGGCTCGCCGCGGCGGACGAACTCCGGGTACACGCACAGCCGTTCGCGCAGGGCGAAGCCGGCCGCCGCGGACTTCGCGGCGAGTTCCTCGATCTGCGGCCAGGGGCGCTCGGGGTTGACGTGGTCGATGGTGAGCGGGGAGACGCCGCCCCAGTCGTCGACGCCCGCGCCGATCAGCCGCTCGTACTCGCTGTCGACCAGGTTGGGCGGGGCCTGGAGGCAGGCGGACGGCCCCATGATCAGGCGGGCGACGGCCACCGTGGCGACGAGTTCGTCGAGTTCGGCGTCCGGCATGCCGCGCATCGCGGTGTCCGGCTTGGCGCGGAAGTTCTGGATGATCAGTTCCTGGACGCCGTGGTAGGCGCGGGAGATCTTGCGCAGCGCGAAGAGCGACTCGGCGCGTTCGTCGTACGTCTCGCCGATGCCGATCAGGATGCCGGAGGTGAAGGGGACGGAGGAGCGGCCGGCGTCCTCCAGGACGCGCAGGCGGACGGCGGGTTCCTTGTCCGGGGAGCCGTGGTGGGGGCCGCCGGGCTCGGACCACAGCCGGGTGGCGGTCGTCTCCAGCATCATGCCCATGCTGGGCGCGACGGGCTTCAGCCGCTGGAAGTCGGTCCAGGACATCACGCCCGGGTTGAGGTGCGGGAGCAGTCCCGTCTCCTCCAGGATGCGGATGGAGATGGCGCGGACGTAGGCGATGGTGTCGTCGTAGCCGTGCGCGTCGAGCCACTCGCGCGCCTCCGGCCACCGGTCCTCGGGCTTGTCGCCGAGGGTGATGAGGGCTTCCTTGCAGCCGAGGGCCGCGCCGCGGCGGGCGATGTCGAGCACCTCGTCCGGCGACATGAACATGCCGTGCCCGGCGCGGCGGAGCTTGCCGGGGACGGTCACGAACGTGCAGTAGTGGCACTTGTCCCGGCACAGCCGGGTGAGGGGGATGAAGACGCTCTTCGAGTACGTGATGACGCCGGGCCGGCCGGCCTCCGCCAGACCGGCGTCCCGCACCCGGGCGGCCGACGCGGCGAGGTCCGTCAGCGCCTCGCCCCGCGCCTGAAGCAGCACGACCGCCTCGCCGACGTCGAGCGCGACGCCGTCCCGGGCCCGTTTGAGAGCGCGACGCATGGAGTTCTCGGTGGGGCCGGGGGTCGGGCGGGGGCCGATTCCGGGGCCGGTTCCGGGAGTCGCGGGAGTCGTCATCCTTTGAGCATACGATCACCCTTTGCGGACGCGGCTTCCACACATTCCCCGTCAGATCCGCGTGAGAAAGCTTATGAGAAGGGTTACTGGAGGTAGGGCGCGTACCCGTCGAGCAGGCGCAGCACCTCCGCCTCCCCCGCCGGCGGCAACTGCACCACGACCTCCTCGATGCCCAACTCCCCGTAGTACGCGAGCTTGCCGGGCGACGGCTGGACGGCGTACGGCACGACCTGGAGGGCGGACGGTTCGCGCCCGGCGTCCGCCCACGCGGCGCGCAGCGCGGGCAGCGACTCGGACAGCCCGCGCCCGCCGATCGGCAGCCACCCGTCGGCGTACTCGCAGATGTGCGCGAACAGCTTCGGCCCCGCGGTTCCGCCGACGAGCGTGCGGGGGCCGGTGACCGGGCCGCGCGGCTTCTGCGCGGGCTTGGGGTGGGCGGTGCTGGCGCGCACGCTCCCGAACGCCCCGTCGTACGCCGTCGGCTCGTCCGCCCACAGGGCCTGCATCAACCGCATCCGGTCCCGGACCAGTTCACGGCGGGTACGCCACTCCACGCCGTGGTCGGCGGCCTCCTCCACGTTCCAGCCGTAGCCGAGGCCGAGGGTGAACCGCCCGCCGGAGAGGTGATCGAGGGTGGCGATCTGCTTGGCGAGGCCGATCGGGTCGTGCTGGGCGACGAGGGTGATGCCGGTGCCGAGCCCGAGTCTCTCGGTGACGGCGGCGGCCTGCCCGAGGGCGACGAAGGGGTCGAGGGTACGGCCGTACTCACGGGGCAGGTCGCCGCCTGCGGGGTAGGGGGTGGTCCGCTCGACCGGGATGTGCGTGTGCTCGGGCAGGTAGAGCCCGGCGAACCCGCGCTGCTCCAGTTCACGGGCGAGGCGGACGGGGGTGATCGTCTCGTCGGTGAGGAAGATCGTGACGGCGATGCGCATGGGCGGGCCTTTCGCTGCGTACGGCTCTTTCGACGGCGGCGTCGCGGGTGAGGTTCTCAGGTGCCGTTCTCATCTGTACCGGGAGAGGGGACGACTGTCCATACCGACTGGTCGGCATCACGGAAGGGAAACACAGCGAAACGCAGCGAAACTCAGGGGTACGGAATTCAGTTGCCGTTCACGCGGGGCGGGGACACTGACGGGCATGTGTGAGGACGCGCACCCCGTCGCACGCCGCGCCCTGTTCCTGACGGGCGCGGCCGCCGTACTCACGTCGGGAGGCATGACCTTCGCGGCGGCCGCCGACCAGAAACAGGAGACACACACCCTCCGGGGCACCCTGCCGCCCGGCGCACCGGACTTCGTCTACGTACCTGTGGAAGTACCCGCAGGAGTACGGGAGTTGAGAGTCTCGTACGCCTACGAGCGGCCCGCGGTCCCGGCCGGCACCCCCGGCAACGCGCTGGACATCGGCGTCTTCGACGAGCACGGTACGGACCTGGGCGGGAAGGGTTTCCGGGGCTGGTCCGGGGGCGCGCGCGGCGAGTTCTTCGTCCGGGCGGACGAGGCGACGCCCGGGTATGTCGCCGGCCCGGTGCGCGAGGGCACGTGGCACATCGCCCTCGGCCCGTACACGGTGGCCCCGCAGGGCCTGGCGTACGAGCTGACGGTGACGTTGACGTACGGCGAGCCGGGCCGTGCCGTGCGGCCGTCGTACCCCCCGTCCCGGGCGCGGGGCCGGGGCCGGGCCTGGTACCGGGGCGACTGCCACCTCCACTCCTGGTACTCCGACGGCCGCCGCACCCCCGCCGAGATCGGCGCGCTGGCGCGGGCGGCGGGGCTGGACTTCGTCAACACCTCGGAGCACAACACGCATGCGGGGCACGGGGCCTGGGCCGATGTGGCCGGCGACGACCTGCTGGTGATGCTGGGCGAGGAGATCACGACGAGAAACGGTCACGTCCTGGCGCTGGGGACGGCCCCGGGGACCTTCGTGGACTGGCGCTACCGCGCCCGTGACAACCGCTTCGGCCGTTTCGCCCGGCAGATCCGACGCGCGGGCGGCCTGGTCGTACCGGCCCACCCGCATGCGACCTGCATCGGCTGCGGCTGGAAGTTCGGCTTCGGCGAGGCGGACGCGGTCGAGGTGTGGAACGGCCCGTACACGCCGGACGACGAGGTGGCACTGGCGGAGTGGGACGCGATGCTGGTGGCAGGGGCAAGGAACGCTATGGGTGCCGGTCCCGGTGCCGGTGGCTGGCTCCCGGCGATGGGAAACAGCGACGCCCACCGCGATCCGGACGTCGTCGGACTCCCCCAGACGGTGGTCCTGGCCGACGACCTCACCCGGGAGGCCATCCAGGAAGCCATCCGCGCGGGCCGCTCCTACGTGGCCGAGTCGAGCCGCCTCTCCCTCTCCTTCACGGCCACCGGCGGCAAGGGCGAGCACGCGGGCATCGGCGAACGCCTGAACGTCGCCGCCGACACCCCGGTGACGATCCGCCTGTCCGTCACCGGTGCCCCAGGCTGCACAGTCCACTTGGTGACGGACGGGGGGCTGGTCTTCACCGGCGGCCCTCTGCCGGACGCGGGCGCGGGGGCGGGGGCGGGAACCGGGGTCGTGGAGTGGCAGACGACGGCGTCCTACGCGGCGTACGTACGAGCGGAGATCCGCCACGCACCGACAGCGCCGTCCCTGCCGGGGGCCTTGGCGGCATTCACGAACCCGGTGTTCTTGGGCACCAGATAAACGACTGGCGCGGTCCACGCCGGTGGTGGCGTACTCACCGCACCCCGTCTCCCCCGCAGTCCGCCCACAGCAGCTTGCCGGCCTTCGACGTGCCCGGGTGGCGGAGTACCGAGACGCCCACGTCGTCCGCGCACTCCCGGACGAGGTGCAGGCCTCGGCCGTGTTCGGAGTCCGCCGGCGGGGCCGGGTCGAGGGGGTCTCCCTTGAAGCCGGGCGGGACGCGCGGGTCCGTGTCCCAGACGGCCACGCGGACCCCGCCCGGCTGCGTCGACATCAGGCGGAGGGCGTACGGGCCCGCGGTGTGGAGGTGGGAGTTGGTCAGCAACTCGGCCGCGAGAAGCTCCACGGTGGGGGCGAGGCCGGGCAACTCGTGGGCGGCGAGGATCAGTCTGAGGGCGCCCCGCGCGATACCCGGTGCGCGAGGATCGCGGGGAAGGTGCAGGGTGTAGTTCCAGGACGGGGATACGGTGGCCATCGGAAGTCTCCGGTCACTGAGGGGAGTTGGACGGGTGCCTGGTGTCGATGCCGTGGCGTCCCACGGTGCGCTTCCGGGCGGGGCGCCTGGATATGAAGATAGAGGTTCAGCAAAGGGTCTTTGCGAGATTCCGAAGAATCTCAGCCCTTTCTCCCTCGTGTGGGTGACAAGCTCCCTGGGAGAGTTCTCATGACGCCAAGACCCGCGCCCACGGCCCGACGTGTCCGGCTGGCGACGGAGCTGCGCAAACTCCGCGAACGGGCCGGTCTGACCTCAACAGAGTCCGCACAGCTCCTTGGTACTAGTTCGGGTCAACTGAGCAATGTCGAGTCGGCTCGGTTCGGGGTGAGTCCGGAACGCATCCGTGCGATGGCCAACATCTACTCGTGCACCAACCAGCCCTACGTGGACGCCCTGGCCGGAATGGCCGCGGAGAAGACGCGTGGGTGGTGGTGGGACGCGTACCGCGAGGTGCTGCCGTCGGGGCTGCTCACCCTCGCCGAACTGGAGCACCACGCCACGGCCATCCGTACCGCTTTCACCGCGCACATCCCCGGCATGCTCCAGACCACCGAGCACGCCCGGGAGATCTTCAGCCACGCGATCCCTGCGCCCACTCCTCCCGAGGTCGAGCACCGCGTCTCGCACCGCGTCAAGCGGCAGGACGTCGTGTTCCGGGCGAACCCGAACCCGTACCGCACCGTCATCCACGAGGCGGCCCTGCACATGCGGGTCGGGGGACGACAGGTGGCTCGTGCTCAGCTCCAGCACCTGGTCGACATGAGCGAACGAGATCACATCACCGTGCGGGTACTGCCCTTCGATGTCGGGGCGTTCCCTGGATCAGGCCAGTCCATCAACTATCTGTGCGGCCCCGTCCCGGAGTTGGACACCGTGCAGCTCGACCAGTTCCACGGGCCGGTGCTGCTGGATGCCGAGGCCCATCTGGAGAAGTACCGGCGCCTGCTGGACGTCGTCGAATCCGTCGCCCTCAGCCCCGAGAAGTCGCGAGACCTGATCCGTTCCGTCGCCCAGAACCTCTGAAGGAGCCGAGATGACCACTCCCACCTGGCAGAAATCGTCCTACTGCCAAGAAGGCGAGGCCTGCGTCCACATATCCGCCGCCCCCCACACCATCCACCTCACCGAATCCGCCGACCTCACCCACTCCGTCCTCAGCGCCGCCCCCCGCGCCTTCGACGCCCTCTTGCGCGCCGTGAAGTCGTCCGCCGTGTCGGCGGCTTCAGCCGAGTGAGTCAAGGGCCCTGGTGATGCGCACTCTCGCGGCTGCGCCGTGAAGCGCACTTCGGGACAGCCCGGCGAACGCCTTGAGGTACGCGCGGATCTCGCCGGGTGCCGTGATGTTGACTTCCGCCGTCAGAGTCTCGACCGCCACTTGAACGTCGTCGAAGGCGTAGAAGGCCTCCAGCGGCCACACGGTCCGTCGGGCCGCGAAGGGGATGATCCCCAAAGACACGTTCGGCCGGGACATGACGTCCAGCAGGTACCGGAGCTGGTCGGCCATCGCCGCCGTCTCACAGACACGGTGGTGGAGCACCGTCTCTTCGAGCAGCAGGGCAAACCGATGGTTGCCCTCGTAGACCACACGGGAACGGTTCAGGCGGGCCTGTACGGCGTCGTCCACGTCGTCAGGGGTGTTCTGGAAGTCCGTGATGGACCGCAGAAGCCCCGTTGCGTACCCGGCCGTCTGGAGCATGCCGGGAACCACGTTCGAGGCGTAGACGCGGAAGTGCGTCGTGCGCTCGTACAGCGGGACGGTCTTCTCATGGACGCGCCGCATGCCGTCGCGGTGGATCTGCCGCCAGTGGACGTACATCGACTCGGCGGTGCGGGAGGCGGCGATCAGATCCGCCGCCAGAACCTCGGCGTCGCAGGCCCGGCACCAGGCACGTATGTCGGCATCGGACGGGACGGTCTTGGCGCGTGCGATGCGGGACGCCTTCGACTTGTGCCAGCCGCACCGTTGCGCCAGCTCATGCCCGGTGAGCCCGGCGTCCTTCCTGATCTCGTCCAGACGACCGGCGACGGCCGCGCGTGCGGCCTGGGCCGTGGACAGCGGGGACGTGGGCATGAACTGGCGTACCACGGCTTCTCAGACGGCGTACTTCTGATGCGGGACGGCCCGCTCCCAGACAGCGTCGAACGCGGCCGAGCACAACCGGACGACCGCCGGCTCGTCCACCTGGTCGGTGTGCGCCCAACGGCCTTCGCCGTCGAAGACGTTGAACTGGACCACGCGACCGTCGAAGAGCCAGAAGTCGTTCCCCGGCAAGGCGAGATCCGACGCCTGCCGCCTCGGAAGCCAGCGGATCTCCTCGCCCGCGGCAACATTGGTGAAGGTGAACGAGTGCTCGTATCGGATGTACTCGCTCACCGGCTCGGAGACGACCCTGGCCCGGCGCATGGCAACACCCTTGGCAGTGACCTCCTGGACGAGGTCGAGCCAGGGCCGCCACCAGGACTCTCGGTCGTCCGGGTCGAGCCGGTGACCCCGCTTCCACGCCGTGAACCCGTCGTCCTCGTTCGGGACGGCGTACATGTCCCGCATCTCAAGGTGCACGGCAGAGTGCTCCACGGACCGGATCAGATCAGCGAAGCTGCTCAGGCTCTGCGCCATCAAGTGCCTCCCTCAACAACGGGATCATGCGTCGCGGCAGCCGGATCACGGCCTCATGGTCCGGGAGCGGGCTGTCATGGACGGTCCGGTCGACCGTGTCGGCGTCGGCCTTGACACCCTGGATGACGAGATCCTGCGTGCTCTCGTCCACCCACACGGCCGGGCAGCCGTGATCCCCGGATTCTGGATCTTTCCCGACGAACCGTAGATGCATTGCCCCTCCCCATGTCCAGCCAGTCGTTTCCGGTTGCTTCCGGTTGCTTCCGGTTGCTTCCGGTTGCTTCCGGTTGCTTCCGGTTGCTTCCGGTTGCAGAGCCTCACGGTCTGTCGGCAAGGGCGTCAAGGTCCCGACGGGATGCGTGCAACCGCGTGCAACTTCATGGACCGGCCCGTTCACAGATCCCTACCTTCGTAGCTGATGTTGAACTGAGGCTGCACCGTGCTCACTCCCGAACGGCCGCCTGTCGTCAGTAACGAGCACAAGCAGTTGGGCATGTTCAGCTCTGACGAGGTGCCAGAACTGAACATGCCTCCGGTCACCACGCGCACATGCAGCCACCCGCTCTCGTCCCGTCGGCGGCGTCGGGGACCATGGGGGCAACAGCGCCACGTGCGAAGGAGCCTCACGGACGATGTCCAGTCCCACTGATCGCCGTTTCCGTGCGACCACCGCCGTCCAGCGGTACGTCGCCAACCCGCTCATGCGCCGCCTGCCGTTCCACACGCTTCTGGAGACCACCGGCCGCGTCTCCGGCCTGCCCCGGCGTACCCCGCTCGGCGGCCGCCGGGTCGGTGACAGCTTCTGGCTGGTCTCGGAGTTCGGTGAGCGCTCGCAGTACATCCGCAACATCCAGGCCGATCCACGGGTACGGGTGCGGCTCGGCGGGCGGTGGCACACCGGCACCGCCCACCTCCTCCCCGACGACGACCCGGTCGCCCGCCTGCGTACCCTGCCCCGCGCCAACAGCACGGCCGTACGCGCCCTGGGCACCCAACTGCTCACGGTGCGCGTGGACTTGGCGGACTGACGCGCCGCTAGGAGAGGGCGGTCGGCCTGCGCGGCGGCGGGAGGGCGCGCAGCAGTTCCCACAGGGGACGTGAGCCGGACGCCCACGCTTCGAGGGTGTGGCGGTCGACCACGTGCAGCCGTTGCTGCCCGGCGAAGGTCACGGCCGGCGCGGTCACCCGGCCGTTCGTCACGATCACCGCGACGTCGGCGCCGTGGACCTGGCGTGCGGTTCCGTTGAGTACCTGGAGGTCCGGTGTGCCCACGGCGGAGCCGGCGAGACCGTTGCGGCGGTGCTTGCACTGGATCACCCAGTGCCGCCCGTAGGGGTCGGTGGCCTTCACGTCCGCGCCCAGGTCTCCGCCGCCCCCGACGCGGACGGCGTCCCGGCAGCCGTCACGGCGCATCAGATCCCGCACCGCCTCCTCGAAGCGGGCGTGATGCAGGGCGTCCAGTTGGGGCAGCCCGTACCGCAGGCCCTGTGCGCGGGCCGCTTCCCACCGCGCGCGCTGCTGCTTCTGATGGAGCCGGACGCCGCCGGCCAGCGCCGCGAGCGCGCCGATGACGACCAGGACCCACCAGTGGGCCAGCAGCCAGTTGACGACGGCCACCACCAGGGCGACGGCCAAGGCCGCGGCCACGAGGAGACCGACCAGCCGGTCGTCCGAGCGCCCGCGCCCGCGTCGGGTACGCCGTCGGGCCGGCGGACGCCTGCTCATCGGCCGGCCTGGGTGACGCCGCTCGCGAGCTGCCCGAGGACGTTCAGGATTCCCTGCCCTGCCGGGGTGGGAGCGATCAGGATCCCCAGCGCCAGGACGATGACGACGGTCAGCTTCTCGTCATTGCGACTACGGGAATGCGTACGCCGACGCAGTCGCCATACGACGACGACCGCGAGCAGCACCGCCACGTTGATGGTCAGCAACCGTCCATGCCTCCCCCGACACCGAACCGGCACACCGTGCGTGCGGGCGGTATCGCACCGCCCAGCCCTCTTGTGTAGTCGGGCCCCGATGATGTTGGAGGCGGGTTGCGGACGAATGGCACGAAGCGATCGGACCTGGCCGGATACCGCACCGGCGACTATCGGCCGTCACCGCGCACGGTCACGAGGGAGTCGCCAGGACACAGTCGCGGCGACTCCCTCGTGACTGCGTTCTTCCCGGGATCAGCCGCCGGCCTCGGCAGCGTTCTCGGCACCGGTGGTGTTGTCGGCACCGGCGGCGTTGTCCGCGCCGGTGCCTTCGTCCTGGGCCATGCCGAGGAAGCGGCGTACCGCTTCGAGCGGCATGTCGAGGCCCTCGGACGCGGACTGCTCGTCGCCGAACACCTGCACCGCCTCGGTGACGGCCACGGCGAGTTCGACCTCCGCCCTGCGGGCCTTGGCCTCCGCCTTGTCCACCATGTCGACCACCGCCAACTGACGGCGCTGCTTCTCCTGAAGCCGCTGCTTGCGAGAAGGGGTCTTGTCAGAGTTCTGCACGGACATGACCAAGATCCTAATCAGGAACCGGCACACCCCCGAAATCAGCAACTCGCCTTCCCTCAGGGGCGTTAGCGGCTCCAGGGCCCGACAGCGCGGCCGCCGTGCTCAGTCGCGGCGGATCAGTTCCGGGTCGATGCGGCGGCCCACCAGCGGGAGCGAGCCGAGCGCTGCCGCCGCCAGGACGCCCACCGTGGCGAGGGCCAGCAGGGGGAGGCCCTCCACGTCCCAGCGGATGACGCCGCCGCCGGTGATCAGGTAGCTGGACTCGGCGAGCTTGCCCGCGACCAGGGCCAGGACGAGGCCGAGGGTGAGCGGCAGCACGACCTGGGCGCACTGCACGGCCCGCATGGTGGTGGCCCGCGCGCCGATCAGTGTGACGGCGGTGACCTGGGAACGGCGTTCGACGGCCCGGTCGGTGACGGACACCAGGAAGGCGGCCACACCGATGACCAGGCCCATGATCATGCCGAGGGCCAGGAGGGTCTCGACCACGGAGATCTGCTCAAGTCCTTGGACGTTCAGTCCCACGAGCTCGATCTCGGCGATCGGGGCGACGGCGGCGATGCCGTCGAGGACCGAGCGGACCTGGCCGGGGTCCGAGCTGCCGGCGAGGAGCAGTTCGGCGTCGCGCGGACGGGCGTCGGCGGGCAGGGCGGACGGCGGGACGAGGAGCGCGGTGCTGACGACCATGGACGCGGAGTACGCGTTGATGACCATCTGCTGGGAGGGGATGGTGACGTGCAGCTCTTTGGCCTTCCCCCCGTCGAAGCGGAAGGTGTAGGAGTCGCCGGGTTTCGGATCGGTTCCCGTGCTGGGGTCGACGAGCCGCATCACCCTGCCGTCCACACACCCCTTGGAATACTTGACCATGCTCTCCAGTTGGGCGCAGGTGGCGACCAGAGCCGTGGCCGTGTCGGGGATGCCGGGAGCGTTGAGGTCGACCCAGGAGTTCATCATCACGGCGTGCGCGCGTACGTCGGGTACGTCGGCGAGTTTCCGCTGCTGCTGTGCGGTGAGGGCCGACGGGCTGAGCGAGTATTCCTGCACAGGACCATCCGGGCGGGTGACCTGTTCCAGTTGGATGAGGACGCCCTGGGCGAGCGAGGCGGCGTAGACGAGCAGGACGAGGCCGGTGACCACCCGCATCGTGCTGCCCGGCTCCGCCTCGTTGCGCCGCATCGCCAGGTTGAGGGTCAGGGACTGCGTGGTCCGCGCCACCCGGCGGGCCAGGGCGTACGACAGCAGCGGCAACGTCAGCACGAGTCCGACGCCGGTCAGGACGACGCCGGCGACCACCAGCAGCGCGTTCACGCCGAGGCTGGACGCGGGGTGCCCCAGCAGGCCGGTGGCGCAGAAGCCGCAGACGATGCCCAGGCCGCTGAGCAGCAGCAGACCGCCCCACTTGGACGGGGGCCGCGGCACCGCCGTACGCCGTACCGCGAGCGGGTTGGCGGTCGCGTCCTGCGCGCTCTTGCGGCCGACGAACCAGGCGAGGGCCGGGCAGCCCAGCAGGCAGATCGCGACGGTGGACAGGGACAGGGCGCCGTCGTCCGGGTACCAGCGCAGGCCGGGCAGTCCGGCCCGGGACATCACCTGGTTGAGGACCCAGTACTCGCCGAGTCCCAGGACGGCGCCCAGCAGTGCCGCGACGACGGTCTCGGCGGCGTTGACGCGCTGGGTGCCCTTGCGGCTCAGCCCGAGCAGCCGCAGGGCCGCGAGGCGGCGCATCCGGCTGGCGGCGGAGAGCCGGGCGCAGACGGACAGGAAGATGCCCAGCGGCAGCAGGACCAGCGTGGCCAGGGCGAACCGGACGTCGGTGAGGGTGGACGGATCGACAGCGGGGGACGGGGCGTAGCTGTATCCGAAGCCCTTGAGGGTGCGTGCCTCGTGGGCGATCCGGGCGCGGTCGGTACCGATGTACGCGTACAGCTCGTCGGGGTGGGCGAGCCCGGCCGGGCTGATCAACCCCGCCTCGCGACCCGGCAGCAGTGCCTTGGCGGCGGGCGCGTCGCGCAGCAGTTCGTGCACGCGCGGGGAGACGAACACCTCGCCCGGGGCGGGCAGTTCGCTCAGCCCGGGGGGAGTCGTATGCGCGCCCTCCTTGCCCTCGGCGACGAACACCCGGGTGAACGGCCGTGAGCCGTAGGCGTCGTCGCGCTGGAGGACGAGGGTGCCGTCCGCCGGGCCCTTGGCGGAGGTGACGGGCTGCCGGGCGGCGGTGCGTCCGTCGTGGGCGTGGAGGATCGCCGGGACGGTGAGGACGAGGGCGAGACAGCACACGCCGATGGAGCCGCCGGCCGCCATCAGGAAGAAACGGATGCGGTTGCCGCGCCCCGCGCCGAACAACAGGCGCAGGCCGAGGAGGAATTCGGTCACTCGGCACCCCGTGGGCCGAGGACGCCGTCGGACATCGTGTAGTGGGTGTCGGCCTGGGCGGCGATCGCGGGGTCGTGGGTGACCAGGATGACGGCCGTGCCCTGCGAGCGGGCCAGGTCGAGGAACTCCTTGAGCACGGCGGAGGCGTTGGCGCTGTCGAGCGACCCGGTCGGCTCGTCCGCGAAGACCACGGCGGGCCGGTGGACCAGCGAACGGGCGACGGCGACGCGCTGACTCTGCCCACCGGAGACCTGTCCGGGCCGGCGCTCGCGCAGCTCCCCGAGACCGAGGCGCTCGAGCACCTCGCCGGCCGCCGCGAGGGCGGGCCCCTTGCGCTGCCCGGCCAGCCGCAGCGGCAGGGCGGTGTTCTCCTCGATGGTCAGCTCCGGCAGCAACTCGCCGTACTGGAAGACGAATCCGAAGCGTTCCCGGCGGAGCGTGCTGATCTCGTCGTCGGACAGATCACCGAGTGCCCGCCCCTCGAACCGGACCTGGCCGCGGGTGGCGGGCAGCACACCGGCGAGGCAGTACAGCAGCGAGGACTTGCCCGAGCCGCTCTGCCCGGTGATCGCCACGACTTCGCCGGACGAGATGGAGAGATGGGCGTCCCGGACTGCGGGCTGACTGCCGTAGGAGAGGTCGACTCCCGTGGCAGTGAGTATTTCTGACATGCGGTTGGCTTCCCCCAAGAAGCGGTGCGGGCCCGGGCCCAGGTGTGCACCCCTGGGCCCGGGGACGTGCCTAAGCGGTCGCCTACTTCTGGTAGTGCTTGGTCGGCGAGCAGTTGTCGGGGTTCAGCGAGCCCTTGTCACGGCAGACGCGTATGTACGCGTCGTCGGTGTACTGCGCTGCGCCGTCCCAGTTCAGCTCGTCGAAGGAGACGGTGCTCCGCTGCTTGCCGTTGTAACGGCTCCAGTCGTAACCCTCCACCCGCACCTGCACGTACACGTTGTGCCCGTCAGCCGGGTCGGCGTCCTTCAGGTTGCCCTTCCACTCGAAGGCACCGTGGTTCTGTCCGGACGGCCAGAACGCGTACTTGCCGGCCGTGAAGGCTGCGCCCCCCGTGGTGAGCGTCGGAATGGTGTGCCACGAGACCGCCACCGCGGTCCCGGCGCTCAGGGCGAAGATCCCGCCCGCGAGCACGCCGACAGCCAACTTGCGCATTTTTTCTCCCGTTTGTTCACTCTGGTTGGTCGATCCAGAGAGCAACGGAAAGTTAGCAATCTCAAATGCTGGACGCAACGAAATTTGATCAGGCCATGCCAAGAGCGATTTTCAGACACCGAATGACGCGTTTTCTTTCACCGCTCTTTCAGCCCCCCTTTCACCCCTCTTTCACCCCGGCCAGACGATCGCCTGCACCTCGCTGTACGCGTGCAGGGCGTACGAGCCCACGTCGCGGCCCACGCCGCTTCTCTTGAAGCCGCCGAACGGTGCTTCCATGTTGCGGCCGACCGTGTTGATTCCGACGCCGCCGGCGCGGAGTTGGCGGGCGACGCGGAAGGCTCGGGACACGTCCGACGACCAGACGTAGTCGATGAGGCCGTAGTCGGAGTCGTTCGCCAGGGCGATGCCCTCGGGTTCCTCGCCGAAGGGGATGACGGTGACCACCGGGCCGAAGATCTCCTCGCGGGCCACCCGCATGTCGTTCGTGCAGTCGGCGAGGAGGGTCGGGGCGACGTAGAAACCCCGGTCGGGGAGCGGGACTTCGGGGCCTCCGGACAAGACCACCGCGCCCTCCTTGCGGCCCAGTTCCACGTACGACGCCACCCGGTCCCGGTGCGCGGCGGAGATCAATGGGCCTACCAGCGTGTCGGGCTCGCGTGGGTCGCCCACCTTCAACCTCCGGGCGTACGACGCCAGTTGCTCTACCAGTCGGTCGTAGATGCCGCGTTGGGCCAGGACCCGGGTCGGGGCCGTGCAGATCTGGCCGCTGTAGAAGGAGAAGGTGGTGCCGATGCCGGCCACCGCCGAGGCGATGTCCGCGTCGTCGAGGACGATCGCCGCGCCCTTCCCGCCCAGTTCCATCAACTGGCGTTTCATGTCCCGGCCGCACACCTCGGCGATGCGCTGTCCGACCGCCGTCGAGCCGGTGAAGCTCACCATGTCGACGTCCGGCGACGACACCGCCGTCTCGCCGACCTCGACCGCGCGGCCGGAGACGACGTTCACCACCCCGCGCGGCACGCCCGCCGCCTCCAGCGCCTCCGCCATCCGGTAGACGGACAGGGGGTCCTGCGGGGCCGGTTTCACGACCACCGTGTTGCCCATGGCGAGGGCGGGGGCGATCTTCCCGGCCGGGTTCGCCCACGGGTTGTTGTAGGAGGTCACGCATGTGACGACGCCGACCGGCTGCCGGACGGCCACCGCGCCCATCACCCCCGCCCTCCCCATCGGCCCGGCCGCGTTGACCTGCGGCGCGATCGGCCACTCGGCGGGCTCCACACGCGCGTAGCGCCGGAAGCGGGCCGCGCCCACGCCGACCTGCATACCGCGCGCGGTGCCGGTCGTGGCGCCGGTCTCGGCCTGCGCCAGCTCGGCGTACGGGAGCAGCCGGGCGCGGATGATGTCGGCGGTCCGGGCGAGTATCGCGGCCCGTTCCTCGGGCGGGGTGCGCGACCACGGGCCGAAGGCCGCGCGGGCGGCGGCGCAGGCCGCGCGCACCTGGTCCGGCGAGGCCTCCGGCGCCCGGCCGACGGTCCTCTCCGTCGCCGGGTCGACGACGTCGTAGTAACCGCCGTCGCCCTCCGGCTCCACCCACTCCCCACCCACGAACAACCGCTGCCCGTCGGCCCATTGATGGCTGCCGCCGGCCGGTTCGCCGCTCATCTCGTGTTCACCGTCCGGGTGTCCCGGCCCGAGCGCAGCACCCGGCCCGGTACGGCGCCGGTCACGACGTCGTCGCGGATGGCCGGCACGCCGTTGACGAAGACCGCCCGCACGCCGAGTGCCTTCGAGTCCAGCCGGGGGCTGTCGCCCGGCAGGTCGTGCACCAGGGTGGCCTTGCCCGCGTCGATGCGCTCCGGGTCGAACAGGACGAGGTCCGCGTGGAAACCCTCCTGGATCCGGCCCCGTTCGCGCAGGCCGAAGAGGCGCGCCGGGTCGTCCGTCAGCATCTTCACCGCCTGCTCCAGGCCGACGAGTTTCCGGCCGCGCAGACAGTCGCCGAGGAAGCGGGTGGTGTACGGCGCCCCGCACATCCGGTCCAGGTGCGCGCCCGCGTCGGAGCCGCCGAGCAGGACGTCCTCGTGGCTCCAGGTCTCCGCGCGCAGCGCCCACGAGTCCGGGTCGTTGTCGGTCGGCATCGGCCACAGGACCGTACGCAGTGCGTCGGCCGCGCAGATCTCGACCAGGCAGGAGAAGGCGTCCAGGCCGCGTTCGGCGGCGATGTCGCGGACGACGCGCCCGGTGAGACCCTCGTTCGCCGCGCTGTACGTGTCGCCGATGACGTACCGCCCGAAGTTCGCCAGCCGCCGGAAGACGCCCGCCTCCTTGGACTCGGCGCGCCGCAGCAGCTCCGCCCGGACGGCCGGGTCGCGCAGCTTCTCGATCCGCTCGGGGACGGGCAGCCCGAGGACCGGCCCCCACCCGGGGATCAGGTTCAGCGCGCAGAACGTGCCCAGCGACATGTTCATCGGCGTGAGGATCGGCATCGTCAGCGCGACGACCCGGCCCCCCGCCTTCCGCGCCCGCTCGCTGGCCACGAGCTGCCGGGGCACCCGCTCCGGGACGGCCGCGTCGATGGTGAGGACGTTCCAGTTCAGGGGGCGTCCGGCCGCCGCGCTCATCTCGACGAACAGGTCGATCTCGGCGTCGCTGAACTGATCCAGGCACCCCGCGACGATCGCCTCGATCTGCGTGCCCTCGTGCTCCCCAACTGCCCGTGACAGCGCCAGCAGTTCGGCGGGCAGCGCATGCCGGGAGGCGACCGGCTGTCCGTCGCCGTCGGAGTGGGACGAGGACTGGGTGGTGGAGAAACCCCACGCGCCGGCGTCCATGGCGTCGTGCAACAGCCGTACGATCTCGGCGAGTTGCTGTTCGTTCGGCTGTCCGCCCACCGCGTCCGGACCCATCACGTACCGCCGCAGCGCGCAATGCCCCACCATGAAGCCCGCGTTGACGGCGATCCGCCCTTCGAGCGCGTCCAGATACTCCCCGAAGCCGTGCCAGCTCCAGGGCGCCCCCTCCTCCAACGCCACCAGCGACATGCCCTCCACCTTGGACATCATGCGGCGGGTGTAGTCGGCGTCGGCGGGGCGGGCGGGATTCAGCGGCGCGAGCGTGAAACCGCAGTTCCCGGCGGCGACCGTCGTCACCCCGTGGTTCAGGGAGGGCGTCGCGTACGGATCCCAGAAGAGCTGGGCGTCGTAGTGGGTGTGGGGGTCGACGAACCCGGGCGCGAGGACGAGGCCGCGCGCGTCGTCGACGGCCCGCGCCTCCTCGGTGACCGTGCCGACGACGGCGATCCGCCCGTCCCGGATGCCGACGTCGGCGACGAAGCCCGGCGCACCGGTCCCGTCGACGACGGTCGCGCCTGTGATGACGTGATCGAGCACGGACCTTGCCTCCTTGAACTCCCGGGGAGATCGGAAACCACCGACGGTCAGGCGCCCTGCCTGAACCGCGTGGTGCGATGCACGGGATCCGTGTCGATCTTCGGGATCACGTGCTCCCCGATCAGCCGGATCGTCTGCAACGTCTCCTCCTTCGGCACCCCCACCGGAAGCCCGAAGGACAACTGATCGGCCCCGGCCTGCTCCCACCGCTTGCACTGCCGCGTCACCTCGTCCGGGTCGCCGCAGATCAACAGCTCTTCCTCGACGAGCAGTTCGACGAACTCGGCGTTGTACGCGGGCAGCGTCTCCGGCCACTCCGGGAAGCCCTCGGGCCGCGGGAACGTGTCGTGGTAGCGGAACACCAGCGACGGCAAGTAGTGCAGCCCGCCGCTCACCGCGATCCGGATCGCCTCGTCGTGCGTGGGCGCGCAGATCGCCGTCGTCGTCACCATCACGTTGTCGTTGACGAAGTCCCCGATCGGCTCGGCGTTCACCACCGCCGTCTTGTACTGCTCCAGCACCCATTCCATGTCGGACACCTTCTGGATGCTGAACCCGAGGACGCCCAGCCCCTTGCGCGCGGCCATCGCGTACGACGCCGGCGACCCGGCCGCGTACCACATCGCCGGGTGCGACTTCCCGTACGGCTTCGGCAGGATCTTGCGCGGCGGGAGCTGCCAGTGCTCGCCCTGGAAGCCGACGTACTCGTCCTGGAGCCACATCTTGGGGAACTCGGCGATCGTCTCCTCCCAGATCTCCTTGGTGTAGTTCATGTCGGTCACACCCGGTATGAACCCGAGGATCTCGTGGGAGCCGGCGCCGCGTCCGCTGCCGAACTCGAAGCGGTTCTCGGTGAGATGGTCGAGCATGGCGACCTTCTCGGCGACCTTCACCGGGTGGTTGACCTGGGCGAGCGGGTTGAAGATGCCCGAGCCGAGGTGGATGCGGTCGGTGGCGTGGGCGAGGTAGCCGAGGAAGACGTCGTTGGCGGAGAGGTGCGAGTACTCCTCCAGGAAGTGGTGCTCGGACGCCCAGGCGTACTTGAAGCCGGACTTGTCCGCCTGGATGACGTACTCGGTCTCCTCCATCAGCGCCTTGTGCTCGGCGAGCGGATCGGTCTCGGCACGCTTGCCCACGTATCCCTGTACAAAGAGCCCGAATTCCAAGGCGGTTCACCGTCCCCGGTTCACGAATGATTTCTGACGCACTTCTGACGTACCGTCAGTTTTGATGGCGACGACGACTCTCGCACCGCCCGCACGGAGGGTCAATAGCCGATGGACCGCCAGATGACGATGCGTCAGATGATGCTGACCCCCGCCAGCCACCCGCCGTCGATCACGAACGGCTGCCCGGTGATGTAGGAGGAGTCCTGCGAGGTGAGGAAGAGGGCGAGCCTCGCCACCTCCTCCGGCCGGCCGACCCGGCCCAGCGGCACCAGCTTGCGGTACAGCCCGTCGAGGGCCTTCGAGGTCTCCTCGGGGTCCGCGTCCGGGTCCAGCAGGGACGGGTTGGACATCGCGGTGTCGACGGCGCCGGGGCACACCGCGTTGACCCGGATGCCGCGCGGCGCGAGCTCCAGGGCGGCGACCCGGGTGAGGCCGAGGATCGCGTGCTTGGTCGCCGCGTACGCGCCCACCGCCGCCATCCCGGTCACGGCGGTGTACGACGCCGTGCTGACGATCGTGCCGCCGTCCGCCAGCACCGGGGCCGCCGTCTTCACGCCCAGGAAGCAGCCGACCTGGTTGACCTGCACGACCTGCATGAACTCGTCGAGGGGCGTGTCGACGAGGGCGTTGAAACGCAGGATGCCGGCGTTGTTGACGAGGCCGTCGAGATGCCCGTACGCATCCTGCGCGGCGCGCACCGCCGACTGCCAGTCATCCTCCCGGCCCACGTCCAGGTGCACGTACAGCGCGCCGATCTCCTCGGCGAGGGCCGCGCCCTGGTCGTCCAGCACGTCGGCGACGACGACCTCGGCCCCCTCCGCCCGGAACAGCCGGGCCTCCTGCTCCCCCTGGCCGCGCGCGGCGCCGGTGACGAGGACGACGCGCCCGTCGAGCTTGCCCATACCGAACCCCCTTCGCATCGCATCACTGGAACTCAGCATCGTAACGCCGAAAATGACGATGCGTCAGATGCGTGCACGCACGGAGGGCGCGCGAAAGACGCGCGGAAGACGCACGGAGGGATTTACGCGATTTGGGCGGCTCGCGCGCATGACGCGGATTGCACTCGTATTGCCCGCAGATTGCCCTCAGATTGCCCTCAGATTGACCTCGGATTGTCCTCGGAGTGCCCTCGGATTGCACAAGCACACGCCAGAAGAATGGAAAGTCAGGATGTTTGACCCTGTCCACAGCCCGTGCGGAACCCCAATAATCCTCCACGGAACAGTAAATGGCCCTTCAAGGACGGAGCGGACGCGGTCATGGCGAAGAGAAGACTGAAGAACCGGAAGATCCGGTACGTGGCGATCGGTGCGGCGCTGGCGACCGGCGGGGTCATCGTCACCCTGCTTCCGTCGGCGAACGCGGCGGACGCGAAGTCGCCCGACGAGATCATGCTCATCTGTGAGCGGACCAAGGTGCTCAACGGGAAGAACCAGAAGCTGGACGATTTCGGGGCCGGCTTCGGAGACGGCTTCAGGTCCGACAACTGCGAATTCGTCGAGACGAACTTCGAGACCTTCGACGGTCCCACCGAGAAGTCGTCCATCGACTTCCCCAACTGCGAGCCGAACGCCACCACTCCGGCGAAGGTCTCCATCACCTGGACGGCGAGCGCGGCCCAGGGACAGGGCAAGTACAAGTCCACCCAGCAGGGCGCCGCCGGCGGCCTTTTCGGAGCGCTCAGCGGTTCCTGGCTGAGGCACAAGGGCTCCCTGGACATGACCACGAAGACGGCCACGGCGGGCGACACGGAAGAGCGCCAGGTGCCGGTCGGCAAGGTGCTCCACATGGAGTTCACCCCGAAGATCCAGCGCATGACCGGTGAATGGCGGGTGCGGATCGACGCGAATCCCGGAAGCTTCGCCGTGAACCCCTCCGCCGAGCAGAACTTCACGGCGCCCGACACCGTCGAGGGCCCCGCCGTCCTGCCGGGCGCCGCCGGCAGCCCCGGCCTCATGGACGGCACCTCCAAGGCGGTCCTGGAGGACTGCTGAGGCACCCCGCATGGCTCGAACACCGCATGAACCAGCAGCTCACCCCCTGAAAACTCCCCCCTCTCTCCCCCTGGAGAACCCCATGGCCCGCACCCCCGGCAAGAGAAGCCACCGCAGCAAGAAGAAGCGCATCACGTTCGCCCTGGCACCGGTGGCGGCCCTCGCGGTGATCGTCCCGCTGATGAACTCGGCGGGCGCCGCGACCCCCTCCGAAGTGACCTCCGACTGCGCCTCGGACTCGGGCAAGCTGGCGGACTGCGACTTCGTCCCGGTCCAGAACAAGCGGAACAGCCTCGGACCCAACGAACGCGTCTCCGCGGTGACCGACAACTGCGGATCGACCAGCACCGCCTCGAAGGCCTTCGCGGTGAGCGCGTCCGTCGCCCGGCTCATTCAGTTGGAGAACGGGTTCAGCGCCTCGTCCACCTCGAAACTGGCGAGCTCGATCTTCGACGTGGGCGTGACGTTCAACAACACGGAGATCAACATCACGTCGGACACCAAGACGTCCACCCTGACGCTCAGCCGCACCGACACCGTGCAGCCGGACAGCATCGGTTTCTTCATGTGGTCGGCCAAGCGCACCGATGTGAGCGGATTCCTGCGGGCCACGTACAAGGAAGCCCAGGACGGCCAGACGGTGTTCTTCGCGCCGAGCGAGGGCGCCGCGACCGTGCACGTCTTCTATCCGCAGATCCTGAAGAGCGGAACTCCGGACGGCCGGCTGTGGCTGCGCAACGTGAAATGCGGGACGCCCGAAGCCAGCGGAATCCAGAACTCGGGCAACAGTGTCCGCGCGGAACCCGGATTCGGTGAGGGCGGCGGAAACGTGACCGACGTGGAAATCCCGCAGGCGGAAGTCGAGGCCCCGTGAGCAACTGACAGCGCCGCACAGCGACGCACGACGCCCGCCGCGCAGTGCGCATCCGGGAATACGAGGTTATTCCCAACCGCAAATCATGGACCCTCAACTGTGCATGGTTCGCCCTCAGTTGCGAAGCACGGGCGCGGCACGGGCGGCTCCGAGCCACCGCAGGACCGCGTCCGTGCTCCCCCTCGCCTCGAGCTTGGCGTAGATGTTGCTGAGGTTGTTGCGGACGGTCTTCTCACTGAGCCGTAACCGCAACCCGATCTCCTGGGCGCCCAGGCCGGTCGACAGCAGCTCCATCACCTGGCGTTCGCGTGGCGAGAGCAGGGCTCGCAGCCGCTCGACGGCGTCCCCGCGCGTGGGCATCCGCCGGGCCGCCTCCCTCAGCGCGGCGCACGCGGCCGGCGAGAGGTAGGTGTGGCCGACGGTGGCCGCCATGACGGCCGAGGACAGCATGTGCGTGCAGTAGTCGCCCTCGACGAGATAGCCCGCCCCGCCCTGGAACACCTCGACCACGGTGTCGGTGTCATGGCGTGGGCTGACGACGATCACCGGCACCCGCGCCTTCCCCCGCACGGTCAGCGCCGCGAGCAGCGCCGGGAAGGACACCTTCGGCTCCGCGCAGCGCAGCACGACGACGTCCACGGGCTCCGGCAGGCAGAAGGGCGGGCTCACCCGCACGACCCGCCCCACGTACGCGTCGTCCGCCGCCGGCCAGTCGTCGTGCGCCCAGTCGCCCTCCGCACAGGCGAGGGCGACGGCGAGTCGCTGGGAGGGGCGCTGGGAGGGGCGCTCGGTGGATCGCACTTCACGGGTCCTTCCGCCGGAGCCATCACGTCCGTACGTCCATACGTCAGTGCATACGTCGGTACGTTCGTGCATACGCGGCCCGGCCGGGACCTGTTCAAAGTTCAAGAAGAGTCGGGGAGAGCAGTCACCCGGACGCCCCCAGCAAAGGCCCCACCTCCTCCCCGAACACCCCGATCTGATCGATGAGTTCAGCCCGGCTCCGGCAGCGGAAGCGGACCTGGATCTGGTCGACGCCCATCGCCGGGTAGGCGCGCAGAGACTCCGCCAAGGCATCCGGGGAGCCCGTGAGGGTGTGGGGGCCCACGTTCCAGTTCGGGGTGCCCAGGTACAGGGGTTCGGTGATCGCGCCGATCGTGAACGGGGTGTCGATGCCTGCCGTCTCTCGCAGGTGGCGGATTCGCTCGATCGGTTCGGAGAGGCGGTCTCTCGGGTCGCCCTGGGGCAGCCAGCCGTCGCCCTTGAGGGCGGCTCGGCGGACGGCTGCAGGGGAGGAGCCGCCGACCCAGACGGGGATCCGGGGCTGGGTCGGTCTCGGCCGTTGTCCGAGGCCCTCGAAGTCGTACGTCTTTCCGTAGTGGGCCGGGAACTCGTCCGGCCCGAGGGCGGCACGCAGGGCGTCGATCGTCTCGTCGAGGACGGCACCGCGCCGCTCGAAATCGGCCCCCAGCGCCTCGAACTCCTCCCGTACGTGCCCGGCGCCCACCCCGAGGATCAGGCGGCCACCGCTGAGGTGGTCGAGGGTGGCGTACTGCTTGGCGGTGACGAGGGGGTGGCGCAGGCCGACGACGGCGACGTGGCTGAGCAGGCGGACGTGTTCGGTGACGGCGGCGAGGTGGGCGAGGGTGGCCACGGGGTCGTACCAGACCGTGCTCATGGCCTCGGCCAGCCGGCGCGGGATCGCGACGTGGTCGCAGGCGGCGATGTAGGCGAAGCCGGCCCGGTCGGCGGCGCGGGCGATCTCGACGAGGTCGGCGGCTCCCGCGCCGGCCTCCCAGGGCTCCGCGTAGATCGTGGACTGGGACTGGACCGGGAGCTGGATGCCGTACCGGACTCCCTGGCCGGAGCTCAACTGGGGCTCCACAGGCCGTCCTTCGTCAGGCCCAGCAGGTCGATCGCGTTGCCCCGGACGATCCGCTCCACCACGTCCGGGTCCAGGTGGCCCATCTGTGCCTCGCCGACCTCCTTCGACTTCGGCCAGGTGGAGTCGGAGTGCGGGTAGTCGGTCTCGTAGAGGACGTTCCCGACGCCGATCGAGTCGAGGTTGCGCAGACCGAATGCGTCGTCGAAGAAGCAGCCGTAGACGTGCTCGGCGAACAACTCGGACGGCGGGCGGTGGACCTTGTCCGCGACGCCGCCCCAGCCGCGGTTCTCCTCCCACACCACGTCGGCGCGTTCCAGGATGTAGGGGATCCAGCCGATCTGGCCCTCCGCGTACATCACTTTGAGGTTCGGGAAGCGCTCGAACTTGCCGCTCAACAGCAAAGCGACCACCGAGAAACAGCAGTTGGCGAAGGTGATCGTCGAGCCGACGGCTGGCGGGGCGTCCGCGGACGTGGACGGCATACGGCTGCTGGAGCCTATGTGCATGGCCACCACCGTGCCGGTCTCGTCGCACGCGGCGAGGAACGGGTCCCAGTAGTCGGTGTGGACGGAGGGCAGGCCGAGGTGCGGGGGTATCTCCGAGAAGGCGACCGCGCGGACCCCTCGGGCGGCGTTGCGCCGGACCTCCGCCGCCGCCAACTCGGCGTCCCACAGGGGGATCAGGGTAAGCGGGACGAGCCTGCCCTGCGCCTGCGGGCCGCACCACTCGTCCACCGTCCAGTCGTTGTAGGCGCGCACGCACAGCAGGCCCAGCTCGTGGTCGGCGGCCTCGGTGAAGGTCTGGCCGCAGAAGCGCGGGAAGGTCGGGAAGCAGACGGCGGACTGGACGTGGTTGACGTCCATGTCGGCGAGCCGGGACGGCACGTCGTACGAGCCCGGGCGCATCTGCTCGTAGGTGATGACCTCGAGCTTGATCTCGTCCCGGCTGAAGCCGACGGCGGTGTCGAGGCGGGTGAGGGGGCGGCGCAGGTCCTCGTAGACCCACCAGTCGCCGACCGGACCGTCGTCGCCGGGCTCGCCCATGACGGGCCGGAAGCGGCCGCCGAGGAAGGTCATCTCCTTCACCGGGGCGCGGACGATGCGGGGTGCGGTGTCGAGGTACTTCTTCGGCAGGCGGTCCTGCCACACGGTGCTCGGCTCCACGGTGTGGTCGTCGACGGAGATGATCAGCGGCAGGGGCGTCGCAATCCCCGGCGTGGTACCCGGTGTTGTCCTCGGTGTGGTCTCCATGAGGGCACGGTAGCGCCGATCTGACGGATCGTCAGCTAGTTCGTCGGCCAGTGCGGGGCGGTCGGTGCGGCTCGCTGCGCAGCGAGGGCGAAACCGCCGTCGGGTGGGCCTGACTTGATCGACTGTGTGGGGATGTGTGCATACCGGATGGGAGAGTTGTGCGGACTTCCCGGTGGCTGCCGGGTGCCTGCCCGATACCTCCCGGGGGAAGCTGACGGTTCCGGCATGGACAGGGCAAACTGAACAGGTAATTCGGATGCCTAAAGGGAGCCCTGATGGACGACCGGGTAGGACACGGCGGCCCGCGTGTGCCCGAGCAGCGGCGCCCCGGCTCCCCCGGGGAGCCGGCCGCGCTGCGCTTCGCCGTGCTCGGCCCGGTGCGCGCACGGCGCGGGGACGAGCAGTTGGCCACCGGCTCCCCGCAGCAACGCGCCCTGCTGGCCGCCCTGTTGCTGCGCGAGGGCCGCACGGCGACGGCCGCCGAGCTGATCGGCGCGCTGTGGGGCGAGGAGCCGCCGTCGCAGGCGCTGGCGGCGGTGCGGACGTACGCCTCGCGGCTGCGGAAGGTGCTGGACCCGGGCGTCCTGGTGAGCGAGTCCGGCGGGTACGCGGTGCGCGGGCTGGGCGAGGGCGCCCTCGATCTCGGCGTGGCGCAGGAGTGGGCGGCGGAGGCGGAGAAGGCGAAGGCGGCCGGGGATCTGTCCGTGGCCCGTGACGTGCTGAACCGCGCGCTGGGCCTGTGGGACGGGGAGGCGCTGGCCGGCGTCCCCGGACCGTACGCCGAGGCGCAGCGCGTGCGGCTGGAGGAGTGGCGGCTGGGGCTGCTGGAGGCCCGGCTCGACATGGACCTGGAGCAGGGCTGCCACGCCGAGGCGGTCTCCGAACTCACCGCGCTGACGGCCGCGTACCCGTTGCGGGAGCGGCTGCGCGAGCTGCTGATGCTGGCGCTGTACCGCGGCGGCCGGCAGGCGGAGGCCCTCGCGGTGTACGCGGACACCCGGCGGCTGCTGGCGGAGGAGCTGGGCGTGGACCCGCGGGCGGGGCTGCGCGAACTCCAGCGCCGCATCCTGCAAGCCGACCCGGAGCTCGCGGAGCCGTCGGCCGCGGTGGCGCAGCCGCCGGTGGCGCTGGTGCGTCCGGCCCAACTCCCGGCAAACGTACCGGACTTCACCGGGCGCTCGGCGTTCGTACGGGAGTTGAGCGAGGTGCTGGCGGCGGCGTCGGGTCCCGAGGGCGGCGGCGGTTCGGGGCGCGTCATGGCGGTGTCTGCGCTGGCGGGCATAGGCGGCGTGGGCAAGACGACCCTCGCCGTGCACGTGGCCCATCAGGCCCGAGCCGCCTTCCCCGACGGGCAGTTGTACGTCGACCTCCAGGGTACGGCGGCCCGGCCGGCGGAGCCGGAGACCGTACTGGGCTCGTTCCTGCGGGCGTTGGGCACACCGGACTCCGCGATCCCTGAGTCCCCGGCCGAACGGGCCGCGCTGTACCGGTCGGTGCTGGACGGCCGCCGGGTGCTGGTCCTGCTGGACAACGCGAAGGACGCGGCGCAGGTGCGTCCGCTGCTGCCGGGCACGGAGGGCTGCGCGGCGCTGGTGACGGCGCGGGTGCGGATGGTGGATCTGGCGGGCGCGCATCTCGTCGACCTGGACGTCATGTCGCCCGACGAGGCGCTGGCCCTGTTCACGAGGATCGTCGGCGAGGAGCGGACGGCGTCGGAGCGCAAGGCGGCGCTGGACGTGGTCGCGGCCTGCGGTTTCCTGCCGCTGGCGATCCGCATCGCAGCGTCCCGGCTGGCGGCCCGCCGCACCTGGACGGTGTCCGTGCTGGCGGCGAAGCTCGCGGACGAGCGGCGCCGGCTGGACGAGCTCCAGGCCGGTGACCTGGCCGTGAAGGCCACCTTCGAGCTGGGCTACGGCCAACTGGAGCCGGCCCAGTCCCGCGCGTTCCGGCTGCTGGGCCTGGCCGACGGCCCGGACATGTCGCTGGCCGCCGCCGCGGCCGTACTCGACCTTCCGCCGGACGACACCGAGGACTTGTTGGAGTCCCTCGTGGACACCTCCCTCCTCGAGTCGGCGGCTCCGGGCCGTTACCGCTTCCACGATCTGGTGCGCCTCTACGCGCGTGCGTGCGCGGAGCGCGACGAGCGGCCGGCGAGCGGCCAAGGGGCGGCGCTGTCACGGCTGTTGGACTTCTACCTGGCGACGGCGGCGGGGGTCTACGCGATCGAGCGGCCGGGCGACCGGACGGTCACCCACCTGGAGCCCACCTCGTACACCGGCCTGGCGTTCACGGACCGGACGGCGGCCCTGGACTGGCTGTTCCTGGAAGCGCAGGGCCTGCTGGCCTGCGCCCGGCAGCAGACCACGGGCAGCGGGCTGCGGCGCGCCGTCGACCTGCTGTGGGCGGCGAAGGACCTGGCCGAGTCGGGCGCGAACGCGAAGCAGTACGAGACGGCCGCGGCGGCCCTGCGCGACGCGGCGCAGCGCGCCGGCGACGTCCGCGCGGAGAGCCGCGCCCGCACGGCCCTGTCCAACGTCCACCTGGCCGCCGGACGGTACGCCGAGGCGGACGACGAGGCCCGGCGCGCCATCGAGCTGGCCACGGCGGCGGCGGACGCGACGCCGGTGAGCTGGGCCTCCACCGACCGGGGCATCATCGCGCTGAGCCAGGGCCGCTACGAGGAGGCCGAGCGGTTCCTCACCACCGCGCGGGACACCTACCGGGCGGACGGCAACCGACCCGGCGAGGCCAACGCGCTGTGCAACCTGTCGCGGCTCTACGAGCGCATGAACCGCCCGCACGACGCGGTCCCGCTGGCCCAGCAGGGCGTCGACATCTTCCAGCAGCTCGGTCTCACCCTGCGCCTCGCCAACGGCCGTTACGCGCTCGGCGTCGCGCTGATCCGGGCCGGGCGGCTCGCCGAGGGCCTGGTCCAACTGTCGGACGCGCTGGTGATGTTCGGCAGCAACCGGCAGCGCCTGTGGGAGGGGACGACACACTTCCGTATCGCCCAACTGCACCTGGCCGACCAGCGTCCGGCGCAGGCCGCCCGGCACGCCGAACAGGCGCTGGCGATCGGGTTCATCGGCGGCGACCTCATCCGGGGCGGTGTCCTGACGGTGCTGGGCAAGAGCCTGCACGCCCTCGGCCAGTCGGACCGGGCGCGCGCCTGCTGGCAGGAGGCCCTGCTGCTCCTGGAACGCTCGGGAGTACCGGAGGCGGCCGAGGTACGGAGCCTGCTGGCTCCCCTGGACGCGTCGTGAGGATCCGGCGGCCGTCGTTCATCGAACGTTTATGACCGCCTGACAGGGTCGGTTCAACGGTCCGTCGTGTCGGGGGGCAGACGGGTCGACGAGCCCACTGGGGGGTGGGCTCCGGCATATGCCGCTGTCCGGCGATACTTCGGGGGAATCGCCGGACAGAGGCGCCTTTCAGCCACTGCACACCACTCCCAGGGGGAGCCTGAACATGAGCGACACCGAGAAGAAGCAGCCGGACGAGACCGCGGCCATCAGGACGCTGGAGAACCACGCTCCCATCATGCCGACCCTGTCCAGGCCCGCGACACCGGACACGAAGTCGTCGGACACAAAGCCGTCGGACGCCAAGTCGCCCGACTCCGGGACGACTTCGGCACTGGCTTCCACGCCGACCTCCGCACCGACGTCCACGCTGGCGGCCGACGACGAGATCGTCACGTTCGAGAACCACGCTCCGGCTCCGCCCGCCCTGGACCTGGACGGCAAGCAAGCCTGAGTTCCCGACGGGGATCGGCCGCGGCGGCGCGGAGGGGAAGCCGCCGCGGCCGAGGCATGCCCGCATCCGGAACAAGCCACGGCCGCCTTGCCGGTTCACCGCCCCCGCAGCTCTCCCTTGACCACCTTCCCGCTCGCGTTGCGAGGCAGTTCGGCGACGAAGACGACCACCCTGGGGACCTTGTAGTTGGCCATCTCGCGGCGGGACCAGGCGATCAGGTCGTCGGCGGTGGCGGTCGCGCCGGGACGCCGGACCACGTACGCCTTGCCGACCTCGCCGAGCCGTGGGTCCGGGACGCCGATGACGGCGACGTCGGCCACGTCCGGGTGCAGGCCGAGGAGTTGCTCTATCTCCGCCGGGTAGGCGTTGAAGCCGCCGACGATGAACATGTCCTTCATCCGGTCGGTGATACGGAGGTTGCCCGCCGCGTCCAGTACGCCGACGTCGCCCGTGCGCAACCAGCCGTCCGCGGTGCGGACTTCGGCCGTCGCCGCGTCGTCCTCGTAGTAGCCGCGCATGACGTTGAAGCCTCGGACCAGCACCTCGCCCGGGGTACCGGCCGGGAGTTCGGCGCCCGCCTCGTCGACGACCTTGACCTCCGTCCCGGGGATCGCCCGGCCGGACGTCGACGCGATCACCTGCGGCTCGTCGCCCCGGCGGCACATCGTGACGATGCCGCTGGCCTCCGAGAGGCCGTACGCCGTCAGGACGGTCCGTACGCCGAGTTCGCCCCGCAGCCGTTCCACGAGACGCAGCGGGACGACCGCCGCGCCGGTCACGACCAGCCTCAGCGCCGACAGGTCGTACGTGTCGCGGGACGCGTGGTCCAGGAGGGACTGGTGGAGCGTCGGGGGGCCGGGCAGCACCGACACCCGCTCCGCGGCCACGTTCGCCAGCACCGCGTCCACGTTGAACACCGACTGCGGGATCATCGTCGCGCCCCGCATCAGGCAGGCGATCACGCCCGCCTTGTAGCCGAAGGTGTGGAAGAAGGGGTTGACGATCAGGTAGCGGTCGCCGTGCCGCAGCCCGGCCAGGTCGGCCCAGATCCGGTACGCCGTGAGGGTCTGCGCGTGCGTGATCACCGCGCCCTTCGGGCGGCCCGTCGTGCCCGAGGTGTAGACGATGTCCGACGGCCAGTCCCCCCGCACCGCGTCCGCCCGCGCCCGCACGAGCGCCGCCTCCACCCCGTCCCCGCTCGCCAGGAAGTCCTTCCAGGTACGGAAGTCGGCCGGGGCGTCGTCGGACAGCACCACGACCTGCTCCAGCGCGGGAAGCCCGGCCAACGGCCCCCGCCCCACCCCCGTACCCGGCCCCGCACCCGGCCCCTCCCCCGCAGCCCGCCGCAACGACGCCACATACGACGTCCCCAGGAACGTACCCGTCACGAACAGCAGCCGCGCCCCACTCCTGCGCAGCACATACGCGGCCTCCGCGCCCTTGAACCGGGTGTTCAGCGGGACCAGCACCGCCCCCGCCGACACCGCGCCCAGCGCCGCGACCATCCACTCCAGCGAGTTGGGCGCCCAGATGCCGACCCGGTCGCCCGCCCGCACCCCGTTCGCGACGCACGCCGCCGCCGCGCGCTCGACCCGCACGCCGAGTTCGCCGTACGAGATCCGCGTGCGGCCGTCGACCACCGCCTCGGTGTCGGCGAACCGCTGGGCCGCCGCCCGAACGAGCCCCGGAATACTGCCCCACTGCACACTCTTGTCCACACTCGCGTCCACACTCGCGTCCACAACCAGCCTCCCGCACGCAGTAGCTGACGACCCGTCAGATTAGCTGTACCGTGACGTCCTGTCAGCTCATGTCCAGCGTTGTGTCTGCTGAGGTGAGGCCAGTGACCGGGCTCAAGGACGCCACCGCCGTCGTCGGCATCGGACAGACGCCGTTCGCCAAGCACCTGCCCGAGGACGAACGGACCCTCGCCTGCCGAGCCGTCCTCGCCGCCCTCGACGACGCCGGCATCGCCCCCGGCGAGGTCGACGCCCTCGCCTCCTACACCATGGAGGAGACGGACGAGGTCGAGCTCGCGAAGGCCGTCGGCTTCGGCGACCTGACCTTCTTCAGCAAGGTCGGGTACGGCGGCGGCGGTTCGTGCGCGACGGTCGCCCATCTGGCGGCGGCGATCGCCGCCGGCCAGGCCACGGTCGGGGTCGCCTGGCGCTCGCGCAAGCGGGGCAGCGGCCCGCGCCCGTGGACCAACACCACGGCCCAACTCCCCACCCCCGCCCAGTGGACCCGCCCCTTCGGCCTGCTGCGCCCCGCCGACGAGATAGCCATGCTGGCCCGCCGCTACCTCCACGAGTACGGCGCCACCCGCGACCACCTCTTCAACGTCGCCCTCGCCTGCCGCAACCGCGCCAACCAGAACCCGGCCGCGATCATGTACGACCGCCCCCTCACCCGCGAGATGTACATGACCTCCCGGTGGATCAGCGAGCCCCTCTGCCTCTACGACAACTGCCTTGAGACGGACGGCGCGTTGGCCTGCGTGATCGTCAGCAGAGAGCGCGCCCGCGACTGCCGCCACCGGCCGGTCTACGTCCACTCGGCCGCCCAGGGCCTGCCCGCCCAGCACCACGGCATGGTCAACTACTGGAACGACGACCCGCTCACCGGCCCCGCCTGGGCAGCCGCCCGACACCTGTGGAAACACGCCGACTTCACCCCGGCCGACGTCGATGTCGCCCAGATCTACGACGCGTTCACCCCGCTCGTCCCGCTCTCCCTGGAGGGCTACGGGTTCTGCGGGCGCGGCGAGGGCGGGGCGTTCACCGAGGGCGGCGCGCTGGAGACCGGCGGCCGGCTGCCCCTCAACACGGGCGGCGGCGGCCTCAGCGAGGCCTACGTCCACGGCTTCAACCTCATCACCGAGGGCGTGAAACAACTACGCGGAGCGAGCACGGCCCAGGTCCCGGGCGCCACGACCTGCCTGGTCACGGCAGGCGAGGGCGTCCCGACCTCCGCCCTGCTTCTCACCAACAGACGTTGACCTGCCAGGAGTTGACATGCTGAGCCCCGTCCCGGACGCCGACGGCGCCCCCTTCTGGCGGTACGCCGCCGAGGGCGAACTCCGCGTCCAGACCTGCGCCGACTGCGCCGAACCCCGCTTCCCGCCCCGCCCCTGCTGCCCGCACTGCCAGTCCTTCGCGGCCGAGTGGCGACGCACCTCCGGACGCGGCCGCATCTGGTCCTACGTCGTCCCGCACCCGCCCCTCCTCCCCGAGTACGCGGCGCAGGCCCCGTACAACGTGATCCTCGTCGAACTGACCGAGGCTCCCCGGATCCGCCTGATCGGAAACCTGGTGACGGCACCGGGCGCACCCCTCAACTCCCTTCCCCACGACCACATTCGGATCGGCGCAAGGGTACGGGTCGTCTTCGACGGAAACGGCCTGCCGCAGTGGGTCCTGGAGCGCCCGTGAGCGTACTCACCGACCTCGACAAGGCCACCGGCGTAGCGGTAGTCACCCTGGACAGACCGACAAGACTCAACGCGATAGACCCAACAACAATCAGCGAACTGAAGCTGATCTGGCGAGAGTTGCGATTCAACGACGCGATACGAGCGACAGTCCTCACCGGCTCCGGCACCCGGGCGTTCTCCACAGGCCTGGACAGAGACACCGCCGTACCCCAACCGGCCTCCCCCTACATGCAGGACGACCCCCTCCTGACCATCGGCCCGAAGGCGAACGACCTGTGGAAGCCGGTCATCGCCGCTGTGGAGGGAATGGCCTGCGGGGGTGCCTTCTACCTGCTCGGCGAGTGCGACTTCATCGTCGCGGGCGCCGCCGCCGAGTTCTTCGACCCGCACGTCACGTACGGCATGGTCAGCGCGTACGAGTCGATGCTCCTGGCGCAGCGGATGCCGTACGGCGAGGCAGCCCGGCTGATGCTCATGGGCATGGCCGAACGGACCTCGGCCCGCCGCGCCCACGAGATCGGCCTCGTCTCCGAACTCACCGAACCAGGCGGCGCGTTGCAGGCGGCCGTCACCTGCGCGACGGTCATCGCCGGCCACCCCCCGACCGCCGTCCAGGGCACCGTACGTGCCCTCTGGGCGGCAAAGGAAGCAGCCCGCACCGCCGCCTTCGCCCAGGCACCCCACCTCATCGCCCTGGGCAACCTGCCGGACGAGCAGCAGGCGGAGCTGTTCGCCGGGCGGCGGGGTGAGGGGTTCCGGGTGCGGTGAGGGGTTGTTGTCAGGTGGCCGGGGCGTACGGTTCCGGGTTGCAGTGGTCGACCTTCGCCGCGACGCCCGGGCTGGACAGGTCGACCTGCACGGTCGCCGTCGCGTTCCCGGCGACGTACTCGTCCGTGCTGCCCTCTTCCACCCGGTTGGAACCGGCGTCCAGGAAATCGACCGTGACGGTGAAGTAACCCCCGGTCGAGTTCGGGTTGGTGACCTCGACCGTCGCGTACGCCTGACTCGGCGTCGCACAGTCGACCAACGTCACCGAGGCGTCCTGAAGCGCCGCCGACGCGTCCGAGGAACCACTGCCACCGGACGCGTCGTCGTCATAGTCGTCATCGTCGTCGTAGTCGTGGTACCTCGAGCCCGACGTACCACCACCGCCTGACGACGAACTGTCGTGATCCTGGCTGGAGTTGCTGCACCCGCCACCGCCGCCGTCGCCACCACTGTGACTGCTGCCGTGCCCGTGCCCGCGTCCCGTCGAGAAACCGGTCAGCGCCAGGACGACCAGCACCGCCACCGTTGCGAACTTGAATTTCTGCCCCCGTCGATCCATGCGAACAGCCTAGACAGGGCCTGTGCCGCGCAGTTCACCGAGTGGCGGCAGCGAACCGCCCGCTACGACACGGTGATCCGCGAGAACTGGATGGTGACGACCTTGCCCGCCGCCACAACTCGGAACCGGCCGGCTCGGCAGGTACCGGGAACCAGACGGGGCCGCGCCCCGACCACTGACACATGGAGCAGAAAAAGCCTGATGCGTGTGTTGCACCGGAAACGGAACACACGGTTCACGAAGGAAACCCTGCTGAAGGAGCCTCCCGCATGCAGATCGCGATCGTTCTCTATCCCGGGTTCACCGCGCTGGACGTCATCGGACCGTACGACGTCCTGGGCCGCCTCCCGGACACCGAGGTCGTCTTCGTCGCCGAGCGTCCGGGCCTTGTCCGCAACGACCTGGGCAGCCTGTCGATCGACGTCGTCGCAGGTCTCGCCGACGTGCCGAACCCGGATGTGGTGATCGTCGGTGGCGGCGCGGGTCAGGCCGAGCAGATGGCCGACGGGAGACTGCACGCATGGTTGCGTACGGTCGACCGGACCTCCGCGTGGACGGCTTCCGTCTGCACGGGGACCTTGATCCTCGCCGCCGCCGGAGTCCTCGAAGGTCGTCGGGCGACGACCCACTGGGGTGCGCTCGAGCACCTCGCCGGGTTCGGTGTGACGCCGGCGAAGGAGCGGGTCGTCATCGACGGTCACTACGCGACCGGGGCAGGCGTCTCGGCGGGCATCGACATGGCGTTGACCCTGGCCGGTCTGATGGCGGGTGACGACGTGGCGCAGGCCCTTCAGCTCCTCATCGAGTACGCACCGGAGCCGCCCTACACCTCGGGATCCCCGAACTCCGCTCCGGCGGACGTCGTCGAGAAGCTGTTCACGCTGTTCCCGCCGAGCTGACGTCACGGGGCGACGGGTCAACCAGCCGCAGCAGCACCGGACTTGTCGCCTTTCCATCCGATGGGGTGGTGGGCGGTGTGCTCGGTGGTGGTAGTGGGTGGTGACGGGGACGCCATCACCCGCTGCCGCCCCGGCGTGGGGCGGCAGCGGGCACGTACGCCGGACGCCGGACGCCGGACGCCGGACGCCGGTGGTTACGCCGTTCGGGCCGTGCCCGTTCCCTTCTCCGCGTCGAGCGCGTACACGCAGCGGTCCTTGCTGCACGCGTACACGACGCCGTCGCGGACCACCGGGGAGCCGGTGATCTCGCCGCCGGTGGCCAGTTTCCAGCGCAGGCGGCCGTCGTCGGCCTTGAGGGTGTAGAGGAGGTGGTCGGTGGAGCCGAAGTGGATACGGCCCTCCGCGACCGCCGGGGCGCCCACGATGTCGCCGCCCGCCTGGAAGCGCCACTTCGGCGTGCCGGTGACCGCGTCCAGCGTGTACAGGCCCTTGCCGCTGCCGACGTGGACATGGCCGGCCGCCACCAGCACGGGGTCGACGGACGCCCGGGCCTCGGTGGCGATGCGCCAGCGGTCGCGGCCGTCGGTGGCGTCGATGGCGTACACCGTGCCGAGGTAGTCGGCGAGGTAGACGCCGCCGCCGGTGACGGCCGGGCCGGGCACGAAGGTCGGCGGGGACAGGAACACCGCCGGGGCCTCGAAGTGCCAGCGCACCATGCCGCTCGCCACGTCGACGGCGAGGACGCGGGTGCCGGCGGAGAGGTAGACGTAGCCGTCGGGGCCGGGCGTCACGCGGACCGGGACGCCGCCGCAGGAGGCCGTGTCGCCGATCGGATACGACCAGCGTTCGTCACCCGTACGGGCGTCGAGGGCTCTGAGCCGGGCGTCCTGCCAGACGTAGACCGTGCCCTCGTGGAGCGTCGGGCCGGCCTCCGGGGACTCGAAGTCGGTCTGGCAGCCGCTGATCTCCCAGAGTTTCTGCCCGCCCGAGGCCTCCCAGGCCTGGACGCCGCCGCCGCGCGTGCCGGTGACGACCGTGCCCCGGTCGGCCTTGAGCGAGTACACCCAGGCGTCCGTGGACAGCCGCCACAGGTCGCCGCCCTCGCGGGCGTCCAGCGCGAACAGGGTGGGGCCGTCGGAGGCGTGGACGCGGCCGTCCGACACCGCCATCGACCAGGCCACGTCCCGCGTCTTGAAACGGCGCCGGCCGGTGGCCACGTCGAGAGCGTGCACCTCGAACGAGGTGACGTAGACCAGGTCCCCGGCGACCGACGGCGTCCCCCACACGTCGTTCGACATGCGGAAACGCCAGGGCCGCCAGCCCGCCGGCGTCTCGGCGGGCGCGTTCTGCGCGGCCGGTACGGCGGGGTCGGCGCCGTTGACGCCGGGGTGCAGCCGGGACCAGTTGGCGACCAGGCCGGGTTCCGCGACCGGCGCCTTCATGGCGGCCGTGGCACGGACGTCGGCGACGCGCGGCCCGGGCCCGATCGGCACCGCCCCACCCGCCAGCCGGACGGGACCGGCGTCGGGGGAGCCGACCGGCGCGGGGGCGTGCGCGGGCCGGGAAAGCACCACGGGATCGTGGGACGGCGGGGGCGGGACGGCCCCCCGACCCATGGCCACGCCACCACCACCGCCACCACCGCCACCGCCGCCACCCACGCCTGCTCCGGCCCCTACTCCCCCGTTGCGGGGGCTGGCGGGGGCCGGTTTCGGGGCCGGGCGGCCGCCTCGGCGGGTCTCGATGAGGGTGACGGCCTTCTCGGGCAGCCACGCCGACGCCGTACCGCTGTCGTCGGAACCGGAGCCGAAGAGGTGGGGGGCGAGCTGGGCCTGGAGGTCGGCCGGGTTGGGGCGGGCCGTGGCCTCCATCTGCATACAGGACTCGATGAGCGGACGCAGTTCGTCCGGCAGGCCCTCCAGGTCCGGGCCTTCGCGCAGCAGCATGAAGACCGTCTCGACCGGGTTCGCGCCGTGGAAGGGCGGGTGGCCGGTGGCGGCGAAGACGAGCATCGAGCCGAGCGAGAAGACGTCGCTCGCGCCGGTCACGCTCCGCGAGTCCTTCGCCTGCTCGGGGGACATGTAGGCGGGGGTGCCGACGGCCACGTTCGTCATCGTCAAACGTGTGTTCGAGACGCCGGACGCGATACCGAAGTCGATCACGCGGGGCCCGTCCTCGACGACGAGGACGTTGGACGGCTTGAGGTCGCGGTGGACCAGTCCCGCCCCGTGGATGGACTGGAGGGCCTCGGCGACGCCCGCCGCCAGCCAGCGCACCGCTTGGGCCGGCATCGGCCCGCACTCGTTCACTATCTCCTCGAGGGAGGGCGCGGGCACGTACGCGGTGGCCAGCCACGGCACGGCGGCGCGCGGATCGGCGTCGACGACCGCGGCCGTGTAGAAGCCGGAGACGGCGCGGGCCGCCTCCACCTCACGCGTGAAGCGCACGCGGAAGAGCTGGTCCTCGGCGAGCTCCGTACGGACCGTCTTGATCGCCACGCGCCGGCCCGAGGCCGAACGTGCCAGATAGACCAGCCCCATGCCGCCGGCACCCAGCCGTCCCAGCACCTCGAACGGCCCGATCCGCCGAGGATCGTGCTGCGTAAGCTGATCCACCACTTGCCTGCCACCTCCCCGTACGAGCCGCGTCACCCACTTGTGTACACGGCCCCGTGCAGCGTCTCACCACCGCACCGCCATGGCGGCACGCACCCCGATTGTTCCTGGCCGGACGGCTGGTTGCGAACCCAGGGTCATTCGGGGTGTCTCATTTCATATGCGGGCAAAAAATCCCCACAGTACGACAAACCTGCCGGTGAGACGCCTTGAGCCCCTCGGGGAGGGGGGCTGGGAAAGGGCGGCAAGGGGGTCCGGAGGCCCCCTTAGGGGGGAGGGAAGGGGAGGGAAGGGGCCTCGGGGATGCGATGAGGGGGTGGGGGGCGGAAAGGGGGTGAGGGATCCGGGTGGGGGATCCGGGTGGGGGCCGGTCGGGGGGCGATGAGGGTCGGGTCGGGGGCTCATGGGGGGGGCCGGTGAGGGCCTGACGAGGGTCCGGTCGGGGGTCCGATGAGGGTCAGGTCCGGGGCCTGACGAGGGTCGCGTCGGGGTCGGATGAGCGTCCGGTCCCGTCGGGGTCCGGTGAGGATCGGGTCCGGGGCCTGACGAAAGTCCCGCCGGGGGCCCGGTGAGGGCCGACCGGGGCCCGGTGAGGGCAAGGGGGCCCGGTGAGGGCCGACCCGGGGCCCGGTGAGGGCAAGGGGGCACCGGACGAGGGATCGATGGGTGAGGGGGCGCTTAGCGAGGGAACGCCAGCCGAGAGGTTGTCGGACGAAGCGGCGTCAGACGAGGGGTCGTCGGACGCGGGACGCTGACGCTTCTCAGCGCTGGAGCAGCGCGAACGACGCCCCCTGGTTGTCGGTGACGACGGCCACCGTGCCGTACGACGCGGCGAACGGCCCCGCCTGCACCCGCCCGCCGAGCCGGCTCACCGTGCCCAGCGCCGCTTCGCAGTCCTCGACGCCGAAGTGGACGAGGAAGTGCGGCGGCATGACGTCGGAGAAGACGTCGCCGACGGGTGCCCGGCCGAAGTCGGGCTTCGCGCCGGGGCCGAAGAGGGCGTCGTGGAAGAGGTGGCCGTAGAAGGTGTTGGCGTGCTCGGTGTCGCGGGCGTAGAGCTGCGCCCAGGCGAACGTGCCGGGGGTGTGCCGGACGCCGAAGCCGGCGTGGCTCCCGATCTGCCAGAGGCCGAAGACCGCGCCCTCGGGATCGGCGGCGAGGGCGGCGGTGCCCAGCGCGCCGACCGGGAAGGGGGGCATGATCACCTGTCCGCCGCCGGTCCGGATGCGGTGGGTGGTGGCCTGTGCGTCGGGGGTGGCGAAGTACACCGTCCAGACGGTGGGCATACGACCGTCCGTCTTCTGGGCGAGCGCGGCGACGGCAGCCCCGTCCAGCCGGGCCCATACGGAGGTGCCCTGGCCTTCCGGCCGCCCCTCGAAACCCCACCCGAAAAGCTCACCGTAGAACCGCCGACCGGCCTCCACATCGGGAAGCTGCGCATCCACCCAACAGGGGACACCCTCCGGGAAACCTTGGGGAGACCCCTGGGAGAAGCCTTGAGCGGACCCTTGGCCGGAGCCTCCGGGGAACCCTTCAGCGGGCCGCTGCGGGAACCCCGGGGGGAACCCCTGGGGGGATGGCTGGGGGGATGGCTGGGGAGACCCCGAGGAGGAGCCCTCAGCGGGCCTCCCTGAGGAACCCTGAGGGGAGCCCGGCCCGGACCTCGGCCCGGAACCCGGCTCGACCCCAGGCCCGGTCCCCTGCGGGAACCCTTGCGGAGATCGCTCGGGAGTTCCCGGGGAGGTGCCCTCGGAGGATCTCGGCGAGGAGCCCTCGGGGGACCTCTCCGGGGGCCTCCCGGGGGCACCCTCACCGGAGCCCTCAGTGGAGCCCCTGCGGGAGCCCTCGGAGGAACCCGCACCGGAGCCCTTGCGGGAACCCTCACCGGAGTCCTTGGGGGAACCCTCGGCGGAGCCGTTGGCGGGGTCCTTGGGGGAACCGTTGGCGGAGTTTTCGGCGGATCCCTTGGCGGAGCCCTCTGCGTTCACCGATGCCCTGTTTTCGGCCATGCAGCCAAACTAACGGCGGTTCACGCGACGCGCAGACCCTGCGTGCGCACCCTGCGCGACCAGGCACACCCGTCTCCACACCCCCTCGCACCCCATTTGCAGTCGGCCGAATCGCGCTCCGATCACCCCTCGGTAAGCTGACGGCATGACAGGACAAGTGCGTACCGTCGACGGCCGCGTGGCCGGTCGGCGCGGGCAGGCGACGCGGCAGAAGCTGCTCGACTGCCTCAGCGAGATGCTCAGCTCCTCTCCCTACCGGGACGTCAAGGTCATCGATGTCGCCCGGAAGGCGGGTACTTCGCCCGCGACGTTCTACCAGTACTTCCCGGACGTCGAGGGTGCCGTCCTGGAGATCGCCGAGCAAATGGCCGCCGAGGGTGCCGAGTTGACCACGCTGGTCACGGGCCGTTCGTGGGTCGGCAAGGCGGGCTGGCAGACGGCGCAGGAGCTCGTCGACGGCTTCCTGGAGTTCTGGCGGAAGCACGACGCGATCCTCAGGGTCGTAGATCTCGGCGCGGCGGAGGGCGACAAACGCTTCTACAAACTCCGCATGAAGATCCTCAACTCGGTGAACAACTCCCTGTCGGACGCGGTCGCCGAGTTGCAGTCCAAGGGCAAGGTCGACAAGGACGTGAACCCGGCCGCCGTCGCCGGTGCGCTCGTCGCGATGCTCGCGGCGGTCGCCTCGCACCAGAAGGGCTTCCAGACGTGGGGCGTCAAGCAGGCTGAACTCAAGCCGAACCTGGCGCTGTTGGTGCACCTGGGCATCACCGGCAAGAAGCCGACGAAGTAGCCCCGCCCTCGCGCCACTCTTACGCCAACCTCCAAGACCCCAAGAGTCCAAGACTTCAAGAGTCCGAGACTCCTACGTCAAGTCCTGTCTGCCAGACGGCGGTTCACCCGGTTGCTCGGTCAGTCGGTCGGCCGGTCGGTCGTTCATTCGTCCGTCCGCCTGTCCGCCCGCCCGTCCGGATGGACCGCCGCTTGGTGTCTACGGCCTGGGCGTGATCCGGAACAGCCGGATCTCCCGCTCCACCCGCGCCTGATACGTCGCATACGGCGGCCAGAACGCCAGCAGCGCCTTCCAGACGGCCGCCCGGTCCTCCCCCACGAGCAGCACGGCCGTCACCGGGATGTCCGCGCCCTTCCAGTTGATCTCGGCGTCGGGGTGGGCGAGGAGGTTGGCGGTCCAGGCGGGGTGCCCGGTGCGGCCGAAGTTGGAGCCGATGAGGATCCAGCTCCCGCCGCCTTCCTCGGGCATGCAGGCCAGCGGCGTCCGGCGCGGCTGCCCGCTCCGCGCGCCGGTGCAGGTCAGGATCGCCCCCGGCACCATCTGGGCACTGAGCAGCACTTTTCCCCGGGTGAGCCGATGGACGGCCCGGTCGAGGACGGGGATGACATGCGGGGCGACTTTCGCAAAACCCCGGGTCGAGGAAACCCTCTGAACCAGACGGACCCCGACCCCACCGACCCCACCGGTCCCACTGCTCACGCCTCTCACGCCTCTCTCGCCTCTCTCGCCTCTCACACCAAGACCCCCGTCCGCTCGAAGAGCCGTGCCTGATCGGCCGCATGGGCGCGGAGCCGGTGCACAGGCCCGAACAGCAACTCGTCGCCGGCGGCCCGCTTGAAGTACAGGTGGGCCTCGTGCTCCCAGGTGAAACCGATACCGCCGTGCAACTGAATGCCCTCGGCAGCGGCCCGCCGCAACGCCTCCAGCGCCTGCGCAAGAGCAAGCCCCCCGACCCGCTCCACCCCCTGACCGTCCCCATGACCGTCCTCCTGGCCGTCCTCCTGACCAGTCGCCCAGGCGGCGTAATAGGCGGCGGACCGAGCGGCCTGGACCTGGACGTACACATCGGCCAGCCGGTGCTGCACGGCCTGGAAGGAACCGACGGCCCGCCCGAACTGCTCCCGCTGCCCGAGGTACTCGACGGTCCGCTCCACCACACGATCGGCGGCCCCGACGGCCTCACAGGCGAGGAAGGCGGCGGCCAAGTCCCCGGTACGGGAAAGGACTTCGGACAACTCGGAGACGTCCACCGCCTCACTCCCCAGCAACTCGGCCTCGACGTGCCGGAGTTGGACACGGCCCTGCGGCCGGGTCGCGTCCAGGGCGGTCTGCCGGGTGCGTACGAGCCCGGCGGCGTCCCCCGCCACCAGGAACAGCAGGGTGCGGGACCGGGCGAACCCCCCGGCGTGCGCGGCGACGACCAGCAGCCCGGCGCTGTGCCCGTCGAGCACCTGCACGGCCTCCCCGTACAACTGCCACCTCTCCCCTGTCCGCCGGGCCTGGACGCCCCCGGCCCGCCCCCCGCCGGCCCAGTCACCGCCGTTTCCGCAGGTCAGGGCGAGGGCGGCGGTGAGGACGGGGGCCGGGACGGCGAGGGCGGCGGTCAGGGTGCCGTCGGAGATTTGGGGCAGCAGGCGGGCGCGCTGGGCGTCGGTGCCGAGGGCGAGGATCAGGGGCGCGGCGAGGACGGAGGTCGCGAGGAGCGGGGAGGGGGCGAGGGCGCGGCCGGTCTCCTCGGCGGCGAGGGCGAGGTCGGTGCGGTGGCAGCCGACGCCGCCGTACGCCTCCGGGAGGGCGAGTCCGGGCAGGCCGAGCTGTTCGGCGAGGGCGGTCCAGAGGGCGGGGTCGTGACCGGTGGGGGTGTCGAGGGCGGCCCGCAGCTCGTGCGGACCGGAGCGTTTGTGGAGGAGTTCCCGCAGCGTGCGGCGGATCTCGCCCTGCTCGGCGGTGAAGTTGGGGTTCATGGATGACGCTCCCCTCCGTATCTGACGGTCCGTCATATTAGGGCGCGGGGAGGCGAATGCCCAGACGAATGGACGAATGCCCGGACGCCACAACACCTGCCACCGAACCTGCCCCCGACCAAGGCATCTGATGTACCGTCAGATACATGGTGGGGAACCCAAACTTGGGGAAACGTGGCACCCGCGACGTGGCCGTCGTCGGCGTCGCCCTCTCCGACTGCGGCCGAGTGGACGACGCAACCCCGTACGCCCTGCACGCCCAGGCGGCCCGCCGCGCGCTGGCGGACGCGGGCCTCGACCGTTCGCAGGTGGACGGCTTCGCGTCCGCAGGCCTCGGCACGCTCGCCCCGGTGGAAGTGGCCGACTACCTTGGCCTGCGCCCCACTTGGGTCGACTCCACGTCGGTGGGCGGCGCGACGTGGGAGGTCATGACGGCCCACGCGGCGGACGCGATCGCCGCCGGACACGCGAACGCGGTTCTCCTGACCTACGGTTCGACGGCTCGCGCCGACATCAGGGCCGGCCGTCGCACCGGTACCTTCGCCTTCGGCGGGCGCGGCCCGCTCCAGTTCGAGGTGCCGTACGGCCACACGCTGATCGCCAAGTACGCGATGGCCGCCCGCCGTCACATGCTCCAATACGGCACGACGATCGAGCAGTTGGCGGAGGTGGCGGTCCAGGCGAGGGCGAACGCAGCCCTGAACCCGGAGGCGATGTTCCGCGACCCGATCACGGTCGACGACGTCCTGTCGGGCCAGATGATCGCCGACCCGTTCACCAAACTCCACTGCTGTCTGCGCTCGGACGGCGGCGCGGCGGTGCTGCTGGCGGCCGAGGAGTACGTACGCGACTGCCGTACGGCACCGGTGTGGATCCTCGGCACGGGCGAGCACGTCTCGCACGCCGCCCTGTCCGAGTGGGACGACTTCACGGTCTCCCCGGCGGCGGTGAGCGGCCGACTGGCCTTCGAACGGGCGGGGTTGCGTCCGCAGGAGATGGATTTCGCCGAGATCTACGACGCGTTCACGTACATGACGCTGGTGACCCTCGAAGACCTGGGCTTCTGCCCGAAGGGCGAGGGCGGCGCCTTCGTGGAGAAGGGCCGCCTGACCCTGTCGGGATCCCTCCCGACCAACACGGACGGCGGCGGCCTGTCGGCCCAACACCCCGGTATGCGGGGCCTGTTCCTGCTGGTGGAGGCTGTACGGCAACTACGCGGCGAGGCGGGCACCCGCCAAGTCCACGGACCGGACGGCGAGTTGCCCCGCCTCGGAGTGGCCTCCGGAACCGGCGGATGGTTCTGCTCGTCGGGGACGGTGGTGTTGGGCCGGGGGTAAGACCTACGACGGCTTCCACCACCCGTCCCCAAGACCCCAAACCCCCCAACCCCCCAACCCCCGACGGAGGGTCGGCTGCTGCCAAGCTCCTCCCCATGTCCGCACGCGAACGAAGACTGCCCAGGCACCGCGCCTGGCCACTGACCACCACCGACATCAACGAGTGCCTCGGCACCGCCATGGCCCACGTCAGGGATCTGAGGTTCCTCACCGGGCACGACAGCGGAACCATCGTGCTGGGCGCCGCTTGGATCGCCCCGCACCCCGGCAACTACGGCGGCGGCGTCCACCCGGACATGGTCGGCGTCCGGATCGACGTCCATCCGGTCGCCGCCACCGAACGTGCCGCCACCCGCGCCGTCCTACGGGCACAGGCCCTCCCCCAACTCCTCGACTGGATCACGCAGGCGACCACCGCCGACGAGACCTGGCGCCTGACCCCTCACCAGCACCACTGGCGACTCACCGACGGCCACCTCACCCACCACGACGAGGCATGAGAGGCCATTCGTGAACGGATGACGGCAACCTTTTCGACGTCGGCGGCCACTGACGAGACGACAGCTTTGCCAAACACCACTCCAAGCACTCCAAGCACTCCAGAACGCTCCAGACGACTCAGGACTCCTCAGGTCTCCTCAGGAGTCAGGGTTTTCCGGAGCTTTTCAGGACGTGCTGCGCCCGACCGCGTAAGGATTCCTCCGTGGCAGCCTCTTCGCACCGACGTTCCCATCGCCCCGACCGCCGTCCCGACCGGCGCACGGTCCGCGTCCCCGCCGTCGCCGTGACGGCCGTGGCCGCCGTCGCGCTCGCCGTGTCCCTGGTCGTGGCCTTCCGCCCCGGCGGCGGGGACGACGACGGCGCGCGCACGCTCAAGCCGGTGGCCGGCGCGCAGGCGACCGGGTCACCGACAGCGAGGCCTACGTCATCGGCATCGGCATCGCCGACGCCGACGTCGGGCTCCCCGACCCCAAACCCGTCCGCGCCCCCGTCCGCACGCCCCTCGGCCAAGCCCGCCAAGCCCTCCGTATCTGCCGCGCCCGGCGCACCCGGCGTACCTGCGGCCCGGGCGGCGTCCCGTACGGTGCCGTCCGCCGGGCGGATCCAGCCCGGGACCGACTACCAGGGCATCGCCACTTCCTACGACGTCGGCGACGGCAACGGCGCCTGTTCCTACGGTCCGACCTCCGACGTCATGACGGCGGCGATGAACACCGCCGACTACGAGACGTCGAAGGCGTGCGGCGCGTATGTGCTCGTACGGGCGTCGGGCGGGGCGTCCGTGACGGTCCGGATCACCAACGAGTGCCCGGCGCCCTGCGCACCCGGCCAACTCGACCTGAGCCGACAGGCGTTCGCGAAGATCGCGCCGCTCTCGGCGGGCCAGATCCCGATCACGTGGAGCCTGCTGAGCCCGGCGACGTCCGACACGATCTCGATCCGCTACAAGACCGGTTCCACCCAGTACTGGTGCGGCGTCCAGGCGATCGGCCACCGCAACCCGCTGGCCCGCCTGGAGGTCCGCGCGAACGGCTCGTGGGTCGCGCTGCCCCGCACCGAGTACAACTACTTCCTCTCCGAGCAGGGCAGCGGATGCGGCGGCGAGCTCAGGCTCACCGACATCTACGGGGAGCAACTGACCATCGCCGGAATCGCCGTACGCCCGGACGTGGTGCAGTCGACCGGGGTCCAGTTCGCCCGGCACTGATGCCGTTGTGCGACCGCGCATACTCGCTGCATGGCTACGGATCTCCACGAACTGCTGAGGACGCTACGGGTATGGGCCCCGGAGGTGACGGAACTGCCGTCCTTCGACCCGGAGTCGACCCCCGACGACCCCCTGCCCCTCTTCACGGAGTGGTTCGCGGAGGCGGTCGCGGCCGGGCAGACCGAGCCGCACACGATGACGCTGGCCACCTCGGACGAGGACGGCATGCCCGACGCCCGCATCGTGATGCTGCACGGCGCCGACCCGGACGGCTGGTCCTTCGCGACCCACGCGACCAGCCGCAAGGGCCGCCACCTCGCCGCCCGCCCCTACGCCGCGCTCACGTTCTACTGGCCGGTGCACGGCCGCCAGATCCGCGTCCGGGGCCCGGTCACGGTGGCCCCGGCCGAGGCCGCGCAGACCGACCTGCGCGTCCGCTCGACGGGCGCACTGGCCGCCGCGCTGACCGGGCACCAGAGCGAAGTCCTGGGCTCGGTGGAGGAGTTGGCGCGCGCGTCGGAGGAAGCCTGGGAACAGGCGGCCCGAAACCCGACGACGGAGGCCGCCTCCTGGACCCTGTACCGGCTACGACCGGACACCGTGGAGTTCTTCCAGGGCGACGCCCGCCGCCGACACGTACGCCTGGCCTACCGGCGCGAACCGGGAACGGGGACAGAAAGGTGGACAAAGGAACTGCTCTGGCCGTGACGCGGTCCCGACTTTCACACACGCGGGCCGCGCGGGCCGCGCGAGCACGAGCACGAGCACTCACGCTCGATCACGTAGAGCTTGGTCACCCCGCGTGTCCATCACGGAGATACCCGCAGGCCCCCGCGCGCGGCAGCACCGCCCACATGCGCGTGCCGCCGCCCGGTTCGCGGCCGGCGCCGATGCCCCAGTCCCCGTGGCAGGCTCGGACCACGTGGTCCAGCACACCCAAGGACACCCGTCGGGACAGGTCGCAGACGGCGCCCAGGCGAACGTGGGCGTGGCGGGGGTGGCCGTCGTAGAGGGTGACGCGGAGGGCTTCGTCGCGGTAGCGGAGCGACACGTACACGGTGGCCGTGGGGGAGAAACGGCAGGCGCAGGCGGCCAGTTCGCTCACCACCTGCACGGTCGCGTCGGCCGCGTCGGCGAGGCCGTGCGCGTCCAGGATCGTCCGGGTCGCCGCCCGCGCGATGCCGGGACTTCGCGGAACGGCGGGCATCGTGAAGCTGAAGGAGAGTGCCTCCGGCCGGGCGAGGACGAACGGGGCGTCGGCGGGGGCGAGGGTCGGCGACTGGCACACCCCGGTGTCGAGATACACGGCACCTCCCTTGACTGGTACGGCTGGTACGGAGGGAACCCACCCGGTGGCCTGTCTCCCCGACGCGAGCTCGCCCCTCCCGGGGGAGGAGATGACGGGCGGGCACGCGTGATGCGCTTCCGGGACGGTTGTTACGGCTCAGTGGTCGAGCCATGACTGACCGTAGAGGAAACCGGTGGATCGTTGCCACCTTTTCGTCGATATTTCCACCGATCGAGGTGGACCCGATCCAGCTCGAACGGGCAGACTGACGCCGCGACCATCGGAGGAAGTGACCTATGCCGCCAAGGGCAACACCCAGCGAACGCCAGAAGCGACTGGGCGCCGAACTGCGAAAGATGCGCCTCGCGGCGCAGGTACCGACGGAGTACGCCGCAGGACTGCTCGGCATCGACCGGACGAAGATCTCCAACATCGAGTCCGGTGTCCGCGTCATCACCCCCGACCGCCTGCGGACCCTCGCCTGCAACTACGACTGCCACGACCAGGCGTATGTCGACGCACTCGCCGACATGGCAACCGGCCGCACGCGCGACTGGTGGGACGCCTACCGAGGTCAAGTCCCCGCAGCGCTCATGGACATCGCCGAGTTGGAATGGCATGCCAAGCGGGTGCGGGCGGGTCTGGCCATGCACGTACCGGGCCTGCTCCAGACCGATGCCTACGCCCGCACCCTCTTCGCCGCCGCCCTGCCTCCCCTGTCGAAGGCCGAGGTCGAACTGCGCGTGGCCCTGCGCCTCCAACGCCAGCAGGTGCTGCACCGCGAGAACCCCGTCGGTTACGTCGGCTACGTCCACGAAGCGGCCCTGCACGTCGAGTTCGGCGGCGTGAAGGTGATGCGGGCCCAACTCGACCGCCTCTGCGAGCTGTCCGAGCAGGAGAACATCGACGTACGGGTGATTCCCTTCCGGGCCGGCGCCTTCCCCGGCGCCGGGCAGGCCGTCATCTACGCCGAAGGTCCCGTGCCCCAACTCGACACCGTGGAACTCGACTCGGCACACGGTCCCGAGTTCCTGCACGGCCAGTCCCAACTCGACAAGTACCGTGCGCACCTGGACTGGATGGAGACGGCATCATTGCCGTCGGCCGACTCGCGCGACTTCATCCACGCCATCGCCAGCCGCCTTTGAGGAGCATCACGATGAGCCAGATCACCTGGGAAGACCCCTACTGCGCCGAGGGTGCGAACTGCTTCCGCATAGGCACCGACCCCTCCGGCAACGCCTACATCGCCGTCGCCGGACAGGAAGACACCCCCCTCACCGACACCCACGACGCCCTCCGCGCCCTCATCCTCGAAATCAAGGCAGGCAAGGCCGACCACCTCCTGTAGCCGCCCGCCTGACCGTCCCGCCCTCGCCCGCAGCCACCGCAGCGCGCTGCGGGTGTCGGCGCTCGTGCGCAGTAACACGTACGCTCCCGACGCAACACACCGCCGGGCGAGACCGGCGCGGCCGACGACGTACGAACCCGGGCGAAGGAACTCACTTCAGGCCTTCGGCCTGAACACCGGCACGCCCTCCCGGAACGTGACCTCCAGCTCCAGCCCCGCCCGCAGCCCCTGCACCTGCACCTGCCCCTCGCCCACCACCTCCGTGGACATCCGTGGGCCCTCCGCCAGGTCCACGACCGCCGCGATGTACGGGGTTCGCGCCGCGAACGGTGGCAGGTCGTTGTGGTGGACTGCGGACCAGGTGTAGAGCGTGGCCCGGCCGCTGGCGTCCTGCCAGGTCACGTCCTCGCTCCAGCAGTGCGGGCAGAACTCCCGGGGGTAGTGGTGGGCCCGCCCGCACGCGCCGCAGCGCCGGATCAGCAGGCGGCCCTCGGCTGCCGCGTCCCAGTACGTACGAGTGAAGGCGTCGATCTCGGGAACGTCGAAACGGGCGTCCATGAAACTGACGGTACGTCAGGCAGGCTGCCCCGGGAAGGGGCGAGGGGGTCTTCCCCGTACGGTCACAACCACGCGTCCTACGTCACAATCTCCCCCCACCTCTCCCCCACACGTGATCGATCCGCAACCAATTCCCCTCTTGACCGAGACCCATCAACCGCGCACGTGATTACGCTCGCGCTCATGGAAGACTCCGCACCCCGCCCGGCCCCCCAGGCGATCACCACCGCGAACCCGGCCGACCGCCCCGTCTACGTCATCGGCGGCGGCCCCGGCGGGCTGGCCACCGCGTACGCGCTGCGTGCCCAGGGCATACGTGCCGTCGTCGTGGAGAAGGCCGACGGGGTCGGCGCGTCCTGGCGGCGCCACTACGACCGGCTGCATCTGCACACCACCCGCCGCCTCTCCGCCCTCCCCGGGCTGAAGATGCCGCGCAGGTTCGGGCGGTGGGTGGCCCGCGAGGACGTGGTGCGGTACCTGGAGAAGTACGCCGAGGTCCACGAGCTGGAGATCGTCACCGGCGTCGAGGTCACGCGCGTGGAGCGCACCCCGGACGGCACCGGCTGGCTGCTGCGCGCGACCGGCGGGCGCGAGCTGGTCGGCGCGGCGGTCGTCGTCGCCACCGGCTACAACCACACCCCGCACCTGCCCGACTGGCCCGGCCGTGCGACGTTCACCGGCGACCTCACGCACGCGTCCGGCTACCGCAGCGGCAAGGACTACGCCGGCCGGGACGTCCTCGTCGTCGGCGTCGGCAACACCGGCGCCGAGATCGCCGTCGACCTGGTGGAGAGCGGCGCGGCGCGGGTACGGCTGTCCGTGCGCACCGCCCCGCACATCGTGCGCCGCTCGACGGCCGGCTGGGCCGCGCAGTACACGGCGATCCTCGTACGACGGCTGCCGGTCCGCCTCGTCGACCGGCTCGCGCGGCCGATGGCCAGGCTCAGCGTGCCGGACCTGTCGGCGCACGGCCTGCCCCGCCCCGACACCGGCCTCTACTCCCGCGTCAAGGACGGCGCCATCCCGGTCCAGGACGTCGGCCTGATCGACGCCGTCCGCAAGGGCCAGGTGGAGATCGTGGCCGCCGTGGCGGAATTCGCGGACGCCAGCGAAAACAGCGTCAAGGACGGCGGCACGGTCCTCCTCGCCGACGGCAGTCGGATCTCGCCGGACGCCGTCGTCGCCGCCACCGGATACGTCCGCGCGCTGGAGGGCCTGGTCGGCCACCTCGGCGTACTCGACGAGCGCGGCAGACCCGTGGCGCACGGCGCCCGCCCCCCTAAGGACACCCCCGGCCTGTACTTCACCGGCTTCACCACCCCCATCAGCGGCACGCTCCGCGAGCTGGCGATCGACGCGGAGCGCATCGCGAAGGCCGTCCGCCGCCAACTCCGCTAGATGTGGCCCTCCCTCAGAAACTGACCCCTCAGGGACGGCCCCTCAGGGATTGCCCCTCAGGGACGGCCCCTCAGGGTCCGGCTGAGCCAAGAGCCGAACTGCTCTCGGCCGCCGCGCGCAGTTCGTCCACTCCGGCTCTGTCCGTTGCCTTGACGGACCCCGAGAGGCGGTGCACGACCACCCAGCGGCCGTCGGACACCGCTCCCGCGAAGATCCGGGATTTTCGGGTGGCGCCGTTGTGGTAGGTCAACGGCCGTTCCCCGTCCCCGACCCGGCGCCAGGTGAGCGCGGGCTCGCCGAGGGTCTTGTCGACGACGAGCCCGGTGAGCAGGCGCGCGGCCGTACGCGTGGTGGCCCACATGCCACCGGCGGGCAGGATCGCGCCGGTCAGGTCCCATGGCTTCGAGGGGCGGCCGAGCCGGCTCGACGCCAACAGGCGCTGGTCCATGGGCGGTACGGCCGTCACCGCGCGCGCGGTCAGGCCGAGCGGCGCGAGTACGTGATCGACGACCAGTTCCTCGTAGCTCCCGCCGGCGGCTGCTGTCAGCGCCGCGCCGAGCACGGCGTACCCGAGGTTCGAGTACTCCTCACGCTCGCCCGGTCTCGCGGTGACCAGGCTGTCGAGCCGGCCCACCAACTCGTCGAGCCGGGCCCGCGTGAAGTCCCGGTACGGGTTGAACAGGCCCGAGTCGGGAGGCAGTCGCGGCAGGCCGAAGGTGTGGTCGGCCAGGTGCCGGAGAGTGACACCGGTGCCCGCCGCCGCGCTCAGCCACCGCTCGACCGGGTCGTCGAGGGACACGACGCGACGCGCGGCGAGCACCTCGAGGACGGTTCCGGTCAGGACCTTGGTGAAGGAGCCCAACTCGACGTACGCGTCGGGATCATGCCCGCCGGTCACCCGGGGAACGTCGAGGTGACTGCCGATGACACAGGTGGGGGGGGAGGTCTCACAGGGAGGGAGCCTTTCACTCGGCGGAAGCGGCCGCCACCGGTTCGCGGTTCTGCCCCGAGGCGTCCGAGGTGCCCGAGACACCCGAGACACCTGCCGTCACGTCCGCCACGGCCTCTTCCTCCACGGCCGATTCCGCGGGGCGCGCGCCCGGATCCTTGCCTCGCGCGGCCAGCCTTCGTACGGCCTTCAGCGCGCGGGCCAGTTCGGGTGACAGGAAGACGAGGTCACAGGCGACCATCGTCAGCGCGAACCCCGTGAGCCCCATGAAGAAGCCGATGGAGAGATGGAAACCGATGGACGCCGCGGCCGCCCACGGGCGCAGGGCCGGTACCAGGACTCCCACGGGGAAGTAGACGAGAAAGATGACCGTCGCATAGGTGCCGACATACACCAGCAGATCATTGTTGTAGACGAATTCCGAGACGCCGGGAAACTCGAATTCGGGAACCCGCATGATGTAGAAGAGCGCGGTTCCGTCCTGCCATGACTGGCCCTGCACCTTGTAGAGACCACTGACCATATAGACCAGGCACATCTGCGCGGCGATCGCCGCGACTCCCAGATTATGCAGTGGCACACCGGCCGCTCGAACGACCTCGGGTATGCGCCGCGTCATGCGCTTACCCAGAGGGGACCGCAAGGCGAAATGGTCGTAGCATCGCGTGAGAAGCAGCATCGGGATGACGAGCTGCATGAGATTGTCGCCGCCGTCCATCAGAGCCGACTGACGCTGATAGAGCGACCACAGCAATATGCCGTGCACCGCCAGGACCGGACGGCCGCCGATTCCCAGCGTGACAGCCAGCGCGGCGATCAATCCGAGGTGAAAGAAAACCTCGAACGCGACCGGTGACGTGCTCCAGGCGTACACACTGGAACTTCCCGTCCCCTTCAGTTCGTCGAGGAAGAGATGATGGGGCAGCAGCGTGTCGTTTCCGGGGCCGAACAGATAGCGGCGATCCCCGTACTGGCTGACATAGAACATGAGGCCGACGAACCCCAGTAACGCGCGGGTTCCCGACACGCCCAGGACCGCCACGGGGCGGCCGGCCCAGGCGTCGATCTTGTTCAAGAGGTTCACTGCAGATCAGCAGCTTTCTTCCATGGAAAGTCGTAGACGTCGACCTTGTCGCCGGCGTCGGGGTTCTTCCGCTGCGACCACGGAGGCAGGGACCGGGCGTACATCCGGACCTGCACCGCCTGGAAGCCACCACCACCGCCATCGCCGCCACCGCAGGCCTGCGCCATCTGCGTCAGCGCGAACCGCGAGAGATAGTTCACCGCTTGATCGCGGGTGCGCTTCTCGTACGGCATCAGCGGAATGGGATTCTCTCCCGGCTTCTTCGCCGCCGCCTTGGGCCCCTTCGACCCCTTCGGCCCCTTCGTTTCCTTCGTTTCCCGCGAGTTCTTCGTCTCCTGCGACTCCTGCGAGTCCTTCGTCTCTTTCTGTTCGCGGAGGCGTCTCAGGAGGTCGTCGGTCGAGTTGTACTGCTGGATGCCGTTGCTTACGACCCGGCTCATGCGCGAGGGAAAGAACCTGGTGTCGTGGACGCGCTGGATCGACGGGGCTGTCACGTCGTAGTACTTGGTGACCTTGCCGTCACCGCACCGGCCCCGCGCGATGATGCCCTGATCGACCATCACCGGATCCGGGGCGAAAAGCATCCAGTTCTGCGCGAAGTACGGCTGGAGGTCGAGGCAAACATGCGCGGATCTGCCGACCTATTGAGGTTTGCAAGAATGCTGCTTTGTGTTTGCTTTGCATGGCCTGTGGGTGTGATTTGGGGGTAGGTGTGACGTCGGCGGCCCTGCGGCCAGGGAGGACCTTTGGCCGGGCGGCCGCCTCCCCGGAACCTTGCTAATGTGCGAGACATGACAGCCGAGGAACGTGAACAGCCGGGCGTGGAAAGCGAGTTGGGGGCAGCGCCCGAGCCCTGGTGGTCGGAGATCGGCGGCCCCGTCGGCGGCGGCCTGCTGGTTCTCGCGGGAATCGGCCTCCTGCTGTGGGCGTTTCTGGGCCGGTCGGGCTCGGACATCCCCTTGATCTACCAAGCCGCGAAGATCGTGGCCGTCGGCCTGGTGGTCGCCGGCACCACGCTGGCCGCCCGCCGACGCGCCTCCGCGCAACGCCCCGGCGGGGAGACGGAGTCCGCACAGCCGTAGGAGGGCACGGCTTCCGAACCACTGAAAGCCCTCAACTCCCTTGGAACTTCCCTCAGTTACACGTGTGCCGAATGTGACGAGAGCGTTGCCCCATGCCCTCGTGCGGACCCAGAATGTGAGCCCTGTTCATCTTTTGGGTCGCTCTCGAAGCTCGTCGGAGGACGCACGTGGCACGTGAAAGACAGCTCGCTCCCGGCACTCCTGGCACTCCCGTCACTCCCGACATGTCCCGCCGCTCCCTGCTCGGCCGCACCGCCGCCGTGGCCGCCGGCGCCACCGCCCTCACGGCGACCGCGACAACCTCCGCCGCTGCGGTCGCCACCCGGGACGTCGACGTCGCGATCGTCGGCGGCGGGCTCGCCGGCCTCACCGCCGCCCGCGACCTGGTCGCCGCCGGGAAGACGGTCGTCGTCCTGGAAGCCCGCGACCGCGTGGGCGGCCGGGTCGTGAACCTCGCGCTCCCGGGCGGCGGGGTCACCGAGGGCGGCGGCGAGTTCATCGGCCCCACCCAGGACCGCGTCAAGGCGCTCGCCGACTCCCTCGGCGTCGCCACCTTCGCCACCTACAACACCGGCAAGAACCTCCTCTACAAGGACGGCAAGAAGACCCCGTACGCCACCGACGGCATCCTCGGGTCGGTCCCGCCGATCGACGCGGCCGGGCTCGCCAACGCCGCGATCGTGCAGGCGACGCTGGACGACATGGCCAAGCAGGTCCCGGTCGACGCGCCCTGGACCGCCGCCAAGGCCGACGAATGGGACCGCCAGACCTTCGAGAGCTGGCTGCGCGCCAACGCGGTCGTCCCGTCGGCGAAGTTCCTCATGGACGTGGCCTGCACCTCGATCTTCTCGGCCGAACCCCGGGAACTCTCCCTCCTGTTCGTCCTCTTCTACATCGCCGCCGCCGGCAACGAGTCGACCCCCGGCACCCTGGAACGCCTCACCGAGACCGCGAACGGCGCCCAGGAACAGCGCTTCGTCGGCGGCTCCCAGCAGGTCCCGATCAAACTCGCCGCCACCCTCGGCGACCGGGTCGTCCGCAACGCCCCCGTGCGTACGATCACCCGCTCCACCGCCGGTACCTACACCGTCACGGCCGACGGCGTCACCGTCACCGCCGACCGGGTCATCGTCGCCGTACCCCCGCCGCTCGCCGCCCGCATCACGTACGACCCCCTCCTGCCCGCCGCCCGCGACCAGCTCACCCAGCGGCTGCCGATGGCCTCGGTCGGCAAGGCGATCGCGATCTACGACACCCCCTTCTGGCGTGCCGCCGGACTCAACGGCCAGGTCGTCAGCGACACCGGAGTGGTCAGCTCCACCTTCGACAACTCCCCGCCCGACGCCTCCTACGGCGCCCTGATGGGCTTCATCGAGGCCGACGAGGCGCGGGCGTGGGACGCGGCGAGCGAGACCGAGGTCAAGGCGGCCGTACTGAAGGACTACGTGACGTACTTCGGCGAGAAAGCGGCCTCCCCCACCGCCTTCGTCCTGCAACGCTGGAACAACGAGGCCTACACGCGCGGCGGCCCCGTCTCCATCGCCGCCCCCGGCGTCCTGACCCAGTACGGCCCGTCCCTGCGCGAACCCGTCGACGGCATCCACTGGGCCGGCACGGAAACCTCCACCCACTGGATGGGCTTCATGGACGGAGCCGTCCGCTCGGGCGAGCGGGCAGCGAAGGAGGTACTGGCGGCGCTGTAAGCCGCCCCCCTCCCCCCTCCCATCCTCCCCCTCCCATCCTCCCCCTCCCATGCATCCTTCTGCTGCACACCCATTCCTGACACACCGTCAGGAATGTAATCTGACAGAGCGTCAGTTACATGCGCAGTCACGTGCGTCAGTACTTGGTGGTCACACAAGGACGTCACACAGGAGCGGGGCGGACCGATGCTTGGATCAACCCACGGCACCCTCACCACCGACTCCCGCCGGGCCCGGGTCATCGCGTGCGGGGAGCAGCCCGGGCCCGCCGTGCACGGTCGGCCGGCCGCGCCGGACGACCTCGACGTCAGCGGCCGGCCGCTCTACGCGGACGTCCCCGACCTGGACCGGTTCTTCCGGCCCGAGTCGGTCGCGGTCGTCGGCGCCTCGGACGCCGAAGGCCGCCCGAACACCGGCGTCACCCGGCAACTGGTGGGCTGGGCCGAGCGGGTGGGGGCGCGGCTGCATCCCGTGCACCCCACCCGCGAGACCGTCTTCGGCCTGCCCTGCTTCCCGTCCGTCGCCGAACTGCCCGAACAGGTCGATCTGGCCGTGCTGTTGGTCGCGGACCCGTTGCCGGTGATCGAGCAACTCGCCGAGACGAAAGTGAAGTTCGCGGTCGTCTTCGCCTCCGGGTTCGCCGAGACGGGCGAGGCGGGCGCCGCCGCGCAGGAACGCCTCGCGGCAGCGGTCGCCCGGTCCGGTCGGTCCGGTCGGTCAGGCCGGGAAGGTGTACGACTGCTGGGCCCCAACACCAACCTCAACGCCTTCGAGCACTTCCGGGACGATCTCCCCGGCCCGGCGATCGCCCTCATCACCCAGTCCGGCCACCAGGGCCGCCCGGTCTTCGCCCTCCAGGAACTCGGCGTCCGCCTCTCGCACTGGGCGCCCACCGGCAACGAAGTCGACCTGGAGACCGCCGACTTCCTCTCCTACTTCGCCGAGCGCCCGGAGGTCGGCGCGATCGCCTGCTACGTGGAGGGCCTGAAGGACGGCCGGTCCTTCCTCCTCGCCGCCGACCGGGCCGCCCGGCGCGGGGTGCCGGTCGTCGTGGTCAAGGTGGGCCGCACCGAGACCGGCGCCCGCACCGCCGCCTCCCACACCGGCAAGCTGACCGGCGCGGACGAGGTCGTCGACGCGGCGATGCGCCAGTACGGCGTGATCCGCGTCGACGGGCTGGACGAACTCCAGGACACCGCAGCCCTGTTGGCGCGGGCCCGTCCTCCACAGGCGGACGGCGTCGTCGTCTACTCGATCTCGGGCGGCACCGGCGCCCACGCGGCCGACCTGGCGACGAGGGCGGGCCTGCGGCTGCCGCCCCTGTCGGCCGCCAAGCAGGCGGAGCTGCACCAGTGGATCCCCGAGTACCTGAACGTGGCGAACCCGGTCGACAACGGCGGTCACCCGGTGGGCGACTGGCGCGGCCGGAAGATCATCGACGCGATCCTCGACGACCCGGCGGTCGGGGTCCTGATCTGCCCGATCACGGGCCCGTTCCCGCCGCTCAGCGACCGGCTGGTGCAGGACCTGGTGGACGCGGCGGAGCGGACGGACAAGCTGGTGTGCGTGGTCTGGGGCTCCCCGGTCGGCACCGAACCGGCCTACCGCGACGTGCTGTTGGGCTCCTCCCGGGTGGCGACCTTCCGCACCCTCGCCAACTGCGTCACGGCCGTGCGCGCCCACCTCGACCACCACCGCTTCGTCAGCGACTACCACTCGCCCTTCGACCAGGCCCCGCGCACCCCGTCCCCGTCCTTCCGCAAGGCGCAGCTCCTGATCCGCCCCGGCCAGCAGCTCAGCGAACACGCGGCGAAGCAACTGCTGCGGGCGTACGGCATCCGGGTCCCGCGCGAGCAGTTGGTGACGAGCGCGGCGGCGGCCGTACGGGCGGCGGGCCTGGTCGGCTACCCGGTGGTGATGAAGGCGTCCGGCGCGCGGATCGCCCACAAGACCGAGCTGGGCCTGGTGAAGACCGGCCTCACCTCGGCCAGCCAAGTCCGCGACGCCTACCGCGAGTTGACGGACATCGCCCGTTACGAGGGCGTGGACGTGGACCTGGACGGCGTCCTGGTGTGCCAAATGGTCGAGCGGGGCGTGGAGATGGTCGTCGGCATGACCCACGACGACCTGTTCGGCCCGACGGTGACGGTCGGGCTGGGCGGCGTCCTGGTGGAGGTCCTGCACGACGCGGCCGTCCGCGTACCGCCGTTCGGCGAGGACCAGGCCCGCGACATGCTGGCCGAACTGCGCGGCCGACCCCTCCTTGACGGCGTCCGAGGCCGCCCCCCGGCCGATCTGGACGCCCTCGTCGAGGTCGTCCTGCGCGTCCAGCGCATGGCCCTGGAACTCGGCGACGACCTCGCCGAACTCGACATCAACCCCCTGGTCGTCCTGCCCTGGGGACAGGGCGCGGTGGCGTTGGACGCGCTGGCGGTGTGCCGGTGAGGATCCCTTCACACGGTGAGGGGATCCCCGTGCCCGAGCGCTGGATCGAGACAACGACCGACCACCAGGTCACCCACCTCACCCTCAACCGCCCCGAGACCCTCAACGCCCTCACCCCCGACATGCGCGACCACCTGATCGACCTCCTCGCGGAGGCCTCGGCCGACCCGGACGTCCGGGCGGTGGTCCTCACCGGCACCGGCCGCGGCTTCTGCGCGGGCGCGGACCTGCGGGGCGGCTCCACGGGCGCTTCCACGGGCGGCGAACGCATCGCCGGCGACGTGACCCGCACCCTCCGCCTCGGCGCCCAACGCCTGATCTCCGCCGTCCTCGACTGCGAGAAACCGGTCATCGCCGCGGTCAACGGCACCGCGGCCGGCCTGGGCGCCCACCTCGCGTTCGCCTGCGACCTGGTCCTGGCCGCCGAATCGGCCCGTTTCATCGAGGTGTTCGTCCGCCGGGGCCTGGTCCCGGACGGCGGCGGCGCCTACCTCCTGCCCCGCCTCATCGGCCCGCAGCGCGCCAAGGAACTGATGTTCTTCGGCGACGCCCTCACCGCCCCCGACGCGGAACGCCTAGGCCTCGTCAACCGAGTGCTCCCGGACAGCGAGTTGGAGAAAACGGCCCGCGCATGGTCCACCCGCCTGGCCAACGCCCCCACCCGCGCCCTGGCCCTGACCAAACACCTCGTCAACACCTCCCTCGACACCCCCCGCCCAACCGCCTTCACCGCCGAGGCCACCGCCCAGGAACTCAACATGACAACAGCAGACGCACGGGAGGGCCTGACCGCCTTCACGGAACGCCGCGAGCCGAAGTTCAGGGGCCGGTGACACGACCCCCCGGGAAGGCAACGGTCGCGCTTCCCTTCCCATCTGACATCCCGTCAGTTTCAATGGAAGGCGTGATGGGACATGCGGGGATGGCGGCAGCGGCCGTTCGCTACCTGAAGGTGGGCCGGCCGGTCGAGGTGTTGCCGCGGCCCGAGTTGCGGTGTGTTCGGGAGGACGAGCGGGCGCCGGTCGACCCGGACGAGTTCCGGCGTGTGCTGGGGAACTTCGCGTCGGGCGTGACGATCGTGACGGCGCCCGCCGCCGAGGGACAGAGCGGGCCGGCGGGGTTCGCCTGCCAGTCCTTCTCGTCCCTCTCCCTCGACCCGCCCCTGGTCGCCTTCATGGTCGGCCGCACGTCCACGACCTGGCCGCGCATCGCCCACGCGGGCGTCTTCTGCGTCAACGTGCTGAGCGCCGGCCAGGGTCCGTTGTGCCGCGCCTTCGCGAGGAGCGGCACGGACAAGTTCGCGGGCGTCGAGTACGACGCCGCGCCGGTCTCGGGCGCCCCCCGCCTCACCGGCACCCTCGCCTGGATCGACTGCGCGATCCACGCGGTCCACACGGGCGGCGACCACCTCATCGTCGTAGGCCGGGTGAACGCCCTGGGCGCGGGCGACGACGACGCCACGGCCGGACAACCGCTGCTGTTCCACAAGGGGCGGTTCGTCTGAGGGCAGTTCGTCTGAGGGCAGTTCGCCTGAGGGCTGTTTTTCTGTGGGAGTTTCGCCGACCAGGCCCCGCAGCTCAGCGTACGTAGTCGACGATCTGCATCATGCCTTCGTCGCCGTGCTGGAGTTGGTGGCAGTGCAGCATGGAGCGGCCGGTGAAGCGTTCGGCGCGCAGCCGGAAGGTGATCGTGCCCTGGGGCGGAAGGGCGACGGTGTCGTGCCAGACGGGTGTGGCCAGGGGGCGGTTGTCGACGGCGGTGAGCAGGAAGTGGTTGGTGTGCAGGTGGAAGGGGTGGTGGCTGTGGCTGCGGGAGTCGTTGCCGACGGTCCACTCCTCGACCTGGCCGAGGCGGATGCGCTGGTTGACGAAGTCGGGTGCGAAGCGGCCCCAGGCAAGGTCGCGTCGGCCGGCCCGGGTGTCGGCGGTCGGCGTCTCGCCGTCGCCCAGGATGCGGTAGGCGTTCGGGAAGGCCCCGGAGAAGACGTTCTCGTCGCTGCGGAAGGTCAGCGCACGGGTACGGGTGGGCGCGGGCAGGTCGGTGGGCAGGCCGGGCAGGCTCTCCGGCAGTGACATCGAGCGGGCCGCGCCGGTGACGACGAGCGTCATCAGGGGATCGGAAGCGCCGCCGCCGCTCAGCCGGTAGGTGCCGGGCTTGCCGCCACGGATCAGCAGGTCGGTCCGCCCGCCCATCGGCAGCGTCACGCCGGTGGTGGTGACGGGCTTCATGAAGGTGATGCCGTCACAGGCGATCTGGTGCATCTCGTGCCCGCCGAGGCTCAGGTAGTGAGCGGTGAGCGGCCCGGCGTTGACCACCCGCCAGCGCTGGACCTCCCCCGGCGCGATGGTCAGCACGGGGTTCTTCGCGCCGTTGACCAGGAAGGTCGAGGCGATGCGCTCGTAGGTGCCGTGCGAGACCAGGTCCGGCACCTGCCCGGCGGACAGCTTGAGTTCGTTGATGCAGACGACGACGTCCTTGGCGGCGGCGATCTCGGGCACCTGGTCGACGTCGCCCTCGACGATGATCACGCCCGCCATACCGCCCACCAACTGGGTCGACGTGGACCCGTGATGGTGCGGGTGGTACCAGAACGTACCGGCCGGATGATCGTCCGGGACGGCGATGCTGCTCCGGTAGGTCGTGGTCTCCCCGGGTGTGTCGGCGGGCTCGAAGGCGCGGAAGACGTTGTCCGCGTCGCCGGTGGGGTCCACGTGCATGCCGTGGGTGTGCAGGTTGTAGGTGTTGAAGTGATGCGGGACGTTGACGCCCTGGTGCATCCCGGTGTTCGGCGGCAACGCGTTGACGTGCGTGATCTCAAGGGTGTCCCCCGGACGCACCCGAAACGTCGGCCCCGGGATCGACCCCTCGTAGGTCCGCGTTGACATACTGCCGACCCCGGCGACCGTCCGCTCGGTGAACTCGACGGTCAACCGCGTGTCCAACCGCCCCGCCGCCCCCTTGGCCGACGGCGTCCTCCGCGTCTCCGGCTGCGGAAAGGCAGCACCGGGAGCGGGGCCGGGGCCGGGGCTGGGAGCGGGAGCGGCAGCAGGACCGGCTTCCGGCCGCGCGATCGCGTACGACGATGTCGTCCCGCCGGCCACGACCGCCCCGGCGACGACCGGCAGGCACTTCAGCACGCCACGACGAGCCAACGGTGGTGTCACGAATCGCCTCCACGCGAACAGCCGACGGCAACGGCAACAGACTCCGACGGGCACCGCACAGCACGGCACAGCACGGCACGGCATCCGTCACGGAAAGTATCCATATAATACGTGGAGTAGTCGCGAGCGACCCGCGCGACGCGTACGCCGATCGCCGTTCGGGGCGGAATCAGGCCCCCGCCAATTCCGGCACCGTCCCCGCCGTCGCCGCCGTCCCCGTCGGCCTCCGCCGGATGACCAACGCCATCAGCGCCGCCGCGGCGCACAGCGCCCCCGACGCGTACCAGACCATGTCGTACGAGCCGAACGTGTCCCGTGCCACCCCGCCCAGGAAGGCGACCAGGGCCGCGCCGACCTGGTGGGAGGCGAGGACCCAGCCGAAGACGATCGCGCTGTCCTCCCCGTAGTGCGCGCGGCACAGCGCCAGGGTGGGCGGGACGGTGGCGACCCAGTCGAGGCCGTAGAAGACGATGAAGAAGATCATCGGCGGGTGGACCGACGGGGCCAGCAGCATCGGCAGGAACAGCAGCGAGACGCCGCGCAGCGCGTAGTACACCGCCAGCAGCCGGCGCGGCTCGAAGCGGTCCGTGAACCAGCCGGAGGCGATCGTGCCGACGACGTCGAAGATCCCGATCACCGCGAGGAGCGAGGCCGCCGCCGTGACCGGCATGCCGTGGTCGTGGGCCGCGGGCACGAAGTGGGTCTGGACCAGGCCGTTCGTCGACGCGCCGCAGATCGCGAAGGTGCCGGCGAGCAGCCAGAACGGACCCGTGCGGACCGCCTTGAAGAGCACCCGGAGCGTGCGGCGGGCAGCGCCCTGAACCGGGGCCGGCTTCGGCACGAACTCCGTCGCGCCGTACGGCTTCTGGCCGACGTCCGCCGGGTGGTCGCGCAGCAGCAGCCAGACGAAGGGGACGACGGCGAGCGCGGCCAGCGCGACCGTCACGGCCGCCGGACGCCAGTCGTAGCGCGTGATCATCCATGACAGCAGCGGCAGGAAGATCAACTGGCCGGAGGCGGAGGCCGCCGTCAGGATGCCGCTGACCAGGCCACGGCGTTCGGTGAACCAGCGGTTGGTGACCGTCGCGGCGAAGGCCAGCGCCATCGAGCCCGAGCCGAGACCGACCAACAGGCCCCAGTACAGGAGCAGTTGCCAGGCCGCCGTCATCCACACGGTGAGGAGCGAGCCGGCCGAGATCACGGTCAGGGCGACGGCGACGACCCGGCGTATGCCGAAGCGGTCCATCAGCGCCGCCGCGAACGGCGCGGTGAGGCCGTACAGCGCCAGGTTGATCGAGACCGCCAGCGCGATGGTGCCCCGCGACCAGTGGAACTCCTGGTGCAGCGGATCGATCAGCAGCCCGGGAAGCGACCGGAAGGCCGCCGCGCCGATGATCGTGACGAACGTGACGGCGGCGACGAACCACGCGCGATGGATCCGGACCCGAGGGACACGGCCTCGGGCGGGGGGCTTCTGTTCGTCTTTGACTGCGGGAGCCTCGCTTGTCTGGGTCACGCCAGTAAGAGTCCGATGTCCGACCTTCCACGACCACTGGCCCGAAGGTCAGCATTCGCTAGGATCGGGCCATGAGCCCCGCCCACAGCCACCCCGGCTCCAGCCCCGGAAGCGGCCCCGGCTTCCGCCCCCACCGCGTCGTGGTCCTGGCCCTGGACGGCCTGCTCCCCTTCGAACTGGGCATCCCGCACCGCATCTTCGGCCGCCCCAAGGACGCCGAGGGACGGCATCTGTACGAGGTCGTCACCTGTTCCGTGCGGCCACCGGGCCCCGTCGAGACCGACGCCGACTTCGCGATCATGGTCGAGCACGGCCCGGAGACCCTCGCCACCGCCGACACCGTCGTCGTCCCCGCCTCGTACGAGCTCGGCCCGGTCTTCGAGGAGGGCGTGCTCACCGACGACCTCGCCGCCGCCCTCGCTCACCTCCGGCCGGGCACCCGCCTCGCCTCCATCTGCACCGGCGTGTACGTCCTGGCCGCAGCCGGCTTCCTCGACGGCCGCCCCGCCACCACCCACTGGGCCGACGCCGACCGCCTCCAACGGCTCTTCCCGAAGATCGACGTCGACCGGGACGCCCTGTTCATCGACGACGGCGACGTCCTCACCTCGGCCGGCGTCGCCGCCGGGATCGACCTGTGCCTGCACATGGTGCGCCGCGACCACGGCACCGCCGTGGCCAACGACGTCGCCCGCCGCACCGTCGTACCGCCGCACCGCGACGGCGGCCAGGCGCAGTACATCGAGCGCCCCGTGCCCGACGCGCAACAGGCCGGCACCACCACCGCCCGCGCGTGGGCGCTGGGCCGCCTCCACGAGCCGATCCAGTTGCGCGACATGGCCGAACAGGAAGCCATGTCCGTACGGACCTTCACGCGCCGCTTCCGCGAGGAGGCCGGCGTCAGCGCCGGCCAGTGGCTCACCCAGCAGCGCGTCGAGCGGGCCCGCCACCTCCTGGAGTCGACCGGCCGCTCCGTCGACCAGATCGCCCGAGACGCCGGTTTCGGCACCGCCCAGTCCATGCGCCAACACCTACAGGCAGCCCTAGGAGTCACCCCGACCGCCTATCGCCGCACCTTCCGAACCTTCCGCGCCGGAAGCCACACAAGCACCGGAAGCAGCGGAACGGGCGGCGAGTTGGGTGCCGTGCGCTGAACGGACGGCGGCCTGTCGCGCCTCGCCGCACCAGCCGACCCCCGTGAGCAGCAGCGTCAGCCCCACCCCGGCGAGGATCGCCGTCGACGGCGCGACCACCCGGAGCAGCCCGCCGGCGAGCGACCCGGTGGCGGCGTAGCCCACCCCCGCCGCCGCGTACATGACCGAGTAGCCGGCGGCCAGGGCGCTCGGCGGGAGCGCCTCGCGCAGGGAGAGGTTCCGGGTGAGCAGCGCGCCCGACTGGAGCGCGCCGCCCACGACCAGCGCCGCCGCGATCCCCGCCGCCTCCGGTATGAGCGCGGCGAACGTCACGCACACCGACACCCCGGCCATCAGGATCACACTGCGCGTGCGCAGCAGCCCCGGCCAGCGCCGAAGGCCGTAGACGAAGCCGCCGAGCCCGCCGCCCACCGCCATCCCGGTCAGCAGCGGCCCGGACCAGCCGACGCCGACGCCCCGCTGTTCGAGCAGCGCGGGCAGGACGAGTTCGGCCAGTCCGAGCAGCGCCAGACTGGCCGCCCCCGTGACATACACCGGCCACGCCCCGACCAGCACCCGCAGCCGCGCCCCGCCACCGGTGTCGTCCACCCCCCAGGCGGCGGGCAGCAGCCGCAGACCGGCGACCGACGACGCCATCAGGACGGCGGCGAGCAGCAACGGCACCCGGGGCGCGACACCGAGCGCCAGACCGGCGACCGCAGCCGGCGACACCGCCCACACCCCCGCCATCAGCATCGACTCGACGGACAACGCCTGCGCCGCCGCCCGCTCCGGCACCAGCCCGGTGAGCAGCGTGCGCAGCCCCCCGGTGGCGGCGGCCGGCGCGACCCCGGCCACGAACGCGAACCCGCAGAGGACGCCGGGCGGCGCGCCCGGTAAGCACCCCAGCCCCGCGAACCCGGCGGCCCCGCCCGCGAGACCGGCGGCCAACTGCACCCGCGCCCGCTCCCGCCGCAGCCGCATCCCCAGCACCGGAGCGCCCACGATCTCCCCGATGACATAGGCCGCCGCGAGAACCGCCCCCAGCGAGTAGCCACCGGCCCGCTCCCGCACCAGAAACACCAGTGCCAACGGGGCCATGGCAACCGGCATCCGGGCACCGACAGCGGTGCAGGCCCAGACCAGCATCTGCTTGGAGGCGACGTCGCGATAGCTCATGCCACGACGGTAGGCGCTGTCGCCGACACCGTCCCGAGCCTGTGGATAACTTTCAGCGCAAGGGCGAGGGCAGCGGCTGTTCGGTCCAGATGATCTTGCCTTCGGCCGTGTAGCGGGTGCCCCAGCGTTCGGTGAGCCGGGCGACGAGGAACAGGCCTCGGCCGCCCTCGTCCTCGGTGCGGGCCCGGCGCAGGCGCGGTGAGGTGCTGCTGCCGTCCGAGACCTCGCAGATCAGGGCGCGGTCGCGGAGCAGGCGGAGGTGGACCGGGCCGGTGGCGTGGCGGATGGCGTTGGTGACCAGTTCGCTGGCCACGAGTTCGGTGGTGCAGGCCAGTTCGTCGAGGCCCCAGGCGGCGAGCTGGTCGATGACCGCGGCGCGGGCCCGGGAGACGAACGCCGGATCGCGGGGCACGGGCCACTCGGCGACCTGGTCCGGCCCGAGCGCGCGCGTACGGGCGACCAGCAGAGCCACGTCGTCGCTCGGCCGGGCGGGGAGCAGCGCGTCGAGGACCGCCTCGCAGGTGTCCTCCGGGGCCCGGTCGACGCAGGCCAGGACGGTGTGGAGCCGGTCCATGCCGACGTCGATGTCCCGGAGCCGGTCCTCGATCAACCCGTCGGTGTAGAGCACCAGTTGGCTGCCCTCGGCCAGTTCCAGGTCGACGGTCTCGAAGGGCATCCCGCCGAGTCCCAGCGGCGGCCCCGGCGGCAGATCGACGAAGTCCACCGTGCCGTCGGGACCGACGACCGCCGGAACCGGGTGCCCGGCGCGGGTCAGGGTGCAGCGCCGGGACACCGGGTCGTAGACGGCGTACAGACAGGTCGCGCCGACGATCCCCGAGTCCTGGTGGGTGTTCTCCACGGCCCAGCCCTCGCCCCGGTCCAGCCGTCCGACCAGGTCGTCGAGGTGGGTGAGGAGTTCGTCGGGGGCGAGGTCCAGCGCGCAGAAGTTGTGTACGGCCGTACGCAGCCGTCCCATGGTGGCGGCGGCGTGCAGACCGTGGCCGACGACGTCCCCCACCACCAGCGCGACCCGCGCGCCGGACAACGGGATGACGTCGAACCAGTCCCCGCCCACTCCGGCCTGCGCGGGCAGATAGCGGTAGGCGACCTCGACGGCGGTCTGCTCGGACCGCCCGCGCGGAAGCAGACTGCGTTGGAGGGCGAGCGCGGTGTTGCGTTCGCGGGTGTAGCGGCGGGCGTTGTCGATGCAGATCGCCGCACGTCCGGCCAGTTCCTGGGCGAGCGACAGGTCGTCGTCCTCGAAGGGCGCGGGCCGCTCGGAGCGGTAGAAGACGGCCACGCCGAGGATCGCGCCCCGGGCCCGCAGCGGCACGGCGATCAGCGAGTGGATGCCCGCCCTCAGCGCCCGCTCCCCGCGCGCGGGATCCTGCGCGACCCACCCGCCGTCCACGGTCAGCTCGGGTTCGAGCACCGGCTGCCTGCCCTCCAGGGCGCGGGCCTGCGGCGTCGAGGACACGTACCGGACGGCGGCCCCGACCCCGTACAGCCAGGACCCCTCGTGCACGGCCCCCAGCGCGACCCGGCGCAACGGGGTGTCCGCGCCGAGCAGCCCCGGCTCCTCGCCGCGCAGCACGGAGTCGGGCAGGTCGACGGCGACGAAGTCGGCGAAGCGGGGGACGGCCACCTCCGTCAGTTCCTCGGCGGTGCGGGCGACGTCCAGGGTGGTGCCGATCCGGACCCCGGCGTCGTGCAGCAGCTCCAGCCGCCGCCGGGCCAGCACGGCGAGCCGCCCGACACCGGGTTCACCGACGAGAAGCAGCCACGCGTCGGCATCGGCGGCTGCGTCGGCATCGCCGGCCTCCGAGGGCGGGGCCGGGGGCGGAGCGGGGACGGCACGGAGGACGACGGGAGGCGTCCGGGCCGACTTCACAGACGGTGGCGGCGAGGGCGCGGCCGGGGTGACGGCGGTGGGGCCCGTGTGGCGCAGGCGCGGGCCGCCGAGGACGCGGGCCTCGACGACCACACCCGTCTCACCCGCCGCCCCTCTCACCTGGCGACGCAGCAGGGTGGCGGTCCGGCCGCCGGACAGCACCACTTCGTCGAGGGTGCGGTGCGGGGTGGCGATCAGCTCCTCGGCCTTCTCGCGCAGCACGGCCAGGTCGATCGGGCCGAGCGCGCTGCCGTCGTGGGTGACCCGGTGACCGGGCGGGGCGGGCAGCGGCTGGAGCCGGGACTGCGGCCGGGGCGGCCACCCGCCGCCGTCACCGTCGTGGTCGCCGCCGCGCGCGTGGTGGTCGGCCCGCCGGTACGCGGTGAGCAGCGCCCGCTCCCGCTCCGTGGCCTGCTCCAGCAGCCGCGTCTCGACGTCCCGGACGGCTTCCCGCACCAGCCGCATCATCGCGGGGTCGCCGTCGTCGCGCAGACAGGTGAGGTCGAGGACGGCCTCGATACGGCCGCTGAGGGGGTCGCGGATGGGCGCGCCCGCGCAGGCGAAGGGTTGCAGGCAGTCGGCGAAGTGCTCACGCCCGGCGACATAGACGGGGCTGCGCCCGGCGAGCGCGGTGCCGACGCCGTTCGTGCCGGCGGCCCGCTCGGAGGCGTCGAAACCGGGGGCGAAGTTCACGCCGTCGAGGCGGGCGCGCAGCTTGCGGTCACCGCCGTGGCGCTCGACCATCCGGGCCTGTCCGTCGCACAGCGCGATGGTCGTGTTCAGCTCGGCGAGCGACACGGTCAGCCGCTTCAGCACCGGCTCGACAGCGTGCAGGAACCGGTGGTCCAGCGCCAGGTCCGAGGCATACGGGCTCAGCAGCCGGTCCGGCTCGACGCCCGCGTACCGGCACCGCTTCCATGAGTCGAGCACCGAGTCCCGGACGTCCGAGTCGACCCGCGCACCGGCCAGAAACCGCTCGTGGGCGTCGACGAGCCCACCGATGGCGTCCCAGGCGACGGACAACAGGATCACTTCCCTGGCGTGGACGTGGCGTAGAGGCACGCGACCCACGCGCGGGCCGCCGCGCACGACCCGCCGCACACCGCGAACCGGCCTGCCGAGGGGCCTCCTCCAAGCGGTTCCACTGTAGACCCCTTGTCATAGGAATCATACTTTCACCTGGAATGTCAGCATCCCTCGCGGAAGGTCAGCACCCCCCGTGCCACCCGCCCCGCCTCCGCGTCCGCCGCCGCCTTCTCGAAGTCCTCGACCGGATAGGTCCGCGTGACGAGTTCGTCGAGCAGCAGCCGGCCCGCGCGGTACAGCTCGGCGTACAGGGCGACGTCCCGCTGCGGCCGCGAGGCACCGTAACGGCAGCCCAGGATCGACTTGTCCAGGAACAGGGACGAGACGACGAAGGACGCCTCGGCGGTCGCATGCGGCACCCCGAGCAGCACGGCCTGGCCGTGCCGGTCGAGCAGTTCGATCGCCGTCCGGATCAGCTCGACGCGCCCCACGCACTCGAAGACATGGTCCGCGCCCGTCGGCAGCACCTCCCGCACCCCGTCCGTCGAGGTCAGGAAGTCGGTCGCGCCGAACCGCCGGGCCACCGCCTCCTTCGCCGGGTTCGCGTCGACGGCCACGATCCGCAGCGCGCCCGCGATCCGCGCCCCCTGGAGCACGTTCAGCCCGACCCCGCCGGTCCCGATGACGACGACGCTCTCCCCGTACCCCACGCGCGCGCGGTTGAGCACCGCCCCGACGCCCGTCAGCACCCCGCACCCGATGAGCGCGGCGGACGTCAGCGGGATGTCCTTCGGGATCCGCACCGCCTGTACGGCCTTGACGACCGTCCGCTCGGCGAACGCGGAGTTGGCCGCGAACTGGTACACCGGGCTCCCCGCGCGCGTGAACGGCCGCTGCGGCCGTCCGATGGCCTGCCGGCACATCGTCGGCCGGCCCCGGTCGCACTCCGCGCAGGCACCGCAGTTGGCGAGCGTGGACAGCGCCACATGGTCCCCAGGTATGACATGCGTGACCCCTGAACCGACCGCCGCCACCACCCCCGCACCCTCATGCCCGAGGACGACGGGCACCGGGAAGGGAATCGTCCCGTCCACGACCGACAGATCGCTGTGACACAGCCCCGCCGCCGCGACGGCGACCAGCACCTCACCGGCCCCCGGATCGCGTACGACGAGATCGTCGACGACCTCCGCCCGCTTCCCGTCGAACACCACGCCACGCATCAGACGCCCCCCTTGCGCTCTCCGGGCAGGCCGAGCACGCGCTCGGCGATGATCGTGCGCTGGATCTGGTCCGAGCCGCCGTAGATCGTGTCGGCCCGCGAGAACAGGAACAGGTGCTGCGCGTCGTCGAGTTCGTACGGCGAGGACGGCGACCAGTCCACCGGCCCGACGCCCGCCGCAGCCCCCCGCACCTGCACCGCCACCTCCCCCAGCCGCTGATGCCAGCCCGCCCACAGCAGCTTGGCCACACTCGGCGCACCCGGCCCGCCGTTGCCCCCCAGCGTCCGCAACGCGTTCCACCGCATCGTCCGCAACTCGGCCCACAGCCGCACCAACCGCTCCCGTACGACGGGGTCGTCGGCGGCCCCCGTCTCCACGGCCGTACGCACCACCCGCCCCAACTCGGCGGCGAAGCCGATCTGCTGGGCGAGGGTCGACACGCCGCGTTCGAAGCCGAGGAGACTCATCGCGACCCGCCAGCCGTCGCCCACCGCGCCCACGACATGCTCCACGCGCGCGTGCGCCCCCTCGAAGAAGACCTCGTTGAACTCACTGGTCCCGGTCAACTGCCGGATCGGCCGCACCTCGATCCGCCCCGGCTGATCCATCGGCACGAGCAGAAAACTCAGCCCGCGATGCCGCGTCGACTCCGGGTCGGTACGGGCCAGCACGAAACACCAGTCGGCCTCATGGGCGAGCGAGGTCCAGATCTTCTGCCCACTGACCCGATAAACCCGCCCGTCACCATCGAGCTCGGCCCGCGTCCGAACCCCGGCAAGATCCGACCCGGCCCCCGGCTCGCTGTACCCCTGACACCACAACTCATCCCCAGCGGCAACCGTCGGCAAGAACCGCGCCTTCTGCTCGTCCGTGCCATGCGCGAGAAGGGTGGGCGCGAACAGGTTCTCCCCGATGTGCCCGGACCGCCCCGGCGCCCCCGACCGCGCATACTCCTCGGCCCAGGCGACTTGCTGGGTGAGGGAGCCGGTCCGGTTCCCGTACCCGCCCTCTCCCCACCCGAGCCCGATCCACCCGGCGGCCCCGAGCACCCGCTCCCAAGAACGCCGGTCACCCGATGCAAGCGGAACATGTTCCTCGAGCCAGCCCCGCACTTCGGCACGGAACGAGTCGTCGGCGGACGTAAAACCGAAATCCACGGTGCCCTCCTCGATCAACGGCGAGCCCACCCCACCCAGGGGCGCGGGGAACTGCGCGACCAGCCACGACGAGCCCGCACCCGCCGACCCACAAGCACACCCGAGCTATTGGGCGGCGTTAGGCCGTTCCCCATCCGCCGCAGCCCGCCGCATCTCCTCCACCCGCGCAAGCATCGGCATCGGATCCACCCCCACACTCCCCGGCAGCACCTCCGCGATCCGCTCGGGCGACCACACCCCGTCCGCATAAACCGAACGGAGTTCCCGAGGCTGCGCCCACACCGCGATCTTCGGCCCGGCGACCGTGTACACCTGCCCCGTCACCCCCGCCTCCCGAGCCCGCTCGGACAGCAGGTACACCACCAGCGCGGCCACGTCCTCCGGCTCCCCGATCTCCGCCAACTCCATGGGCACCCCGGCCGACATCCGCGTACGCGCGACGGGAGCGACCGCGTTGGCGGTCACCCCGTACCGGTGCAGGCCCAGCGCGGCGCTCCGTACGAGCGAGATGATCCCGCCCTTGGCAGCGCTGTAGTTGGCCTGCGACACCGACCCCTGATGGTTGCCGCTGGTGAAACCGATCAACGTCCCCGCGCCCTGCTTCCGCATCACCGCCGAGGCCGCCCGGAACACGGTGAACGTGCCTTTCAGATGGGTGGCGACGACCGGGTCCCACTCCTCCTCGGTCATGTTGAACAGCATCCGCTCGCGCAGGATCCCGGCCACGCACACGACCCCGTCGACCCGGCCGTACGACGCCACCGCCACGTCGACGAGCCGCTGACCGCCCGCCATGGTCGAGATGTCGTCGGCGACGGCGACGGCCTCGCCGCCCGCCGCCTCGATCTCCTTGACGACGGCCTCGGCGATCCCGCTCACGGGCGCGGCCCCGTCCACGCCGACGCCGTAGTCGTTGACGACGACCCGCGCGCCCTCCGCCGCCGCCGCGAGTGCCACCGCCCGTCCGATGCCGCGCCCCGCGCCCGTGACGGCGACGACCTTGCCGGCCAAGAAGTTCCCCATGCCCGGCCCCCTCCCACAGTTTCTGACGGACCGTTAGATTTGAGATGCGAGGACTAGATTGACCCGTCAGCCGGTCAGGGACAAGCCCCGGGGAGGCATGGAATGACACTGCCGGTCGAGTTCCACGACATCGCCAAGCGCGTCAACAACTGGGGGCGCTGGGGGGCCGACGACGAGATCGGCACGCTGAACCTGGTCACCGACGACGTCGTCCGCGCGGCCGTCGCCGAGGTCCGCACCGGCCGCCGCGTCCCGCTCGCGCTGCCCCTGCGGGAGGACGGCGTGCAGACCGGGATGATCCCGGGCCGGATCAACCCGCTGCACACCATGGTGCAGATCAACCGGGAGATCTTCGGCCCGGGCACGGTGGCGTGCAGCGACGACGCCGTGACGATGGGCCTCCAGGCCGGCACCCACTGGGACGCGCTGACCCACGTCTCGCACTCGGGGAAGCTCTACAACGGCCGTCCGGCGGCCAGTATCACCGCGCACGGCGGTGCCGAGTTCGGCGGCATCGACAAGGCGCGGCACGTCGTCTCGCGCGGGGTGCTGCTGGACGTGGCACGCGCGCGTGGCGTCGATCGGCTGGCGGGCGGTCACGCGGTCACACCGGAGGACCTGGACGCGGCCGAGGAACTGGCCGGTACGCGCGTGCGCGCCGGCGACATCGTGCTCGTACGGACCGGACAGGTCCAGATCTATCTGGCCGGCGACAAGCAGGGGTACGGCTTCCCCTCGCCGGGGTTGTCGGTGCGCACCCCGGAGTGGTTCCACGCGCGCGATGTGGCCGCCGTGGCGAACGACACCCTGACCTTCGAGATCTTCCCGCCCGAGATCGACGACCTGTGGCTGCCCGTGCACGCGCTCGACCTCGTGGAGATGGGAATGTTGCAGGGCCAGAACTGGAATCTCGAAAAGTTGTCCACAGCCTGTGGAGAAGCGGGCCGCTACGCGTTCCTGCTGTCGGCGATGCCCGAACCCTTCGTCGGCGGAACGGGAACTCCGGTGGCCCCCGTCGCCGTTCTCTGACCGTCACCGTTCTCCGACCAAGGACCGCACCGGACCACACCGGACCACACCGGACCGCGAAAGACCCTGAACGTCGGCTGGCGGTGCGCAGCGCCCGCCCCGAGCACGGCACCGCACACCGCCATCCGCCTCCGGCGTCCGACCCCGACCCCCCTCGGCCCTGAGGGAACCGACGCCGAATCACGACCCACACTCGCCGAGGGCCTCCGTCACCGAAGCCCTCGCCGTCCCCTCACGGCGAATCGCTGAGCACAAGCGTGATCACATGAACACGACGCGTCAACACCCGAACGGGGATTTATCACTTACGCACCCTTTGCGGTGGGCGCGCACGGAAGCACAGCGGGCGCACCGACCCCGGACCGGCCAAGGCCGAGAGCGCTTTCTGCTCCCGTGCCCCCGCCCTGCCGAACCTCCGACACCAGCCACCTCAGACGACCTCGAAGGCGAACCCTTCGAACCCTTCGAGCCCCTCACAAGCCTGCCCCCGACCCGCCACAGCCCTGCCCAGCGCGGCATTGACCGCCGCAGCGGCAGCCGCCGCATCGGCCACGGTCTTGCCGGGCTCGGCCTTACCGGGGCCGGGGCCGGCGCAGCGGTCCAGCTCGCACCAGATCCGCTTGCCCGCGCCCTCGACGCTCCAGCCCCAGCGGTCCGCGAGGCCGTCCACGAGGGCCAGGCCACGGCCGCCGGTCGCCTCGTCACCGGCGCACCGGGGCACCGGGGCCCGGCCGCTGGTGTCGGCCACCTCCAGGCGGACGATGGACGGTTCGCCCGAGCCGTCGACCACCGCCCCGCCGCCCGGCAGGGAGAGCCGCAGCACGGCCGGACAGCCGGTGTGCACGACGGCGTTGGTGACCAACTCGGAGACGAGCAGGATCAACGTCTCGGCGAGCGGCTCCTCGTCTCCTATCCCGGACCCGGCGAGCCGCGAACGGGCCCACCTGCGGGCGCGCCCCACCTCAGCGGGGTCGGGCCGGATCTCCAGTTGCACTTGAAGCACCTGCACCGCTCACACCATCCGAACCGGCGGACACATGGCCGTGCGCCACGCAAGCCACGCGAGCCGCGTGTGCACCATGACGACGGGGGCCACGATCGTAGCCATTTTCTGCATGGCCAGAACAACAGCCAGAGGCAGCGTGACGGAACGTGAATCCCTTACGAGACAGCTTGGTTGACCTACAGTCACCTCAACAAGCGCTTCGGGCATATTCCAGCGCGAAGGAGTACCCGTGCGGGATACTGTGCGACGCTCGTTGCGAAGAGTCGAACAGGCGGGGGCCGGTCGCCCGTCCGCCCAGCGAGTGGCGGCGCGCACCGCCGGATCCGGCTTCACCCCAGGGGTACCGCCGGCATGGCTCATGCTCGGAACCACTCGCATCTCACAGAAGGTACCGGAGCGACCCGCCGACTCCGCCCCGTGACGGGTCACGCATCGGACACAACCCGATATCAACGCTCAGTGATTCCGGTATGCCACAATCCGCGACACCCGTACGACCGCCCGCATGGCCGCCGGTACGGCCCCCCGTCCCACACCCGGCCCAACACCGCAGGCAGCCGCCTTCCGACGCCGCCTGACGTCGTGAAACACCGCCAAAAAACCCTCAGCGGCCCGCTCCTGACAGCAGGTCAGCGGCGAGCAGTTCCTCACTCTCCGTGCCGCCGCCCGCACGTCGGGTGCGCACCCAGGCCCGTTTGAGCAGGAGGTGTACGTCCGCCTCCCAGGTGAACCCCATCCCGCCGTACACCTGTAGACAGTCGCGCGCGCCGCGTACGGCGGCCTCGTCGGCGAGGAGTCGGGCGGCCGCGATGTCGGCCGGGTCGGCGGTGACGGCGGCCGCGTAGACCGCCGCGCGGGCCACCTCGACCCGTACCAGCAGCTCCGCGCACAGATGCTTGACCGCCTGGAAGGCACCGATCGGCTGCCCGAACTGCTCACGCGTCCGGGCGTGTTGCACGGCGAGCTCGCACGCGCGCGTGGCCGTGCCGAGCTGCTCGGCGGCGGTGAGGAGGACGGCGACGGGGTCCACGGCGACCACCGCGCCCGGAACCCGGTGCAGCGGCGTCGACGGATCCACCGACCGCACCCGCACAGGCTCGCCCGCACCCCCTCCCGCGTCGCCTAGTACGACGTCCGCCGCCGCGAGCCACTCCACCAGCCCGCCGCCGTCGACGGCGGCGACGACCGTCTCGCCGTCGGCCGCGCCGGGCACGTGTCCCGCCGCGAGGTGGGTGGCGAGCAGCGGCCCGGGCAGCAGGACGCGGCCCGCCTCCTCGAAGGCCAACACCGCTTCGGGCAGCCCGAGTCCGACGCCGCCGGCCGCCTCGGGCAGCCGCAGCGCGAAGAACCCGGCCGCCCCCAGCTCCCGCCACAGCGCCCGGTCCAGCCGCCCCGGCCGGTCCACGGCGGCCCGCAGCGCCGTACGGTCGAAGCGGCGCGCCAGCAGCCCCCGTACCCCGTCCCGCAGCGCCCGCTGATCCTCCGTCAGTTGAAAACGCATGGCGGAGAGTTCACCACCCCTCACCGTCCCTTCGGGAGGCCGAGGATCCGCTCGGCCACGATGTCGCGCTGGATCTGCGAGGTGCCGGCCGCGATGGTGTACGAGAGGGAGGAGAGCCGGTCGCGGGTCCAGGGGTGGTCGAGGTCCAGGGAGGCGTCGCCCAGGACGTCGGCGGCGGTGTCGTACAGCTCCTGGCGCGCCTGCGAGTACCTCAGTTTGAAAACCGAACCCGCTACGCCCGGCAGGCCGCCCGTGGTCTGCGCCTCGCTCACGTTCCACTGCGTCAGCCGCCACAGCGCCCGGAACTCGGCGTTGAGGCGGCCCAGCCGCCGCCGTAGGGCGGGATCGTCCCAGCGGCCGTCGCTCCGTGCCTCGCGGGCGAGTTCGCCCAGCACGCGGCGGCAGGCGACGACCTCGCCCACGAAGGCGGTGCCGCGCTCGAAGGACAGCGTCACCATCGTGACGCGCCAGCCGTCGTTCTCCTCGCCCACCCGGTTGCCGACCGGTACCCGCACCTCGTCGAGGAACACCTCGGCGAACTCGGCCGACCCGGCGAGCGTGCGCAGCGGCCGTACGGTGATCCCCGGGGCGTCCATCGGCATCGCCAGCCAGGTGATGCCCCGGTGCTTCGGGGCGTCCGGGTCGGTGCGCACCAACAGCTCGCACCAGTCGGCGACTTCCGCGTGCGAGGTCCAGATCTTGGAGCCGCTCACCACGTAGTCGTCGCCGTCGCGCCACGCGCGCGTGCGCAGCGCCGCGAGGTCGGACCCGGCGTCGGGCTCGCTGAAGCCCTGGCACCAGACCTCCTCGCCGCGCAGGATCGGCGGCAGCCACCGCTCCCGCTGCCCGGCCGTCCCCTCGGCGGCGATCGTCGGCCCGGCGTGCAGCAGCCCGACGAAACCGGCCCCCACATAGGGCGCGCCCGCCTTCTCCGTCTCCTCCAGGAAGATCAGCCGGACGGTCGGGGAGGCGCCCCAGTGGACGTCGCCGTACCCGGCGTCGTAAAGCGTGCGCTGCCAGCCGAGGTCGTAGGCGCGGCGGGCGGGCCAGTCGTCCGGGGACGGCTGCGGCGGGAGCGTCGGCAGCGCCTTGCCGAGCCACTCCCGCAGCCGGGCCCGGAACTCGGCGTCCTCGGCACTGTCGGAAAGATCCATGGCAAGCCCCCTGATCCCCAAATCCTCGATCCCCGACCCGGCTACTTGTCGAGGTCCAGGTCCAGCATGCGGATCGCGTTGCCCCGCATCAGCTTGTAGACCGTCTCGTCGTCGAGGCCCTTGACGTGGTCGAGGGCGACCTCCTTGGTGTGCGGGAAGGTCGAGTCGACGTGCGGGTAGTCGGTCTCGAAGGTCGCGTTGTCGCGGCCCACCACATCGAGTGACGCCACTCCGTGTTTGTCGCGGAAGAAGCAGCAGAAGATCTGCCGGTAGTAGTACGTCGACGGCGGCTCGGGGACGAGGTCTCTGACCCCGCCCCACGCGCGGTGCTCCTCCCACACGTCGTCGGCGCGCTCCAGGGCGTACGGGATCCAGCCCATCTGGCCCTCGGAGTAGGCGAGTTTGAGGCGCGGGAAGCGGACCAGGACCCCGCTGAACAGGTAGTCCATCATCGAGGCCATCGCGTTGTTGAACGACAGGGACGCCTGGACGGCCGGCGGCGCGTCCGGGGAGGCGGCCGGCATCTGCGACGACGAACCGATGTGCATGTTGACGACCGTCCCCGTCTCCTCGCACACCGCGAAGAACGGGTCCCAGTACCCGGAGTGGATCGACGGCAACCCCAGATGGCTGGGGATCTCGGAGAACGTCACCGCGCGCACCCCACGGGCCGCGTTGCGCCGGATCTCCGCCACCGCCAGACCGACGTCCCACAGCGGGATCAGGCACAGCGGGATCAGCCGTCCGCCGCTGCCCCCGCACCACTCCGCGACCATCCAGTCGTTGTAGGCGCGCACACACGCCAGCGCGACCTCCTTGTCGTGCGCCTCGGCGAACGTCTGCCCGCAGAAACGCGGGAAGGACGGGAAGCAGAGGGACGCCTCGACATGGTTGAGATCCATGTCGGCCAGCCGCGCCTTCGGGTCCCAGCAGCCGCGCCGCATCTCCTCCCGGGTGATCCCCTCCAGCGTCATCTGGTCCCGGTCGAACCCGACGGCGGCGATGTTGCGCTTGTACGGGAACTTCAGGTCCTCGTAGATCCACCAGTCGGTGGGCTGGCCGTCCGGGTCCATCGTGATCCGGTACTTCCCGGCGACGTAGGCCAGCTCGCCGATCCCGGCGGTGAGGGGCTGCGGGCCCCGGTCCCGGTACTTGCGCGGCAGCCAGGTCGCGAAGAGGTGCGCGGGCTCGATCACGTGGTCGTCGACGCTGATGATGCGGGGCAGTTCCGTCATGGGTCCCCTCCGGCCTGAGGTTCCGGTTCGTTCCGGTTCGTTCCGGTTCGCGAGCCACGGTTTCTGATGGTGGTTTCTGACGGACACGGTTTCTGATGGACCGTCAGATATGGCTTCCCTGGAAGGCTAGCCCCGCGACTATGGACCGACAAGCCGACCAGCCCTACGCTCTGCCCACGATCTGACTGCCCGTCAGTTACCTGCCGGTCGGTCATCTGTCCGTCAGTCACCGGCAGGGGGCCGCCGTGAACGACACCGCCCATGAGCTGAGTTCGTCCCGCACCCTCTGGGACCTCCTCGCGCGCCGTGCCGACCTCACCCCCGACCGCCCCGTCCTCCTCCAGGAGGAGCGCGCGCTGACCTTCGGTGCGTTGCGCGCGAGCGCCGAGCGGGTCGCGGCAGGCCTGTACGACCTGGGCGTACGCCCAGGCACGGTCGTCGCCTGGCAGTTGCCCACCCGCCTCGAAACGGCCGTCCTGTCCTTCGCGCTGGCCCGCCTGGGGGCCGTGCAGTCGCCCGTCATCCCGTTCTACCGCGACCGCGAGGTCGGCTTCGCGCTGCGCGAGTCGAAGGCGGAGTTCTTCGCGGTGCCGGGCGTGTGGCGGGGCTTCGACCACACCGAGATGGCCCGCAGGCTGGGCGCGAAGGGCGTCTTCGAGGCGTACGACGACCTCCCCGAGGGCGATCCCGCCGGCCTCCCCGCCCCGCCCGCCGAGGGCACCTCGGTCCGCTGGATCTACTGGACCTCGGGCACCACCAGCGACCCCAAGGGCGTGCTGCACACCGACCGTTCGCTGATCGCGGGCGGGTCGTGCCTCGCGCACGCGCTGCGCCTGTCCGGCGACGACGTGGGCTCGATGGCGTTCCCGTACGCCCACATCGCCGGCCCCGACTACACCGTCATGCTCCTGCTGTACGGCTTCCCGGCAGTCATGTTCGAGCACTTCGCGCTGCCGGACGCGCTGGCGGAGTACCGGCGGCACGGGGTGACCGTCGCGGGCGGGTCGACGGCGTTCTACTCGATGTTCCTCGCCGAGCAGCGCAAGCGGCCGGGCGTCCCCGTGATCCCCTCGCTGCGGCTCCTCGCGGGCGGCGGAGCGCCCAAGCCGCCGGAGGTGTACCACGCGGTCGTGCGCGAGCTGGGCGTGCAGCTCACGCACGGGTACGGGATGACCGAGGTGCCGATGATCACCATGGGCGCGCCGGACGACACCCCGGAGAACCTCGCGACGACGGAGGGGCGACCGCCCGAGGGCATGGAGATACGCGTCGCGGCGGGCGGGGAGGTACGACTGCGCGGCGAGGCGGTGTGCCAGGGGTACCTGGACCCCGCCCAGACCGCCGAGGCCTTCGACGCGGACGGCTTCCTGCGCACCGGCGACCTGGGGCGCATGACCGACAGCGGGCACCTCGTCCTCACCGGGCGGCTGAAGGACGTCATCATCCGCAAGGGGGAGAACGTGTCGGCCAAGGAGATCGAGGACCTGCTCGCCGCCCACCCGTCCGTCGGCGACGTGGCGGTGATCGGCCTGCCGGACGCGGAGCGCGGGGAGCTGGTGTGCGCGGTGGTGGAAGGGGTGGGGGAGCCGTTGACGCTGGCGGCGGTGACCTCGTATCTGCGCGCGGCCGGGCTGTCCGTCCACAAGCTGCCGGAGCGGCTGGAGGTGGTGGACGCCCTACCGCGCAACGAGACGCTCCGGAAGGTGCTGAAGTACAAGCTCCGTGAGCGCTATTCGGGGTGAGAACTGTTCGGGGTCAGCGCTATTCGGCGACGGTGAAGTAGCGGGCGAAGGCGGGGATGATCTCGGCCTCGCCGACCTTGCCGTCCGCGTCGGCGTCGAGGGCCGCGGCGGCCGTCCGGGCGACCTCGTCGGGGGCTCCGAGGGCCCTCAGGACCCGTACGGTGTCGTCGACCGTGGCCCGGCCGTCGCCGTCGGCGTCCGCGATGTCCAGGGCCGCGTGCAGGAAGGGGCGGGCGATCTCGGCGAACCGCTCCGGGTTGTCGTGCAGGCGCTTGACCGCGCCGCCCACGAACTCCTCCCGGGTGATGCGCTGGTCGCCGTCCCGGTCGGCGATGCCGGCCATGCCCTGCCAGAACGCCTCGGCGCCCGCGTACAGGGCCTGCCCCTTGTCGGAACGGGCCGCGGTGGCGAACTCGGCGAGCAGCGCCTTGGCCGCCGCGCTGAAGTCCGTCCGGTCGATGTAGCCGTTGCCGACCCGGTCGAAGGTGGCGAACCGGGCGGCGATCCTGCGCTCGTACTCACTGCTGACCATGTCTTCTCGGGCCGCCTTACGTCGTCGCGGGGGGGATGCTTCAGGTCAGGAGCGTACGACGCCGGCGACGCCCCGGCAGCGAGAAGGTGACGGCTGTGTCAAGACCGGGGGAATTCCGGGACGCGGGTGTCGCACACGCCACCCTCTGGCGGAGTGCGGCTCCTCCCCAGGCACAGAGCGGCTCCTCCCTCAGGCGGAGAGCGGCTCCGTCCCTTCGTCCAGCGCCGCCTCGAGGTCGCCGTAGACGTCGAAGAGGCGGCGGACGCCCAGCGCGCCCAGGACCCGGTTGACGTGGGAGTCCTCGGCCGCGCCCCGCGCGGGGAGGATCAGGCGCAGCCGTCCCCGGCAGGAGCGCATGAGACGGCGGGCGGCGATGAGGACACCGACGCCGCTGGAGTCGCAGAAGTACACCTCGGAGAGGTCCAGGACGAGACTGTGGCGGCCCTCGGCCACCTCGTCGTGCACCCGCTGACGCAGCGCCGGCGACGTCACCAGGTCCAGCTCGCCCGACACGTGGAGCACGGCCCATCCGCCCTGCTCGCCGCCGGTCACTTTGAAGGCCACCACCACGCCTTTCGCTCGCTGTGAACGGAAGCTGCCCCTTCGCTTCCTTGCAGCGCGGCTGCCCAGCGGCTGTGCCCCGAAACACCGAAGCAAAAACCGAAAGGAAGGGAAACGAAGGGAAAGAGGCTTGTTTCCGTCACATGTAGTCCGGTTCGATCTGTAACTGTCGGGTAGGCGCGGCCCATACCAGGTGCTCGCGGCCCCGGGGCGTGCTTTGAAACAAAGGGGCGTGCGTTGTCAGACGTGCCGACTACATTCGAGGTGACGGTGGACGCAGTCTGGGCACAAGCACGGACACAGGTACACGCACGGACACAGGTACGGGCACGAGTGCAGGCATGGGCAGGGGTGAGGGGGCCGCATGGCGAAGAAGGACGCACCGCCCCGCTGGGACCGCAAGATGCAGCAGCGACTCGCACGCGGTGAGGCGGCCGCCCTCGGCGAGCTGTACGACCGTTTCGCCTCCCTCGTGCACGGTCTCGCCCACCGCGTGCTCGGAGACGAAGGGGCGGCCGACGGCGTCACCCGCGAGGTCTTCGCCCACGTCTGGGAGAACCCCGACGCCTACGACCCCAAGCAGGGCCCGTTGCGCACCTGGGTCGCCGCGTTGACGCACCGCCTCGCCGTGCAGCGACTGCGCGCCACCGAGACCGCCGCGCTGGCCGAGACCAGCCACGGCTCCGCCGCGGCCACCGAGGAACTGGAGCGCAGGGTGCGCCACGCCTCCGTCGCCGCCCGCGCCGACTACATCGTCCAGGCCATGCCCGCCCCGCTGCGCGCCGCCCTGGAACTGGCCTACTTCCAGCGCCGCGACTACCGCCAGACCGCGGCCGACCTCGGCGTCACCGAGGACGAGGCCCGCCGCCGCCTGCGCCTCGGCCTGCAACTCCTCTCCACGGCCCACGACACCGCGCCCCCAGGGTCACCGCCCGGCTACGGAGGTGCGGCGTGACCGGCCCGACCGACCACGCGCCGCGGCACGACGGCGAGCAGGCGGCGGCCCCGCAACCGCTCCGGCTCGAGCACCCGGTGCTCAAGGCCCTGCTGGGCGCGTGGGCGCTGGCCGCCTGCTCGGCCGAGGAGACGGCGGCCGTCGAGGACCACCTCGGCGACTGCGGAGCCTGCGCCGACGAGGCACGGCGACTGCGCGAGGCGGTCGGCCTGCTCCAGCGCCCGGAAAGCCTCGACCTCGACCCCGGCCTGCGCACCCGCGTCCTGGACTCCTGCCTGGGCCGCCGCCCGCCCCGCATCCCGGTCCCGTCCTGGGCGACGCCGTACGACGCCGAGACCGCCCGGCTCGACGCCCTCCTCCAGGACTTCGGCGACGCCGAGTGGCACGCGCCCGTACGGCTGCGCTGGTTCCGCGGCGACGGCGAGACATACCGCCGCACGACCGTCGCAGGCGTCATCGCCCACCTACTGGCCGTGGACGGCCTGGTAGCGGCGGCCCTGGGCCTGGACGACCCGATGGCAGCCGCAGAAAAACCACAAGACGGAACGCCGGAAGGGACGACGGAACAGACAACTGGACAGGGGGAGGACAGGGAGGACAGGGAGGGCCCGGCGGAACGCACGGAGGCGCTCTGGACGGGCTCGCACTACCCGCCCACCCGCTCCGTGCGCGCCCCCTGGCGCGAACAGACCCACGCCCTCGTCCGCACGGTGTCCTTCACCGGCGACGGCCCCGGCACCCTGCCGGTCTCGTACGGCGACTTCGAACTCCCCCTGCGGGACGCGATGTTGGACCGCGCCTTCGAGTGCTGGGTACACGCCGAGGACATCGCGGACGCGGTCCACTACCCCTACGCGCCGCCCGCCCCGCGCCACCTGCACAGCATGATCGACCTGGCCGCGCGCATGCTGCCGGAAACCCTCGCGGCCCGCCGCCGAGCCGGCCTGGCCACCCCCTCGTCCACCCGCCACCTGGTGACCGCAGGGCGCCCCGGCCGCAGCCTCCGCCTGGAGATCGAGGGCTCGGGCGGCGGCCAGTGGCTGATCCCCCTGGACTCCCCCGGCGCGGTCGGCTCCGCCGCCCACGAGGTGGCCCACGTAGCCCTGGACGACGTCGAATTCTGCCGCCTGGCCGCCGGCCACGTCTCCCCGGAGGAAGCGGCGGCGGGCCAACTCGGAGACCGAGACGCGATCAGAGACGTACTGTTCGCGGCAGCGGCACTGAGCCGGATGTGAGAGCGACGCCGTGCGGCGAAACACGCCGTCACCGACCCCGAGGGGCCCCTCACCCCCGCGCCGCACCGAAGACGAACCGCACCAGCGCGCCGTCCTTCTTCGGAACCGCCACGTCGTACGTCCCGTCGGCCGTGGCCAGTTCATAGCGCTCGAACTTCGGCGCCATGGGCATTTTCTCGCCCGTAGGCTCAAGCCGGAAGGGCGGCCTCAGGGCCACGCTCCGCCCTCCCCGACGATCGGTCCAGACCGGCGCGTCCCCCACGGCAAGACGCAGGTATCCCTGCCGAAGCCGCACGATCTCCTTGCCCCTGCCGATCGAGGCGACGGCCGCCCCGCCGATGCTCTTGGTGAACCCCACAACCTGAAACGGCTGCCCGTTCCTGAAGTCCTCGATGTCCTGCGCGGACGTACGCCGCCGAATCCAGACCCAGCGCAGCAACACATCCACCACAGTCACCGTCCCCACGGAACGCCGAACTGCCTTCACTCCGTCCCCCATCAGTTCCCTCCTGCATACGCCGGCCACCGCACCACAACCGTCCGGGCGGCGCGATCGGACTTGCTCTGGTGATACGCCCCCCGGTCCTTCACCATGTACGCCAGCAGGATCGCGCCGACCAGCAGGTTCAGCACGGGAATCGCGAGGAAGGCACCCCGGTCGAACTCCCGGATGAACGTGTCCTTCCACGACGGCGGAAGAGTCCCGTCCGACCACAGCCGGGCAACCCGCAGCCCGAATATCCGCTTGCCGACGGTCGTGCCCCACCAGTGCACCAGGGGCAGGTAATAGAGCAGCCCACCGGCCACGAACCCCACCGGCAGGAGAACCACGAGCGCGACGCCGTCGGTCGAGGCGGCCTCCACGAAGAAGCCGAGGCACGCGAACACGGTCGCGATCACCGTGTCCACCACGCGTGCCGCGATCCTGCGCCCGTCCGGGGCCAGCACGAGCACCGGATTCCCGGTCGCGCCCGCCACTGCACCCACATCAACGACGTACTCGACCAACGCCCCCTCAGGCCGTACGCCCCGCACCGGATCCATGCCATCCAGATGCTCTCGGTACCAATCCCGCCCCATCGCCCTGGCGACCATGGAGGGGACACCCTCCACGCCCTCGCGATTCACCACTGCCTCAACGCTCACTCTTCCATCCTATTTCTCAGAGTTCATCACCCGGCCAAGCTTCCATGTATTCGACGATCTCGGTAAGTTGCATCACGAAATCCACCTCAGAAATCCTTCCTTCGTCGAAACGAATCCACAGGTCGGGGATCTGCTCTACGGCCGATCCAAAACCTTCGATCAACTCCGCAAGGCGCATGGGGTCCGGGACGCTCTTCCCGACCCTCAGCATCCAAGCCTGAGCAGCCGCATACGCTGCGATACCCCTACCCGCCAGCAAGATAGCGTCCCATCCCAGACGGCCGTCAGAGACCATGTGAACGAAGGGCGCAAAATAGGGAGAACTTTCCTTATTCACTTCGCAAACCTCGATAAAATAATCTGCGCCAGCCGGCTCGGCCGCCGCTGCGTACCAGAGATAAGAACGGGGCGACGGCGCGCCACTGAGCGTCTCATCAGTCATCTCTAAAAGCGGACTGTAGACCGCGCCTTGCCCAAGCAGCAATTCGCACGCCAGTATCCGGGAGGTCTGTTACGCCTCCTTTCTGCAGGACATCACATACGTGGGTCAGGCAGCTGTTGGTCAAGAAATCATACCTCCCTTGCCCAGTTCCGATTTTCTGCGCCTGGAAGGCTCGCGCCGCCCCAGAATTCGGCAGCCTGAACGAGAACGTGCTCGTCCCGGCCAGTCCCTGATAGTCACGGATAGCAGTCTGAGTATGGCCAGCATTGGGCATCAGTTCAGAGTGCGTGATGTTTCCCCCACCGTCCATTACCTCAACAGTGAAGTGGACGTTGTTTCCATCGCCGACGTGAGCATGAACGAGCGCCGTTCCCTCATCCCCGCCGCAATTGTGCACCAGGACCGGTGTCGAGCCGGCCAGCACATAGTACGTATGGTTAACCGAAACAGTCAGATCATGAGTGAGATGCTCCTCGTGCCAGACCTCGACCGAGGAGATCGCGACGGCAAGCCCCGCGGCGGCATGCAGTCGCATCCCAGCTTTGAGGTGGCCGGCGTCGACCCACGCACTCTTGGAATCCACCCAGAACGGATGGGTCACCGTCGCCACGATCTTTGACGACTTGCCGCCGTCGCGGATCGTGATGGTGGCGAAGTCCTTGTCGTCCTTGGTGGTGATCAGTTTTTCGACGGTGCGGGGCTGGCTCTTGCCGGTCTCGGGGTCGGTTGCCCTGACCTTGTCCCCAGCCTTTATGTCCTTGATCTTCTTCTCGTGGCCGTCGGCCATGAGGACCTTGGTCGCGGGCAGGAAGCTGTGGTTGCACTTGGCTGCGCCGCTCCGGGGCGCAGCCGCCTCCGCGCGCTGACCGCCCCTGGCCGCGCCCGCGGCTGCAGTCCCCTCCGCCGCGGTGTCCGCCGCCTTGGCCCCGGACCGGGTCGCCGCCTTGGCCGCGGAGGCTGTTTCGGTTCCCTTCGCGACGGCTGCCGCTCCCGCTCCGGCGATGCCCGCCGCCCCCGCGATGACGGCACCGCCTTCGGCCGCCACCCCCACGGACGCGCCCACCAGAGCTCCGCTGAGGCTGCCCGCTTCCGCACCGGCGGTGAAGCCCTCGGCGCCCGCCGCCAGTACGGCTCCGCAGCCGCCCGCTGTCGCGGCGACGCACGCCACGACGCCCACGACGACGGCCGTGGCCACAACAGCAGCGATCACCGGGTGCTGCTGAACGAGGTGGTAGGCCTTGTGGGCCAGGCCGGACACGTGGCAGGAGAAGGACCAGCCGCAACTGTGATGCGAGCCGCCACCACCACTGTGGTGGGAGCCGCCGCCCCCGCTGTGATGGGTCCCGCCGTCGTTGACCGAGCCGGTGTCGACCAGCGTGGACTTCTGATCGCTCTGTGCGCAACTGGAGCCGGCGCACCCTTGGTCGGCGGGCATCTGCAGACCGGAGGGGTCGCTGCCGCGGACAGGGTTGTCGGCCGCGTACGTGTATCCGTCGATCTGCTGAGCGTCCGTCAGTTCGAGGATCGGGTCGTCCGAGACGAACCGGCCGATCGTCGGGTCGTACTCCCGTGCTCCCAGGTGGGTCAGGCCGCTGGTGGTGTCCTGGATGCCGGCGACGAAGCCCTTGTCGCCGAGCCATGCGGCCGAGGTCGGCTGGGTGCCGCGTGTGTTGCCGAACGGGTCGAGGCGGCGGCGGGTGATCGCCTGCGTGGTGGCGTCGACCGCTGTCTCGGCGGTGTCGTGGGCGTCCGTGACCTGCCACTGCAGGCTGCCCGAGCTGCTGCGGACGGCTATCGTCTGCCCCGCCCAGGCGTAGTACCGCGTGCCCGTGGTCGTCGTCGTGCCCTTGACGAGGTGGACCTCGGTGTCGCCCAGGTAGAGCGTCGTTCCCGAGGCGTCCCGGGAGAGCAGTCGGTTGCCGCCCGCGTCGTACAGGTAGGAGGCCGAGGTGCCGTCCGCGTTGGTGACCTTGGCGAGATGGCCCTCGTCGTCCCAGTCGAGGGTCTGGGTCTTGCCGTTGAGCGTGCGTGTGCGGGTGTTGCCGGACGCGTCGTAGGTGTACGAGTTCGCGGTCGTCGTGCCCGCGGTGACCGTGGTCGAGGAGGTCAGGGTGTGGGCCTGGCCGGTGCCCGGCGTCGGGTAGACGAAGGACGTCGTGCTGTCGTTGCCACCCGTCGTCGTCGCGTGGTCGACCTGCGTCTTGCGGTTGCCGAGGTCGTCGTAGGCGAAGCTCTGCCAGTACGGGGCCGGGCCGCCGAGGACGGCCGTGGACGGGTCGGCGGAGCAGCCGTCGGTGGCGGTCCAGGCCTCGGAGAGGCGGTCGTGGCCGTCGTAGCGGTAGCACTGGACGTCGTCCGTGGCGTCGGCGTGCGTGGCGACCTTGGTGGGGTTGCCGTAGTCGTCGTAGGTGTAGGCGGTGTCCTGGACGGGGGCCGTCTGGGCGTCGTCCGTGACGAGTTCGCGCTTGAGGCGGTGGGTACCGTCCTCATAGGTGTTGGTGATCTGGAGCCACTTGGCGGTGTCTGACGCGGACACCCCCAGCGTCACCTGCCCGATGTCGCTGAGCTTGGTGTAGCTCGTGTCCTGGACGTATCCCGTGGCGCCCTTGAGCGTCGTGGGCATGCTCAGGTCGTTGTAGCCGTAGGTCAGGGACTCGGAGGGCAGTCCGCCGGCCGCCGGGTCGGAGGTCACCTGGACGGTGCCGTCGAGGTTGTAGCCGATCGTCGACGTGTACGAGCCCGCCAGGGCTTCCTCGCCGGTGACCGAGGGGATCGTGACCCGTGTCAGGGTCGGCCGGTACAGGGAGTCGTAGGCGCCGACCTGGCTGATGTACGCCTGGCCCGTACTGCCGCCGACGTAGCGGATCGCCGACGTCGGCTGGCCCTTGGCGATCGAGTCGTACGTCCATCTGGCGAGCTCGTGGGCGGCGTCCTTGGTGGTGCCGTCGTACATGTCGGTCTGACGGCCCAGGACGTCGTAGGAGTAGCTGAGGGTCTTCACCTCGGCGGTGCCCACCGCGGTCGTCGTGGCGGCGACCTGGTCCAGCTCGTTGTACGCGGTGGTCGTCGTGCCGGCGTCCGGGTCTGTCGCGCTGGTCCTGCGGCCCATCAGGTCGTAGCCGTAGGACCAGGTGTTGCCGTCGTCGTCGACGACCGACTTCAGGCGGCTCTTCGCGTCGTACGCGTACTTGATCGACGTGTACGAGCCGGAGGGGCTGCCGCTGTCGTACTGCCGGGTCTCGGTCGTACGGCCGAGGGTGTCTGTCAGGGTTGTGGTGGCGATCCCGCCGTGCGGCGGGGTGACCGTCGTCCGGTCACCGCCGTACGACGTGGTCGTGGTCCACCGCTTGGCGCCGTCGGCGTAGAAGTCGGCCGCCGTGGGACGGCCTGCTCCGTCGTAGGTGGTGAGGGTCTGGGCGGGGACGGCGGAGGTGATGGTGGCGAGGGTGCCGGACGGGTTGGACGTGTCCGTGTAGTCGGCGTCGGCCTCCACTGCCAGGCCTCGGCTGTCGTACTTCGTTTCCGCGATGACGCGGCCGCCGCCCGGTGCGGGGGTCTGCGTCTGGCGGGGGCGCAGCAGGGCGTCGTACAGGGCGTATGTGGTGTCGTAGGTCGTGCCGTCGTTGTTGAGCTTGCCCGTGGAGACCACCGAGGCGGCCGTGTTGGAGACGGCGTAGCTGTAGACGAGGCTCGCGGGCTGGCTCGCGGACTTGGACCTGTTGGCCAGCCACAGTCCGGTGACGCGGCCGAGGCCGTCGTACGCGTAGTCCGTCCGCTTGCTGTTCGGGTCGATGACGGAGGTGGCGATCCCGCGGGCGGGGTCGAAGTTCGTCGTCGTCGCGTAGCTCTTGGCGTCCGTCGTGACCGTGGCGGTCAGCGGGCCGCCGGTGGCGGGGGTGTACTTGGTGGTGCTGACGGTCGCCGCGTTGGTGTCCTTGACCGAGTCGACCCGGCCCTGGCTGTCGTAGTGGCTGGTGGAGACCGTCTGGTAGACGGGGCTGCCGCCGCTGTAGGAGGACAGCCGCTGGGTGGACGTCTCGTCACCGAGCGTCGGCGCGGTGCCGTACGCCTGGCTGTCGTAGAGGGTCCGGACGTCGGAGACGACGTCGTCCGGGCGGGCGGTGGTGGAGTCACAGGCGACGTCGACCGTCTCGACGCGGACCGGGAAAGCCCTCAGCCAGGCGGAGGTGTTGTCGGCGAGGGTGGTGCGGGTGCACTGCTCGTCGCCCGTGACGGCGGCGTCGCCCGAGTCGTCGACCGTGAGCGCCGCGCCGGTCGTGTCGTCGTAGGTCGTGGTGACGGTGGTGTCCCGCGTGCCGCCGGAGGACAGGTCGGTGCGGTCGTGGACGGTCTGCGCGCGAGTGTAGGCGGAGGCGCGGGTGCCGTCCGTGCCGGTCTGGCGGATCCACGGGTCGGTGATCGTGCCCGACACCTCGGCACTGCCGTTGTAGGCGATCGACTCGCGGACGGTGCCGGCGAGCGGATCGGCGTCCGTCACTGCCGTGCCCGTGGAGTCGGTGACCTTGGCGGTGCGCGTGGTGCCGTCGGACTGCTTGTCGCCGTCCATGCCGCGGAAGTACGTCGAGACGGTCTTCGTGCGGGTGGACTGCGCGTCACCCGACGTCGACGTGACGCTGCCGTAGCCGCGCCAGACCGACCAGGTCTTGCGCTTGGCGGGAGAGGTGACGTTGTCGGTGTCGTAGTGCCAGGCCGGGGAGCCGTTGTAGGTGTAGTCGGTCTCCTTCAGCGGGGCGTTGCCGGTCGGGTCCGACTCGGTGACCTGGGTGATGACGTACTTGTGGAACCAGTCCAGTTGGGGATCGGCCGTGAACGGCGGCTGCCAGTACGTGGGGAAGCAGCGCAGGGTGTCCGAGTCCGGGCTGCTCGGCATGGTCGTTCCCGCGACGCACTGCGGGTCGGAGTAGTTGACCGTGAGGACCGAGCCGGTCTCCGAAGTGATGCTGCGGACACGCCACTTGACGAGGGCTGCGATGTCGTCGTGCGTGGTGTCGACCCGGTTGAAGAGCTGGATGCCGTCGAAGGTGACCGGCGGCATGGCCGTGGTCGCGCCGTCCTTGCCGGTGCGGGTGATGGACTTGAGCCACAGTCCGGCGGAGGTGCCGTCCCCGGGGTCGGGGAAGGAGTGCGCGAGCGCCCAGGAGTCGACGTCCCGGTAGGCCGGGGTCGCCAGGCTCGCGTCCCAGATGCTCGTGGTGACGCCGGTGAGGCGCTTGCGGGAGAAGAACGTCGGCCCGGTCGCCTTGCAGACCTTGCCGGAGGCGCAGATCTGGTCGAACGGCACGTCCGGCCAGTGCGCGGCCGTGGTCGAGGTGAGCGAGGAGCAGTCCTCGCCGCTGGTCACCAGGCAGCGTTCGGCGGTCGTGAAGGTGACCTTCTCGGGCGCGGTGCCGAAGACGGTGGCGGACGTGATGCCGTAGTCGATGCGGCTGAGGTAGCCGCCGCGGTCGTACGCCGTGCCGTTGTCGGTCGTGGTGCCGCTCTTGGCGTAGTAGTTGGTCTCCTTGGTGTACCAGTACGACATCGCGTTGCCGTGCGGGTCGACGACGTAGTCCAGGTTCCAGCGCCAGGCCTGGGTGAGGGCGCGGCCGGAGAAGGCGGTGCCCTGGTCGTAGCCGGGTTCGCCGGAGTCGTCGCCGAAGACCGGTGCGGTGTAGGTGGAGTTGGTGACGGCGGCGCCGGTGGTCCAGCCGGGGAGGCGGTTCTTGCCGAAGACGTACTGGGTGCCGTCCTCGGTGGTGACGGTCCAGTACTCGCCGTCGTTGTCGCCGTTCGTGGCGCCGGTGGAGCGGACGACGCGCTCGCCGTCGTCGGTCTTGGGGTGCCAGTCGCCGCTGGTCCTGTCCTTGATGAGCGGGCTGGACTTGCCGCCGAGGACGAGGGTGGCGTTGTCGTTCGCCCAGCACTCGTCGTTCTTGTCCTTCTGCCCGTCGTCGTCGCAGGAGTCGTAGGAACGCTCGATGTAGGACGTCGAGAGGTCGAAGCCCTCGCCGACCCAGGACGGCTGGTTGTTGGTGGAGGGCAGCCGGCCGTCGACGCTCTGCGAGTCGTAGGTGATGGCCAGGTTGGGTGCCGGGCCGCCGTTGGACGGAGGCACGTACAGCGGGTACGACCAGGTGAAGTCACCGCTGGAGCCGCCCGCGTTCCAAGCGGCGGACGGGTTGAGCGAGGTCGCCTGGTAGGAACCGGCGCCCGAGGTGGCAGCAGCGGCGGTCGCGGCGAAGGCCGTGACGGCGGAGGAGTTCACGGGGGCGGTCGTGGTCAGGGTGTGGTGCGCGACGTCGTTCGTCGTGGCGACCGGTGTCGTGGTCCGGCACTTCTTCACGGCCGGGGTGGTGAGCGCGCAGGCCGGGAGACGCACCAGGGTGAGCCGGGAGGCGTAGTCACCGCCGTAGGCGTTCGCGAAACCGGAGTAGTCGAGGGTCAGCCGGGTACTGGCCGCGCCCTTGCGGCCGTCGGCACGGGCCACGGACAACACCGTGCCGTTGATCCCGAGCGCCGTCGCGGTCTGGTGCGCGGCGACCTTGACCGCCACCTTGGCCGGGGCCGCGCCGGTGGCCGGGGCGCTCACCTTGACCGGCAGCTTTCCGACCGAAGTGGCCTTGGCGGGAGTGATCCTGCCCGCCACGGGGAGCGTGGCGGCGGACGCGACGGGCCAGACGACCGGCTTCGCCACCGCCGCCGCCGTACGGGCGGCAGCGGCATTGGCCTGGTTCTTCTTCGCGAACCTCGTGGCCGTGAACGGCACAGCGGTGCCGTTCCTGACGTCGGGCACGTCGGCCGTGTTGTGCCCGTGCCGCTCGGTCGCCCACACGGCCGGGGCCGCGCCCAGTCCCGTGGCCACCAGGGCACTCGCTGTGACGGCGACGACCCACAGCCGTGTCCGCCGTAGCCCACCCATGACTGCACTCCCGATCGTGTGACGTGTGAAAAGTCCGCTGCTGGTCTGTCGCGTACGCCGTTTCGGCGGGCGGTGTTACAGAGGGATGGGCACTTCGTTGACGTACATCTGGTCGATCGCGGTGTCGGACATGACGCCCGTCCACACCCGTACGTCGTCCACGAGGCCTTGCGCGTAGTCGCTGTACGCGCCTGTGCTGGTGCGCCCGCGGCCGATGTTGAAGGTGCCGGTGGCCTGCCAGGGCTGGGTGAAGACGATGCCGTCGCCGGTGTCGTCGCCCGTGCCGGTGTCGCCCTGGGCACCCTGCCGGACCCCGTTGACGTAGAGGAAGAGCTGGTGGTGGGCGCCGTCGTAGACGCCGGTCACGAGGGTCCAGTGACCGGGATCGACCAGTTGGGCGGAGGCGATGTCGGCGGGCACGGTCACGACGGAGCCCCCGGTGGTGTCGGCGGTGGTGCGGCCGAACACCCACATACCCTGCGTGGAGCCTGCGGCCTGGTCGTACCACAGGCCCCAGGAGTCGCGGACACCGCCGGACTGGGTGGCGATCCTCATGTGGTGGGCCACGGACGTGTCGGACAGCGCCGACGCGTCGAGGTCGGCCCAGGCCGCGACCGTGAAGTCGCCCTGCGAGTCGACGATGGGGCCGGTCACGGTGGCATTGGCCGTCGACGTCCCTGCCAGGGAGAGGACGTTGCCTTTGCCTCCGTCGGCGTCGGTGGCCCAGGTGCCGCCGGCGGCGACGGTGGCCAGGTGGCCGTATCCGGAGGAGTCGGCGGCGGTGGTGCCGGACGTCTCCTCTATGCCCCACTCGGCGGCCGGCGCCGGCCGGGCCTGGCCGGTGCTCGCGTCGGTCATGGCCTGGAGATCGGCGATCTCCTCCTCGGACAGGATGCGGTTCCAGACGGTGACCTCGTCGATCTGGCCGGCGAAGTAGTCGGAGAAGCCGCCGCCGTGCTGACCGCGGGCGAACTGCAGGCCGCCGGTGCCCTGCCAGGGGGTGGTGTAGGAGACGGGGACGCCTTGCGGGACGCCGTTGACGAAGAGCTGGATGGTCTGTTCCTGCGCGTCGTACACACCCATCAGGTGCGTCCACACACCGACCACCGGCAGGGCGGTCGAGGTCGAACGGACGATCGTCGGCGCCACGACATCGGATGCGTACCGGTTGAAGACCCAGGCGTTGGCGGCGGCCGAGTAGGACAGGGCGAAGGCGGATCCGTTCGCACCCGCCTGGGCCAGGGCCACGGAATCGTGGGAGTTGCCGGTCAGTCGGACCCACGTGGAGGCGGTGAAGCTCTTGGTCGTGTCCAGTACCGGAGAGGCCGTGGCCGCGTACGACGAAGTGCCGTCGCCCTGCACCGACTTGCCGAGCCTGGCGTGGTCGGACCAGGTGGCCGACCCGAACAGGGCCGCGTTCCTGCCGCCGACCGCGTCGGCCGCCGTGGTGCCGGCACCCTCGTCCATGGACCACTGGGAGAGCGGGCCGGCGCCGGGCGCGACCTTGAAGGTGTAGGTGTAACTGGCCGAGACGTTCCCCGCCGAGTCCCAGGTCTGGACGGTGAGGGTGTTCACGCCGCGCACATCGGGGACCAGGGACAGGGCATAGGAGGTCGTCGCGGTGGTGAAGGTCTTGGTCCGCACCGGGTTGTCGTTCAACTGGTAGGTGTACTTGACCACGTCCGAGGCCCCGTTGGCCTTGAGAGTGAAGGCTGCGGCCGCCCCGACGCCGCCGTAGGCCGTGCAGTCGTCCGGAGTCTCCGGGCTCGCGCACTCCTGGTACGTCGTGGAGTCGACGTCCGGCTGAACGGGAGCCGAGCTGTCGATCCGGAACCAGCAGGCCGGGCTCCAGGCCGAGTACATGAAGCCGGTCGTGCCGTTGAAGGTGTACTTGTACTGGCTGCGGGCGCGGAACCAGTACGTCTGCCCGTTGGTCAGTGCCGGAGTCGTCCACGTCCCGGCTGTACCGGAAGCCGTGTATGCCGACGGGTTTCCCGAGGCGATCAGGGGATCCCCGACCTTCGCGTCGTACCGGTACAGCTCGAAGTTCGGGCGCAGTGTCGACTGCGAACCGTCCGCCGACTTCGGGGCAGCCGTCACCGTGGGCGTCGTGTCCCGGATCACGGCGGCGGTGCCGAGGCCCGCGGCGCACGCCAGGCTAGGGCTGGACGTCTTCACTCCGGTCGGAGCGCTCGGCTTGGAGACGAAGGTCACCGACAGGGTGGGCTTGGTGTCCGACGGCGAGGCGAACTGCTTCCAGGCGAACGCGTCGTCCTCGTTGCCGGGGGCCCGCAGACCGAGCGTCGTCGTCGAGGAGGACTGGCCCGCGGTGTAGGTGACGGCGCTGGTCGCGTCGAAGGAAACGTTTCCGCCAGGGCAGGAGGACGAGTAGCCCTTGGCGGCAGTGACCGAGTCCACCTGCGCGGCCCAGGACGGCTGCGCCGACCACTTCGTCGACGCCGAGATCGCCCCCGTGCGCCACAACTGCACGGCCTTGGCGGTGCAGTTCGCCGACCACACCTCCAACGCGGTGAAAGTCGCCGAGAGGATCTTCTTACCGCCCAGGGTGTGCGTGTCGAACTGGTAGAGGGAGCGGGCCTTCTTGTTGTCGACCCATGCGTCGTAGCCGACGCCGAGCGAGTGCGACGTCTTCCAGAAGGACGTTGAAGGCGAACTCGACCACACCGTCGTCCAGCCCGACAGCGAGGCGCTGGTCGTCTGCGGGTCCAGCACCACGGGGTAGGTGGTGTCAGGGTCGTCGAGGAACGAACGGTCAGGCTTCAGGGTCAGCGCGTCGTCAGAAACCGTCACATCCATGACCTGCGACTTCGACCCCGGGGCCGGACCGTCCAACGCGCCGTCCCCGGAAGCCTCAGCCTGGCCGGATGCAGCGGCCCCCACGACGTACGAAGCCTTCAAGGCGGTAGCCGAGCCCGTTGCCTGTGGGGCCGTGGCGATCGCCGACGAGTCGTACATCAGCGCGGTACCCGTGGTGAACACCGGGCGCCCCTGATCGTCCACGAACGCGGCTCCACCGGCCTGCGTGTCATGCGCGGAGACACCGTCAGCAGAGACGGGGAACGCGATGCTCGAGAGTTTCTCGTTCTGAGCCGCGTCGCGGGACTTGACCACCAGGTTCTCGCTGAAGCCGTCCGGCGTGGCCTGCACCACCAGGTCCGTCCCGGGCATGACATCCGAATACGTCGCGGTGGAACCCGACAGCTTCGGCACCGGCAGCGTCCACGGCGAACCCACGCTGTACGTCTTACCGTCCTGCGTGATGGCGGCAAGGGGGTCGCGTGAGCCGCCCCCGGAGAAGGCGACGTCCACCGCGGCGGCTTTCGGCACGACGTCCCCGGACGAGGTGGTCGCCAGGTCCGTGTCGACGGGAACCCACCCGGACGCCTTCTTCACGCGCACCGGAGTCGGATCGAAGTCGACCGTGAAGGTGCCGTCCGGCTGCGCCGTGACGAGTTGCGTGGGGGTCGTCTCCGCACTTACCTCGACGGGCGAGCCGGACTCCGCGGCTTTCCGCGAGGCCGCCGCTTCGGGTGACAGGTCAGCGGCGTCGGCAGTCGCCGATGAGGCTTCCGACGGCGTCACAGCGACCGCTCGGGCTACTGGGGCACCCAGCATGGGTACGAGCAACCCCGATGCCACCAGCCAGGATCTACGTCCTGGCGCACGCCTGCCCCACCTCATGGCCCTCACCCCGTGTTTACAGACTCCTTACAGTCGGGTGATCAAAGCCCGAGGGGTGCCACGTGTCAATCAGCTACGAGCGCCACTAATTCGACCAAATACACACACAGTTCGCACCGGGTAGGCAAAAGAAACGAACAGGATGCCTCATCGAGGGGCCACCAAAAGGCAAAAGAGAGTCAAAGGAGAAGCCCGAAACACCCAGTACGCCAGAAAGTTCGGCAAGGAGTGGGAAAAATCTGCGCCTACTCTCGACCAAGCGGTAGGCGACGCCGGGTGGCTACGCGAAGACGACTGTTCGGCGGCCGTTGAGGAGGATTCGGCGTTCTGCGTGCCATTTGACTGCTCGGGCCAGGGCCTGGCATTCGACGTCGCGGCCGATGGCGACCAGTTGGTCCGGGGTGACGCCGTGGCCGACGCGTTCGACTTCCTGCTCGATGATCGGGCCCTCGTCGAGGTCGGCCGTCACGTAGTGCGCCGTGGCACCGATCAGCTTCACACCGCGGGCGTGGGCCTGGTGGTACGGCTTGGCGCCCTTGAAGCTCGGGAGGAAGGAGTGGTGGATGTTGATGATCCGGCCGCTGAGCTGCTTGCACAGGTCGTCCGACAGCACCTGCATGTAGCGGGCCAGGACGACCAGTTCGACGTCCTGTTCGCGGACCAGTTCCAGGAGCTGCGCCTCGGCCTGCGCCTTGTTGTCCCGCGTCACCGGGATGTGGTGGAAGGGGGTGTTGTACGAGCCCACCAGCTCGGCGAAGTCGGTGTGGTTGGACACCACGGCCGCGATCTCCACCGGCAGCGCGCCGATGCTGGCGCGGAAGAGCAGGTCGTTCAGGCAGTGCCCGAACTTGCTGACCATGAGGACGATGCGCATCTTCTCGTCGGCGCGGTTGATGTGCCAGTCCATGTGGAAGGAGTCGCCGATCGCCGCGAAGCTCGCGCGCAGCTTGTCCACGGTCACCGGCGGCTCGGCCGAGAAGTGGACGCGCAGGAAGAACAGACCCGTGTCGCGGTCGCCGAACTGCTGACTGTCCTCGATGTTGCAGCCGGTCATGAAGAGGTAGCTCGACACGGCGTGCACGATGCCCTGCTTGTCGGGGCAGGAGAGGGTGAGGACGTACTGGTCGGCGAGGCTCGCCGTCGCTCGGGTGGACTGCTCAGTCATGCGGGACAGGGTCTCATGTCCGTGCAGGGCGAACAGAACGGCGTCCGATACGCGGACCCGGTCATGCCGACCCGGTCACGCCGACCCGGTCACGCCGACCCGGTCACGGCCCGGACATGCTGACCTCGTCATGCCGACCCCGTCATGCCGTTCTCGTCATGCCGTTCTCGTCATGATGCGCAGTACCTCCAGGGTGCGGGGCGGTGCGTCGGGGTCGTCGCCGTCGCTCGCCGCCATCCGCACGTGCGCGTCCCGCGCCGCCCGTACCGCCTCCGGCCAGGCCTGGTGCTCGACGTACGCGGAGACCGGGGCGTCCGGCCCGACCTGGTGCATGATCCGCAGGACGCGCAGTACGGCGGTGTCGACGAGGGCCGCCTCCTGCGAGTCGCGGAAGATCGTGCCGACGTACTTCTCGGCGGACCAGTTGTCGAGCCAGGTGTCCTCGACGAGGCGGTACACGGCGTCGGTGACGTCTCCGTACCCCTCGACGCCGGCCAGCCAGACGTTCTGCTGGAACGCCTGGTCGGAGAGCATGTGCAGCGCGGAGCGCACATTGCTGCGCCAGCGCCACCACGGCATGTCGTTGTGTGGCATGCCGCCCATGGTGGGGGAGCGACGGCCGCGACGGGAAGTGTTCTCCGAACCTTGCACGGTCGCCGATCGTACTTTTCCCCATCACAGGGGCCTCACGCGCCCCTGTAATTCACCTTGCCGTCACTACTCGTCGACCGTAGGTCACCCCGAGGTTGGTGATGTGACGGAATCGTGCATGTCCATGACCGGCAGGCGACGCACGTTCCCGCGAAGCACCTTCCTCCCCAGGTCCTTCCGCTTCACCAGGGCCGTCAGAGCGGCCGCGCTCTCGGCCGCCTGCGCGTCGCTCGCCGTCGGCTGCGGGGTCCTCCCCGGTACCTCGGGGGGTTCCGGGGACGACCCCATCGTCGTCATGACGTGGGCGCCCGAGGGGACGTCCGCGACCAACAAGCCGGGCATGCCCGCCTTCGCCAGCACCTACGCCCGCTGGGTCAACGCCCACGGCGGTCTGAACGGCCGCCAGCTCAAGGTCCTGACCTGCAACGATCACAACGACACGGTGTCCGCAGCGAAGTGCGCCCGGCGCGCCGTCAAGGAGAACGCGGTCGCCGTCGTCGGCTCCTACAGCCAGCACTCCGACGCCTTCTTCCCGTACCTGGAGGGCGACGGCATCGCCTACATCGGCGGTTACGGCGTCACGAACGCGGAGTTCACCAGCCCGTTGTCCTACCCCGTCAACGGCGGCCAGCCCTCGCTGCTGGCCGGCCTCGGCAAGGAGCTGGCCTCGACCTGCGGCCCCGTCACCCTCGTCCGCCCCGACACCCTCGCCGGCGACGCGCTGCCCACGATGCTCAACGCCGGGCTGAAGGCCGGCGGGCACCACGCCGCCGAGGACCAGCGCGCGCCGGAGGACTCCACCGAGTACGCGACGCAGTCCGAAGCCGCCCTGGAGAACTCGACCGGCAGTAAATCCGGAACAGGCGCGGGGAGCCGGGACGGCAAGGGGTGCGTGGTGCCCGCGCTCGGGGACCGCACCAGCACCTTCATGGACTCCTTCCGGCGCGCCCGCACCGACTACCCCGCCGTGAACACCGCCACCGTCCTCGGCAGCGTCGACCAGACGGTCGTCGACGCGGCGGGCGGCGGCTCCGGGCCGTACGAGGGGTCGTACGTCACCGGCTGGTACCCCGTGGCGAGCGACCCCGCGTGGGCCCCGATGAAGAAGGTCATCAGCGAGCAGGCGTTCTCCGACACCCGGATCGACGCCGGCGACACCGGGGTGCAGACCACCTGGATCGCCTACAACGCGTTCCGGCAGGCCGTGGAGTCGCTGGCCGGCGGCGAGGTGACCTCGCGCTCCGTGCGCGGCGCCCTGGACAAGGGGCTGAAGATCGACACCGGCGGGCTCACACCGCCGCTCCGCTGGCAGTTCACCGACCGGCTCGCGTCCATCGGCTTCCCCCGCCTGGTCAACGCCGACGTCACCCTCCAGGCCGTGCAGAAGGGCCGGCTGGTCGCCGCCAAGCAGGGCTTCGTCGACGTGACGAAGACCCTGGAGCAGGCGGACGTGAACTGACCTGCGGGCGGTCGCGGCGGGCTAGAGCTGGGTGGGCTGGCGCTGCGTCAGGCCGTACGTCTTCGCGATCTCGTTCCACAACGTCGCGGCCTTCGTCTTCTGGGCGCTGGCGGTGCCGCTGGCGCGGTTGCCCTGCTGCGTCTCGGAGGTGGTGCGGGCCGAGCCCTTCTTGCAGCTCTTGTTCTTGCTGCCGGCGACCTGGTCGGCCCAGGCCGCGTAGTGCTCGTCGGCGGCCGCGGACGCCTGCCACGCCTTGGTGAGGGCGGTGGTCAGCGCCGCGTGGTCCGGGAGCTGGTCGACCTTCACCGCGGACAGCCTGGTGACCAGGTCGGTGCGCTGTTTCGCCGCGTCCCGCAGGTCGGTGGCGGCCTGCGCGAGGTTGTCGCAGGCCTTCACGTCGGCGACCGCGCTGATCACGCTGGCCCGGCTGCTGCCGCTGTCGGCCAGCAGCTTGTCCAACTCGGTGGCCTGCTGCTCGGCCGCGCCGCCGGACGCCGACGCGGACCCGTCGGCAGCGGGCGCCGACGCGGCGACGGTCCGGTTCTCGCCGCTCTGGCCGCCGCCGCCCCCGCCGGAGAGCAGCGCGCCCGCGCCGACGCCGACGACCGCGAGGGCCACCCCGACCGCCGCGAACAACGGCACCCGCGAGCCGCTACGACCGCCCCGCCCGCCGTCGTCCTCATGCGCCCCGCGCCGCCCGCCCGCCGCCGGGTCACCGGTCGGGGACGGGTAGGCGGGCTGCGGGGAACGCGCCGCGTATCCGGGGGCTCCGGCGTATCCCGGGGCTCCGGTCGTCTGCGGCTCGGCGAAGCGGGGTAGCTGTTGCGTGGATCCGGCCGGGCTCTCGCTGCCCGGCCCGCTGCGGAACAGGTTCTCGAACTCGGCGGGCGGCTGCCGGTCCCCGCCGGGCTGCGCGGGAACGGGCGGGATGTACTGCGTGGCCTCGGCGTCGGAGTGCCCGCCCGGCTGGGCACCGGGGACGGGCATCGGACCCGGCCCGGAAGCGTTGTGCCGCGGGGTCCGGCCCAGGAACTGGGTCGACTCGGCCGGGGACTCGGGCGGCAGCGCGCCCGGCCCGACCGGCGGCAGAAGCTGCGTCGCACCCTCGTCGACGGACGCAGCGGCGGGAACGGGCGGCAGGTACTGGGTAGCGCCCTCGTCGACGGCTACGGCGGCGGGGACGGGCGGTATGTACTGTGTCGCGCCCTCGTCCACCGGCGGCAGCGGTGCGCCCGGCAGGCCCTGGCCGTACGTCGGACCGGCCGGGGCCGGTGCGCCCTCCGGCGGCAGCGGACCCGCGCCCGCGCCCACGCCCGACTGGGCACCGCCGTTCCAGGCCGCCGACTGCGAGCCGTTCCACTGCTGCTGCTGGTCCTGCTGGTACTGCGGCTGCGGCTGGTGGGCCTGGTCGGCGGGGAGCGGCCAGCCTCGGGACGACGACGGCAGCGACTGCTGCTGCTGCTGCGGTGCGGGCGTCTGCTGGTCGGGCCCCCAGGACTGGCCCCAGGTCTGCCCGCCCGCCGACGCCTGCTGTCCGTACCCCGGCTGCGGCTGCGGCTGCCCGTACTGCTGAGTGCCGTACGTCTGCTGCTCGCCGTACTGCTGCTGCCCGTACCCCTGCTCCTGGCCGCCGTACTGCGGAGCGCCGTACTGCTGCGCGCCGTAGTGGCCGGACAAGGGGCCGGGCGGCGGGCCGGACGGTGGGCCCTGGCGGGGGTCCGGGCGGGGTGTGTGTGTCGTCATTCCCGGCAGCAGGGGTTCCCCACCGTCCGAGGGCAGCACGATGCCTTCGCGCGCGGGCTGCGCCGAGGGCTCCTCGCCCTGTCCACTCTGCGTCACCGGGACTCCTACGAATGGGGGACCTTCGGAATCGTCGGTTCACGCTACCGGGTCCCCGGAACCCCGGGCTACGCGCAGCTCAGAACGTGATCTCCCTCCCAGCGCGGACGCCGAGGTCGGCGAGGCCCGCAGTGACGTCGGTAACAGATCCGGAGCGCCGTACGCCCGCGCGTCCACGCATCGGCGCCCCGTCCCTTCCTCTCCTCTCCTTCCGGTTCACGCCGCCGTCTGCAACTCCAGGCGCGCCCCGAACTCCCTCACCACCGACTCGTCCCGGAACGGTTCCAGTCGCTGCTGAAGATCCTCCAGGTACTCCGCGCCCCGGTTCGAGCGGAGCGTCTCCAGCAACTCGACCGCTTTCAGGCCCGTGTTGCAGGCCTGCTCGATCTCGCGCTGCTGCACCTGGGCGGTGGCCAGCAGGACGTACCCGATCGCCCGCCGGCGCGCACGGCTCTGCGGGTGCCCGGCCAGGGACTGTTCGGCGCAGCGCGCCGCCGCCTCGGCCTGGCCCAGGTCGCGGTGGCAGTGCGCCAACTCGTCGGCCAGATAGGCCTCGTCGAAGTGCGCGATCCACGCCGGGTCGTCCCCGGCGGCCGGATCGGCCGTCTCCAGCGCCGCCACCGCCCGCCCGGACGCCGCCTGCGCCCCGCGTACGTCACCCATCAGCGCGTGCCCGCGCGCCTCCGCCGCGAGGAACATCGCCTCCGCGCGCGGGGTCACTCGTCCGCGCGCCCCTTCCTGCGCCGCGCGCGCCAACTGGGCGATCTCGCGCGGGTTTCCGAGCTGGGCCGCGAGGTGGCTCATGGAGGCGGCGAGGACGTATCCGCCGTACCCTCGGTCGCCGGCCGCCTGGGCGAGCCGCAACGCCTGGATGTAGTAGCGCTGGGCGAGGCCCGGTTGGCCGGTGTCGACGGCCATGTACCCGGCGAGTTCCGTCAACCGGGCGACCGCGGCGAACAGTTCGCGGCCCACCGCCTCCCGGTAGGAGCCGGCCAGCAGGCCCGAGACCACACTGTTGAGGTAGTGCACGACGACCGGGCGCACATGCCCGCTGCCGTACTGGTGGTCCAGGTCGACCAGCGCCTGCGTCATCGCCTTGACGGCGGCGACGTCGGACAGGCCCACCCGGGGTCCCACCGCGCGCGCCACCTGGGCGTCGGGTGAGGAGATCAGCCAGTCGCGGCTCGGCTCGACCAGCGCCGAGGCGGCCACGGACGACCCGGAGAGGAAGTCCCGCCGGCCCACGTCGCTGCGCCACAGCTCGCAGACCTGCTCGATGGCCCCCAGCACCGTCGGCGAGAACTGGAGACCCACGCCCGAGGCGAGGTTCTTGCCGTTGGCCATGCCGATCTCGTCGATCGTGACCGTACGGCCGAGCTTGCGGCCCAGTGCCTCGGCGATGATCGCCGGGGCGCGTCCGCGCGGCTGCTGTCCGCGTAGCCAGCGGGCCACGGACGTCTTGTCGTAGCGCAGGTCGAGACCGTGCTCCGCGCCGCACATGTTGACGCGGCGGGCGAGCCCGGCGTTCGAGCACCCCGCCTCCTGGATGAGCGCCTGCAGCCGTTCGTTGGGCTGCCGCGCGACTAGCGGCCTTGCGGCCATTGGCACTACCCCCTGTGGAGTTCCGTACCGAAGAGTCCGAAGAGTCTGAAGAGTCCGAAGGAATCCGTACCGAAGAGTTGCGAAAAGTTCCGGCCGAGCAGATCAATGCCCACCGACATGACGAAAATGCGAGCCATGTGAGATTTGCTAAGGATTGCCGAGGATTGCCGATTATTTCCGGGTTGCCGACGGGAGCCCGCCCCGCTCCCGCCCGTCCCCCGTCCGGCTCCGGGCCCTCGCCCGCCCTGCTCCTGGTGCCTCTGCGGCTCCCTCCCCCATCCCCTTCCGTGACTACCCGCTACCGCGCCCGTTCCTCCCGCGCGCCCCCGCACATGCACCCATGCGCCCCGGACGCCGAATCGATGCTCCTCGCCCGCGCAGATGGGCATGCGTAACCCCTGGTGGCAGCTAGAGTTGTGTTCATCGTGGAAGAGACCATCGCGGGCGCCGACGCCACTCAAATCCCGAAGCAGCGCGGGGAATCGCTGCTCGAGACCGCTGTTCGCTATGCCGAGGAACGCCATTGGGACGTGTTCCCCGGCACCTGGCTCGACACCGTCGACGGAATGCAGCGTTGCTCATGTGGCGACGTGACATGCGACGCGCCTGGTGCGCACCCTGCGCGCCCCGACTGGGCGACGCAGGCCACCGGCAGTGCGACGGTCGCGCGCCGGATGTGGCAGAAGCAGCCGACCGCCTCCATCCTGCTGCCGACGGGCCGTACGTTCGACGCGATCTCCGTGCCGGAGACGGCCGGGTTCCTGGCGTTGGCGCGGATGGAGCGCATGCAATTGACGCTCGGTCCCGTCACGTTGACGCCGGACCGGCGCATGCAGTTCTTCGTGCTGACGGGGGCTTCGGCGAAGGTGCCGGACCTGGTGCGCAGGCTCGGGTGGTCGCTGGGGGCACTCGATCTGGTGACGCTGGGCGAGGGTTCGTACGTGGCCGCGCCGCCTACGCGGTTCGGGTCGCGGGGGGCCGTGCAGTGGGCCTGCCGGCCGACTGCCGCCAATCGGTGGTTGCCGGATGCCGAGGAGTTGATCTCGCCGCTTGCTTATGCGTGCGGTCGGGATCGTTAACGGCGCCTTCTGTCCTGCGTGATCTGTGTTGAGTGGCGAGTGCGGCTACATCGTGGTTGCTCGCGCAGTTCCCCGCGCCCCTTCGGTGCGCTTGTCGTCGCCGTAGGGTTTGTGCATGACGTCCTTACGTGTGCGTGGGCTCTGGAAACGGTTTGGGCAGCAGGTCGCGGTCGCTGGGATTGATCTCGATCTGCCCGCCGGGAAGTTCATCGGGCTGGTCGGGCCCAACGGGGCGGGGAAGACGACCACTCTGTCGATGGTGACCGGGTTGCTGCGGCCCGATCAGGGAACCGTCGAGGTCGCCGGGCACGACGTGTGGCGGGATCCCGTGGCGGTGAAGGCGCGGATCGGGGTGCTGCCGGAGGGGCTGCGGCTGTTCGAGCGGCTGTCGGGGCGTGAACTGCTCGGCTACAGCGGGCGGTTGCGGGGGCTGCCCGGTGCCGAGGTCGACAAGCGGGCCACGCAACTGCTCGACGTCCTCGACCTGGCCGGCGCGCAGCACAAGCTCGTCGTCGACTACTCGACCGGCATGCGCAAGAAGATCGGGCTCGCCGCCGCGCTGCTCCACAACCCCGAAGTGCTGTTCCTCGACGAGCCGTTCGAGGGCGTCGATCCGGTGTCCGCGCAGATCATCCGAGGGGTGCTGGAGCGGTACACGGCGTCCGGGGCGACGGTCGTCTTCTCCTCCCACGTCATGGAACTCGTCGAGTCGCTGTGCGACTGGGTGGCGGTGATGGCGGCGGGCCGGATCCGGGCGCACGGCACACTGGCGGAGGTGCGAGGGGCCGCGCCCTCCTTGCAGCAGGCGTTCCTCGAACTCGTCGGGGCGCAGGGCCGGGACACCGGTTCCGACCTCGACTGGCTCGGCGGCGGGGCCGCCCGATGAGCGGCGTGACCTCCACCCTCGTCCGGCTGAAGCTGTCGCTGCTGCGCAACGGGCTGAAGCAGTCGGGCGGTCGGCGGGCCGCGTTCGTCGCTTCCGCCGTCGTCGCGCTGGCGCTCGCCGTGTTGCAGTTGCTCGGGCTGATCGCGTTGCGCGGGCACGAGCACGCCGTGTCGCTGGTGGTGCTCCTGGTGGCGGTGCTGGGGCTGGGGTGGGCGGTGATGCCGTTGTTCTTCCCCAGCGGCGACGAGACCCTGGACCCGACCCGGCTGGTGATGCTGCCGTTGCGGCCCCGGCCGCTGGTGCGGGCGCTGCTGGCGGCCTCGCTGGTGGGCATCGGGCCGCTGTTCACGCTGCTGTTGCTGGTGGGGTCGGTGGTGTCCGTGGCGCACGGGGCGGCGGCCTGGGCGGTGGCCGTCCTCGCCGTCGTGCTCGGGCTGCTGGTGTGCGTGGCGCTCGCGCGGGCCGTGGCCGCCGCCAACATCCGGCTGCTGAGCAGCCGCAAGGGGCGTGATCTGGCGGTGCTGAGCGGGCTGGTGATCGCGGTCGGCGTGCAGGTCGTCAACTTCGGGGTGCAGCGGCTCGGGGCGTCCGGTCTCGGGCAGCTCGATCCGGCGACGGCCGTGCTGCGCTGGCTGCCGCCCGCCTCGGCGGTCGGCGCGGTCGACTCGGTGAGCAAGGGGGCGTACGGGGTCGGCGTCGCGCAACTCGCCGTCAGCGCCGCCGGTTTGGGGCTGCTGATCGCGGCGTGGGCGCGGAGCCTGACGCGGTTGATGACCTCGCCCGACGGCTCCACCCTCCAGGCCGCCGAACCGGCCGCGCGGGACCGGCGCAGCCCGGCGGGGCCGACCGGCCTGGCGCGGCTGCTGCCCGGCGGGCGCACCGGCACCGTGATGGACCGCAGCCTGCGCTACATCTGGCGCGACCCGAAGACGAAGGCCGCCTGGGTGACCTCGCTGGCCATCGGGCTGATCGTGCCCGTCATCAACGCGGTGCAGGGCACCGGCTCGATCTACTTCGCGTGCTTCGCCGCCGGGATGCTCGGCGTCCAGATGTACAACCAGTTCGGGCAGGACACGTCGGCGTTCTGGATGGTCGCGCTGACCATCTCCTCGCCCCGGGACGCGTACGTGGAGCTGCGGGCGCGGGCGCTGGCCCTGCTGCTGATCACCCTGCCGTACGCGACGCTGGTCACCGTGGTGACGACGGCGCTGCTCGACGACTGGCCGAAGCTGCCCGAGGCGCTGGGGCTGTCCCTCGCGCTGCTCGGCGCGATGCTGGCGACGGGCGCGTGGACCTCGGCCCGCTTCCCCTACTCGATCCCGTCCGAGGGCCACAAGAACGTCGCCCCCGGGCAGGCCGGTCTCGCCTGGATCGCGATCTTCGGCGGGATGGTCGCGGCGGCCCTGCTGTGCGCCCCCGTCATCGCGCTGACGATCTGGCTGAACGTCAGCGCCGGCGGCGACTCCTGGACCTGGCTGCTCCTACCGGTGGGCGCGGTGTACGGCACGGCCATCACCGTACTGGGCCTACGCCTCGCGGCACCCAGCACGGCCCAGCGCCTGCCGGAGATCCTTACGGCGGTGAGCAAGGGGTGAGGTGAGGGTGGACGGCGGAGGGGACTGCGGTTCTCCGGGGGGTCCGGGACGTCAGTGAGTCCCGGGGCCTTCGGGAGTTCCGGGGGTTTCTGGGGTCAGGGCGGTGTCGAGGAAGGGTTCGATGGCTGTGCGCCAGCCTGTCGGCTGGTCGTAGTGGACGAGGTGGCCGGCGTCGGCGACCTCCGCGTACTCGCCGCGTGGCAGGACGCGGACCATCTCCTGGGCCTCGGCCCGGCCCAGTTCGCCGTCGAGGCCTCGGACGACCAGGGCCGGGCACTGGACCTGGGTCAGTTCCTCCCAGTGCGCGTCGTAGACCCATGTCTCGCGGGACTTCAGCATCTGTTCGGGCTCGAAGACGGGCCGCCAGCCGTCGGGCGACTCGTGCATGACCTCGGCGTAGAACTCGCCTCGGGAGGGGTTCGGGCGCTCCACCCAGGGGTCGTCCTCGCCGAACCACTTGCGGACGTCGGCGAGGGTGGCGAAGGGGACGGGCCAGGACTTGAACCAGTCGCCCCACTCGCGCTGCGAGGCCGCGCCGAGCGCGGAGGCCCGCATGTCGCAGACGATCAGGCCGCGCACCAGGTCGGGACGCTTGGCGGCGAGCTGCCACGCCGTCAGCGCGCCCATGGCGTGGCCGATGAGGACGGCGGGGGCGAGGCCGAGCTGCTCCAGGGCGGCTTCCGCGTCCTCGACGTAGGCCTCGCGGGTGAAGGCGGCTTCGGGGGGCTTCTCGCTCTGGCCGTGGCCGCGCTGGTCGAGGGCGACCGCACGGTGCCGCTCGGAGAGCCAGCGGGCGGTGGACGCCCAGTGCGAGGCCCGGCCCATCAGACCGTGCAGTAACAGGACACCCGAGGACGACGACGGGGACGCCGACCCGTTCTCCCCGTCCCCGGCCCTGGCCCCGACTCCGGCTCCGCCCCCTTCGGCTTCCGCTTCGGCTTCTGCTTCCGCTGCTCGTGCGGACTGTGCCGGGATCACCTTGGGCGGGTCCCCGAACTCCCAGGCCGCCAGACGTACGCCGCCCGCCCCGGTCACGTCGATGCGTCGCGCCACAGTTCCTGGCACCCCCCTGGCCCTCGTACCGTTGTGCTGCCGTCAGACTTCGAAAGACTTCGGATCACACGCAGGCTATCGAATACCCATTCGAGATATGTACTCTCCGCGAGCAACACCCCTCGTTCGAGTGACCTGGTTCAAGGAATGATCGCCGCTGCCGAGGGGAGACCTTCTGCGGGAGGCGGACCGTTCGGGGAAACCGGTCCGAGGGGGACGACCTTGAGAGCTCGGGGCTCCGGGTCGAAACAGGGGAGGACAGGCCCCGGTGCCGCACGGCACCGGGGCCTTCCGCTGCGCTGCGGCACACCATCCCGCCCCCTCAGGTCATATGCCTCACGCGACAGCCTGGCACGTGAAGCGGCGGAGCGCTGCGATTCGACGCAGGCAATCTCCGATTCGACGACTTCGACGGGACGCCACAACTACCCCCTGCGCCCCGGGAGTTGAACAATGCTCAGGGTTTGCTCTGCGTTTGCTCAGCGCTTGGCGACGAACACGTGGGACGCGACGTCCGACGCCAGCTCGGCGGCCTCGCCGCCGCTGCCGACCAGCACCCCGCCCGCCGACTCCGTCACGCTCACCACCGAACCGGGCTGCACGCCCGCGCGGCGCAGCGTGTACATCAACTGCGCGTCCGTCTGGATCGGCTCGCCGATGCGGCGTACGACGACCGTCTTGCCCTCGGCGCCGGGGTCGAGGTCGGCGAGCGAGACCATGCCCTCGTCCAGGAAGGGGTCGGCGCCGTCCTTCTCGCCCAGCTCCTCCAGGCCCGGGATCGGGTTGCCGTACGGCGACTCGGTGGGGTGGCGCAGCAGCTCCAGCACGCGGCGCTCGACGGCCTCGCTCATCACGTGCTCCCAGCGGCACGCCTCCGCGTGGACCTGCTCCCACTCCAGGCCGATCACGTCGACGAGGAGGCACTCGGCGAGGCGGTGCTTGCGCATCACGCGCGTGGCCAGCCGGCGGCCCTCGTCGGTGAGCTCCAGGTGCCGGTCGCTGGCCACGGAGACCAGGCCGTCGCGCTCCATGCGCGCCACCGTCTGGCTGACCGTCGGACCGCTCTGGTCGAGCCGCTCGGCGATCCGGGCGCGCATGGGGACCACACCTTCCTCTTCCAGCTCGAGGATGGTGCGGAGATACATCTCCGTGGTGTCGATCAGTCCGGACATTTGTAGCCCCTTGATTAGCTCTGCCGAAGGCTGGACGGCTCTCCGGCGCGTGCGCTGGCCCTGGAGTCAATTCTGCCGGATACCACTGACAAGCGTGCCGCGCCGGTGGAACCATGCGGTTACAGCGGTTGCATCGAGGGGGGCGAGTCCCCTCGGCTTGCCCTCTGCTTGCCGTATTGACAGCGTGCTGGTCCGGACCGCACGGTGATCCGCGACACCTGATCACGGACACCGATTACGCGATCACGGACACCCGATACGGCAAAGGGGCCCCTCGGATGAGCGACCGCAAGCTCGCCGCGCAGTTCTTCGACGCCGCGATCGCCCTGTTGCAGCGGGCCCGCGACGAGGAGGCCGAGGCCGTCGAGGCCGCCGGGGCGCTGCTCGCCGACACCGTGGCCGACGGCGGCCGGCTCTTCGCCTTCGGCGCCGGTCACTCCTCGCTCGCCGCCCAGGACGTCGTCTACCGCGCGGGCGGCCTCGCCCTGATGAACCTGCTCGTGGTGCCGGGTGTCGTCGGCGTCGACGTCAGGCCCGCCACCCTCGGCTCCGCCCTGGAGCGCGTCGACGGTCTCGCCGGCGCCGTCCTGGGCGCCTCGCCGCTGCGCGCGGGCGACGCCCTCGTCATCGTCTCGCTCTCCGGCCGCAACGCCCTGCCCGTGGAGATGGCCCTCGGCGCCCGCGCCCTGGGCGTCAAGGTGATCGGCGTGACCTCGGTGGCGTACACCTCAGGGACGACGTCGCGGCACTCCTCAGGGACGTTCCTCAAGGACCACTGCGACGTCGTACTCGACTCGAAGATCGCGGTCGGCGACGCCGAGCTCACCCTCGACACCGTCCCCGCGCCCTTCGCCCCCGCCTCCACGGTCGTCACCAGCGCCCTCCTCCAGGCGGTCATGGCCACCGCGGCCGGCGCCCTCGCCGACCGCGGCATCGAGCCCCCGCTGCTGCGCTCCGGCAACGTCGACGGCGGCCACGACTGGAACGGGCGGCTCATGGAGGAGTACCGCGACCGGATCTTCTACCACCACTGAGCGCCTGGTGACTGCCTGGTGGCTAGCGGCTGGTGGCCGTCAGGTCGGCCAGGTCCAGCGCGGTCGCGATGCGGACGGCGACGTCCTCGGCGTAGATCGCGTCGGAGCGTTCGAAGGCGGTGCGGCCGGCGCCCCGTAGGAACGTCACGACGCCCAGGGTGCGGCCACGGCTGCGCAGCACCGCGCACAGGGCGTACACCGTGTCCTCGGGCCACTGGCGCGCCCGCGCCCACTCCCGGGCCTCGTCGGCCGCGACGGAGCCGAAGCCGGCCCGCACCGAACCGGCCCGCGCGACGCACTGGAGCGCCGGATGCGCGTCGCCGTAGCGGACGGGCAGGCCCGCGTGGCCGGTGAGCGCGCTGGGGCCCGGACCGCCGGACGGGGTGGCCGCGACCCGCATCAGCCGGGCCGGACCGGCCCCTTCCACATCGGCCGCCGTGCCGCCCATCACCCGGTCGACCAGGGCGTGGTCGGCGAAACCGGCGAGCGCGAAGTCGAGGTGGACGGTGGCGGCCTCGGCCGGGTCCTCGCACTCGACGGCCGCGCGGGCGGCCCGGTGCAGTTGGTTGGCGCGGAAGCGCAGCAGGGAGGCCTCCTGCTCGCCCTGCTTGGCCTCGGTGACGTCCTGGAAGAGCCAGCCGACGCCGAGCGGCACGGGTTCCTCGGCGAGCGGCGACGCCAGCCGCAGGAAGCCGCTGCGCCAGCAGCGCCGCTTCTCGCCCTCCGGGGTGCGCACCCCGACCCACAGCTCGGCGGGGGCGGGCGGCGCGCCCTCGGCGAGGACGTGCGCCAGCGCGTTCTCCAGCTCCTCGACGCCCCGGGTGAGCAAGTCCCCCAGCGGACGCCCCAGGACGGCCGTACGGCCCGTGCCGAGGGCGCGGGCGGCGTGTGCGTTGACGACGGCGGGGCGCAGGTCGGCGTCGACCAGGACCACACCCCAGGAGGCGTCGTCGAAGAGGGCCTCGCTGAGCGCGATGGAGCGCTCCAGGTCGATCTGGGTGTGCACCTCGCTGAAGGCGCAGTACAGGCCGGCGGGCTTGCCGTCGGGCCCGCGTACGGCGGCGGACTGCGTGCGGACGAGCACCCGGCCGCCGTCCTTGGTGAGCAGCGCGAACTCGTGCACCTGGCGGCCCGGCGCGTGCATGGCGGCCATCAGCCGCCCCTCGATCTCCTCGGCGTCGGCCTCCCGCACGGCCCAGCCGGCGAAGCCGTGCCGGCCGACGGCCTCGGCCGCGCTCCAGCCGAGGATGCGCTCGGCCTCGCGGTTCCAGTGGGTGACCACTCCGTCGCCGTCGAAGGCGCACAGGGCCGCGTCCATGCCGTCGAGCAGCGCGGCGAGCAGATCGGTGCCGTCCGGCCCCACCGGGCCGTCCACGCCGGCCACACCCTCCGGACCGTCCTCGCCCGACCGCTCGGGGTGCTCGGGCTCGTCCGGCCCCAGCTCGTCGGTGGTCCCACTACGCCGGGAAGCACTCACCTGGACCCCCTACAGGTTCGCTCACTTGCCCTCATTCAACTCGAACGTGACGCAGCCCACACCTGATTCCCGCAGATTGCAGAGGAATCGTTGTTCCGCTACGTCCTGCCGTCCCCGGGCCCCGACCTCAGGCCAAGCCTCAGATCGACCCATTCCACCGTCCCACCGCCCAGGACATACCGCTCGACCTCGACGAACCCACGCGCCCGCGCGAACCGCAGACCGTCCTCGTTGGCGGCCAGCACACACGTCTCGACCGCCCGGGCACCGAGCACGCGCGCGTGGGCGAGACCGTTGTCGTACAGGGCGGCCCCGTAGCCGCGCCTCCGGTACGCGGGCAGCACGCGCGCGATGACGGTCGCCACCGCGTCCCCGTCTTCGCCCTCACCCTCGTCCTGCGGCGGCCGCACGGTCGAGCAGCCGACGAGGACGTCACCGACGTAAGCGTTTTCGAGCCGGTAACGGAGGGCCCGGTCCCGCACCTCGTCGAGGGACAGCGCGGCCGGCGGCACGATCACGTTGTGGACGTACCGCCACTGCTCCAGGGCAGTGTCGCCCGCGACGGGCTCGGTGCGGAGTCGAAGATCAGTCACCCCGGCAGCGAAGCGCGTGCGCACCCGCGCGTCAACGCGTTTGCGCGCCCCCCGCGCCCCCGCGCCCCGCCTCGCGGAACTTCCCGGAAAAACACTTGAGGGATCGGGGAGGGGGTTTTTAGAGTGGGCGTACGAGGAAAGGAGGTGGTTCGGAACATGTATGGACACCGGACGTCGGAGGTGGCTGCGGGCTAGTGGCCCGTCGCCCACTCAGTGCGGTGCCGGACCCGCGTGCACGAGATGTACGCAGCCGGCCAATCCAACGCAGTCACCCGACCCGCGAGTCGCCGGTACGTCCGGCCGGCCCCTCCTCAGGGAGGACCAGACTCGCGGGTCGTCTGCGTTTCCCATGGCCGCCTCGGGAAACCTTGCGGTGCGTGATCTTCGCCACGTACGGATCTTTCGTCACGCAGTACTCTGAGCGCATGCTTTTGCTTGTTCGACGCCGCCATGTGGACTTCGTCCGCGTCACGAGCATGGGCTGTCGACGCTCCGTCTGAGCCCCGTCCAGCCTCCCGCGCGGTCCATCACCGCCGGTGTTCGCGCTTTCCTCTCTCCCCCGCTCACCTGGCACCCGTGCGCCGTCCCACCCGACGCCGGCCTCGGGCCCCGTACACCCACGGACGCACCATGACGAACCCGTCGTACCGCCAACTGCCGATCATCGATCTCTCCGCCGTCGACGGCGGGCCCCAGGCGCGGGCGCTGTTGCACGCGCAGTTGCACAGTGCCGCGCATGACGTGGGGTTCTTCCAGCTCGTCGGGCACGGGGTGAGCGCGCGGGAGACGGATGCGCTGCTCTCCGCCATGCGGCGGTTCTTCGCGCTGCCCGAGGAGCAGCGGCTCGCGATCGACAACGTGAACTCGCCGCACTTCCGGGGCTACACGCGCACCGGCGACGAGCGGACCGGCGGCCGGCAGGACTGGCGGGACCAGCTCGACATAGGGGCGGAGCGGGTCGCGCGGGTGCCGGGGCCGGGCGAGCCCGCGTACTGGTGGCTGGAGGGGCCCAACCAGTGGCCCGCCGGCCTTCCCGAGCTGCGCAGCGCCGCGCTCGCGTGGATCGAGCGGCTCAGCGCCGTCGCCGAGAAGCTGCTGCACGAGCTGCTGGCCGCGATCGGGGCGCCCGTCGACTTCTACGACGCGGTGTTCGGGGAGCGGGCGCATCCGCAGCTCAAGCTCGTGCGGTATCCGGGGAGCGCGGGCGACGGGACCGGTCAGGGGGTGGGCGCTCACAAGGACTACGGGTTCCTGACGCTGCTGCTCCAGGACCGGGTCGGCGGGCTCCAGGTGCAGCGGGAGGACGGGCTGTTCCACGATGTGCCGCCGCTGGACGGGGCGTTCGTCGTCAACCTCGGTGAGCTGCTGGAGGTGGCGACCAACGGGTATCTCCTCGCCACCAACCACCGGGTCGTGTCGCCGCCGAGTGCCGTCGAGCGGTTCTCCGTGCCCTTCTTCTACAACCCCCGGCTGGACGCCCGCGTCGAGCCGCTGCCCTTCCCGCACGCCTCCACCGCCCCCGGCGTGACCGACGACCCGGCCAACCCGCTCTTCGCCGACTACGGCTTCAACGAGCTGAAGGGCAAGCTGCGCGCCCACCCGCTGGTGGCCCGGCGGCATCACGCGGAGCTGCTCAGCCCCGCGTGACACCGCATGTCATGTACGTCGGCTCGTACGTCGGCTAGTTCGCGATGCCGCCGTAGCCCTCGATCTCCTGGGGGTTGCGGGAGGCGGGGCCGATGTAGCGGGCCGACGGGCGGACCAGGCGGCCGGTGCGCTTCTGTTCCAGGATGTGCGCCGACCAGCCGGCCGTGCGCGCGCAGGTGAACATCGACGTGAACATGTGCGCCGGGACCTCCGCGAAGTCCAGGACGATCGCCGCCCAGAACTCGACGTTCGTCGCCAGAACCCGGTCCGGGCGGCGGGCGTGGAGTTCGGCGAGGGCCGCCTTCTCCAGGGCTTCGGCGATCTCGAAGCGGGGCGCGCCCAGCTCACGGGCGGTGCGGCGCAGCACGCGCGCGCGTGGGTCCTCGGCGCGGTAGACGCGGTGGCCGAAGCCCATCAGGCGCTCGCCCTGGTCGAGGGCCTTCTTGACGTAGGCGTCGGCGTCGCCGGTCCGCTCGATCTCCTCGATCATGCCGAGGACGCGGGAGGGCGCGCCGCCGTGCAGCGGGCCCGACATGGCCCCTACGGCTCCGGAGAGCGCCGCTGCGACATCGGCGCCGGTGGACGCGATGACGCGCGCCGTGAAGGTGGACGCGTTCATGCCGTGTTCGGCCGCCGACGTCCAGTAGGCGTCGACCGCCGCCACGTGCTTGGGGTCCGGCTCGCCGCGCCAGCGGATCATGAACCGCTCGACGACGGACTGGGCCTTGTCGATCTCCCGCTGCGGGACCATCGGCCGGCCCTGGCCGCGCGCGGACTGGGCGACGTAGGAGAGGGCCATGACGGCGGCGCGGGCGAGGTCCGCGCGGGCCTGCTCGGCGTCGATGTCGAGGAGGGGCTTGAGGCCCCAGACGGGCGCGAGCATGGCGAGCGCGGACTGCACGTCGACGCGGATGTCGCCGGAGTGGACGGGGATGGGGAACGGTTCGGCGGGCGGCAGGCCGGGGTTGAAGGCGCCGTCGACGAGCAGGCCCCAGACGTTGCCGAAGGAGACATGGCCGACCAGGTCCTCGATGTCGACGCCCCGGTACCGCAGGGCGCCACCCTCCTTGTCCGGTTCGGCGATCTCCGTCTCGAACGCGACGACTCCTTCGAGTCCGGGTACGAAGTCGGACATCAGGCGGCTCCTCGTGATGTGTACGACAGGATGACGTGTGCGACAGGATGGGTGCGATGGGATGAGTGGGGCAACAGGTGCGTGACGGGTGAGACGGGTGAGACCGATGGGCGCCTGTGGTTCCGCGGTCCTGGGGGACTCGCGGTCCTCGGCGGTCGTCCCAGTGATGCCCCGTGCGACGGGCGGCCCACCGGGACGGCTTCTACACCTCTGCACCATATCCCCGAGTGTCACCTTTGGGGAGGGTCTGCGGCACTCAGTGCCACCCGCGGTGGAGCGAAGGAGTGCGGAGAAGTACGGAGGAGTGCGGATGAGTGCGGGCTGGGCCCGTACGGCAGGATGACCTCGTGACCGACGCAGACGCCGTCTCTCCCGGCCCCGTCCCCGATCCCGCCGCCATGCGCAAGCAGTACCGGGCCGAGGGTCTCGACGAGGCCGAGCTGGCCGCGACGCCCGTGGAGCAGTTCGCCCGCTGGTTCAAGGACGCGGCCGTCGAGGCCCACCTCTTCGAGCCGAACGCCATGGTCGTCGCCACCGCGGACGCCGAGGGGCGGCCCAGCTCCCGTACGGTGCTGCTGAAGCAGTTCGACGAGCGGGGCTTCGTCTTCTTCACCAACTACGGCTCCCGCAAGGCCCGCGATCTCGCCGAGAACCCGTACGTCTCGCTGCTGTTCCCGTGGCATCCGATGGCCCGGCAGGTCATCGTGCGGGGCGTGGCCCGGCGCACCGGGCGGGACGAGACCGTCGCGTACTTCCGGACCCGGCCGCACGGCTCCCAGCTCGGCGCGTGGGCCAGCGCCCAGTCCTCGGTGGTCGCCTCCCGGGCCGACCTCGACGCCTCGTACGCCGAGCTGGCGGCCCGCTATCCGGAGGGTGAGCAGGTGCCGGTGCCGCCGCACTGGGGCGGTTTCCGGGTGGCGCCGGAGTCGGTGGAGTTCTGGCAGGGCCGCCTGAACCGGCTGCACGACCGGCTGCGGTACGTGGCGGAGGCGGACGGAAGCTGGCGGGTGGAGCGGCTGAGCCCGTGACGGGACAGCTTCCAGGGGCCGCGGTCCTCACCTGAGCGCCTCCTCCAGCAGTACGGCCCACTGCGCCACCACCCGTTCGCGGCGCGCCGCGTCGTCGGTGAGGAGGGTGGCGAGGCCGAGGCCGCGGGCCATGTCCAGCAGGCCCTGGACGGTTTCGCGGACGCCGGGTCCTGACTCGTCCGCGCCCAGCAGCGCCACGGCCGTGCGGTGCGCGTCGCGGCCCACGCGGGCCTCCAACTCCGTGACGCGCGGGCGTAGTTGGTCCTCGTTGGAGGCGGCCACCCACAGGTGCAGGGCGGCGCGGAAGAGGGGGCCGGTGTAGAGGCCGACGAGGGCGGTGACGACCGCGCGGCGGTCGCCGGTCGCGCCCTGGGGGAACAGTGCGCGCAACGCGCCGGAGCGTTCCTCGGCGACGTACTCGACGGCTGCGGTGAACAGGTCCTCGCGGGTGGGGAAGTGGTGCTGGGCCGCGCCCCGGGAGACGCCCGCGCGTTCGGCGACGGCGGAGACCGTGGAGCCCGCCCAGCCGTGTTCGGCGAGGCAGGCGACGGCGGCCTCCAGCAGCCGCTGCCGGGTGGCCCGGCTGCGGTCCTGCTTGGGGGCGCGGTCGCCGACCGGGGTGTGTTCGGGCGGGGTCACAACACCCATGGGGGATCCCGTCGTTCGAGGAAGGCCGTCATTCCCTCGCGGGCGTCGGGGCTTGCGAACAGCGAGGCCGAGAGGCTGGTCATCGCGTCCGCGTCCTCGGCGAAGGCCTCCAGCACTTTAGCCGTGAGCAGCTCCTTCGTCCTGGCCAGGGCTCTGGGCGAGGCCCGCCGCAGGCCGTCGAGGACGGGGGCGAGGGCCTCGTCCAGGTCGGTGTCGCCGGCGGCGTGGGTGACGAGGCCGATACGGGCGGCTTCGGCGGCGTCGAAGGTCTCACCGGTGAGGCAGTAGCGGGTGAGGGCGCGCGGGTCGACGCGGGGCAGCAGCGGCAGCGAGATGACGGCGGGCGCGACGCCGACGCGCACCTCCGTGAACGCGAAGGTCGCCGCCTCGGACGCGACCGCGATGTCGCACGCGCCGAGCACCCCCAGACCGCCCGCCCGCGCATGCCCGGCGACCCGGGCCACCACGGGCTTGCGCAGCTCCAGGATCCGCCGGAGCAGCCCGGTCACCGCCCTGGGGGACGACGGGTCCTTCAGGTCGGCGCCCGCGCTGAAGGTGGTGCCGGTGTGGGTGAGGACGACGGCACGTACGTCGTCGTCCTTGTCGCACCGGTCGAGCGCGTCGGTCAGTTCGGCGACGAGGGCGTGCGAGAGGGCGTTGCGGGTGGCGGGCGTATCGAGGCTGAGGGTCTCGACGCCCCGGACGCGGGTACGGCCGATCAGGTCCTCCACGACGGTTCCTCCAAGACGGTTTCCTCCATCACGGTTTCGTCCAACATGGCTTCGTCCGAGGGTGGTTCAGTACGACTTGGGCAGGCCCAGGGTCTGGTGGGAGACGTAGTTGAGGATCATCTCCCTGCTGACGGGGGCTATTCGGGCCACCCGCGAGGCCGTGATCAGCCGGGCGATCCCGAACTCGCTCGTGAGGCCGTTGCCCCCGAGGGTCTGCACCGCCTGGTCGACCGCCCGCACACAGGCCTCCGCCGCCGCGTACTTCGCCATGTTGGCGGCCTCGCCCGCGCCCGTGTCGTCCCCCGCGTCGTACAGGTGGGCCGCCTTCTGCATCATCAGGCGGGCCAGTTCGAGTTCGATGTGGGCCTGGGCGAGGGGGTGTGCGATGGCCTGGTGGGCGCCTATCGGGGTGTTCCAGACGGTGCGTTCGCGCGCGTACGCGACCGCTTTCGCCAGGGCGTGCCGGCCCATGCCGATCGCGAACGCGGCCGTCATGATCCGCTCGGGGTTCAGGCCGGCGAAGAGCTGGAGCAGACCGGCGTCCTCGTCGCCGACGAGCGCCTCCGCCGGGAGCCTCACGTCGTCCAGGATCAGCTCGAACTGCTTCTCCGCGCCGTGCAGTTCCATGTCGATCTTGCGGTGGGTGAAGCCGGGGGTGTCGCGCGGGACGATGAAGAGGGAGGGCTTGAGACGGCCGGTGCGGGCGTCTGCCGTGCGGCCGACGATCAGGGTGGCGGCCGCGATGTCCACGCCGGAGACGAAGACCTTGCGGCCGGTGAGGAGCCAGTCGCCGCCGTCCTTGCGGGCCGTGGTGGTGATGCGGTGGCTGTTGGAGCCGGCGTCGGGCTCGGTGATGCCGAAGGCCATGAGGCGGGTGCCGGTGGCCAGGGCGGGGAGCCACTCCTGCTTCTGGCTTTCCGTGCCGAAGCGGGCGATGACCGTGCCGCAGATCGCCGGGGAGACGATCATCATGAGGAGGGGGGTGCCTGCGGCGCACAGCTCTTCGAGGATCAGGGAGAGTTCTGTGATGCCGGCGCCTCCTCCGCCGTATGCCTCTGGCAGGTTGGCCGCGATGTAGCCGAGGTTGGCGGCTTCTTGCCAGAGGGTCTGGGAGTCGTGCGGGTGGGTCTTGGCGAAGGAGTTGACCGCTTCTCGGAGTGCTTTGTGCTCGTCGGGTTCGATTTGGGGGGTCATGGTCGCTCCTTTGGCTGCGGGTTCGCTGTGGCTGGGCGCGCTCACGCGGCGGAGCCGCATATCGATACAGCCCCGCGCCCCTAGGTTTCTTGCACCACCGCCAGCAATGCGTTGACCTGTACCTGTTGTCCCGGCTCCACTGCCAGGTGTGTCACCGTCCCTGCCGTCGGCGCTGAAATGACGTGTTGCATCTTCATCGCTTCCAGCCACACGAGCGGTTCGCCCTTTCCGACACTCGATCCGGTGATGAGGCCGGGTGCGAGCTTGACGACTGTGCCGGGCATCGGGGCCAGGAGGGAGCCGGGGGCGTGGTGGGGCTGTGGGGTGGGGAAGCGGGGCAGGGCGGTGAGGGTGGTGTTGTTGACGTGGACCTGGTCGCCGTAGCGGGAGATGTCGAAGCGGTGTCGTACGCCGGATATCTCCAGGACGACGAGGGCGGGGTCGGCGTGCACGACGTGGACGCCGTCGGCCGTCAGGCCGGTGCGTCCGTGCGTGTAGCTGACCTCGGTCGCGGTCTCCGCTCCCCCTGTCCCCACCCCGTACCGCTTCGTCTGCGGCTGGGACGGCAGGTTGCGCCAGCCGCCGAAGCGGGAAGCCGTGCCTGCCTGGGCCAGTGCGGCGGCCAGCGGGGCGTACGGGTCGGGGGGCGAGGTGGTCAGTTCGGGCAGGTGGCGGTCATAGAAGGCCGTGGTCATGCGGGCCGACGTGAACTGCTCGTGCCGCAGGGAGCGGACCAGGAGGTCTCGGTTGGTGGTCGGGCCGTGGACCGTGGCCCGCTCCAGGGCTCCCGCCAGCTTGCGCAGCGCCTCCGCGCGCGTGGGGGCGTGGGCGACGACCTTGGCGAGCATCGGGTCGTAGTGGACGCCGATCTCGTCGCCGCCCTCGTACCCGGTGTCCAGGCGGACGCCCGCCGGGACGGTCAGGCGGTGCAGGGTGCCGGTCTGCGGGGTCCAGTCGTGCGCCGGGTCCTCGGCGTAGAGGCGGGCCTCGACGGCGTGGCCACGCGCGCGTGGCGGTGCGGGGGACAGCCTCGCGCCCTCCGCGACGCGGATCTGCTCCGCCACCAGGTCGAGGCCGAAGACCGCCTCCGTGACGGGGTGTTCGACCTGGAGGCGGGTGTTCATCTCCAGGAAGTGCGCCCGGCCGCCGGCGACGAGGAACTCGACCGTGCCCGCGCCGACGTAGTCCACGGCCCGCGCGGCGCGTACGGCGAGCGCCGTCAGTTCCTCCTCCAGCGGCTCGGAGAGGCCGGGGGCCGGGGCCTCCTCGATCACCTTCTGGTGCCGCCGCTGGAGGGAGCAGTCGCGGGTGCCCAGTGCCCACACCGTGCCGTGCGTGTCGGCGAGGATCTGCACCTCGACGTGGCGGCCGTCGTCGATGTACGGCTCGACGAACACCTCGCCGTCGCCGAAGGCGCTCATGGCCTCGGCGCGGGCGCTCTCCAGGGCGGCGTCCAGCTCTGCCAGGCGGCGTACGACGCGCATGCCTCGGCCGCCGCCGCCCGCCGCCGCCTTCACCAGCACCGGAAGGTCGGATTCCGTCACGTCCCGCGCGGACAGGGGCGTCAGGCCCATCAGCTCCTTCGCGCGCGTCTTGGACGCCATGGCCTCGATCGCGGCGGGCGGCGGGCCGATCCAGACCAGGCCCGCGGCCAGGACGGCGCGCGCGAAGTCGGCGTTCTCGGACAGGAAGCCGTAGCCGGGGTGGACGGCGTCCGCGCGCGCGGCGACGGCCGCCCTCACGACGAGGTCGGCGCGCAGGTAGGTGTCGGCGGGGGCCGCGCCCGGCAGTCGTACGGCCGTGTCGGCCACGCGCGCGTGGAGGGCGTTCTCGTCGGCGTCCGAGTGCACGGCGACCGTCCGGATTCCCAACTCACCGCAGGTGCGGAAGACGCGGCAGGCGATCTCGCCGCGGTTCGCCACCAGAACTGACGTAATCATGACCCTCACATCCGGAAGACGCCGAAGCCGCCGCGCGCACCCTCGTACGGCGCCGTGTGGATGGCCGACAGGCACAGCCCGAGGACCGTGCGGGTGTCGCGCGGGTCGATGACGCCGTCGTCGTAGAGCCGCCCCGACAGGAACATCGGCAGCGACTCCGACTCGATCTGCTGCTCGACCATGGCGCGCAGCGCGGCGTCGGCGTCCTCGTCGTAGGGCAGGCCCTTGGCCGTCGCCGACTGCCGGGCGACGATCGAGAGGACGCCGGCGAGCTGCTGCGGGCCCATGACGGCCGACTTGGCGCTCGGCCACGCGAAGAGGAAACGGGGGTCGTAGGCGCGCCCGCACATGCCGTAGTGGCCCGCGCCGTACGACGCGCCCATGAGGACGGAGAGGTGGGGGACCTTCGAGTTGGCGACCGCGTTGATCATCATCGCGCCGTGCTTGATGATGCCGCCCTGCTCGTACTCCCGGCCGACCATGTAGCCGGTGGTGTTGTGCAGGAAGAGCAGCGGGATGTCGCGCTGGTTGGCGAGTTGGATGAACTGGGCGGCCTTCTGGGACTCCTGGCTGAACAGCACGCCCTGGGCGTTGGCCAGCACGCCCAGGGGATAGCCGTGCAGGGTCGCCCAGCCGGTGACGAGGCTCGTCCCGTAGAGGGGCTTGAACTCGTCGAAGTCGGAGGCGTCGACGATCCGGGCGATCACCTCGCGCGGGTCGAAGGGGGTGCGCAGATCGCCCGGGACGATCCCTAGGAGCTCGTCCTCGTCATACCTGGGAGGGATGGCCGGGCCGGGATCCGCGTACGCCTTGCGGTGGTTGAGGCGGGCCACCACGCGGCGGGTCTGGCGCAGCGCGTCCCGCTCGTCGACGGCGAAGTGGTCGGCGAGACCCGACACGCGCGCGTGCATCTCCGCGCCGCCCAGGGACTCGTCGTCGCTCTCCTCCCCGGTGGCCATCTTGACGAGCGGCGGGCCGCCGAGGAACACCTTCGCCCGCTCCTTGACCATGATCACGTGGTCGGACATGCCGGGGATGTACGCGCCCCCGGCGGTCGAGTTCCCGAAGACGACGGCGATGGTCGGGATCCCTGCGGCGGACAGCCGCGTCAGGTCGCGGAAGACGGCCCCGCCCGGGACGAAGATCTCCTTCTGCGACGGCAGGTCGGCCCCGCCGGACTCCACCAGGCTGATGCAGGGCAGCCGGTTGGCGAGGGCGATGTCGTTGGCGCGCAGGGCCTTCTTCAGGGACCACGGGTTGCTGGCGCCGCCGCGCACGGTCGGATCGTTGGCCGTGATCAGACACTCCACGCCCTCGACCACCCCGATCCCGGTCACGAGCGACGCGCCGACCGCGTACTCGCTCCCCCAGCCGGCCAGCGGCGACAGCTCCAGGAAGGGTGTGTCGGGGTCGAGGAGCAGTTCGACGCGCTCGCGCGCGAGGAGCTTGCCGCGTGCGCGGTGCCGGGCGACGTACTTCTCGCCGCCGCCCGCCAGCGCCTTCGCGTGCTCGGCGGCCAGGTCGTCGAGCTTGGCGAGCATCGCCTCACGGTGCGCGAGGTAGGCGCGGTGGTCGGGGTGGTCGGGGCCGGTCGTGTCCAGCGCCGACGGCAGGACGGTCACAGGAGGGCCTCCGGAATGTCCAGGTGACGGGAGCGCAGCCATTCGCCGAGCGCCTTGGCCTGCGGGTCGAAGCGGGCCTGCGAGGCGACGCCGGCGCCGAGGATGCCCTCGACGACGAAGTTCAGGGCGCGCAGGTGCGGCAGTACATGCCGGGTGACCGTCAACTCGCGGGTTTCCGGGAGCAGTTCGCGGAAGCGGTCGACGGTGAGCGTGTGGGCCAGCCAGCGCCACGCCTCGTCCGTGCGCACCCACACCCCGACGTTGGCGTCCCCGCCCTTGTCGCCGCTGCGGGCACCGGCGACGAGTCCGAGGGGGGCACGCCGCACGGGCCGCTCGTCGGAGAAGAGGTCCGGCAAGGGGTCGGGAAGCGGGGGGTCCGGTACGGCGTCGAGTACGCGGGTGTCGGTGGCCGGGGGCACGGGGATGCGGCGCCCGTCGGTGAGGACGGCCACGTGCGCGACCTCGTCCCGGGGGACGGACCCGGCCTCGAAGATGCCGTACGGGGAGCCCTTGCCGGGTGGGGCGAGGACGTGGAAGCCGGGGTAGCTCGCGAGGGCCAGCTCGATCGCCGCGCCGCTCAACACCCGCCCGACGGCGGCCTGTTCGGGGTCGCGGACGACGAGCCGGAGTAACGCGCTCGCGGTCTCCTCGGTGTCGGCGTCGGGCCGGTCGGTGCGGACCAACTCCCAGCGGGCGTCGGCGACTTCACCGACCGCCGTCGCCAACTGCTTGCGCACGAGCGCCGCCTTGGCCTCGATGTCGAGGCCGGTGAGCACGAAGACGACCTCGTTGCGGTAGCCGCCGAGGCGGGTGCGGCCGACCTTGAGGGTCGGCGGCGGGGGCTCGCCGCGCACACCGTGGATCCGTACCCGGTCCGGCCCTTCGTCGTCCTGGGTGAGCCGTACGGTGTCCAGGCGGGCGGTGACGTCGGGTCCCGCGTACCGGGCCGGGCCGGTCTCGTACAGGAGTTGGGCGGTCACCGTGCCGACGTCGACGAAGCCGCCGGTGCCGGGGTGCTTGGTGATGACGCTGCTGCCGTCCTCGTGCAGCTCGGCGATCGGGAAGCCGGGGTGGCGCACGTCCCGGCCCTTGAACCAGGCGTAGTTGCCGCCGGTGGCCTGCGTCCCGCACTCCAGGACGTGCCCGGCGACGACCGCGCCCGCGAGCCGGTCGTAGTCCTTCGACCCCCAGCCGAAGTGGGCGGCGGCGGGCCCGGTGACCAGGGCCGCGTCCGTCACCCGCCCGGTGACGACGACGTCCGCGCCCGCCCGCAGACACGCGGCGATGCCGAAGCCGCCGAGGTAGGCGTGCGCGGTGAGACTCCCGGGGTGACGGTGCGTCAGGTCGTCGCCCTCGACGTGGGCGACGCGTACCGGGATGCCGAGGCGGTCCGCCAACCGCCGTACGGCGTCGGCGAGTCCGGCCGGGTTCAGGCCGCCGGCGTTGGCGACGATGCGCACCCGGCGGTCGTGGGCGAGGCCGAGGCACTCCTCCAACTGGCCCAGGAACGTGCGGGCGTAGCCGGCGGCCGGGTCCTTGAGCCGGTCCCGGCCCAGGATGAGCATCGTCAGCTCGGCGAGGTAGTCGCCGGTGAGGATGTCGAGTCGGCCGCCGGGGCCGCCGCTTGGTCCGCCGCCGGTGAGCATCTCGCGCATCGCGTCGAAACGGTCGCCGTAGAAGCCGGAGGCGTTGCCGATGCGCAGCGCCCGCGTCACTCCGCCGCCCCCTCGGGCGCGTCCCCCTTGTCTGTGGGTGCGCGGCCCTCGCCGGGCGGGCCCGCGAACGCCTGGGCGACGTCCAGCCAGCGGTCCGCGTCCGGGCCCACGGCGGTCAGGGCGAGGTCGGCGCGGTGGGCGCGCTGGGTGATCAGGCGGCAGAAGTCGAGCGCCGGGCCGGTGACACGGTCGTCGGCGTCCTCGGGGCCGTACGTCCACAACTCGCCGGACGGGCCGGTGAGTTCGACGCGGAACTCCTCGAACGGCACGGGCAGTCCGTGCATGCCGAGGGCGAAGTCGCGGGTGCGGACGCCGAGATGGACGATGTGCCGCAGGCGGTCGGTGGGGGTGCGGACGACGCCGAGCGCGTCGGCGATGTCCAGGCCGTGCGCCCAGGTCTCCATGAGGCGGGCGGTGGCCATGGAGGTGACGGACATGGGCGGGCCGTACCAGGGGAAACGCGCCCCCGTCCGGGCCGCGCGCAGAGCGCCCTGGAGGGCCTCGCGGTCGGACCGCCAGTCCGCGAGCAACTGCGCGGACGGCTTCCCGGCGCCCTCCTCGGCAGCGCCGTCCACGAAGTCCCCGGGCGCGGTCAGCGCCTTCTCGACCTCACGGGAGAAGGCGTCCTGATCGGTCACGGCCAGCACGGAGGAACGGTCGGTCCAGGCGAGGTGGGCGATCTGGTGAGCGACGGTCCAGCCGGGGGCGGGGGTCGGCAGCGCCCACTGCTCGGGCCCCAACTCGGCCACCAGCCGGTCGAGTTCGGCGCTTTCGGCACGGAGGTCGTCGAGTACGGGGGTGGGGTCGGCCATGGGGTGGAGCATGGCAGCGGGACAGAAAACAATCAAGCATGCTTGTTATTGATTTGCGCGGGCCGAAGCCCCGCTGAAGCCCCCCTCGGACCTTCCTAAGCCCCCCCTCGGGCCTTCCTCAGGCCTCCGGGAGCGTCGCCTTGTCCCGTCGCCGTCCCACCTGGGTCCGTACCGCCCCCATGCTCGCCACGATGACCAGCGCGATGGCCGCCGCCTGGAGGGTGGAGAGGGCCTGGCCGAGGATGAGGAAGCCGGCGGTGGCCGCGATCGCGGGTTCCAGGCTCATCAGGATCGCGAAGGTGGAGGCGGGCAGGCGGCGCAGGGCGAGGAGTTCGAGGGTGTAGGGCAGGACCGAGGAGAGGACGGCCACCGCCGCGCCGAGGCCCAGCGCCACCGGGTCGAGCAGCTTCGTGCCCGCCTCGGCGATCCCCAGCGGCAGGAACAGCAGCGCGCCCACCGCCATCGCCAGCGCCAGCCCGTCCGCCTGCGGGAAGCGGCGGCCGGTACGGGCGCTGAAGACGATGTACGCCGCCCACATCGCACCCGCGCCCAGCGCGAACGCGACGCCCACGAGGTCGAGTTCACCGAAGCCACCGCCGCCGCCATCGCCCTCGCCGCCCCCTGCCCCGCTGAGCAGGAAGATGCCGGCGAGGGCGAGTCCGGCCCAGACCAGGTTGAGTGCGCGGCGCGAGGCGACGACCGACAGGGCGAGGGGGCCGAGCACCTCCAGGGTGACGGCCAGGCCCAGCGGGATGCGGTCCACCGCCTGGTAGAACAGGCCGTTCATGGCGGCCAGCGTCACGCCGAAGACGACGACCGTGCCCCAGTCCGCGCGCGAGTGACCGCGCAGGCGCGGCCGGCAGACGGCCATCAGCACCAGCGCCGCCACCAGCAGCCGCAGCGCCACCACGCCCAGCGCGCCCACCCTCGGCATCAGCGTCACCGCCAGCGCCGCGCCGAACTGCACCGAGACCCCACCGGCGAGCACCAGGCCGACCGGGCCGAACGCGCCGAAACGGCCCGGAGCGGGAGCCGAGACCTGCGGTGCGGTGGCGGCTGTGTCGAGGGTGGTCACGGGCGGTCCAGGTGCTCGGGTTTCGACTTCGGCGCGTTCATCTTGATGTACTAACCAGTCCAGGTTAGTAGACCTCGTCAGGTGTGTGAACTCATCTAGCCTCTGTCTTGAGCCGTGAGACGGCTTGGGGCTGCTTGAGATGGCTCGAGACGGCTACCTGCGCGCCATGTACAGGTCCAGCGCCCTGTGCAGCAGCTTGTTGAGCGGGAAGTCCCACTCGCCCAGGTACTCCACCGCCTCGCCGCCCGTACCCACCTTGAAGCGGAGCAGGCCGAGCAGGTGGTTGGACTCCTCCAGGGTGTCGGTGATGCCGCGCAGGTCGTAGACGGCCGCGCCCAGCTCGTGGGCGTCGGCCATCATGCGCCACTGCATGGCGTTGTTGGGCTGGACCTCGCGCTTACGGCCGGTGGAAGCGCCGTACGAGTACCAGACGTGCTCCCCGACGGTCAGCATGGTGGCCGCCGCGAGCACCTCGCCGTCGTGATGGGCGAGGTAGAGCCGCATGCGGTCGGGGTGTTCGTCGTTCAGGGCGTTCCACATCCGCTGGAAGTAGGGCAGCGGGCGCGGGAGGAAACGGTCCCGCTCGGCGGTCTCGGTGTAGAGCGTGTAGAAGGCCGCCAGGTCCTCGTAGCCGCCCCGGACGACCTTCACGCCCGCCTTCTCCGCCTTCTTGATGTTGCGCCGCCACTGCTGGTTGAGGCACCCGTGGACCTCCTCCAGGGTCCGTCCGGCGAACGGGATCTGGAAGACGTACCGGGGCTGACCGGCCGCGAAGCCGTCCTCGCCGCCCGGCTCGGTCTGCTCCCAGCCGGCCCGGCGCAGCCGGTCGGCGATGTCGAAGGCGCGCGGCTCGTACGCACTCGCCTCGGCGTCCCGCAGCCGCCGGGCGCCCGGGTCGGCGATGGCCGCCTTGACGGCGTCGGCGCTCCAGCGTCGTACGACGACGGGCGGGCCCATCTTCACCGAGAACGCGCCCCGCGCCTTCAGGTGCGCGAGCATCGGCGTCAGCCAGCGCTCCACCAGGTCGGGCGCGTGCCAGTCGAGGACCGGTCCCTCGGGCAGGTAGGCCAGGTACTTCTTCAGCTTCGGCAGCGGCCGCAGCAGCACCAGCCCCACCCCGGCGAGCCGGCCCTCCTCGTCGAACCAGCCCAGGCTCTCCGCCCGCCAGTCCGGCTTCACGTCGCCCCACGAGGGGATCTGCATATGGCTGGCGGACGGGCGGGCCGCGACGAACGCCAGATGCTCGGCACGGCTGATGGACTGGACACGCACACTCATGCGCGGGCTCCTCGAACGGTCGGAAGGTCGAATGGAGGAATGAGAGGAATGAAAAGGAATGAAGGGGGATGGGGCTACGGGTGTCACGGGTGTCACGGGTGGTCGTGGTGGCGGTGTTCTCCCTGGTGCTCCTGTTCCCCGTCCGGCTCGCCGTCCAGCGCCTCGGCCAGTACCTCCGCCAGATGCCGCCCCCGTACCCCCGCCAGTTGGTCCAGTTGGGTCCGGCAGGAGAAGCCGTCCGCCAGGACCACCGACCCCTCCGGGGCATCCCTTACGGCAGGCAGCAGTCGTTCCTCCGCGCAGGCCGACGACACCTCGAAGTGGCCTGCCTCGAAGCCGAAGTTTCCGGCGAGGCCGCAGCACCCGCCCGTCAGGTCGCCGGTGAGCCCCGCGGCCTCGCGCAGCCGCCGCTCGGCCGCGTCGCCCAGCACCGCGTGCTGGTGGCAGTGGGTCTGGCCGACCGCCGGACGGTCCAGGCGCGGCGGGGTCCAGCCGGGGGCGTACCGCTCCAGGGCCTCCGCGAAGGTGAGGACGCGGGCGGCGAGGCGACCCGCGCGCGGGTCGTCGTGCAGCAGCTCGGGCAGGTCGGTGCGCAGGGCCGCCGCGCAGCTCGGCTCCAGGACGACGACCGGGGCGGCCGTCTCCAGCACCGGCTGCATCAGGTCGAGCGTGCGGCGCAGCACCACGCGCGCGTGGTCGAGCTGGCCGGTGGAGACGTACGTCAGCCCGCAGCAGACCCGGCCCCGGCGGGCGGTCAGCAGCGCGACCGGGGACCTGGACCGGCCGTCGCCCACCGGCCGCCGCCCCCCGCGCGTCCGCAGGGTCGGCGGCAGCGCCACCCGCAGCCCCGCCGCCTCCAGGACGCGAACGGCCGCCCGGCCCACGGACGGCGCGAGGTGCTCGGTGAACGTGTCGGGCCACAGGACGACCACCTCACCCCTACTGGCCGACCCGCCCGGGTCAGGGGCCTGCTTGTCGACAGGCCTGCGCCGCCACCACCCGCTGAACGTCTCCCCCGCCAGTCGCGGAATCCCCCGCTCCGGGGCGATGCCGCCGAGCCGCTTGGCGAGGTGGGCCAGCGGGCCGACGGCGGCCAGCGTGTTGAGTACGGCGGTCGCCCGCGTCCGGCTGGCCCAGCGCAGCCACACCGGCAGCCACCCCATGCTGTAGTGCGCGGCCGGTCGCCGTCGCCCCTCGTAGTGGTGGTGCAGGAACTCCGCCTTGTAGGTGGCCATGTCGACCTCTACGGGGCAGTCGGAGCGGCAGCCCTTGCAGGACAGGCACAGGTCCAGCGCGTCCCGGACCTCCGTGGAACGCCAGCCGTCGGTCACCAGCTCACCGGCCAGCATCTCGTGCAGCAGCCGGGCCCGCCCGCGCGTGGAGTGCTCCTCCCGGCCCGTGACCCGGAACGAGGGGCACATCACGCCGTCCCCCGTCGCCTCCGTCGTACGGCACTTCGCGACGCCCACACAGCGCCGTACCGCCGCCGAGAAGTCGCCGCCGTCGGACGGGTAGCCGAAGGCCACGTCGACCGGTTCGCGGGGCAGGACGGCGAAGCGCAGGTTGCTGTCGAGGGGGGCCGGGCGGACCAGCATGCCCGGGTTGAGCAGGTCGTCCGGGTCCCAGACGCCCTTGGCGCGCTCGAAGAGGGCGACCAGCTCGGGCCCGTACATCCTGGGCAGCAGTTCGGCCCGCGCCTGTCCGTCGCCGTGCTCGCCGGAGAGCGAGCCGCCGTGCGCGACGACCAGGTCGGCCAGCTCCTCCGAGAAGCGGCGGAAGCGGCCGATACCCGCCTCCGTGAGGAGGTCGAAGTCGATGCGGACGTGGATACAGCCGTCCCCGAAATGGCCGTACGGCGTCCCGCGCAGGTCGTGCGCGGTGAGCAGGGTGCGGAAGTCGCGCAGGTACGCGCCGAGCCGGGCGGGCGGCACCGCGCAGTCCTCCCAGCCGGGCCAGGCCTCGGACCCTCCCACAGCCCCAGGGGGCTGGGAGGTGCCCCCAGGCATCCGGGTCGCCGTCCCGCTCGCGTCCTCCCGGATCCGCCACAGCGCCCGCTGCCCGGCGGGGTCGGTCACCACGCGCGCGTCGACGACGTCGGCCGCGCGGACGATCGCCTGCGCACGCGCGCGTGCCTGCGCTGCCGTCTCCCCGCCGGTCTCCACGAACAGCCAGGCACCGCCCCTGGGCAGCCCGGCCGCCGCGCCCGGCGGCACCAGGTCGGCCGCCATGCCCTCCACGGTCAGCGGCCCGTACGGCAGCAGCCCGGCCGCGGCTTCGGCGGCGTCGCCCTCGGCGGCGTAGCCGAGCACCGCGAGCACACGCGCGCGTGGTGCCTCGACGAGCCGTACGACCGCCTCCGTGAGGACCCCTAGGGTGCCTTCGGAGCCGCAGAAAGACCGGGCGACGTCGACGCCGTTCTCCGGCAGCAGCGCGTCCAGCGCGTACCCGGAGATGCGGCGCGGCAGCTCGGGGTAGCCGGTGCGCAGCCGCGCCAGTTCGCCGTCCACCAGCGCCCGCAGCCCGTCCGGCGCCCCGTCCCAGCCCTGCCCGAGCCGCAGCCGCTGCCCGCGCGCGGTGACGACCGCCAGCTCGCGCACGCTGTCCGCGGTCGTCCCCCAGGCCACCGAGTGGGAGCCGCACGAGTTGTTGCCGATCATCCCGCCGAGCGTGCAGCGGCTGTGCGTGGACGGGTCGGGCCCGAAGCGCAACCCGTAGGGGGCGGCGGCCTCCTGGAGCCGGTCGAGGACGAGCCCCGGCTGCACGACGGCCGTCCGCGCCTCCGGATCCAGGGTGACCAACCGGTTCATATGCCGGGTGAAGTCCAGCACCACACCGGTGCCGGTGGCCTGCCCGGCGATGGACGTCCCGCCGCCGCGCGCGACGACCGGCACGCCGTGCGCCCGGCACACCTCCAGTACGGCGCTCACGTCGTCGGCGTCACGCGGCGCGACGACCCCTACGGGGACCCGCCGGTAGTTCGACGCGTCCATGGTGACCAGCGCCCGGGCCGTCACCCCGAACTCCACGTCCCCACCGACGACCCGCCGCAACGCACCTTCGAGCCCCGCAGCACCCCTGCTACCTGCCGTACCCGCAGCCCCGGCAGCACTCGCTCGACCGTCGACACCCTCGTGTTTCGTCACGGGTCCAGGAAACCAAAGACGTGTCTCAGCCGACGGACCAGGTTTCACCGGGGTTTCCCGGAGCGGCTAATCTCACTTCCGTGGCTGAGATCCAGATTCCTGCTGACATCAAGCCCGCCGACGGTCGTTTCGGCGCGGGCCCCTCCAAGGTGCGGGTGGAGGCGCTGGACGCCCTGGCCGCCACCGGTACGTCCCTCCTCGGCACCTCCCACCGCCAGGCCCCGGTCAAGAACCTGGTCGGCCAGGTGCGCGAGAGCATCTCCGAGCTGTTCTCCCTCCCCGAGGGCTACGAGGTCGTCCTCGGCAACGGCGGCTCGACGGCCTTCTGGGACGTCGCGACGCACGGCCTGATCGAGAACAAGTCGCAGCACCTCACGTTCGGCGAGTTCAGCTCCAAGTTCGCGAAGGCGGCCAAGCTCGCCCCGTGGCTGGCCGGGCCCACCGTCATCTCCTCCGACCCGGGCACGCACCCCGAGCCGGCGGCCGAGGCGGGCGTGGACGCCTACGCGTTCACCCACAACGAGACCTCCACCGGTGTCGCGGCCCCCCTCGCGCGCGTGCGGGGCGCCGACGAGGGCGCGCTCGTCCTGGTCGACGCCACGTCCGGCGCGGGCGGCCTCCCGGTCGACATCGCCGAGACGGACGTCTACTACTTCGCCCCGCAGAAGTCCTTCGCCTCCGAGGGCGGCCTGTGGATCGGCGTGTTCTCCCCGGCCGCGATCGAGCGCGCCGAGCGGATCCACGCGTCCGGCCGGCACATCCCGGAGTTCTTCTCGCTCCCCACCGCGATCGACAACTCGCGCAAGAACCAGACGTACAACACCCCGGCCCTCTCCACCCTCTTCCTCCTGAACCAGCAGTTGGAGTGGATCAACGGCCAGGGCGGCCTGGACTGGTCGGTCGGCCGCACCGCCGCCTCCGCGCGCACGCTCTACGGCTGGGCCGAGGACGTCAAGTACGCGAACCCCTTCGTCACCGACCCGGCGAAGCGCTCGCAGGTCATCGGCACGATCGACTTCACCGACGACGTGGACGCCGCCGCCGTCGCCAAGACCCTGCGCGCCAACGGCATCGTCGACACCGAGCCCTACCGCAAGCTCGGCCGCAACCAACTGCGCGTCGCGATGTTCCCGGCGATCGACCCGGCGGACGTCGCGGCCCTGACGAAGTGCATCGACTACGTGATCGAGAACCTCTGATCTTCTCCGTAGGGCTCAGTACGACGCACTACGACGACTGAGGGCGTCCGGCACATCACGTGCCGGGCGCCCTTTGTCGTGCCGGGAACCCACGCGGGCATGCTGCTCGCCCTCGCGGGCGTCATGGCCACCGACACCGGCACCGCGGTCGCCGCGCCGCCGCCCGGCGCCTGCACCCAGTGGTGCAACAACCCGCCGGCGGGCGTGACCCAGCAGAACTGGAACTGGGCGGTCGAGGCGGCGGACTTCTGGGCCAACCACTGGGCGGACACCACCACCTCCTCCTGGTACGGCGGGCGCTCCTACTACCGCCTCGACCAGTGGGCCGGCCGCGGCTGGCCCGGCCAGACCTTCGGAAACCGCTGGTACGCCTTCCTCGACTGCCTCCGCGACACCACGCCGACCGTCGCCCCCCCCAATCCCCCGGCGACCGCCCCGCACCGCCCACGGCGGTCGTCGTCCGGGAGGCCGGTGACCTCCTCGCCGACGAGCCGGACAACGTGCTGGGCGTCCTCGCCCTCGTCCTCGCCGACGCCGCCGACGCGGGCGGCGACACACCACGACTGCTGCTCCTCCTCGACGACACCCCGGCCCGCCTGGCCGACCTGTCCCACCGCATGACCCGGGCGGGAGGCCCGCCCATCCCCTCCCCCGCATCTCCCTGACAGCGCCCCTGATCCCCGCCCGGCATGCTCAAGGCAAAGGTTTCCGGGGCCCGTTGAGTCCCTTACGTCCCTCGTCGACACTGTGATCACGTGGCTCACAACGGGCCGTACGACGTGAGGGGGGCGGAGCGGTATGAACCGACCGATACCAGGGACCGTGCAGGTCGCGGTGCGGCACATTCTCAGCGACCAGGTCTCCGGCGGGATCTTCCGGCCGAGGACGCGCACCATCACCTGGCGCGACAGTCCGTTCCGGGTCCGGCGTCCGCAGTCGGGCCGGCACACCGTGGAACTCACCTGCCCGGTCTGCGACACCTCCCTGCTGGCCGAGGTGGCCGACCAGGCCAGGACCCGCCGGACGGCGGTCCTGTGCCTCGTCCTCGCGGCGGTCTGCGCGGTCGTGCTGGTCGCCGCCCTCGGCTACGCCTTCCACGAGGGCGGGCGGACCCTCCCCGAGGGCCAGTCGCTGCCCGTCCTCTTCCCGGTCAGCGTGATCGCCGTGTTCGTGACGTTCGTGGCCGGTCCCGTGCTCTACCTCGCCGGCCGCAACCACAACGGCGTCAGCCTGCTCGGCCCGTGGCGCGAGCGCCGGGTGCACCAGATCAAACCGGTGCGGGGCGGCTGACCGGCGGCCGGCACACCCCGCCGACGGTCACGCCGCCGTACAGCTCACACTCGGCGCACCCCCGCCCCCGGGCGCGCCCCCGAACCCGAAGCTCGCCGAACCGCCCGCCGGAACAGCCCCGTTGTGCGAGGCGTTCACGGCGGTCACGGTCGAGCCGGTCTGGGTGTACGAGGCGTTCCACATGGACGTGACCTGCTGGGAGCCGCTGAAGGTCCAGGTGACCTTCCAGGACGAGAGGGCGCTCGTCCCGGTGTTGGTCACCTTCACGTCGGCGTTGAAGCCGCCGCCCCAGTCGCTGCTGACGGTGTAGGCGGCGGTACAGGCAGCCGTACTCCCGCCGCCACCACTGCCACCGCCGTCGTCTCCGCCGCCGGTGCTCGGGAAGCCGGCCGCCTTGACGGTCGCCAGATACCCGTCCTTCACCGTGTCCACGGTCTGCCAGTCGTCCTTCAGGATCCCCCCGGTGTCACCGGAGTTGGGGTTCCAGGACCAGAAGGTCCAGGAGAACGAGTCCGCGCCGTACGTCGATGTCGGCCGGAGGTAACTCACCAGCGCCGCAAGCCACTTCTGGTCCACCGTCGACGCCAGCGTGGTGCCGAACTCGCCCACCCACACCGGCGCGATGTTCTGCTTGAAGATGTAGCCCCAGTACTTGTCCCAGATCCCCGGCATGTTCGCGGGGAACGTCGGATCGCTGAACCAGCTCTGCTGGGCGACGCTCGTGGCGTAGTCGTGGGCGGAGTACACGACCCGGTTCGCCACGTCGAGTTGCACCGGGTACTGCGCGACCCCCATCAGGTTGCCGCCCCACCAGCCGGAGACGCCGTTGAAGGACTGCACGCCCTCGACGAAGATCAGCAGGGCGGAGTTGACGGACAGGACCGCGTTGCCGGCCCGCTGCGCGGCCAGCCGCCAGTCCGTGGCCGTGTCCCCGCAGCCCCAACAGGCGGGATCGTGGGGCTCGTTGTGCAGGTCGATGCCGACGACCGTGTCCTGGCCCTTGTAACGGGCCGCGAGGGACTTGAGGTTGGCGATCCACGTCGACTCCGGGACCGCCGCCGTGTACCAGAGCGCGGACTGACCGCCCGAGTCCGGACGGTGCCGGTCGAGGATGACCTTCAGGCCGTCCTGACCCGCGTACGCCACCAACTTGTCCAGTACGCCGAGTGAGTTGAGGCCTTGCAGATCGGCGTTCTTGCCGCTGCTGAAGTCGATGCTGTTGGGGACGGTCGAGCTCTTGAAGATGTCGTCGCTGTAGGGGATGCGGATCGTGTTGTAGCCCAGCGACTTCATCTGGTCGATCATGCTCTTGTAGTCGCGCGACCAGAGGCCGTGGACGACGTAGTTGCCGGTCTCGAAGCCGAACCAGTTGATCCCGGCGACCCGGACCGGCTGCCCGGCCGCGTCCAGGATCTGCCGGCCACTGGTGTGCCAGTAACCGGCCCCGGCCGCGTCCGCCGCGACCGCCTTCGTCGTACCGGTGGCCTTCGTGGTGTCGGTCGCCTGGGCCGTCTGCGCGACGGCCCCCAGCGGTATCAGGAGCGCGGCGGCAACCGCGCACAGCGCTCTTCGCAAGCTGCGGAACATCTCGCTGCTTCCTCTCGGGGGGGGGCGAGGGGGGAGGCGCGGGGCCCGGAACAAACGTGGGAGCGCTCCCACACGCCGCGCTCCCCCAGGAAACCGACACACCATGACCACGTCAAGGAGGCTGACAAAGGAGGCTTGCAGGGGATGCAAGAGGAAGCCCGGTGGAAGGCGGGAGGAAGCCCGGTGGAAGGCCGGAGGAAGCCCGGTGGAAGGCCGGTGGAAGGCCAGAGGAAGGCCGGTGGAAGGGCCCGGCTCAGCTTCGGCGTGTGCGGCGGCGCAGGCCGAAGACGGCGGCCGCGACCCCGGCGACGGCGAGCGCCCCGAACGTGACGCCCCCGCCGGACGAGGAGCCGCCACCCCCGCCCGAAGCACTCGAACTCCCGCCCCCCGAAGGCGACTTGGCAGCGCCCGACGAAGCCGCCCCGGCAGGCGCGTCCTCCGCCACCACCGCACTCCCGGCGCCCTCGCTGCCGTACATGAGCTTGGTGCCGTCGGCCGAGTAGCTGACGGACTCCCCCTGCCCCTGCAACGGCACCTGGAGCCGCCCCGCGCGCTTGATCTTCCCGCCGTTCCAGTCGTAGGAGATGCCGCCGAAGTAGCCGCGCACGGCGAGTTGGCTGCCGTCCGGGGAGAACGCGGCGTCGGTGGCCCACAGGTCGACGGCGGCGACGGGCCGGAAGACGTTCGTCCCGGAGGCGGAGAGGGTGGCCGGGCCTTCGTAGAGGTGCCCGCCCTCCTCCTTCTTGTCGATGATGTAGACGCGCCCGGTCTTGGGGTGCACGAGGAGCGACTCGGCGTCGCGCGCGCCGTCGGAGTACTTGACGACGTACTGCGTGGCCTTGATCGTCTGGTCGACGAGTTTCTTCGGCTCGGGCAGCCGGTAGATCCACACGTACTTCCAGGTCCCGCCGAGGTTGTCGCCGATGTCGCCGACCCAGATCTCGTTGTCCGGGCCGATCGAGATGGCCTCGACGTCGCGCGGGGTGCCGATGCCGGTGAGGGTGAGCCGGGCGACGGTCTTCCCGGTCGCGCTGTCGACGGCGTACAGGTAGGGGCCGTCGTCGCTGTCGTTGTGCGTCCAGTAGACGCCCGGGTGCAGGCGCGAGGCGGCGAGCCCGCTGGACTCGGTGATGCGCGGATCCGCGATGGTGAACCCCTTGTCGCCGTCGGCCGCGACCGCGACGGACGCGGCGGGCCCGACGAGCACGGCGAGCACTCCCGAGAGAACGCCTCCCGAGAGAACGGCTGCGGTGAGGAGGGCTCCGGCTCGGACGGCGAAAGGTCGGCGCATGCCCTCAAGCGTGCCATCCCGCCCGGCGGTTCACGTGCTCATGCCCGTGGCCGGTCTCACACGCCCCCGATCGCGGTGATCGTTTCCCGATCCCGCATCATGAGCGGATGCTCAGGTTCATGCCCGTAGGCGACTCGATGACGATCGGCAGCACGGGCGACCACACCTGGCGTCACCGCATGTGGCAACACCTGTGCGGGACGTACGGCGGCCCGTTCACCCTCGTCGGCCCCCGCGAGACGCTCTACGACAAGACGACGGACACCGCCACCTCGTACGCGTACGCCGACCCCGACTTCCCGCGCGGCCATCTGGCCGGCTGGGGCGAGGGCTGGCAGCACATGGTCCCGCTGATCGGCGAGGCGGCCCGCAGGTCGAAGGCGGACATCCTGCTGGTCTCCCTTGGCCTGATCGACCTGGGCTTCTACACCAACGCCGAGCAGACGGCGGCGAACGCCCGCGCCTTCGTGGCGGAGGCCCGCGCGGCGCGGCCGCGGATACGGATGGTGTGGCTCCCGGTGATCCCGAACATCCGCGCCGCGAACGACGAGCCCTTCGCCACCGAGGTCGCCCGCTTCAACGAGCTGCTCGCGAAGACGGCCGCCGACCTGGACGAACCGGCCTCCCCCATCCTCCTGGCCTCGATCCCGCAGACCTGGGACATCGACACCGACACCTACGACGGCACCCACCCGAACGCCGCCGGCGAACACCAACTGGCGGGTGCCTTCGCGGCGGCCATGTACCAGGGGTGGGAGCTGGGCGGGGAGTACGAGCGCCCGGCGTGACCCTGTCGCCGTGCGTATCGTTGTACTGCGTGGCCGCACTCGTGCGAGGCGGCCGGGGAGGAGCGCCAGGATGACCGGCCTCGAAGACAGGATCGCGATGGCCGACGCCAATACCCAGCGCCTGGACGAGTGGTTCGCGCGGCTGGAGCGGATGCCCGTCCCCGAAGGATTCAGGGTCGAGATCGTCGGGGGCAACGTCCACATGACACCGCAGCGGGACACGCACTGGTGCATCATCCGCCGGATCGTACGGCCCATCGAAGACAGGTTCGGAATGGATGTCCGGGTCTTCTCGGACGTCCGCATCGACTTCCCGGGCCATGAGAACGGCTTCTGCCCGGACGTCGCCAAGCTCAGCGACTCGGCGAAGAAGGACGACGAAGGCCGCTGGCGGTACCAGGACGTCGAGTTCGTCGCCGAGGTCATCTCCGAGGGCACCGCCGCCAACGACTACGGCCCGAAGAAGACCGCCTACGCCGTCGCCGAGGTCCCCGTCTATGTCATCGCCGATCCCTACCAGGGGCGGTGCTACGTCCACACCGAGCCCAAGGACGGCGACTACCTCAGCAGGAAGCGCGTCGACTTCGGCACCGACATCGACCTCACCGCCACCGTCGTCGGCCTCACCCTCAAGACCGACGACTTCCCCCGCGACTGACAGTCAGCCTGCCGCCGTCAGGCCTGCTGACCGTCAGGCCGTGGCTCAGAACATCGTGTTGTCGTTCGCCGACGTCGCCGGGACGTCCTGGAGCACGTCCCAGTGTTCGACGATCTTGCCGTCGCGGACACGGAAGAGGTCGACGACCGCCTGGCCGCGCTCGCCCGGCGCGTTGACGTAGTGGCTGTGGACGGCGACCAGGTCGCCCTCGGCGATGACGCGCTTGGGGGAGACCGACAGGTGGGGGAACGCCTCGAAGTAGCCGCCGAGTCCCGCCTTCACGCCCGCCACGCCGTCGGCGATGGTGGGGTTGTGCTGGTGGTACTCGGCGCCCCAGTAGCGGTCCACCGCTGACAGGTCCTTGCGCACCAGGAGCTGGTCGAAGGCCTTGGTGACCAGCTCCTTGTTGTACGCGGTGAGCCAGGCGGGGCCGGGCCGGGAGGTCTGCGGGCTGCTGACCGTGGAGAACATGTCGTTGCCGTTGGCGGAGGTGGCCGGGACGTCCTGGCCGGCGTCCCAGTGCTCGGCGATCTTCCCGCCCTGGAACCGGAAGATGTCGAAGACGGCCTGGCCGCGGGTCCCTGGCGTGACCACGACGTTCGAGTGGACGAGGACCAGGTCGCCCTCGGAGATGAGCCGCTTGACGTCGTACTTCGCGTCGGGGAACTGCTGGTGCAGGCCCACGCCCAGTTGCTTCAGGGTCTCCGAGCCGTTCGGGGCGAGCGGGTTGTGCTGGATGTAGTCGGGCCGGACGAAGTCGTCGACGACCTTGGTGTCACCCTGCTCGAACACGCCCTTGAGGACCCGTACGGCCACGGCCTTCTGGTAGGCGAGGCGCACGCCGTCGCCGTAGCCGTGGCCCACGGCACGAGGTGCGGAGTGGGGGGTGGTCGGAGCGGCGGCCACGGCGGCGGGTACGGCCGCCGTGCCCAGCAGGGCGGTCGCGGCGAGCGCGGCCAGGAGGACTCGGCGTGCGGGCGTGGTGGGGGTCACGGTGTTCCTGTCTCCAGAATCTTGAGAGTTCAAGCTTTCACTTCCCACAGGAAAGCACTAACTTTGAGTTAGCGTCAAGAAATTGTTGCTTGGAGCGCACTCCACGGCGTTGGCTTGGGAGTCATGGAGTACACGCAGCTCGGACGTACCGGACTCAAGGTCAGCCGCCTCGTCCTCGGCACCATGAACTTCGGCCCGCAGACCGACGAGGCCGACAGCCACGCGATCATGGACGCGGCGCTCGGCGCGGGCATCAACTTCTTCGACACGGCCAATGTCTACGGCTGGGGTGAGAACAAGGGCCGTACCGAGGAGATCATCGGGAACTGGTTCGCGAAGGGCGGCGAGCGGCGCGACAAGGTCGTCCTCGCCACCAAGGTGTACGCCAACATGGCCGCCGAGGGCGATGCCTGGCCGAACCACGACAAGCTCTCCGCCGTCAACATCCGGCGCGCGGTCGACGCGTCGCTGAAGCGGCTGCGCACCGACCACATCGACCTCTACCAGTTCCACCACATCGACCGCGCCACGCCCTTCGAGGAGATCTGGCAGGCGGTCGACACCCTCGTCCAGCAGGGCAAGATCCTGTACGCCGGGTCGTCCAACTTCCCCGGCTACAAGATCGCCCAGGCCAACGAGGTCGCCGCCAGGCGCGGGACGTTCGGCCTGGTCAGCGAGCAGTGCCTGTACAACCTGGCCGAGCGGCGCGCCGAGATGGAGATCATCCCGGCCGCGCAGGAGTACGGCCTCGGGGTCATCCCCTGGTCGCCGCTGCACGGCGGTCTGCTGGGCGGCGTCATCAAGAAGGAGATCGAGGGCGGGCGCCGGGCGAGCGGCCGGGCCGCCGACACCCTCGCCGACCCCGCCGCACGGGCCCGGATCCAGGCCTACGAGGACCTCCTCGACAAGCACGGCATCGAGCCCGGCGAAGCCGCCCTGGCCTGGCTGCTGACCCGGCCCGGCGTCACCGGCCCGATCGTCGGCCCGCGCACCGCCGAGCAGCTCGACTCCGCCCTGCGGGCCGTGGAGCTGAAGCTGTCGGACGAGCTGCTGACCGGCCTCGACGAGATCTTCCCCGGCCCGGGCCCGTCCCCGGAGGCCTTCGCCTGGTAGGCCACTGGGCCACCAAGGCGCAGCTCAGCACGGTGGGGCGCGGTGGCGGGCGGGGGGCGTCGGGTTATTTCCCGGCCACCGCCGCCACCGCGACCACCACGAACATCAGCACTAGCGCACCGGCCATGATCCGGTTCCGGGTCTTCGGGTCCACACGTCGAGACTAACGGGCCCCGCCGAGCGCCCAACGCCCGACCGGCTCGTAACGCGGCTGCTCCCCCGCGACCCCGGACCTCGGCAGGTTGCTGCGGACCAGCACCAGTTCCCCGACCGTCCAGGTGCGGCCCTCGAAGGCGGCCAGCGCCTCGACGTACGACCGCACGTCCGCCGCTTCCCGGCTGCGGGCCAGCGTCAGGTGGGCCTGGTAGCGGCGGTGCTCCCCGGTCTCCAGGCCCGCCTTGCGCGCCGCCGCCTCCGCGCGGTCGGCCAGCAGCCGCAGGGCGGGCACGTCCCCGGCCGCCCCGGCCCACAGCGCCCGCCCGTGCCCGAACTGTCCCCCGCCCCGCACCGCCAGCGCGAAGGGCGCGTGCCGGTGCGCGGCCCGCTCCAGCCGCGCCGACAGCTCCGGTACGAGGTCGTCGTCGACCTCTCCGTAGAAGGCGAGGGTGAAGTGCCAGCCGGGCCGGCCGGTCCAGCGCAGCCCGTCCGCACCGGGCAGCTTGCGCAACTCCGTTACCGCGGCGGTGAGTTCATGGGCGACGTCCTCCGGGGGCAGTACGGCGGCGAAGAGTCTCATACCCCCGATTTTCCCGGCAGGCGGAGCCGGGCGCCCGGCATTATGGGCGGCATGCGGATCACCGAGATCACGATCAGGGACGGCGGGCCCGACGACATCCCCCTGATACTCGCCATGCTCGACAGCAGCGTGGAGTGGCTGGTCGCGCAGGGGCGCACCCGGCAGTGGGGGACGAAGCCGCTGTCGGAGCACGCGAGGACGGTGGAGTCGGTCGGCCGGTACATGGCGGAGGGCGACGTGTTCATCGCCGAGGCCGACGGCGTGCCGGCCGCCACCCTCACCCTCACCGACGCGCCCGGCGCCTACCTCGCCCACCTCCCGCCGCCCGGCGAGCCCGAGCGGTACATCCACTGGCTGGCCTCCGACCGCCGTTTCAAGGGCCACGGCGTGGGCGGCGCGCTGCTGGCGCACGCCGCCGAGGCGACCCGGCGGGCGGGCGTCTCCCTGCTCCGGGTGGACTGCTACGCGGGCGACGACGGCAAACTCGTCGCCTACTACGAGGCCAACGGGTTCACCGCGACCGAGCCGTACACGGCGAACGGCGACTGGCCGGGGCAGGTGCTGGCCCGGAGGGTGTGAGCGCACGGGCACCCTCCGGGCACGCGGTTCCCTACCCCGCCGGGGCCAGCTCGCGCTCCCCGTTCTCGTCCTCGCGCTCGCCGCTCTCGCCGCCCTCCCGTGGGACGAACCGCACCCGTGGGTGTCCGTGGTGCCAGCCCACGGTCAGGCGCAGGCCGCCGACGCGGGCCAGGACCAGACCGACGGTGAGGGCGGCGACCGCCGCGATCACGCCGCCGACCGCGAGGCCCGCCCGGACGCCGTACGCGTCCGTGATCCAGCCGGCGATCGGCGCGCCCACCGGCGAGCCGCCCAGGAACACCATCATGTAGAGGGCCATCACACGGCCCCGCATGGCGGGGTCGGTGCCCATCTGGATGGTGGTGTTCGCGGTGACGTTGACCGTCATGCCGAACATCCCGATCGGGGCCATGAGCAGGGCGAACAGCCACAGCGAGGGGGCGCCCGCCGCGACGATCTCCATCGCGCCGAAGGCCACCGCCGCGGCGATCATCACCCGCATCCGGGCCGTGCCGCGGCGGGCCGCCAGCAGGGCGCCGCCCAGCGAGCCGACCGCCATCAGTGTGTTGAAGAGGCTGTAGGCGCCGGCGCCCGCGTGGAAGACGTCGTCGGCGAAGGCGGAGAGGTAGACGGGGAAGTTGAAGCCGAAGGTGCCGATGAAACCGACCAGGACGATGGTCCAGATCAGGTCCGGCCGCCCGGCGACATACCGCAGCCCCTCGCGCAACTGGCCCTTGCCGCGCGGCGCGCGCTCGACGGCGTGCAGGTCGCGGGCGCGCATCAGCAGCAGCCCGGCGATCGGCGCGACGAAGGACAGCCCGTTGGCGAGGAACGCCCAGCCGGTGCCCACGCCGGTGATCATCAGACCGGCGACGGCGGGGCCGACGAGACGGGCGGACTGGAAGTTGGCGGAGTTGAGACTGACCGCGTTCTGTAGTTGGTCGGGGCCGACCATCTCGGAGACGAAGGACTGGCGGGCCGGGTTGTCGACGACGGTCGCGAGCCCGACGGCGAAGGCGGCCACGTACACGTGCCACACCTCGACGTGCCCGCTGAGGGTCAGGGCGGCCAGCGCGATGCCGGTGACGGCCATCGCGGACTGCGTGAACAGCAGCGCGCGGCGCTTGGGGAGCCGGTCGACGAGGACGCCGCCGTAGAGGCCGAAGAGGAGCATCGGCAGGAACTGGAGGGCCGTCGTGACGCCGACGGCGGTCGCGGAGCCGGTGAGGCTGAGGACCAGCCAGTCCTGGGCGATGCGCTGCATCCAGGTGCCGATGTTGGAGACGACCTGGCCGGCGAAGAACAGCCGGTAGTTCCTGACCTTCAGCGAGCTGAACATCGAGGACGTGCGGGCGGGTGTGGGGGTGGGCGGGGAGTCGTGGGCGGCAGGTGCGGGGGCGGAGTCTGCTCCGGGTCCCGAACTCAAAAAGGTTCGCCTCCTCTTGAACTGCTGGACTGCTGAACTGACTGAACTGCCGGGCCGGCAGGGTCGGTTACAGGTGGGCGAGTTTCTCCAGTACGGGGGCGGCGGCGCGCAGTTTCACCCACTCGTCCTCGTCGAGGCCGTCGACCAGGGTGGTCAGGAAGGCGTTCCGCTTGGCGCGGCTCTCCGCGAGCATGGCCTCGGCCTGTTCGGTCTTCGTGACGACCTTCTGGCGCCGGTCGTCGGGGTGCGGCTCCAGCCGGACCAGGCCCTTGGCCTCCAGGAGGGCCACGATGCGGGTCATCGAGGGCGGCTGCACATGCTCCTTGCGGGCGAGCTCCCCGGGGGTGGCCTTGCCGCAGAGGGAGAGGGTGCCGAGCACCGACATCTCGGTCGGGCTCAGCGACTCGTCGACGCGCTGGTGCTTGAGCCGACGGGACAGCCGCATCACGGCGGATCGCAGGGAGTTCACGGCGGCCGTGTCGTCGCCTTGGCTTAGGTCAGGCATCTCTTTAGCGTAACTCATTACTCTCGCTAAACAAGCCGGGGGTTGCCGGGATTCCCGAGACTCCGGCCACGGAAACCCCGTCGTCACTCGAACGAGTGATTCGGCAGCGGAAAGTGATCGAAGTGCGGTACGCGCCCGCGACCCTCGTCTCATGGGGACCAGTGTGCTCAGCCTGCGGATAGACGAGGAGCTGCTCGAGCGGCTCCGGCAGCATGCCGCGAAACGCGGAATGAGCGTCCAGGACTATGTCGTCCAGACGCTCATTCGCGATGACTTCGACGAGCGGTTCCAGACCGCCGTCGAGGAGACGGAGAAGTTCTACGGGCTCACGTGAGCGGCCTCCCGGAGGGGTGCTCCGAGGGGGCGCGGCTCACGTCAGGCCGAGGGCCGGCATCAGGTAGTAGAAGGCGAAGACGGCGGAGACCACGTACATCGGCACCGGGACGTCCCGGCCGCGCCCGGCCGCCAGGCGCAGCACCACGAAGGTGATGAAGCCCATGCCGATGCCGTTGGTGATCGAGTAGGTGAACGGCATCATCACCATCGTGATGAAGGCCGGGACGGCGATGGTGTGGTCGGACCAGTCGATCTCCTTGACCGAGCCGGCCAGGATCAGGTAGCCCACCGCGAGCAGCGCCGGGGTGGCCGCCTGGGACGGGACCATCGTGGCGACGGGCGTGAGGAACAGCGCCACGGCGAAGAGGCCGCCGGTGACCAGGTTCGCGAAGCCGGTGCGGGCGCCCTCGCCGACGCCGGCGGTGGACTCCACGAAGCAGGTGGTGGCCGACGAGGAGCTGGCGCCGCCCGCCGCGACGGCGATGCCGTCGACGAAGAGGACCTTGTTGATGCCGGGCATCTCGCCCTTGGCGTCGGTCAGCTTCGCCTCGTCGGAGACGCCCATGATCGTGCCCATCGCGTCGAAGAAGCACGACAGCAGGACGGTGAAGACGAAGAGGACGCCGGTCAGCACACCGACCTTGCCGAACCCGCCGAACAGGCTGAAGTCGCCGATGAGCCCGAAGTCGGGGGAGGCGACGGGGTTGCCGGGCCACTTGGGGGTGGTGAGGCCCCAGGAGGGGATCGCGGCGACGGCGTCGACGACCAGCGCGAGGACGGTCATGGCGACGATCGAGATCAGGATCGCGCCGGGCACCTTGCGGGTGATCAGCGCCAGCGTGAGCAGGGCGCCGACGACGAAGACGAGGACCGGCCAGCCGTCGAGGTGGCCGTCGGCGCCGAGCTGGAGCGGGACGGTGGTGTGGGCGGCGTCCGGGATGCGGCTGACGAAGCCGGAGTCGACGAGCCCGATCAGCATGATGAACAGGCCGATACCGATCGAGATCGCCTTGCGCAGACCGAACGGCACCGCGTTCATCACGCGCTCGCGCAGCCCGGTGGCGACCAGCAGCATCACCACGAGACCGGCCAGCACGACCATGCCCATGGCGTCCGGCCAGGACATGCGGGGTGCGAGCTGGAGGGCGACCACCGAGTTCACGCCGAGGCCGGCGGCCAGCGCGATGGGCACGTTGCCGATCACCCCCATGAGGAGGGTGGTGAAGGCGGCCGTCACACAGGTGGCGGTGACCAGTTGACCGTGATCGAGCTGGTGACCGTACATGTCCTTCGCGCTGCCGAGGATGATCGGGTTCAGCACGATGATGTACGCCATGGCGAAGAAGGTGGCGAAACCGCCCCGGATCTCGCGCGGCAGGGTGCTGCCCCGCTCGGAGATGCGGAAGTAGCGGTCGAGGGCGCCGTGAGCGGGGCTGGACATGTTTTTGGCGTTTCCTACGAAGAGAAGCGGTCAGGCATAAACCGTTTCAGTATGAACGTATGCCGTTCGAATCAGCCATCTCCGCGCGTAGACCCGGGGGGATCCGACCGTTTCACCAGGCCTCGTAAGCTGTGCCCATGGCCGCGTTCTTCTCGGGACCCACCAAGCACGAGGCGCCGGAGCCCCTGGAGGGCCCCGTCGTCGCCACCATCACCGGCGGCACGATCCTCTGGTTCGTCCTCTTCCTCCTCCAGCTCCCCTTCTACGGCACGCTGGACGACCACGGTCATCTGTGGTGGCTGTGGACCTGCCTCGCGGGGGCCGGGCTCGGGCTGATCGGCATCTGGTACGTCCGCAGGCGGGACGCGGCCATCAAGCGGGCGATCGCCGCCGAGCCCCGGTAGCGGGCGCCGCCGAGCCCGCCACCTCGTCGGTCAGGGGAGGCCCCGTCAGGGGAGGCCCAGTACCGTCGACTCATGGCCCACACCGACGCACCAGCCTCCGTGCCGGCGACGGCGACCGGTCTGACCGCCGCCGAGGTCGCGGACCGCGTCGCGCGCGGTCAGGTGAACGACGTACCCGTGCGCAGCAGCCGCTCGGTCGGCGAGATCGTCCGGGCGAACGTGTTCACCCGGTTCAACGCGATCATCGGCGTCCTGTGGGTGGTCATGCTGGCCGTCGCGCCCATCCAGGACGGCCTGTTCGGGTTCGTGATCCTCGCCAACACCGGGATCGGCATCATCCAGGAGTGGCGGGCGAAGCAGACCCTGGACTCCCTCGCGGTCGTCGGCGAGGCCCGCCCCACCGTCCGCCGCGACGGCACGGCGACCGAGGTCACCACCGCCGCGCTCGTCCTGGACGACGTCATCGAGATCGGGCCCGGGGACAAGATCGCCGTGGACGGGGAGTGCGTCGAGGCGGACGGGCTGGAGATCGACGAGTCGCTGCTCACCGGCGAGGCCGACCCCGTCGTGAAGCGGCCGGGCGACCCGGTCATGTCGGGCAGTTTCGTGGTGGCGGGCGGCGGCGCGTTCCGGGCCACGAAGGTCGGCCGCGAGGCCTACGCCGCCCAGCTCGCCGAAGAGGCGTCACGCTTCACGCTCGTCCACTCCGAGCTGCGCTCCGGCATCTCCACGATCCTCAAGTACGTGACGTGGATGATGATCCCGGCCGCGATCGGCCTGGTCGTCACGCAACTGTTCGTGAAGAACAACGGCTTCAAGGACTCGGTCGCGCGCACCATCGGCGGCATCGTCCCGATGGTCCCGGAGGGGCTGGTGCTGCTCACCTCCGTCGCCTTCGCGATCGGCGTCATCCGGCTTGGCCGAAAACAGTGCCTGGTGCAGGAGCTGCCGGCGATCGAGGGCCTCGCCCGCGTCGACACCGTCTGCCTGGACAAGACCGGCACCCTCACCGAGGGCGGCATGGACGTCACCGAGCTGAGGATGCTCGACGGCTTCGACGAGTCGTACGTACGGCAGGCGCTGGGCGCGCTCGGGGAGTCCGACCCGCGGCCGAACGCCTCCCTGAAGGCGATCATCGACGCCTATCCGGACGTCGAGGAGTGGCGCTGCACCGAGTCGCTGCCGTTTTCCTCCGCCCGCAAGTACAGCGGGGCCAGCTTCAGCGAGGGCAACGGGGAGATCAACACCTGGCTGCTGGGAGCGCCGGACGTGCTGCTGGCCGACGGCGCGCCCGCCCTCGCGGAGACCGGGCGGCTCAACGAGCAGGGCCTGCGGGTGCTGCTGCTGGCCCGCGCCGCCCGCGACCTCGACGATCCCGAGCCCGCGCGCGGTGCCCGGCCCGCCGCGCTCGTCGTCCTCGAACAGCGGCTGCGGCCCGACGCCGCCGACACGCTGCGCTACTTCGCCGCGCAGGACGTCCGCGCGAAGGTCATCTCCGGCGACAACGCGGTGTCGGTGGGCGCGGTGGCCGCGAAGCTGGGGCTGGACGGCCGTACGGTCGACGCGCGCCAACTGCCCGCCGAGCGGGCCGACATGGGGCGGGCGCTGGACGAGGGCACGGTGTTCGGGCGGGTCACCCCGCAGCAGAAGCGGGACATGGTCGGCGCGCTCCAGTCCCGGGGGCACACGGTGGCGATGACGGGGGACGGCGTCAACGACGTGCTCGCGCTGAAGGACGCCGACATCGGCGTGGCGATGGGGTCGGGCTCCGAGGCCACCCGGGCGGTCGCGCAGATCGTGCTGCTGAACAACAGCTTCGCGACGCTGCCGTCGGTGGTGGCGGAGGGCCGGCGGGTCATCGGCAACATCACCCGGGTGGCGACCCTGTTCCTGGTGAAGACGGTCTACTCGGTGCTGCTGGCCCTGCTGGTGGTGTGCTGGCAGGTCGAATACCCCTTCCTGCCACGCCACTTGACCCTGCTCTCCACCCTCACCATCGGCATCCCGGCCTTCTTCCTCGCCCTCGCCCCCAACACCGAACGGGCCCGCCCGCACTTCGTACGGCGCGTGATGCGGTACTCGGTCCCGGGCGGGGTCATCGCGGGCGTCGCCACCTTCGTGACGTATCTGACGGCACGTCACTACTACGTGGGCAAGGGCTCGTTGGACGCCGAGACCAGCGCGGCGACGCTCACCCTGTTCCTGGTGTCGATGTGGGTCCTGGCGATCGTCGCCCGCCCGTACACCTGGTGGCGGATCCTGCTGGTGGCGTCGATGGGCGCGGCGTTCCTGGTGGTCCTGATCGTCCCGTCGCTCCAGGACTTCTTCGCCCTGAAGCTGGTCGGTACGACGATGCCGTGGATCGCGGTGGGGGTGGCGGGGGTGGCGGCGGTCGCCCTGGAACTGACCTGGAAATGGGTCGACCGCCGCTCCCCCGCCTGACTGCTTGCTTCAGGTCGGCTTACTTCACGTCGACGAAGTCGCCCACGGCGCTGATCGCCGGGGTCGTCGTGGTGCCGGCGAAGGTGTAGCGGTAGGTGCCGTCGACGGACGCCGTGACGGTGGTCTTCAGGGTGCCGGTCGAGCTCGTCTTGACGGTCTTGACCGTGGTGTAGGTGGTGCTGCCCTTCTTCTTGAACTGCAGCTTCACCGGCATGGCCGCGTAACCGGCGTACTTGTTGGTGTCCCAGTTGGCACGGCTCAGCTTGCCCGTGACCGTGATGGTCTTGCCCTTCATCACCGGCTCCGGCGCGGCGTTGACCGTCAACTGCGCCTGGCGCTGGACGTTGACCGCGCCCAGGTTGCTCTGGAGCGTGAAGTCGTCGTCCGAGGTGACGTCCTTGGGGAGGGCGAGGGCGCCCACCTTCCAGGTGCCGGCGTCGCTGTTGGCCAGGTCGTCGAAGTCGGTGGAGACGGTCGGCCGGAACTCGATCTTGGCCGTGCACTTGAGGACCGTCGTGGAGGACGCGGTGCAGGTGCCCGGGTTGTCACCGCTGAGCACGTCGGAGTCCAGGGTGAGCTTGGTGCCCCGGTAGAGCACCGGGCCGCTGTCGAAGGAGCTCGCGCTGAGGCTCGCGGGCTTCGTCACCGTGTACGTGGCGGAGACGGTCACCTTGGCCGTGGGGCCGACCACGACGGCCTTGCCCGCGTTCACCTTCACGTTGGAGAAGGTGACGTTCGGCGCGGCCGACGGCGCGGCCTGCGCGGCCGGGACGGCGAGGGCGGAGAGAGCGAGGGCGCCGGAGGAGGCGACCACAAGGGCGCGTATGCGCATGTGTGTTCCTTGAGGCAGGTCGTACGAAGGAAATGAAGAAAGAAGAGGGGTGAAGGGGGGTGAAGCGGGGGCTACTTCACGTCGACGAAGTCGCCGGCCGCGTTGACCGCCGGGGACGTCGTGGTGCCGACGAAGATGTAGCGGTAGTAGCCGTCCACACCGGCCTTGACGGTGGTGGACAGGCCGCCGGTGGCGGTGGTCTTGACGGACTTCACCGTGCTGTAGGTGGTGGAGTCCTTCTTGCGGAACTGAAGCTGGGCGTAGACCCCGGCGTAACCGGTGTACTTGTTGGTGTCCCAGTTGGCGCGGGTCAGCTTGCCCGTGACCGTGATGGTCTTGCCCTTCTTCACCGGCTCCGGCGCGGCGTTGACCGTCAACTGCGTCTGGCGCTGGAGCTTGACGGTGGCGAGGGAGTCGGCCTCGGTGTAGCCGACCTTGCTCCAGTCGATGCTGTCGGCGTCCCGGTCGACGTCGTTCCAGTCCATGATGAAGCCGACGGCCTTCCACGTGGCGGCGTCGGCGTTGGCCAGCTCATCACCCGGGTAGATGTCGATGGTGCTCTTGCACGTGGCGACGGTGGCCGTGGTGTTGGTGCAGACCGGCCAGTCGTCGCCGATCAGCAGGTTGTCCGACTCGTCGAAGTCGCCGCGGTAGATGAACAGGTCCAGCTCGGTGTCCTGCGCCGTGACGTCGACACCCGCGCCGTGCGTCACCTTGAAGCTGACCGGCACGGTGACCTTGCCGCCGGTGCCCGCGACGACCGGCTTACCGTTGTTGATCTTCACGCCGGTGAACTTGGCGTCCAGCGGGTACGGCGTACCGGTGTCGGCGGGCGCCGAACCGGTGAAGGCCGTCTTCCCCGAGATGGCCGCGTGCACAGCCTTCAGGGTGTCGACGGTGTGGTGCGAGTCTTTACCGACGGCCTGCGCGGCCGGCACGGCGAGAGCGGAGAGAGCCAGGGCGCCGGTGACGGCGGCCACGGTGGCACGGATGCGCATGCAATCCCCCGGTGGAGAATGGACCCGATTGCCCGAGTCGCCCTGCGGCTCGTCATCGGACAGGGTCCAAGTGATCGTGGAGCCTGTTGGCTCATGAAGGAAGATCCGTGCCGCATGTGAATGGTTGTACCGAGTGAGGGTGATTCTCTGACGGTTTTTCGGAGGAGGTCCTCTCGGGTTCTAGGAGGCAAGTGAACGACAACGCGCTCATCGAGGCGATCCGTGACACGCCTGAAGGGTTCGGACTGAACGGCGCCTACTACCCGACTGCCATGATCCTCACGGGAATCGACGTCGGCAGGTCAGGCGGGCTGCTGCGGGGCTTCAGGGAGTGGCTGGTCGTCCGCGCGGACGAGTGCAACGGCCTCCAGTGGCATCAGCTCGTCCTCCTGGACCTGTTCCCCGACATGAGGCTCCAGGGCTGGAAGAACCCGGAGCACCTGACCCCGGACCAGCACCGCCAAGCCGTGGACCACCTCTTCTCACTCGTCCTCGAATTCCTGGACGTACGGAACAATCCGCGAGAGCTGGGCCGCATGTACACGCGGCACGAAACGATGTACGCGCACATCGAGGGCTAGCGGGAACAGCCGGAACCAGCGACGGCCGCCCCACCAGGAATGCTCCGGTGGGGCGGCCGTTCCGATTGTGTCGGCCTCAGTCGAACCAGCGGTCCCGTGCCAGTTCTCCCGTGCGGGACGGGTCCTCCAGGAGGGCTGCGACCTCGAAGCGGCGGGGCCATTGGTGGGTTGCCCAGGACAGGGCGGCGGCTACGCCTTCCAGGGTGGCGGCGTGGGGGACGCCGTCGGGCGGGAGGCGCCAGTCGATTTCCGTGCCGGACACGACCAGTTCCTCGTGTTCGACGTATGTGGCGGGGGTGCGGGGGCCGAGCAGGGCCCGTACCGACTCCGGTACGTCGTGTTCGGCGCCCTCGGAGTCGATGGGCCCGGTGACGGACTCGCTCAGGCGGCGGACTTGGAACAGTTCGGCCAACTCGGCGGCGCGGGAGGGGCGTACGGGCAGGAGTGGGACGCCGTTCGTGAAGGGGAGGAGGTCGGGTGAGTCGACCACCATCGCGTCCGCCGCGTCCACTACCTCGACCCGGCCGTCGACGACGGCGCGCAGGTCGTCCGGGAGGGTGACCTGATCGGGGTCCAGGTCAGCCAACGCGCTGTACAGGCCGTGCAGTTGGGCGGCGGTGACGGGGCGGTCCGGGTCGGCGAGGCGGTCCAGGAGTTCGGCCGCGCCGCCCGGCTCGTCGAGGAGGGCGGACACGGATGTCCGTACGCCCAGGGCGCGCAGTACCTGTTCGTCGTCGAAGCCGGTGGCGTCGGCCTCGTCGTACAGGCCGTGCAGGAGGGGGTCGCCGCCGGCCGCGAGGAGGCCGGCCGGGCGGCGGCCGTCGAGCACCGGGTTTCCGCGCAACCACCAGGCGGTGTACGGCCGTACGGCCTCGTGGGTGCCGTCCGGGAGGAGGATGCGGACGGGCTGGGTGAGGGCGTCGCGCAGCGGTGGCTGCGCGAGCAGGGCGAGGGCCTGCGGCCAGCGGTCCTCGTCGACGAGGTCGAGGTCGCGGACGGCGACCAGCTCGGTGGCGACCGGCGGGACGGGGCTGTCGGGGAAGCGGTCGAGGATGTCCTCGCACCACACGTCGACGGCGTCCAGCAGGCCCGCGTCGTCCGGTTCGGCGAAGTCCCCTTCGCGCGGCTCCAGTTCGTCCGGGTCGAGGACGACGTCGGCGGCGCGTACGAGCGCGAAGTTCGCCAGCACCCCGCAGGCGGCGAGCGGCCGTTCGCCCCACTTGTCCGCCAACTCTGCGTCGACGGAGGCGAGTTCGTCCTCCCGGATGACGGAGGCGAACGGGCTGCCGGGGAGGACGAGTTCACCGGCGGGGACGAGTTCGCCGTCCTCGTCGGGCAGGGCGAGGGCGCCGAGCCAGGGTTCGTCGCCGGGCTCCAGGCCGGCGTCCCGGACGAGGGCGAGGACCGTGTCGGCGAGTTCCTCGGCGTCCGGGGTGTCCTGGTCGTCCCAGGCCCCGCCGTCGTCGTCCAGGGACGCGGCGACGGCGGCCCGCACCTGCGGGGTGGTCAGGACGGCGCGGGGCGTGGCGGGCAGCGCGCCGAGCTTCTCCAGGAGGGGGTGCGCGGCGTCCTCGTGGGCGACCTTGAGGCCGAGCCGGGCGAGGACCTCGGCGTCGACGCCGGACGTGTCAGGAGTGGGCAGCAGTACCTGGCGCGGGCCGATGGTCGTCCGGCCGTCGGCCAGCGGTACCGGCAGCCCGGAGAGGCGGTCGGGGTCGACGCCGGCGAGGCTGTCGTAGAGCCGGTACCACCAGTCGGGGTCCTTCTCCAGGCCGGCCAGCCGGTCGATCGCGTCGGCGAGCGGGATCCGGGCGACGCCCAGCGTGCGCAGCTCGACCCGCCGTTCCAGCCCGGCGGGCAGCAGCGTCGGCAGGACCTCCGCCAGCACCCGCACGGTGTCGGCGCCGGCGCCCTCGACGACCTCGGCGTCCCGCGGACGCAGCGCCTCCGGGAACTCGACGACGTCCTCGCCCTCGTTCTCCGGGACCGGCGCGACGGCGGGCGGCAGGAACGCGGTGCGCGGCAGCCGGTCGAGGACGGCCTGCCGCAGGGCGCCGTCCAGCTCGCCCTTGCCCAGCGCGCCGGGCACGAGGTCGATGATCCCCGCGCCCACCGGCCTCCAGCCGGCGAGGAGTTCGGCGTAGAGGTCCGCCGCGCGCTGCACCAGGTGGTCGGTCAGCGGGCCGGGGGCGGCGTGCCGGCGGGTGGTGTCGAGCGGGAAGGAGGCGATGAGCAGGGCGGGCACGCCGAGGGGCTCGTCGCTGGGGGTGGGCGCGTGCACGACGGGCGTGGTCCGGGGCCGGGCGGGCGCTCCGTCCGCGTCGACCGGCACGGCCCAGGTGACCGACCAGTGGGGCCGCAGCCGCTCCTCCACCGGCCGGTCGGCCAGCAGCTCGGCGGCGAGGGAACCGTGCGTGGCGACGACCCGCCACCGGGTGCTCCCGTCCCGCGTGTCCTCGACGACGGTCAGCGCGCCGTCGGCGGAGTCGGCGGACCGGCGCAGGACGCGCGGCGCGTCGTCGCCGACCTCGATGACGACCTCCGCAAGGCCCGGCAGGGCGAGCAGCAGGGCGTCGTCGACTGCGGTGAGGAGCCGTTCGGCGAGGTCGGCGGCGGCCGCGTCGCGCAGCGGCAGGATGACGGCGGTGTCGTACGGGTCGGGCGCGGTGCCCTGGGCGGCGAAGGGCAGCCGCAGCAGCGGCACATGCCCGTCCCGGCGCCGGACCTCGTCACCGAGGCCGGGGCTGTGCCGGGCGGTGTCGGAGGCGAGCGCGCGGGCCTCGGCGAGGTCCCAGCGGACACCGCCGTACCGTCCGACGACGGCGGGCTCGTCGGTCACGGCGAGGACGGCGGCGAAGCCGACGCCGAACCGTCCGACGGCCACCTCCGACTGCCGGGCCTCGCGCTTGGCGGAGGCGCGGAGGGTGGCGAGGGACTCGACACCGGCCGCGTCCAGGGGCGCGCCGGTGTTGGCGGCGACGAGGACGCCGTCGCGCAGGGTGAGCCGCAGCCGCCCCGGGACTCCGGCGCGGGCCGCGGCGTCGGCGGCGTTCTGAGCGAGCTCGACGACGAGCCGGTCGCGGTACCCGCCGAGGACGAGGTCCTCCTCGGCGTTGGCGTCCTCCCGGAAACGGGCGGGACTCGTGGCCCAGGCGTCCAGGACTCCGCGACGCAGGCGGGCCGTGCCGAAGGGGTCCGCGCCCTCGGGTGCCGGCCGCACGAACTTGCTCACGTACGTTCACTCTCCTCATCGGCGTGGGCACGAAGGTACCGCGAGGAGGAGGAGCGGCCGAACGGGACGGTTGCGGGGCGGTCGCACGGCGGTCACGGGGGCCGGTCCGGACACCGGACCGACCCCAGATCACAATCACACAACGACTACGAGCCGACCCTGCGATCGGACAACTGCTGGATGGTTACAAGTGCACGGCTACGAGTGCCCCAGCTCCGCCGTGTCCGCGTCGTCCTCGTCCGCCGCCGTCGGCACGGAACCGGAGTCCGGGGCCGGGCGCAGCGGGAAGGGGTCCACGCGGGTCTCGTCGACCACCGGCGGGGCGGGCCGTGGCGGCGTCGGCATGACCGCCGCCTCCGAGTGCCCGCCGCAGCCGTACGACAGGGAGACGACGCGGCCGTCCGCCGGGGAGAACTCGTTGGCGCAGACGCCGAAGGCCTGGCCGAGGGAGCCGCCGATGGGGGTGAGGAAACCGCAGCTCACGCAGGGTGCGGGGGCTGCCTGGGCCATGGGTGTGGTGGGGCCGAAGCCCTCCTCCCAGCGGTCCGCGGCGATGCCCAGTCCGTACCGGGACAGGACGCGCGCCCGGCGCATCCCGAGCTCCTCGGCCACCGCGGCGATGGTCCCGCGCACCGGTGTCGTGGGCAGTTTCGCCGGGGCCGCCTGGGTCACCTCGGCGTCCTCCGCCTCCACCAGCTCGGCCATCTCGGCGGAGACGGGCGAGTTCGGCAGCGGCTCGTCGACGCCGGTGAAGCCCGGCTCCAGGCGGAGATCCTCGGCGTCGGTGGGCAGGAGGTCGCCGGGGCCCATGTCGCCGGGCCGCAGCCGCTCGCTCCACGGGACCCACTCGGGGGCCAGCACCGCGTCCGGGCCGGGCAGCAGGACGACCTCGTCCAGGGTGACGAGCTTGGCTCGGGACGCCCTAGCGACCGTCACCGCCCAGCGCCAGCCCCGGTAACCGAGCTCCTTGCAGCCGAAGTAGTGGGTGACCACCCGGTCGCCCTCGGAGAGCATGCCTACGTGCTCACCGACCACACCGGGGGCGGCTGCCTCCTCGGCTGCGGTACGGGCGAGGTCGACGGCCTCGGCGCACAGGCGGTCGGGGGTGCGGCTTCGCGTGGTCGCTGCGCTCACAGGTATCGCTTCTCTCCTACGCCGTCTCTCGGTGCGCCTGCCTGAAGGCGGCGGGTGCGGACGGAGCGGACCAAAGGGCCGCGTCGACGTCCGCGCCCGATCGCGCTCGGGCGCACCTGCTGTCATCCATTCTGCGGGATGGCCGGGAGGCGCGCGGCCGAGAACGATCGCCACGGCGCGCTACGCACGCTACCTGCTTCCGGACGTTCGTCCTACACCGACAGGACGTTTCCCCTTTTTGAAAGCCTCCGGAAGCCACCGTAAGCCTCCGGACACCGCCTCGAACAGCCACCTGCACGTCCTTCGCAGGCCCGCCCGACCGTCCCCGGACGCCCGCCCCGGCACCGATCACCCGGCCTGATCACACGGCCGCCGACCGGATCACACGGCCATACGTGCGGTAACCCCACTACATGGCACGTTCTCGGGGCACTATGACGGGGTGGCAGCCGCGAGGACACCCCAGGGCGCCACCGGGATCGGTGCGACGAAGGGGAACAAGGGGAGGAGCCGGGTGAGCGGTTCGGGCCGGATGAGCGGGTCCGTCCGCGCGGTCGGCCGTGCCCTGCACTTCCCGTTCACCGGCGCCGCCCGCGGCATCCGCAAGGCCACGCACGCGCACGGCGCGGGCGAGTCCGGCCTCGGCAAGCTGATCGAGCTGCACGGGGTGAACGGCGCGGGCGATGTCATGATCACCGTCGCGCTCGCCTCCACCGTCTTCTTCTCCGTGCCGACCGACGAGGCCCGGGGGCGCGTCGCGCTCTACCTCGCCATCACCATGGCCCCCTTCACCGTCCTCGCCCCCGTGATCGGCCCGCTCCTCGACCGGCTGCCGCACGGGCGGCGCGCCGCGATGGCCGGGGCGATGGCCGCCCGGGCGGTCCTCGCGCTGGTGCTGTCCGGCGCGGTCGCCACCGGCAGCATCGAGCTGTATCCGGCGGCGCTCGGCGTCCTCGTCTCGTCGAAGGCGTACGGGGTGGTCAGGAGCGCCGTCGTGCCGCGGCTGCTGCCGCCCGGCTTCTCCCTGGTCAAGGCCAATTCGCGGGTCACCCTCGGCGGTCTGCTGGCCACCGGCGTCGCCGCGCCCGTGGGCGCCGGGCTCCAGGCCCTGGGGCCGCGCTATCCGCTGTACGGCGCTTTCGTGATCTTCGTGGTGGGTACGTTCCTGTCGTTCACGCTGCCCCGGAAGGTGGACTCCGCCAAGGGCGAGGACGTCGCGCTGCTCGCCGCCGACGAGCAGCACCTGCACGGCCCGCACCTCAAGGAGGTGAAGCGGCCGGGGCTGCGGACGGTCGGCATCGCCGTCACGCACGCGCTGGGCGCGAACGCGTCGCTGCGCTGGCTGTCCGGGTTCCTGACCTTCTTCCTGGCGTTCCTGCTGCGCGAGCACCCGCTGACCGGGCAGAGCGCGGCGGTGTCGCTGGGCATGGTGGCCGTGTCGGCGGGCGTCGGCAACGCGCTCGGGACGGCGGTGGGGGCGTGGCTGCGCTCCCGGGCCCCGGAGCTGATCATCGTGGCGGTCGTCGCCGTCGTCCTGGGCGCGGTGCTGGTCACCGCCGTCTTCTTCGGCGCGTTCCTGGTGGCCTGCCTGGCGGCGATCGCCGGGTTCTCGCAGGCGCTCGCCAAGCTGTCGCTGGACGCGCTGATCCAGCGGGACGTGCCGGAACTGGTGCGCACGTCGGCGTTCGCCCGCTCGGAGACGATCCTCCAGGTGTGCTGGGTGTTCGGCGGCGCGGTCGGCATCGTCATGCCGCTGAACGGCACGCTGGGCCTGTCGGTGGCCGCCGCGGTGGTCGCCCTGGGCTGGCTGACGACGGTCCGCGGCCTGCTGTCCTCGGTACGGCACGGGGGCGGCGCGAAACCCCGGGTGGCGTGAGCGCGCCCCCGCCCGGGCGGGCATCGCGTGGCGTAATGCGCGGCGCAACGCACGGCCACGCCGCACCCCGCGTAAGGAGACGGCTGGACGTGCCCGATAGCCTTCCGCCATGACCACGATGCCCCGCGGCGGAGCCGCTGATGTACTCGGCGTTCGGCGACGCCGCCGCGCCGTCGCCGCCGCCGGCGCCGTATCCGCCGGACTGCTCCTCCTGTCGGCCTGCGACAAGCCGACGCCGCTGTCCACGATCACCGTCGGCCGCACCTCGGTCAGCTCCGAGGCGACCTGCGGCGGCGAGGGCGACGCCCTCAAGCCCGCGGCGCTGACCGCGTGCCTCGCCGACAAGGACATCAAGTCCATCAGCGTCGACCCGGACGAGACCGTCCGCTTCGGCGTCGACCCCGACGTGGCCGACAAGCGCTGGACGATCCTCATGAACGGCCAGCCGCTCACCGAGGACAGCGACAAGACGTACCGGACGATCCCGGGCAGCGTCTTCTTCAACGCCCAGTACGGCGCTCAGGGCAACTCCACGCTCGTCACCATCAAGGCGGGCGACGGCAAGAAGGCGAGCCAGGCGGCGACCGGCCTGTGGTCCTTCAAGCTGAAGAAGGACGACTGACCACGCCTCGCGCACGCGTCCTCGTGGCCACCGCGGTCCCCGCCGAACGGGACGCGGTGGCACGGGCGTTGCCGGAACCCGGCCACGAGGTGCGGCTGCCGGGCGTGACCCTGCACCGCACCGCCGGGGCCTACGACCTCCTGGCCGCCGGAGTCGGCCCGGCCCTGGCCGCCGCCTCCGTCTCCGCCGCCCTCACCGCGGCCGCGCTGCGCGGTGACCCGTACGCCCTCGTCGTCTCGGCGGGCATCGCGGGCGGGTTCGCGCCCGCCGCCCCCGTCGGCTCGCTGGTCGTCGCCGACGAGATCACCGCCGCCGATCTGGGCGCGGAGACCGCCGACGGCTTCCTGCCGGTCACCGAGCTGGGCTTCGGCACCGTCACCCACCGTCCGCCCGAATCCCTCGTACGGGACGCCACAGCCGCCACCGGGGCCCCCGCGGGCGCGGTCCTGACCGTGTCGACGGTCACCGGCACCGCCGCCCGCGCCGCCGCCCTGCGCGAGCGCCATCCGCGCGCCCTCGCCGAGGCGATGGAGGGCTTCGGGGTCGCCGAGGCGGCCGCCGCGCACGGCGTGCCCGTGCTGGAGATCCGCGCGGTCTCCAACCCGGTCGGCCCGCGCGACCGCGCCGCCTGGCGCATCGGCGAGGCACTGGCCGCCCTGACGACGGCCTTCGGGAAGCTCGCACCCGTCCTGGAGAGTTGGACCCCACATGACCACCAGTGAGCCTGCATCGACTTCGGCATCAACGTCGGCATCGGCGTTGCGGATCGCGTACTCGCCCTGTCCGAACGACACGTTCGTCTTCGACGCCCTCGCGCACGGCCGGGTGCCGGGCGGGCCCACGCTCGACGTGACGTTCGCGGACATCGACGTCACCAACGGCATGGCGGAGCGCGGTGAGTTCGACGTGCTGAAGGTGTCGTACGCCGTGCTGCCGTACGTCCTCGACACGTACGCGCTGCTGCCCTGCGGGGGCGCGCTGGGCCGGGGCTGCGGCCCGCTGGTGCTGACCCGGGAGGCCGGGGTCGACCTCACCGGCCGGACGGTCGCCGTGCCGAGCGAGCGGTCGACGGCGTATCTGCTGTTCCGGCTGTGGGCGGCGGACACGGTGCCGGGGGGCGTCGGCGAGATCGTCGTCATGCCGTTCCACGAGATCATGCCGGCCGTGCGGGACGGCAAGGTCGACGCGGGCCTGGTCATCCACGAGGCCCGCTTCACGTACCAGAACTACGGCCTGCACAAGCTCGCGGACATGGGCGAGCACTGGGAGTCCACGACCGGCCTGCCGATCCCGCTCGGCGCGATCATCGCCAAACGCTCGCTTGGAGCAGGGGTGTTGACCCGCCTGGCCGACGCGATCCGTACGTCGGTGCGCGCCGCCTGGGACGCCCCCGCGGTGTCCCGCCCGTACGTCATGGCGCACGCCCAGGAAATGGACCCGGCCGTCGCCGACCAGCACATCGGCCTGTACGTCAACGAGTTCACGGCCGACCTCGGCGAATCCGGTTATGCGGCGGTGCGCGGACTGCTCACCCGCGCGGCGGCCGAGGGGCTGTTGCCGCCCCTCGGCCCACACGCACTCGATTTCCCGTAAAGGGTCGGACGCCCGGTCGTCGGACGCCCGGTTGTCAGACGTCCAACTGGTCGGCGACCGCGCGCAGTAGACCGGCGATCTGCTTGCCGGAGGTCTTCTCCGGGTAGCGGCCCTTTTCGAGCATCGGCGTGATGTTCTCGAGAAGGGTCGTCAGATCCTGGACGATGGAGGCCAGTTCGTCGGGCTTCTTGCGCTGCGCCGCGGCGACCGAGGGGGTCGGGTCGAGAACGATGACGGAGAGCGCCTGGTCCCCGCGCTGTCCGGCGACGACGCCGAACTCCACTCGCTGGCCCGGCTTCAGTGCCTCGACTCCGGCGGGGAGGACCGAGGAATGTACGAAGACGTCACCGCCGTCGTCGCGGGAGAGAAAGCCGAAGCCCTTCTCGCTGTTGAACCACTTGACCTTGCCGGTAGGCACGTCTGTCCTCGTCCTCGTACTCGTCGGGAAAACTGCTTCGGAAACGGCTCTGGAACCGTTGTGGAACGGCTCTGGATAGCACTTGGGCGGGTCCACCATGACCCGCCGGTACCAAGGCTAATGGTCTTCGGGCCGGTGACAAGACGTCCCCCGGTCGTTCCTCAGGGCTGGGAACTACCCTGGTCGGGTGCGTGACAAAACCCAAACGAATTCCGCCGTCCCCGGTGACCGACTGATCCGTGCCGGTGCCATCGTCTTCTTCGTCGGCGCCGTGGCCACGCTCGTCACGGTCGCCCCGTTGTTCCTCGGCGCGACGCCTTTTCCGACATACATGTTCGGACTGAGCATGCTCATGGGCGTCGGCTTCCTGATCGCCGGCGCGGGAGTGCTGCGCTCGGCCGCCGCCGGACGGCGTCAGGCGCGGGGCGCGGAGGGCTAGTCGGCGAGGTGGCCGGTGAGCCAGGCGGGGAATTCGGTGAGGTCGGCGAGCACGACATCCGCACCGGCCGTCCGCAGTTCCTCCGCATCGATCGGCCCGGTCGGCACGGCAACGGACAGCGCCCCGGCGGTGTGCGCGCCGATGACGTCGCCCACGTGGTCGCCGACGTAGACGCTCGCGCCGTGCGCGCGCAGCGCCTCCGCCTTCCGCTCGGCCCACAGGTCGCCGATCACCGCGTCGGGCCCGAGCCGCAGATGCTCCACCTGGAGCTTCGCGTTGGGCTGGTGCTTGGCGGTGACGACGATCGCCCGCCCGCCGGCCGCCCGCACGGCCGCGATCGCCTCCCGGGCGCCGGGCAGCGCGCTCGCGCCGGTGACGCCGTGCTCCGGGTACAGCGAGCGGTAGACGTCGGCCATGGCCGCGACCTGCTCCGCCGGGTACCAGTGTGCCAACTCCGTCTCGGGCGGCGGACCTAGCCGGGTGACGACCAGATCGGCGTCGATGTACGTCCCCGTCCGCTCGGCGAGCGCCAGGTAGGTGGCGCGGATGCCGGGCCGGGAGTCGATCAGGGTCATGTCGAGGTCGAAACCGACGGTGAGCACGGGCGCGGATGACGTCATACGGCCATTCTGCCCGCCCACCACAACCCCCCGCCTTTGCTTTTACGCCTACCTTTGCTTCTGCGACCGCCAGACCAGGAACAGCGCGGACGCCACGGCCGCGCCCCGGATCACCCAGGGCCAGGTGCCGGCGAGCGCGTCGTTCATGTGCCCGGCGGCGATGGGCTCGCCCCAGCGGCCGTCGGAACGGCCCCACAGCCACACCAGCCCGGCGGCGACCGAGAGCCCCGGCAGCCAGATGACCGCGAACTTCGTCTCCCGCTCGGTCAGCCGACGCGAGACATAGGCGATGGCCCAGCCCGCGATCAACGCGAACCAGTTCCCGAGCACCGCACCCGCGACGAGAGACCCGGCGGCGATGAGCAGCAACGGGTTGCTCCAGCGACGGCCGGGCCCATCGGAGGAACCTCGGGGGAAAGGAAGACGAAGGAGACGGCGACGACGGGGTCGGGCGTCTTCGTCGCCATCCCCGTCTCCGTCAGCCCCGTCTCCCGCATCCGCACCCTCCGCGTCCTTCCCCTCGACCGTCCTGGGCGGCGGGGGCTTGAGCAGGTCCGGGATCTCCACACCGCCGACGAACCCCGGGACGTCGTCGCCGAGTTCGAGCGGCGCGGGCCCGCGCAGCCACCAGTCGGGGTCGGCCGCCTTCGGTCTGTCGCCGGACTTCTGGAGGGGTACGGAACCCGTCCCGGGCTGCGGCACGGCCCGCTGGACGGGCACGGAGGGCGCGGGCTGCTGCGGCGCGCCGGTGCCGCTGTCGGCGGCGGCGTCGACGAGGTCGTCGGGGCTGCCGAGGCGGTCGATGATGCGGCGGACGGCGGCAGGCGAGTCGACGGTCGCCTTCGCCCGACGCCGGTCGATCTCGTTGCGCAGCTCGGACACGAGCCGCATCCGCGTGGCCGACGACAACTGCCGCTGCTGCGCGACATCCCCGACCCGGCTCAGATACTCGTAGACGACTTGGTCGCTCTCGATCCCCACGGAAAGAAGCTACCTCGTCTGTTTGGTGGTTCCGGCTCACCTTTGTCAGCGCCGGCCCGCATAAACCAGCCCGTCCGGCGATTGAGGACGAGGCCCCTTAAGGGCCGAAGCGGGGGTCTGGGGGCGCAGCCCCCAGGGGGCGCCACCCGCTACCGTGGGCAAGATGAGCACCGAGGACGAGCCGGCCCCCCGCTCCCTAGCGGCAGCGCTCCGCGCCCGGGACGACGCTTCCCTGGCCGCACTGCTGCGCGCCCGCCCCGACCTCATCACCCCGGTCCCCACCGACCTCACCCAGCTCGCCACCCGCGCCGGCACCCGTGCCTCCGTCGTCCGCGCGCTGGAGCGGCTCGACCGGTTCGCCCTGCAGACGGCGGAGGCGCTGGCCGTGGCCGACGACCCGGCGACGTACGGCGAACTGCTCGCGCTGACGGCGGGCGACGCCCGCGACCCGGCCGTCGTCGAGGCGCTCCCGGGCGCGCTGGCGGCGCTGCGCGAACAGGCCCTGGTGTGGGGCGCCGACGACCGCCTGCACCTGGTCCGCACTGCCCGCGAACTGCTCGCGCCGTCCCCGCAGCACCCGTCCCCGACGGGGCTCGGGCCGAGTGTGCGGGAGGCGACGGCGGGCATGTCGCCGGGCCGGATCCAGGAGATCGTGGCGGCGGCCGGGCTGCCGTCCACGCACGACCCGGTGTCCGCCGTCGCCGCGCTCACCGCCCTCTTCGGTCACCGCAAGAAGATGGCCGCGCTGCTCGCCGGTGCGCCCCCCGAGTCGCTCGACGTGCTGGAGCGGCTGGTGTGGGGGCCGCCGTACGGGCAGGTCACGCATGATCCGGCGGCGCGGCTGCGCTGGCTGCTGGACCGCGGACTGCTGCTGCCGACGGCGCCCGGGACCGTCGTACTGCCCCGCGAGGTCGCCCTGCATCTGCGCGCGGGGCGGGCGCACCGTACGCCCGAACCGGCGCCGCCCGCCGTGGAGCCGGCCGCCGCGCACGCGCCGCAGGTGGTGGACGCGACGGCGGCCGGGCAGGCGTACACGGCGCTGGCGACGGTCGAGGAGCTGCTGAAGGACTGGGACGAGGGCGGGCCCGCGGCGCTGCGGGCCGGCGGGCTCAGCGTGCGCGACCTGAAGCGGACGGCGGTCGCGCTGGACGTGTCGGAGCCGGTGGCCGCGTTCTGGGTGGAGCTGGCGTACGCGGCGGGGCTGCTCGCCTCCGACGGCGAGGCCGACGAGCGGTACGCGGCGACCCCGGAGTACGACGAGTGGCTGGAGCGGCCGCCGGCGGAGCGGTGGGCGCGGCTCGCGGAGGCGTGGCTGACGGCGACCCGGACCGCCGGGGTGGTCGGCGGCCGGGACCTCAAGGAGCGGGCGCTGTCGGCGCTGGGTCCGGGCCTGGACCGGTCCGCCGCGCCCGAGGTCCGCCACCGGGTGCTGACGCTGCTGGCCGGGCTCCCCGAGGGCACCGCGCCCGACCCGGAGGCCCTGCGCGCCCGCCTCCGCTGGGAACGCCCCTTGCGCGGCCCCCAGAACCACCAGAGCCCGCAGACCCCTCCGGGTTCTCAGGGTTCTCAGAGTTCTCAGGGTGACGAGGATCTGCGGTCCCGGCTGGCCCGCTGGACCCTGGCGGAGGCCGAGTCGCTGGGCGTGACCGGCCGGGGCGCGCTGTCGGCACAGGGCCGCGCCCTGCTGGGCGCACCGCACCCGCCGAAACCCCCGCCCGCGCCCGCCGCCCCGACCGGCCCCGGCGACCGGCTCCCCGCCCACCACCAGCACCACCCCGTCCCCGCCGCCCAGGCGCCCCTCTCACCCCCCGAGCAGGCCGTCGCCACGGCGGCCGCCGCCCGGCTGCTGGCCCCGCTCCTCCCCGAGCCCCTGGACCACGTCCTGCTCCAGGCGGACCTGACGGCGGTCGCCCCCGGCCCGCTGCGGCGGCCCCTCGCCGATGTGCTGAACGTGCTCGCGGACGTCGAGTCCAAGGGCGGCGCGACGGTCTACCGCTTCACGCCGGGCTCGGTCCGCCGCGCCCTTGACGCCGGTCGCAGCGCCTCCGACCTGCAAGCCTTCCTCGCCGAGCACTCGCGCACCCCGGTGCCGCAGCCGCTGGCGTACCTGATCGACGACGTGGCCCGCCGGCACGGCCATCTGCGGGTGGGCGCGGCCTCGGCCTACGTCCGCTGCGACGACGACGCCGTACTGAACGAGATCCTCGCCGACAAGCGCGCCGTCGCCCTGCGCCTGCGCCGCCTCGCCCCCACGGTGCTCGCCTCGCAGGCCGACCCGGCGACGCTGCTGGCCGGGCTGCGCGCGATGGGGTTCGCGCCGGCCGCCGAGTCCGCCGAGGGCGACGTCCTGATCGCCCGCGCGCACGCCCACCGCACCCCGCCCCGCACGGCCCCCGAGCCGGTGCCGGACGGCCCGCCGGTCCCCGACGCCACGCTCCTGACGGCCGCGATCCGCGCGATCCGGGCCGGCGACCAGGCCGCGACCACCCCCCGCAAGCCGACGACGGAGGACGCCGCGCCGCTCGCCCCCGGCGAACTCCCGCGCACCAGCCCCGCCGAGACCCTCGCCACCGTCCAGGCCGCCGTCCTCACCGGCGAGAGCCTCTGGATCGGCTACGTCAACGCCGAGGGCACCGCCAGCCAGCGCGTCATCGCCCCGGTGCGGGTGGAGGGCGGCTTCGTGACGGCGTACGACCACACGGCGGACGAGGTCCGCACGTACCCGCTGCACCGGATCACGGGCGTGGCGGAACTGGCGGACGACTGACGACACGCCCTTTCGGGGCCTTCAGCACTCCCCGACGGAGGCGTCGGCGGGCAGCCCGAAGTGGGCGCGGGCCGCGGTCTCCAGGGCGGCGGACGACATCGGCTCCTGGAGCGCGGACCTGACGTAGACGCCGAAGTGGGCGTGGGTCCACGGCGTGTACCCGGCGCCGTCGGGCGGCTCCTCCCGGGAGACGACGCGGTAGCCGCCGTCGGCCGCGTCGTCCCGCTGGAGCCGCACGACCTGCGGGAACTGACCGGCGCCGCACTCCACCAGGCCGCCGTCCCGGACCCCGTACCCGACGCACAGCGTGTTGACGCCCGCCCGCACCTCGCCCGCGTGCGCCGCCAGTTCGAGCGGCTCGGCCCGGCAGAACCAGCGCGCGTCGAGCGCGGACCCGCTCTCGCCGCTGCCGCTGTCCTGTGAGTCCGCCGCGATCCGGGCCTCGATCACCGGCCGTATCTCGCCCCACAGCCGGGCGTCGACGGCGGCCGGCCACAGCACCCACGTGCCGGTCGCCGCCAGCACCGCCGCCGCCCCCACCCCGGCCGCCGCCCTGCGAAGCGACAGCACCGACTCGGCCGACCGAGCCGACTGGACCGGCATACCGTGAACTCCTCACCGCGTCGCGCCCACCGCGCTGCTCCCCCGGTCAGACACCCGACCGGTGCCCAGGGTTGCGGTCCGGCAGCGACCCCCCGTTTCGGGACGCCGTACGGCACACTGGAGGTTTGGCCCGCGCGGAAGGGATGGCGTACGTGAACGGACCACTGATCGTCCAGTCGGACAAGACTCTGCTCCTGGAGGTCGATCACGAGCAGGCCGGCGACTGCCGTCGGGCCATCGCGCCGTTCGCGGAGCTGGAGCGGGCGCCGGAGCACATCCACACCTACCGGGTGACCCCGCTGGGCCTGTGGAACGCGCGGGCGGCCGGGCATGACGCCGAGCAGGTCGTGGACGCGCTCGTGCAGTACAGCCGCTACCCGGTGCCGCACGCGCTGCTCGTCGACATCGCCGAGACGATGGACCGCTACGGCCGCCTGACGCTCAGCAAGCACCCGGCGCACGGCCTGGTGCTGACGACCACCGACCGGCCGGTGCTGGAGGAGATCCTGCGCTCCAAGCGGGTCGCCCCGCTGGTCGGCGCCCGGATCGACCCGGACACCGTGATCGTGCACCCCTCCGAGCGCGGGCAGATCAAGCAGACGCTGCTGAAGCTGGGCTGGCCGGCCGAGGACCTCGCGGGGTACGTCGACGGCGAGGCGCACCCGATCGACCTGGCCGAGGACGGGTGGGCGCTGCGCCCCTACCAGAAGCAGGCCGTGGAGAACTTCTGGCACGGCGGCAGCGGGGTCGTCGTCCTGCCGTGCGGCGCGGGCAAGACGCTCGTCGGGGCGGGGGCGATGGCCGAGGCGAAGTCGACCACCCTGATCCTCGTCACGAACACGGTCTCGGCGCGGCAGTGGAAGCACGAGCTGGTGAAGCGGACGTCGCTGACCGAGGAGGAGATCGGCGAGTACAGCGGGACGCGGAAGGAGATCCGGCCCGTCACCATCGCCACCTACCAGGTGCTGACGACCCGCCGTAAGGGCGTCTACCCGCACCTGGAGCTGTTCGACTCCCGGGACTGGGGCCTGATCGTCTACGACGAGGTGCATCTGCTGCCCGCGCCCGTCTTCAAGTTCACCGCCGACCTCCAGGCCCGCCGCCGGCTCGGTCTGACCGCGACGCTGGTGCGCGAGGACGGCCGGGAGTCGGACGTGTTCTCGCTCATCGGGCCGAAGCGGTTCGACGCGCCGTGGAAGGAGATCGAGGCGCAGGGCTACATCGCGCCCGCCGACTGCGTCGAGGTCCGGGTCAACCTGACCGACTCCGAGCGGCTGGCGTACGCGACGGCCGAGGCGGAGGAGAAGTACCGCTTCTGCGCGACGACCGCGACGAAGCGGAAGGTGACGGAGGCGATCGTCCGCCGCTTCGCGGGCCAGCAGATCCTGGTCATCGGCCAGTACATCGACCAACTCGACGAGCTGGGCGAGCACTTGAACGCCCCCGTCATCAAGGGCGAGACCTCCAACGCGCAGCGCGAGAAGCTCTTCGACGCCTTCCGGCAGGGCGAGATCAGCGTGCTGGTGGTGTCGAAGGTCGCGAACTTCTCGATCGACCTGCCGGAGGCGACGGTCGCCGTGCAGGTCTCGGGCACCTTCGGCTCCCGCCAGGAGGAGGCGCAGCGCCTGGGCCGGGTGCTCCGCCCGAAGGCGGACGGCCACCAGGCGCACTTCTACTCCGTCGTCGCCCGCGACACCCTCGACCAGGACTTCGCGGCCCATCGCCAGCGCTTCCTGGCGGAACAGGGCTACGCCTACCGGATCATGGACGCGGACGAGCTGCTGGCGGAGAGCTGAACCCGGGAGCGGGCGGGGCGGGCAGGGCCGGCGTCACTTACGGCGGACGCCTGCTTCCTCTCCGTACTCACCGAGGATGATCACGTCGAAGGCGGCGCGCACGAAGACCTTTATCGCGCGCAGGCTGTCGCCGACGCGGTGATGATGGATGTCGGACGGGTCGGACACGGGGGTCGCACCGGACGGGCGACCGGGGGCTGGGGTGAGGGTCGCTGCACTCATGCCTCCATGATGCGATCCGGGGCATAAAGGGGGCATCGGTCCTGAGTCCCGACCTTGTGTACTACTTGAGTACCCCTGGGTGGAGCCGCCTCCCCTAGGGGGCCGCCCGCTGCTCGAGTAGGGGGCCACCCGCTGCTCGAGTAGGGGACCCGCTCCTCGGGGGCCTGGGCATTGTTGGACGCATCCGTGGTCGGAAGAGCATGATGGGTGTTTGGAGCTCGTCGGCGAGTCTCCTGCCGGCCGAGCTCCGAGCACTCCCTCGCATGTGACGGGAGACTGACCATGGAGCACGCCACCACGACCACGCCCGACCCCACCCACCACACCGATTACACCGACTACACCGCGTCCGCCGTCATCGACGAGCGGGGCGTGGTGACGGGCTGGACCGAGGAAGCCCAGCGGTTCCTGGGCTTCCCAGCCGCGGAGATCGTGGGGCGATCGGCCGCCGTCCTGCTGGCGGACCCTCTCCCCGAAGCGACACCGCGATCGTTCGCGGACCTGCCCCGTTGGCATGGCACGGTCCGGCTGCGGCATCGCGACGGCTCGTGCCTGGAGACGCGGCTGCTGGTCCATCGCCGGGCGTTCGACGGTCTGGGGCAGGGCGAGTGGCTGATCGTCGCGCCCGTCCTGAGCGAGGCCGATTCCCCGTACAGCGGGGAGCCGCTGATGGAGCGGGCGTTCGCCGAGGGGCCCTGCGCCGCCGCGATCTACGACAGCGACCGGCGGCTGCGGCGGGCGAACGCGGACATGGAGGCGGCGCTGGGGCTCGCCCAGGAGGACATGCGGGGGCTTCGGGTGTCGGAGATCATCCTGCATCCGCACATCGAGGAGACCGACAAGGCCATCCGGGAGGTCCTGGCGACCGGCGAGCCACAGCATCGGGAGAACTTCCTGCCGACGCCGGGCCGCAGCCGCCAACAGGCGTGGGCCGTCTCCATCGTCCCGCTGCGGGGGCGCGACGGCCGGGTGAACGCCGTGTGCCTGGCCGCGCACGACGAGTCCCGGCAGTATTGGGCGCGCCAGCGGCTCCAACTGCTCAACGAGGCCAGCGCCAGCATCGGCAGCACGCTCGACGTCGTACGCACCGCGCAGGAACTCGCCGACGTGGCCACTAGGGGGCTCGCGGATTTCGTCAGCGTCGACATGCTCCGCCTGCGCGAGAACGGCGACAACGGCGAGACCGATGGTGCTCCGACCGCACCCGTGCGGACGGAGCGCGCCGAACCGGTCGCTCTGCGCCACATCGCCAAGGCCGCCGTCACCGAGAGCTGCCCCGAGATCCCCTTCGCCGTCGGCGACGTGGAGACCTGCCCGGAGGATTCGCCGCAGGCCGAGTGCCTGGCGACGGGGCGGACCGTCTCACGCACGGTGACGGCACCGGACACGCCGGACGCGCAGGACGCGCAGGACGCGCAGGACGGAGCCGGGGAGCGACTCGGCTTCCATGTGATGGCGGTGCCCATGCAGGCCCGTGGCGTGACGCTCGGCGTGGCGGTGTTCGGTCGCCGCCGGTTCCAGGAGGCGTTCGACCCCGACGACCTGCTGCTGGCGGAAGAGATCACGGCCCGCGCCGCGGTCTGCATCGACAACGCCCGGCGCTACACCCGGGAGCGGAGCACCGCGCTCACCCTTCAGCGGAGCCTGCTGCCGCGACGGATGCCCCGGCAGGCGGCGGTGGAGGTCGCGTCCCGCTATCTGCCCGCCGGCGCGCAGGCCGGCGTGGGCGGCGACTGGTTCGACGTCATCCCGCTCTCCGGCGCCCGGGTGGCCCTGGTCGTCGGTGACGTCGTCGGCCACGGCATCCAGGCGTCCGCGACGATGGGCCGCCTGCGCACGGCGGTGCGCACCCTGGCCGACGTGGATCTCCCCCCTGACGAACTGCTGACCCACCTGGACGACCTCGTCACCCACCTCGCCGACGACGTGTACGACGCCGGTCCCGATGCCGGCGCGGTCGCCGCGGAAGCGACGACGGGTGACGTCGGGGCCACCTGCCTCTACGCCGTCTACGACCCCGTCTCGCGCCGTTGCACCCTGGCCCGCGCGGGCCATCCGCTCCCCTTCACGGTCACGCCCGAGGGGACCGCCGAACTGCTCGGTCTCCCGGCCGGCCCGCCCCTGGGCCTGGGCGGTCTGCCCTTCGAATCGGCGGAGGTGGAACTGCCCGAGGGCAGCCTGCTGGTTCTCTACACCGACGGTCTCGTCGAGGCGCGTGGCCGGGACATCGACGAGGGGCTCGACATTCTGCGCCGGGCGCTCACCCGGCCGGCCCAGTCCCTCGACGAGGTGTGCGACGCGGCGCTCAAGGCCTTGCTGACCGACCGCCCGGAGGACGACGTCGCCCTGCTGATCGCCCGCCCCAAGGCACTCGACGCCGGGCAGGTGGCCACCTGGGACATCCCGGCCGACCCCGCTTCGGTGGCCGGGGCGCGCAAGAGCATCTCCGCCCAACTGGACGCGTGGGGGCTGGAGGAGACCGTGTTCACCACCGAGTTGGTGGTGAGTGAGCTGGTGACCAACGCCATCCGGTACGGCGAACCGCCCATCCAACTCCGCCTCATCCATGACCGTACGTTGATCTGCGAAGTCTCGGACGCCAGCAACACGGCCCCGCACCTGCGCCGGGCGCGCCTGTTCGACGAGGGAGGCCGCGGACTGCTGCTGGTCGCCCAACTCACCCAGGGCTGGGGCACCCGACAGTCGACCAACGGCAAGACGATCTGGGCGGAACAGACACTTCCCGTGCTTTAGCCGACCGGGGAAAGACCCTGGGGGGCCCTACGGGAGACCCGGAGGCGACCCGGGGAAGCCCAACGGGAGACCCGGAGGCGACCCGGGGAAGCCCAACGGGAGACCCGGAGCCGACCCGGGGGAGTGAAAACCGTTCGCCTCCGCCGCTCCCACTCCCCTAGAATCTCCGCTCTTCCCCGCCTCCCTCAACCGGAGCGCCGCCGTCCGGCCGGAAACCGGACGGCATCCCGCAGCCGCAGTCCACCCTGCGGCGCCACCCCCAGCCGGCCGCCCGGAGGCACCCCCTTGTCCACGCCGTCAACCACGCCGTCCACCTCGTCTCTGCCCACCGCCCCCGCCCCCTCCCCCTCCCCCGAGGACCCCCTCGCCCGCGAGCGCGGCCATCTCACCTCCTCCCGCGCCGCCCTGCGCGCCATGCGCGAGGACGTCGAGAACCTCGACATCACCGACGTCACCGCGAACTGGGTCAACGCCCAGATCCTGGGACGCCAGATCGAGGACCGCATCAAGGCGCTCGCCGACCTCAGCGACACCCCGCTGTTCTTCGGCCGCCTCGACTACCTGCACGCCCCCGGCGCCGACCGGGCGGAAGGGGCCGAGGGCGAGCGGTTCTACATCGGGCGACGGCATGTGCACGACGGGGACGGCGACCCGATGGTCATCGACTGGCGGGCACCGGTCTCGCAGCCGTTCTACCGGGCGTCGAAGAAGGACCCGATGGACGTCGGGCTGCGCCGCCGCTTCGGTTACACCGGCGGCGACCTCACCGCGTACGAGGACGAGCACCTCTCCGACCCGGCGGAGACGTCGCAGACCAGCAAGCTGCTCCAGCAGGAGATCGAGCGGCCGCGTGTCGGCCCGATGCGGGACATCGTCGCGACCATCCAGCCCGAGCAGGACGAGATCGTCCGCAGCGGGCTGGGCGGCACGGTCTGCGTCCAGGGCGGCCCGGGCACCGGGAAGACGGCCGTCGGCCTGCACCGGGTCGCCTACCTCCTCTACGCGCACCGCGAGCGGCTCGCCCGCACGGGCACGCTGGTCATCGGGCCGAACAAGTCCTTCCTCCACTACATCGAGCAAGTGCTGCCCGCACTGGGCGAGTTGGCGGTGCGTCAAGGCACGGTCGACGACCTGGTGGCCCATGTCGAGGTGCGGGGCGTGGACGACACGGCGGCGGCGGTCGTCAAGGGCGACGCGAGGATGGCGGAGGTGCTGCGGCGGGCGGTCTACGCGCACGTCAGCATGCCGGTCGAGCCGATCGTCGTGGTGCGCGGCTCACGGCGCTGGCGCGTCCCGGCGTACGAACTGGAGCAGATGGTCCGGGAGTTGCTCGACCGGGACATCCGTTACGGGGCCGCCCGCGAGGCGTTGCCGCAGCGCATCGCGCATGTGGTGCTGGTGCAGATGGAGCGCTCGGGCGAGGCCCCGGACGACCGGGTGCAGGACGCCGTGGCCCGCAGCAGCGCGGTGAAGGCGGCGGTGAAGGCGGTCTGGCCGGCCGTCGAACCGGCGAAACTCGTCCTGCGGCTGCTGTCCGACGCGGAGTTCCTCGCCACGCACGCGGCGGGCGTGCTGACCGAGGACGAGCAGCGGACGATCCTCTGGCCGAAGCCGGTGCGGTCGGTGAAGGCGGCCAAGTGGTCGGCGGCGGACGCGGTGTTGATCGACGAGACGACGGACCTCGTCGAGCGCACGCACTCCCTCGGCCATGTCGTCCTGGACGAGGCGCAGGACCTGTCGCCCATGCAGTACCGTGCCGTCGGCCGCCGCTGCACGACGGGTTCGGCGACGGTCCTGGGCGACCTCGCGCAGGGCACCACCCCCTGGGCGACTGGGAGTTGGCAGGAAGCCCTCACCCACCTCGGCAAGTCGGACGCGGCGATCGAGGAACTGACGGCCGGTTTCCGCGTCCCGACGGACGTCATCACCTACGCCTCCCGCCTGCTCCCGCACATCGCCCCGGGCCTCACCCCGGTCGCGTCGGTCCGCGAGAACCCCGGCTTCTTCGCCCTCCGCCCGATCACCGACGACACCGAAGTAGTGGCGGCCTGCGAGGAGTTGCTCCGCAACGAGGGCTCGACGGGCCTGATCGCGGCAGACCCCCGCATCCCGGCCCTGACCAAAGCCCTCACGGCGGCAGGCATCGGTTTCCTCTCCCCCGGCGAGGAAACCACGACAGAAACCCGCCTCACCCTGGTCCCCGCCTCCCTGGCCAAGGGCCTCGAATACGACTACGTAGCCCTGGACGACCCCCAAGCCATCATCAACGCAGAACCAGACGAACGAACAGGCCTACGCCGCCTGTACGTAGCCCTGACCCGAGCGGTATCGGGCCTGATCGTGACCCACACGGACCCACTGCCTGTGCAGCTCGGCTGAGGGAGCCTCTGTCACCGCCGAGGACAGTCCCGGCACGCCATGGAGACGGGCGGTGCGTTGCGGGTGGCAGGGCTCCTCGGGGGCGGTGCCCCGGTGCGCGGGGTGGCGGGCCCGACACGTGCGCCCAGAGGAACGGCGGCGCTGTCGACGGGTTCGGCGGTGAAGACGTAGCTCAGGCCGGTGCCGGTGATCACCTGGAACACATACGGTCTGCCTTCGTCGAGCCCGTCCAGGGCCCATTGGAGTTCGTCGGCGTCGCGAAGCCAGGCGTGCACCTGCCGGGCGGTCGGACCGTCGAGCCGACCGACCACGGGGCCCACACGCCCACGCAGACAACGCATGACCAGTCGTGCGGAGTTCGCCTCGTACTCCCCGAGCACGGTGCGGAATCCGCCGGGCACATACGCGACCACCCGCAGCCGAAATCCCAGGTCCACCCGCGTCGAGGCCATCCGCGCCGCCGTCACGACTCCGTCCCGTCCGGCAGCGCCAAGTGCCCACACGATCTTGCCGATCCCGTCACGCGGGCTCACGCCCCAGTCGACGGCCAGCGCGTCGACGAGGGTCAGACCCCGGCCGGACTCGTCGTCGACCCCGGCGTATCCCAACTCCGGTTTCCCATCGCCGGAGTCGGAGACTTCGAGGCGCAACCCGGCAACGCCCAGTTCGAACCGAACGCCGATTCTCCGGCCGTTCGTCGTCCTGGCCTTGATGGCGTTGGTGGTCAGCTCGGAGAGCAATAGAGCGGCGCAGTCTGCGAGTTCACCGTTCACGCCCCAAAGGGCGAGTTGCTTCCGGAGTTCCTCACGGGCACGCCCGACGCTCCGGCGATGCCTGGGGAATGTGTGCGCCTTGCTCTGCACCGGTGCAGGCGGCGCGAGTTGGACGGGTACGGCTCTTGCGGGCATAGCTCATCCCCTTGAGAGCTAGGGAGAACACGTCTCGTCACGAAACGAGAGCGCTGGGTAACTGGAATCAGAATGCACGGCACTTGCGCCGACCGCAATCTACTCATTGGAAATAGTGCCATGATCTTTTACGGCGGATAGTGTTCCACCGAAGAGAATCCACACGAAGGGGGCACTCATGGCCGGAGCGCGTCCAACAGTTCGACGACGTCGCCTTGCCGCACTTCTGGTCGAGTTCCGGGAGCAAGCAGGGAAGAGCCTTGACGATGCGGCAGAACGCATCGGCTGCCACCGGACGAAGATCAACCGCATCGAGAACGCGCGCCTGGGCATCTCCCTGGGCGAGTTGCGCGACCTGCTGACGTTCTATGGCGTCGAAGACCCCACGCGGGTCGAGGAGATGGTGTCACTGGCCCAGCGCAGCCGGGAACCGGGTTGGGTGCAGCGTGCGGGGCTGGCACGCCCGACCTACACGGACTTCATCGACTACGAGGGCACGGCCGACTACATCCGGTCGTATCAGAACAACCTCATCGCCGGACTGTTGCAGACCCCCGACTACGCACGGGAGGTCATCTCCGCGCGCCCGTCCACCCTGAAGCTCGAAGAGGTGGACGCACTGGTCGAGGCCCGCATGAAGCGCCAAGAGGTGTTGCAGCGCAGTACCCCTCCACGGCTCTGTGTGATCGAGGCAGAGGCGGCCCTTCGACTTCAGGTCGGCGGCAGAGAGGTGATGCGCAAACAGTTGGATCATCTGGAAGCGATGGCCGGCCATCCGTCCGTAGAAGTTCAGGTCATCCCTGACCGAGCAGGGGCGCACGCAGGACTGGCCGGATCGTTCGTGCTCTTCGCCTTTCCCAACTCGATGTTCTCCGATGTCGTGTGCGTGGAACATCGCATCGGGACGTTCTATATGGAGACCCTGGAAGAAACATCGGAATATACGCTCATCTTTGATTCGCTCCGTTCAATCGCCTTGAGTCCTGGTGACAGCCTCAGCATGATCGCCCGGGTACGGCAGGAGCTGTAGCAGCAATGAAGTGGAGAGGTACCGAGGGATGAGCACCCCCAATCTTGAGACCGCAACGTGGCACAAGAGCAGCTACAGCGGGCAAGGCGGCGACTGCGTCGAAGTGGCGTACACCGCTGACGGGGGCCGGGCCGTCCGTGACAGCAAGGACCCGGCCGGGGCCGTTCACTTCTTCGGGTCCGACCAGTGGACGCACTTCGTGGCCGCGCTCAAAACCAGCGAACTGCCGACGCCCTGAGTCTTCCACCTGCCGTGCAGACGTCAGCCGGCACAGGCGGTTGCCATGACTGGAACGAACGCCTTCGCCCTCGGATCCAAGAGCACGTAGTTGAAGCACAGTTGGGGCGGCAACTACCGCACCCCTGGCATCCCGCGCTGAAGGCCATCTCGTGATCGAAGCATCCGTCGCGGCCGTACCCGGCTTGGTCGTCTCCTTCCTGGTTCTCGCCGTCGTGTTCGCGGTGCCCACCGCGCTGGTGGCCAAGGCCCGCAACAAGCCCTGGCCGCTGAGAACCGCAGTGGCCGGGTACGCGGCCGGCATCCTCGCGGTGACCCTGCTCCCAGGTGCCGCCGGCCTTGAGGCCTGGCAGTGCGACACGGGAGCGCCCACGCACCTGTTCACCTCGGTCAGTTCCCTGCTGAACATCGCCCTCTTCGCACCGGCCGGGTTCCTGGCCGTCCTGGTGTTCCGGCGGCCGGTCACCGTGGCGGCCGCGGGTGGCTTCCTTAGTGCGGCGGTCGAGCTGACGCAGTCGGCGGCGAGCTTCGGCCGGTCGTGCAGCGTGAGCGATCTCGCGGCGAACGCGGTGGGGGCCGTGGCCGGGGCCCTGGCCGGGGCTTTGTGGCTCTACCGACAGCGCGGGCTGCCGCGCGAACCCGTGCGCGACCTCCTGTGGGGCACCACTCTCGCCGTGGCCGGTGCCGTGGCGGTGACGGGAGTCTTCGACAGCCGCATCACCGGGGTGGACGTCGTCGCCAGGGACGAGCGGACACACAGCCTCGCCGAGTCCTCCATGCAGGCCAACGAGTGGATCACCGGCGCGGCCAAGGGCATCTACGGCAGCGACACCGAGGTCACGGAATCCGCCACCCGGAAGAGCGGGCGGCGGTTGAAGATCACCGCGGAGACGAACCGCGGCAGCATCTCAGGCTGGTGGCCCGACAAGGACCTCGTCAGCGCGTGGTCGTCGGACACGCGCGGCGACGAAGGGTCCGTCACCGAGGCCCAAGTCGCCAAGGCCGCCGACAAGTTCGCACGTCGGTGGTTCCCGAAGAACGTCGCCGGAAGCGAGCGGAAGATCCGCTCCATCGGGGACGGCCCCACCCGGGCCTACACCGTGATCTACCGGCGCTACGCGGACGGCGTGATGACGCCGATGCGCCTCGACCTCACCATCACCACAACCGCTCGGGTCATCGGGTTCTCAGCCGTGACAGTCGAGGATCCCGCACTGCCGCAGGTCACGGTCGACGCCTCGACGGGCAAGCCCCTTTCCACCTCCTGACCCGCCCTTCGAAAAGGGAGTTCACCCGTGCTCGGAGGGAAGCCTCACCTTGCACACACCGCCCGACGCTACGACCGCTGCCGCAGTCGAGACCTTGAAGGAGTACGAAGTTGAAGACGATTCCTGACGCATCGACTCTCCCGGCCTGGCGCAAGTCCAGCTACAGCGAAAACGGCGAAGGCGCTTGCGTCGAGGTCTCGGACCGATACCTCACCGGCGTCCCCGTCCGTGACTCCAAGGCACCCCACGGCCCCGCGCTCGTCTTCGAGTCGGCCGCCTGGTCGTCCTTCGTCGGCGCGGTCAAGGGCGAGGAGTTCACCGCCTGAACCCGTAGCGGCTCCGGACAACCGGCCCCTACCCCCCGTCCACCACCCGCCGCCACTCCCCCACCGCCGTCGCCGACACCGGGCCGGTCCAGCCGGTCGGGCGGGCCGCGCTGCCGATGTGGAAGGCGTCGATGCCGGCGGACCGGAGTGGGGGGACGTGGGCGAGGTGGAGGCCGCCGCCGACGAGGAGTTGCTGCTCGTAGCCGGGTTCGCCGTGGCGGGACGCCTCCGTGCGGAGGGTGGGGAGGCCGGTGTCGACGCCTGCCGCCGAACCGGCCGTGAGGTAGGTGTCCAGTCCGGGCAGGCCGTCCAGTTGCTTGCGCAGGGCGTCGCGGTCGGCGGCGTGGTCGAGGGCGCGGTGGAAGGTCCAGCGGCAGCCGTCCAGCTCGGCGACGATCCGTTCCACCGCCGCCAGATCCACCCCGCCGTCCGCGTCCAGGAACCCGAGCACGAACTCCTCCGCGCCCGCCGACCGCAGCTCGCGCGTGAGATGGACGAGGCGGTCGACATCCGACGCGGCTCCCGCCGCGAAGCCCTCGGACAGGCGGAGCATCACGCGCAGAGGCAGGTCGACGGCGGCCCGGATCCGGGCGAAGGCCGCGACCGGCGGGGTGAGCCCGTCGGCGGCCATGTCGGTGACCAGTTCGAGGCGGTCCGCGCCTCCGGCCTCGGCGGCGACCGCGTCCTCCACATCGAGGGCGATCACCTCCAGCACTGCACGCTTGCTCATGGGACCCCATTCGTCGACGGGCGGCTACGGATCCGACGCAGATCCGGTACAGGTCTAGTCCAATTGAGGATACGCCTCCGCGGCCGGCCCTCCCGCGCGACAATGAAGACATGGCCGATCTCGACGCCCTGCGCACCCGCTTCAGTCACGCCCTGGAGAGGGCCCGGTCCCCCGTCGGCGGCCCCGACCCCGTGCCGTACGCCGACAACCTCCTCGCCCGCTGGCAGGAGCCGCAGCGCCGCTATCACACGCTCACGCACCTCACCGCAGTCCTCGACCGCGTCGACGAGCTGGAGGCGTACGCCGACGACGCCGACGTCGTACGGCTGGCGGCCTGGTTCCACGACGCCGTCTATCTGCCCGACCGCTCCGAGAACGAGGAGCGGTCCGCCCGGCTCGCCGAGCGCGCCCTGCCCGAGGCGGGGGTGTCGCGGGAGCGGACCGGCGAGGTCGCGCGGCTCGTCCGGCTCACCGTCAGCCACGACCCGGCCGACGACGACCCCGACGGCCAGGTCCTGTGCGACGCGGACCTCGCGATCCTCGCCGCGCCGCCGTCCGCGTACGCCGCCTACACGGCCGCCGTCCGCGAGGAGTACCACTTCGTCCCCAGCGACGCCTTCCGCGCCGGCCGGTCCGCCGTCCTGCGTCAACTCCTCGAACTGCCACGGCTGTTCAGGACGCCGTACGGCAGCGAGCGGTGGGAGGAGACGGCCCGCTACAACCTGCGCGGCGAACTGGAGCTGCTGGCCTCGTGACCACCGGTGCTCCGCCCCCGCGCATCCCCGCCGCCCGCCTCACCCTCGAAGGCCTCACCCCGCCCGCCGCCGCCGGACTGCGCGCGGGCGGCGGCGGAGGGTTCGAGTGGCTCGGGGGCGGACCCTACGAAGGCACGCGCGACGCCGCCGGAATGCTCGTCAAGGCGTACGTGAACGGCGTGCACCGGCCCGAGTTCGGCCTCTACGTCCTCGTACGGCACGAGGACGGCCGGGCCGTCGGCAGCATGGGCTTCCACGCGGCTCCCGACGAGGACGGCCGCACGGAGATCGGCTACGACCTGGTCGAGGCGGCCCGCGGCCACGGCTACGCCACCGAGGCGCTGCGCGCGCTGGCCGCGTGGGCGCTGGCGCGCAGCGACGTACGACGCCTGTTCGCGGTCGTCGAGCACGCCAACGCGGCCTCCCGCGCCGTACTGGAACGGGCCGGGTTCGTCCGGGTCGCCGAGAGCGACGGGGACGGAGGCGACGACGCCTACGAGCTGACCTGACTCAGGGTGCGCTCTGCGGGTCGGCGGCCCCGCCGCCGCCCTTGCGTCTGCGCAGGCCGGACGTCGTCAGCAGCCGGATCACCTCACGGCTGCTCACCTCGACCGCCCCGGCGGCCACCACCTCGGCGTAACGATGGGACGGGATGTCGTAGTGGTCGCGCTCGAAGGCCCGGCGCGGGATGCCCGACGCGTCGGCGAACGCGTGCAGTTCGGCGTACGAGACGTCGCTGACGAGGTGGGACCACATCCGGCCGTGGCCCGGCCAGGCCGGCGGGTCGATGTAGACGGTCACGAGCACCTCACGAGGATGGCGTGCCCCCCGCGGCCGAGCCCAGCGAGCCCACCGACGCGACCTTGACGCCCGCCTTGTGGCACACCCAGTGCGGGTCCGGGCCGAGTTCGGGCTCGACGTCGAGGGCGTGCGGGTCGCCGGAGCCGCAGACCGGGCACAGGGGCCAGCGGCCGTGGCGTTCGAGGATCGCGTCCTGCACGTCCTGCGCGACCAGCCCCGCCACGTACTCCGCGCCCGCCGGCCACTGCTCGACCCACCAGCGGCGCTGCACGACGGAGTCCTCGACCATCGACACGACGTCCGCCGCGGCGACCTCGCCCGAGGCCAGATCGGCGAGCACCAGGGCGCGCGCCGCGTGCAACGCCTGTTCCAGGGGGCTGATGGGGTTGCCGGTGGGGTCCATGCCCCTATTGTGCGCACGCCTGGCCCACTCCCCGAACGGAAAATACCGTGAGGAGAGCGGTCGCAGGCAGCCGCACTGGACCCTCGCCGGAAAGAGTCGACCCCGATGACCTCCCCGATGACCTCGCGCAACCTCCTCCCCCAACTGGCTTCGCTGACCACCGAAGCCTTCCGCCCGGAACTCGCCGAGATCGATCTGCTCCCCACCCTCGACATCGCCCGGCTCATGAACGCGGAGGATTCCGCCGTTCCCGCCGCCGTCGCCGCGCAGCTTCCGCGGATCGGTGCCGTCGTCGACGCCGTCGCCGCGCGGATGGCGCGCGGGGGGCGGCTGGTGTACGCCGGTGCCGGTACCGCCGGGCGGCTCGGGGTGCTGGACGCGTCCGAGTGCCCGCCGACCTTCGACACCGCCCCCGGGCAGGTCGTCGGGCTGATCGCGGGCGGGCCGGCGGCGCTGGTGACGTCCGTCGAGGGCGCCGAGGACTCCCGGGAACTGGCCGAGGCGGACCTGGCCGCCCTCGCCCTCACCCCGGACGACACCGTGGTCGGCGTCTCCGCCTCCGGTCGCACCCCGTACGCGATCGGCGCCGTGGCGTACGCGCGGGCGCGGGGCGCGCTGACCGTCGGGCTGGCCTGCAACGCGGGCAGCGCGCTGGCCGCCGCCGCCGAGCACGGGATCGAGGTGGTCGTCGGCCCCGAACTGCTCACCGGCTCCACCCGGCTGAAGGCGGGCACGGCGCAGAAACTGGTCCTCAACATGATCTCGACGATCACGATGATCCGGCTGGGCAAGACGTACGGGAACCTGATGGTCGACGTCCGCGCCTCGAACGAGAAGCTGCGCGCCCGCTCACGGCGGATCGTGGCGCTGGCGACCGGCGCGGCGGACGACGACGTCGAGGCGGCCCTCACGACGGGCGACGGCGAGGTGAAGAACGCGATCCTGGTGCTGCTCGCCGGGGTGGACGGGCCGACGGCCGCCCGCCTTCTGGAGGAGTCCGGGGGACATCTGCGCGCCGCGCTCGCCTCCGCCGACGGCTGAGCCGCACGCTCGGGGGGTGCGTACCGACTCCTCCTCCACAGCCGCCTCCCCGGCCGCCGCCACAGCCGCCGCGATCCTGCCCCTGGTCGGCGGCCCCGCGAACGTCACCACCGTCGCCCACTGCATGACCCGGCTCCGCCTCGTCCTCACCGATCCGTCCCGGGCGGACGAGACGGCGCTGCGGGCGCTGCCCGGGGTGCTGGGGGTCGTCGTGGCCGACGGCTCGTGGCAGGTGGTCCTCGGCCCGGGCGCGGTGACGACGGTGACGACCGAGTTCGAAAAGCTCCTCGCCCACCACCACTCCGGCACGGAGTTGCGAGACGCGCAACGACTGCGCGACGCGACCCCCCTCAAGACCGTCCTGCGCCGCATCGCCGCCGTCTTCGTCCCGCTGATCCCCGCCCTGATCGGCTGCGGAATCCTCGCCGGCCTCAACGGCCTTCTCCTCAACGCCGGTTGGCTGCCGGGGCTGACGCCCGCGCTGGCCGCCGTCGCCGCCGCCTTCATGTCGCTGATCGCCGTCTTCGTCGGCTACCAGACGGCGAAGGAGTTCGGCGGGACGCCGATCCTGGGCGGCGCGGTCGCGGCGATCGTCGTCTACCCGGGGGTCGCGAAGGTGACGGCGTTCGGGGTGACGCTCGCCCCCGGCCAGGGCGGGGTCCTCGGCGCGCTGGCCGCCGCGCTGCTCGCGACGTACGTCGAGAAGCGGTGCCGCGGCCGGCTCCCGGAGAGCCTGGACGTGCTCCTCACCCCCACCCTGACGGTCCTCGTCGCCGGCCTCGGCACGCTGTACGGCCTGATGTACGCGGCCGGCGCGGTCTCCACGGCGATCGGCACGGCCGCGAACTGGCTGCTCACGACCACGGGCCCGATCGCGGGCCTGATCCTGGGCGGCCTTTTCCTGCCCCTGGTGATGCTCGGCCTCCACCAGGCCCTCATCCCCATCCACACCACCCTCATCGAACAGCAGGGCTACACGGTCCTGCTCCCCGTCCTGGCGATGGCGGGCGCGGGCCAGGTCGGCGCGGCACTCGCGGTGTACGTCCGCCTGCGCCACGACACCGCCATCCGTACGACGATCAGATCGGCACTCCCGGCCGGCCTGCTGGGCATCGGCGAACCCCTCGTCTACGGCGTCTCGCTCCCCCTCGGCCGCCCCTTCCTCACCGCCTGCGCGGGCGGCGCGGCCGGCGGCGCCTTCGTCGGCTTCTTCGCGACGCTCGGCGACAAGGTCGGCGCAACGGCGATCGGCCCGTCCGGCTGGGCCCTGTTCCCCCTGCTCACCGGCCCCCGAGGCCTGGCCATGACAGCGGCGATCTACGCGGGCGGCCTGCTCACGGCCTACGCGGTCGGCTTCGCGACGACCTACGCCTTCACCGGCCCACTGGCCACCCGCCGCACCCCGTAGCCACACAACCACCGCTCACCACCACGTCCCCCGCGCTCCGCGCCCCGACCGGCGTTCGTCCTACCCTTGGGCCCATGAACCACGCCCAGCTCACCTCTCTCGGTCGTGCGCTCCGGCTGCTCGGGGAGCATGGCGACGCGCTGACCGCCGACACGCCCGACGCCCGGCTGCATGAGGTCAAGGCCGATCTGAAGCGGGCCCTGGAACTGCTGGACGACGGTGTCGTCGGTGCCACGCCCACCACCCGGTGCGCCGAGCACCCGCACGGCCCGGTCGACGAGGCCGCCCCCGACCTGTGCCTGCTGTGCGAGACGCGCCGCCGGTCGGCCCGGCGCGCCGAGTTCAACGGCCCCGCCCCGCAGGCGCCGTACACCCCGACTCCCTCGATCTCCCGTTACGGCACCCGCGCCGACCGCCCGCAGCCCCAGCAGCGCTGGCTGCCGGAGCTGTGGAACGGCCAGGAGTGGCACCTGTGCGGAACCCCGAGGCGGGACCGGCGCGAGGCCGAGCTGTACATCGCCGCCCTGCGCCGCGGCTCCCGGCCGGCGATGGCCTACCGGCTGGTGCACGAGTTCACCGACTACGAGGTGCTCCGCATCTGGGGCACCCCGGTGAAGGTCGACATCGAGCCCCTCGGCAACCTCTGAGACACGTCGGACGGGTTGTGGCTCAGCTCAGGGTCTTCAGGGCGGCCGCGTCGTAGGGGGCCAGCTCGTCGAGGCGACCGCCGAGGACCTTGGCGGCCCACTCCGGGTCCTGGAGCAGCGCCCGCCCGACGGCCACCATGTCGAACTCGTCGCGCTCCAGCCGGTCGAGGAGGTCGTCGATGCCCTTGACCTGGGAGCCCTCGCCCGCGAAGCCGCCGATGAAGTCGCCGTCGAGGCCGACCGAGCCGACGGTGATGGTGGGCTTGCCGGTGAGCTTCTTCGTCCAGCCCGCCAGGTTGAGGTCGGAGCCGTCGAACTCGGGGAGCCAGTAGCGGCGGGTGGAGGCGTGGAAGGCGTCGACACCGGCGGCGGCGAGCGGCGCGAGGATGGCCTCCAGCTCCTCCGGCGTCTCGGCGAGCCGCACGTCGTACGCCTCCTGCTTCCACTGCGAGTAGCGGAAGATGATCGGGAACTCGGCGGAGACGGTCTCGCGGACGGCCGCGATGATCTCGGCGGCGAACTTCGCGCGGGCCACGGGGTCGCCGCCGTACGCGTCGGTGCGGCGGTTGGTGCCGGACCACAGGAACTGGTCGAGCAGGTAGCCGTGCGCGCCGTGCAGCTCGACACCGTCGAAGCCGATGCGCTCGGCGGCCGCGGCGGCCTGCGCGAACGCGCCGATGACGTCGTCCAGGTCACGCTGGGTCATCGCCTTGCCGACGCCCTCGGTGCCGTCGAGACGCACCCCGGAAGGCCCGACGGCGGGCGCGTCGGCGAACGGCGGCTCACCCTGGTTGCGGACCATCCCGATGTGCCACAACTGCGGCACGATCGTCCCGCCGCCCGCGTGCACGGCCTCGGCGACCTTCGCCCAGCCCGCCAACTGCTCCTCACCGTGGAACCTCGGCACCCGGTCGCTCTGCCCGGCCGAGTCGTGCCCGACGTACGTCCCCTCGGTGACGATGAGACCGACACCGGCGGCGGCGCGCCGCGCGTAGTACGACACGACGTCCTCACCGGGAATCCCGTCCGGCGAGAACATGCGCGTCATCGGCGCCATCGCGATCCGGTTCGGAACGGTCAGCCCGTTGATGGACACCGGCCGGGAGAGAATCTCGGCGGCACGGGAGGGGGCAGGCGGGGTGACGCTCACGTGGGGCTCCTCAGGTAGGGGACCAGGGGTGGGACGAGTGGCTTGACCAGGCGGTATGTGCATGTGCATCGAGTACCTGGTACGACAACCCCCGGCGGCCCCGGCACCATTCCGCCCGCCCCGCGATTCCCCCTGTGATCCCGCCCACGCACCCCGGTTCCGCCCCGGACACGCCCGAGGGCGGCACCCCCTGCTGGAACAGGGAGTGCCGCCCTCGGTCGCGTACTGCCATGAACCGCTGATCCTCGGGGGATCAGAAGTCCATGTCACCGCCCGGCATGCCGCCGCCGGCCGGGGCCGAGGCCTTCTCCGGCTTGTCGGCGATGACTGCCTCGGTGGTGAGGAACAGCGCGGCGATGGAGGCGGCGTTCTGCAGGGCAGAGCGCGTGACCTTCGCCGGGTCGATGATGCCTTCGGCGATCATGTCGACGTACTCACCGGTCGCGGCGTTCAGGCCGTGGCCGATGGGCAGGTTGCGGACCTTCTCGACGACGACGCCACCCTCGAGACCACCGTTGACGGCGATCTGCTTGAGCGGGGCCTCGAGCGCGATGCGCACGGCGTTGGCGCCGGTCGCCTCGTCACCCTCGAGCTCCAGCTTCTCGAAGACGGCGGCGGCCTGGATGAGCGCCACGCCGCCACCGGCGACGATGCCCTCCTCGACGGCGGCCTTCGCGTTGCGGACGGCGTCCTCGATGCGGTGCTTGCGCTCCTTGAGCTCCACCTCGGTGGCGGCGCCGGCCTTGATGACCGCGACACCGCCGGCGAGCTTCGCCAGGCGCTCCTGCAGCTTCTCGCGGTCGTAGTCCGAGTCGCTGTTCTCGATCTCGGCGCGGATCTGGTTGACCCGGCCGGCGACCTGGTCCGACGAGCCGGAGCCGTCGACGATGGTCGTCTCGTCCTTGGTGATGACGACCTTGCGGGCCTTGCCCAGCAGGTCCAGGGAGGTGTTCTCGAGCTTGAGACCGACCTCCTCGGAGATGACCTCGCCACCGGTGAGGATGGCGATGTCGTTCAGCATCGCCTTGCGGCGGTCGCCGAAGCCCGGGGCCTTGACCGCGACGGACTTGAAGGTGCCGCGGATCTTGTTGACGACCAGCGTCGACAGAGCCTCGCCCTCGACGTCCTCGGCGATGATCAGCAGCGGCTTGCCCGACTGCATGACCTTCTCCAGGAGCGGGAGCAGGTCCTTGACGTTGGCGATCTTCGAGTTGGCGATCAGGATGTACGGGTCGTCGAGGACGGCCTCCATACGCTCCATGTCGGTGGCGAAGTACGCCGAGATGTAGCCCTTGTCGAAGCGCATGCCCTCGGTGAGTTCCAGCTCCAGACCGAAGGTCTGGGACTCCTCGACGGTGATGACGCCTTCCTTGCCGACCTTGTCCATCGCCTCGGCGATGAGCTCGCCGATCTGGGTGTCGGCGGCGGAGATGGAGGCCGTGGAAGCGATCTGCTCCTTGGTCTCGACATCCTTCGCCTGCTCCAGCAGGGCACCGGAGACGGCCTCGACGGCCTTCTCGATACCGCGCTTGAGAGCCATCGGGTTGGCGCCGGCGGCTACGTTGCGCAGGCCTTCCTTGACGAGCGCCTGGGCGAGGACGGTCGCCGTGGTCGTACCGTCGCCCGCGACGTCGTCCGTCTTCTTGGCGACTTCCTTGACCAGCTCGGCGCCGATCTTCTCGTACGGGTCCTCGAGCTCGATCTCCTTGGCGATGGAGACACCATCGTTGGTGATCGTGGGGGCGCCCCACTTCTTCTCGAGGACGACGTTGCGGCCCTTGGGGCCGAGCGTCACCTTCACGGCGTCCGCGAGCTGGTTCATGCCGCGCTCGAGGCCGCGCCGTGCCTCCTCGTCGAACGCGATGATCTTGGCCATGTGAAGTGGTCCTCCCGGACTGGGGTGGATTGCTCCGGACCGCGCAGGCGCCCGCGACGGACGGCTCGCCGGCCTCGTGGTTCCTTGCCCCACCTGGCCTGCGGGCCTCGCCGACCCGATCCTCGTTGTCACTCTCACCTTCAGAGTGCTAACGCCAATGATTAGCACTCGGCATGGTCGAGTGCAAGCGGCTCGAGCGAATCCGCAGGTGAACAACGGTCCCGGCGCGGGACTGAAGACGACGGCCCGGGTACGACGGCCCGGGTACGACTGAAGGGCCCGTACCCCGGGAGGTACGAGCCCTTCAGTCGTAGTGCGGACGTACAGACATGCGGACGTACAGAAGAACGACGCTGTCAGTCGGCGCGTGCTTCAGCCGGTCGCGAGACGGACCATGTCCGCCTGCGGCCCCTTCTGGCCCTGCGAGATCTCGAAATCGACTCGCTGACCCTCTTCCAGGGTGCGGTAGCCGTCCATCTGAATCGCGCTGTAGTGGACGAAAACATCCGCACCACCGTCGACCGCGATGAAGCCGTACCCCTTCTCCGCGTTGAACCACTTGACGGTGCCCTGAGCCATGCCTAACTCCCCTATTACTGGCCCTTGCACAGATCCACACTTCGCGGATCCGGGTCAGACCTCACCCCCCACACGATTGGGGGCGTGCGCCGGAACGCGTCGACCGCGGCCGAATGTATCTGTCCAACTGCCCTCTGCAACAGGTCACTTGGACGAGAATTCTGGACGCGCGAGATCCGGAATGTGGCGAGAATTCGCCAGAACTCAGGGCAAGTCGGGCCCCGCAAAAGCCACAAAAGCCACGAATGAGGCGCGCACTTTGGCTGCTTCTCATCGGACGGTGGGCAGAAAGAAAAGGTTCCGGATCCTGTGATCACGACCCGGTTCCCCAACTGTACCGCGCTCAACCACACTGAATTGCCCCCTCCGCTTCAATCGCGGAGAGGGCAATTCGATGAACTCTCGGTAATTGCTGTTACCGACGGTCAGTACCGGCGGGTACTGACCGACAGTCAGTGACCATTCGACGATTCAGCCGCCGGCGACGGCCGGGATGATCGAAATACCGGCGCCGTCCGGGGTCGCCGTGTCGAGCCCCTGCTCGAACCGGACGTCGTCGTCGTTCACGTACACATTGACGAACCGCCGCAGCTTGCCCTGGTCGTCCAGAACCCGGGCGGCGATCCCGGTGTGGTTCTTCTCCAGATCAGAGATGACCTCACCAAGGGTCCCTCCCTCGGCCGACACCTCGGCAGCACCACCGGTGTAGGTGCGGAGGATTGTAGGGATCCGAACAGAAACGCTCATGCTGTGACCTCCGGTCAGGTAATCGCCGTCAGGGGCGCGGGGCTGTGTTGAATATGCGGCTACCGCCGCGTGGGCGCGACCGACCCCCACCGGCCCGCAGACGAACAACAACGACTGCTAAACGAGCCCCGCTTCGCGGAACGACTCAAGGTTGGGACGAATCGTCGCCGTAAGCCCGGTCCCCGCCACCGCGTCCAGCGTCTTCAGACCATCCCCCGTGTTCAGGACGACAGTCGTCAACGTCGGATCCAGCAACCCGCTCTCGATCAACTTCTTGGCGACACCGACGGTCACGCCACCCGCGGTCTCCGCGAAGATGCCTTCCGTCCGGGCGAGCAGCCCGATCGCGTCGACGACCTGCTCGTCGGTCACGTCCTCCACCGCCCCGCCCGTGCGCCGCGCGATGTCGAGGACGTACGGCCCGTCCGCCGGGTTGCCGATGGCCAGGGACTTGGCGATGGTGTTCGGCTTCTGGGGGCGTACGACGTCGTGGCCCGCCTTGTACGCGGCGGACACCGGCGAGCACCCCTCCGCCTGCGCGCCGAAGATCTTGTACGGCCTGTCCTCAACGAGCCCGAGCTTGATCAGCTCCTGCAAGCCCTTGTCGATCTTCGTGAGCTGCGAGCCGGAGGCGATGGGCACGACGAGCTGGTCGGGGATCCGCCAGCCGAGCTGCTCGCAGATCTCGTACGCCAGCGTCTTGGAACCCTCGGCGTAGTACGGCCGCAGGTTGACGTTGACGAAGCCCCAGCCCTCGCCGACCGGGTCGCCGATGAGCTCGGAGCAGAAGCGGTTGACGTCGTCGTAGTTGCCCTCGATGCCGACGAGTTCGCCGCCGTAGATCGCGGCCATGACGATCTTGCCCTGCTCCAGGTCGTGCGGGATGAACACGCAGGAGCGGAAGCCGGCGCGGGCGGCGGCGGCACCGACCGCGCCCGCCAGGTTGCCGGTGGAGGAGCAGGAGAGGGTGGTGAAGTGGAAGGCGCGGGCGGCCTCGATGGCCTGGGCCACGACGCGGTCCTTGAAGGAGTGCGTCGGATTCCCGGAGTCGTCCTTGACGAAGAGCTTGCCGGCGTCGACGCCCAGCTCGCGGGCCAGGTTGTCGGCCTGGACGAGCTTGGTCCAGCCGGGGTTGATGTTCGGCTTGTCCGCCACGTCGGCCGGGACGGGCAGCAAAGGCGCGTAGCGCCAGATGTTCGCGGGGCCCGCCTCGATGCGCTTGCGGAGCTCTTCGGTGTCGTAGGCCGAGAAGTCGTAGGCGATCTCGAGGGGGCCGAAACACTCTTCGCAGGCGAAGACCGGGCCGAGGGGCACGCGGTGGCCGCACTCGCGGCAGCTCAGCGCGACGGCGGGGCCGAGGTCGACGGGCGTGGAGTCGGCGGTGGGGCCGGTGGTGTTTCCAACAGTCTGCGCAGCCATGTGAGGCGAGGCCCTTTCTCCTCATCTTCCTCACGACGCATCTCGCCGTGAGACGGATTTGGCACCTTCCCGAGCCGGGAGCCTCGCCGCAGACGTGCGGACAAGACCGGCTGGAGGGTTGCCGGGGCTTCATCGGGCCGTATCCCTCTGCCCCTCTGGATGAGCGGTATGAAGTTGTGATCGGCGACCTCTGACATGCGATGGTCATCCGCGTTGTTCAAGACTGTAACCGAAGGCCAGGACAGTTGAGATAGTCGTCCGAACCGCGAGATGGATCACACGGTCACCTGCCGTGCACCTGCTGTGATCACGACGTGAGGAGCCGCTGACCGTGCTGGAAGAAGTCGAACGCTGGCTGGCCGCCCGCTCCTGGTCCGTGACCGATCGCCCGCTGCACCGGATCATGGCCGCGAAACGCGCCACGAACCAGTCGGTGTCCGTGGTCCTGCCCGCGCTGAACGAGGAGGAGACGGTCGGTGACATCGTCGCCGTGATCCGTCACGACCTCATGCACCAGGTGCCGCTGGTCGACGAGATCGTCGTCGTCGACTCGGGGTCGACCGACCGCACGGCGGAGGTCGCGGCGGCGGCGGGCGCGCGGGTCGTGCACCGGGACGCGATCCTGCCCCGGATCCCCGCCGTGCCCGGCAAGGGCGAGGTGCTGTGGCGGTCGCTGCTGGTCACCACCGGGGACATCGTCTGTTTCATCGACGCCGACCTGCGGGAGTTCTCCTCCGACTTCGTCTCGGGGATCGTCGGCCCGCTGCTCACCGAGCCGGGCGTGGATCTGGTCAAGGGCATGTACGACCGTCCGCTGGGCGGTGCGGCCGGTCAGGGCGGGCGGGTCACCGAGCTGATGGCCCGGCCGCTGCTCAACATGCACTGGCCGCAACTGGCCGGGTTCGTGCAGCCGCTCGGCGGCGAGTACGCGGCCCGCCGCAGCCTGCTGGAGCAGTTGCCCTTCCCCGTCGGGTACGGCGTGGAGCTGGGCATGCTGGTCGACGCCCTGCACCTGGTGGGGCTCGACGCCCTCGCCCAGGTGGACGTCGGCGTGCGCAAGCACCGGCACCAGGACGGCCAGGCGCTGGGCCGGATGGCGGCGACGATCTACCGCACCGCGCAGCTCCGGCTGGCCCGCGGGCACATGATCCGTCCGGCCCTCACCCAGTTCGAGCGCAGCGGCGACGGCTTCGCGCCGCGCACGTACTCCGTGGACACCGAGGAACGGCCGCCGATGGCGGAGATCACGGAGTACGCCACCCGCAGGGTCGCCTGAGAGCTGACACATGCCCGCCGTCTGTAAAAGTTGCGGGGCCTGTATACGGCCTCGCAACTGTGCGCTACCAAACGTTTGAGCGTTTCCCGACAGGGCTAGGTTGGGCGTATGGCTTCCACGCACGAAACGGCTGCCCGGGGTGCTGAGGTGCTGGTCGCGTCGAACCGCGGTCCGGTCTCCTACGAGGTGCGCGAGGGCGGCGCGCTGCACGCGAGACGCGGGGGCGGCGGGCTGGTCTCCGGCCTGTCGGCCATCGGCCCCGACGTGGGCGCGCTCTGGGTGTGCGCGGCGCTCTCCGACGGCGACCGGGAGGCGGTCAGGCGCGGGGTCGGCGAGGACGGCGTCCGCATGCTGCCCATCCCGGCCGACGTGCACGCCGACGCCTACAACGGCATCGCCAACTCCGTCCTCTGGTTCATCCACCACCTCCTCTACCAGACCCCGCTCGAGCCGGTCTTCGACGCGGAGTTCCGCCGCCAGTGGGCGTCGTACGAGGCCTACAACCGGGCGTTCGCCGAGGCGCTGGCCGAGGAGGCGGCGGCCGGGGCGGCCGTCCTCGTCCAGGACTACCACCTGTGCCTGGTCCCCGGGATGCTCCACGAGCTCCGCCCCGACCTGCGCATCGGCCACTTCTCGCACACCCCGTGGGCCCCGCCGGACTACTTCGCGCTGCTCCCCCAGGACATCCGCGAGCGGTTGCTGACCGGCATGCTCGGCGCGGACCGGCTGGGCTTCCTCACCCGGCGCTGGGCGGACGCGTTCACCGCCTGCCGCACACAGTTCGCCGGGGCCGGGGACGTGCGGAAGACGCAGGTGGGCGTGCACGGGCTCGGGGCCGACGCCGACTTCCTGCGGGAGCGCTCGCACCGGCCGGACGTCGACGAGCGCATGGCGGATCTGCGAGCCCAGATCGGCGCGGGCGAGGACGGCGAGGCGCGCAGGACGATCGTCCGTGTCGACCGCACCGAGTTGTCCAAGAACATCGTGCGCGGCCTGCTGGCCTACCGGCAGCTCCTCGACGACCACGAGGAGTGGCGCGAGCGGGTCGTCCACGTGGCGTTCGCGTACCCCTCGCGCCAGGATCTCGCCGTCTACCGCGACTACATGGCGGAGGTCCGCCGCCTGGCGGAGGAGATCAACTCTGCCTACGGCACGCCCGGTTGGACCCCGGTCCTGCTGAACCTGGAGGACGACTTCGCCCGCTCCCTCGCCGCCTACCGGCTCGCCGACGTGGCCCTGGTCAACCCCATCCGGGACGGCATGAACCTGGTCGCCAAGGAGGTCCCGGTCGTCTCCGACGAGGGCTGCGCGCTGGTGCTGTCCCGGGAGGCGGGGGCGTACTGGGAGCTGGGCGAGGACGCCATCGTCGTCAACCCGTACGACGTCATGGAGACCGCCCGGGCCCTGCACGAGGGTCTGACCATGAAGCCGGCGGAGCGCGCCGAGCGCACCGAGCGCCTCACGGCGGCGGCGACCGCGCTGCCCCCGGCCCAGTGGTTCCTGGAGCAGCTCACGGCCCTGCGGGAGATGCGGGAAAGTCCGGAGAGTCCGGAGAGTCCGGAGAGTCAGCCGAGCTGAGCGGCCAGCTCGCGCAGCAGGCGTACGACGCCGGCGGGCCCGTCGACGACGAGGTCCGCGCGTTCCGCCAGCGCGCCGACCTCCGTGCTGCCGCTGCACACCAGCAGGCCCGGGACGCCGTCGGAGCGGAGTTTCTCGACGGCGGCGAAGGCGGGGAGGTCGCCGAGGTCGTCGCCTGCGTAGAGAACCGACCGCGCGCCGGTCTCGCGGACGTGGTCCAGCAGCGCCACGCCCTTGTCCATGCCGGGCGGGCGCAGCTCCAGGACCAGGCGGCCGGGTTCGACGATCAGGCCGTGCCGGGTCGCGAGGTCGGTGAGGGGGGCGCGCAGCGCGTCGAAGGCGGCCTGGGGGTCGTCGGCGCGGCGGGTGTGGACGGCGACGGCCCGGCCGCCCTTCTCCTCGACCCAGACGCCCGGCCGGTCCCCGGCCGCCGTCAGGATCCCCGGGAGTTCGGCCCGCGCGGCGGCCACTCCGGGGTGCGGGGCGGGGGCGTTCAGGGTGCCGGTGCGGGCGTCCCAGCGTTCGGCCCCGTAGTGGCCGAGGACGGCGAGGTGCGCCAGCCCGTCGACCCCGGCGAACCCGCCGTGCCGTACGGCGACCTCGGCCGGCCGCCCCGTGATGACGGCCACGGCGGCGACCTTCGGCGCGAGGGCCGCGAGCGCGGGGACGGCGTCGGGGTGCGCCCTGGCGTCCTGCGGGTTCTCGACGATCGGGGCGAGGGTGCCGTCGAAGTCGAGGGCGACGAGGGTGCGGGAGGGCCGCGCGAGGATCGCGGCAAGCGCCTCGCGACCGGCGGGGGTGGTGGGTTCGGGGTCCGTGGAGTGCGTCTCTTGGGTGCCCATACGGCGACCATAGCCAACGGGCGACGAGCTGCGGACGGGACTGGCTTACGAGCTAGCGCTCCCCGCGTCTCGACTCCCGGACCCTTCGGAGTCTGTTGACCGTGACCGGGTCGTGGGCCAGGGCGCGGGGGTCGTCGAGGAGGGCGTTGAGGAGTTGGTAGTAGCGGACCGGGGAGAGGTGCAGTTCCTCGCGGATCGCCCGTTCCTTCACGCCGGGGCCGGGGAAGCCGCGCCGTTCCAGGGCGAGGATCCCGCGTTCCCGTTCCGCCAGCTCTTCGTCTCGCCGTTCCATGCCCGCACCGTAACGCCCACCACCGACACCGGACCGACTCGGCCGACTCCGCTCACTCGGTGGCGGAGTCCAGGGTCGTCGCCGTCGCCTGGAGCTCGCCGAGTACGTCGGCCGGGTTGCCCTTCGCGGTCACGGCGCGGCCGATCCGCTTCTTGATCTCGGCGCTGACCTTCGCCCAGGTGGTCCGCCCGACGGGGTAGGTCTCGGAGAGCGGGAGTTCCGCCAGGAACGGCCGGAGGTCGGCGTCCTGCTCGGCCGTGCTCATGACCTCGGAGGCGGAGTTGGTGACCGGCAGCAGGTTGTACTCGCGAGAGAAGGCGAGCACGTTCTTCTCGTTGTAGACGAAGTCGAGGAAGTCGCCGATCTGCTCGGCGTGCCCGTTCTTCCGGAAGGCGGTCATCCAGTCGGCGACGCCCAGGGCGGTCTTGCTGGGGCCTGCGACCCCGGGCATCGGCACCATGCCGAACTGGACGCCCTTGCTCTCGGCCGTCTTCATCAGCGAGGGGTGCCCGTTGAGCATGCCCACCTCGCCTTTGGCGAACGCGGCGAACGCGGCGGCCCGGTTCAGCTCGCCCGGCGCGACCGGCCCGGTCAGCCCCTTGCCGACCAGTTTGTTCTTCAGCCAGTCGAACGTGGCGACGTTCTCGGCGGAGTCGAGGCTGTAGCTGCTGACGGTCTGGGTGTAGCCGCCCCCGCCGCTGAGCAGCCATTGCAGCGTCTCGGCCTGCGCCTCCTCGGAGCCCAGCGGCAGCGCGTACGGGTACTTCACGCCCTCGGCCTTGAGAGCCTTCGCGGCCTGGGCGAGCTGGGCCCACGTGGTCGGCGGGGTGAGGCCGGCCTTGGCGAAGAGGGTCTTGTTGTAGAACAGCAGCCGCGTGGAGGAGGCGAACGGCATGCCGTACTGCACCCCGCGCACCTCGCCCGCGTTGGCGAGCTGGGAGACGAAGTCGGCCTCTACGGGGATGGAAAGCACGTCGCCGGCCTTGTAGAGCAGGTCGTCGGCGGCGTAGTCGGCGTACGCGCCGATCTGGGCCAGGTCGGGGGCGTCGCCCGCGTCGACCATCGCCTTGACCTTGGCGTCGACGTCGTTCCAGGAGTACACGGTGACGTCGACGGTGACGCCGGGGTGATCCTTCTCGTACGCCTTGACGAGCCGGTCCCAGTACTTCTTCGAGCTGTTGGCGGCGCTGTCGCCGTAGTCGGCGGCGACCAGTCTCAGGGTGACGTCGTCGGGGCCTCCGACAAGTCCGCAGCCGGCGAGGACCGCCGCCATGCCGAGGGCGGACGCCGCCGCGATCGTCCCTGACTTCCGCGCCCGCCGCTGCACCGGATCTCCACTTCTTCGACTAATTGTCCATACCATTGGATTCGTTATCCGGAGTAAGGTCTACACCACGTAAGTGGACTAGACCTCTCATGGGTCGGCGGTCCACACTGTTCCGGTGAGACATGTCATCGCCCTGGATGTGGGCGGCACCGGGATGAAGGCCGCGCTGGTCGGCGCGGACGGCACGCTGCTGCACCGGGCCCGCCGGGCCACCGGGCGCGAGCGCGGCCCCGACGCGGTCGTCGCCGGCATCCTCGACTTCGCCGCCGACCTGCGCGAACACGGTGCCCGCCGGTTCGGCGAGCCGGCCGCCGCGGCGGGCGTCGCGGTGCCCGGCATCGTCGACGAGGCGAACGGCGTCGCCGTCTACGCGGCCAACCTCGGCTGGCGGGACGTCCCGCTGCGCGAGCTGCTCACCGTCGCGCTCGGCGTGCCGGTCGCCCTCGGCCACGACGTCCGCACCGGTGGCCTCGCCGAGGGCCGGATCGGCGCGGGGCGGGGCGCGGACCGGTTCCTGTTCGTGGCGCTGGGCACCGGCATCGCGGGCGCGATCGGCGTCGACGGCCGGGTGGAGGCGGGCGCGCACGGCTTCGCGGGCGAGATCGGCCACATCGTCGTACGGCCCGGCGGGACCCTGTGCCCGTGCGGGCAGCGCGGCTGTCTGGAGCGGTTCGCTTCGGCGGCGGCGGTGAGCGAGGCGTGGGCGGCGGCCTGCGGCGACCCGGAGGCGGACGCCGCCGACTGCGCCAAGGCCGTCGCGTCCGGCGACCCGAACGCCGTTCGGGTCTGGCAGTCGGCGGTGGACGCCCTCGCCGACGGCCTGGTCACCGCCCTCACCCTGCTGGACCCCCGCACCCTCATCATCGGCGGCGGCCTCGCGGAGGCGGGGGAAACCCTGTTCACACCCCTACGGGACGCGGTCCGACGCCGGGTCACCTTCCAGAAACTCCCACAGATCGTCCCGGCGGCCCTGGGCGACAGCGCGGGCTGCCTGGGAGCGGGCCTACTGGCCTGGGATCTCCTCAACACAACCAACAACGACACGGAGGTAACCCCCTAATGGCCACCCCCTCAGGGGCGCGGGACAGCGCCGATATGCGGCTCCGCCGCGGGGCGCAACCAGCCACAACGCACCCGCAGGTACTGACGGGCGCGAGGGTGGTACGACCGACGGGCGTGGTACCCAACGGCACCATCACGATCACCGGCACAAAAATCACACCCAACGCCCCGCACGACAACGCGACGGCGATCGACGCAACGGTGATGGACGCGACCGGCCACTGGCTAGTACCCGGCTTCATCGACCTGCACAACCACGGCGGAGGCGGCGCCTCGTTCCACGGCACCGCCGAGGAAGTCCAGCAGGCCATCCACACGCACCGCCGGCACGGCACGACCACCCTCGTCGCCTCGACCGTCACCGACGACATGGACGTCCTGGTCAGCCAGGCAGGCCTGCTCAGCGAGCTGGCCGAGCAGGGCGACCTGGCCGGCATCCACTTCGAGGGCCCCTTCATCTCACCGTGCCGCAAGGGCGCGCACTCCGAGGCGCTGCTGCGGGACCCGGACCCGGCGGACGTGCGCAAGCTGCTCGACGCGGCGCGCGGCCAGGCGAGGATGGTCACCCTGGCGACGGAACTGCAAGGCGGCCTGGACTCCGTACGCCTCCTCGTCGAGCACGGTGTGATCGCCGCCGTGGGTCACACGGACGCGACGTACGAGCAGACGGTCGAGGCCATCGAGGCCGGTGCCACCGTCGCGACGCATCTCTTCAACGCGATGCCGCCGCTCGGTCACCGCGCCCCCGGCCCCATCGCCGCGCTCCTCGCGGACGAGCGGGTGACGGTCGAGCTGATCAACGACGGCACCCATCTGCACCCGGCCGCACTGGAGTTGGCGTTCCGGCACGCGGGCGCGGGGCGCGTCGCGTTCATCACGGACGCGATGGACGCGGCCGGTATCGGCGACGGCCACTATCTGCTCGGGCCGCTGGAGGTCGAGGTCAGCGCGGGCGTGGCCCGGCTGGTGGAGGGCGGCACGATCGCGGGCTCCACCCTCACCCAGGACCGCGCCTTCCAGCGGGCGGTGACGATCGACCGCCTCCCGGTCGAGGACGTCGTCGCCGCGCTGTCCGCCAACCCGGCCCGGCTGCTGGGCATCGACGACCGGGTGGGCTCCCTGGAACCGGGCAAGGACGCCGACCTGGTCCTGCTGGACGCCGACTTCACCCTCAAGGGCGTGATGCGCAAGGGCAGTTGGGTGGTCGATCCCCAACTGGATCCCCAACTGGATCCTCAACTGGCCTGAAACGTCCAGTCCTACGGCAACGGTGGCCGACCCCGCTCTGGGCCGGTCACCGTCTCTTTGGCATGATCGGGCCTCCGGCAGCAGGTGCGTGAGGGAGGTGCGGAGGTGATCCTCACCGTCACCCTGAACACCGCTCTCGACGTCACCTACCGCGTCCCGGCCCTGCGGCCGCACACCTCGCACCGGGTGACCGACGTACGGGAGCGGGCCGGCGGCAGGGGGCTGAACGTCGCGCGGGTGCTCGCCGCCCTCGGTCACGAGGTGACGGTCACCGGGTTCGCGGGCGGGGCCACCGGACGCGTCGTGCGGGACCAACTCACCGCCGTGCCAGGGCTCGTGGACGCGCTCGTCCCGGTCGCCGGGGCCACCCGCCGCACGGTCGCCGTCGTCGACGCCCGCACCGGCGACACGACCCGGCTCGACGAACCCGGACCGCTCGTCGTCCCGGCCGAGTGGTCCGCCTTCCAGGAGGCGTACGGTGAACTGGTCGTCGGTGCCGACGCGTTGGCGCTGTGCGGCAGTCTGCCGCCGGGGGTGCCGGTGGGCGCGTACGCGGCCCTGATACGGACCGCGCGGGCCGCCGGGGTGCCCGTCCTGCTCGACACGAGCGGCGAGCCACTGCGCCGGGGCGTCGCCGCCCGCCCCGACATCGTCAAGCCCAACGCCGACGAACTGGCCGAACTCACCGGCTCCCACGAGCCGTTGCGCGCCGCCCAGGACGCCCGCAGACGCGGCGCACGATCGGTGGTCGCCTCCCTCGGCCCGGCGGGCCTGCTGGCGGCGACCCCGGAGGGCCGCTGGCACGCCACCCCACCCGACCCCGTCCCCGCCAATTCGCCGGGCACCGGCGAGGCGGCGGTCTGCGCGGGCCTGCTCTCGGGCCTGGTCGACCAACTCCCGTGGCCGGAACGCCTGTCCCGCGCGGTCGCCCTGTCGGCGGCGACCGTACGGGCCGCGACGGCGGGCGAGTTCGACCGGGCGTCGTACGAGGAGCTGTCGGGCCGGATCACGGTGACCGGCGAGGCCACCGCGGCGTAGAGCGACCTGCCGCCCGGTAACCCGTCGGCCCGTCGGCTACTTCGTGACCTGGCCCGCCTTGAGCCTCAACTGGTCGATCAGGACGTCGCACTTGTCGCCGTCCTGGCAGGAGATCGTGAGGGTGTTGGTGCCCTTGGTGAGGGTGGGCCAGGTGTAGCTCGTCGTCCAGCCCTTGACGTAGTCGCCGGCGGGGGCGTGGGCGAAGTTGTCCAGGCCGAACTTGCTGCCGAACGTCTTGCCGTTGACGGTGAGCGTCATCTCCTGGTCGGCACCGGGCACGCTGTACTCCGCGAAGAGGGTGTACGTGCCGTCCGACGGGATGTCGTCGACCTTCCAGGTGACCGAGTTGCCGACCTGGTTGAGGTTGCCGACGTAGGTGCCGCCCGCCGCCTCCGCGCCCTGGACGTCCGAGGCCAGTGCGGCGCTGCCGCCGAGGGTCAGGGTCTTCGCGTCGACCGGGTCCGGCAGCTTGCCCGCGGTCTCCTCGCCGGTGGCCGACTCGCTGGGCGAGGCGCTCGTGGAGGCGGAGGGCGCGGTGGAGGTCTGGTCGCCGTCCGCCTTGTTGTCGGTGTTGGAGTCGCCGTTGGCCATGGCGACCGCGATGCCGATGACGACCGCGGCGACCACCGCGACCGCGCCGATCAGCAGCCCCTTGGTGTTGGGGCCACGGCCACGACCGCCGCCGCCACCGCCCTGATGCCCGGGCTGCCGTCCCGTAGGGGGTCCGCCGGGGAAGCTCTCGGGGGCGCCGTAGTGGGCGTTCTGCTGGCCGTACCCGCCCTGCTGCTGGGGGACCGCCGGCGGCTGGCCGTACTGGCCGTACTGCGCGGTCTGCTGCTGGGCCTGCTGCGGCTGGCCGTACTTGCGCTCGCCGACCGCACGCACTCTGTTGACGGAGTTGGGGTAGCCGTAGCCACCGCCGGAGGGCGGCTGAGCGCCGTTGGCCTGGCCGTCGGCGTAGAGGTAGCCGAACGGGTCGTCGTCCTCGGGCGTACTCGCGCCGTTGTTGCCGGGCGTCATCCCTTCGTACTCCTCAAAGTGCGGGGCGGATGCGATACGCGTACGGGCAGCGGAATACGCGTACCAATACGTGCGGAGAACAGCGAGCCTACCCGCTCCCCACCCTCCGAACGGGTGACTCGGATCGCATCAGCCCGGCGACGACACCGCTGACCTGGTGATCATCCGGCGCGTCTGTGCTGTTTGGGACGAGATCGTTTCTCGACGTACATGCGCTCGTCGGCCGACTTCAGCACTTCGTCCGCGGTCATCCCGCAATGCGCCCAGCCGATGCCGAAACTGGCCCCCACCCGCACCGCCCGGCCCTCGGCGCGGATCGGCTGGATGATCTCGTTGCGCAGGCGTACGGCGAGGTCGGCGGCGTCGGCCCGGCCGAGGCCGTCGGCGAGGATCACGAACTCGTCGCCGCCGAGCCGGGCCACCGTGTCGCCGTCCCGGACGGCGCGCGAGAGGCGGCGGGCGACCTCGATGAGAACCGCGTCACCCGCGTTGTGCCCGAACCGGTCGTTGATCGACTTGAAGCCGTCGAGGTCGCAGAAGAGGACCGCGAGGCCCTTGGTGCCGTCGTCGTGACTTTCCTCGGGGGCGGTGGTGTGCACATGGTGGTCGAAGCCGTCGAAGGACTCCGCGCCGACGGGCCGGTAGTCGAAGCCGTGGCCGACGCCGTTCAGGTCGCCGTAGGCCGTGTCCATGGCGTCGACGGCGGTGGGCAGGGTCGACTGGGGGCATCGGCAGATCCGGGAGGACAGGCGCGAGCGCAGTTCGGCCGAGTTCGGCAGGCCGGTGAGGGAGTCGTGCGAGGCGCGGTGGGCGAGTTGCAGCTCGCGGCGCTTGCGCTCCTCTATGTCCTCGACGTGGGTGAGGAGGAAACGGGGGCCGTCGGTGGCGTCGGCGACGACGGAGTTGCGGAGGCTGACCCAGACGTAGGTGCCGTCGCGGCGGCCGAGGCGCAGCTCGGCGCGGCCGCCTTCGGCGGAGGTGCGGAGCAGGGTGCCGATGTCCTCGGGATGCACGAGGTCGGAGAACGCGTAGCGGCGCATCGCGGAGGCGGGGCGGCCCAGCAGGCGGCACAGGGCGTCGTTGCTCCGGAGTATCCGCCCGTGCTGGTCGCCGCCCATCTCGGCTATCGCCATGCCGGAGGGGGCGTACTCGAAGGCCTGGCGGAAGCTTTCCTCACTGGCGCGCAGGGCCTGCTGGTCGCGTTCGAGGCGGACCAGCGCCCGCTGCATGTTGGCACGTAGACGCGCGTTGCTTATCGCGATGGCGGCCTGGAACGCGTACATCTGGAGCGCTTCGCGCCCCCACGCGCCGGGCCGCCGGCCGTTGCGCGGCCGGTCCACGGACAGGACGCCTATCAGCTCGCCGCACGGCTCGCCGCTGCCGGGCGCGGCGGGCGTGAACATGGGGGCGAAGAGGCGGTCGGAGGGGTGCCACTCGTCCTCGAAGCGGGGCGCGGGCCCGTCGGTGTACCACTGCGGGACGTCGTCGTCGTCGAGGATCCAGCCCTCGGTGTGGGGTATGAAGACCAGGTCGCCCCAGGTCTCGCCCATGCCGAGCCGCCGCTCCCAGGACTCGCGCGAGCCGACCCGGCCCGTGATGAGGGCCTCGGCGGCCGGGTTCCCGGAGAAGGCGGCGACCACGAGATCGCTGTCGGGACGTACGAGATTGACGCACGCCAGCTCGAACCCGAGTGCCGTGACCACGCCGTCGGCGACGGTCTGCAACGTGTCTGCCAGGCTGCGGGCCGTGTTCATGTCGGCCATCACCTGATGCAGTTGCCGCAGGGACGCAAGACGGACGTACGGCTCCGACTCGGTCTCCATATGTTTCGCCCTCCCCCCGAGACTTCGCAGTGAATCAAGGGTTGTCTTCGGCGTAACGTCTTTCTGGTGCAGTCTGGTGCAGTGTTGTCGGTGTGTGTCTCCTTGTGACGCCTCCGCCACTGAATCACAGCGCGCTGCTCACTCGGTACACAGGGTCAACAATTAATACCCCTTGTGACTCAAGTCACAGGTGAACGTGAACAATTGAGTGGAGTTTCCGAGTTTTCCTGTGTGTTTCCTGAACGCACATTGAACACGGACAGCGACTTATCGACGACTTACGGCTGCGGAAATCGTTCCGGGGTCCAGGGCAAGGGGTCCAGGGTCCTACGACCCTGTAGCGGCGAACTCGGCCGGAGGTCCGATGCGGAGCGCGCCGGACGGACGTTAGCGTTCCGGACGTGCCTCCAGACGCGCTCAAGACCGCACCGAACACACCGACCACACCGTCCGTACCGACCACACCATCCGCACCGACGGCTCCCTCCGCACCGACGGCTCCCTCCGGGCATGCTGAGGGAGTGAGCAACGACGCGTTCCGTGCCGCCATGTCCCGGCTCGCCGACGGCGTGGTCCTGGTGACCGCCCGAGAGCCGTCCCTGGACGCGGACGACCCCGGCGCGCCGGACCGCGAGGACGTCGGCATGACGGCGACGGCCTTCGTATCGGTCTCCCTGGACCCGCCGTTGGTCCTGGTCAGCCTGCGCACGGGCTCCCGCATGGACGACCTGCTCGACGAACAGCCCCTGTGGGCGGTGTCGGTGCTCTCCGAGAACCAGCGGCACATCGCCGGCCGCTTCGCGATGAAGGGCCGCATCAGCGACCGCCTGCTCTTCGCGGACATCCCGTACGTCCGCGGCGAGGCCAGCGGCGCGCCCCTGGTCGACGGCGCTCTGGCGACCCTGGAGTGCCGCACGGAACAGGTGGTGCGGGCGGGCGACCACACCCTCGTCATCGGCCGCGTGCTGACCGCGACGGCACCGAACGCGGACGGCGGCCCGCTGGTGTATTTCCGCGGCCGTTACCGGCAGTTGGGATAGCGGGCGGACCTTCGGAAAATCCCGTGGCCGAGCCGGGAACGGCACGCCTAGGGTGCCCGTATGACAGGCACGACGGGCACGACAGGCACGACAGGCACGACAGGCACGGCAGGCACGGCAGGCACGGCAGATGGCGTGGGCGGGACCGGCATGACGGCGGCGTCGGGACTTCGGCTGGAGGAGATAACTCCCCGGAATTTCGAGGCCGCGACCGGTATCCGGGTCCGCCCCGAGCAGGAGTTCGCGGTCTCGCCGGTCATGCAGTCCCTCGCGGAGGCCTACGTCCGTCCCGAGGGCGTCGCCTGGCCCCGCCTGATCATGGACGGCGACCGTCCCGTCGGCTTCCTGATGGCCTTCCTCGACATCGACTGGAACGGGCGCGGCGACGGCAGCGTGATCCGCTCCGGTCTGTGGCGGCTGAACATCGCCGCCGACGAACAGGGCCGCGGGTACGGCCGTTTCGCCGTGGAGTCGGTCGCCGCGGAACTGCGCCGCCGGGGCACCAAGGAGCTGTACGTGACCTGGCACGAGGGCGAGAACGGCCCCGCGGACTTCTACTTGCGGCTGGGTTTCAGAAGGAACGGCGAGCAGAGCGAGGGCGAGACGGTAGGCGTCCTGACGTTGGACCAGCCCCTGACCTTGGACTAGCCCTGGCCGACCCTGAAGCAGCGTCCAGGACCATCACGTCCAGTCCCGCCCATTCCTGCCCCGCTTGGTGTCGGACCGCTGCTTCTTCTCGCGCAGCCGACGCTCGTTGATGCCGCGTGGGATACGGGTCGGCCGGCGCGGCTTGGGCGGCGGGGCGGTGGCCTCGGCGAGGAGGGCGGCGAGGCGTACGGCGGCGGTCTCACGGTTGCGCCACTGCGAGCGGTGCTCGGAGGCGCGGACGGTGACGACACCGTCGACGAGCCGCCCAACCAGCCGCTCGAGCGCCCGCGCCTTCCACACCTCGGGGAAGGCTTCGGTACGGGCGAGGTCGAAGCGGAGCTCCACCTGCGAGTCGCTGGTGTTGACGTGCTGCCCGCCCGGCCCGGACGACCGCGAGAAACGCCACATGAGCTCGGCCTCGGGAAGGGAGACGGAGCCGCGGACGACATAGGGACCAGACATGCCGCCCATTGTTCCCGCGAGCGGGACCGCACGTCACGCGAATATCCCGGCCCGGGGACGCCCTGGGTAAAGAAAGTAAAGAAACGCGGAGTGGCGGGGAACCTTGACCACCCTTCGCTGCGTTCATAGGGATAGCTGTAGCTTCGTGCCCGTGCGAAGCCGTACACAACGAGGGAAGGACTCCCAACCATGGCTGTAAGCCTGTCCAAGGGTGGCAACGTCTCGCTCACCAAGGAGGCTCCGGGCCTGACCGCCGTCACCGTGGGCCTCGGCTGGGACGTCCGCACCACCACCGGCACGGACTTCGACCTCGACGCCTCCGCGATCGCGGTCAACCCCGAGGGCAAGGTCTACTCGGACGCCCACTTCGTCTTCTTCAACAACAAGCAGACGCCGGACCAGACTATCGTCCACACGGGCGACAACCGCACCGGCGAGGGCGCGGGCGACGACGAGTCGATCAACGTCAACCTGGCGGGCCTCCCGGCCGACGTCGACAAGATCGTCTTCCCGGTCTCGATCTACGACGCGGAGAACCGCTCGCAGAACTTCGGCCAGGTCCGCAACGCCTACATCCGCATCATCAACCAGGCCGGCGGCGCGGAAATCGCCCGCTACGACCTCTCCGAGGACGCAGCGACGGAAACGGCCATGGTCTTCGGCGAGCTCTACCGCAACGGCGCGGAGTGGAAGTTCCGCGCAGTAGGCCAGGGCTACGCCTCGGGCCTGGTCGGCATCGCCCAGGACTTCGGCGTCAACGTCTGACCGACCCGCCCCAGGAGTCACCTCTGCTGCACACCGCTGCCCCGTACCGGACTTCTCCGGGACGGGGCAGCGGTGTGTGTGAACCAGTGGTCCGTCAGTGGCTGGAACTCCTCCCTGACCCGCAGTACGACAAAGCCGAACGGGCGGCCGACCTGCTCGCTGCTCAGCCGACCACCCTCGGGGAGCCATATGCGCGCCATCTGGGCGGCAAGGTCCGCGAGCTGCGCTTCACCATGGACGGAAGCGCCGTCCGCATCACCTACTGGCTCGCTCCCGAGCGGCGGATCGTGCTCCTGACGGTGTTCCGCAAGACGCGGCAGCGCGAGGAAGCCGAGGTGGAACGGGCTCAGCAGGCACAGAAGGTGTGCGAAGCGGAGCATGGTCCAGCCGAGCACCACTACGACCGAACAAAGGAGGGGAACCAGTGAACCACTCCCAGTGGAGGACGCGTGAGACGCGGAAGCTCCTGGGCGAGCAGGTCGAGGAGTCTCCCGCATACGTGGAGGCCGGACACGCCTTCGCCCTCGGACAAGCCGTCTACGATCGCCGTACCGAGCTCGGCCTGTCGCAGAGCGAACTGGCGCGGCGCGCGGACATGACCCAGCCGCAGATCTCCAACATCGAGGGCGGCGACTCCGTACCGACCCTTCCGCTGCTCACCCGACTGGCCAAGGCACTGAACGCGTCCCTGACCATTGACCTCGACGGCGACGGTTCGACATTCGTCTTCACCGCGCACGACGATCACCGGCCGGACGGCAGAGCACCGGGCGGCCACCACTCGGCAGCCTGAGTCCTGCCTTCGAGTACGAGCTCACTTCCGTCCAGCATGAAGCGTCACCGCACCTTCCTGATCGTCCGCCACGGCCATGACCGACCGCCACCGCCCGTGGTGGGGCGGGAGTTGAGGTGCGACCAGGATGCTTCGAGCAACTGAACGCAGCCGTCAGCAGTACGGCGTCAACGTCTGACCCACGCCGCCCCAGGAGTCACCTCTGCTGCACACCGCTGCCCCACGCCGGACTGTTCGGCGCGGGGCAGCGGTGTTGTGGGCGATGCCGAGTAGCACTTCGACGCGCCGAGTTACACGAGCTGGTGTTCCTCGTGCGGTACGGCGCGCTCCCACACCGCTTCGAAGGCCGTGGCGCACAGCCGTACCAGGGCAGGGTCCCTCGTATGTTCCTCGTCGCCGGCCGGGGAGAGTTCTCCGTCTCCGGTGAAGTGCAGAAGGACGACGAGGCTGTCGTCGAAGAGCCAGAAGTCGTTGCCGGGCAGTGCCAGATCGGAGGCCCTGCGGCGCGGGAGCCAGCGCACCTGTTCGCCTGCCGCGATGTTTCCCGCCGTCACATGGTGCTCGAACCGGATGTAGTCCGTGACGGGCTCCGAGACGATCCGCGCCCTGCGGACGGCGACTCCCCGGCCGGTCGTCTCGCGCATCAGCCTGAGCCAGGGGCGGGTTTCCTGATCGAGGTACCGGGATGTGCCACGGGCCCCCTCCTGCCAGGCGACGTACTCCGGATCGGACTGCATATAGACGTCCCGCATCTCCAGATGCACGGCCGAGCGGCGGGTCCTGGCCAGCAGTTCCTCCAACGACGGTTCCTTCGTCACGTTTCATCTCCTCGGCGTCTCGGTGTGAACGGGGCACGGCAGATCCGGTGCCGCACGGTTGGGTGAGCAGGTGACCAGGGACAGGGAGAGGTACGCGGGGCGTTCAAGGTAGAACCCCAGGGATACGTCACCGCCCCAACTCAGTTGCTCGGTGGCCGAGTTCGAGTATCGGGCCAGTCGGGCGGGTGCCCGCTCGGCGGCGGAGCTGAAGCGGGGCGCGTAGTCGGCCAGCCGTTCCGCCAGCCAGGCCACGGCCTCGTGGGGGTCGTCCCAGGTGCCACGGACCACGGTGCGCGGCTTCATCAGCCAGAGTGCCGTCTCGAGCGGCGGCAGATCGGAGGTGGGGAACTCTGCGGCCACCTCGCGATACCGCTGGATCAGTTCCGGTCGGCTGCCCGCCGGGGGCGGCTCGGGATGCGGGGGCCGGCGTAGCGCCTCCTGGTCGAAGCGGGGCTTCGGGCCGGTCCACAGATAGCCGTGGTGGTGCATGGGGCGTCGTCCCGTCGGCGGGGCAGGAGGGGGAGGTCGGCCCCGCCCGTTGGAGAAAGGGGAGGGGCGGGGCCGACGGGTGGGGGGCCGGGGGCGGGGCTGGGGTCAGGTCAGGAGGCCGAAGCGGGCCGGGTCGATGCCGGCCGCGTGCAGTTCCTCCGTGGTGAACCGCAGCGGCTGGGCGTCCGGCCGCTTGCTGTCACCGAGGGCCCAGGAGCCGTCCCCGATCCGGGCCAGGGTCACGCACCCCTCGCTGCAGGGGCCTCCGCAGGCCTTCACGAACGAGGCCCCGCTGATGTCGAGCGCGTACAGCTCACTTCCGTCCAACATGGAACGTCACCGCACCTTCCTGATCTTCTGCCACGGCCATGACTGACCGCCGCCGCCCGTGGTGGGACGGGAGTTGAGGGGGAGGAAGGGCTGCGGGCCGCTGCTGCGCGCTAGTCGGAGTGGGGTGCGTGCTTCGGCTGGCCGGCTGCGACGCGGAGTGCCTCGGCTATCCGCTCGACGTGCTCTGCGCGGACCATGCCCACGTGCACGAACGGCGTGCCGGTGTGCGTGACGACCGGCCGCAGGTGCCGCAGCAGGCTCCGGCGGCTCTGACTCTCCGGCAGATCAAGCCCTGCCAGCGCCTCACGCAGCGCCGTCGCCGCGTCGTCCGCCCGACGGCGACTCTCCCGCCACGTCCGCATCTCCATCAGTGCGCTTCGGCGCGGTGCGCCCGCAGTTCGACGTTGCGGTCGGACGCCGCGCTGTAGTCACCGCTGGATCGGGCGTTCCGTCTGGCGACGACGAGCGACAGGCAGTCGGCACAACCGGGCTCGGCGGCGGGCTCGACCGGAAGCTCGGTCAGGCGGTAGTTCTGCGGCTTCTGTGTCGTCATACGTGGCCTCCCGGCTGATCCGCTCGATGCAACGACCGTAGGGATGCGCACAGTTGAAGGGCCACGATGTTGCACGGGATTGCATCGCATTCACCCGAGCGAGTGCAGAGCGGCCGTGATCAGCTCGCGGGCGGCCGCACCGTAGACAGCCAGATCGGCCAGTTCGCCGAACGTGTCGGCGTATGCCGCGACTTCGCTGGGCTGCGTGAGCGTGAGATAGCCGGAGACCAGCTCGACGTTGACCTGTTCCGCGTCGAAGATCCAGAAGCCCTCCACCGGCATCCGGGAACGAGCGGGACCTGTCGGTACCACGCCCAAGCTGACGTTGGGCAACGAGCCGACCGTGAGCAGGTGGCCGAGCTGACCGATCAGCGCGTCCGCACCGCACAGCCCGTTATGCAGGACCGATTCCTCGATCAGGAACGCGAACTGTCGTCCCCCCTCGTACAGCACCCGCTGACGCTCCATACGAACAGCCACCGCTTCCGCCACATCGTCCACCTCCACCCTGCGGCGCTGCACGGCGCGCAGCACGGATTCGGTGTAGCCGTACGTCTGGATCAGACCCGGCACGAGCCACGACGAGTACGAACGGAAACGGCGTGTGCGCTGGAACAGCGGCAGGCGGGCTTCCTGCGCCTGCTTGAGGCCGGCGCGCTCCATACGCCGCCAGCCGATCCACATGCCCTCGGCCGTCCGTAGCGAGGCGATCAGATCGACTGCCTGTTCCTCTGCCCCGCACGCGCGGCACCAGGCCTGGATGTCGTCCGCCGAAGGGGGCGTACGGGCATTCATGATCCGTGACGACTTGGACGGATGCCAGCCACAGCGGGTCGCGATGTCCCGCCCGGTCAGCCCGGCGTCCCGGCACAACTCGGCGAGACGATCCGCCAGAGCCTTGCGGGCCTGCTGGGCACTTGAGGACGGTGAGAGAGCCATGGTCGGGTCGTGTCCGGTCAGCGGGGCCGGTACGCCTCGTGCGGGGTCGCGCGTTGCCACACCGCTTCGAAGGCATCGATGCACGGCTTCACCCGTACCGGATCGTCCGTGTACTCCCAGCCGTCCTCGTTCAACTGGCCGTCTCCGGTGAAGTGGTGGAAGAGCGTCTGCGTTCCGTCGAACACCCAGAAGTCCGTACCGGGCAGCGCAAGATCTGTGGTCTGTCGTCTCGGCAGCCATCGGACTTGTTCGCCGGCCGCGATGTTCGTGAACGTGCCGTCGTACTCATACCGAACGAAGTCACTGATCGGCTCGGAGGCTACGCGGGCACGACGAACCACGACGCCACGAGACACCGCGTCGCGCACCACGTCGTGCCAGCCGCCCCACCATGAGGGCCGGTCGGCGGGGTCGAGCCGCTTGCCCTGCCGCCACGCGATGAACTCGGGGTCGTCCAGCATGTAGCTGTGAGGGGCCACGAAGTTTCCGGACAGGCACCCAATAGGGTTGTCCTGAACAAGGAAACGAGGAAGAAGTGGCGCCACCCAGTAAGTACTCGCCGGAGTTCCGTGAGGAAGCCGTCCAGATCGCATTGAGGTCAAGCAAGACGATCTCCGAAGTCGCCCGGGAGCTTGAGCTGAACTCGGAGACGCTACGCGGCTGGGTGAAGAAATACCAGAAGCAACAGGAACCGGCCCCCAATGCGGAACTGACGGTGAACGAGCGGGCGCGCCTGAAGGAACTCGAGCGCCGCAACCGTGAGCTGGAGATGGAAGTTACCTTCCTGAAAAAAGCCGCAGCGTACTTCGCGAAG
>NZ_FOFF01000031.1 GCF_900110755.1 Streptomyces sp. yr375
AGCGCCTGCGGCACCGTCCACGACCGGGACACCAACGCCGCGATCAACGTGAAGACGGCCGCCGGACTGGCGGTATCGGCCTGCGGAGCGCCGGTAAGACCAGAACTCGTTCTGGCACAGCGTGAAGAAACAGGAAGCCACGGATTCCCCATCGGAAACTGTGCCGCGTAGCGGCACAGCAACCGGTAGAGAAGGCCAGAATCCTCGTCCTTCAGGACGAGGAGCATGTCAAGACAGCTCTTCCTCGACTACGACCACGCGCACGACCTCGACCCCGACGATCCCCGCATCGACGACCTCGCCCGCCGGATCGCCGAGGCACATCGGGAACGCTACGGATCCGACGAAGCGCCCCAGATGGACACGGCCTCCGAGATCCCGGCGCTCATCCAGGGCACGGTCAGCGCCTCGTCCCCGGCATGGCAGCGACTCGACACACTCATCCGCGCACACCTGGACGCGTGACCTCAGGCAAGTCCAGACTCCCGCAGAACCGCCTGTACCGTCTCGTCGTCGATGCGTCGGACCATTCGGTCGAGGACGTCCGCTCCGTGGCGAAGCGTTCCGCGTCCCACGGAGCGGCGGACGCCCGTGTCCGGTTCGTGCCAGAGCAGGGGATTGGCGGCGAGGACCCGGGGGTCGAGCTCCAGGCTGTGGCCGTGGACGTCCCGCAGGACCAGGTGGGAGGAGACGCCCTCGTACTGTCGTACGGCTGCCAGCGCGTCCGTGTGGACCAGGTGTCGGCGCCACGGGGTGCGTACCGCCAGCCAGCCGGGGCCCGCACTCACCCGCTGCGGCAGGAGGACGACGCATACGGCGGCCGACATGGTGATCCAGAGCAGGCCGCGGAGCGGATTCAGGATTCCCGCGTCCGAGTCGACCAGAAGGCTCATGACGCAGAACAGCAGGGCGCAGCTCACCGCGAGCCGCGCGCTGCCACGCCAGTGGCGGTCGCCGGCCTGGACCACCGGTTTGTTGTGCCGCATGGAGCTGACGCTAGGCACGTGTGTGCCTTGAGCGGCCGACGCTGACGGGCCCCTGACGGAGAGCGGCTGGTGCGTGCCGAGAGAACATCGGGACGAGGAGGTCGGGGCCGGACACCCGACGTCGCTTCGTCGTGGGGTCGGCTGCCTGCGGCCGGGCGGAACGCTTCGAGAGGTTCCGTCCGACCGCAGGGGGTGTGTCAGTGCTCAGCGGGTTGCGGTGACGGTTTGCCGGGCGGTGTGGATGCAGGTGTCGAGGATGTCGATCGCGGTGTCGACATCGGCGTCCGTGTGGTCCGCCATGGCCTGCATACGGAAGCGCGCCGCGTCGGAGGCGACGGCCGGCTGTTCGACGAGGTGCGCGACGAGGCCGGCGCGGGCGATGAGGCCCGAGGCGGTGCGGCCGGTGGGGGTGTCGCCGATGAGGACCGGGACGACCGGGCAGACCACGTCGCCCATGACCTCCAGGCCGCGGGCGGTGAGTCCCTCGCGCAGCCGGGTGGCGACGGCCGCGACCGCCGCCCGGCGCCGGGCACCTTCGGGCGAGGTCACGATCCCGAGGGACGCGAGGGCCACCGCGGTCTGTACGGGGGTGATGGCGCTGGAGAAGGTCTGCGGACCGCCGAACATCCGCACGAACTCCCGCGCCGAGGCGGACGGTGTGGCGAGGAAGCCGCCGGTGGTGGCGAAGGTCTTGGAGAAGGCGCCGACCACGAAGTCGACCTCGCCGAGGATGCCGTGCACCTCGAGCTGGCCGCCGCCCAACTCGCCCATGGCACCGAAGTCGTGGGCCACGTCGACCATCAACTGGGCGCCGAACTCCCGGCAGATGCCGAGCAGTTCGGCCAACTGCGGGGTGTCGGAGTCCATGGAGAAGACGCCCTCGGTGACGACGAGGACGGCGTTGGTGGTGTCGGTCGCGCGGATGCCCTCCAGATGGCGCCGTACGGCCTCGTTGTCGAGGTGCCGGAAGAACTCCACGCTCGCCCCGCTCGCGGCGGCGCCCTGGCGCAGCGAGTCGTGGGAGAGCTTGTCGAGCAGGATGTGGTCGCGGCGGTGCATCAGGGCCCGGATGGTGCCGAAGCCGGACGCCCAGCCGGTGGGGAAGAGCGCCACGTGCTCGGTGCGCAGGGCCTCGGCGAGGCCGGCTTCCAGCGCCCTGCTGATGGGGGTCGCGCCGCCGAGGGCCGGGGAGCCGGCGGTGAGGGGGCCGTAGTCGCGCAGGGCCTGGTGGGCGGCGTCGAGGACGGCGGGGTGGCCGGTGAGGGAGAGGTAGTCCTGGCCGCCGAAGTTGGGGCCTTCGGTGATCACGCCGGTGTCGGAGACGACGGTGGCGCGGGTGGTCAGGGCGGTGTCGTAGCGGCGGAAGTACGGCCACAGGTCAGCCTGTTGGCGGTCGAGCTGCCAGGCAAGGTAGGCGTCGTTGCGGGTGGTCAGATCCGGTCCGGACACCGTGCGGAAGCGCATGATGTCCTTTTCCCGGGCATCGGTCCGCCGGTCGCCCAGCGGCCCGGCCGCAAGGGTGGTGCCGGGCACGGTGGTGGTCATGTTCGTTCAGCTCCTCGGTGCGGGCATGTGGGGCCCGCTGCGCAGGCGCCGGTCGGGCGCCCACGGCGACGCTACGGCCCGGATCAGGGCCGACTGCCTCTCGTTGACGGGGCTTTGATGGGGCGGCAAGACCTTCCTAACGGCGGCCTTACCGAGGCTTTGAACTTCACGTCGACGCAGGCCATGGCCCCGTCAGCCGCCCCGCACCACCCGATACGGCCCTGGGTCGCGCAGCCGGACCACGTTCGCCGCGCCTTCGGCGGGCGACACGCCCTCGTGCGAGTACAGGGAGAGCAGCGCCGTGTCGCAGACGCCGGGGTCGGTGACGCGGGGGTCGGTGACGCGAGGGTCGGCCGCGAACACCGCCTCTCGTCGGCCAGGGACGACATCTGGGCCGCGTCGGCGAGTTGCCGTTCGTCGATGCCGGGCAGCGGAACGAAGGCGACGGCCTCGCGGTTGCCGAGGGGATGGTGCCGGTCTTGTCGAGCAGCAGGGAGTTCACGTCACCGGCCGCCTCGACAGCCCGGCCCTGCGACATGGCGACCACGTTGCGCTGGACCAGGCGGTCCATGCCGGCGATGCCGATCGCGGACAGCAACGCGCCGATGGTCGTGGGAATGAGGGTGACGAGCAGGGCGACCAGGACGGTCGTCGGCTGGGCGGCGTCGGCGTACTCGGTCATCGGCTGGAGGGTGACACGGCGACGCGCGCACGTCGGCGAGGGAAGACGACGGGACGCCACACGCCGGTGCCTGCCGTTCGGTGGCACACACGAGGCCGCCGCGAGCCGCTCTTCGGATGGGGGACTCCGGAGCGGGTGAGGCGAGGCCGTCGACGCCCCGGCCCTCGGCGGCGGACCACAGGAGTCCAATCGCGACCAGCGGTCGAACAACCTTGCTCAGCAAGGAATTTGCGGCTTTCATGCGGATCCGGCGTGAACGCCGTCAAGGCCCCGTCAAACAAACCTGGCCAGCCGTCAGGAAGGTGTCAACGCAGTCCGTCCATGGCCTGATCCGGTCGCAGACTGAGCGGCAACGGGGGGCGGGGTCACCGTCCTCGGCATGGCGGGGGAGGGACCGTGACCATCACGGCCGGCGCATCGCACAGACCTCAGCCGGAGGCCGGTGCGCGGTCATCGCAGCCGGCGATCACCCCGCCAGTGGGCAGCCCCGGACCGCAGCGACAAGAGGCGTCGCGGACGGGCGGTCCGGGGCACCGCCCCGCGCAGCGGACCGTGGCCGCGTGGGCCGCTCTGCGCCGCCGCTACTGGGCCACCGTGCCCGCGCGGCTGCGCCTCCTGCGCGCGGCCACGGTCGTGCTCGCCGCGGCCCTGGCCCTGTTGCTGACACTCGCCGGACTCGCGGCCCTGGGCACCTGGAACAGCGTGGCCGACCGCGACGCGCCCCGGACCACCAGCGCCGCCGACCTCGATCTCGCCCTCAACGACATGGACGCGCAGGCTGCCAACATCCTGCTGTCCAACGGCGACGCCGGCAAAGGACGCCTGCAGACGCCCTACCAGAAGGCTGTCGGCTTCTACGGTGGCGCGCGCAAGGAGATCGGCCACGATCTGCGCACGCTCGCCGTCGCCGCGCAGGGCGACAAGACCGATGAGAAGAGCGTGGAGTCCCTCACCGACGACTTCGCCGAGTACCAGGAGCTGATCGGCCGGGCCCTGGAGAACGACGGGCACCACGGCGGCAAAGCGTCCGCGCTTGTCGACTACCGCAGGGCCACCGATCTTCTGCAACAGCAACTCGTCCCGGCAGCACGGACGTTGGTGTCCTCCAACGACAAGGCGTTCGACGCGGAGTACAGCTCCGCCCGATCCGCCCTGTCCTCCCAGCCCTCCAACGCGCACTTCGGGGCCTGGATGGCCGCGCTGGACAAGGTGACCGACATCAACCGCGCCCACTTCACGGCCTCGACCGACGCGGGCCGCTCGGCGGTCACCGGCCAGCTGCCCTGGGCGGGTGGACTGCTGCTCGCCGCGATGGCTCTCACGGCCCTCGGACTACGGCCCAGGCTGGCGGAGTTCCGTTAGGACCTGTCTGCCGGATCATCCTGGATGCAGGGCTTGGCAGCCCCCTTTTTTTGGCGCGGGGCTGTATCAATATGCGGCTCCGCCGCGTGGGCGCGACAAGCCACGACGTCGCCGCAGACGACCAACGACCGTATCTCGGCCCCCCAGCGGAGCGCTCACGAATCGGCCAGCCGAGCCTCCTCCAGGTCCAGTGACCGCTGCAGTCGGCGGCGGGTGGTGTCGCTGATGGCGTGGCCGTCGTAGAGGCGCTGGAGTTCGCCCGTCTCGACGGCGATCAGGTCGCGGCGCAACTGTCGGTACACCAGGTCGGCGGACTCGGTCGTGGCTCCGTCGCCGTCCTGCTCCGCGAGGCGGTCGCGGGCGTCGTCGAGGCGGGCGGCCAGGCCGCGGCGGAGCCGGTCGAGGACGACGTCCGGTACGACCTCGAGCTCGCCCAGTTCTTCCAGGCGGGCCAGTCCCGCGTGGGCGAGGTGGGAGCGGGCCTCGGCCTCCTCGCGCGCGGTGTGGGCGGGCTCCAGGGCGATGCCGGCGCGGTGGACGACGGGCGCCAGGGTGAAGCCCTGCACCACGAGGGTGACGACCACGACCGAGGTGGTCAGGACGAGGACGAGCGGCCGTTCCGCGAGAGCGGTGCCGTTCTGCGCGACCTCCGGGATGGACAGGGCGGCGGCCAGCGGCATCACCCCTCGGGTGCCGGCCCAGGTCAGGACCACGGGGATCCGCCAGTTCATGCGGGTGATGCCGCCCTTGCGCTGCACCACCGCCGACAGGGGGGCCAGCCACAGCATGCGCACGGCGACGAGCGTGACGGCCACGGCGAGGGCGTACAGCGGCCAGGCACCGTCGCCGTCGTCCAGTGCCCGCACCTGGGCGGGCAGGGCCAGCCCGATGAGGCTGAAGACCACGCTCTCCAGCAGGAACACCACCGTGCCGTACACGGCGTGCAGTTGGAGCCGGATGCGGGCGTTGGTGAGGCGGTCGCCCCGGCCGCCCAGGACCACGCCGGCCACCACGCACGAGGTCACGCCGGAGGTGTGTGCCGCCTCAGCCAGCAGATAGGCCGCGTACGGGGTGACCAGGGCGATCACCGTTTCCAGGACCGGGTCCTCGGTGCGCCGCCGGATCAGGGCGATCACGCCGGCCACCGCTGTTCCGATCAGGGTGCCGCCGCCGGCCAGCAGCAGGAACTCGCCGCCCGCCGCGCCCCAGTTCGCGGCGGCGGACGCCACGGCGATGCCCGCGGCCACCCGGACCAGCACCAGGGAGGTCGCGTCGTTGAAGAGACTTTCCGCCTGCACGAGGACCTGGACCTTCGGCGGCAGGGCGAGGCGTCTGCCCAGCGCTGTGACGGCGACCGGGTCCGTGCTCGCCAGAATCGCGCCCAGGACGAAGGCCATCTGCCACGACAGCGGCGTCACCAGCGCCGCCACCGCGCCGACTGCCGCCGCGGACGCCAGGACCAGGCCGATGGAGAGGATCCCGACCGGTTTCCACACCGCGCGCAGCTCACGCCAGGGCATCTCCTCCGCGGAGGCGTAGAGCAGCGGCGGGAGTACGACGAGGCCGATGATCTCCGGGCTGATCTCGATCTGAGGGGTGCCCGGCAGCAACGCCACGCCGAGGCCGGCGACCACGAGCAGGGACGGGGCCGGGATGCGCCACCGGCGCGCGAAGGTGGCCACCATCGTGGCGAGGACCACGAGGGCGAGAACCGTACCTACGCTGCGCATGCCGCCTCCTGGAACTACGAGGGGAACCGACTTGGCTCCCCTGCCGACCAGGCTTCCCGGCACACCGCTTTCACCCTATCCGCTGCAGGTCACGTCAAGACAGTGTCAAGGTCCGCGGGACCGGCGCCAAGGAAGCGCTAACACGCGTACCTCCCGGCCCCCGGAGGGGCTTCCTTAGGAACAGCCCCCTTCATGAGAGGGGGAGTTGACCCAGTGATGGAGCGCGTCGGCGGCGATGAGTGACGTACGGCCCGGACGACTGAAGGTCTACCTCGGGGCAGCCCCGGGAGTCGGCAAGACCTACCGCATGCTCGACGAGGGACGGCGCCGCGCCGCCCGAGGGGCGGACGTGGTGGTGGGATTCGCCGAGTGCCACGGCCGCCCCGGTACGGAGGCGATGCTCGACGGCCTGGAGGTCGTCCCCCGCGCCCGCTGCTTCTACCGCGGCGGACACTTCCAGGAGATGGACCTGGCCGCGGTCCTCGCGCGCCGCCCGCAGGTCGCGATCGTCGACGAGTTCGCCCACAGCAACGTCCCGGGCGACGGCCGCAACGCCAAGCGCTGGCAGGACATCGAGACACTGCTCGACGCCGGCATAGACGTCGTCACCGCGCTGAACGTCCAGCACCTGGCCTCACTCAACGACGTGGTCGAGAAGATCACCGGGGTACCGCAGCACGAGACGGTCCCCGACGAGGTCGTACGGCGCGCCCACCAGGTCGAGCTGGTGGACATGCCGGCCGAGGGGCTGCGCCGCCGCATGGCGCACGGCAACATCTACACCCCCGAGAAGATCGACGCGGCGCTCGCGAACTACTTCCGGCCCGGAAACCTGACCGCGCTGCGGCAGCTGGCGCTGCTGTGGGTGGCCGACCGGGTCGACGAGGCGCTCCAGGAGTACCGCTCCCAGCACGGCATCGGTGGGGTGTGGGAGACCCGGGAGCGGGTTGTCGTGGCTCTGACCGGCGGCCCGGAGGGCGACACGCTGATCCGCCGGGCCGCCCGTATCGCAGCCCGCTCGGCCGGGGGCGATCTGCTCGCCGTGCACGTGGCCCGCAGCGACGGCCTCGCGGCCGGAGTCTCGCACGCCTCCCTGGCCCGGCAACGGCGGCTGGTGGAGGACCTGGGCGGGAGCTACCACTCGGTCGTCGGCGACGACGTGTCCACCGCGCTGGTGGACTTCGCCCGTGCCGAGAACGCCACCCAGCTCGTCCTCGGCACCAGCCGCCGCGGCCGCTTCGAGCGGTTCCTGACCGGACCCGGCACGGGGGAGACGGTGACCGCCCTCTCCGGTGACATCGACGTCCACCGGGTCACGCACGAGCGGGCCGGCCGCGGGACCCTGCTGCCGTCCCGGCGACGCACCCTGTCCACGCGGCGGCTGATCGCGGGTCCGGTCGCAGGGCTGGTGCTCCCGGTGCTGCTCACGGCCGTCCTGGCGCAGGTGCGCGGGACGGTGAACCTGACCAGCGAGGCGCTGCTGTTCCTGCTCGCCGTGGTGGGGGTGGCCTGCATAGGCGGGGTCACCTCGGCGGTGATCGCGTCGTTGACGGCGTCGCTGCTGCTCAACTACTGGTTCATCCCGCCCATCGGGCAGTTCACCCTGGACGATCCCAACGCCCTGTTGGCGCTGGGAGTGTTCGCGGTCGTGGCCGCCACCGTGGCCGCCGTCGTCGACCGCTCCCTGCGCCTGTCACGCCGCTCGGCCCGTGCCACCGCCGAGGCCGAGACCATGTCGTCCCTGGCCGGCACCATCGTGCGCGGCGGCGCGACCATTCCGGCGCTGCTGGAACGTACCCGGGAGACCTTCGGCATGGAGTCTGCGGAACTCGTGGACGAGCCGCCCGATGCCAACGGCGTGACAGCCGTGCCGGCCGGTCCCGACGCGTATCTCGTCCTGGCCGGCCGCACTCTGTCGTCGTCCGAGCGGCGGGTGCTGGCCGCCTTCGCCGCACACGTCGGAGCCGCGGTGGAACGGGCCCGGCTCGCCGAGGCCGCCGCCGAGATCGAGCCGGTCAAGGCCGCCGACCGGATGCGTACGGCGCTGCTGCGGGCCGTCGGCCACGACCTGCGCACACCGCTCGCCGCGGGCTGGGCCGCGGTCACCTCGCTGCGCAGCCGGGACGTCGAGTTCTGCGCCGAGGACCGCGAGGAACTCCTCGCCACCGCCGACGAGTCCATGGCCAAACTCAACCGGCTGGTGGAGAACCTCCTCGACCTCAGCCGTCTGGAGGCCGGAGTCCTCACCCTGAACCTCCGCGCCACCACGCTTGAGGAGGTGCTCCCCATGGCGCTCGCGGACACGACCGGCGTCGAAGTGACGGACACCCAGGGGATTCCCGCGGTGCAGGCCGATCCGCCCTTGCTGGAGCGCGTGATCGCCAGCCTGGTCGGAAACGCCGCCCGCCACACGCCTGAGGGGCAGAAGGCGCTGGTGACCGCCAGTGCACTGGCCGGCCGGGTCGAGTTGCGTGTCGTCGACCGGGGGCCCGGCCTTCCCGCCGACAGCCGGGAGCGGCTCTTCGAGCCGTTCCAGCGGCTCGGCGACACGGACAACACCACCGGGCTCGGCCTCGGGCTGGCCCTCGCCCGTGGTCTGACCGAGGCGATGAACGGCACCCTCACTCCCGAGGACACCCCGGGCGGCGGCCTGACCATGGTCGTGTCGCTGCCCTTCGCCGAACAGGCCGAATCGTCGGAGTACCCGGACCCCAGCGGTGCGCAGAGATTAGGAGGTGCCTGACGATCATGGAGACCGGCACAGGCCGGCTGTCGCACCGCACGGCAGGACCGCGCGTCGCGTCGGCGGGTGCCTGGCCACTGCGGGACCGGCTCGCCCTGACGGCGGGCCTGGCCGCTCCGTTCCTGGTGGCCCTCGCCCTGGTCCCGTTCCGCACGGACCTGTCCCACACCAACGCCGCCCTCATCCTCGTCGTGGTGGTCGTCGCGGTCGCCGCGCTGGGGAGCCGTACGGCGGGTGCGCTCGCGGCGCTCTCCGCGGCGGCCTGGTTCGCCCGCGGCGTAGCCGCAATCGGACACAGCTTCCTCACGCGGCCGTACGAGACGTTCGACATCACCGCGTCCGCCGACGTCGAGACGGCCGTGCTCCTGTTGCTCGTCGGCATCATCGTGTCCCAACTGGCGGCCCGGGCGCGCCGGTTGGAGGTCATCACGGTGACCGACGCGGATCACCTGTCCCGGATCCACCGCACAGCCGCCCTCGCCCAGTCGGCCGACTCCGCGGACACCGTGGTCGACCACGTCCGCCGGGAACTCACCGACCTCCTCGCCCTGAGCGCCTGCCGCTTCGAGTACGGCACCCTCATCGGCCGCCCGCCCCGACTGTTGAAGGACGGCAGTGTGACGGGGGCGAGCGCCTGGCCACAGGATGAGATCGAACTGCGGACCTACGGCAACGGCCACTACCTCGGCCGCTTCATGCTGACCCCCGGCCCGGGCCCCGTACCCCTGCTCCAGGCACGCCTGGTGGCACTCACCCTGGCCGACCAGACGGGCGCGGCGCCGGACACGGCGGGGCCGGTGCGGGAGGACTGACAGCGGTGGCTATTACTCCAGGCCGGAGATCCTGAACACGGACTCGGCGGTCTCGCGGTCCACGCGCTCCGAGACACGGCGCAGCGCGGTCTCGCCGCACACCAGCGTGCCGACCGCCACCGACTTCCGTGCGTCCTCGTCGAGGCGGTACCAGAGCTGGGGATTGGTCACGAGGACGTCCGGGTCGATCTCGACGCGTCCACCGAACGCGTCCCGCAGCAGGAGCCGTTGCGAGATGCCGTCCAGGCAGCGGACGGATACCAGCGCATCCGTACGGACCCGGTGCTCCCGCAGCATCCGACGTGAGGACAGCCAGCCCTCGCCGGCGGACACCCGGGCGGGAAACAACGCGACGAACAGCAGCCCTGCCAGGCCCAGCCACAGTGCGGCACGCCAGGGGGCGAGCCGCCCGGAACCCCAGTCGATCAGGAGGAGCAGGACGAGCAGGACGCCCGCGCAGCGGACGGAACTCCACAACTCCTGTACCCACTGGAGGCCGTTGGTTGCCTCACCGGGCTTCTCTCCGTGTGCGTCGACCGGTTCGTGTCGCGCGTCGTCGCGGCGTCCCATACCGGTGACGGTAGAGATCCGGAGAACCCGATCGGCACACTTTGATGCGCCTCTGACGGATATCCGCCGCTTCTTGACGCCCTGACTGCGGTGTACGGCAGTCCCGAGCGACGGAACGACAGTCGCCTGGATCACACGGCCGTCAAGATCCCGTCAGGGTCTGGCTCTTCAGCGCGAAGATGCCGCAAGGACCAGTCGGGAGCGACGGGATTCGGACAGAACCTGGAGTGCACCGCGCACTCCTCAGCCCCTGTGCGTGGCCTTGGAAGAAGGAGCACGCACCCATGTCCGTCCTGACGACCGAGCCGGACGCCGTCCCCGCCGGTGAGGAACCGCCGGATACCGGCGAACGTCATCGCCTGACCACGCTCACCGGCCTCGCCGCGCTGTCGCTGGACGCGATGGCGTCGGTGGCGTACGGCCCCGAGGCGATCGTCCTCGTCCTGGCCGCCGCGGGTGGGCACGGACTCGGCTTCACGCTCCCGGTGACGCTGGCCATCGCGGGCCTGCTGGCGGTGCTGGTCGCCTCGTACCGGCAGGTGATCGCAGCCTTCCCGGACGGCGGCGGGTCGTACGCCGTCGCGAAGACGCACCTGGGCGCCCGTACGAGCCTGGTCGCGGCAGCCTCCCTCGTCCTGGACTACGTCCTCAACGTGGCTGTCGCCGTCACGGCCGGCGTAGCCGCCCTGACCTCCGCCTTCCCGTCCCTCTACGACGACCGGCTGTGGCTCTGCCTGGCGGTGCTAGCCCTGATCACGGGCGTGAACCTGCGGGGCATCGTGGAGTCGGCGAGGGCGTTCATCGTGCCGACGGCGGTCTTCGTAGGCTCCATCTTCGTCCTCATCGCGGTCGGCCTGTTCCGGTCGGAACCGGTGAGCACCGCCACCGCGGCGGGACACGCCACGGCACTCGCGGACAACGCCTCCACGGTGGGCGCGCTGCTCTTGCTGAAAGCTTTCGCCTCAGGTTGCGCCGCACTGACCGGAGTGGAGGCCATCGCCAACGCCGTGCCGTCCTTCCGCCGCCCGCGCGTGAAGCGGGCCCAGCGCGCGGAGGTCGCCCTCGGCGCGGTGCTCGGCGTGATGCTGATCGGGCTGTCGGTGCTGATCTCCCGCTTCCACCTCCAGCCGGTCCAGGGCGTCACCGTCCTCGCCCAGCTCGCGGACGCCTCGCTCGGCCACAACTGGGCTTTCTACGTCATCCAGTTCGCGACGATGATCCTGCTCGCCCTGTCCGCGAACACGTCCTTCGGCGGCCTGCCGGTGCTGCTGAAGCTGCTGGCCCGCGACAACTACGCGCCGCACGTGTTCGCGCTGAAGGCCGACCGCCAGGTGCACCGGCACGGCGTCCTCGCCCTGGCCGTGGTCTCGGCCGCGCTGCTGGTGTTCTCCGGCGGCGACACCAACACCCTGGTGCCGCTGTTCGCGATCGGTGTCTTCGTCGGCTTCACCGTCGCGCAGGTGGGCATGGTCCGGCACTGGCGGTTGGAGCGTGGGCCCGGCTGGAAGGGCAAGGCGCTGCTCAACGGGTTCGGCGCGCTCCTCACCGGCGTCGCGACCGTCGTCGTCACGGCGTCGAAGTTCGAGGAGGGCGCCTGGCTGATCGTGATCGCGCTGCCCCTGCTGGTGCTCGCCTTCGAGACCGTCCACCGCGCTTACCGCCGGATCGGTGAACGCCTCGGCCTCGGCAGCATCCCCGAGCACCCCCACCGCGACCGCTCGGTGGTGATCGTGCCGGTCTCCTCACTGTCCCGCCTCACCTCGGAGGCCCTGACCGCCGCCGCCTCCCTCGGCGACGAGGTCCGTGCGGTCACCGTCTGCTACCCCGACCCCGAGGACCGGGCCCAGATGCACACCCTGGAGCGTGCGTGGGCGCAGTGGGACCCGGGCGTCCCGCTGGTCCGGCTGACGTGCGAGCGCCGCACCCTCGGCCGACCCATCGCCGCGTACGTCCGCGAGGTGACGGCGTCGGAGCCGGCCACCCGGGTCACCGTCCTGATCCCGGAACTGGAGCCGGAGCGGCTGTGGCAGCGGCTGCTGCAGAACCAGCGCGGCGCCGTCGTCGCGCACGCGGTACGGCGGGAAACCGACGCCGTGATCTGCAGGCTGCGCTTCCGGTTGTTCTGACGCACCCCGACGCGCCCGACAGCGGCCCCTTGTCACAGGTCGGCGCAGGTGCCGTAAGAGTTCCGTCAAAGGTGTACGACACGCCGTAAGGGACCCGTCAACGGCACTCGATTCCGGCCAGAGACGGGGTTTCCTCTAGTCGTCCGATCCGCTCGCGGACGAATCGCTGCGGATTCCAGAACCTCCTCTAGGAGCTCGCGATGGCCGATCTGGCCTTCGTCGTCACCACGATCGCGGTGTTCGCGTTGGTGGCCCTCGTCGCCAAGGGGGTGACCAAGCTGTGACCGCCGAGAACATCGTCGGCCTCGTCGTGGCCGTCGCCCTGCTGGGCTATCTCGTCCTCGCCCTGATCTTCCCGGAGAGGTTCTGAGACACGACATGGGTCCCGTACTTGCCGGCTTCCTCCAACTGCTCGCCCTGATAGGAGCACTGGCGCTCGCCTACGTCCCGCTTGGCAACTACATGGCCAAGGTCTACTCCTCCGACAAGCACTGGCGTGTCGAGAAGTGGATCTACAAGGGCATCGGTGCCAACCCCGACACCGAGATGCGCTGGCTCGCCTATCTGCGCGGCGTGCTGGCCTTTTCCGCGATCGGCGTCCTCTTCCTCTACCTGCTCCAGCGGATCCAGGGCGTGCTCCCCGGTTCGCTGGGCTTCTCGTCGATCTCGCCGGCGCAGGCGTTCAACACCGCCACGTCGTTCGTCACCAACACCAACTGGCAGTCGTACTACGGCGAGCAGGCCATGGGCCACGTCGTACAGACCGCCGGTCTGGCCGTGCAGAACTTCGTCTCCGCGGCCGTCGGCATCGCCGTCGCGGTGGCTCTCGTACGGGGCTTCGCGCGCTCCCGTACCGGTGAGCTGGGCAACTTCTGGGCCGACCTGGTGCGCGGCATCATGCGCATCCTGATCCCCGGCTCGATCATCGCGGCGATCGTGCTGGTCGCCTGCGGTGCCATCCAGAACTTCTCCGGGATCCACGAGGTCGGCCAGTTCATGGGCGGCCACCAGCAGTGGAACGGCGGCGCGGTCGCCTCGCAGGAGGCCATCAAGGAGTTCGGCACCAACGGCGGCGGCTACTTCAACGCCAACTCCGCGCACCCCTTCGAGAACCCGACCCCGTTCACGAACCTCTTCGAGATCTTCCTGCTGCTGGTGATCCCGTTCTCGCTGACGCGTACCTTCGGCGTGATGGTCGGGAGCGTGAAGCAGGGCTACGCGATTCTCGCCACCATGGCCACCATCTGGCTCGGCTTCGTCCTCCTGATGATGTGGACCGAGTTTGCGCACCACGGCCCGGCGCTGCAGGCCGCGGGCGGTGCGTTGGAGGGCAAGGAAACACGCTTCGGTGTCGGGGCCTCGTCCATCTTCGCGGTGTCGACCACGCTGACCTCGACGGGCGCGGTGGACTCCTTCCACTCCTCGTTCACCGGTCTCGGCGGCGGAATCACCATCCTGGGCATGCAGCTCGGCGAGATCGCACCCGGTGGTACCGGCTCCGGCCTCTACGGCATGCTGATCATGGCGGTCATCGCGGTGTTCATCGCCGGTCTGATGGTGGGCCGTACGCCCGAGTACCTGGGCAAGAAGATCGGCACCCGCGAGATGAAGCTCGCGGCCTGCTACATCCTGATCACACCGGCCCTGGTGCTGATCTTCGCGGCGGCCTCCATGGCGCTGCCGACCCCGCCGCACTCGATGCTGAACTCCGGCGCGCACGGCTTCTCCGAGGTGCTGTACGCCTTCACCTCCGCCGCCAACAACAACGGCTCCGCCTTCGCGGGCCTGAACGCGAACACCGACTGGTTCAACACCATGACCGGGCTCGCGATGGTGCTCGGGCGCTTCCTGCCGATGGTGTTCGTGCTGGCGCTGGCCGGTTCGCTCGCCGAGCAGAGGCCGGTCCCGGCGACCGCGGGCACCCTGCGCACCGAGAAGCCCCTGTTCACGGGGTTGCTGGTGGGCGCGATCCTGATCATCACCGGTCTGACCTACTTCCCGGCGCTGGCGCTGGGACCGCTGGCCGAGGGGCTGGCGTCATGAGCACTCGTATAGAGAAGTCAGAGGACTCGATGTCCACAGCCACCCCGACCAGGGCGCCGCACAGCGATGTGCCGACCGGTCACAAGGACGAAGGCAAGGTCGGCGCGGGCCTGTTCGACCCGAAGCAGTTGCTGAAGTCACTGCCCGACGCCTGCCGCAAGCTCGACCCGCGGGTGATGGTCAAGTCACCCGTCATGTTCGTGGTCCTCGTCGGCTCGGTGCTGACGACGATCTTCTCCTTCAAGGACCCGGGCGACTGGTTCGGCTGGACCATCAGCGCCTGGCTGTGGCTCACGGTCATCTTCGCCAACCTCGCGGAGGCGGTCGCCGAGGGCCGCGGCAAGGCGCAGGCCGACACCCTGCGCAAGGCCAAGACCGACACGGTCGCACGCCGTCTGGGCAAGGACGGCAAGACCGAGGAGCAGGTGCCTGGCACCGAGCTCACGATCGGTGACCTGGTCGTGTGCGAGGCGGGCGACATCATCCCCGGCGACGGTGACGTCGTCGAGGGCGTCGCGTCCGTGGACGAGTCGGCCATCACCGGCGAGTCCGCGCCCGTCATCCGTGAGTCCGGCGGCGACCGCTCGGCCGTCACCGGCGGTACGAAGGTCCTCTCCGACCGCATCGTCATCAAGATCACGACGAAGCCGGGCGAGACCTTCATCGACCGGATGATCGCCCTCGTCGAGGGTGCCGCCCGGCAGAAGACGCCGAACGAGATCGCGCTGAACATCCTGCTCGCCTCGCTGACGATCGTCTTCCTGCTGGCCGTGGCCACGCTGCCGCCGTTCGCGGACTACGCGGGCACCCACCTCACGATGATCGTGCTGGTGGCCCTGCTGGTCTGTCTGATCCCGACCACGATCGGCGCGCTGCTCTCCGCGATCGGCATCGCGGGCATGGACCGGCTGGTGCAGCGCAACGTACTGGCCATGTCCGGCAGGGCAGTCGAGGCGGCGGGTGACGTATCGACCCTTCTCCTGGACAAGACCGGCACCATCACCCTCGGTAACCGCCAGGCGTCGGAGTTCGTGCCGGTGACCGGCACCACCGAGGCCGAGGTGGCGGATGCCGCCCAGCTCTCCTCGCTGGCCGACGAGACGCCCGAGGGCCGCTCCATCGTCGTCCTGGCGAAGGAGAAGTACGGGCTGCGCGAGCGCCACCAGGGCGAGCTGGCCAACGCCGAGTGGATCGCGTTCACCGCCCAGACCCGCATGTCGGGTGTGGACGTGGACGGGCGCAGGATCCGCAAGGGCGCCGCCGGTTCGGTCATCACCTGGGTCAAGGAGCAGGGCGGCACCGTTTCTGAGGACGCCGACACTCTCGCCAACCGGATCTCGGAGGCCGGCGGCACCCCGCTGCTCGTGGCGGTCGAGGACGAGCAGGGTGCCCGGATCCTGGGCGTCATCCACTTGAAGGACGTCGTCAAGGAAGGCATGCGAGAGCGGTTCGACGAACTGCGGCGCATGGGCATCAAGACCGTCATGATCACCGGCGACAACCCGCTGACCGCCAAGGCGATCGCCGAGGAGGCGGGCGTCGACGACTTCCTCGCGGAGGCCACGCCCGAGGACAAGATGGCCCTCATCAAGCGGGAGCAGGCCGGCGGCAAGCTCGTCGCGATGACCGGTGACGGCACCAACGACGCGCCCGCGCTCGCGCAGGCGGACGTCGGCGTGGCGATGAACACGGGCACGTCGGCCGCGAAGGAGGCCGGCAACATGGTCGACCTCGACTCGAACCCGACCAAGCTCATCGAGATCGTCGAGATCGGCAAGCAACTCCTCATCACCCGGGGCGCCTTGACGACGTTCTCCATCGCCAACGACGTAGCGAAGTACTTCGCGATCATCCCGGCGCTGTTCGCGGCGGTCTACCCGGGCCTGGACAAGCTCAACATCATGAACCTGTCCTCGCCCGACTCCGCGATCCTGTCCGCGGTCATCTTCAACGCGCTGGTCATCATCGCGCTGGTCCCGCTCTCCCTGCGGGGCGTGCAGTACAAGCCGGTGAGCGCGGACAAGATGCTGCGCCGCAACCTCACGATCTACGGCCTCGGCGGGCTGATCGCGCCCTTCATCGGTATCAAGATCATCGACCTGCTCATCTCCCTCATCCCCGGAATCGGCTGATCGGCTATGAACAACTCGGTTACGAACACGGCCCGGTTGCTCTGGGCCGGTCTGCGGGCCCTGCTGGTACTCACCGTGGTGACGGGCGTCATCTACCCGCTCGCCGTCACGGGGATCGCCCAGGCGCTGTTCAACGGCAAGGCGAACGGCTCGGAGATCAAGTCGGACGGCAAGGTCGTCGGCTCGTCCCTGATCGGGCAGTCGTACAACCTGCCGTTGAAGAAGGGGCAGGAGACCCCGGACCCGGATCTGAAGTGGTTCCAGGGCCGGCCGCAGAACGGGCTCGGCGCCAACAGCGTCAACACCCAGTACAAGCTGCTGCTGTCCGGTGCCACCAACCTCTCCGCCGACAGCAAGGTGCTCCTCCAGCAGGTGAAGGACGCCAAGGCCGCCGTCGTCAAGGACAACTCGGTGCCCGGCTACACGGTCAGGGCGTCCCAGGTGCCCGCCGACGCGGTGACCTCGTCCGGCTCCGGTCTGGACCCGGACATCTCCCCGGCCTACGCGGACATCCAGGTCCACCGCATCGCAGAGAAGAACGGGCTGTCCGTCACCCAGGTGCAGAAGCTGGTCAAGGACCACACCGACGGCCGTACCCTCGGCTTCATCGGTGAGCCCACCGTGAACGTGCTGGAACTCAACATCGCGCTCAAGTCCCTTGTGACGAAGAGCTGATGGCGTTAGGCGACGATCCGCGTGGGAGTCGGCGGCCGGGGACACGTCCCGGATCCGCCGACTCCCGTCGCATTGATGCCGGTTGTGCAGTTCCCGGACTTCACGACTGCCCGTACGACACGAAAGGCGCACACCCATGACACGGGTGCTGGTGGTGGAGGACGACCCGCAGCTCGTACGGGCCCTCGTGATCAACCTGCAGGCCCGCCAGTACGGCGTCGACGCGGCCCCCGACGCAGCCGCCGCGCTCCGGCTCGCGGCGGCGCGGCAGCCGGACGTCGTGATGCTCGACCTCGGACTGCCCGACATGGACGGCGTCGACGTCATCAAGGCACTGCGCGGCTGGACCCGCGTCCCGATCCTGGTGCTGTCGGCCCGGCAGGCGTCGGACGAGAAGGTCGCGGCGCTCGACGCGGGCGCGGACGACTACATCACGAAGCCGTTCAGCATGGACGAACTCCTGGCCCGCCTGCGGGCCGCCGTCCGGCGCAGAGAGGGCGCTCCGTTCGTTTCCGAGGCGACACTGGTGGAGACCGACGAGTTCACCGTCGATCTGCGTGCCAAGAAAGCCACCCGGGGCGGACACGACATCCGGCTGACCCCGACCGAATGGCACCTGCTGGAGATCCTGATCACCAACCCCGGGCGGCTGATCACCCAGAAGCACCTGCTCCAGGAGGTGTGGGGCGTCACCCAGAGCAACAAGACCAACTACCTGCGGGTCTATATGGCCCAGCTCCGCCGCAAACTGGAGACGGACCCCGCCCACCCCCGTTATCTGATCACCGAGCCCGGCATGGGTTACCGCTTCGAAGGATGAACATGGCTCGCGGCAAGCTCCGGATCTACCTCGGCGCGGCACCGGGCGTCGGCAAGACGTACGCGATGCTCTCCGAGGCGCACCGGCGCGTGGAACGCGGCACCGACTGCGTGATCGCTTTCGTGGAACACCACGGCCGGCCGCGCACCGAGGTGATGCTGCACGGCCTGGAGGAGATTCCGCGCAGGGAACTGGAGTACCGGGGCACGACGTTCACCGAGATGGACATCGACGCCGTCCTGGCCCGGAACCCAGAGGTGGCGATGGTCGACGAGCTGCCTCACACCAACGTCCCCGGCTCCCGCAACACCAAGCGCTGGCAGGACGTCGAGGAACTCCTCGCGGCCGGCATCGACGTCGTCTCGACCGTCAACATCCAGCATCTGGAGTCGCTCGGCGACGTCGTCGAGTCGATCACCGGTGTACGGCAGCAGGAGACCGTGCCGGACGAAGTGGTGCGCCGGGCCGACCAGATCGAGCTCGTCGACATGTCGCCGCAGGCGCTGCGCCGCCGCATGGCGCACGGCAACATCTACAAGCCCGACAAGGTCGACGCGGCCCTCTCGAACTACTTCCGGCCCGGAAACCTGACAGCCCTGAGGGAGTTGGCGCTGCTGTGGGTGGCCGACCGGGTCGACGCCTATCTGACCGAGTACCGCAGTGAGCACCAGGTGTCGACGATCTGGGGCTCGCGGGAGCGGATCGTGGTGGGCCTGACCGGCGGACCGGAGGGCCGGACACTGATCCGCCGGGCCGCGCGGCTTGCCGAAAAGGGCGCCGGCGGCGAGGTGTTGGCCGTCTACATCTCCCGCAGCGACGGTCTGACCTCCGCCTCGCCCAAGGAACTGGCCGTCCAGCGAACGCTGGTGGAGGATCTGGGCGGCACGTTCCACCAGGTCGTCGGCGACGACGTCTCGGCCGCGCTGCTGGACTTCTCCCGCGGGGTGAACGCCACCCAGATCGTGATGGGTGTCTCCCGGCGCAGGAGTTGGCAGTACGTGTTCGGTCCCGGCGTCGGAGCCACGGTGGCCCGCGAGTCGGGACCCGATCTCGACGTCCACCTGATCACGCACGACGAGGCGGGCAAGGGACGCGGACTGCCCGTGAACCGTGGCGCACGGCTCGGCCGGGCCCGGATCGTCTGGGGCTGGCTCGTGGGCGTGCTCGGCCCCGTCCTGCTCACCCTGCTGCTGACCAGCGCCACACCGAATGTCGGCCTCGCCAACGACATGCTGCTGTTCCTGACCCTGACCGTCGCGGCGGCCCTGCTCGGCGGACTCCTCCCCGCGCTGGCCTCGGCGGTGGTCGGATCGCTGCTGCTGAACTGGTACTTCACCCCACCTGTACACACGTTCACCATCGCCGACCCCAAGAACATCGTCGCCATCGCGATCTTCGTCGGTGTGGCCGTGTCGGTGGCGTCGGTGGTGGACCTCGCCGCCAGACGCACGGACCAGGCGGCCCGGCTGCGCGCCGAGTCCGAGATCCTGTCCTACCTCGCGGGCAACGTGCTGCGCGGCGAGACCAGCCTCGAGGCGCTGCTCGAGCGGGTGCGGGAGACCTTCGGCATGGAGTCGGTGGCCCTGCTGGAGCGGGCCGGCGAGCTGGATCCCTGGACCTGCGCGGGCAGTGTCGGCCCGCGCCCCTGCCAGAACCCCGAGCACGCGGACGTCGACGTACCGGTCGGCGACCACATGTCCCTGGCCCTGTCGGGGCGCGTACTGCCGGCCGCCGACCGCCGGGTGCTCGCCGCGTTCGCCGCCCAGGCAGCCGTCGTCCTGGACCGCCGACGCCTGCAGCAAGAGGCCGACCAGGCCAAGGAGTTGGCCGAGGGCAACCGCATCCGCACCGCGCTGCTGGCCGCCGTCAGCCACGACCTCCGTACCCCACTGGCCGGGATAAAGGCGGCCGTCACCTCCCTGCGCTCCGAGGACGTCGACTGGTCGGAGGAGGACCGGGCGGAGCTCCTGGAGGCGATCGAGGCGGGCGCCGACCGTCTCGACCAGTTGGTCGGCAACCTGCTCGACATGTCCCGCCTGCAGACCGGCACGGTCACCCCCATCATCCGCGAGACCGACCTCGACGAGGTCGTGCCGATGGCGCTGGTCGGGGTGCCGGAGGACAGCGTGGAACTGGACATCCCGGAGACGCTGCCCATGGTTCATGTGGACCGGGGGCTGCTGGAGCGGGCCGTCGCCAACATCGTGGAGAACGCGGTCAAGTACAGCCCGCCGGAGGAGAAGGTCCTCGTGTCGGCGAGCGCCCTCGCGGACCGGGTCGAGGTGCGTGTGGTGGACCGCGGGCCGGGCGTCCCCGACGAGGCCAAGGACCGCATCTTCGAACCCTTCCAGCGCTACGGCGACTCTCCGCGCGGTGCCGGGGTCGGCCTCGGCCTGGCCGTGGCCCGCGGTTTCACGGAAGCCCTGGGCGGCACCCTGAGCGCGGAGGACACCCCCGGCGGCGGACTCACGATGGTGCTCAGCGTGCCGACAGCACCGGAGCGCCGGACGGAGCAGCCGGATCTGCCGGCCGCGGCCACGCCCTGAAGGGTGAGGCCCATCGGCCTCAGGCATCGGGCGGCACGGTCTCGAACGCCTTCGCCACATGCCCGGTGTCCAGGCGCAGCCGCCAGGCGTTGCGGCGGTGCGCGGCGGCCAGTTCGGCCTCCAACGGCGACGGCGGCACAGCGAGGACGGGACATGTGGCGTGCGCGAGGCAGTAGCGGCTGACCGACGGCCACAGCGCGCGGTGCAGACGGCCGCGGGGCCCGGCACCGACGACGAGGAGGTCGTCCTCGCGGTCGGCGATCTCGGTCAGCGCCCGGCCCGGGGAACCACGGACGACGAGGGCCTGCGTCGGAAGCCCCGTGTCCGTACTGCCGACCACGTCACGGAGCGCCGTGACCAGCCGCTCCCGCGCCAGCCGCTTCCCCTCCTCGACCAGGTAGGACGCAGCCGGTGAACGACGTGCGGCGAGATCTCCGCCGGGCGGCTCCCAGGCCAGCACCGGCCACAGCTCGGCACCCCTGTGCCGTGCTTCGCCGGCGGCCCGGCACAGGGCGGCGAGACTGCCCGTGGAGCCGCTCACTCCGACCACGACACGAGCGGCTGGGGGCGCGTCGGACTCGGACATCACTTCACCGTTCTCCACGCGTCGGCGGTCGGTTCCCGCCGGCGATCCTCATCGGAACGCCTCCCATCTCACTCCTCGGCGAGGCGTTCGAAAAGCCCGCGGGCCAGTTCTTGGCGCCCTTCTGACGGACCCCGCCCGGGCCGCTCACCAGGCACGTCAGCATCTCGTCAACGTCGTCCCGATCACCGTCAGCGTCCCGTCAGGAGGGGGCCGCCGACCCCGGTGGGCGGGCGTAACGTCGTTGGTGAGCCCCGGTCCGCCTCCCCGCGTCCGGGGCACTTCAGCTCCTTCCGGAGGTATCCCGTGAAAGATCTCGTCTACGGCGAAGACCCCGAGCCCTGGGATCGGTTCCCGGCCGGACTCCTGTTCGTCCCGGTCCGGCCGGGCCCCTCACGGTGTGCGGCCCGCCTCTTCCGCACACCCCTCGGCGGTCGCACGGCCGTCGGCTTCACCTCCCTGCGCAGGCTGGCCGGGACGCTCGGTTCCGGCCAGACGTGGATCCGCCTCGCCGATCCCGCACTGCGCGCCCTGGTCGCACCGCTCGGTGTCACCACCGTCACGGTCGATCCCCGGTTCACCGCCCCGGCGCCCACACCGGTCGGACCGGCAGTTCCCGACTCGGCCCCGACCGTCCCGGCCCTGCGGGCCGGTTGAGAACCCGGCTGAGACCGGCTGAGACCGGCTGAGAGGAGAGCAGCAGTCGATGACCACCCGTCACGAACCCGCCGTCCCTTCCACCTCCGTCGAACTGTCGGTGTGGTCGGGCCTCGACAGCCGAGCCCCGACCGGGCGACCTGGCCGTGGGCGGCGTACCGCTCGCGGAGATCGCCGACCGCTTCGGCACCCCTGTCTAGGTCCTCGACGAGAACGAGGTCCGCGACCGCTGCTGCCGTGGGGCGGCCCGGAGCCCGACCGGGAGACGAAGAAGTTCCCGCTACATGACCCACGAAACGGGTGGGCACAGCGATCTGCTGTGCCCACCCGTTTCGGCGTTCCGCAAGGGAAGTTCGCTGCTCTCCGTGCTGATCCTTGCTCCCAGCCTGCGCTTCAACGGTGAGGCTTCCGCAGGTCAACGCCCGCGATCGCAGGAGACCGCTCGCATCGGAGCGCGGCTCATTCTCCCCAGATTCTCCCCAGCGGCCTGGAAGGAGTCGTCGGAGCCTGCGATCCGGGCCGTGCCCACTCCCGGGAGCGTCCTCCGAGGCGATTGCTCAGAGCCAGTCCTTCCGTTTGAAGATGATGTACAGGCTGGTGCAGACGACCGCCATCAAGACGATGGCGAAGGGGTATCCGAGCACCCAGTGGAGTTCCGGCATCCGGTCGAAGTTCATGCCGTAGATCGTCCCGACCAGTGTCGGGGCGAACAGGATCGCCGCCCAGGACGAGATCTTCTTGATCTCCTCGTTCTGTTCGAAGCCCGCTTCCGCCAACGCCCGCATTTCCGCGTTCTGTTGCTGGGTGACGAGGGTGGCGTTCACGGTGAGGATCTCGGTGAGGGCCTGGCGGAAGCCGTCGACGCGTTCGCTGGTGTGGGTGACGTGGTCGGCGACGTCCCGTAGGTAGCGCTGGAGTTCGTCGTCGGTGCCGTACTTGGAGAAGCCGGCCATCAGGGCGTGCAGCATGCCGACGAGGGGGCGGGTGGCGCGCTGGAACTCGACCATTTCGCGGGAGAGTTCGTAGATGCGGCGGGAGACCTCCGGGTCGCCGCGGAAGACCTCGGTCTCGATCTCGTCGATGTCGTTCTGGACGCCCGAGACGACCGGGAGGTAGCCGTCCACCACCGCGTCCAGGATCGCGTACAGCACCGCCTCCGGGCCCAGTTTCAGCAGTTCCGGCGTCTCCTCCATACGGCGGCGCACCGCCGACAGGTCGGGGGCCGCGCCGTGCCGGACGGTGAGGACGAAGTCGGGGCCCACGAACACGTGCAGCTCGCCGAAGTCGATCTCCTCCTGGGCGTCGAGGTAGCGCGCCGCCCGCAGGACGACGAAGAGGGTGTCGCCGTAGCGTTCCAGTTTCGGCCGCTGGTGGGCCTCCTTCGCGTCCTCGACGGCGAGCGGGTGCAGGTCGAACTCCGCTGCCAGGGAGTGGAGTTCACCCTCCGTCGGGCGGGCCAGGCCGATCCACGCCATGCCCGACGGCTGCTCGCGCAGCGCCCGGTAGGTCTCCGAGAGCGTGGCCGGGGCGACGACGCGGACGCCGTCGCGGTACAGGACCGCCTGGACGATGCTGGCGGCCTCCGGAGACTCCGTGGCCGGCGGCGCCGACGGGCGGGACGGCCGCGGTCGCGGCTGAGGTGCGGGCGGGGTGCGGCGCCAGACGGGTTTCCTGGGACGCTCGGGCATCGCGGCTGCCTCTCGGTCGAGCCTACGTTTCGGTCGGGCCGGCCTGCGTTCGTTCGTCTTGCAGGTCGGCGTGATCACTTAGCCGGATATGCGGGATATTCAGGATATAGGGGGCAAACGGTCTGGGGGCGTTGCGGACAGCCGGTGTCCGCATGCCCCGTTAGCTTGCCGTGCATGACGAAGACGACGCCCCCGGCGGCCCCCGTGCTCGGCGCCCGCGCCCTCAACCGTGCCACCCTCGACCGGCAACTGCTGCTGCGTCCCTCCTCGCTGTCGGCCGGAGCCGCCGTGGCGCACCTGCTCGGGTTGCAGGCGCAGAACGTCAAGCCGCCGTACTACGCGCTCGCCGCCCGCCTCGACGGCTTCGTACCGCAGGAGCTGTCGACGTTGATGGCCGAGCGTGCGGTCGTCCGGATCGTCAGTATGCGTTCCACCATCCACACCCACACCGCCGACGACTGCCTGACCCTGCGGCCGTTCGTCCAGCCTGCCCGCGACCGTGAGCTGACGTACTTCCGCAAGGGGCTCACCGGGGTCGATCTCGACCGGCTCGCCGCCGTCGCCCGGGACCTGGTCGAGGCCGAGCCGCGCACCATGAAGCAGTTGCGCGAGGCGCTGTCCGCCGAGTGGCCCGACGCCGATCCCCGGTCCCTCGCGGTCGCCGCCCGGTGCGGGCTGCCTCTCGTCCAGGTCACCCCGCGCGGGCTGTGGGGCCGGAGCGGGCAGGTCGCGCTGACCACCGCCGAGCACTGGCTCGGCCGGCCCGCCGAACCGGCCCCCGCCGCGGACACCGTCGTCCGGCGCTACCTGGCCGCCTTCGGTCCGGCCTCCGTCAAGGACATGCAGACCTGGGCCGGCCTGACCCGGCTGCGCGAGGCCTTCGAACGCCTCCGCCCGCACCTGCTCACCTTCCGCGACGAGCACGGCGTCGAACTCTTCGACCTCCCCGACGCCGTGCGCCCCGACCCCGAGACCCCGGCCCCGCCCCGCTTCCTCCCCGAGTTCGACAACCTGCTCCTCTCCCACGCCGACCGCACCCGGGTCGTCCCACCCGAGTACTGGGGCCGCAGTTGGCAGGGCAACCAGGCCCACTGCACCCTCCTCGTCGACGGCTTCCTGGCCGGCCTGTGGAAGCTGGAGAAGGACGCTCTCGTCATCGAGCCCTTCGCCCGCCTCGCCAAGACCCGGCAGGCGGACGTGACCCGGGAGGCCGAACGCATGCTGGCCACGATGTATCCACAGCAGCCACGGCATCAGTACGACATCCGCTTCGGTGCCGTCGTGCGCCCCTGAAATACCGCTGCCCCCGACAGCGAGAAGCCCCCACCCGTAGAGGTGGGGGCTGGATAGAGGGCGCTGCGGGCCGCTCGTGGAGGCTCGCAGCGCCCCCTGGTATGTCCCTGAGGGGTGCTCAGGAAGTCTTGGGGGCTAGGAGTTGACCTGCGCGGTCACCAGGCTGGAGAAGGTGGTCAGCCGGGTGTAGACACCCGGGAAACCGGCCTGCGCGCAGCCTTCGCCCCAAGAAGTGATCCCTGCCAGGACGCCCCCGATGAGCAGGGGACCGCCGCTGTCGCCCTGGCAGGTGTCTGTGCCACCGGACGTGAATCCGGCGCAAACCATGTCGGTCTGGACGAAGTCCGAACCGTAGGAGCTCTTGCAGCTCGCGTCGGACACGATCGGGACGGTCGCGGTCCGGAGCTGGTTGGAGGAGCTGCCGCTCTCCGAGGTGGCGCCCCAGCCGAGGATGCGGGCGGTGGTGCCGGCCGCGTAGACGCTGGTCTGGGACGAGGAGACGTACGACGCCGTGGTGTACGGCATCGAGGTCGAGAGGGTCAGGACGGCCAGGTCGTCACCCTTGGTGGCGGTCGTGTAGTCCGGGTTGACCCAGATCTTGCTGACCCGGGCGACCGTGCCGTTGGTGCCGCTGAGGCTGGTGCGGCCACCGATGACGCGCACGCCGCTCGCGGTCTCGTCGACCATGCAGTGGGCGGCCGTGACCACCTTGGTCGGCGAGACGAGGGTGCCGCCGCAGAACTGGTTCTGCGAGGCGTCCGTGATCTGCATCATGAACGGGTACGTGGTCGTGGTGGTCGTCGTGCCACCGACGATCGGCTGCGGCGCTGCGACAGCGGTGGGGGCGCTGAGCAGAGTGGTCGCTGCCGCGGCGGCGGTCGCCACCACTACGGCGGCGGTCTTCTTGGCACGGTTGAGCCCGAACATGAGTCTCCTTGCAACGGGATTGCCGGTGGGGGGTCGCGCGGGTGTGGGGGTGAGCACGGAGGTCGCGGGACCGACCCCCGTGTGCCCGGGCGAGCGGCACATCCCTTACGCTAGGCCCGCTCCCTGCTCCCCCCAATGAGGGAACCCCCTAAGGGAGTTGGGGAAGGGAAAACCCTCGGTCCCTTCAGGGAACCCACAGGCGCCGCCGACCGTCCACGCAGGGAGGCCAGGGGACCGTCAGGGGAGAGTCAGGGGAATCCAGCAGAACCCGCCAAGGGTGCGTAGCCCCTGAGATGGTCCCCGAGGCGACCCGCGAGGCATCCCCTGACGGGGAGTTAACCCGCGGATTCCTCACTTCGCGTGACGTCCCGCCGCCAGTCGGACGATGTCCACCCGCGAGCGGATCCCCAGCTTGCGGTAGACCCGGGTCAGGGTCGCCTCGACCGTCTTGACGCTGATGAACAGCCGCGCGGCGATCTCCCGGTTGGTCGCGCCCTCCATGACGAGCGCGGCGACCTGACGTTCCATCGAGGCCAGGCCTTCGAGGGCGTCGGAGGACGCGGCCGCCAGCGGGGCGACGGCGGCCGGCTGCGCCTGACCCTCCGCCGCGGCCAGGTCCACCTGCCGCAGCCAGGGCAGCGCCCGGCACCGCCGAAACAGCCGCGCCGCCTCGTCGTACGACGTCGGACCCGCGCCCGCCCCCGGCCGCAGGGTGCGCAGCCGGGCCAGCGCGAACGCCGCCCGCGCCTCCTCCAGGCCGTAGCCCAGCTTGGCGAGCCGGTCCTGCACGGACGTCAGCCGGGACAGCGCCGCCTCGTGGTCGCCGAGCGCCGCCCGCACCATCGCCTCCGACCGGTCGAGCACGGCGAGCACGCTCTCCCGGCCCAGCCGCAGCGCGTGCTCGCGCGTCACGTCGATGACGTCCTGCGCCTCGCCCGGCTCGCCGACCCGCACCAGCGCCTCGGCGAGGTCGCCCTGCCAGCGGCCGCGCGCCGGGTCGGTGATGCCCAGGCCCTGTTCCAACTCCCGCACCCGGCGCAGCGAGCCGACCGCGCCCGCCGCGTCCCCGGCCACCAACTGGGCGTGGCCGAGGGCGGCCAGGGCACGGGAGACGTACATCTGGTCGCCGTCCTCCTCGGCGTGCTCCGCCGCCTCCCGGGCCAGCGCCAGCGCCCGGTCGACGTCACCGCCGGAGGCCTCGGCGAGGGAGGCGAGCATCGCGGACGCGCCCAGGCCGATGCCCGAGTCGCGGGCCAGCCGCAGGCTCTCGCGGGCCAGGTCGAGGGCGCGCCCGCAGTGCCCGGAGCGCAGTTCGGTCTCGGCGAGGAAGCGCTGGAAGTGCACCTCGCTCTCGACCATGCCGCGCCGGCGCACCTCGCGCAGCAGCGCGGTGATGGTCGAGCGGGCCTCGGGCAACTGGTCGCTCATCAGCAGCCAGCGGAAGCGGGCCGCGCCGACGCCGTTGTGATGGCAGGCCACGTAGGGGTCCTGAGGTTCCTTCAGGGCGCGCTTGATGGTCTGGGGGGCGTTCGGATGGCCCATCAGGGTCTCGGTGGACGACTGGAAGGACAGGGCCATCAGCTCGGTGCGCCGGTCGCCGCCGCGCGCGGCCAGCTCCGCCGTGTGCGCGGCCTCCTGGCGGGCCTCGGCGAAGTCGCCCTCGACGATCAGCTTGCGCCAGGCCAGCCGGTAGTGGACCAGGGCGAGCAGCCGCGGATCGTCGCCGGCGTCGGCCAGGGCCTGCGGGAAGACGGCGTCGACCTCGCCGAGGGACTGCCCGGCGGCCTCGATGACCACCTCCCAGGCGCGGATCCGTTCGGCGGGCACGGTGGCCCGGGTCAGCACCTCGCGCGCGATGTCCCGGGCGAGGTCCACCTCACCGGCGGTGATCGCGTCCTCGGCGGCCTGGAGCCGGCGGTCGTCGGGCGCGGGTGTGCCGTCCGGCGGGGTGTGCCGGGCGGCGAGCAGCCCGAGCGAGGCGGCGACCGAGGGTGCGCCCCGGTCGCGGGCGAGCGCCGCCGCCTCGGCGAGCCGGGCCGCCACCTCCGGGTCGGTGCCGGTGGTGGCGAGGGCGAGGTTGCGGGCCCGCTCGATCGGGTCGGAGGCGGCCGTGGACAGCGCCGCGTGTACGGCCCGGCGCTCCTGCGCGGGTGCCTCCGCGTACAGCGCGGCGGAGATCAGCGGATGCGCGAACCGTACGGCCGGCCCTTCCGGCTCCGTCGCCAGCAGGCCGAGCGCGGCGGCCTGCGCGGTCTCGGCCTCGGCGTTCTCCCGGCCGGCCGCGTGCAGCAGGGCCAGGGTGGGGCGGGCGCCGGCGCTGGCCACGAGCAGGGTGCGGCGGGCCTCGTCGGAGAGCATGTCGAGGCGGCTGAGCACCAGGGCGCGCAGCGAGGTCGGCACCGGCAGGGGTTCGCCGGGGCGCGGCGGGGTCGGGCTCTCGCCCAGGGCGCGGCCCAGTTCCAGGGCGAACAGGGGGTTGCCGCCGCTGGTGCGGTGGATCTCGCGCATCGTCGAGCGGGGCAGGTCGGTGTAGCCGCGGTGGTCGAGCAGCGCGGAGACCTGGGCACGGGAGAGCGGGTTGAGGCGGACGGCGAGGGTGTCGGGCGGGGACGCGCGTAGATGACGGTCGTACTCCTGCCCCTCGGTGCGCACCGCGCACAGCAACTGGACCGGTGTGTCGCCCAGACGGCGGGCGGCGAAGCCGAGGAGTTCGGCGCTGGCGGAGTCCAGCCACTGGAGGTCGTCGGCGACGAGCAGGACGGGGCCGGTGGCGGCGAGGGCGCGCAGGGCGGACAGCACGGCCAGCCGCAGGGCGAGGCCGTCGCGTTGCAGAGTCGATTCGCCACGGCCGGTGAGCGCCGATTCCAGGGCGGTGCGCTGGGCGGCCGGCAGCTTGTCCGAGATTTCGTCAAGGACCAGGCCGAAGAGATCGGCCAGGGCCAGGAAGGGGAGGTGGGATTCGGACTCGGTCGCCGAGCAGCGCAGGACGGTGCGCGCCGACTCGCCGTAATCCGCGGCCAATGCCCGCAGCACGGTCGACTTTCCTATTCCGGCAGGCCCGTGCAGCAGCACACTGCCGCCGCGCGTCAACTGCTCACGGGCGGCCGTGAACAGCTCCTCCCTGCCGATGACCTGGTCGGAACGGCATCTGGCAGGCTCCTTGAAGTCCCGTCGCACGGTCACCGCTCCCTTCCGAGTGTCGTGTCCGGGCCAAATTCTAGGCAACGTCTCTTTGAAATTCGGAGGCACGGCGTGGTGAGGGATATAACAACGTGACGCATAGGGAAATTCAGGTTGACGATGAGTGAATGGTCTCTTGTCGTGTGGGACCTCCCTGGCTGGATGTGATCGCTGCTTGCGGGCATCCTGCACCGTCCGCGCTACGCCCGTGTTGCACACCCCCGCCCAAACGCGCCGCACCCCTCCCACCGACCCGCCTGCCACCCCTCCCACCCAGCCCCTCACGGGGCCCTCGCCGAGTTTTCGCGACTCTCCTGCCGAGCCGCTTGCTGGGCCCGGCCGAGCCCGTCGCCGGCCCCTGCGTAGCCCTTCAAGGGGGCCTGCCGAGCGATTCGCGGTCCTCCTGTCGGGCTGCTTGCCGGCCCCTGCCTGGTCCCTTCTCGCCTTCCTGGCTTGCCCTTCGTGGGCTGCCGAGCCCTTCGCGGCCCTCCCGTCGAGCCCTTGCCTGGTCCCTTGCCGCCCTGCTGCCTTGCCCCTCGTGGGGGCCTTGCCGAGCCCCCTCGCCCACCTCCTCCCTAGTTGCCTGGCGGCCCCCGTCGAGTCCTCGGGCCTCCCGTGTGGCCCCTCGCCGGGCTTCCGCCCGGCGTCTCGTCGGACCCCGCCAATTCCTCCCTACGGCAGCAGGCCCGCTCTGCGGGCTGCGGCCACCGCCTCTCCTCGGGTGTGGGCGCCCAGTCTGCGCATTGCTGATCTGAGGTAGCCCTTGACGGTTTCCGGGCGTAGGCCCAGCCGCTCGGCTGCCGCCGCGTTCGTCGCGCCTGCCGCCACGCATGCCAGTACGTCCAGTTCGCGCGCGGCGAGTGTGACCCGTTGATCGCCGGTGTCGGACGTGAGCAGGCCGCAGGCGTCGAGGAGTTCGGCGCGCAGGGCCGGGTCGGTGATCCGGGGGGCCAGGGCGCGCAGGGCCGTGTGCGCCTCGCGCACCTGCTCCCAGTGGGCCGCCGTACCGGCCCCGCCGCTCGCCGCGCCCGGCCGGGCCGCCGCCGCCAGCAACAGGTCGCCGACCTCGTCCCCGACCACGAGCGCCTGCTCCATGTCCCGCGCCACCTGCACGGCCGCCGTCAGCGTGCGGTCGCCCAGCGGCTGCGCCGTACGCAGCGCGCCGTACAGCACCCCGCGCACCCGGCGTCGTACGACCACCGGGATCGCCACCACCGAGCGCAGGCCCTCCTCGGCGACGGCCGCGTCGTACTCGTGGCTGATCTGCCGGGAGAGGGAGTAGTCGACCACGGCGCACGGGCGGGCCAGCGCGACCGCCTTGCCGCCGAGGCCGTTGCCCGGGGGCACCGCGAGCCGACGCAGCGCGAGACCGGTCCCGCCGCTGAACTCGCTGATCCGCATCCGCTGCCGCCCCGGCTCCACCAGGCCGCCGAAGGCGACCGGCAGCCCCGTCGCGCGCCGCAGTCGCGCCAGCGCACCGCGCATCTCCATCGCTTCGGCCGAGTCTGCCGTCACGTTCACGCCTCGCCCTTTCCGTGCGGCGGGTGCCGCACACCCCCGTTCGGGGGTAGTGAGACCTGCATCACGGATTACACGATGGCAGAGAGCCGCCCGGCAATGGTCCGGCACCACGGGAGTGAACCTCGGGGCGCATCCGCCGGGCGCGCCCCGGCGGTGGACGACCGCGAACGCGAGGAGGACAGATGACGACGGCGACGACGACAGCGACGCAGCTTTTCCGCACGGCCCGGGACTTCCTGTTGGCACACCGGGAGGACTACCCGACCGCCTACGAGCGTTTCGAGTGGCCCCGCCCGGAGCACTTCAACTGGGCCCTCGACTGGTTCGACGTCATCGCCGACGGCAACGACCGCACCGCCCTGCACATCGTCGAGGAGGACGGCTCCGAGACCCGCCTCACCTTCGCCGAGCTGTCCGAGCGCTCCGACCGCGTCGCGAACTGGCTGCGCGGGCGCGGGGTCGCCGCCGAGGACCGGATCCTCGTCATGCTCGGCAACCAGGCCGAGCTGTGGGAGATCGCGCTCGCCGCGATGAAACTGCGCGCCGTCGTCATCCCGGCCACCCCGCTGCTCGGCCCCGCCGACCTCACCGACCGCGTCGAACGCGGCCGGGTCCGGCACGTCCTCACCCGGTCCGCGGACACCGGCAAGTTCGACGAGGTCCCGGGCCGCTTCACCCGCATCGCGGTCGGCGGCGCCCCCGAGGGCTGGCAGCCGTACGAGGACGCGTACACCGCCCCGGCCGGCTTCACCCCCGACGGCCCCACCCTCGCCGACGACCCGCTGATGCTCTACTTCACCTCCGGCACCACCGCCCGCCCCAAGCTCGTCGAGCACACCCACACGTCGTATCCGATCGGGCACCTCTCGACGATGTACTGGATCGGGCTGCGCCCCGGCGACGTGCACCTCAACATCTCCTCGCCCGGCTGGGCCAAGCACGCCTGGTCCAACCTCTTCGCGCCGTGGAACGCCGAGGCGACCGTCTTCATCCACAACTACACCCGCTTCGACGCGGCCCGGCTCATGACCGAGATGGACCGGGCGGGCGTGACGACCTTCTGCGCCCCGCCCACCGTCTGGCGCATGCTCATCCAGGCCGACCTGACCCAACTGCGCACCCCGCCCCGCGAGGCCGTGGCCGCGGGCGAGCCCCTCAACCCCGAGGTCATCGAGCAGGTGCGGCGCGCCTGGGGACTGACCGTACGGGACGGCTTCGGCCAGACCGAGACGGCCGTGCAGATCGCCAACAGCCCCGGCCAGGAACTGAAGACCGGCTCGATGGGCCGACCCAGCCCCGGCTACCGGGTGGAGCTCCTCGACCCGGTGTCCGGCGCGCCGGGCGCGCGGGAGGGCGAGATCGCGCTCGACCTGTCGGTCCGCCCGGTCGGCCTGATGACCGGCTACCACAGCGACCCCGACCGTACGGCGGAGGCGATGGCCGGTGGCTACTACCGCACCGGCGACATCGGCAGCCGCGACGAGAACGGGTACCTCACCTACGTCGGGCGGGCGGACGACGTCTTCAAGGCCTCCGACTACAAGATCAGCCCGTTCGAGCTGGAGAGCGCGCTGCTGGAGCACGAGGCGGTCGCCGAGGCGGCCGTCGTCCCCGCCCCGGACGAACTGCGCCTCGCCGTGCCCAAGGCGTACGTCGTCCTCGCGGCGGGCTGGGAGCCGGGCCCCGACACCGCGAAGGTGCTGTTCGAGCACTCCCGCCAGGTCCTCGCCCCCTACAAGCGGGTCCGCCGCCTGGAGTTCGCGCCGCTGCCCAAGACCGTCAGCGGCAAGATCCGCCGCATCGAGCTGCGCGAGGCGACGGCGGCGGGCTCGGCGGACGAGTACCGGGAGGAGGACTTCCGGTGACCTCGCACGAGTCCGGCTCGCCCACGCACGGTTCGTATGCGCACGGTTCGCCCACGCACGGTTCGTATGCGCACGGCACGAGTGGTACGGCTCTGCTCGGTGACACCATCGGCGCCAACCTCGTCCGGGTGGTGGCCACTTGGCCGGACCGCGACGCGCTCGTCGACGTGCCGTCCGGGCGGCGCTGAACGTACGCCCACTTCGGTGCGGACGTCGACCGGTTGGCGTCCGCGCTGCTGGCGAGCGGGGTCGTCAAGGGCGACCGGGTGGGCATCTGGGCGGTCAACTGCCCGGAGTGGATGCTCGTCCAGTACGCCACCGCCCGCATCGGCGCGATCATGGTGAACATCAACCCGGCGTACCGCACCCACGAAATCGAGTACGTGCTCAACCAGGCCGGAGTGTCCGTCCTGTTCGCCTCCCTGAGTCACAAGGGGAGCGACTACCGGGCGATGGTCGACCAAGTGCGGGGCCGCTGCCCCGGGTTGCGGGAGGCCGTGTACATCGGCGACCCGAGCTGGGACGCGCTGCTGGCCCGGGCGGTCCCCGACCCCCACCACGAGGACGCGTCCTGCGACCTGTCCGGCGACCTGTCCTGCGACGACCCCGTCAACATCCAGTACACCTCGGGCACCACGGGCTTCCCCAAAGGCGCCACCCTCTCCCACCACAACATCCTCAACAACGGTTACTTCGTGGGGGAGTTGCTCGGCTACAGCGAGCAGGACCGGGTCTGCGTCCCGGTGCCGTTCTACCACTGCTTCGGCATGGTCCTCGGAAACCTCGCGGCCACCTCGCACGGCGCCTGCCTGGTCATTCCCGGCCCGTCCTTCGACCCGGCGGCCACCCTGGCGGCGGTCCAGCAGGAGCGGTGCACGTCGTTGTACGGCGTCCCGACCATGTTCATCGCGGAGTTGAACCTCCCCGACTTCGCGGCCTACGACCTCTCCTCCCTGCGCACCGGCATCATGTCGGGCTCGCCCTGCCCGGTCGAGGTGATGAAGCGGGTGGTCGCCGAGATGAACATGGCGGAGGTGTCGATCTGTTACGGCATGACCGAGACCTCGCCGGCCTCCACCCAGACCCGCCGCGACGACGACCTGGAGCACCGCACGGGCACGGTCGGCCGGGTCCTCCCACACGTCGAGGTCAAGGTCGTCGACCCGGCCACCGGCGTCACCCAACCCCGGGGCGTGGCGGGCGAGTTGTGCACCCGCGGCTACAGCGTGATGCTCGGCTACTGGAACGAGCCCGAAAAGACCGCCGAGGCGATCGACGCGGGACGCTGGATGCACACCGGGGACCTGGCGGTGCTGCGCGAGGACGGTTACGTCGAGATCGTCGGCCGCATCAAGGACATGATCATCCGGGGTGGGGAGAACATCTACCCGCGCGAGATCGAGGAGTTCCTCTACACGCACCCGAAGATCAGGGACGTCCAGGTCGTGGGCGTCCCGCACGAGAGGTACGGCGAGGAGGTCCTCGCCTGTGTGATCCCGTACGACGCGACGGACTCCCGGTCGGCCGAGCCCCTGTCGCTGGAGGAGCTGCGCGCGTACTGCCAGGGCCGGCTGGCGCACTACAAGATCCCGAGCAGGCTCCAGATCCTGGACGCGTTCCCGATGACCGTCTCGGGGAAGGTCCGCAAGATCGAACTGCGGGAGACGTACGGCCGTTAGGAGCCGGCGATCACCGGTTGCTGCCTCGGGCGTCGAGGGCGTCGGCCACCGCGTTGACCGGCTGCGGGGTGCCCGTGAGGTCCAGGACGAAGAGCGGGACGCGGAGGTGGTCGGCGCGGGCGCGGGCGTCGTCGTCGTATCCGGCGAGGGAGAAGTAGACGCAGTCCGCGGACTCCGTCATGGCCGTCAGCCACAGACACTCCACGTCCCGCAGCGAGGCCGGGTGCACGCTCGGGTCCACCTGGGCCAGCAGCCCGCGCGCGGCGAGACCGACGCCGGAGGTGGGCCGCTGGTCGGCCCGCCGGATGTCCCCGTGTCCGAGCCAGTTCAGATACAGCGCGGTGGCCGTGACGGCGTCGCGTGCGGTGCGGATGGCGATGGGGCGGAAGGCACGCGGTTGCGCCGACGGTATCGGTGACGGTGACGGTGCCGGTGTCGACGGCGGGGGCTCCGGGGTGGCATACGGCGTGGCCACCGGGATGCGTAGCACCGTGCCGCAGGTGCAGCCCAGTTCCGGGTGCGGCCACTGGTCGCGGCGGCCGCAGGCGGGGCAGCACAGGGCGATCCAGTCGTCGTCCCATGTGCGGTGTGCGACGGTCGTCGGCGCCGTCCGCGCGTCGAGGACCGGCGTGACGGGGGCGCCGCACGCGCAGGGATAGGAAGGCGCGGTGTACAGGCGCTCGCGCCGACAGGCCGGGCAGCGCACCGGCACGCTCTCGGGCATGGCCCCCATCGTCCTCCTTCGGCCCCCGCTTGTCCGTCTCTTGACGACCTTCGCGCACCCACTTACATTATTTCCAGATAGTAGAAAATATTTTCCGCGATACGGAATTTGTGAGGGCGGGAAGAAGAGTTCTCACCGCGGGGCGCGACGGGAGAGCGAATCCGACGGCAGGACCCGCTGAACCAGCAGTTCCAGCAGTTCCAGCAGGACCCGCTGAACCAGCCGATGCAGTCGAATCAGCCGATGCAGTCGAAGCAGGAGTACTCCATGGCTCGTATGACCGCTGCCCGCGCGGCAGTCGAGATCCTCAAGCGCGAGGGCGTCACCAGCGCGTTCGGTGTCCCCGGTGCGGCGATCAACCCCTTCTACGCGGCACTGAGGGCCTCCGGTGGCGTCACCCACACCCTCGCCCGCCATGTCGAGGGCGCCTCGCACATGGCCGAGGGCTACACCCGCACCCGCCCGGGCAACATCGGCGTCTGCATCGGCACCTCCGGTCCGGCCGGCACCGACATGATCACCGGGTTGTACTCCGCCCTCGGCGACTCGATCCCGATCCTGGCCATCACGGGGCAGGCTCCGACCGCCGTGATCCACAAGGAGGACTTCCAGGCCGTCGACATCGCCTCCATCGCCAAGCCGGTGACGAAGATGGCGGTCACCGTCCTGGAGGCGGCGCAGGTTCCCGGCGTCTTCCAGCAGGCCTTCCACCTCATGCGTTCCGGGCGGCCGGGCCCGGTCCTGATCGACCTGCCGGTCGACGTCCAGCAGACGGAGATCGAGTTCGACCCGGACACGTACGAGCCGCTGCCCGTCTACAAGCCGGTCGCGTCCCGCGCGCAGATCGAGAAGGCGATCCGGATGCTGAACGCCTCCGAGCGCCCGCTGATCGTCGCGGGCGGCGGCGTCATCGCGGCCGACGCCACCGAACTGCTCGTGGAATTCGCCGAGTTGACGGGTACGCCGGTCATCCCGACCCTGATGGGCTGGGGCGCGATCCCCGACGACCACGAGCTGAACGCCGGCATGGTCGGCCTCCAGACCTCGCACCGTTACGGCAACGCGACCTTCCTGGAGTCCGACTTCGTCCTCGGCATCGGCAACCGCTGGGCCAACCGGCACACCGGTCGCGTCGACGTCTACACGAAGGGCCGCACCTTCGTCCACGTCGACATCGAGCCGACCCAGATCGGCAGGATCTTCGCCCCGGACTACGGGATCGCCTCCGACGCGAAGGCGGCTCTGGAGCTTCTCGTCACGGTGGCAAGGGAGTTGAAGGCGGCGGGGACGCTCCCCGACCGCTCCGCGTGGGCGACCGCCGCGCAGGAGAAGAAGGCGACTCTCCAGCGCCGTACGCACTTCGACGACATTCCCATCAAGCCGCAGCGCGTCTACGAGGAGATGAACAAGGCCTTCGGCCCGGAGACCCGTTACGTCACCACGATCGGCCTCTCGCAGATCGCCGGCGCCCAGATGCTGCACGTCTACCGGCCCCGGCACTGGATCAACTGCGGCCAGGCGGGCCCCCTCGGTTGGACGATCCCGGCGGCCCTGGGCGTGGCGAAGGCCGACCCGGAGGCGCAGGTCGTCGCGCTCTCCGGGGACTACGACTTCCAGTTCATGGTGGAGGAGCTGGCGGTCGGCGCGCAGCACAAGATCCCGTACGTCCATGTCCTCGTGAACAACGCCTACTTGGGGCTGATTCGCCAGGCGCAGCGGGCGTTCGACATCGACTTCGAGGTGAAGCTGGAGTTCGAGAACGTCAACTCGCCCGAGCTGGGCGTCTACGGCGTCGACCATGTCAAGGTCGCCGAGGGCCTCGGCTGCAAGGCGATCCGGGTGACGGACCCCGCCGAACTGGGCGCCGCCTTCGAGCAGGCGAAGAAGCTCGCCGCCGAGTTCCGGGTGCCGGTCGTCGTGGAGGCGATCCTCGAGCGCGTCACCAACATCGCGATGAGCGTCACCAACGACATAGGAAACATCGTGGAGTTCGAGGAACTCGCCACCGAGCCGGAACACGCGCCGACGTCGATCAGGACACTGAAGGTCTGACGCTCTGACGCCCTCCGCAGCACACAGGGGCGGCCCCACCTCCCGAAGGGTGGGGCCGCCCCTGTGTGTGCATGCCATCCGCGTACGGGTCTCAGTCCGTCCCGCCGCCGCTGCCTCCGCCACAGGAGACATAGCTGCCCCCGCCGGTGCCGCCGCCCCGGGGCGCGCGTCGGTGGAATCCCTTGTCGGCGACCTCGGCCCGGGCAGTGAGTCCTGCCCGCAGGGCGAAGCGTGCGGCCAGGATGTTCAGGGCGGACTCCCCATGCAGGGCAACCGCGAGCAGGGTGTCGTCCGCCGAAAGCCCCTTCCGGTCGGCCGGAAGGGGCGGCAGGGGATGTTCGACGAGCAGGGCGCTCAGGGCGCGCCGGGCGGCGCGTGTCCGGCGCGGAGGAAGCGAACGCAGCATCCCGGCGGCCACAAGCCCGGCCCGCACCCCGGCGAGCGCCTCACGCACCTCGGGCCGGGCCTCCAACTCGGCGACACTCATGGGCCGTTGGAGCGCGGCGCGCACGGCTGCGGGCAGGACGGGAAGGGCGTTTTCCGTGCCCTCCGAGGGCGCGACTGCGCTCGCCCGGATCCTCCCCGGCCGGCCCACGTCGATCAATCCCCGTAGATGCAGGGCGAGTACGGCCACCGTGACCGCGGCGCGGGAACCGCCCCGCAGCAGCGCGACCTCGTAGGGCTCCAGCCGGACCGGCGTACCACCGCTCATGTCGTCCCCCCTGTGACGACGGGGCCCGCCGCCCCCGTGCAGGCGGGCCCCGCGTGACGACAATGTGCCCTGTCCTGGGGGTGGTTGAAGCCTCCTGAACCATGTTCAGAGGTTCATTTGAGGTTGCCGCACCTCACGTCCCATGCGGCTCGGAGAGCCCCGGCCAGTCCTCGGGGCCGCCGCCCTGCCACTCGATGAGATCGCTCTCCTCCACCTCGATCCGGTCCAGATCGGCCAGCCGCAGGATCTCGACGACATCATCGAGATGCGAGGCGACCCCGAGGACGGCGTCCCCGGCGGTGACCCGCCGCGACCCGTCGAGCGCCGGGCTGTGGACCACGATGTGCGGATACCGCGTCGGATTACCCATGCCCTCAGCCTCCTGCGGACGGCGCGGATCCGCACGCCGACAAGGGCGAGGAGCGCTGGGCGGGGAGTACGGAGGTGTGGGGGGCACGGGTATGGCCGTCCGGCGGCGCGAGGCCGGGCGCGACGGGACGTTCGCGCCGCCGGACGGGGTTCGGTACGGCAGGGACCGCGGCGGGTACGACGGAACCGGGCGTGCCTTCCCTCAGGTCGAGAAGGCGGCTCGGATCCTTCACCACCGCACTGGCTCACACGCCGCCGCGGTCCTCACCTCGCCCGCATGCCGCCGACCGGTCAACCCTCATCCGGGCCGTTCGGCTGCTGCGGGCCGCTCCTGTGGTCAAAAAAGTGTGCGGATGGATTGGACGGTGGGTTCAGACCCGGTCGCCCGAGAGGCGCTCCACCGCTCGCAGTAGGGCCGAGTGGTCCAGGTTGCCGTCGCCCTGGGCTCGTAGGCTTGCTACGAGTTGGGCTACCAGGGAGCCGACGGGGAGGGCCGCGCCGACGTTGCGGGCGGCGTCGGTGACGATGCCCATGTCCTTGTGGTGGAGGTCGATTCGGAAGCCCGGGTTGAAGTCGCGGGTGAGGAAGTTGTTCTTTTTGCGTGTCAGCACCGTTGAGCCGGCGAGGCCGCCGTTCAGGACGTCCAGCGCGGCCTTCAGGTCGACGCCCGACTTCTCCAGGAAGACCACGGCCTCGGCGCAGGCCTGGATGTTCACGGCGACGATCAGTTGGTTGGCGGCCTTCACGGTCTGGCCCGAGCCGTGCGGACCGCACAGCACGATGGTCTTGCCGAGGGCCTCGAAGAGGGGCTTCGCCTCGTCGAAGTCGGCCTGCCCGCCGCCGACCATGATGGACAGCACGGCCTCGACGGCGCCGGCCTCACCGCCGGACACGGGGGCGTCGAGCACCCGGATGCCCTTGTCGTGGGCGGCCAGCGCGAGGTCGACCGAGGTCTGCGGGGTGATCGAGGACATGTCGATCAGGAGCGCGCCGGACCGCGCGTTCTCCAGGATGCCGTCGGGGCCGTACGCGATGGCCTCGACCTGCGGGGAGGCGGGCACCATCGTGATCACGACGTCGGCGTCGCGGACCGCCTCGGCGATGGACGACGCCGCGCTGCCGCCGGCGGCGGTGAGCCGGTCCAGCTTGGCCTGCTCCAGGGTGAAGCCGGTGACGTCGTAACCCGCCTTGATCAGGTTCTCGGCCATGGGGGAGCCCATGATGCCGAGGCCGATCCAGGAGACCTTGGGGAGTGCGTTGCTCATCGGGAATGCCTCTCGGTACGGGGGCGGGTCAGCGGGTCGGCAGCCAGTCGAAGGCCTCGGCGCTCGGGCGGTCGCCGGGCTTGTACTCCAGGCCGACCCAGCCGTCGTAGCCGGACTTCCGCAACTGGTCGAGGAGCTCCGCCAGTGGCAGCGTCCCCGTGCCCGGCGCGCCGCGGCCCGGGTTGTCGGCGATCTGCACATGGCCGGTCTTCGAGGCGTACCGCTCGATCACCGACGGCAGGTCCTCGCCGTTCATCGACAGGTGGTACAGGTCCATCAGGAACTTCGCGTTGCCGAGCCCCGTCGCCTCGTTGACCCGGTCGACGACCTCGACCGCGGCCGGTGCGCCGACCAGCGGATACCTCGGCGACTCGGGCCGGTTCAGCGCCTCGACCAGCAGGATCGCGCCGATCCGGTGCGCGGCCCGCGCGGCGCGGGCCAGGTTCTCCAGCGCGAGCGCGTCCTGTTCGGCCGGGGTCACGCCGTCGACGCGGTTGCCGTACAGGGCGTTGAGCGCCGTACAGCCCAGGGACTGCGCGAAGTCGGCGGCCACGTCGATGTTGGCGCGGAACCGCTCCGACTCCTCGCCGGGCAGCGACAGGGCGCCGCGGTCGGGGCCAGGCAGTCGGCCGGCGTAGAAGTTGAGCCCCGTGAGGTGCACGCCCGCGTCCTCGATCGCCTGCTTCAGCGCGGCGAGCTCGGACCGCTCGGGGGTGGGGGAGTCGATCCACGGCCACCACAGCTCGACCGCGGTGAAGCCGGCCGCGGCGGCTGCCGCCGGGCGCTCCAGGAGCGGGAGTTCCGTGAAGAGGATCGACAGGTTGACGTTGAAGCGCTGCTCTTCGAAGCCCATGGAGTTCCGCGCTCCCTTCCGTGTCGACTGTTTCTGTTTACCTTTATGTTTCCGTATTGCGGAAGTTCGTTTCTGCTTAATGGAAGATTGCCGCTCTGGGTCGGAGCTTGTCAAGGGGGGGTGCGGAAGTGGTCCCGCTGCCGTCCGGCGGGTCCGTTAAGGTCGAGGTTCGGGCGGTGACCTTCCGGTTCGGTCCGGTTCGGTTGGTTGGCTGGTTGAGAGAGGTGTGGGCGCGATGCGGCTGAAAGTGGAGTTCACCACCGAGCCCTTCGATCTCGACGAGGCGCCCGCGCACGCGCTGGTCGCCCGCGAGGTGATCGAGGCCGCCGACCTGGACACGGTGGACGTCGGACCGTTCGGCAACACCGCGGAGGGCGCCGGCGACGCGGTCCTCGCCGCCGTGGACGCCCTGCTGCGCAAGTCCCTCGGCGCGGGCGCCACCCGTATCTCCCTCCAGGTCAACGTCGTCGGGGAGGGCGCGTGAGTACCGGCGGCGACGAGGACTTCATTGCGGCCGTGAAGCCGCTGGTCGACGCGATGGGCGGGGAGATGCTCCCGCCGGACGAGGCCGGTCCCGACGACGTCGTGCTCGCCTGGGCGGGTGTCGACGCCGTCGCCGTACGCCTGCCGCAGCTCGCCGACTCCCTCGATCACATCCTGGCCGCCATGGAGCGCAAGAAGGGCAGGCCCCTCGCCGACCTCGACCGCAAGGCCAAGCAGGAGGTCGTACGGATACTCGAGGCGCGCGGCGCCTTCTCCGTACGGCACGGCGTGGAGACCGTGGCGAGCGCGCTCGGGGTGAGCCGCTTCACCGTCTACAACTACCTCAACCGGGAGAAAGAGGCCTGAGGGGTCTGCCCGTAGGGGCGGCCCGCAGGGTTCCGGCGGGTTCCGTTACCCGGAATTTTCAACAAAGTGTTGACGCGGTGTCGTGGAGGGGCGTTAGCTGAAGGCAGCCCGCTCACGCACGAAGGCCGTCCCGCGGCCACGGAGGCTCCCGTGACTTCGACTTTCCCGCCCCCGGGCCTGGCCCGGTTCAACGACCTCGAGGAGGCCGCGGCCCGCGCCGCCCTCCACGAGGCGTGCGCCGCCACGGCGTGGGCGGACCGACTGCTCGCGGCCCGGCCGTACGCCACCGTCGACGCCCTGTACGCCGTCAGTGACGCCGCGATGGCCGACCTGACCGCCGCTGACCTCGCGCAGGCGATGGCCGGACACCCCCCGATCGGCCGCCCCAAGCCCGGCGACCCGACCTCGGCCCGCGAGCAGCGCGGCATGGCCGGCGCGTCCGAGGAGCTGAAGGCCGAGATGCTCGAACTGAACCTGGCCTACCAGGAGAGGTTCGGCCATGTCTTCCTGATCTGCGCCACCGGTCGCACCGGCGAACAGATGCGGGACGCGGTGATGGAACGGATCGGCAACCCGCCCGAGCGGGAGCGGGAGATCGTCCGCACCGAACTGGGCAAGATCAACCGTATCCGCCTGGCCGGTCTCGTACAGGAAGAAGCGGCATGAGCACCGATACCCCCGCCTCCGACACCCCCGCCTCCGATACCACCACGTCCGTCACCCCCGCCTCCGTGTCCACGCACATCCTGGACACCAGCGTCGGCCGTCCCGCCCGGAGCGTGGCCGTGCTGCTTGCCGCGCGGGCGGGGCGCGACGCCGACTGGCAGTCGCTCGGCGGCTCCGCGACCGACGCGGACGGCCGGTGCAAGGACCTCCCGGCGCTGCCGGAAGGCACCACCCACGTGCGGCTCGACTTCGCGGTCGAGGCGTACTTCGAGACATCCGCGAACAAGCAAGCCGATGCGCAGCAGGATGCCCCCGCGAATCGGGACAGCGGTACCGCCGGGGCCGGGGCGTTCTTCCCGGAGGTGGCGATCACGTTCGCCGTCGTGCCCGGCGAGCACTACCACGTACCGCTGCTGCTCAACCCGTTCGGCTACTCCGTATACCGAGGGAGCTAGCAGACACATGGCAGACAATTCCCGCCCCACCCAGCCTGTGGTCGCCCAACCTGTGATCACCCACCCGGTGATCCTGGGGCAGAACCAGTACGGCAAGGCCGAGAACCGGGTCGTGAAGATCACGCGGGACGGCGCCACCCACCACATCAAGGACCTCAACGTCTCCGTGTCGCTCAGCGGCGACATGGACGAGGTCCACCTCTCCGGTTCGAACGCCAACGTCCTGCCGACCGACACCACCAAGAACACGGTGTACGCGTTCGCGAAGGAGCACGGCATCGAGTCCGCCGAGCAGTTCGGCATCCACCTCGCCCGGCACTTCGTGACGAGTCAGGAACCGATCAAGTCGGCCCGGATCCGGATCGAGGAGTACGCCTGGGAGCGCACGACGGGGGGCCACTCCTTCGTCCGCAAGGGCCAGGAGACCCGGCTCACCCAGGTCACGTACGACGGGCGGAGCTGGGAAGTCGTCTCCGGGCTCAAGGACTTGACGGTGCTCAACTCGACGGACTCCGAGTTCTGGGGCTACGTCAAGGACAAGTACACGACGCTGCCCGAGGCGTACGACCGCATCCTGGCGACCGAGGTGCACGGGCGCTGGCGCTTCAACTGGTCCGACGACGCACAGGAGATGCCGGACTGGGAGGAGTCCTACGCGCAGACGAAGCAGCACCTGCTCCAGGCCTTCGCCGAGACGTACTCGCTGTCGCTCCAGCAGAGCCTTTACCAGATGGGTGCGCGGATCATCGATCAGCGCGAGGAGATCGACGAGGTCCGCTTCTCGCTCCCCAACAAGCACCACTTCCTGGTGGACTTGACCCCGTTCGGCCTGAAGAACGACAACGAGGTGTACTTCGCCGCCGACCGCCCCTACGGGCTGATCGAGGCCACCGTCCTGCGGGACGGCAGCGAGGCGAGGATCCCGGCGGACCTCACCAACCTCTGACCCGAACCCGGCACGGCAGTACGGAAGTTAGGACGAACGATGGGTACGACGGTTCAGCGCATCGTCATCGAGAACTGCGCGATCGCGACCGTGGACGCCGCCGACACCGAGTACACCACTGGGTACGTCGTCATCGCCGGCAACCGCATCGAGTCGCTCGGCGCGGGCAAGGCGCCCGAGGGGCTGGCGGACGTGGTCCGGCGCATCGACGCGACCGGTCACCTGGTCACCCCCGGCCTGGTCAACACGCATCACCACTACTACCAGTGGATCACCCGGGGCCTGGCCACCGACCACAACCTGTTCGACTGGCTCGTCGCCCTCTACCCGACCTGGGCGCGCATCGACGAGCCGATGGTCCGCGCGGCGGCGCAGGGCTCCCTCGCGATGATGGCCCGCGGCGGCGTCACCACCGCGATGGACCACCACTACGTCTTCCCGAAGGGCTCCGGCGACCTGTCCGGCGCGATCATCGGCGCCGCCCGTGACATGGGCGTGCGCTTCACCCTCGCCCGCGGCTCCATGGACCGCAGCGAGAAGGACGGCGGCCTGCCCCCGGACTTCGCCGTCGAGACCCTCGAAGGCGCACTCGCCGCGACCGAGGAGACCGTCAAGCTGCATCACGACGCCTCCTTCGACGCCATGACACAGGTCGCCGTCGCGCCCTGCTCACCCTTCTCCGTCTCCACCGAACTGCTGCGCCAGGGCGCTGAGTTGGCCCGTCGGCTCGGAGTGCGCCTGCACACCCACGGCTCGGAGACGGTCGAGGAGGAGAAGTTCTGCCACGAGCTGTTCGGCATGGGCCCGACCGACTACTTCGAGTCCACCGGCTGGCTCGGCGAGGACGTGTGGATGGCGCACTGCGTCCACATGAACGACTCCGACATCGACGCGTTCGCCCGTACGAAGACGGGTGTCGCCCACTGTCCGTCGTCCAACGCCCGGCTGGCGGCCGGCATCGCCCGCGTCCCCGACATGCTGGCGGCCGGTGTCCCGGTCGGCCTCGGCGTCGACGGCACGGCGTCCAACGAGTCCGGCGAACTCCACACCGAACTGCGCAACGCCCTCCTCATCAACCGCCTCGGCGCTCACCGGGAAGCCGCCCTGAACGCCCGTCAGGCGCTGCGCCTCGGTACGTTCGGCGGTGCCCAAGTCCTGGGCCGGGCGCGGGAGATCGGCTCGCTGGAGCCGGGCAAGCTCGCCGACCTGGTGCTGTGGCGGATGGACACCCTGGCCCACGCCTCGATCGCCGACCCGGTGACCGCCCTGGTCTTCGGAGCGGCGGCCCCGGTGACCGCCTCCTTCGTGAACGGCCGTCAGATCGTCGAGAACGGACGCCTGTTGCACGCCGACGAGGACGAGATCGCCCGCTCCACCCGTGCCGAGGCCCAGCGCCTGGCACGCATCGCCGCGCAGGCGTAGGGCCGGCTGACGGCAGGGCTGAGTGCCTGAGAACTCCGGCCGAGGGGGACGGCCCTCGGCCGGAGCCATGGACCCGAGCAGGGGTCATGGCGGACGGGTCGGTTCCGGGGCGCGCGTGGACACGTGCGCCCCGGCCAGCTCAGTCGGCTAGAGGCCGAACAGGCCCGGGTCCGTGGCCAGTTCCTTGAAGTAGCCGTGGGGGTTCGTGATCATCCGGCGGTTCTCCAGGTCCAACAGGCCGCCGACCGAGGTGAGTTCGGCGGCGACCGTGCCGTCCGTCCTGGTGATGGTCTGCTGGATCCGGAAGGTCTTGCCGTCGCCCCACTCGAAGGCGCAGGTGACGTCGACCTCGTCCCCGGCGAGGAGTTCACGCCGGTAGCGGATGGTCGTCTCCAGGGCGACCGGGCCGACGCCCTTGCCGATCAGTGCGGCTTGCGTGATGCCCGCGGCCTGGAGGAACGACCAGCGAGCGTGCTCCGCATAGTTGATGTACACGCTCTGGTTGAGGTGTCCCTGTACGTCGGTCTCGTACCCGCGGACAGTGACCCGGACGGAAAACGGCTCGCTCACTGCTTCCCCTTCTCGTCGACGGATCGATCTTGGCATGTCTGCTACACGCGGCGGGGGGAAGCCAGCAGATAGCGCGCTCTCGTCCGGGGATCGGTGTGCTCGCCGACCTGCCAGCCCGTCTTCTCCAGTGTCGCCGCGCAGGCCCGCAGCGTCGCGTCGTCCGGCCCGTGCACGGCCACCGCCTCCGGCTGCGGGGTGGCCCGCACCCGGTAGCCGTCCGTGCCCCGCGGTCCGGCGGGGTGGTGGCCGGCCGCCTCCAGGGCGAGCGCGGCGGCCCGTACGAGATGCGTCCGCTCCCAGCCGCAGGGCCGGTCCGTGCCCCCGTCCGGGTTGGTCATCCGGCGCAGCTCCAGCAGCCCCTGCCAGGCACTGTGCACCTCCCGGACCCGGGAGGGACCGCCCGCCCCGGCACCCTCCTCGCCCCCGACACGCGCGGCGAAGACGCCGGTATCACCGGTTTCCGAGTCCGTCGCCGTCGGCTTCGAGGGCTCGGGCACCGCTTCCCGTATCCGATGTCCCGTCGGGGTCAGAAAGTGGTCGTGCGGTGGCCGCGGGTGGCGGAACGCGAGCCCATGTCTGACCAGGGCCGCTAGCTGAGCCTCCGTACCCCGCAGCCGCCCGGTGACCGGATCGGCGGCGTCGATCACCCGCCGCTGCGCGGCGGTCGGCGGTCGGGTCACGGCGTGTGCGCCCCCTCCGGGTGCGTGCCGCCCCTCGGCAGGGCGGCCTTCTCGAAGGCTACGACCCGGGGCTGACATTCCAGGCGGCGATCACCGGTCGCCCGTGCTCGGTGCCCAGCCGGCCGAGCGTTCCTGTCGCCAGTTGGAACAGTGCCCCTGCCGACGGGGGCAGTCCGAGGCGGCGGGCGGTCAGTACGCGTAGGAAGTGGCCGTGTGCCACCAGCATCACATCGCCGTCGGTGGCGGAATGTGCCGCCACTACCTTGGCCAGCATTCGGTCGGCCCGTTCTCCGACCTGCTCGGGTGTCTCGCCGGGGTGGTCGGGTGGCCCGGGTGCGACGCCGTCCGTGAACAGGAACCAGTCCGGCCGGGTGCGCTGGATCTCGGCCGTCGTGACGCCCTCGTAGCCGCCGTAGTCCCACTCGTGCAGGTCCGGGTCGACCTGGACGTCGGGCAGGCCGATCAGCTCCGCCGTCTCCCGCGCGCGCTGCGCCGGGCTGGCGAACGCGGCCCCGATCCGGAGCGAGCGGACCAGCGGCGCGAGCCGCCGCGCCTCCTCGCGTCCGTGGTCGGTGAGCGGGAGGTCCGTCGAACCGGTGTGCCGTCCGGAGCGCGACCAGGAGGTCTCGCCGTGCCGGACGAGGAAAAGATCACCCATGGGTACAGGCTGGCACACAGTCGGCCGGCGCTACTGCCGGTACCCGCTGAGGAACCGTCCGATCCGTCCGATCGCCGCCTCCAGGTCGTCCGCGTGCGGGAGGGTGAGGATGCGGAAGTGGTCGGGGGTGGGCCAGTTGAACCCCGTGCCCTGGACCACCTGGATCTTCTCCCGCAGCAGCAGGTCCAGGACGAACTTCTCGTCGTCGTGGATCGGATGCACCTTGGGATCGATGCGCGGGAACGCGTACAGCGCGCCCTTGGGCTTCACACAGGACACGCCCGGGATCTCGTTGAGCTTCTCCCAGGCCGTGTCCCGCTGGTCGTACAGCCTGCCGCCCGGCACGGTCAGCTCGCGGACGGACTGCCGGCCGCCGAGCGCCGCCTGGATGGCGTACTGGGCGGGCGCGTTGGCGCACAGGCGCATGGAGGCCAGCATGGTCAGGCCCTCCAGGTAGTCCCTGGCGTGCTGCCTGGGGCCGCTGACCACCAGCCAGCCCGAGCGGAAGCCCGCCACCCGGTACGTCTTCGACAGGCCGCAGAAGGTCAGGACCACCAGGTCGGGGGCGAGCGCGGCGGCCGAGTGGTGGACGGCGTCGTCGTACAGGATCTGGTCGTAGATCTCGTCGGCGAAGACCATCAGGCCGTGCCGGCGGGCGAGGTCGAGGATGCCCTCGATGATCTCCTTGGGGTAGACCGCGCCGGTCGGGTTGTTCGGGTTGATGATGACGACGGCCTTCGTGCGGTCGGTGATCTTCGACGCCATGTCGGCCAGGTCCGGGTACCAGTCGGCCTGTTCGTCGCAGAGGTAGTGCACCGCCTTGCCGCCGGCCAGCGTGGTGACCGCCGTCCAGAGGGGGAAGTCGGGGGCCGGGATGAGGATCTCGTCGCCGTCCTCCACCAGCGCCTGTACGGCCATCGACACCAGCTCCGAGACGCCGTTGCCGAGGAAGACGTCGTCGACGCCGACCTCCAGACCCCGTTCCTGGTAGCGCTGGGCGACGGCGCGGCGGGCCGAGAGGATGCCGCGCGAGTCCGTGTAGCCGTGCGCCCGAGGGAGCATCCGGATCATGTCCTGGAGGATCTCCTCCGGCGCCTCGAAACCGAAGAGCGCGGGGTTGCCGGTGTTCAGGCGCAGGACGCTGTGGCCCGCCGCCTCCAGCGCGTCGGCGTGCTCGATCACCGGGCCGCGGATCTCGTAACAGACCTCGCTCAACTTGTTCGACTGCCGGAACTCCATGCGCGCTCGCCCCTCCGGTTCGTTGTGTCGCTTGGTTTTACCAAGTATCAGCTTGGAAAGTCCAACGACATGTCTAGACTGCGTGCCATGTCACCTCGCCGAAGCTACGACCAGTACTGTTCCGCCGCCCGCGCGCTCGACACCGTCGGCGACCGCTGGACCCTGCTGATCGTCCGGGAGCTGCTCGCCGGCCCGCGCCGCTACACGGACCTGCACGCCGACCTGCCGGGCGTGAGCACGGACGTGCTCGCCTCGCGGCTGAAGGACATGGAGCGCGACGGCCTGGCCACCCGGCGCAGGCTGCCTCCGCCGGGCGCGGCCTACGTGTACGAACTCACCGGCCGGGGAGGGGAGTTGCTGCCCGTCCTCCAGGCGCTGGGCACGTGGGGCGAGGGCGAACTCGGCGAACGCCGGCCCACCGACGCCCTGCGCGCCCACTGGTTCGCCCTGCCCCTGCTGCGCGGCCTGGAGGGCGAGGGGCTGGGAGGGGGCGGGGGAGTCGTCGAAGTCCGTTTGGCAGAAGGAGAGTTCCATCTGTTCGTCGGTGCGGAAGGTGGGCCGGTGTACGGCTATGGGCCCGCGCTCGTGGAGCCGGACACGCGGCTCGGCCTCGACACGGACACCTGCACGGCCATCGCCCAGGGGGAGTTGACCGTGTTCGACGCGGTGCGTGCCGGGCGGATCGACGTGAGCGGTGACGGCGCTGTGGCCAAGGCGCTGCGAGAGGCATGAAGGCCCGCCACGATGTCGTGGCGGGCCTTCTGATGATGCGTCAAGCCTGGGTCAGGCGCCTGGCGGTACCTGGCGTGGGCGGCCCGATCCACGGGTCAGCGTGTAGCCGCCGATGCCGGCGAGGGCGGCCAGCATCGCGCCGATCGCGGTCCACACCCAGCGGTCGGACCACCAGCCGGACGCCCACCCGTCGTCCGGCTCGATGCTCGACAGCACGGCCGAGGCCGACGAATCGTCCTTCTCCGCCTCGGACTTGACCGCGATGCCCGGAACCAGCGGCTGCGAAAGCGAACCGTCGACGGCCGCGGCTCCCCCGATGTCCTTGGAGTCCACCCGCAGTTCGGTACTGACCGGCAGGCCCAGGTCGGACGGCTTCAGGTCGAGTACCGTCAACCGCACGTAGTAGGTGCCCGGCAGCGGGTCGTTCGCCCACGGCTCCGACCAGGCGCGGACCGTGCGCAGCACGCAGGTCAGTTCGACGGAGGCCGCGTCGGCCGCGGCGGTGCGGGTCTGGGCGCCGTACTGGCAGGCCTGACGGCGTCGCAGACCGTCGTACACGTCGACCTGCCAGGTCTGCGCGGTGTGCGCCTGAGGAAGCTTCACCGTCGCCTTCACGGTGGGGCGTTGACCCGAGTCCGCCGGGAACGACCAGTACAGGTAGTCGCCCGCCGAGCCGCTCGCCGTCGCCGTCTGGCCCTGGTCGACCTCCGTCGCCGTACGGAACGACGTGCCCGCCTCGGTGGGCGCGGAGCCGCCGCCGGACGGGCTCGCCGACGGGGTGGAGTCGGCGGCGGCCGGCGAGACCGCCGGGCCGAGCGTCAACCCGGCCGCCAGGGCGAGCGACAGGCCCAGCGACAGTCTCAGCGTCGGCAAGGTGCTGCTCAACACACGTGTGATACGCATCAGTTGGTCCTCCAGACCGCTACCCGCCAGCGTGACAGCCAGCCCCACAGGACACCCGCGAGGAAGCCGGCCAGCACCAGGACGCCCAGCAGCCACCAGCCGCGGCCGAGGCCGAAGGAGGCCACGTCGCTCGCCTGCGACGGGCCGTCGACCACGTCCACGGTCAGCTCCAGCGGCATGCCCGGCGTGGTCTTCACACCGGCCGCCGCCGAGTAGGAGTTGGTCACCTGCACGCACACCGTCTCGGCGGGCGCGTCGTCCTCGTCGCTCTCCGCCTTCGGATAGCGCAGACCGGTCGAGACGACGTCGGTACGGCCGTTACCGGCCGCCTCGCCGCGCACGATCTCCCGGCCGTGCGCCGTGACCGCCCGCAGCAGCACCCCGTAGTCGGGGTTCATGGCCCGGTCCGCCGACACGCTCACCGAGGCCCGCAGCTCCTGGCCCGGCTCGACGTCGACCCGGTACCAGCGCTCCTGGCCGAACTCCTCGCGGTCCGTGTACAGCCCGGACTTCAGCGTCGGCGCCTTGGCGCAGGAGGCCGCGCCCTCGGTGGCCACCGGCGTCACCACGGGGTCGGCGGCCCGGTCGACCAACTGGTTGACGCGGTCGGCGAGTTCGTCGGTGTGCTCCACCGACGTGTAGGTGCCGCCGGTCGCCTCGGCGATGCAACTGAGCTGCTGGCGCATCTTGACGTTGGGCACCAGGCCCAGGGTGTCGATGGTCAGGCCGATGCCCTTGGCCGCGATCTCGCGGGCCACCACGCACGGGTCGAGCGGAGCGCAGGTGTCCTCGCCGTCACTGATCAGCACGATGCGCTTGGAGCCGGTGCCGCCGTCGAGATCGTCGGCCGCCTTCAGCAGGGCCGGACCGATCGGCGTCCAGCCGGTCGGCGACAGGGTCGCCACCGCCGTCTTCGCCTCGGTCCGGTCCAGCGGGCCGACCGGGTAGAGCTGCGCGGTGTCCTTGCAGCCCGTCTTCCGGTCGTCGCCCGGGTAGTTGGCGCCCAGGGTGCGGATGCCCAGGAGCACGTTCTCCGGGGTCGCGTCCAGCACCTCGTTGAACGCCTGCTTGGCCGCGGCCATCCGCGTCCCGCCGTCCATGTCCTTCGTCCGCATCGAACCGCTGACGTCGAGGACCAGGTCGACCTTGGGCGCGGTGGCGGTGGTCTCGTCGGCGACCGCCCCGGCCGGGAACGCGATCCCGGCCGCGAGCGCGGCGAGCAGGGCGCAGACGCCCGCCGCCAGCCGTTGTGTTCTGATCATCGGCGGATCCTATTGATCAGAGGCGTCCCGCCACAAAACGGCGACCGGTCCGGTATCGATACTGGTATCGAAAGCACCCTCAGTTCGCGTCCGTGCGCAACGGGTTGGGCAGCAGGGCCCACTGGTCCCCGGGTGTCCCCGGCGACAGCCGCATCAGCGTCAGCGCCTTCGTCGGGAGCGGGTTCTCGCACAGCGCCACGAGGTCCGGGGTGCGCGGCAGGTCCCGTACGGCCGTCTCCAGGGCCGCGCGCAGGGCCGGGCGGCTGCCGGCCGTCGCCGCGAGCGCGCCCGCCACCAGGGAGCCGAACAGCTTGCGGCGCAGCGCCGTCACGTCGTCGGTGAGGATCCGCGCGGGCAGGCCGTCGGGCAGCGGGACGCCGTGCCGGGCCAGCCGGGCCGGGCTGACGCGGATGTCGGCCAGGTCGCGGTAGACCAGCCGCAGCGGCGCGCCCGACGCCGACAGCACGACCAGCAGGTTCTGGCCGTGCGCCTCCAACGCCACGCCCAGCTCCAGCAGTCGCAGTCCGACGGCGAGCGAGAGCCGCGCGAACCGCGCCAACCAGGCGGCAGAAGCGAGCAGTTCGGTCCCGGCGAGGGCCGCCACCGGGACGACGTGCTCGCCCGGCGCGCCGTATTCGCGCGGCGACTCGCGCAACACGGCCGCCAGATCGGGGGAGTCGGCGGTGGCCGCGCCCAGGGTGCGGGTCATGTGCAGCAGGCCGTCCGTGCGCGGCGCAAGGCTCTCCGCGAACGCCGACAGGGTCGCGGAGGCGGCGATGGAGCCGATGGAGATGTCCCGCACCGAGGACGTCAGCCGGGTGCTCAGCGCGGTCTTGACGTGCGGCCCGTCCGGCAGCGCGAGCGTGCGCAGCGACATCAGCGGATGCGCCACGACACCCTCCGCGCAGGACCGCTTGAGCACGTGCGCCGCCTGCCACGGGTGCACCGGGATCAACAGCCGCCCCCCGTCCCGCAGATGCTCCGGCCACGCGCCCGACACCAGGCACTCGCCGGCCGGCACCGGCAGCAGCCCCAGTTGCACCGACGGCCGGTGCTCGGGCCCGTACGCCAACTGCTCGGCCACCGAGAAACCGGGCCGGGTACGGCAGTTGGGGTGATACGGATGCCCGTCGACCACCCGCTGCTCCCACTCCCAGTCGGCCACCGGCCACGCCCGCCGGTCCGCCAACAGGGCATGACCGGGCTCCTGTCCGGCCCGTGACAGTGCCAACGACGCGACGCTGTGGCCGAGTTCGGCGGCGAAGGCCGCGCCGTGCGGCACCCCCAGCTCCGTCATCAACCGCGCCGGATCGTCGTACGCCACCCCCGCCAGCCGTACGTCCGTCACATAGGCGGCGGTCGCGTACGGGTCCGCGCGCGGGCCGTGCAGCCGGCGGCCGTCGCGCAGCCGCACCGAGCTCTCCGCCCCCGGCTCCCCGGGCCCCCTCGACACCTCCCGGCGCTCGATCCAGGGCAGCGGCTCGTGGACGAGGGCCCGCCACAGCCGGGTCAGCACGGCCGCCCGGGCCCCGGGCAGCGCGGCCGCGTACCGCGCGCCGAGAGCGGGGCGGACGGCCTCCAGTTCCGCGGCGACCTCGGCCTCGGCGGTGGGGGAACGGTGCACAGGGGGGCTCCTGGGGGTACGGGTACGGCGTCGACGTCCACGGGTACGACGTCACGGAGGGCCGCGACGCCAGCGATACTGATCGTCTCCGCCCCGAAGAACCGTAGGGAACCAGGGAACCAGTGGATCGCGTGGACCTCATATCCCCGGCCGCCGGGGCCGCCGAGCCCGTGGCGCCCGCCGACGGCGTCGCCGAGCGCGCCGACGCCTACGCGGCCGCGCCGCTGCTCAACTGCCTGCTGCGGGAACTCGCCGAACCCCTGCCCGGCGCGCCGGGCGGCGCGGGCCGGTCCGGGTACCGGCTGCCCGCCAGCGGCCGGCTGCTGCGGGTACGCGGCACCCGGCGGCCCGCCGCGCCCGAGGTGCACACGGCGGGCGCCTGGCACCGCCTCGGCCACCCCGAGCTCGTCGCACTGGTCGCGGACGAACTGCGCCGGCACACCGGGCTGGCCAACCACGAGCTGCCCGCCGAGATGACCGACAGCCGGGACGCGGTCGCCGCGCTGCTCACCGCACGCGCGCGTGCCACCCCGCCGGACTCCCCCTACCTGCGCTCCGAGCAGTCCCTGATCACCGGCCACCCCCACCACCCGGCCCCCAAGGCGCGCGGCGGCGGCCCGCCCGCCGGCTGGCTGCCGTACGCCCCGGAGGCGCACGCGCGCTTCCCGCTGGCGCTGCTGGGGCTGCGCGAGGACCAGGTCGTCGAGGAGGGCGACACCTCCGCACTGGACGCCCTCGGCGAGGCCCCGCCCGGCTACCGGCTGCTGCCCGCCCACCCCTGGCAGCTCGACCTGGCCGGGCCGCGCCTCGCGCCCGCCTTCGCCGACGGCCGCCTGCTGCGGCTCGGCACGACCGACTTCGACGCCTGGCCGACGGCCGCCGTACGCACGCTGTACGCGCCCGAGCGCGACCTGTGCCTGAAGTTCAGCCTCGACGTCCGCATCACCAACGACATCCGCCGCCTGTGGCGCCACGACCTGCTGAAACTGCGCCGCACGGACACGGCGGCGGCCCGCGCCTTCGAAACCTGTGGACCCCCTGCGGTCTGGCTGAGCGACCGCGGCTACCGCACCGCCGCCTTCGCCTTCGAGGAGCTCGCCGCCCTGGTCCGCGACGGTCTGGACGGCCATCTGCTGCCCGGCACGACCCCGCTGCTCGCCGCGGGCCTCGTGGAGGGCTTCGACGGCAGCCCGCTGGCCGCCGCCGCGGACCCGGCGGCCTGGTGGGAGGCATACCTCGCCGTCGTCGTGCCGCCGGCGCTGCGCGCCTTCGCCGACCACGGCGTCGTCCTGGAGGCGCACCTACAGAACACCCTGGTCGCCGTCGACGCCGACGGCACCCCCGTGCAGGCCCTGTTCCGGGACGCCGAGGGCGTGAAACTGCTGCCGGACGTGGAGCGGGCGGCCGGCTGGGAGCGACTGGTGTACTGCCTGGTCGTCAACCACCTCTGCGAGGTCGCCGCGGCCCTCGCCGAGCACCACCCCGGCCTCGACCCCTGGCCCGCCGTCCGCCGCGAACTGGCCCGCCACGACCTCCCCGAGGCCGCCGCCCTGCTCACCGCGCCCACCCTGCCCGGCAAGACGAACCTGCTGCTGCGCTGGACGGGCGCGGACGGCGCGGACGCCCGCTACCTGCCGCTGCCCAACCCGCTGGCCGGGGCCGCCGAGCCGTTCGGCACGTGACCGCGCCGAGGTCCGGCGGCTCCTTGCGAAGGCGCAGGTCAGAGGCCGTAGCCGCCGTCGACCCCCAGGGACTGGCCGGTTATCCAGCCGGCCCGCGGGGACATCAGGAAACCGACCGCCGCGGCGATGTCCTGGGCGGTGCCGAACCGGCGCAGGGCGATGGCGCGCAACGTGGTCCGCAGGACGTCGTCCGGGAGATGACGCTCCTTGAGTTCGTCCCACATGCCCGCCTCGACCGCGCCCGCGCCGACGCTGTTGGCCCGTACGCCGTACCGTCCCTCCTCGGCGGCGACCGCCCGGACGACCGCTTCGACGGCTGCCTTGGGGCCGACCGAGAGAACGTCCCGCTTGGCGTACCGGCGCAGCGCGGCGGTGCTCACGGCGACCACGGCACCGGCGGTGAGGCGCAGTTGGGGCAGAATCGGCTGAAGGACGTTGAAGAAGCCGACGGCGTCCTGGGAGACCTGTTCCCGGAACCGGCCGGGAGCCGTCTCGGACACGTACTGCATGGTCACGAAGGGCCCCGCCGCGTAGACGAGGCCGCCCAGCGGTGCCTCGGCACCGAGGCGGGCCACGAGGTCGGCGGCCGCGGCCTCGTCCGTCAGGTCGAGGGCGTGGACCGACGTGCCGCGGCCTCGCGCCACCACGTCCTCGTAGGTCCGGCGGGCGGCCTCCTCGTTACGGTGATAGGTGAGCGCCACATCGCGGCCGTCGTCGGCGAGGACGCGGCAGACCGCGCTGCCGATACCTCCCGAGCCGCCCACGACGAGCACCTTGCCGGGGGCGGCCTCCGGGCCGTTCCGGGAGGCGGATGAAACCGACATCTGCGGAGTCTCCTGACTGCGGGGGGGGGGGGGGGGGTGGGTGAGGCCGAAGTGCGGATCTCAGAGGGAGCGGGCGATGAGTTCCTTCATCAGCTCGTTCGTGCCGCCGAAGATGCGCTGCACCCGGGCGTCGGCGAAGGCACGCGCGATCGGATACTCCGTCATGTACCCGTAGCCGCCGAAGAGTTGTACGCATTCGTCGACCACGCGGCCCAGCCGGTCCGAGGCCCACCACTTGGCCATCGAGGCGGTGGCGTCGTCCAGCGTGCCGTTGTCGAACCGCTGGATGCACTCGTCGACGAAGGTGCGGGCGACGGTCGCCTCGGTGGCCGCCTCGGCCAGTTTCATCCGGGTGTTCTGGAACCGGATCAGTTCGCGGTCGAACGCCGTCCGCTGTTTGACGTATTCGACGGTGGAGGCCAGCGCCTGTTCCATGATGGCCACGCAGTCGATCGCCACGACCAGCCGCTCGCGCGGGAGTTGCTGCATCATCGAGGAACCCGGTGGCGGATGCGGTCGCGAGCAGGTCGTGGGCGGCGCCGAAGGAGCCGCGGCCGGACGGGGTGCGGGCCCGCTCCCGCAGCCAGCTCCAGACCTCCTCGGTCCGGCCGGGGTCGATCGCCGTGAGGGCGTCGTGTTCGGCCCGGGCCAGGCGGTCGAGCGCCGTGGCACCCGTGCGGGCAGCGGCTCTGAGGGAGGAGGACGAAGGCAGACGAGAGATGCGTGGCATGAGCAACTCCTGCGGGACCGCAGGCGAGTGGCCTGCGTCGGGGCATGTTGTCCCGAGATGTCATCGTTGACGTATGTCATCGTTGACACTGCTTGCGAGGATGATGGACCCGGTCCCCGGTAACGTCAATGCTTTGCGCCCGTCACGCATCGGCAATGCCCGCGGCCGGTCTCTCGCCCGATACCGCTCTACGGCCGCCCGCACCGTGCCCGTTCCGCGGGCGCTCCCCGGTGACGTGCTCGGATACCCGCTTTCCGGCGATCACCCCCGGTTACTATGCTCACTTCCCAGGGCCGTCGACGGGTCGTTCCCGCTGTCGCACCCCTCTGGGGCAGGTCGTGGATCATAAGGCTAAAGAGACAGGTGGCCTGGGAAAATGCTGAGAGAGGTCACCGCGACCCGCTACATCGAACCCCTGCGTGAGGGCGGCTCGCTGCCGGGACTCGTCGAGGCCGACGACCTCGGCACGTACGTCGTGAAGTTCACCGGCTCCGCGCAGGGCCGTAAGGCGCTGGTCGCCGAGGTGATCGTGGGCGAGCTGGCGCGCGCCCTCGGCCTCAGGTTCCCCGAGCTGGTGCTCGCGCACTTCGACCCGGCGATCGCCGACGGCGAGCCCCACCAGGAGGTGCGGGAACTGCACGGCGCGAGCGCGGGCCTCAACCTGGGGATGGACTACCTGCCGGGCGCGCGGGACTTCACCCCGGAGGTCGCCGAGAGCTTCAAGGTCGACCCCCTGGAGGCGGGCCGGATCGTCTGGCTCGACGCCCTCACCGTCAACGTCGACCGTACGGTGCACAGCTCCAACCTCATGGTGTGGCCGACGCTCGGCATCGCGCCCCCGCGCCTGTGGCTGATCGACCACGGCGCGGCCCTCGTCTTCCACCACCGCTGGGACGCCTCCGACCCCGCCAAGGCCTACGACTTCCGGCACCACGCGCTCGGCCGCCACGCGCCCGATGTGCGGGCGGCCGACGCGGAGTTGGCCCCCCGGGTGACGCCCGAACTCCTGCGGGAGATCACGGCCGTCGTCCCGGACGCCTGGCTGGCCGACGAGGAGGGCTTCGCCGGCCCGGACGCCGTCCGGCAGGCGTACGTGGACTACCTCCACGCGCGCGTGCGGGCCGCCGCGGCCTGGCTGCCCACCGACTTCCCCACCCGGGAGGAACTCGCCGCCGAGGAGGCCCAGCGGGCGGCGAGGACACAGGAAGGCCGGCCGAACTGGCTGAAGCGGGTCCCCGACCTGCACGGCAGACCGGCGGCGGAACAGGATTGGTCGGTGCACCTCGGATGACGGATGTCCAGCGCGTGGAGATCGAGTACTGCACCCAGTGCCGCTGGCTGCCCCGCGCGGCCTGGCTGGCGCAGGAGCTCCTGACGACCTTCGAGACCGAGCTGACGGAACTGTTCCTCAAGCCCGGCAAGGGCGGTGTCTTCGTCGTCCGCGTGAACGGCGAGGTCGTCTGGGACCGCCGCGAACAGGGTTTCCCGGAGCCGACGGCGGTGAAGAGGCTCGTACGCGACCGAGTGGCCCCGGGAAAGTCCCTGGGCCACTCGGACCAGCCTGCCTCTTGATGCTCAGTGCTTGATGCTCAGCCCTTGAGCTGCTCGTACGCGGGGAGGGTGAGGAAGTCCGCGTAGTCGTCGTCGAGGGCGACCTCCAGGAGGAGGTCGTGGGCCTGCTGCCAGTGGCCGGCGGTGAAGGCCTCCTCGCCGAGCTCGGCGCGGATGTTCGCCAGTTCCTCGGCTGCGACCTCGCGGGCCAGCTCGGGCGTCGCCTTGACGGTCTGCCCGCCGTGCTCGAACTCGACGCCGGCGTTGATCCACTGCCAGATCTGCGAGCGGGAGATCTCGGCGGTGGCCGCGTCCTCCATGAGGTTGAAGATGGCGACCGCGCCGAGGCCGCGCAGCCAGGCCTCGATGTAACGGATGCCGACCTGCACGGCGTTGACGAGACCGGCGTACGTCGGCGCGGCCTTCAGCGAGTCGATCGCGATCAGTTCGCCCGCCTCGACGTGGACGTCCTCGCGCAGCCGGTCCTTCTGGTTCGGCTTGTCGCCGAGGACCTTGTCGAAGGACTCCAGGGCGATCGGGACCAGGTCGGGGTGGGCGACCCAGGAGCCGTCGAAACCGTCGCCGGCCTCGCGGTCCTTGTCGGCGCGGACCTTCTCGAAGGCGACCTTGTTGACCTCGGCGTCCCGGCGGGACGGGATGAAGGCCGCCATGCCGCCGATCGCGTGCGCGCCGCGCTTGTGGCAGGTGCGCACAAGGAGTTCGGTGTACGCGCGCATGAACGGGGCCGTCATCGTGACCGCGTTGCGGTCCGGGAGGACGAACTTGGCACCGCCGTCACGGAAGTTCTTGACGATGGAGAACAGGTAGTCCCAGCGGCCCGCGTTCAACCCCGAGGCGTGGTCGCGGAGTTCGTAGAGGATCTCCTCCATCTCGTACGCGGCCGTGATCGTCTCGATCAGGACGGTGGCGCGGACGGTGCCCTGCGGGATGCCGACGTAATCCTGCGCGAAGACGAACACGTCGTTCCACAGGCGGGCTTCGAGGTGCGACTCGGTCTTCGGGAGGTAGAAGTACGGGCCCTTGCCGAGGTCGAGCAGACGCTGGGCGTTGTGGAAGAAGTACAGGCCGAAGTCGACGAGCGCGCCCGGGACCTGACTGCCGTCGGCGTCGACGAGGTGCCGCTCGTTGAGGTGCCAGCCGCGCGGGCGCATGACGACGGTGGCGAGCTCGCTGTCGTCCTTCAGCGCGTACGACTTGCCCGACCTCGGGTCGGTGAAGTCGATGTTCCGGGTGTACGCGTCGGCCAGGTTGACCTGACCGAGGACGACGTTCTCCCAGGTCGGCGCGGAGGCGTCCTCGAAGTCCGCGAGCCAGACGCGGGCGCCCGAGTTGAGGGCGTTGATGGTCATCTTGCGGTCGGTCGGGCCGGTGATCTCGACCCGGCGGTCGTTCAGCGCCGCGGGGGAGGGGGCGACCCGCCAGGAGTCGTCCGCGCGGATCGCGGCGGTCTCCGGGAGGAAGTCGAGCGTGGAGGTGCGGGCGATCTCGGCGCGGCGCTCGGCGCGGCGGGCGAGGAGCTCGTCACGGCGCGGCGTGAACCGCCGGTGCAGCTCGGCCACGAAGGCGAGCGCCGCCTCGGTGAGGACCTCCTCCTGCCGCGGCAGGGGCTCGGCGTCGACGATGGCCAGCGGGGACGGCGCTGGTGCGGACATGAACGGTCACTTCCTTCAGCGGTGGCACCAGGTGCCAGTCGAACCGGGGTACGGCGAGCAGGTCCCCGGACGGGCCGGGGCTTCTGAACAGTGGATACTAGTTTCCTCATCGTGGAAGTTCAATGGTTTGTTGATATCAAGATTCTCCGGGTCGAGGCAAGGTGGCTCTCGGTGCCAGGCTCCTCACTCAAGGTGCACCAGGTCTTCAGGGGTGTCGATGTCGAACGGCCGGGCCACGTCCCCGCACTCCACGAGCATGATCGCCGCCTGGTGTTCCGTCAGGTAGGCACGCGCCCCCCGGTCGCCGGTCGCGCTCGCCCCGATGCCCGCCCAGTGAGCGGCCCCGAACAGGACGGGGTGGCCGCGTACGCCGTCGTAGGCGGCGGAGACGAGCGACGACTCGTCCTCGTACCCGGCACGCACCCGGGCGACCGCCTCCGGCCCGATGCCGGGCTGGTCGACGAGCGACACGAGCGCGGCCCGCGCCCCCGTCCCGGCGAGCGAGGCCAGCCCCGCCCGCAGTGACGTGCCCATGCCCTGCGCCCACTCCGGGTTCGGCACGATCACACACCCCGCCAGCCGCGCCCGCGCCCGTACGGTGTCGGCGGCGGCCCCGAGGACGACGTGCACGCGCGTGCAGCCCGCCGTACGCAGCACCTCGACCGCGTGCTCCACCAGGGGCCGCCCCCGGTGTTCGAGCAGCGCCTTGGGCCGCCCGCCGAGCCGCCGGCCCCCGCCTGCGGCCAGCAACAGGCCGACCACCTCGTCGTCGGGCGGGTCTTGCTTGTGCGTCATGGGTCCTGCATACCCGACTGCCTGCCCCGGTACCGACCGCGCGGTCTGCCGGGGCTGAATTTCCGTCCGCGTGGTGGCGCACCCGGCATCGGGTGGCGTTAACTGACCCGCGCGTCCTCCGGCGCCCGACGCGCCATGGGGACGCGGGGCGGGACCACGCGCGCGTGCGTGTGTGCGAGGGGGGAGAGCTGTGTTGCGGAGCTTGGGGCAGAGAGCAGTGACCGGCAGCGACGAGGATCCGAGGGTGGCGGGACTGCGGACCGCGGTGTCCCGGCTGCGCCGCGAACTCGCCGCGCACCCGGCCGAGTTCCCCGACCGGGTCATCGCCGAGGACGAACTCGCCGCGCTCGCCGCGATGGCGACCCACGGCGTCCCCGAGATCCGCCGGTTACGCCGCTCCCTGCTCCTGATCGTCGGCGCGATCGGCTCGGTGAGCGCGCTGAACCGGGGCCTGTCGGACGTCCGGGACGCCGTGGAACGGTTCGGGGACGCGCAGCCGCCGCATCGCTGAGCCGTGCCGGGTGTCTGCGGGTGGCAGGGTCTAGGCCGCCGGGCCCGAACTCGTCAGCGCTTCCGACAGTTCCACCGCCACCTGTTGCAGGACCGGCACGATCCGCTCGATGGCCGACTCCGTGACGCGGCCGGCCGGGCCGGAGATGGAGATGGCCGCGGCGGTGGGGGAGTCCGGCACGGTCACCGCCAGGCAGCGGACGCCGATCTCCTGCTCGTTGTCGTCGACCGCGAACCCGGTCCGGCGTACGTCCGCGAGCGCGGCGAGGAAGCCGTCGGGTGTGGTGATCGTCTTCTCGGTGGCGGCGGGCATGCCGGTGCGGGCGAGCAGGGCGCGCACCTCGCCGTCCGGGAAGCCCGCGAGGAGCGCCTTGCCGACGCCCGTGGAGTGCGGCAGCACCCGGCGTCCGACCTCGGTGAACATCCGCATCGAGTGCTTGGACGGCACCTGCGCCACGTACACGATCTCGTCGCCGTCGAGCAGCGCCATGTTCGCCGTCTCGCCGGTCTCCTCGACCAGGCGGGCCAGGTAGGGGCGGGCCCAGGTGCCCAGCAGCCGGGACGCGGACTCGCCGAGCCGGATCAGCCGCGGGCCCAGCGCATAGCGGCGGTTGGTCTGCTGGCGGACGTAACCGCAGGCCACCAGGGTGCGCATCAGACGGTGGATGGTGGGCAGTGGCAGCCCGCTGCTCGCGGAGAGTTCGCTCAGGCCCACCTCGCCTCCCGCGTCCGCCATCCGCTCCAGCAGATCGAAGGCGCGCTCGAGGGACTGGACCCCTCCGCCGGCGGATTTGGCGGAGTCGGTGGTGCTGGCGCTGGACGTCGGCACGGCGCGTTCCTTTCGAAACTGGCGGGAAGGGCTGAAGCCTACCCGTCGGTCGGTTGACTCCTCGCTTGTGCGTAGCTACGTTCTGCTTGTCGGAATACTAATTCCGCTTTGTGGAAACGTCCAGAGTGGCGGTGGTCGGCGATGGCGGGTGCACTGGGGAAAGTGTGCCCTTGACGGTACGAAGGCGGGAGTGAAGACTCCTTCAACAGAACGTTGAATTCCGTTACGTGGAAGTTTCTGACGGAAAACGAGCGGAACACGAGCGGAAAACAAGCGGAAATCAAGCGGAACACGAGAGGGGTCCGGGTGTCCGACGCCGAACTGGTACTGCGCTCGACGCGCGTCATCACTCCCGAAGGGGAGCGGCCCGCCGCGGTCGCCGTCGCGGGCGGCGAGATCACGGCCGTCCTGCCGTACGACGCCCCCGTCCCCGAGGAAGCCCGGCTGGAAGACTTCGGCGACGACGTCCTGCTGCCCGGCCTGGTCGACACGCACGTGCATGTCAACGACCCCGGCCGCACCCACTGGGAGGGCTTCTGGACCGCCACGCGCGCGGCGGCGGCCGGCGGCATCACCACCCTCGTCGACATGCCCCTCAACTCCCTCCCGCCGACCACCACGGTCGAGCACCTCCGCGTCAAGCAGCGGGTCGCCGCCGACAAGGCGCACGTCGACGTCGGCTTCTGGGGCGGCGCGCTCCCCGACAACGTCAAGGACCTGCGCCCGCTGCACGACACCGGCGTCTTCGGCTTCAAGGCGTTCCTCTCCCCGTCGGGCGTGGACGAGTTCCCGCACCTCGACCGGGACGGACTCGCCGCGTCGCTCGCCGAGATCGCCGCCTTCGACGGCCTGCTGATCGTGCACGCCGAGGACCCGCACCACCTGGCCGCCGCCCCGCAACAGGGCGGCCCCAAGTACGCCGACTTCCTGGCCTCCCGCCCCCGCGACGCCGAGGACACGGCCATCGCGCACCTCGTCGCCGAGGCGAAACGCCTCCACGCGCGCGTGCACGTCCTGCACCTCTCCTCCAGCGACGCGCTGCCGCTGATCGCCGCCGCGAAGGCGGAGGGCGTCCGCGTCACGGTCGAGACCTGCCCGCACTACCTGACCCTCACTGCCGAGGAAGTCCCGGACGGGGCAAGCGAGTTCAAGTGCTGCCCGCCCATCCGCGAGTCCGCCAACCAGGACCTGCTGTGGCAGGCCCTCGCGGACGGCACCATCGACTGCGTGGTCACCGACCACTCCCCGTCCACGGCCGACCTGAAGACCGACGACTTCGCGACCGCGTGGGGCGGCATCTCCGGCCTCCAACTGAGCCTGGCGGCCGTCTGGACGGAGGCGCGCAGGCGCGGCCACGGCCTGGAGGACGTCGTCCGGTGGATGTCCGCGCGCACCGCCGCCCTCGCGGGCCTCACCCGCAAGGGCGCGATCGAGGTGGGCCGCGACGCCGACTTCGCCGTCCTCGCCCCCGACGAGACCTTCACCGTCGATCCGGCCGCCCTCCAACACCGCAACCGCGTCACGGCGTACGCCGGCAAGACCCTGTCCGGCGTCGTGAAGTCCACCTGGCTGCGCGGCGAACGGATCGTCGCCGACGGCGAGTTCACCGACCCGAAGGGCCGCCTCCTCACCCGCACCCCCTGAGGGGTTACGGGCACCCGCACCCCATACGTCATACGCACCCCCCCGCACCCGCACCCGCACTGGCCGACCCCCGAAAGGCAGACCTGATCACCGTGACGGCGATAGAGAGCTTCACCGGCGACGCGAACCCCTACGGCGGCGGCGACCCGTACGCGGACTACCGCACCGCCGACTTCCCCTTCACCCGGTACACCGACCTCGCCGACCGGCAGCTCGGCGCCGGCGTCATCGCCGCCAACGACGAGTTCTTCGCCGAGCGCGAGAACCTGCTGCTGCCGGGGCCGGCCGAGTTCGACCCCGAGCGCTTCGGGCACAAGGGCAAGATCATGGACGGCTGGGAGACCCGCCGCCGGCGCGGCGCGTCCGCCGACCACCCCTGGCCAACCGCCGATGACCACGACTGGGCGCTGGTCCGCCTCGGCACGCCCGGCGTGATCCGCGGCATCGTCGTCGACACCGCCCACTTCCGCGGCAACTACCCGCAGGCGGTCTCCGTCGAGGGCACCTCGGTGGCGGGCTCGCCGTCCCCCGAGGACCTGCTCGGCGACGACGTGAAGTGGACGACGCTGGTCCCGCGCACGGCCGTCGGCGGCCACGCGGCGAACGGCTTCGCGGTGTCGGCGGAGCAGCGCTTCACTCACCTGCGGGTCAACCAGCACCCCGACGGCGGCATCGCCCGCCTGCGCGTGTACGGCGAGGTCGTCCCCGACCCCGCGTGGCTCGCGGCGCTCGGCACCTTCGACGTCGTCGCCCTGGAGAACGGCGGCCGGGCCGAGGACGCCTCCAACCTGTTCTACTCCCCGGCCTCCAACACCATCCAGCCGGGCCGCTCCCGCAAGATGGACGACGGCTGGGAGACCCGCCGCCGCCGCGACAACGGCAACGACTGGATCCGCTACCGCCTCGCGGCCCAGGCGCAGATCCGCGCCCTGGAGATCGACACCGCGTACCTGAAGGGCAACAGCGCCGGCTGGGCCACGGTCTCGGTCAAGGACGGCGAGAGCGGCGAGTGGACGGAGATCCTCCCCCGCACCCGCCTCCAGCCCGACACCAACCACCGCTTCGTCCTACCGACCCCGGCCGTCGGCACGCACGCACGCGTGGACATCTACCCCGACGGCGGAATCTCCCGCCTACGCCTCTTCGGCTCCTTGACGGACACAGGCACAACATCCCTGACAGCCCGCCACCAGGAACTGGGCGCCTGACCCACCGTCCACCACGGCGAACCACGAAACCGACGCGAACCACGTGAACACCCCGGCGGGAACGGGGTGTTCACGTGTTTTGCGTACGACAGCTTGGCCGGGTACTGGCCGAAGAACACCGATCCGGCCGACCCGGTCGCGGGCAAGCCGAACGCGCTGCCGAAGCATGTGGTCTCCGCGACGCTCGGCGACCCCGCCTGGGCGGGCACCACCGTGCTGCGCGGCGACGACCTCGCCAACGAGGTCACCGCCCTCAAGGAGCGCACCGACGGCGAACTCCAGGCTGTTCGCTCGTACGCACTCCCGGACGACGGGGCAGTGGCATAACGCTTCTTGATGGTCGAAAGAAGGGTTTGCTATTGGACACGTGGCCGAAAGCGTGTTGGTATTGCCCCGAAATATCGTGGGTGTCGGTGCGGAGTTCGGTCGAATCGGGGAGAATTGTATGGGCAGCGCTGAGAACACCGAAGAGATGTACAACCTTTTCAACAAGACGGCGAAAGCGTACGACCAGAGCGGTGTGGAGTTCTTCCGGCCGATCGGGCGCCGCCTTGTCGAGTTCTCGGGAATTTCTGCCGGGAATTCCGTTCTCGATGTCGGCGCGGGTCGTGGAGCCGCGCTCTTCCCCGCCGCCGAGGCCGTCGGTGAGAGCGGCGAGGTGATCGGCGTCGACATCTCCGAGGAGATGGTCAAGTACGCGCGGGGGGACGCCGAGGAGCGCGGTCTGAAGCGGGTCTCGGTCGAGGTCATGAACGGGCAGCGGCCCGAGTTCGCGGCGGGCCGGTTCGACGCGGTGATCGGCAGTTGCAGCCTGTTCATCTGGGTCAAGAGCTCCGACGACGTACGCCCGTACCGGGAACTGCTGCGTGCGGGTGGCCGGTTCGCGACGGCCGCGCCGTCGTTCTTCTCGACCACGCGCGGCAAGTGGGCGCTCTTCCCGGAGATCGTGAACGAACTGCTGATGCCGTACATGCTGCAGTCGCTGAAGCAGAGCGGCGCCTACGACTCCCAGTTCGCCGAAGCCGGCTCGAACTGGCTGATCACCGCGGAGTCCATAGCGAAGACCCTCGAGGACGCCGGATTCGTCGACGTCGAGGTGGTGGAGGAAGAGCTGCCGGTCGTCGTCGAGTCGGGCGAGCAGTGGGTTGAATTCACGTACACCACCGGAATGCGTGGAATGTGGGAGCGTATCGAGGAGAATGAGCGCCGCGAGGTCGTTTCGGAGGTCTCCCGGCGACTGGACACGCTGCGGGACGAGAATGGCGAGATCACTGTTCCGGTGCCGATCGTCTATATGCGGGGGAAGGCGCCGCAGGCCTGATATTCGGTGATATGCGAGGCGTCCGCAGTCTGCACGGGGGAGAGACAGTGGTCGAAGGTGTGTGGCCCGTTACCGCGAGGGAGTCGGAACTCGCGGAGATCAAACAATGGACGGCTGCGGGGGTCGGCGCTCTCCTGGTCGGCGAGCACGGGACGGGAAAGAGCACGCTCCTGAACGCCGCGCTGGAACAGGCGGAGCGTACGGGCACCCGGGTGGTGCGCGGTGACGTGCCGGGGAACCACCTGCGCGCAGCGCTCCCGTCCCAGCCGCTGTCGTCCCCGGCGCGGGCGGCGCGTCGACAGGTCGCCGTGGCGATCGACGACGTGCACCTGGCCGACCCGGTGACCCTGGGCCTGGCGTGCCGACTGGCGGACAGCGGCCAGGCGCTGCTGCTGGCCACCGCCCCGCCCGGCGCCCTGCCGGGCGGGGTGCGGCGGCTGCTCATCGGCAAGCGCGTGCGACGGCTCGGCGTCGACGCCCTCGACAGGTCGGGGAGCGTGCGCATGCTCGCGGCGCGGCTCGGCGGGCCGGTGGCCGTCGACACCGCCGAGCGCTTCTGGAGACTCACCCGCGGCAATGCGCTGACCCTGCGGGAACTGGCGGACCAGGCCCTCGCCGAGGGCACCCTGCGACCCGTACGGGGCAGGTGGCAGTGGCCCGGTCTGCTCGGGGTGCCCGACAGCAGGCTGGTCGATCTGGTGGAGCTGCTGCTCGGCGACCTCGGGCCGGGCGAACGCGAGCTGGTCAACATGCTGGCGCTCGCCGGCTCGCTGCAGACCGGGCTACCGATCGTCGACGAACTCGGCGAGGCGGCGGAGTCGCTGAACCGGCGTGGTGTACTCGTCGCCCGACGCGCGGGATTCCGGCTCGACCTGCGACTCGCCCACCCCCTGTGCGAGGCCGTCGTCGCGGCCACCCTCCCGGAGCTGACGGCCCGCCGGCTGCGGCAGCGGATCGCCGACGCGGTCGAGGACGCGGGAGCCCACCGCCCCGGCGACGCGGCCCGCATCGCCGTACTCGGCCTCGGCGCGGGGCGGCTGCCGGAACCCGCCCGGTCACGGGCGGCGGCCGTGAGCGCGCTACGCGCCGAGGACTACCCACTCGCCGAACGACTGAGCCGTGCAGCCCTCGCCGGCGGGGCCGTCTCTGGGGCCACCACCGGGGCCACCGTCGGGGCCGCTGCCCGGCCCGTCTCCGGGGCTGCTGCCGGGGTCGCCTCCGGGGTCGCTTCTGGGACCGCTGTCGGTGCCGTCTGCGGGGCTGCTGCCGGTGCCGCTGCCGGGTTCGTCACCGGGGCTGTCTCCAGCACCGCTGCCGGGTCTGTCACCGGGGCCGTCTCCGGAGCCGCTGCCGGAGCCGCCCCCGGAGCCGACGACGTCGTCGTGGTTCGGCTTCTTGGTGAGGCGCTGGTTGGACAGCGCCGTCATGTGGAGGCGGAGGCCTACTTCGCGCAGGCCGCGCAGGACGCCGCCGTGCTTCGTCCGCGCGCTCTCAATATGAGCCTCGGTCTGGGGCGGCTCGCGGAGGCGGAGGCGGTCGCCGAGACGGATCTCGGGGCGCGGGCCCTGGTGCGGTTGGTCAAGGACCGGATCGTTCACGCACGGCAGTTGGCCGAGGCGGCGCCGGACGCCGAGCCCCTGCTCGCCCTGCTTCACCACGTGTCGGGCGACGACGACGCAGCCCTTGCCGTGCTGTCCGCGTCCCGCCCGGCCCTGCCCGGCCGGGACGAGGCGACCCGCCTCGACCACCTCTGTGTCACCGGGTGGCTCACCGCGTACACCAGGGGACCGGCCGAGGCCGGGGAGGTGCTGGCCGCCCTGCGCGAGCAGGCCGCGGACGACGACGCCCGCGCCCGCACGTACGCCGATCTCCTGGAGGCGCGCATCCTGCGCGGCGCGGGCCGTACGGCCGAGGCGGTCCCGCTGCTGCGGCAGGCGGCCGCCTACCGCGCACCCACCGACTGGCTCAGCACCCGCTCCTGGCGCATCGCCCAACTGGCCGGTGCCGTCGCGGAGTCGGGGGATGGACTGGAAGCCGTCTCCCTGCTGGAAGAGGCCCGGGCGGCGCAGCAGGACGAGTGCCGGTACCCGCTGATGGCGGACGCGGTGGAGTTGGAAGCCGCGCTCGTGGAGGCCTGCCTCGGCGACCGCGAGGCCGCGGCACGCCGGGCGTTGCGGGTCGCCGGGCGGGCCCTGTCCGCCGCTCGGCACGGACAGGCGCTCGCCGCGATGCATCTGGCGGCTCGGGCAGGCGCGGCGACCAGCGCCGTGGCCGTCTGGGCGGCCGCCTGCGGTGGTCCGCCCGCGACGACCGACGCGGTCCGGCCGCGGCACGTCCTGGCGCTCTCGCGGGACGACGGCGACGCCCTGGACGAGGTCGCCCGGCGGTACGACGCCCTGGGGCTGCTGCCACTCGCGGCGGAGGCCTGCGCGCAGGCGGCGCACGCGCACCAGGCGTCCGGCGACCGGCGCAAGGCCCGGGCCGCGCAGCTCGCGGGCGTCGCACTCGTCTCCCGCTGCGGCTCCGAGCCGCCTCAGTGGGCCGTGCCGGCCGAGCGACGGGGCCGTGGTTCCCGTACCGGACTCACCGCCCGCGAGCGGGAGATCGTGACCCTCGCCGTCTCACACCTGTCCAACCAGGAGATCGCCGACCGGCTCGTCCTGTCCGTACGGACCGTGGAGAACCACCTCTACCGCGCCTACGGCAAGCTCGGCGTCACCACCAGGTCGGAGCTGGCTCCCCGGCTGGGCCTGGGGCCCGCCCGCGTCGGGCGCATCGCCTGAGCGGGCGCGCCGGGGCGGACCGGGGTGGCCCGGGGCGGGCCAGGGCGCGCCAGAGCGGGGTGGGCCGGGGTGGAGCGGGGAGGGTTGGAGTGGAGTGGGGCGGGTGTCGTGTGCTCGGGTGCGGATGCCCCGCCGCCCCGGCCGGTGGACCGCTGCGACTGGGTCCCCGGCCGGTGGAGCGCTGCGACCAGACCCTCTGGAAGGTGGGCCGCTGCGACCGGGCCCTCTGGCTGGTGGGTTCGGGGCGGGTGTCGTGTGCTCGGGTGCGGATGCCCCGGCGCCCCGGCCGGGTGGACCGCTGCGACTGGGTCCCCGGGACGGTGGCGCTGCGGCTGGGCCCCCGGGACGGTGCGCCGCTGTGGCCGGGCCCCGGACGGTGGAACGTTGTGATCGGGCCCTTTGGAAGGTGGGCCGCTTATCGGGCTCTCTGGCCGGTGGGTCCGGGGCGGGTGTCGCGTGTTCGGGTGCGGATGCCCTGGCGCCCCGGCCGGTGGACCCGTGTGGCCGGGCCCCCGGGCCCGTGGGCCGTTGCGACCGGGCCCTTCGGACAGTGGGCAGCTCTGGCCGACCCCCGGACTGGTGGGCCGCTGTGGCGGCCGGGGCCTCCGGACGGTGGGCTGCTCTGGCCAGCCTCGCCTGGACGGGTAGGCCGCTGTGACCGGGCCCCCGGGACGGTGGAACGTTGTGACCAGCCCCCCCCGGCCGGTGGACCGCTGTGAACGGTGTTCAGCCCGTCTTCTCTGTCAGTTCCTGGGTGATGCGGTCGTTCCAGGCGGCGAATGTCGGGGTGCTGGTCAGTTCTCCGAAGTCCACGCCCAGGCCTGCGCGGCGCCACTTGGTGACCAGGCGCATCATCTCCAGGGACCCGAGGCCCAGCCGGATGAGATTGGCGTCGTCCTCGATCTCGGCCGGGCTGACGCCGATCAACTCGGCGAGCACCGAACGCAGTTCCTCGCCGGTGACGGGCGGAGCCGGCGTTGCCGGTGCGGGCTTCGTTCCGCGAGTGCTGTCGGTTCCGTTGGTGGTTCCGTTGGTCTCGGTACGGTCGGTCCGGGGCATCTGGTGTGTCCTTTCAGGGGCGGCGGGGTGGTCACTCGGCGGGTTCGGCGACGATCTCCACGATGGCGACACCGGCCTCGAAACCCGGACTGCCGGTGAAGAGCATCACCTTGTCCCCGGGGCCGACCTGCCGGGTGCTCCACACGTGCTCCAGGCCGATGAAGACATCGGCGGCGCTGATGTGGCCGACCTTGCTGGTGTGCTCCCAGATCCCGCTGTCGAGGGTGAAGTCGATCGGGTCGAGGAACTGATCGCGCAGCGCGTCGAGCGTGGCGCTCGGGTGGCAGACCCGTTTGATCTCGTCGGCGGTGATGCCGGCGTCCTCACACGCCTCGTCGAGGGCCTTGCGCAGCACCTCGCCCGGGTGCTGCATCGGGGGAGTGTTGCCCTTGGCCCACTCCTCCATCCAGAACCTGACGCGGGCCTCGTAGTCGAGCTCCCTGCCGACGGTCACCGCCGGCGGGAAGATCGGCTCGCTGCCGCGGTGCAGCGCCTCCATCTCGGGGGCGGAGCACGACGCGACGGACAGCAGCCTCGCGACACCGCCCTCGCGGGAGACGACCGCCGCCGCCGCGCCGTCGCCCAGGATGGACAGGCGCGAGGTCGTCCAGCGGTCGACCAGCGGGGCGGAGTAATTGTCCGCCGCGGTGAGCAGGACCGCCGACTTGCGTGGGTCGCAGGCGAGCCGGTGTGCGGAAATGGCAAGGGCGGAAAGCATTCCCTGGCAGCCCTGCTTGATTTCCAGCGCCGTGATCGGTGTGTTCAGGGTATTCGTAAGGACATAGTGCGCCGGCGACCAGCCGTCGGGGCCCTGGTGATATGCGGAGCTGTGGAAGAGCGCGGCGAAATCCTCGGGTGCGTGCCCCGAGCGCTGAATTGCCTCTTTGGCCGCCAATACGGCCATCTCCGGGGCCGACAGCGAATCGGAGACGGCGACCGACTCGAGCCCCGAGGCCTCGCGGACGTCCGCGCCGTACCAGCCGGACTCCACCGCCTGCTGCGTCGTCACCAGGCCGGGCACAAAGGTGCCGAGACCGGACAGATAGACGTCATCGAACTTCATCGTGGATCCTTTCCGACGCTCTTCACGCGAATTTCGGCGTGGCCTGTGCGGGCGTTGCCGACCCAAGCCGACCACGCGGACGCTGCGCTGCGCCTGAGTGGCCACTACTCAGATTCGGGGGCGCGGCGCCCGCCGCTACGCAACTGGACGACATGTCAACTGGACGGCGTGGAAGGGGGGTTGTGCGTAAGGGAGGTTGCGTGCCGCGTGTCATCACGGGAGGCGGCGACCGGAACCGGAACACCTGGCGGGCGGGGCGTGGGTGGGGTGTGGGTGGCCTACGGCCCGCGATCCGGCGAGCCGACGATCCTGTGATCCCGCCAGGAGATTTTATGCCCGCTTAATCTCCCGGGTTCAATATTGACCGATGTCGTCGGGTGCTGAAGTGTGGGACGGTGCCGACGTGTTGAAAATTAAACCTTTCCTATCCGTTTGATGTTCGGCTATGAAGGTTTGTTACTGTGCGCACCGCCCCGGCTGGTGGCCAGTTGGCTTGGGTGGTATCTCAAAGGGGGAAACTGTGGTCGTCCGTTCTGACCCGATGAATCGTCATTTGCCGGGAGTCCCCGGTGTGCAGAGGGCAGGCTGGACCGGGAACGAACTTCCGACCTCACGCAGACAGCAGGGGTATCGAGCGCCGGCCGTCTGGCGGGTGCTCGTGGTGGAGAACGGCGACGAGGACGCGGAGTTTCTCGTGAAGGGCCTGCAGCGGCACGGCCACGATGTGGAACGGGTGGACGCCGGACTCGCGGCCCTCAACGTGTACGAGGGCGCCGATCTGGTCCTGTTGGACCTCGAACTGCCGGATCTGGACGGACTGGAGGTGTGCCGCCAGATCCGCTCCGAGGGAAACACGGCGATCATCGCCGTCACCGCGCGCGGCACGGAACTCGACCGGGTCCTGGGATTGCAGGCCGGCGCCGACGACTACCTCGTCAAGCCTTACGGCTTCAGGGAGTTGATGGCTCGGATCGAGGCCGTCATGCGTCGCGTCCAGACGTCCACTGTGACCCCGACGTTGATCACCCACGGCCCCCTGTGCATCGACGCGGCCGCTCGTCAGGTGAGCCTCAACGGCCGCCCGGTCGAGGTCACCCGCAAGGAGTTCGACCTGCTCTACCTGCTGGCGGCACAGCCCGACGCGGTCGTGCCACGCAAGAGGATCATGCAGGCCGTGTGGGGTGACGTCTGGTCCCGGCGCACCATCGACACCCACATCAGCAGCCTGCGCGGCAAGCTCGGCAACAGCGACTGGATCCGCACGGTGCGCGGCGTGGGCTTCCAACTGGGTTGTGCCTGACCGGTCTTCTGCTCATCTCTGGCCATTGTCCGGCCCTTCTCTCCTTCTGTACGCCCGGCTGGGGTCTCCCCGGCCGGGCGTTCTCACGTCCGACCCGGACCCGGTGCCGGTATCGGTGCCGGTCCCGAAGGCGCTCGACCATCCTGGCAGGCCGATTGGACCAACCGCACCTAGTTACCCGGGAGTTGACACTCCTCTGACGAAGCTGGACTGCGCCTGCGGAACCTGCAACGAGTCTGACGTCGAGTTGAGTTGTTGTTTCTTGTACGGGCTCCCCGCGACCGGCAAGATCTGTGGAGGCCGCCCAGCGTGCCCGACGGTGTCGCCCCCACACCGGTCGGTTGCCCCCAGGCGCCTTTCCCTTCTTCTCTGCTCCCCTCCCTTTCCTTCCCCTCCCTTCTCTTGGAGTTCAGCCATGCCTGAATCGACCCGGAGCAACGAATTCGCCGACGAAGCCGAACTGCGCGGCAGGAACCGGGCCACCGTCGAGACGTACATGGCCGCCCTGGGCGAGGCCCGCCTGAAGCGGCATCTGCTCTTCACCGAGGACGGCGTCGGCGGTCTGTGGACCACCGACACCGGCGCCCCGATCAGCATCAACGGCCGCGACCGGCTCGGTGAGCACGCGGTGTGGTCGCTGAAGACCTTCCCGGACTGGGAGTGGTACAACGTCCAGATCTTCGAGACCCAGGACCCCAACCGCTTCTGGGTGGAGTGCGACGGCCGCGGCAAGATCCTCTTCGCGGACTACCCCGAGGGCTACTACGAGAACCACTTCCTGCACTCGTTCGAGCTGGAGAACGGCCGGATCAAGCTTCAGCGGGAGTTCATGAACCCGTTCGAGCAACTGCGCGCCCTGGGCATCCCCGTCCCCGAGATCAAGCGCGCCGGCATACCCACCTGACCGGCCGCTCATCCCGCCGCATAGGAGGACCTCGTGGACGAAGTCCTGCGCGACATCCGCACCCGCAAGGCACTGCAGCAGCCCGACTGGCCCGACCCGCAGCAGGTCGAGCGGGTGGCCGACACCCTGGCCGCCGGCCCCGCGCTGGTGCGGGCCCACGACGTGGGCGTGCTGCGCGACGCGCTCGCCCGGGTCGTCGCAGGCGAGGCCGTGGTGGTCCAGGCCGGCGACTGCGCCGAGGACCCCGACGAGTGCTCGCCCGCGGACGTCTCCCGCAAGGCCGCGCTCCTGGACCTGCTCGCCGGCACCCTGCGTATGAACGCGGGCCGGCCCGTCGTCCGGGCCGGCCGCATCGCGGGCCAGTTCGCCAAGCCCCGTTCCAGCGCGACCGAGTTGGTGGGCGACGTCCGACTGCCCACGTTCCGGGGCCACATGGTCAACGGACCCGAGCCCGACCCCGAGGTCAGACGCCCGGATCCGCTGCGCATCCTCACCTGTTACATGGCGGCGAGCGAGATGATGAGGCACCTCGGCTGGCACGGGGACGCGCCGCTGCGCGACCCCCTCGGCCCGCCGGTCTGGAGCAGCCACGAGGCACTGCTGCTCGACTACGAGATCCCCATGCTGCGCACGGACGACGACGGCAGTCTGTTCCTCGGCTCCACGCACTGGCCCTGGATCGGTGAACGCACGCGCCAACTCGACGGCGCGCACGTGGCGTTGCTCGCCGGGGTGAGCAACCCGGTGGGCTGCAAGGTGGGCCCCTCGATGGAGCCCGGCGAGCTGGTGGCGCTGTGCGAGCGCCTCGACCCCGACCGCGTGCCCGGACGGCTGACGCTCATCGCCCGGATGGGCGCCGACCGGATCGCGGAGCGGCTTCCGCCGCTGGTCGAGGCGGTGCGCAAGGCGGGACACCCGGTCGTCTGGCTGACCGATCCCATGCACGGCAACACCTTCACCGCGCCCGACGGCAGCAAGACCCGCCACGTCGCGACGGTCTCGAACGAGGTGCGGCGCTTCCAGGAGGCCGTCAACGGCGCCGGCGGCGTGTGCGGCGGACTGCACCTGGAGACCACCCCCAGCGACGTCACCGAGTGCGTCTCGTGCGAGGCGGACCTCGGCCATGTCGGCGACAAGTACACGACGTTCTGCGACCCCCGGCTCAACCCACGGCAGGCCCTCTCCGTCGTGGCCACCTGGAACGTCTGACCCCGGACCCGTCCCGCACCTCTCCGGCTCCGATCCCTGACCCTCGTCCCGCACCTCTCCCGCTCCGATCCCGGACCAGTCCCGCACCCCTCCCGCACCCCCCCGCACCCCTCCCGCACTCGTCCCGCACCCGCCCCGCCCCCTCCCGTTCCGAGTCAGGCCCTGGAAGGAAGAAATGGTCGGCATTCCCCCCATCGAGCCCTACGCGCTTCCGGTCGCGGGCGACCTGCCCGCCAACACCGCCCGGTGGACGCCCGATCCGGACCGCGCCGTGCTGCTCCTGCACGACATGCAGCGCTTCTTCCTGGCCCCCTTCCCGGACGGCGTCCGCGAACCGCTGGTGGCCAACGCGGCGTCCGTGCGCGACCGGTGCGCCGCCCTCGGCGTCCCCGTGGCCTACACCGCCCAGCCCGGCAGCATGACCGAGCAGGAGCGCGGTCTGCTGGCGGACTTCTGGGGGCCCGGCATGCGCAGGGACCTCGCGGACCGCGGCGTCGTCGACGCGCTCGCGCCCCGCGCCGACGACTGGCAGCTCACCAAGTGGCGCTACAGCGCCTTCCACAACTCCCCCCTGCTGGAGCTCATGCGCAAGGCCGGCCGCGACCAACTGATCATCTGTGGCGTGTACGCCCATGTCGGCGTCCTCATGACCGCCGTCGAGGCGTTCACCCACGACATCCAGACCTTCCTGGTCGCCGACGCCGTCGCCGACTTCGACGAGAGCCACCACCGGCTCGCCCTCGACTACGCCGCCGGACGCTGCGCGATGGTCGTCACCGCCGAGGAGGTCCTCGTATGACCGGGGCGAACGGCGACCTGCTCGACCGCGTACTGTCCGGCCGCGCCGGGGACTTCGCCCTGCTGTACCGGCCGGAGGCGGGCGCGGACGGTGTCCTCGACGTGCTGGTCGGCGACGTCTCGACGCCCGCGACGCTCGCCGGCATCACCCTGCCCGACGCACCGGCCGAACCCGGCGGCGCCCATCACGAGGTCCTCGCCGTCGTCCCGTACAGGCAGATCGCCGAACGCGGCTTCGTGGCGGCGGACGACGGCGCGCCGCTGCTCGCGCTGAGCGTGACCGACCAGGCGCGCATTCCGCTGGCCGAGGCGCTGGGGCGCATCCCGCAGGTGCCGTCCGCGCTGGCCGACGCGCACTTCGACATCGACGACGAGAGCTACCAGGGCATCGTCCGCAAGGTCGTCGACGACGTGATCGGCGCGGGCGAGGGGGCGAACTTCGTCATCAAGCGGTCCTTCGTCGCCACCATCACCGACTACCGGCCGGCCAGCGCGCTGTCGTTCTTCTCCCGGCTCGTGCGGCGGGAGGTCGGCGCGTACTGGACGTTCCTGATCCACGCGGGGGAGCGCACCCTCGTCGGCGCCTCGCCCGAACGGCACGTCAGCCTCGACGCCGGCACCGCCGTGATGAACCCGATCAGCGGCACCTACCGCTACCCGCCGGGCGGCCCCACCCTGCCGGACGTCATGGACTTCCTGGCCGACCGCAAGGAGGCCGACGAGCTGTACATGGTCGTCGACGAGGAACTCAAGATGATGGCCCGGATCTGCGAGTCGGGCGGGCAGGTCAAGGGCCCCTACCTCAAGGAGATGGCCCGGCTCGCGCACACCGAGTACTTCATCGAGGGCCGCACCGGGCGCGACGTACGGGACATCCTGCGCGAGACCATGTTCGCGCCCACGGTCACCGGTTCCCCGCTGGAGAGCGCCTGCCGGGTCATCGACGCCTACGAGGAGAAGGGGCGCGGCTACTACAGCGGTGTCGCGGCCCTCGTGGGGCGCGACGAGCACGGCGGACGGGCCATGGACTCCGCGATCCTCATCCGCACCGCGGACATCGACGCGTCCGGCCGGGTGGAGATCGGCGTCGGCGCCACACTCGTACGCCACTCCGACCCGGCCCGCGAGGCCGCCGAGACCCGGGCCAAGGCAGCCGCCCTGGTCAGCGCGCTGGAGTCCGGCGGCGTCGGGAGCTTCGCCGACCACCCCGAGGTCCGCGCCGCGCTGGAGCGGCGCAACGACTCCATCGCCGGGTTCTGGCTGAGCGGGGCCGCCGACCGACCGGCGCCGCACTCCGCGCTCGCCGGGAGCCGCGTCCTAGTCGTCGACGCCGAGGACACCTTCACCTCCATGATCGCCGGCCAACTGCGCGCCATGGGCCTGCACGTCACCGTGCGCCGCTTCGACGAGGAGTACGCCTTCGCCGACCACGACCTCGTCGTGATGGGGCCGGGCCCCGGCGACCCCGCCGACACGGCCCATCCCCGGATCGGCCACCTCCACACGGCCGTACGCACCCTGCTGGCCGAGCGCCGCCCCTTCGTCGCCGTCTGCCTCAGCCACCAGGTGCTCAGCCTGGCCCTCGGTTTCGAGGTGTCCCGGCTGCCCGCCCCCAACCAGGGCCTCCAACGCGAGATCAACTACTTCGGCGCCCGCGAGAAGGTGGGCTTCTACAACGCCTTCGCCGCCGCCAGCGACGACGACAAACGCGATGTCGACGGCGTCGGCGTGGTGGAGATCAGCCGGGACCCGGTGACGGGGGAGGTGTACGGGCTGCGCGGCCCGCACTTCATGAGCCTTCAGTTCCACGCCGAGTCCGTACTCACCCAGCACGGCCCGCGCATCCTGGCCGCCGCCCTTCAGGACGTGATCACCTCATGACGACACGACAGCGAGAGATCTCCGCGTACCCCTATGTGGTCGTCGACGCCTTCGCGACGGAGCCGCTCAAGGGCAACCCGGTGGCCGTGTACTTCGACGCCGACGACCTGACGGGTCCTCAGATGCAGCGCGTGGCACGGGAGATGAACCTCTCCGAGACCACCTTCGTGCTGCGGCCCGAGGAAGGCGGCGACGCACGCGTCCGGATCTTCACCCCGGTCAACGAACTCCCTTTCGCCGGGCACCCGTTGCTCGGCACCGCCATCGCCCTCGGCAACCGGGGACCGGCCGACCAGCTCAAGCTGGAGACGGCGATGGGGCTCATCCCCTTCGAACTGGTCCGCACCGGCGGCGTGGTGACCGCCGCGTGGATGCGCCAGCCCGTGCCGACCTGGCAGCCCTTCGAGCGGCGCGCGGAACTGCTGGCCGCGCTCGGCGTCCGCGACCCCGCCCTGCCGGTGGACGTCTACCACAACGGGCCCCGCCACGTCCTGGTCGGCCTCGGCAGCGTGGCGGAGCTGTCCGCGCTCACCCCGGACCACCGCGCGCTGAGCACGTTCGAGGACCTGGCCGCCAACTGCTTCGCCGGCTCCGGCACGAACTGGCGCAGCCGCATGTTCTCGCCCGCCTACGGCGTCGTGGAGGACGCGGCCACCGGCTCCGCCGCCGGTCCGATAGCGATCCACCTGGCCCGGCACGGCCTGATCGAGTACGGGCAGGGCATCGTGATCACACAGGGCGTAGAGATGGGCCGGCCCTCACCCATGCACGCGCTCGCCGAGGGCACGGGAGAGCTGGTCACCGGCGTCGAGGTCGGCGGCGACGGCGTCGTCACGATCGAAGGAACGCTACGCCTGTGACGTAACCATCCACTCCAGCCTGTATCGGCACATGCCGCACATGCCCCGCAGAACCGCCAACCGGAGAGACGTATGAGCAACGCCAGGTCGGAAAGCATGACCGGGACCATCGAGGTCGCCTTCCCCGAGTACGCCGAGCCGCCCGCCGAGCCGGTGGGCCTGCTGCGCGCGTGGCTCGACGGCGCGGTGCGCGACGGGGTCCGTGAGCCCCGGGCGCTGGCCCTGGCCACCGCCGACGCGGCCGGGAGGCCCTCGACCCGGACCGTGGTGATCAACCAGGTGACCGACACCGGGCTGGTCTTCATCACCCACGCGGGCAGCCGGAAAGGGCGTGAACTGGCCGTCAACCCCTGGGCGTCGGGCGTCCTGTACTGGCGCGAGACCAGCCGGCAGATCGTCGTCGACGGGCCGGTCGTACGACTGTCCGTCGCGGCGGCCGACGCCCTGTGGCGGGAGCGCCCGGTGTTCACCCACGCGATGTCGAGCGTGTCGCGGCAGAGCGAGCCGGTGACCGGACCGGACGCCGTGGAGGCGCTGCGCCGACGGGCCCTGGAACTGGGGGAGAGCGGCGCGCCGCTGCCCCGCCCCGAGGGCTTCGCCGCCTACGAACTCCGGTTCCACGGCGTTGAGTTCTGGGCCGACGGCGCGGACCGGCTGCACGAACGACTGCGCTACGACCGCGACGGCGCGGGCGACGGCGAGGGGGAGGGCTGGCACGTCGGCCGCCTCCAGCCGTAGCCCGCCGCCGAGCTACCCCCCACGTCGAACCCGCCGAACCCGTCGACCCCGCCCAACCGTCGAAACGGAACGTGACCACCATGAAGGCAGCAGCGCCCCTCTTCCTCCACTCCGGATTCCGGGCCTCGGTCCGGCGCGTTCCGGAGAAACCCGCGCTGTCCCTGCGCGGGCGGACCTGGACGTACCGGGAACTGGACGCCGTCGCCCGGCTCTGGGCCGCCGCGCTCACCGGCCTGGAGAAGCCGCCGAAGCGCGTGGGCATCCTCGGCCACCAGAGCCTCGTCACCTACGCGGGCTTCCTCGCCGTCCTGTACGCGGGGGCGACCGCGGTGCCGCTGAACAAGAAGTACCCCGTGGCCCGCAACCAGGACATCATGGAGCGCGCCGAGGTGGACGTCGTCCTGGCCGACCCGGGCTCCCTCGCCCAACTCGGGCCGCTGCTCGACGGTTTGGCCGACGCCCCCGTCGCCATACTGCCGGAGAGCGACGAAGCGCCCGCGAACCTCCCGCCGGGGATACGGGTCCTCACCCGCCGCGATGTCGAGGACGGCGTGTCCCTCGCCGAGCCCGTGCCCGGCGACCCGCGAGGCCACGCCTACCTGCTGTTCACCTCCGGCTCCACCGGCCGCCCCAAGGGCGTGCCGATCTCGCACGCCAACCTGACCGCGTTCCTGTCCACCAACGTCCAGCGGTACGACTTCACCGAGGACGACCGGTTCACCAACACCTTCGACCAGACCTTCGACCCGTCCGTCTTCGACCTGTTCATGGCCTGGGGAAGCGGCGGATGCCTGTTCCCGATGGACGCCTTCGACCTGATGACACCGCTGGACTTCGTGCGCGACAACGCCATCACCGTCTGGTTCGCGGTGCCCTCGGTGGCCGTCCTCCAGCACCGCCGCGGGGTGCTGGCACCGGGCAGCCTGACGTCGCTGCGCTGGAGCCTGTTCTGCGGCGAGGCGCTGCCCGAGGACACCGCCCGGGCGTGGCTGGCGGCCGCACCCGGGTCCATCCTGGAGAACCTGTACGGGCCGACCGAGGCGACCATCACCTGCCTGGTGCACCGCTGGGACCCGCGGACCTCGCCGGACGCCGTCGTCAACGGGACCGTGTCGATCGGCTCCCCCTACCCGGGCATGGCCGCGGCGGCGCTGGCCGAGGACGGCCGCCCGGTCCCCGACGGAGAGCCCGGCGAGCTCTGCCTCTGCGGGCCGCAGGTCTTCGAGGGGTATCTGAACGCGCCCGAGCAGACCGAGAGCGCCTTCCACCTCACGCGGTCCGAGGACGGCCGCACCCGCCGCTGGTACCGCACCGGCGACCTCGTCCGGCGCACGGCGGGCGGCGAGTACGGCTACCTGGGCCGGCTGGACACCCAGGTCAAGGTGCTGGGCCACCGCATCGAGACCGGCGAGGTGGAGGCCCACCTGCTCCGGCAGAAGGGCGTCGACCAGGCCGTCGTCGTCGCCGTCCCCGGCGCGGAGGAGGGCGTGACGGTGCTCGCCGGCATCCTCGCGGGCGACGACCTCGACATCTGCGAGGTGGACGCCGAACTGCGCCGGACACTGCCCCCGCACATGATCCCGATGACCTACCACCTGCTGGACACCCTGCCGCTGAACCCCAACGGCAAGGTGGACCGCACGACGCTGCGCGGGCAGGTCGTCTCCGGGGAACTGGCGGCCCTCGTCCCGTGAGCGAACACAAGGGAACGCAACGGACGAACACCGCCGCCGCCAACGACGACGCCGACGTCGCCGCGCTGCGCGAGCGGGTGCGCGGCCGGACACTGCTGCCGGGCGACGACGGTTTCGCCGCCCGGTGCGCGGGCTTCCAGACGGCCTACCGTCACCGGCCCTCCGTACTGGTCCGCGCGGCCGACCCCGAGGACGTGGTGGCGGCCGTGGCGTACGCCGCCGCCCGCGATCTGCCGGTGGCCGTCCAGGCGACCGGGCACGGCCTCTCGGTGCCCACCGACGGGGGCCTGCTCATCGACACCGCCGGGCTGTCGGGTGTCACCGTCGACGCCCCGGCCCGTACGGCGCGGATCGGCGCCGGCACCCGGTTCGCCGCCGTCGTCGAGGCCGCGGCCCGCCACGGTCTGGCCCCGCTGAACGGCTCCGCCCCCGGAGCAGGCGCGGTCGGCTACGTCCTGGGCGGTGGACTGGGCCTGCTGGCAAGGGAGTTCGGCTACGCGGCCGACCGGGTCGGCTCGATCGACATCGTCACCGCCGACGCCCGGCCGCGCCACGTCACCGCGCGGAGCGAACCCGAACTGTTCTGGGCCCTGCGCGGGGCAGGCGCGAACTTCGGCGTGGTCACCGGCATGGACATCGACCTCGTGCCGGTCAGCCGGCTGTACGGCGGCGAGCTGGTCTTCGATCTCGCCCGCACCCCGGATCTGCTCGCCGACTACCTGCGCTGGACCGAGACGCTCCCCGACGAGCTGACGTCCTCGGTGTCCCTGCTCGACCACCCCGATCTGCCGCTGTTCCCCGCCACCGTGCGCGGCCGGTTCACGGCGCACGTGCGCATCGCGTACACCGGGGACGGCAGAACGGGCGAGCGGCTGGTCGCCCCGCTGCGCGCGCTCGGGCCCCGGCTGTCCGACACGGTCGCGGAGATGCCGTACACCGAGTGCGGCGCGATCTACAACGATCCGCCGATGCCGCACGCCTACCAGGGCGACAACATCCTGCTGCGCGCCTTCGGCCCGGAACAGGCCGCCGAGGTCACGCGGCTGGCGGGCGCCGGTACCGGCCTGCCGTGCGTGGTCGACGTACGCCACCTGGGCGGAGCCCTCGGCCGACCGGCCGCCGTACCGAACGCGGTCGGCCACCGCGCGGCCCGCTACCTGCTGCGCGTGCTGACGCCCCTGATGGGCGCGGAGCCGGACGCGGCGGCGGGCGTCCGGGACAAGGTGCTCGGCGCGCTCGCCGCCGAGTCCGTCGGCGGCCGGTTCCAGAACCTGGTGTACGGCGGCTGCGCGAACGGCGCTCCGAAGGCGCCCGCCCAGGACTTCTGGGAACCGGCCGACCACCGCCGACTGTCCGCGCTGAAAGCCGAGATCGACCCGGCGAACCTGTTCCGGTTCAACCGTAATATCGAGCCGGCGGGCTGGAACACGCCCCGCTGAAACACGGCGTACCGCCTATCGCCTATCGCCTATCGCGTATCGCATTTCACGGCGCCCCGGGTTTTCCCCGGGGCGCCGTTTCGTTATATCTCGGTTCCGTATGTCTCTGTTCCGGGGCCGGATTCCAGCGCCAGGGAATGCGGCCCCTCGACGGTCGCCTCCACGTCGAACCAGGCCCGGAAGTCGAGCGGATGGCCGATGAGTTCGGCCGGGCTGCGGGGCAGCACCGCCGATTTCGCCGCTTCCTCGGACTCCCACAGCAGCACCGCGCCCCAGCGTCCGGTCGACGGGTCGGAGAGCCAGATCTTCAGGAGGAGGCCGGGAACGTCCGCCCATTTCTGCTCTTCCTCGCGAATGAATTCACGGAGTGTTCCGGGCGTCTGCCGCGACTCGGTGAGGTCCCACCACGCGATCATCGCCTTCATGGTGTCAGTGGTTCTCATGGCGTGAGTGTATGAGCCGACGGCGGCCGGGCGACAGGTGTCACTCATTCAAAACGCCTGAGTGAAAGGGCAATTGAGTAGTCGTTACTCAAGTACGGGCGACTGCCCGGTGATCGGATGGGGACATCGGTCGGCCGGCCACGTCATGCCGGCTGTTGACATTGGAGGACGAGTGGCGCCTACCGAGCTGTCGATCCTGGACCTGCCCCACCACGAGGCTCCGGACCCCGACGAACTCGTCCGGGCCGCGATGGAATGGCACTTCAGCCCGCGGACCGGTTCCGCCTTCTGGCTGAAACGGGCCGAAACGCTCGACTTCGACCCCGTCTCCGACGTCAAGGGCTTCGCCGACCTGGGCCTCTTCCCGAACGTCGCCAACGAACTGCGCGACGTGCCCGCCGCGGACCTCGTACCGCGCGGCTACGGCGAACACCCCGACATCGTCGGCGTGTTCGAGAGCGGCGGTACCACCGGCGCGCCCAAGCGGGTCGTCTGCCCGGCCGACTGGCTGGCGAAGCTGGTCGGCTGGAGCAACGCCAACCTCGACGCGCACGGCTTCCCGCGCGACGTCGACTGGCTGGGAATCACCCCCTCCGGCCCGCACATCGTCGGTGAGATATTCCGTCGCTCGGCCCGGACCCACGGCCGGTACGGATTCCAGGTCGACCTGGACCCGCGGTGGGTCAAGCGCCTGATCGCCGAGGGCAAGGGCGGCCAGGCGGACGCCTACGCCGAACACGTCATCGACCAGGCCGCGTTCATCCTGCGCACCCAGGACATCGGTGTGATGACGGTGACCCCGCCGCTGCTGGAGCGCATCGCCCAGCGCGAGGAACTCGTCGAGCTCGTCAACCGCAAGGTGCGGGCCATCCGTTGGGGCGGCACCCGGCTGGACCCCGACACGGAGGCCCTCTACCGCACCGAGATCTTTCCCGGCACCACCCTCTACGGTCACTACGGCAGCACGATGATCCTCGGCATCGCCGGTCAGCGCCACGGCACCGCACCGGGCGAGGCGTGCGTCTTCGACACCTTCTCGCCGTACATCACCTTCCAGGTCGTGGACCCCGCGACCCGTGACGCCGTGGCTTACGGGGAGCGCGGCCAGGTCGTGATGCATCACGTCAGCAAGGCGCTGCTGCTGCCCAACAACCTCGAGCGGGACACCGCGATCCGGGTGCCCGCGCCCGAGGGCCGCGTCGGAGACTCGGCCGCCGACATCGCCCCGGTCGCCCGCTTCGACGACGAGGCCGTCATCGAGGGGGTCTACTGATGTCCGCCGAACAGCAGACCGACGAGGTGCAGACCGCCGAGATGCGGGCCGCCGAGGTGCTCGAACTGGACGCGCTGGGTCCGGCCGGCCCGTACCGTGCCCACAGCGGTCAGGACATCACGGATGTGACGGGTGCGGTCACGGCCCGGATGAGCCTGGTGCCCGCGCTCTTCGTGAACCGGGCGATGAAGGCCCTGCACGCCGCGACCCCGCTGCCCGCCGCCGCGCGCGCGAGCGCCCTGGCCCGCGCCGCGGAGCTGTTCCGCACGGCCACGCTGGGCGGGCTGCCGGTGCGGGAGTACGAGGCGGCCGTCACCGGCGTCTCCGGGCTGCCGGCCGAGGTCGTCCGGGTCGCGACCCGCACCTGCGCCGACCGGGTCGCGCACTCCTACCGCAGCGTCCAACTGGCCCGGCCCGCAGGCGCCGTACCCGACTGGCGCGACCCGCTGGTGCGCACCTCCCACGCCGTGTGGACCCGGCGCGGCGAGGTGCTCGCCGTCCACGTCCCCGGCAACCACCCCGGCACCCACGGGTTCTGGCCGGAGGCGCTCGCCCTCGGCTACCGGGTCGCCGTCCGCCCCTCCGCCCGGGAGCCGTTCACCGCGCACCGCCTGGTCCTCGCCCTGCGCGAGGCCGGGTTCGGCGCCGACCACGTCGCCTTGCTGCCCTGCGGCCACGAGGCGGCCGACGCCCTCGTGCGCGGCGCGGACCTGGCCTACGGCGGCGACGAGGTGATCCGCAGGTACGCGGACGACCCGGGGGTGCTGTCCCTCCAGCCCGGCCGCTCGAAGATCCTGCTGACCGCCGACACCGACTGGCGCGACCACCTCGACATGATCGTCGACTCGGTCGCCCGGCACGCCGGCAGCGGCTGCGTCAACGCCACCGCCGTCCTCGTCGAGGGCGACCCCGCCCCGCTCGCCGGCGCCGTCGCCGAACGGCTGGCCGCCCTGCCCAGCCTGCCACCGCACGACGACAAGGCCGTGCTGCCGGTGCAGAACACCAAGGCGGCCCGGGCCCTGGAGAAGTTCGTGCTCGACCGCGCCCAGGGCGCCCGCGCCTGGCTCGGCGGCACCGGCTTCGTCGACGAACTCGGTGACGGCAGCGCCGTGCTGCGCCCGGTCGTCCACCAGGTGGACTCCGCGCACGCGCCGCAACTGGCCGCCGAAGTCCCCTTCCCCTGCGTGTGGGTCGGGCCGTGGAGCCGCGAGGACGGCGTCGAACCACTGCGCGACACGCTGGTCCTGACGGTCGTCACCGAGGACGACGACCTCGTCCAGGCGCTGATCGACGAGCCCACGATCAGCAACCTGCACGTGGGAAGCCACGCCACGCACTGGCACCGCCCCGGTCTGCCGCACGACGGCTACCTGGGCGAGTTCCTCATGCACAGCAAGACCGTCGTCCGCGCCTGAACCGAATCAAGCGGACCAGTCAGAACGCCTGCCATAAACGACAGTTCTGCCCGGTGAAGAAGGTATTTATTGGACGCCTTCCCCGTGGCGGCAGATGATTCCAGGGAACCGCCAGATCGGCGAGCCGAAGGGGAGGAGTGGAGTGGATCACGTATCCCACGGAAATCCACCGGGAAACGAAACAGCGGCCGTCGTCGCCGAAATCTGGTGCGAAGTCCTGGAGGTTCCCGAGGTGGGCGACGGCGACAACTTCTTCGATCTCGGCGGGCATTCGCTGCTCCTCCAGATGGTTCGTGAACGGGTCGTCCAGCGGCTCGGAAAGGAAGTCGAACTCATCGAGTTCTTCACCCACCCGACCGTCCGCTCCTTCGCCCACCACCTCGACCACGGCGGGGCCGCAGAAACGGGCAACAGCCGCCGCCGGCCGACCGGTCGGGTGAACCGCCTCGGAAACCGGCGGGCCCAACTCGACGCGAACACACCGCGCGGCCGGGGGGAATTCGAGTGAGCGACCTCGAATCCCGCGACGACGCCCACGGGTTCATCGCCGTCATCGGAATGGCAGGCCGTTTCCCGGGCGCAGCCGACCTCGACGAGTTCTGGGCCAACCTGGCCGCCGGCGTCGACTCGATCACCCGTGACACCCCCCAGGTCCTGCCCGGCGGCGCGCCCGACGGCGGCGACCTCACCTACGTGCCGTCCCGAGGCCGGCTCGACGCGGCCGAGTGGTTCGACGCCGACTACTTCGGCTACGGCGCGCGGGAGGCCTTCCTGATCGACCCGCAGCACCGGGTCTTCCTGGAGTGCGCGACCGAGGCCCTGGAGGACGCAGGCCAGGACCCGGACCGCTTCCCCGGCGCCATCGGCGTCTACGGCGGCTCCACCGAGACCCGGTACGCGCAGGCGCTGCGGGAGCGGCGCGCACAGCTCGCCGGAGTCACCGAGGACGACATCCTCCTCGGCACCGCACCCGACTTCCTGGTGTCCCGCACGGCCGAGCGCCTCGGCCTGCGGGGACCGGCCGTCGCGGTGCAGTCCGCCTGCGCGACCGCGCTGGTGGCCGTCCACCTCGCCGGGCGGGCGCTGCTCGCCGGGGACTGCGACATGGCCCTGGCGGGCGGCGTCGCCGTGCACGTACCGCCGAAGCAGATCCCCTGGACCGGCCCCGACGGCACCCTGGCACCGGACGGCACCTGCCGCGCCTTCGACGCGCGGGGAGCGGGAACCGTCGCGGGTAACGGCGTCGGCGTCGTCGTCCTCAAGCGACTGGCCGACGCGCTGGCCGACGGCGACCTCATACGCGCCGTCGTCCGAGGGTCCGCCGTCACCAACGACGGAGCGGGCCGGATCGGCTTCACCGCGCCCAGCGTGGACGGCCAGGCGGCCGCGGTCCGCGAGGCGCAGCTCACCGCAGGCACCGACGCCCGCACCATCACCTACGTGGAGGCCCACGGCACCGCGACCCCGCTGGGCGACCCCATCGAGATCGCCGCCCTCACCCAGGCCTTCCGGGACGACACCGACGAGCGCGGCTTCTGCTCCATCGGCTCGGTGAAGACCAACATCGGACACGCGGACGCGGCGGCCGGCGCGGCGGGCCTCATCAAGACGGTCCTGGCACTCGGCCACCGGCGGATCCCGCCGAGCCTCCACTTCACCGAGCCCAACCCGCAGATCGACTTCGCGTCGGGCCCCTTCCGGGTCGCCACCGAGCTGCGCGACTGGAAGCCCGCGGGTCTGCCCCGGCGCGCCGGGGTCAGCTCCTTCGCGGTGGGCGGCGTCAACGCCCACCTGGTCCTGGAGGAGGCCCCGGAGCGGCCCACGCCCCCCGCCGAACGCCGCGCCCAGTTGCTGGTGCACTCCGCGCGCACCGCCACCGCGCTGCGCGCCCGACTGGACCGGTTCGACGCCCACTTGGCGGGCGACGCGGCCCCGCCGTACGCCGATGCCGCCTGGACCCTCCAGACGGGCCGGCGCGAGCACCCGCACCGGGCGTTCACGGTCGTGGGCGACGGCCCGGCCCTGGAACCGGTCCGGTCGGCCGGACTCCCGCGCGAGCGGCCCGTGGTGTTCCTCTTCCCGGGCACGATCGGCCCTGCGGAGGGCTGGCGGCTGTACCTCACGGAACCCGCCTTCCGGCAGGCCTTCGACGCGGCCCTGGAAGCCGCCGAACCCCCGCTCGTCGGCGCGGTCCGGGAGGTGGCCCGAGGCCTGGCCTGGCCCGCCGACCCGGTGGTGCGCGACACCTACGTCTTCGCCTTCGAGTACGCCCTCGCGGCGCTGTGGCAGCGCTGGGGCGTACGCCCGGCCGCGGTCCTCGGCACCGGCGTCGGCACCCTGGTCGCCGCCGCCGTCGCCGGAGTCTTCCCGCTCGCCCACGCCCTGCGACTCATCGCCGAACCGGGCCGCTCCCGCGCGGGCGACGAGGAACTGCGCAAGCTGGTGCACTCCGTGGGCCCGCGGGCGCACCGGATCCCCGTCGTCCTCACGGACGGCACCTGGTACGACACCGGCGCGCCGATCGACGCCGACCGGTGGGCGAGCGAGCTGCGCGACCCGGCGACCCCGGACGCCGCGCTGAACACGGTGCTGGCCGACCCCGAGCGCATCCTCCTCCAGGTCGGAGCCGGCTCCGGCCTGGTCACGCTCGCCCGGCAGCAGCCCGCGCACACCGCCGCCCACCTCCTGCTGGCCGCACTGGCCGGTCTCGACGAGGGCGGCGACGCACTGGCCGTCCTCTACCAGGCCCTCGGACACCTGTGGCTGTCCGGGACGACCGTCTCCTGGGCGGGCGTTCACGACGGCGAACGCCGGGTCAAGGTCGCGCTGCCCACCTATCCCTTCGAGCGGCTCCCCTATCTGGTGCGGCACCCGGCAGAGGAGGCCCGTACCGCCGCCGGGGCGGGCGCATCCGGGACCACGGCCGCGGCCGGTCGGCCGGTGGACGACGAACCGGTCACCGGAAGCACGGCGACCGCCGACGGCGGCAGTGGCAGCGGGCCGCAGTCCGACGCCGACCGTCCCACCGACGACACCCCCCTCGACACGCCCCTCGGCCTGGTCCTGCGGCTGTTCGGCGAGGCCCTCGGGCTGACCGACATCGAACCCGACGAGAGCTTCTTCGAACTCGGCGGCGACTCCCTCATCGGCGTCAAGCTCCTCGCCCGGATCCGGGAGACCTACCCGGTGGAGATCAAGATGCGCTCGCTGTTCGCGTCGGCGACGGCGGCCGACCTGGCCGCACTGATCGAACGGCGACTGGCCGATCCCGACCACGACCACGACCACGACACGGAAACGGAAACGGAAGAGGAGTCCGCATGAGCGGCACCGGCCAGGCCGACACGGCAGCCGACCTGCGCAGCCGCTGGCTCTCCAGCCGCAGGCCGAAGACGCCGACCACGCTCGACCTGTACTGCTTCGCCCACGGGGGCGGCTCGGCCGGGGAGTTCATGCGCTGGTCCGGGGCCCTGCCCGGGATCCGGCTCTGGGCGGTCAGACTGCCCGGCCGCGCACCACGGCAGGACGAACCCCCGTACTCGCGGATGAGCGAGCTGATCGCCGACCTCGTCGCACAAGTCGACTTCGGGCAAGGTGACTTCGGACAAGGTGACTTCGGGGAGCATGACGTCGAGCAGCGTGACTTCGCGTTCTTCGGCCACAGCCTCGGCGCGTTGATCGCCTTCGAGACCGCCCGCGCCCTGCGCCGGGCCGGGCTGCCGCAGCCGAGCGCACTGCTGCTGTCCTCCATGCAGCCGCCGCCCGTCGTCACGCGCCACCGCGCCCATCTGCTGCCGGACGACGAACTGCTGGCGGAGATCGAGCACCGCTGGGGCGCGCTGCCGCTCGTGGTCCACGAGGACCCGGAACTCCGGGAGTTGGCCCTGCGCTACCTCCGCGCGGACGCGGCACTCGCCGAGACCCACGAGTACGTGGCCGAAGAGCCGCTGGACATCCCGGTCACGGCGTTCGTCGGCGACCAGGAGGACCCCGGCCAGCTCGCCTGGGACGTCCACACCCGGGGCGGCTACGCGGCGCACGTCCTGCGCGGCGGCCACTTCTACTTCCGCGACCCCGAGCAGCAGGCCGCACTGCTGCGGCTCATCGTCGGCGCACTGAGCACGCAGAACTGACCAACCGCTAGGGGATACGCATGCGTTACACGACGTTCGGCCGCAACACCGGCCTGCGGGTGTCCGAGTACGCGCTCGGCACCGCCAACTTCGGCACCCTGTGGGGCGGCGGAGCCAACCGTGAGGAGTCCCGCAAGATCTTCGAGCGGTTCGCGGAGGCCGGCGGCACCTTCCTCGACTCGGCCGACAACTACCAGGTCGGCGAGTCGGAGAAACTGCTCGGTGAGTTCCTCGGTGCCGACCGCGACCACTTCGTGATCGGCACCAAGTTCACCCTGGGCGCCGGGCGGGCCCGCATCTCCCACACCGGCAACAGCCGTAAGAACATCCGCCGTTCGGTCGAGGCCAGCCTCAAGCGGCTCGGCACCGACCACATCGACCTGTACTGGGCCCATCTGCCCGACTCGGTCACCCCCCTCGAGGAGATTCTCGGCGCGCTCGACGACCTCGTACGGGCAGGCAAGATCCTGTACGCGGGGCTCTCCAACTTCCCCGCCTGGCGGGTCTCCCGCGCCGCCACCCTCGCCGAACTGCGCGGACTGAACCGGTTGGTGGGCGCCCAGTTCGAGTACAGCCTCGCCGAGCGCGGCGCCGACCGTGAGCTGCTGCCCATGGCCGAGGCGCTGGGCCTGGGCACCGCCCTGTGGTCGCCGCTCGGCGGCGGCCTCCTCACCGGCAAGTACCGGCAGAGCCGCCGCGGCCGCCTCAGCGACTGGGACGGGCAGGCCATCCGGGTCGAGGACTCCGAGCAGCGCACCGAGATTCTCGACTGCGTCCTGGCCGTCGCCGAGGAGACGGGCGCGTCCGCCGGACAGGTCGCCATGGCCTGGCTGCGCGCCCGCGCGGCGCGCTCGGCGACCACGATGGTGCCCGTGATCGGCCCCCGCACCGTCGATCAACTGGAGGACTATTTCGGCTCGCTCGAAGTCGCCCTGGACGACGCCCAGTTCGACCGGCTGGAGCAGGCCGGCGCGGTCCGGCTCGGCCAGCCCCACGAGCTGATCGCCGGCCACCGGGACGCCGCACTGGGCCGTATGTCCGGCCAGTTCGTCCGCCCGACCACTCCGGTGGCCTGAACAGCCTGCGTGAGCGGCGGACTTGATCCAGCTCAGGAAGGGCGGACCGCATGACTGACCTTGCCACGGCCGACATCGACCCCGAAGCGCAGATCGCGATCGTCGGAATGGCGGCGCGCTTCGGACCGGCCGCCGACCTCGACGCGTACCGGGAACGGCTGCGCACCGGCGACGGGGCGGTGGCCACCGCCGAACCGCTGGCCGACCCCTACGCGTTCGACCACCGGTTCTTCGGCGTCTCGCCGCGCGAGTCGGTGCTGCTCGACCCGCAGCAGCGCCTCCTGCTGGAGTGCGCCCAGCACGCCCTGGAGGACGCCGGCCACGACCCGACGCGCGAGGAGGCCGTCGTCGGCGTCTACGCGGGCGGCGCGACCACGTCCCACGCGGCACGCCTGTACCGGCAGGCCGACCGGTCGCCCGGCATCGACGCCCGGCAGATCCGGACCGCCACCGGCGCCGACTTCCTCGCCTCGCGGGTCGCCTACAAGCTGGCGCTGACCGGCCCCGCCGTATCGGTGCAGGCCGCCGGGGCCACCGCCCTCGTCGCCGTGCACACCGCCGTACAGGCGCTGCTCGGCGGCGAGTGCGACCTCGCCCTGGCCGGGTCGGTCACCGTGCACTCGGCCGACGGCGCGGCCGCTCCGACCGGTGGCTGCGCCGTCGTCGTACTGAAGCCGCTGCCGGCGGCGCTGGCGGACGGCGACCGGATCTACGCCGTGGTGCACGGCACCGCCGTCGGCACGACCGGGCCGGGCGAGTCCGCCGCGGCGGGCCGCGCCCGCGTCGCCCGCGACGCGCTCGCGGTGAGCGGCGTCGCCGCGGACCCGGTCGTCGTCGTGGACACCCCCGAGGGAGCGGGCGTCACCGACACGGCACCCGCCGCCGCCTCCTTCGTCCGGGCCGTCCTCGCCGTGTACGAGGGGCGGCGGCCTGACGGCGGCGACCGGCCGCGCCGCGCCGCGGTGAGCGGGTCCGGCGTCTTCGGCACGCACGCCCACGCCGTCGTCGAGGAACCGCCTGCCCGGCAGCCCGAACCCGCCGTACCGGGCTGGCAGTTGCTCCCGTTCGCGGCGAAGTCCCCGACCGCCCTTGCCGGGTTGGCGGCGCGCCTCGGCCACCACCTCGCCCAGGCCGAGGACGGCGGCGGCACACTCCAGGACGTCGCCTGGACCCTCCAGACCGGCCGGACGCCGTACGCCCACCGGGGTTTCGTCGTCGCCCGCGACCACGCCGAGGCCGCCACCGCGCTCGCGGAGATCAAGGTGAAGGCCAAGGCCGGGGCGGGCGGCACCACCGGGCAGGCCCCGCCCGTGGTGTTCACCTTCCCCGGGCACGGCGGCCAGCACGTCGGCATGGGACAGGGCCTGTACCGCCTCGACCCGCACTTCCGGGCCGACCTGGACGGCTGCGTCGCCCAGGTGCGGGCCGCCGCCGGAGTGGACCTGGGCGTCGTCTTCGCCCCGGAGGGAGCGGCGGCGCAGGAAGCGGCGAGCCGGTTCGTCGCGGACGGCGGGATCGCCCAACTCGCCGTCTTCGTACTGGAGTACGCGCTCGCCCGGGCCTTCATCCGCTACGGCGTACGGCCCTCGGCGGTCGTCGGCCACAGCCTCGGCGGTTACGCCGCCGCATGCGTCGCAGGGGTGTTCTCCTTCCCCGACGCGATCCGGATGGTCCTCAAACGCACCGAACTGCTGCTGAGCCTGGCCCCCGGCGCGATGGCGGCCGTACGCCTGCCCGAGGCCGAGCTGCTGCCCCTGCTCCCCGAGGGCGTGGGCATCGCCGTGCTCAGCGGGCCCGACCAGGTGACCATCTCCGGGCCGCGCGAGCCGGTGACCCGGTTCGTCGAGGAGCACGCCGCCAAGGGGCTGGACACGCGGCTGCTGAAGATCCCGGGGGCCGGCCACTCCTCGCTGGTCGACGCGGTGCTCGACGAGTACGAGGCGTTCCTCGCCGGCGTCACCTTCCACGAGCCGCGGATCCGCGTCGTGTCGGACACCACCGGCACCTGGGCCGACCCGGACGAGATCCGCACGCCCGCGTACTGGTGCCGGCACATGCGCCACGCCGTGCGCTACCACGACGTACTCCGGACGCTGCACGCCGTGCGGGGGTGCGCGCTGGTCGAGGTCGGTCCCGGCACCACGCTGACCTCGCTGGCCCGCCGGCACGGCGAACTGCGCCACCACCACCCGATCCTCCAGGGGCTGCCGCATCCGACGGACCCGACGCCCGACCCGCAGATCCTGCTGTCGACGATCGGCGCGCTGTGGGCGGCCGGCGTCGACATCGACTGGCCGGCCCTGCACCCGCTGCGCGCCCCTCGCCGGGCCGCCGCCCTGCCGGGCTACCCCTACGAGCGCGCCGCGTTCCCCGCGCCCGCGCCCGCCCCCGCGGCCTGACCGGGCCGCCGCCCGCGCACCTACGCCCGCTTTGTCCCACCACCGGTTCACGACGATGACGATCAGGAGACAGTGACCATGGGCAAGAGCCTGTACGACCTGGGTGAGATGCCGCCGCTCGGGTCCGTTCCCGAGCAGATGTACGCGTCCGTGATCCGCCAGGAGCGTTTCGGCGAGCCGCAGAAGGCCTTCGCCACCGAGGTCGTGGACACCCCCCGGCCCGGCCGCGGCCAGGTCCTCGTCTGGGTGATGGCGGCCGGGATCAACTACAACAACGTCTGGGCCGGGCTCGGTTACCCGCTGGACGTCATCGGCGCCCGGCGCAAGCGCGGCGAGCCCGAGGACTTCCACATCGGCGGCTCCGAGGGCTCGGGGGTGGTCTTCGCCGTCGGCGAGGGCGTCGCCGGGGTCTCCGTCGGCGACCGGGTCGTGCTCTCCGGCGCCCAGTACGACGAGACCGCGCCGGACATCCGTCTCGGCGGCGACCCCATCTTCTCGCCCACCATGCGGGCCTGGGGATACGAGTCCAACTACGGCTCCTTCGCGCAGTTCGCCCTCGTTTACGACTACCAGTGCCACCCCAAGCCGAAGAACCTCACCTGGGAGGGCGCGGCCGCCTTCATCCTCACCGGTGCGACCGCGTACCGGCAGTTGTTCGGCTGGGCGCCCAACACGGTCCGGCCGGGCGACCCGGTGCTGATCTGGGGCGGCGCGGGCGGCCTCGGTTCGATGGCCGTCCAACTGGTGCGCAACGCGGGCGGGTTGCCCGTCGCGGTGGTCTCCAGCGAAGAGCGCGCCGCGTACTGCCGGGACCTCGGCGCCGTCGGCACCGTCAACCGCCGCGACTTCTCCCACTGGGGCCGGATGCCCGACCTGAACGACCCGGCCGCGTTCGGCGCGTGGATGGCGCAGGTGCGGGGCTTCGGCCGCGCCTACTGGGAGGCCCTGGGCGAGCGGCGCGCGCCGCGCATCGTCCTGGAACACAGCGGCCAGGACACCATCCCCACCTCCATGTACCTGTGCGACAACGGCGGCATGGTCACCATCTGCGGCGGCACCTCCGGGTACGCGGCCGATGTCGACCTGCGGTTCCTGTGGATGCGGCAGAAGCGGCTCCAGGGTTCGCACGGCTTCAACGCGGCCCAGTGCCGGGAGGTGATCCAGCTCGCGGCCGCCGGACACCTCGACCCGTGCCTGTCCGGGCTGTTCGGGCTGGACGAGATCGGCGAGGCCCACCAGTTGATGCACGAGAACCGCCAGCCCCCCGGCAACATGGCGGCGCTCGTCAACGCGCCCCGGGCGGGCCTGACCGACCTCGCCTGACCGACCTCGCCCGAGCGGCCTCCGAGGAAGTCCGCCTGCCACCTTGACGAACGGACGGCCATGACCACAGACCCCGTGACCCCTCCCTCCATTCCCTCCATGACAGAGCGCGCCGCGCTGCCGCTGCCCGCCCTGCTGGCCCGGCGCGCGGCGGAAACGCCCGACTCCGTCGCCTACGTCTATCTGCGCAACGGCGAGGAGATCGGCGAGCAGATCACCTACGGGCAGTTGCACGCCGACGTGACCGCGCGGGCCGGCGCCCTCGCCGAACTGGCCGGCGACCGGCGCAGCGCCGTGCTGATGTACCCCAACGGTCTCGAGTTCATCAGGGCCTGGCTGGCCTGCACCGCGGCCGGCCTCAAGGGGGCGCCGGTCCAGGTGCCCACGCGCCGGCCCGCCGTACGGCGGCTGCGGACCATCGCCGACGACGCGTCCGCGACGCTGGTGCTCACCACCCGCGAGGTCCGCGACCAGGTCCTCGCCGACTTCCACGGCCTGCCCGAACTGGCCGGTCTGCACCTCGTCGCCACCGACGAACTGCCCGCGCCCGCCGCCGGGACCGAACTGCCCGCGCCCGGGCTCTCGGACGTCGCGCTGCTCCAGTACACCTCCGGCTCCACCGGAGCCCCCAAGGGCGTCATGGTCACGCACGCCAACTTCTGGTCCAACGCGTGGGAGACGGACGAGCTGTGGCCGATGGGCGACGACGGGGCCGTCGTCTCCTGGCTGCCGTTCTTCCACGACATGGGGCTCGTGCTGGGCATCGTGCTGCCGCTGTGGGCGGGCCGTCCGTCGTACCTGATGGGGCCCGAGGCGTTCATCCGCCGTCCCGGCCGCTGGCTGGAGGCGCTGTCCCGGTTCGGCGGCACGCACTCCTCCGCCCCCGACTTCGCCTACGGCCTGTGCGTGCGCAGCGACAGCGTGCGCGGCCCGCTCGACCTGTCGCGCTGGCGGATGGCCGTCAACGGGGCCGAGCCGGTCCGGGCGCACACGGTGCAGGACTTCGTCGGCAAGTTCGCCGCCGACGGCTTCGACGGCCGCGCCATGTGCCCGAGTTACGGCCTCGCGGAGCACACCCTGAAGGTCAGCGGCAGCCCGCTGGACACCGAGCCGGCCCCGCTCGTGCTGGACGCTCGGGCGCTGGGCCGGGGCGCGGTGGTCCCGGTCGCCGAGGACGCCGACGCGTCCGTCGTCACCAGCACGGTCATGAGCGTGGGCCGCACGGTGGGGGACACCCGGGTCCGCGTCGTCGACCCGGTGACCCACAGGGCGGCGGGGCCCGACGAGGTCGGCGAGATATGGGTGAGCGGACCGTGCGTGACCGCCGGTTACCTCGGCCGCGAGGAGGAGAGCGAGCGGACCTTCCGGGCGCGCATCGCGGGCGCGGAGGCGGACGGCCCGTTCCTGCGCACCGGCGACCTGGGGTTCGTGCGCGGCGGCGACGTCTTCGTCACCGGCCGCCTCAAGGACGTGATCATCGTCAAGGGCCGCAACCACTATCCGCAGGACCTGGAGCACACGGCCGAGAGCAGCCACGCGCTGCTGCGTCCGGGCTCCGCCGCCGCGTTCGCGGTGGACGACGGTGCGCGGGAGTCCGTCGTCGTGGTGGTCGAGGGCGACAGCCGGGTGGGCCGATACGCGAGCGCCGACGAGGTGACGACGGCCGTGCGCGAGGCGCTGCGCCACCACCACCGCATCGACGTGTCGGACGTGGTGCTGATCCGCCGCGGGACCCTGCCGAAGACGACGAGCGGCAAGGTGCGCCGTCGACCCTGCCGCGAACAGTACGAGGCCGGCACCCTCGCGATGCTCGCCGTATCGGCGGTATCCGCCGCATCCGGTGTATCCGCCCTATCCACCGGGTCCTCGGTATCCGGTGAACGGACTTGACCTGGATCTGACATTCGCGTTGCAGAGATCTGACATGGAGCGCACACGGATTTGAATAACAGGGCAGATTCTGCTCCCTGGTTGTCCTCGCTGTGAGGCATTCACAGAAGGGCCGACCGGTACGATGAATGCATGGAGTTACGCCAGTTGGAGTACCTCGTAGCCGTCGCGGAAGAGGCCAGTTTCACTAAGGCCGCCGCGCGCGTTTTCGTGACCCAGCCCTGTGTGAGCGCGCAGATCAGGCGGCTCGAACGGGAGTTGGGGCAGGACCTGCTCGACCGCGGCGGGCGCACCATCCAACTGACCGACGCGGGCGCCGCCGCACTGCCGTATGCGCGCGCCGTACTGGCCGCGGTGGACGGTGTGCGGGGCGCGGTGGAGAGCGTCTCCGGCGTCGTGCGCGGACAGGTCGCGATGGGTTCGGTCGCCTCCTCCCTCTCGCTGCGGCTTCCCGAGCTCCTGGCGGACTTCAGCCTGCGGTATCCGGAGGTGGAGATCTCCCTCAGCGAGGGCAACACGGACAAGCTCGTCGACGGCGTACGGACCGGCGTGATCGACGTCGCGGTCATCGGCGTCCGCGCCGAGCCGCCGGCCGGCCTCGAGACCCTGGTCATCGCCGACGAGTCCCTGATCGGGGCCGTCGGGCACGACCACCCGCTCGCGGGGATTGACAGCATCCCCGTCGACGAGGTGGAGTGCCACGCGCTGATGTGTCTGCCCGGCGGCAGCGCCCTGCGCGCCGCGTCCGACGCCGCCTGGGCCGCCGCGGGCGCAAAACCCCGGGTGGCCTTCGAGGCCGGCGACCCCCGGGTCCTGGCCCAACTCGCCGCGCGCGGAATGGGGATGGCGATCCTGCCGGAGCGGTACGTGCTCTCCCAGCCGGACCGACTGCACCCCGTCCGGATCTCCAGCCCGCATCTGCGCGGCGGCCTCGCGCTGGCCTGGCGGTCCAGCGGGCGCATCAGCCCGGCCGCCCGCGCCCTCCTGGCCCGGGCGCGCGCCCTGCTCGGCTAGCCCCCTGTCCCCTCCCACTGGAAACGCCCTGTGAACGCAGTTGACCTAGCCCGACTCCAGTTCGCCGTCACGGCGACCCTGCACTTCCTGTTCGTCGCCCTGACCCTCGGACTGGTCACCGTCGTCGCCCTGACGCAGACCCGGGCCGTACGCACCCAGGACCCCGCCCTGCGCGCCACCAGAATGCGCCGGGTGCGTTTCTGGGGCGGTCTCTACGTCATCAACTACGCGCTCGGCATTGTCAGCGGACTCACCCAGGAGTTCCAGTTCGGGCTGAACTGGTCCGGCCTTTCCCACGTCATGGGAAATGTCGTCGGCGCACCGATCGCCGTCGAGAGCGTCGCCGCGTTCTTTCTGGAATCGACTTTCCTGGGGCTGTGGGCATTCGGATTCGGCCGGGTGCCCGCCCGCGCCCATGCCGCGCTGATCTGGGGCGTCGCTCTCACCGCGTACGCCTCCACCTTCTGGATCATGGTGGTCAACGGTTTCCTGCAAAAACCGGTCGGCTACGAGATGCGCGACGGCACCGCGTACGTCACCGACTGGGGCGCCATCCTCACCAACGGGGCGACCTGGTACGCGCTGCTGCACATCGCGGGCGCGGTGGCCCTCCTCGCCGGGCTGTTCATGGCCGCCGTCAGCGCCTACCACCTGCGCCGCGACCGGGACGTCGACTTCTTCCGCCCCACCCTCGTCCAGGGCTCGATCCTGGCGGGCTGCGGCGCGCTCGTCGCCGCCGCGGCGGGCGCCGTGCAACTGACGACCCTCAAGGCCTACCAGCCGGAGAAGTACGCCACGTTGATGGGGGAGAGCGGCGCGGAACTCGACAAGGTCCGCGCCACCGCCGAGGCCTCCTACGGTCCCGGCGACTGGCTGCCGCCCACCTGGGTGGGCACGGCGTCCGTGCTCATGCTCGTCATCGGCGTCGCGCTCGTCCTCCTGGCCTGGATCCCGGCCACGGCCGCCCGCGGCAACCCGCCGGACGGGTCGTACGCGCACCGGCGGCTGCGGCTGCGGCTGCCCGCCGTGCTGCTGCCCCTCGGCTTCCTCGCGATCATCTGCGGCTGGCTCAGCCGCGAGGTCGGCCGGCAGCCGTGGATGGTCACCGGCGAGCTCACCGTCCGCGACGCCGTCGCCGACGTCTCGCCCGGCGGGATGCTCGCCTCGTTCGTCGCCTTCACGCTCGTGCTCACCACCCTCGCCGTCGTCGACTGGACGCTGATCCGCCGCTACGCGCGCCTCGGACCGGACGAGGGGCTGCTCGGCGACACGGGCCTCTTCCCGGACGCCACCGAACGCATGCTGCTGCGCGAGAGCGACGAGGCGTCGCTCCCGACGGACGCACGCCCCTCCTACTGACCCCACCTCCCACTCCCACCGTACGTACGCCGAGCTGACGGGCCATCAACCGTGGATGTCTTCTACTACGCCCTGGTCGGGCTGCTCCTCGCCGGATATCTGGCCCTGGAGAGCGTCGACTTCGGCATCGGGATGCTGCTGCCGTTCGCCGACACGGAGCCCGGCCGCGCGCGCCTGCGCCGCTGCGTCGTCCCGCTCTTCCTCGCCAACGAGGTGTGGCTGGTCGCCTTCGGCGGACTGCTGTTCGGCGCCCTGCCCCGGTTGGAGGGGGAGTTGCTGTACGCGCTGCGGCTGCCGTTCCTCGTCGTGCTCTGCGCGTGGTTCCTGCGCGACGCCGCCCTGTGGTTCCGTACCGCGCACCCCGGCGTCGGCTGGCGGCGGACCTGGGACACCGTGCTGCCCGCCGCCAGCCTGATCCTCGCCGCCGGCTGGGGGACGGTCCTGGCCACGCTGATCCGGGGACTGTCCACCAACGCCGACGGGCACGCCGTGGCCGACATGTCCGACCTGACGCATCCCTTCACCCTGCTCTGCGAGGTCCTGGCCGTCGCCGGCAGCCTGCGCCAGGGTTCGCTGTTCGCCGCCCGCGGCCTGCCCGAGGGCAACGCGCTGCGCGTCCGGTTCGGCCGCCTGACCCGGATCCTGACGCCGGTCCTGCTCGTGCTGCTCCTGCTCACCGGAGCCGCCGGCGCGGCGGTCACCGACGCCCCGGCGGCGGCGGTCCTCGTCGCGGTCCTCGCCGCCGCCGCCGTATACGGCTCCGACCGGGTCCAGGCGACCGGCCGCACCGCGCCGGCACTGCTCCTCGGCACCGCACCGCTGCTGGCCCTGCCGGCCATGGTGGGCGTCGCGAACGGCACGACGGTGCTGGCTACCCGCTCGGGGACCGGCAGCCTGGAACTGTCGAGGGCGATCGCCGACTCCGCCTCCCTGGCCCTGCTGTCCGCGACCGTGCTCCCGGTACTGATAGCGGTCGCCTTCGGACAGGTGTGGATCTGGCGGGTTTTCACACGCGTACCCCAAAGGCACACGACGATAGGGTGATTTCATGAGCGAATTGGCACAAGGGCGTCCGGAATCCGAGATCCGCGCGGCGATCGCCGCCGAACGCCGGGAACTCGCGGACCTGTTCGACAAACTGCCCGCATCGACATGGGACGAGCCGTCGCTGTGTTCCGGCTGGCGGGTCCGCGAAGTGGTGGCCCATATGTCGTTGGGATTCCGCTATTCCATTCCCCGGACCGCGAAGGAACTCCTCGCGGCACGCGGCAGTCTGCACCGCATGACCGACCGCTGCGCCCGCCGGGACGCGGCCGAGTTCTCCCCCGACCGGCTCGCCGCCTTCCTCCGGGACAACGCCACCCACCCGTGGAAGCCGCCGGTCGGCGGCATCGTCGCGGCGCTCGGCCACGACGTGGTCCACGGCCTCGACATCACGGTCCCCACGGGCATCGGCCGTACGGTCCCCGAGGACCGGCTCCGCATCCTGCTGAACGCCGTCGACCCCCGGTCCCTGAAGTTCTTCGGCGCCCGCCTCGACGGCGTCCAACTGCGCGCCGACGACCTCGACTGGACCTACGGCACCGGATCGCCGATCACCGGCGCCGGACAGGACCTGCTGCTCCTCGCCTACGGCCGCAAGCTGCCCGAGGGACGCCTCGACGGCCCGTCGGCAGGCCGTTTCACCTTCCCCAGGAAATGATCCAGAATACGAGAATAGGGGACGGCCATTAAGTCCGGGTAAATTCGGGCGGAGCGGAAAAAGGGGGTTTTCCCCGGCGGGTACGACAGGTAGCGTGAGGAATTCACATCGCGCTTCATAGGCGTATGACCGACGGGGGTGGTCGATGAATACGGGGACAGCGGCCAGGAATTCGGGGCATGCGGAGCCGCCCGGTTCCGATGTCCGCGGGCGGGTGGCCGAACTGCGCGCCCTGCGCGAACAGGCACGGCGCGGCCCCAGCGACCGGGCGACCCAGGCCCAGCACGCCAAGGGCAAGCTGACGGCCCGGGAGCGTATCGACCTGCTGCTCGACGACGGCTCCTTCCAGGAGGTCGAGCAACTGCGTCGGCACCGGGCGAGCGGGTTCGGCCTGGAGTCGAAGAAGCCGTTCACGGACGGTGTGATCACCGGGTGGGGCACGGTGGAGGGCCGTACGGTCTTCGTCTACGCGCATGATTTCCGGATCTTCGGCGGGGCGCTGGGCGAGGCTCACGCGACGAAGATCCACAAGATCATGGACATGGCCATCGCGGCGGGTGCTCCGCTGGTGTCGTTGAACGACGGCGCGGGGGCCCGTATCCAGGAGGGCGTGTCCGCGCTCGCCGGGTACGGGGGCATCTTCCAGCGCAACACGAAGGCGTCCGGCGTCATCCCGCAGATCAGCGTGATGCTCGGCCCGTGCGCGGGCGGCGCG
>NZ_FOFF01000009.1 GCF_900110755.1 Streptomyces sp. yr375
CCGGTCAGTATCCGCACCGTTTCCCCGGTATCGGCATCCCACAGGCGGATAGTGTGATCGTTGCTGGCACTAGCCAGCAGCATCCTGGAGCCCACGGGCACCGGACAGAGAGCGTTAATCCAGGCGGTGTGCCCCTCCAACACGATGTCCTCAGCATGCGGCGCCCCCACCGCCCACACCGCCCGATAGGGAGCAGACGCCCGCCGATCGCGAAAGGACCGTCCCAGTTGCTCGCGCGCCTCGGTGACGGTGAACAGCGCCATCCGCTCTCGAGGGCCCGCCTCCAACGCCTGCGGCGTCTTACGCAACAGCCGAGCTCTGGCCCGCCCGGCGGGCGAAAGAGACGCCTTCGCTGCCGGCACCAGCCGCCGCAAGTCGGCATAGAGCGCATAGGCATCATTTTGTAGCAACTCATCGATGATGCCGCCGCGTGCCGCATGCCCCGGCAACGAACGCAACACGTAACCAGGCACCGTCGCCCACGAAGAGCCGCCGGCGGTATCCATCAAGGCACGCGCGATAGTGCGCTCATCGTGGACCAACAACGCTGCCGCAGCACGGGGCGCCAACAGGGCCTCATTCAGGGCCTGATGGAAGAGCCGGAAACTGCCCGAGCGAGTCGCACTATCACTCGATTCCACCAGGAAGTTGGCAGCCGCCGACCGCGCGAAGCCAAACAGTGCGCCCTCGTCCACCGCCTGCCCCGTCATGGCCTGCACGACCCGCCGCCACAAAGACAGCGTGAGCCCGGGAGACTCTGCATACGCCAACGCGGTCAACAAATCCTGCGCCGGAACCCCCTGCAGGGCAGGCAGCCGGGAGAGATAGTCCCGCAGCGCCGCTTCCACCGTCGAGGTGTAACGCAGCTGCTCTACCGCGATCGCCTCTTGGTCATGCATGCCATGCGAACGGGCCACCAGCCCAGCGATCAGGAAGTTTCCCTGCGCCATCTCAGCAATACGCTGCGCCACTGCCGCCGCGACCTGATCGTCCTGATACGGGCTGTTGACCCGCTCGTCACCCACCAACTGCAGCGTCGCCAACGCATAAGCAACAAGATCATCTGGTGCAAAGAATTCCGGCCCATCCAGATCAATGATCTTCAGCGCACCTGCGAACGGCGCCAGGAGATCTCCCGCATCATCCACACGGCGACTGCCCACCACCACCCGCACACCCAAATCCGCGCAGGTCTCCGCCAAAGAGATCGCCGTCTGCAAGATCACACGCGCATTCTGGGGTGTAGTCGCCTCATCTAAGGCGTCAATCACCACGCAAAAACTCCCGCGGTCATCTTTTCCCAACGCCTCGCGCAGCAGATCCGGCAACTCCTTGACCTGCTCAGGCAAGCGAGCAGAGGCCGCGGTAGCGATCTCACGCGCCACCTCCACCGCCGTCTTATCGCGGGCATGAACGGCGCACGCCACCGACCCCACCGGCGCCCGCACGCCCCAATCCTCCGCGGGTAAGGTTGCTGCGATCTGGGCGTCAGCGGTCGTCACTACCCGACCCAACACCGCGGATTTGCCCACTCCGGGAGAGCCGGTCACCACCAACACCTGGCGTCGATCTCGCTCCCGCGTCGTCATCCACTCGACGACCGCCGTCAACGCCGCACCGCGGCCGCGGAAGCGAAAGCCGCGCTCAGCATCCGTGCTGACCCCCCGCGCCCGTGGACGCCAATGCCGGCCCGACTCCGCATCCCCAGCCAGCGTCCACCCCCACGCCGAGAGCGCCGCATCCCCGGCCGCCTCCACCGACCAGTCCGTCAACAAGCGAAGCTTTTGTTCCGGCAGAACCAAGTCAACCGTCTTGAGCGTTAACGCCCGCGCATCCCCCGAATCGCGGCGTGCCTGCCCCACCAAGCCCACCACAGCGTCGTAGTCGGCCGACCACAACGCAGCACCGCTATAGCCCGGCCGGACCGGATAGCGCGAGGTAGTGTCCAGGCGCACCCAGCCAAATCCGAGCGCCTCACCGACACTGCCATCGGCAGAGTTGCCCAAGACCCCATCGGGAAAGCCAAACGACCACCACGACCGGTCCACCAGGTCACCGGCCGCCGGGCGCCTCAGCCGCGCGACATACTCCGGCGCGATCTCTTCCCTCAGCACCAAGACCGCCACGTCCTGGACGTCCTGCTGATCCGTCGGCGGAGCCACCACCTGCTCGACCGGCACCCGCAGATGCATCAGCTCATCCGCCTTAGGAAAGGTCACCCACAAATCACTACGCACGTCGCCCTTGTCATGGACGACATGAGCGCAGGTGAGTACCCGCCGCGTGTCGATGAGGAACCCTGAGCCCAGCGGAAGCGCGGCATTTGCCGCCTGGTGAATGGCCGTCACCCACACATCCGACGGCGGGCGCACGCCCGGCCGGCGCTGCCCGGTCATGCCGACGCGCCGCCCTCGCCCTCGCCCTCGCTCCCACCGGCACTCGGACGCCAGGTGAGCTTTACCCCAAAGTTCGCCTCCGACGCGGCCTTGGCCACCAGCCAGTTGGCCGTACCGTTGACCTTGATGCCGAAGGACACCTCTACCTCGGCCGGACGCAGCGCAGCGATCTGCGCCAAAATCAGCTGCGCTGCCTCCACCGCTGGCCGTGCAGCCTCATCCACACGGCTCACGACCTGATCGACACTGACCTGCTGCCAGTCCTCCGTTGACTCAATTTCGAACTGGACCAACGTGTCGGCATCCAGTGCATACGACACCACGTGAGATGTCACGCGTCCCCCCTCATCGCCCCTGCTGAGGGCATAGACGGTACCCGCATCCGCCACTCCAGCGCAGCGCGACCTCGCGACCAGCACTGGCCACCACAAGAGAGCTACCGGGCGGCCAACGGACCCGTCCCCCCCCGTGACGCGAGAGTGGATGGGAGTAGCTCTTCCCGGGGCATGATGTTGTAGGGGCTGCATGGCAGCATGCGGGGTATGGGGTTCGAGCTCGATCCGCCCGTTGGTGTCGGCCCGTTGCAGATCGGAACGTCGCGTCACGACGCGAACGATGCGCTGGAGTCGTTGCGTGACCTGGAGGAGGTCTCTGCGTGCGACCAGGCGGGGCGGCATATCTTCCGCCCGAGCGGTTTGATGATCAGCATCGGGTGCATGCACGACCGCCTGGAATCAGTGGAGTTGGGGCGACCGTCGATATCGGTTGAGTACGCGCAGACTCCAGTTTAGGACCCAACAGTAGGTGCGGGCGATCGCGGTACTCATGGTCGTAGCAAGGAGTTCACCTCGGACGCGCGCGATGACGGTTCGAGTGGCCTCGTCGAGGGTTGCGAGGAACGGGTCCGCCATGAGAAAGGAGGGTATCGCGCAACGGGCCGGGGAAAGGGGCGAGACGGGTGTCAGCAGCGGCGCGGTGCCCGAGCCGTCCCTTGGAGCAGACTCAGTCCGCAGCGGGGGCCAGGGGCGGGGTGGGTTCGTTCACGGCCCGCAGCAGTTCCCGCAGGCGCTGGCGGTCGTCGGCGAGGTGAAGTACGCGGTACGACTTCTTCGTGAAGAAGATTCCTTGCACCGGCGCAGCGAGCGCTCCGACGCGCCGGGCTCGCTCTTGGAGCGGCAGCTCGGATAGCCACACGCCACGTGCGGCCACAACGAACCCTGTCATCAGCCCATGCAGGTCCAGTGGCCGCGAGGGGTAGGTCAAGACGTATTGCTCGGCGTGGTCGATGAGATAGCGAGTTGACTCCTCCACCTGCGACGCCCAGCGGTCGCACTCGCCTTGCATCCGGCCGCGCAGTGGTTCGTCTGTCTCGTCGGGGTTCACGTTCTCCAGCCGGGCTGTGGCGGAAAGGATCGTCAGGAGGTGTCCCGAGAAGGCATCCCGCGCGGCCCAGGCCGCCTTGATCCGGACTGACCTGGCCTCAAGGCGTGGAGCGAACCGCGACAGGGCGAACGTGGTCACCATCGCGGTAATCACCGCGATGAGCATCGTCTTCATCCAAGGGTCAAGCACGGGTACTCCGAATGTAGTCCCGGCGTTGTTACCGGACGTGGTGTACGCCGGGGCGATCGATTTCTACCACGCCCAGGTCGTCGCACCGACAGCTGCGGGCTTCAGCATCACTTGGTCCGAGAGCCGCCGAATCGCCGGCTGGATGGGCAGATCGGTGCGTATCGCTCCCCTCAACACGCCGGAACGGTTCACTCTGGCGCACAAAATACTGGCCATGGTGTAACTTCCTCATCGTGAGTGAACACCGGGATGTCATCGCGGAGTTCGGCGACGCCGGTCTCCTGGCTGGCGTGCGCTGGGCGTATCTGGCGGCTACCGCTCGGGCTCTGGAGACGTACTCCGAGGCCGACGGTCACGACGCGGCCTTGCTCGGCAGTCTCAGGTACACGTTGTTCCGTGATCGCCTCGACCGTGTGTTCGCCTGCGAGCGTTACGCGGTGCGTTCCGGCAACGACGACGCCGACCTCGACCTGCTGTACGACCAGCTGTCCGAACGGGACATCGACACCATGCCGCAGCTGGATGCGGGGCTGGTGCGACGAGCCGACCTCAACGGCAGCCCCGGCTGGGCGCACAGCGAGCGCCGATTCCTGCTCGCCTCATGTGACTTCGGAGAACTTGACCGGCTGCCATGGCCCCGGAAGAGCCCGACCAAGCAGCAGGTAGCGAGGCAGCGCAGCCCCGAGCCACCGCAGCCCTCACTGTTTGAAGGCTTGGAGGCAGAGGAGTTCGGAGGCCTGGAGATGCTGGCGACAGAGCCGGAACTGGACCTCGAAACGTACGTCGTGGCCCACACCCTCGACCCTCTCAGCGGACGGACTGAACTGGTTCTCGGGCGTCCCCGCCTCAATACCGGCGGGGGACAGGCATGGCACTGGCGGCACGACATCCTCAGCACACCGCCGTCCGACGGCGGACGCCGCACGGATGACACGCCGCTGCCGACTGGGCCGAACACCGTGCCGGATGCACCCGTTCGCCTGCGCCGGCCCATGGAAGAACGCCCAGGCAACCGTGCTAGTGGTGAAGGGTGAGTTCTCGTACGTCTACGCTCGACCGAGCGGCGGAGGTCGCCGCGCTCTTCGACAGTGCCCGCCTCAAAATGGCGAGGCACCTGGCGGGCCTGCGCAAAAGCGATCTAGCCGCTCTAGTCGACAAAAGCCCAACGGCGGTGGCGGCCTGGGAGTCCGGAGCCAAACGGCCCACAGCCGCCACGGTGGCGCAACTGGCCCTGAGTCTGTCAGTCGACCCCGGCTTCTTCGCGATCCGTGCAGAGGACGTCGCCGCCCTCTGCACGGCACCCCACTTCCGCTCGCTCCGCTCCACCAGCCAGCTGGCCCGGGACCAGGCCTACGCTTACGGCCAGCTCGCCGTGGACATCACGAACAGCCTCGAACGGCACGTCGAGTTCCCGGATCCTGCCGTTCCCAGCTATCCCGTGGCACTGGACGACCCAGACGGCGACGGCCCGGAACGTGCCGCTCAACTCCTCCGCCAGGAGTGGGCGATGGGGGACGGGCCTGCCGGACACATCGTCAGGATGCTGGAAAACCACGGTGTGCTCGTGGTCTTCAGCCCACCGCAGACAGCGTCGGTCGACGCCTACTCGTTCGACAGCAAACTGCGCCCTGTGGTCGTCCTCAACCCCATCAAGCGGGACTACTACCGGCAGCGCTTCGACGTCGCGCATGAGCTGGGACACCTGATGATGCACAGCGACGCAGAGCCGGGCGGGCGCATCGTTGAGGCCCAAGCCCATCGCTTCGCCGCCGAGTTGCTCATGCCGGCCGACCAGATCCGAGACCTGCTTCCCGCCACCATGGGCGGCGCTGCCTGGCAGACACTGGCCCGGCTCAAAGAGCAGTGGGGCGTCAGCATCCAGGCACTTCTGTACCGTGCGCGATGGCTCGGCAGACTCAGCGACACGTCCTACCGCAACGCTATGACGACCATCTCGGCCCGTGGTTGGCGCCGGAACGAGCCGGGCTTGATCAGCGCTATCGAGCAGCCGTCCCTCTTGCCAAGAGCCGTGGAGTTGCTGACGCAAGAAGGCATCGACGAGTCTCAACTGGTGACGCAGTGCCGCATGCCGACGGAGCTGTTCCGCACGGTGACGGCCCGGACGCCGGACAGCGAATCGCCTACCCTGGCACCGTCGCCAGGCAGCCGCCAGCAAGCGAGCGGGCGAGTGATCTCCCTACTGGAGCACAGAGGGCGCCCCTAACTCCACGAAACCGCACAAAAGTGCCACCAGTCCGCATGTGGAAGGCAGCTGGAGCAACCTGATCGTCACTGGCCACTGACGTCCAGCCCCGTACGTCTTTCGTCCTTCGAATCGGGCGGATAGCCCTTGGCGCGCAGCCAGCTGTCAAGGGCGAGCGCGACGATGTCGCCGTGGGGGATGTCGGTGTCGGCGTTACAGCGGCGGATGCGGCGTTGGAACTGGAGGACCTTGGGGACGGCGTAGTTGAGCTGTCCGCGTTTTGTGTGCCGGTTACTGATGATGTCCATGGTGTCGGCGTGCGGCGTGAGGACGTCGTCGCGCGGCTGGAACTCGGCGTCGAGGGCGTCCGCGATTTCACGTAGTCGGGCGGCGTAGGGGGAGCGATCAGGCACGAGAGCTGCTCCAGTCGGTCTGGCTAGACGGATAGCTATCCGCCTATTGGGCTATTGGAATAGTCGGCAGGGGCGGCCGCACCCCGACACGGGGGCGGCCGCCTTGTGTACTGCGGTCGGGTTTAGAACCCGCGAGCGGTGAGCCACTCGTCCAGCGCGACAGAAACGATGTCGCCGATGGGCAGGTGGTCGAGTTCGTTGTCCAGCGCGAAGCGTTTGATCCGCTTCTTCAGCTTCAACGCGGCGGGGACCGACGAGTCGAGACTCTCGCGTGTGATGATGCGCTGGTTGAGGACGACGGCGGCCTCGGGGATGTTTTCGGGACGGCCAGGACCGTGGGCGTAGGGTGCCCCCTCGCTGGGCGCCTCCTGCGGTCGAGTGTCCTGTGCCTGTTGGGGTGCAGGAGCGTGGGTCCTGAACGGGAACGCCGTACTGGCCGCCGCCGGAGGGACCGCCTGGCGGACGGCGACCTCGGCGGTCGGCGCCGTGCCCGAAACTGCGGACGCGGCATGGAACGAGCTGTGCAGCCCATCGAGTTCGGCTGACTGATCGGGCTGGCTCCCAAGCGCTCCAGACTGGGGAGCCGAGGCCACCGGCGGTGGCTGCCGCTCGGCCAGGCCGTCGGCGGATTCCGTCCCCACCTCGGCAGTATCGACGGTTTGTGCCAGATCCTGAGCCTGTGCCTCGAAGGCAGCCGCAGCAGGAGCGTGCTGAACCCGCGGTGCGCCAGCAGCAACCACTTCGCCCTGGTCGGTGGCCTGTTCAGCGGCGAACTGCTCTGGCGTGAGCTCGGCAGCTGGCGGAGGGGGCGGCGGGGTCGTCTTCTTGGCCCCGCCCAGGGCCCGCCCGCTGGTGCGACGGGCCGGAGGCCTCTGCCTCTCGTTCTTCTCGCTCATGCCTCGGTCAGCTCCTTCACCAGCTCGGCGTACTCGCTCAGCTCCGTCGGGATCTCGCCGAAGGCCTCCATGTAGTGCACCCAGGAGTGGATGGTGGTCTCGGCGAGCGGGAACGCTTCATCGCGGCCCGGGCCGATGCCCTCGCCCTCGGCGGGCTCCAGCAGCTGGCCCTTCGCCCGGCTGGGCAGGCTGGTGCGGTCGTCGGCCTTGACCATGACCACGTGGGCGGTGACGCCCTGCTCGTTGCGGGCGGCGGCGCGCTCGGCCTCGTCGAAGGTGGCCACGAGCTTGCGGCGCTCGATCTTGGTGGGGGCGACCGGTACGAGCAGCAGGTTCGCCTCGGTAACAGCCTCGTGGAAGATCCGGGCGCTGCCGCCGCCGGCGTCGACCACGATCGCGCCGAACTCGGCCCGCTTGGTACGGATGTACTCAGCGATGTCGTCGAACGGGTACCGCTCGACCACCAGGTTGGCGGGGATCTCGAAGCCGGCGGCCTGGGCGACCTTGAACCAGTCGTAGGCGGACTGGCTGGTCGCGTCGGCGTCCAGCAGAAGGGTCGGTAGGTCGAGGACGACGGCGTAGTAGAGCGCGATGAACCAGGCGGAGGTGGTCTTGCCGGTGCCGCCCTTGAGCATGCCGACGACGATGACGAAGGCGTCCCAGGCGCTGGCTGTGGCTGCGGCCAGGGTCTTGGTACGGGTGTTCTCACTCACGTGTTGTTGATCTCCTGAATCGGGAAAGGTGCGTTGACTTGGGCGCGCCAGCCAGAAGGCCGCCGTCCAGGGGGACGGGTGCGGTCGGAGGAGGGGCTCGTGCTGCAGGGCGGGATCCGAGATGGCATGCCCTCGGTCCCGCAATCTGCCGGGCCTGGCCGGGGAACCGCGCGGGGGTGCTCATGACCGCCTTTTCGGGGTGCGGGCCGGTCCGTGGTTGTGCTGGGGCCGCATGCGGGTGCCGGCTTGGTGCAGGAGCCGGTAGACGGTGGCGACGGAGTAACTGCACTCCTTGGCGAGTTCCGGAACCGTGGTCCCGGCCTCGTAGCGCGCCCGCAGGGACATCGCAAGCCTCTGCCGCTCGGCGTTCTGTGCTGCGGAGCGCATCCGCAGCGTCTGCTGCGTGGTGCGCACGGTGCCGCCGGCCTCGATCAGCAGACGTCGGGCAGCACGCCTCGTCTCTCCCGCAACCGTGGAGAGCTCGGTGAGGGTCGCGCCGTGCTGCTCGTACAGGGTCCGCAGATGGGCCGCGAGGCGTTTGCGTGCCTGCGGGTCCTGATGCATCCGACGTGTTTGCCACGACGTGCGCATCATGGTGCTGGCCTCGTGTAGCCGATTGAGGACCGTGCCATAGGACAGGCCACTGCTCGCCACGAGTTGGTCCACGGTGGAACCGGACTCGTACTGCTCCCGAAGTGCTTGCGCGGTGTCCTGATCGTCGTGATCGGCCTTGGGTGGAGGGGGTGGGTTCACGCTGCGGACTCCCATTCGCTGCGGGCTTCGGCATGGGCGGCGGCCAGCTCGTCGTAACTGCGCTGGTCGGCAGGGGTGATGAGGATCAGCCGTCCATCGGTGGCGATCCGCCAGTCGGGAGCGGCGCGGCCGGTGACCGGATCGAGGACACAGCCGTCCGGGGCGTGCCACGCGGTGGGAACCTCGTCGGGGCGTGGCGCGGGAACCACGACCTGGCGTCCGTCGCGGACGAGAACCACGGCCTTGCTGCGGTGCTCCGACAGCAGCTCCAGCGCCCGTTGGTACGCCGCGCGCTCGGCGGCATGCACCGCCTTGCGCCGGGACGCGACGCCCGCGGTCCCGTGCCGCGTCGCGACTGCGTCCCAGCCGCGGGCCGGCTCGGCGATCTCTTCGGCCGCAGCCTCCGGAGGGAGGTCACCGAAGCCCTCCAGAGCATGAGGTGCCAGGGTCCAGGTCTCACCGCTGTGGTGGACAAGGCCGTGGTCGGCCAGGCGCCGCAAAGCGCGGTAGAGGGTGGCGCGGGAGACGGAGGACGAACCGACAAGCTCGGCGACCGTCTGCGCCGCACGGGCGTGCAGTGCAGCGATGATCACCAGTGCGGCGCTGCCCAGACCGTGGTGGGCGAAGGCGTCGTGGCCCATTAGCCGGCTGATGACGGTGGAGTCGAGGTCGGCCGTCGTGCCCGTCTCAGGGGTGGGCCACTCCTCAAGTGCCGGGTCGGGGGGGTACTGAGTGGTCCGGAAACGAGATTGGGGAGCGGGGATGCTGTGGTGGTCGGCCTTGCCTTCGGCGAGGTACCAGGTCGAGCCCTCGCGGCCTTGGCCGACTCGCAGACGTCGCAGCCAGCCTCGCGGTTTGAGGACGGTCTCGTAGACGACCCGGAGGGTCGTGCGGGAGATGCCTGCCTCTTCTGCCGTCTGCCGCTCGCTGGCGTGGTGCAGAGGGCCGCCTGCGATCTCGGCGAAGTTCAGATGCGCACGCAGTACCCGCAGCGCGGTCCGCCCACGTTCCCCGCGCCAGGGCGTCGTCTCAATCCGGTCACGTAGCGCGGAAAGAACTTCGTACGTGTGCTGGCGCGACTCCATGAGTCTCGTGCTGCTGACCGCGGCCGAGGCGCTGGTCCATACCCGGCGGATGTAGTCCAAGGCGCGTGCCTGCCCAGAGCGCAGCACGATGTGCCGAGCGTGCCGTCCGCCCTCGTGGTCGGGATGCAGCAGCAGCCGCGTCAGCTGGTCGACGGTGCCGCCGGCGCGAGCGACATGGCAGGCGATGGCCGCCGTGATTCGGTGCCCGTGTTCGGCCGCGCCCTGACGGTCCGCGCGCAGGACCAGGGTTTGGCCGTCGGAGGCGAGCTTGCTGTAACTGCCCGCCGCATAGCGGCCGGTGAGGTCGCCGAGCAGAATGAGATCGGCTGCGGCCGTAGGCAGCTGGTGAGGGCCCAGTCGCTCGCCTGGGTGAAATGGCCGTCGGGAAGAACCTGTCTGGTGGGTGCTGTGTGGCACTGTGGGGTCGTCTCGCAAGGACGTGGACGCCACTCAGGCCCGCTAAAACCACGGGTGGTGTCCGGAACCGACCTCCAATCGGTGCCAAGCGAAGCCTCCAGGATTGCCGTCCTGGAGGCCTTCGTATGCCTGGCCCCGCATCAGAGGCAGGCGTCCCCATCGCGGCTCGACCGAGAACGACTCGGAGGGCCGCCCGAGGAGTCCTCACCGGTTCGACACGGTCCTGACCTCGGCTGATTCGGGGCCAAGCAGAGGGCGATTGCCTCTGACTGGCTCCGAGCAGCTCGGGTCGAACCCGGGTCGAATCAGAGCGGTTTCCTCTGACTGCCTCCGATCACCTCTGCAACCCGTCCTAGCAGGTCACAACCGATACGGCTCGCAAAAGCGCAGGTCACAAGGGTGCTCAGGAATACCCGGCGTACAGCCCGACTCGTCTGCCGCCAAGGGGCCCTGACCAGCGAAAATACTGGTCAGGGGCCCTTTTGTGCCGGATTGGCGGGTCTAGTCGAACCGCGGTGCGTACCAGTTCAAACCGGACCTCGCGGCTATGAACGTAGCCACCAAGGTAGCCATGAAGGTAGCCACCCACGCGGCTACTTCGGGCACTCGTCCTGATCGCTGGGCTGCAGTGATTCCGGGGAATTGGTCGAGTCGGAGGGCTTCCTGATGCCGGCAGAGGGTTCTTGATCCCTTGAGATGGGCTCTCCTCGTATCGTTCGGAGGGCCCGCTGAGCAGGCAGGATGAGGCGGGCGCCACGCGATGGTTCGACCACGTGAAGTTGTGGTCCGATGTCCAAGTCGGGCGGTGTAAGGGGACGGCAGGGGCCTGGTCGCCGTTCGTTTGGCCAGGCTTGCTTGCGGCCTGTAAGCCCCGCCACCGGCCGCAGCGGCTGGGATGACGCGGACGACACCAAGGCTGACCGTATGGGCACCAGAGGATGGAGGCCAGGCGCTCCGGTATCCGGGCATCGGGAAACCGGGCACGGCGTCCGCTGCCGCCGCCGGCGATCACCCGTACGACTGCGAGTACCGCCAGGTACCCTCAAACACATCGTCAACGCGGCCCGACGGGCTTCCGCTCCACCCCGGTGGAGTCTCGAAGGACATGCCCCCACCCGCACGAGTCTCTTCGTGCTGCCTGGGGGAAGTCCTTGCTGTTCCGCGCGTCCGCGAAAACGGTCGCCGTCATGGCACTCGACGGTTCACTGTTCCTGCACCTCAACGACCGGTTCGTCCACATGCACGGCTATCAGCCCGGAACCTCGGAGGCGCGTTCCTGGGAGCGCAGCATCCCGCTTCTGACCGCCGCGCTCAACGAGGCCGGCCTGGGCGACGTCGAGGTCATGCTGGAATACGCGCTACCGCTGAACAGCAAGCGTGCCGACGTCGTCCTCGCCGGCCTGCACCCGGTCACGCAGGAACCGTCCTATGTCGTGGTGGAGCTGAAGCAGTGGAGCCAGGCGGCTCCGCACGAGGACGACCCCACCCTGTGCCATGTCGACGCCTACGCGCACCCCGTGCTCAACCCGGTCGAGCAGGTGCGGCGGTACTGCGACTACCTGGTCAACTTCAACGGCGCGGTGGCCGAGCACGGCGAGCGGATCCACGGAGTGGCCTTCCTGCACAACGCCACCGAGCTCGGGGTGGCGGGGCTGCGGGAGATCGAGCGCGACGGGCAGGCACTGCTCTTCACAGGGCAGCGCCGTGGCGCGTTCCTGGACCACCTCCGGTCGAAGCTGAGCGACACGCAGTCCGGTGTCCATGCGGCGGACGAACTGCTGGCGGGCGCCACCGTGCCGTCGAAGCAGTTGATGTCCGTGGCCGCCCAGGAAGTGCGGGAGCGACAGCAGTTCGTCCTCCTCGACGAGCAGCAGGTCGCCTACCGCATGGTGCTCAACGCGGTGGAGAGGGCGAAGCGCGCCGACCACAAGGAAGTCGTCGTCGTCACCGGCGGCCCCGGTACCGGGAAGAGCGTGATCGCGCTCCAACTGCTCGGCGAGCTCTACCGGAGGGGCGTGGCCGCGGTCCACGCGACCGGCTCGCAGTCGTTCACCAAGACGATGCGCAAGGTGGCCGGCTCCCGGAAACGAGAAGTCCAGGATCTTTTCAAGTACTTCAACAGCTTTATGACCACGGAGAAGAACAGTCTGGGTGCTCTGATCTGTGACGAGGCGCACCGCATCCGGGAGACCTCCGCCAACCGCTACACCCGCGCGGCCCTGCGGACCGGCAGGGCACAGATCGACGAGCTCATCGATGTCGCCCAGGTACCGGTCTTCTTCCTCGACGAGCATCAAGTGGTGCGTCCCGGTGAGATGGGCACCGTGGACGAGATCCGTGCGGCCACGGCCAGACGGGGCATCGACTGCCATGTCGTGCTCCTGGAAAGTCAGTTCCGCTGCGGAGGCAGCGACGCCTACCTGCGTTGGGTGGTCCGGCTCCTCGGTCTCGAGCCCGGCGGACCGGTCGTGTGGCAGCCCGACGACCGCATGCAGTTGCTGGTCGCGGACAGCCCTGGAGAACTGGAGGCGTTCCTCGACGCCCGCCGCGCCGAGAAGTACGGTGCCCGGATGTCCGCGGGCTACTGCTGGCGGTGGTCCCCCGAGCCCAAGCCCGGCGATCCACTCCCTCCCGACGTCGTCATCGGGGGCTGGGCCCGGCCTTGGAACCTGCGCGGGGACCGGTCGGTCTCCGGCGCGCCCCCGTCCGCGCTGTGGGCCACCGACCCTGCGGGCTTCGCGCAGATCGGCTGCGTCTACACAGCCCAGGGGTTCGAGTACGACTGGTCCGGCGTCATCATCGGTCCGGACCTGGTCTGGCGAGGTGACCGCTGGGTCACCGACCGCACCGCGTCCAAGGATCCGGTGTTCAAGAAGGCCACACCGGACACCGATGTGGACCGTCTCATTCGGAACACGTACAAGGTGCTGCTGACGCGGGGGATGGTCGGCACGATCGTGTACTCGACTGATCCGGAGACCCGGGAGAAGCTGCGGGAACTGGTGTCAGGCCGATCGGAGTCACGGCCTGCCGCGATCGAGGAGCCCCTTCTACGGCGGTGAGCGCGTATATCCGGCCATGATCTCGGTGCTTCCAGCCGACCGAGGTGTCATATGCGCTGGGAATGTGGTCACTTCCCTAAGATCCCAGACGTCATTGCGGCCCGACGGGCTTCCCTACGTGGACACGCCCCCATCCGCACGAGAGTCACTCGTGCCCTGGGGGATCCACCTCGTGTCCATGCTCCTGCTGAAACTGGCAGCGCGGGATCTGCTGAACCTGAACTCAAGACGCCGGATGGTGCCCCACCTCGCCGCGAGGTGGAAGCACTTCCTGAGCACCGACGCTTCGTTGCCTGAACGTTCCGCCTGGGCAGAGAGCCTGGTTCATCTTGCCGAAGATCTGGTCGCCGCCGACCGTGGGAACGTCGAGATGGTCGTCGAGTGCGCGGCCACGCTCGACGAGATCGACCGCGTCGGGGGGCCGCAGCTCATCGACGTAGTCCTCGTGGGCCATCATCCCGAAGAGAACGGGCTGTCCGTCCAACTCGTCGAGCTGAAGCGTTGGTCGACGGTGACCCGGGTGGAGCGAGCCACCGCCGAACTGGTGCACGTCCCTGGTATGGGGGAGAAGAAGCATCCGGCGCTGCAACTGCGCGAATACTACGAGGCGTTCACGGGTGAAAGAGGACCGCTGCACGGACTGGACTACGAGTGCGGCGGCTTCGCCTATCTGCACAACGCCACCGACGCCGCAGTGCTCCCACTGGTCGGCGTGGACGCGCCGACCGGTTCCTACGCCCGTGTCTACACCAGCGACCGCCGCGCCCAACTGCTGTCGGACCTGCGGAGCAGCTTCGCCGCCGACGGTGCCGCCTCGGCGGCCGAGATCCTTTTGCAGAGCCTGGGCCTGCGCAACACCCCGTTGCTCGACGCCATGATCCGCTCCAGCGGCGAGGACACGGTCTTCACCCTGCGCGGCCGCCAGAAGAAGGTCGCGGACGAGATCCTCGAGAGGGCCGCCAAGGTGCTTCCCGATCCCCGGCGGCCCGCGCTCCTTCCCGACGAGCGACGGGTGGTGTTCCTCGTCACGGGCGGTGCCGGCACGGGCAAGAGCGCCATCGGCCTCCAGCTCAAGGCTGAACTGGAGGCGGAGGGCCGCACGGTCAAGTACGCGAGCGGCAGCAGGGCCTTCAACGGCGCACTGCAGGAGCATGTCGGCTTCGGCGACCGGGAGTTCAAAGAGTCCTTCACGTACTTCAGCAACTTCGTCAGGCCGCCCGACCCGCCGCTGGACGTGCTGATCTGCGACGAGGCCCACCGCCTGCGCGACCGCTCCACCAACCGCTTCTGGAAACCCGAGGACTGGGGCACCAAGCCTCAGGTGGACGAGCTCCTCGACGCCTCCCGGTTGACGGTGTTCTTCCTCGACGAGGGTCAGTCCGTGCGCCCGCAGGAGGTCGGCACCGCCGCTCTCGTGGAGGACGCGGCACGGCGCTACGACGCCCACCTCGTCCGTAGCCGTCTGCGGGAACAGTTCCGGTGCGGCGGCAGCGACGCCTACATCCGTTGGGTGAAGGGCGCGCTGGGGGTGTCGGACGCGGAGCCGGAGCTGTGGACCCCGGACGGGCTGATGCATGTCGAGGTGGTGGACAGCCCGGAGGAACTCGAGCGAATCATCCGTTCCGAGGCAGGGGCGGGAGCCTCCGCGCGCATGGTCGCCGGATACTGCTGGCCCTGGACGAAACCCCTGGGCGAGGAGAAGCGGCTCGAACCCGACGTCCGGATCGGTGACTGGCACCGGCCCTGGAACGCGGACAGCGACTCCTTCTGCGAGAACAAGACCGTCCCGCCTTCCAAGATCTGGTCCGTGCACGAGAACGGTCTCGGTCAGATCGGCTGTGTGTACACCGCGCAGGGCCTTGAGTGGGACTGGTGCGGGGTGATCATGGGCGACGACATGGTGCGCCGGGGCGACCGCTGGGTGTTCCGCCGGGGCAAGGAGAGGGCGGACAAGGAGGCGGGCGTCAAGCGGGTGGCCGTTCCCGGGTCGTTCGATCCCAAGGTGAAACCGAACAGCGTCGAAGATGACGAGTTCGGCCGCCTCGTCCGGCACGCGTACCACGTGCTGATGACCCGGGCGAGCCGGGCGACCGTGCTCTACTCGACGGACGAGGAGACCCGGGAGTACCTGAAGGGGCTTGTCGGCGACGTCCAGATACACGGTCTGCGACCCACCTGGGAGAACCTGCCGGAGCCGGCGCGACAGCCACACCTGCCCCGCCCCGGCCGAGGACGGCGCCGCCGCAGGAAGCGGCAGAAGGACACCCCGCCCGGAGAGCTGCGTCTCTTCTGACAAGGGGACCAGCATGTGGAGTGGCGGGCTCTCCCGGGCCCGCCACCTGCCGGTCAGAAGACCAGGCGTGCTGCCGCGGTCAGGGCCGCCATCAACAGGTTGATGACGACTCCCACCGCGACGTCGACCAGAATCTGACGAATCCGGTCACGACGTGCAAGCTTGTACTCAACGGGGTTCATCGGTTTTCCACTCCTGAGCGTGAGCTGGGAATGGCAGGGATCGCCCTACCGGGCATCCGCAGTCACACCGCGTGAGACACGCGATGGAGACCACTCGTCGCTCATCGCCGAGGACAGGCACCTGGAACACCGCCGACGTACCCTCCGGGAAGGTGCGCAGCGGGTAACCACGTTAGTGCACGCGCCAGTTGACGCAGACCGATTTAGGATGTCGCAGTGCCTTCCCCCGGCTGCCGGACGCGACGCGACCGGACGCGATGGCACCTGGACAGGGCGTCGCCGGTCGCGGGACGACGGTTGGATCGGAATGACCTGGCTCAGCTCCGTGTGATCCTGTTGAGATCGCAAAGAGTCCGGTGGTAGTCCAGGTGTGCTTCGTCGGTGTGATGACCGTTGTGCTGACGAAGCCGTCCCACTGACTCGCCCCCGTGCGTATGCTTCACGATGCCGTCGACATCGACGAAGATTTCGAGCCCGTCGAAGAGAACGTGGTGGTTGGGGCACAGACAGAGCAGGTTCGGCAGCTCGTCCGGACCGTTGTGAGGGTTCCCGAGCCCGCGTATGTGAGCGGCCTCGCTGTACGGTCTGCGCTTGTACTGCAGGCGTGTTCCGCAGACCTGACAAGCGTGGCCATGCAGTTCCTTGACCCGTGTGGCGATCGCGGCATCGCGAACAAGCTGTGAGGAGGTGCGCGTCCGTCGTGCAGCCGGACCGGCCGCTCGCTCGGTCGCAGCGGCACCCTCCTGGTCGTCAGCGCCCTCGTCCCCGTCAAGCAGGCCATCAGCCGTGGCGTATCCGGCGAGGCCTACCCGGTTGAGCAACTCACGCCGGTCGACGCCGTCGAAGTACGTGCTGCACACCTTGATCACGGCCTGCAGACGGATGAGGGGGTCCCTCAGCAGCTCAGCGCTCGTGTGGGTGAGGCCGGCGACGGGCTGGATCGTGTCGAGGGTGCCTGCTCCCGGCGCAGAACCGGCGTCACGCTCTGTCCCGTGCACCTCCCAGAGACCACTGCCACGCAGGTGCCAGAAGGGGTACTCGGGGTGACTTTGGAACCGGGGAGCCCGAACTCGGCGAGGAGCGGACTCACCTCCGCCCGGAAGAGGGCCCACGGTGTCAGGCGTGGCCTGTCCGCGGAAATCCGGGATATCGCCCACAGCAGAGCCAGTGGCTGGTGGCGGCTCGGCGTTTTGCTTCCTGGTTGACGATGAGTGTGGAGGGAGCCCAGTCGCTCCAGCAGACCCTCCGCGGTGAGCTGGTCAGATGTGGCTGAAGGCGACGCCGGCGGTGGGGAAACTTTCGGCTGGCTCTTCGCCGGTAGAAGTGGGAGAACGCTGTGGGCTCTCGGGGGACCGCAGCGTAAGGCTCCACAGAGGTGCCGTAACGCTCAGTTGGTGCAGCACGGGCGCTGCGAGGACAGGAGTGGGAAATTCCTCGACGTCTCCCAGCGCCATGATGTGTTCCCAGGTGGCGTCGTCATCGTCAGCTCCCCAGACCCTCCGTGCCACAGGAGAGCTGGTGAACAGGTGGAGAATGCATGCGCGAGCGAAGAAATGGTTCGCCGTGTAGAAATACACGTCGTCACCGACACGACGATCTCGCAGGGCTCGTGCTTTTTCGTTATTGACTTGCGCGGTGGGAGTGGCACCCCACAAGCGAGCGATTCCGTCTGGATACAGGGAATTCAGTGTGGTCGCCTGGTCACCGAGCACATCCTGGATGTCCGCGATCTGGATGCCCTTGTGTACCGACTTGGCGAAGTTCTGTGCCCCTCGAAGCCGAGCCCCGCCGCGAGGCTGGAGAAGTATCTGCGGCTCCGCCTGCTGCGAGCGGTCCGAGGCGGTGGTTCCGTCCTCCACGTCGAAGCCGAGTGCTCGCAGACGGTGTGCCACTGTGCGTGCACCTCCGCTGAAGTCGTCAGCCGACAGCAGAGAGCCGACTGAGTACAGATGGGCTACGCCGGCTATGGCCTTCGAGTCGTAGCTGTCCCCGTCCACGACCAAGACGTATGTCAATGCCCGGCCGAAGCCGTATCGACGGCGAAACGTTTCGCGTCCCAGGCGCTGACACTCCGCGACCGCAGCCAGCACGCCTGCACGCGTGATATCCCCGAGTCCCATGCTCAGGACATTAGTAGGTAGGTATGACAAGTGCTGCCGCGTGTCGACTCGTTGCCTGGTCGCCTACACCGTTGCTCCTGGGTGGAGTGTGGTGGAGGTGAGCGCCATCACGAGTGCCTTGAGCGATTCCGGAGTGCCGGAGGCCGTAAGGGTGGCTCGGCTCGCGGTGCCGCTGAATGCCTGGGCCGAGGCCATCACTTTTCTCTCGTGAACTACTTTATCGGGGCGAGAAGGGCAAATTGAACCGCAGTATTTCGCCATGTGAGGCGAATGTCCTGTAGCCCTGTCCTTCACGACCCCTTCTCACGCCACTGGCACCCACTAGGATCTGCTTCAGGGGTCTGACCATGGGGAACGGTCGCCCCTGCGGAATACGAGGAGCGGGGAACAGGCATGCGGGAAGGCCGGTGGGTCACGGTCACCGAGTCCGAGTTCGATCACGAACGCCGCGGCCTGGAGGCGATCCGGGAGAAGCTGCCGGACTCCGACCCCTGGCGTGCCTGGTCGAACTTCACCTTCACCGCGAACACCGGTCACGTCCGTGAGGTGGACCTGCTGGTCGTCGCCCCCGGTGGCGTCTGCATGATCGAGCTGAAGGACTGGCACGGCTCGGTCACGTCCGAGAACGGCACCTGGGTGCAGACCACGCCCGGCGGCCGCCGACGTACGCACGGCAATCCGCTACACCTGGTCAACCGCAAGGCCAAGGAACTGGCCGGCCTGCTCGCGCTGCCCGGCAACAAGCGGGTCTGGGTCGCGGAGGCCGTGTGCTTCACGGACAACAGCCTGCGCGTACGCCTGCCCGCCCATGACCAGAACGGTGTCCACACCGTCCACCAGCTGGTCGAGATGCTGAAGGAGCCCCCGCGTGACGAGCGGCGCCGCATCACGGCGATCGGCTCGCGCGAGATCGAGACGGCTCTCAAGACCATCGGCATCCGCAAGAGCGACGCGCAGTACAAGGTCGGCCCGTACGAGCTGCAGCGGAAGTCCTTCGACTCCGGCCCCACCTGGGCGGACTACCTCGCCCGCCACAGCGACCTTCCCGAGGTCGCCCGCGTACGCATCTACCTGAGCGAGCGCGGCTCGGACGCCTCCCTGCGCCAGTCCGTCGAGAACGCCGCCCGTCGCGAGGCCGCGGTGCTGGGCCGTTTCAAGCACCCGGGTGCGGTCGAGCTCAAGCAGTACTTCCCGTCCGGGCACGCGGCCGGCCCCGCGCTGATCTTCGACTACCACCCGGACACCCTGAAGCTGGACGAGTACCTGGTCCAGTACGGCGAGAAGCTGGACATCCTCGGCCGCATGGCGCTGGTCCGCCAGCTCGCCGAGACCATGCGCTCCGCCCACTCCAGCCGCATCCACCACCGGGCCCTTGCCGCCCGCTCCGTACTCGTCGTCCCCCGGTCGCGCGGCAGGAAGGGCCAGGCGGTGGGGGAGGAGGCCGCATGGCTCACCCCGCACCTCCAGATCTCCGACTGGCAGATCGCCACCCAGCGCAGCGGCGACTCCTCCCAGGGCCAGGGCATGACCCGCTTCGCGCCGACCGCCCTGTCCGCGATGCACCTGGCCGACGACGCCGACGCCTACCTCGCCCCCGAACTCACCGCCCTCAACCCCGACCCGGTGCACCTCGACGTCTACGGCCTCGGCGTCCTCACCTACCTCCTGGTCACCGGCAAGGCCCCGGCCGCCAGCCAGGCCGAGCTGCTGGCCCGCCTGGAGGCGGGGGAGGGCCTGCGCCCCAGCTCCCTGGTGGACGGCCTGTCGGAGGACGTGGACGACCTGGTGCAGGCCGCCACCGCCTACCGGCCCGGCCAGCGCCTCTCCAGCGTCGACGAGTTCCTGGAACTGCTGGAGATCGTCGAGGACTCCCTCACCGCCCCCGCCCAAGCGGCCACCCCTGCAGAGGGGCCGGCCGACGAGGACGACGAAACCGCCGCAGACAAGGACCCCCTGGAGGCCGTCGCCGGAGACGTGTTCGCCGGCCGGTGGGAGATCCGCCGCCGCCTCGGTACCGGCTCCACCAGCCGCGCCTTCCTCGTCCGCGACCTCCAGGCCGAGGCCCGCAGGACCCGCCCGCTGGCCGTGCTGAAGGTCGCCCTCTCCGACAGCCGTAGCGAGATCCTCGCCCGCGAGGCCGAGGCCATGGGACGCCTGCGCCCGCACTCCGGCATCATCCGCCTCGTCGAACCCGAGCCGCTGCACATCGGCGGCCGTACGGTCCTGGCGCTGGAGTACGTCGGCGACGAGCGCGACGACGCCGGGCAGGGCACCGAGGGCGGGAGCCGCCCGCGCCGCCGCGAGGAGACCGTCGCCCGCCAGCTCCGCGACAACGGCCGCCTCCAGGTCGACCAGTTGGAGGCGTACGGCGACTACCTCTTCGGAGCCGTCGACTTCCTGGAGGGCGAGGGCGTCTGGCACCGCGACATCAAGCCCGACAACATCGCCATCCGCATCCGCCCCAACCGCACCCGCGAACTCGTCCTCATCGACTTCTCCCTCGCCGGCTACCCGGCGAAGAGCACCAACGCGGGCACCGACGGCTACCTCGACCCCTTCGTCGACGTCATCACCCGCGGCTCCTACGACTCGCACGCGGAGCGTTACGCCGTCGCCGTCACCCTGCACCAGATGGCCTCCGGCGAACTGCCCAAGTGGAGCGACGGCAGCGTCCTGCCCCGTATGACCGACGCGAAGGAGTGGCCGTACCCGACCATCGCGGCAGAGGCCTTCGACCCGGCGGTACGGGACGGTCTCGTCGCCTTCTTCCAGAAGGCACTGCACCGCGACGCCGGCCGGCGGTTCCCCGAGCTGAAGCCAATGCGGGACGCTTGGCGCAAGGTCTTCCTCGACGCCTCGCAGACGGTCCCGTCGAGCCACCGTTCCCGCCACCCGGCCCCCGCGACTGCAGGGGAGGGGACACCGACCGAGGCCGCCGCCGTGGCGATCGCGGACGCCGAGCCGGAGACCGCTGATCAGCAGCGCGACCGCCTCGCCGCCGAGGTCACGCGGGATACTCCGCTGACGGTCTCCGGCCTTACGCCCGCTGCACAGTCGTTCTTGTACGGCCTGGGCATCACCACGGTCGGTGAACTGCTCGACTACAGCCGCCGCAAACTCGTCAACGCCCCCGGACTGGGCGCCAAGACGCGCAACGAGGTCCAGCAGCGGCAGCGCGAGTGGGGCGAGCGGCTGCGCGAGATCCCCGTCTCGCCGCTCACGCCCAAGGGCCGCGCGGAGGCCAAGGAGGAGCTGGAGCAGCTCACCGCCGCCGAGTCGGCCCTGGTGGGCCACCTCGCGACGGGCGAGTCGGCGGGCACGCTGCCCGCCCGCACGCTGCGCTCGGTCAGCCTCGACACCCTCGCCACCGTCTTCGTACCCGCCGTCAACAACAACGGCTCCAACCGCAACAAAGCGGAGATGGTACGGCTGTTGCTGCGTCTGCCTGACGAGCACGGCGTCCTGCCGGACATCGGCGTCTGGCCGAAGCAGAAGGACGTCGCGGATGGCCTTGGGCTGAGCCACGGCCGTATCCCGCAGATGCTCAAGGACGAGCGCAAGCGGTGGAAGGCGGAGCCCGCCGTCCAGGCACTGCGCGAGGAGATCATCGACCTGCTGGAGGGCATGGGGCGCGTCGCCTCGGCGGTGGAGATCGCGGATGCCCTGGCGGTCCGGCGCGGCACGCATCTCGCGGGGCGCGAGCAGCGACGGGCGATGGCACTGGCGGCCGTACGGGCCGTGGTCGAGGTCGAGCAACTGGCCCCGCAGGAAGCCGAGTTCCAGCACCAGCCGAACCGCAAGGCGACGGACGAGTCCCTGGGCGCCGGCCTGCTCGCCCTCGACGTACGGGAGAACGATGGCCCGGACACGCCGACGGCCCCCGGCCTACTGGAATACGCGACCCGTCTTGGTCGTACGGCGGACCGGCTGGCCAAGCTGGACACCCTGCCGACGGCGGCGACTGTACTGGCCGAGCTGGGCGGGCTGACGGTGCCGCCTGGCACGGTGGACTGGGACGAGCGGCGGATGGTGGAGCTGGCGGCTGCGGCGTCGGTGAATGCTGCGGCTACTCCGCGCCTGGAGATTTATCCGCGTGATCTGTCGCTGGTCCGGGCGTTGCGCCTCACGCAGGCCGGACTCGTCCGCTGGATCCCGGGTATGCCGGAGGGGCAGCAGCCGGGCCTGACCGGTGAGGCCGTGCACGAGAGGGTCCGGGCTCGCTTCCCGGAGATGGTCGTTCCTGACGGGCGTGGCGGCACGCACCACGAACTGCCGACCGGCGGCCCGCTCACCAAGGCGTTGCGCGACGCCGGTTTCGACCTATCGCTCAACATGCACGAACGGGAGGGCGTGCTGCGCTACTTGCCGACGCGGGTGGACGACGCGTCGAGCTACCTGACGACGGGTGCGTGGCGGCAGTCGACACGTACGGGCGCGGTGACGCGGTACGCCGACGACCCGCAACTCGCGGGGGCGGTACGCGCGGAGGAACGGCTGGTCGCGTCGGCCCGCCGGGATGGGTACCGGGTGCTGACCGTACGGCAGCAGTTGGTGCGGGACGCGGTACGGGAGCTCGGTGCTGAGCGGCTGGGCACGGCTGCGGTGTCGGTGACGGAGCTGTTCCTGGAGGCCCTGCATGCGCAGGTCACGCCGGGCACCAAGCCGACCTGGGAGACCTTGCTCAAGGCGGACGCCGCCGAGCCGGGTTCGAAGGGTGCGGTGCGGTTCGCGGAGTACACGCGTACGGCGTGGGGGGCGGTGGAGCCCCGGATCGCGGCGCTGCTGGGTGACGGTGGTGGGGGCGGCGGGGCTGGTCCTGTCGGGCCTGTGCTGCTGACGGAGGCCGGGGTGTTCGCGCGGTACGACGCGATGGGCGTCCTGGACCGACTGGCGTCGGCGGCGCGGCGGGGCGGGCGGGGGCTTTGGCTCCTGGTCCCGCAGAGCGACCCGTCGCGCGAGCCCCGGCTGGGGCAGGTGGCCGTGCCGTACCAGGCCGGCTTGGGGGAGTGGATTCAGCTTCCGGACACGTGGGTGGGCAACGCCCATCGGGGGTCCGGCGAGGGTGCGGCAAGTGCGAGTGCCAGTGGTGTCGAGGGAGACGTCAAGTGATCGACCGCAAGGCTCTGTTGAACGACCTGAAGCAGCAGGTCAAGGCGGTCGAGACCGACCTTGGGCGCCAGGTGAAGGCGCTGGGGGATGTCGGCGCGCGGCTGAGGGCCGAGTACGACCAGGCGCGCAAGCTGGGCCGTACGGCGGCGACGTGGACCTCGTGGCTGGACGAGCGGGTCACGCAGGTCGCGGTGGCGTGGGTGTTGGGGACTGTCTTCGTACGGTTCTGCGAGGACAACCGGCTGATCCCGGAGCCGTACCTGACGGGGCCGGAAGGTGACCGGCGGGAGCTGGCGGAGTCGCGGTACGACGCGTATGTGGAGTCGGACGAGGATCCTACGTACCGGGGGTGGCTGGAGAAGGCGTTCGAGGAGCTGGGGCGGGGGCAGGCGGGGCGGCTGCTTTTCGACAAGCGGCACAATCCGCTGTACCAGGTTCCGCTGTCGCATGACGGTGCGCGGGACCTGGTCGAGTTCTGGCGCGGGAGGGATGAGGCGGGCGTCCTCGTCCATGACTTCACCGACCCGCTGAACGAGGACGGCACGGAGGGGTGGGACACGCGGTTCCTGGGGGACCTGTACCAGGACCTGAGCGAGGCCGCCCGGAAGACGTACGCGCTGCTGCAGACACCGGAGTTCGTGGAGGAGTTCATCCTCGACCGGACGATGAACCCGGCGGTGCGGGAGTTCGGGTACGAGGAACTGAAGATGATCGACCCTACGTGTGGGTCGGGGCACTTTGTTCTTGGGGCGTTTCGGCGGCTGGTGCGGCTGTGGGCTGAGGGGCAGCCTGGGCGTGATGTGCATGAGCGGGTGCGGGCTGCGCTGGACTCTGTGCACGGTGTGGATATCAACCCGTTCGCGGTGGCTATTGCTCGATTCCGGTTGTTGGTTGCGGCTATGGCGGCAAGCGGTGTGCGGACGCTGGCGAAGGCGGCGAAGCTTGACTTGCCGATTCACCTGGCGGTGGGTGACTCGCTCATCAAGGCTCGGCAACTGGAGTTGACGCTGGGAGGGGACGAGTACGGCCAGGATGACCCACTGGCCTCGTTTGCATACGCCACGGAAGATGTGCACGAGCACCCAGGAATTCTACAGCAGGGGCAGTACCACGTCGTAGTGGGCAACCCACCCTATATCACAGTGAAAGACAGTAGCCTCAAACTTCTTTATAAGGAGCTCTATAAGTCCTCTGCGAGGCAATTCCAGCTAACCGTCCCCTTTGCGGAGCGCTTCTTTGAGCTGGCCAAGGTGGGCTCGGAGGACGGTCACGGGTATGGAATTGTTGGGCAGATTTTTTCCAATGGTTTCATGAAGCGCGAGTTCGGAAAGAAGCTTATCGAGGAGTATTTTGCGTATAAGGTAGAGCTTTCTGAGGTTATTGATACTTCCGGAGCCTATATCCCAGGACACGGAACGCCTACTGTAATTCTCGTGGGTAGAAGGAAGGCTCGCGATAGGGCTGCAACCATCAGGACAGTGCTTGGAGTGCGCGGCGAGCCCGAGGTGCCTGAAGAACCTTCGAATGGGCTTGTATGGCGTGCGATTGTTAATCAGGTGGATAGGCCGGGATCGGAAACTGAATGGGTAAGTAGCGGGGATACGCCTCGAGCAAAGCTTGCAAGACATCCGTGGAGCCTGTCGGGCGGTGGAGCGTCTGATCTCCGCGACCAGCTTGAAAACACGCAGGACTCTATCCCCTTGAAAAGCGTCGTTGACGACTGGGGGAACATGCTTAATACCCGTGAAGACGATGCCTACATTACAAGAGGTGCTGCCGGTCGAGTTGGAATTTCTAAAAATCTCACCCGTCGCCTGGTTGAGGGATCGGATATTCGAGACTGGTTCTGTCAAAAATATGCGGAAATCATCTTCCCGTATGATGGGCGGGGGGAATTTCGAGACCTCAAGGAAGGTGAACTCAAGCTTCTTTGGAAGTCGAGAGTACTGCTGAACGCGAGGAAGTCCCTATCGGGGACTCAAGAAGAGCGTGGCCTCCCCTGGTACGGCTACTCTTCCTTTTCGCCTGGTCGCTACACTGCTGAAGAGTCTCTCGTCTTTACGCTTGTCGCGACCCACCCTCACTTTTTGATCCGAAACTCTACCGAAGTGTACTCGCAGGCTGCGACCGTAGTAATTCTAGATAAAAATTCCAGAGTAAATTCGAAACATTTGCTTGGCGTGCTAAATAGTTCCACTGCGTGTTTCTGGCTAAAGATGGTTAGTCACAGCAAGGGAACTGAAGGGCATCAGTCTGGAATTAAAACTGAGGCGTGGGAGCAATTCTACGAGTTCACCGGAACGAAGCTTCAGGAGTTTCCTCTTCCAGTCGTTTACCCGTCCCGTCTTGCTGTCGCTCTCGATACCCTTGCTCGGCAACTCGCAGCTACCAGTTCCGCAGCCATCGTCGCCGAGAGCATTCCTGCAGCCGGAGGGCTTCGCGAGGCCAAGCTCCACTGGGAGTCCATCCGTTCGCGCATGATTGCCCTCCAAGAAGAGCTGGACTGGCAGGTCTACTCCCTCTACAACCTCCACTCGGAAGACCTCCGCGTCTCCGAGGACCCCGACGACCCCAACGTCCCCGAACTTGCCCTCGGCGAGCGTGCCTTCGAGATCGTGCTCGCGCGCCGCGTAGCCGCAGGCGAGGCCAGCGGCGAGTGGTTCAAGCGGCACAACTCCACGCCCATCACGGAGATCCCCGCCCACTGGCCAGCCCCCTACCGCGAGATCGTGCAGAAGCGGATCGACGCAATCGAGTCGAACCGCGCCATCGGCATGGTCGAGCGCCCCGAGTACAAGCGCCGTTGGGCCACTGAGGGCTGGGACGCGTTCCAGGAGAAGTCCCTGCGTTCCTGGCTGCTCGACCGTGTGGAGAACCGTGACCTCTGGTTCGACGAGAATGGGCAGCCCACCATCCTCACCCTGGCCCGGCTCACCGACGCGCTCTCGCGTGACGAGGACTTCGTCTCCGTCGCCAAGCTCTACGCGCCCCGCAAGGAACTCGCGAAGGTCGTCGCCGAGCTGATCAGCGACGAGCACGTGCCGTTCCTCTCCGCCCTGCGCTACAAGCCCTCCGGGCTGAAGAAGCGCGCCGACTGGGAAGAGGTGTGGGACCTCCAGCGCAAGGAGGACGCCGCCCCGGACGAGCCCGCCAAGCGGAAGGTCCGGGACTCCATCCCCGTGCCGCCGAAGTACACCTCGGCAGACTTCCTCCGCGCCTCCTACTGGAAGGCGCGCGGCAAGCTCGACGTGCCCAAGGAGCGGTTCATCTCCTACGGGCAGACCAACGCCGCCACCCCCGAGCTGTACGGGTGGGCCGGCTGGGACCAGCGGGAGCAGGCGCAGGCGCTCGCCACGTACTTCACAAACACCGCGCTGTCCACCGAGGAGATCACGCCGTTCCTCGCCGGCCTGCTGGAACTCCAGCCGTGGCTGTCTCAGTGGCACAACGAGTTCGACATGCTCTACAGCGGCTCCCCGGCGGACTTCTTCGCCGGTTATCGCCAGCAGAAGCAGGGCGAGCACGGACTCACGGACGACGATCTCCGTAACTGGCAGCCCCAGGCCGCGACCCGAGGCCGTCGCGCCGCAGTGAAGAAGTAGCCGGAAACGACTCGGTGTAGTGCCGGTACGCCGATACCGAGTCAGTCGGACGAGGGGCCGCCGGGTGCGTGTGCGGGCGGCCTCCGGTCGGTACGCGCAGCTGCGCCCATACCGTCTTGCCGGGGGCGGCCGGGCGAGGGATGACGCCCCAGTCGTCCGCGAGGGCGGCAACGAGGAGCAGGCCGCGACCGGACTCGGACGCGGAGTCGGGGGTCGGGGGAGTGGACGGGGGCTGTTTCTCGGCTCGGGTGTCGGTCACCTCGATGCGGAACGTGGCTTCGGTCAGGGTGAGTTGGAGATGGAAGTCCCGGCCGGGGACGTGGCCGTGCCGTACGGCGTTGGCGGTGAGTTCCGCTGTGATGAGGGTGAGCGTCTCGTTGACCGGGGTCGTGTAGGGGTGACCCCAGTCGTTCAGGCGGTGCGAGACGAGTCGGCGGGCAAGGCGGGCGCCGCGTGGCGTCGACGTGAAGCGCATGGTGAACTCGCGTTCGGACGCGGGACGCTGTGGCATATGCCCGTTCGGGGGAGTTGCTGACTTCATGCGGTCAAGGGTCGTGGACTCTGCGTAGCGTTGGCCAGGAGCGATGCGCTGACGGGTGTGGGTTGTACACGTGGGCAGTGCGCTTGTACGTGGTGTCGGGCGTGACCGGTTTTGTCAACGGTCATTGAGATGCCCAGGTAGGTGGCCGTTGGAGGCCCAGGCTGGTGGCCATCAGAAACCCAGGCGTGTGGCCGGTGGTGTTCCCGGGGTGGGGGTCAGTTCAAGGGGACCACTCCCTTCCCGGCGAGGGCCTCGGCGAGGCGGTGCGAGTCACCGGTGGTGGTCACGAGGTGAGCGTGATGCATGAGGCGATCGGTGCTCGCGCCCGCGAGAGTCTTCGGCATGATCGTGTCGAAGCCCGAAGGGTGGATGTTGCTGGTGACCGCGATGGACCGACGCTCATAAGCGGCGTCGATGATCCGGTAGAACGCCTCGGCGGCGTCCTCGCCGACGGGCAGCAGGCCAATGTCATCAATGACAATCAGATCGGCCCGGCAGATCCGGGCGACGGTCCGTGCGGTGGACCCGTCGACCTTCGACTTGCCGATCGCGGCGCTCAGCGTCTCCAGGGTGAACCAGGACACCCGCATGTCCTTCTCGATCGCGGCCTGGGCCAGGCCCTCGGTGAAGTGGCTCTTGCCCGTCCCCGACGGGCCGGCGATCACCAAGTTCTCGGCGCGGCCGATCCATTCCAGGGTGGTCAGGGAGTTCTGGGTGGGCTCAGGGATGGTGGAGTCCTCGGCCCGCCAGGAGCCCAGGGTCTTGCCGGTGGGGAAGTTCGCCGAGTGGCGCCGCAGGCGCCGGGTGGCCGCGTCGCGGCCGGTGACCTCCTCGGCTATCAGCAGCCGCAGAACCTCGGCGGGATCCCAGCGTTGAGCGCGGGCGGTGGCCAACACGTCCGGGGCCGCCTTGCGCATATAGGGCAGACGCATGCGGCGCATGAGCTTGTCGAGTTCCTCGGGGATCGCGGGCGGGTTGGGAAAGCTCATGGGGGTGCCGTTCTCTTGGGTGACGTGCAGTCAGATTGCTGTGGTGGCCGGTGTGTTGGCTCAGGAGCCCAGGGCCTGCCAGCCGATGGTTCCGTTCTGGACGGAGTGGGCCTCGTCCGCGCGGACGACCTCGCCGGCGGGCTTGCTGTCGGCGATGTGTCCCAGGATCGAGAGCAGGTCGTCGTCGGCGAAGCGCCCGGCCGTGGCCGCAAGTCCCAGGGCCTGGTCGACGTGGTCGTTGCCCAGGACGGTGGCCAGCTCGACCGCGCGGGCCATCTTGGCGCGGATGCGGGTGGCGCCGGCGGGTCCGGCTTCCTTGAGCCAGCGCCCGGCGCCGGGGCCGATGCCCACGAACGCGATCTCCGCTTCCGAGCGGGGCTGCAGCCTGGGCTGGTGGATGCTGCGGCCGTCGGGATGGTCGGGGTAGTGCTCGTCGATGATCTGAGGAACACCCGGGGTGGAGAGCTGGTGGCGCCAAATCTCCGACAGGTCACCGGAGTTGGTGCGGGCGGTGATGGACAGTTCCTCGCCGACAACCCGGCACCACACCCTGGCGCCGGTATAACCCGGCGGGGTCGAGTAGCGCACCGAGTTGAAGCTGATCGTGCGGTCCGAGCCGACCAGCCTCTCCTCGCCCAGTGCGAGCGCGAGCGGCTCGAGGGGCAGAACGTGCAGCGTGGTGCGTTCGATGTCCAGACGGTTGGCGGGTATCTGCCCGGTCGCCCGGTGACGGCGCGAGTTCACCGCATCGCACCAGGTCAGGCAGGCATCCGCGAGCTCGGCGAAGGTGTCGTAGTCGGACAACAGATTCGCGTTGGTAGGTACCAGATCGGCTTTCGCGATACGAACCGTCGCTTCCGCGCCACCCTTCGATTCCGGGTCGTAGGGCACGCAACTGACCACCTGGCAGCCGTAATGCCGACCCGCGGCGACCATCTGCGGATGCCGCACCGGGATCCCGGCGATGTGCTCGACGGTCACCGTCTTCGCGTTGTCGGTCAGCACATACGTCGGCGCCCCGCCGATCCGCCTGAGCGTGGTGTCCAGGCAGGCCACCAAAGTGCCCAACGTGCAGTCCCAGACCGGGATCACCACCCGGAACCGCGACCAGGACAGCCACGCGCAGAACAGCCAGGTCCGACGCCCCGCGATGCGCGGACCCTCGCCCCAGTCGAACTGCAGCCACCGGCCCGGCTCGGGAATCCACGGCCGGTACGTCCGGCGCTTGCCCGCCTTCCACGCCGCTTTTGCCGCGTTCACCGCCCGTCTCGTCGAGCGTTCGCTGCCCCGGTAGCCCATCTTCACGAGCTTCTCGTGGACCACATCGGCGCGGATCGTCGCCTTCGACTGCTCGACCCACTCCTCGACCTTCTCCAGGAACGCGTCGATCATCTTCGGCCGCGGCTCTCGCTCATAGGGATTGCGCCCGCCGTTGCGGGCCTCGACATACCGCTTGACCGTCTTCGGGTCGTGCCCCGTCAAGGTCGCCGCCGACCAGACCGTCCCCGTCAGGTCGTACGCCTCAAGGATTTCCATAATCTCCGTGTCAGACTTCGTCACAGGACCTCTCCGGCCGGTAGCTGATGCGTGCAAACACCAGCAAACGGGCGGAGGGGTCTCCTCCAGTTATGGAAGTGATCAGGAACACCACTGGTCAGACGGCCATCCACCTGGAAATCCGGTGGCCATCAGCCTGGACTCGGCTGGCCGCACATCTGGACTTTGCCACGGCCGCCGTCAGGTTTCCGGGCTGTGCGTTGGGTGGACGGCGTCCGGTGACTGTGTCGGTCGTACGGGAGGAGTTGCGGCGTGGACGACGAGGTTCAGCAGCCGGAGTACGAGGTCGGGACGGGCATTCTGTGCGTGTTCGGGCGACAGTTGAAGCTGTTCCGGGAGCGCGCAGGGATGGACCGGGCGCAGCTCGGGTCGCTGACCGGCTACTCGGCTTCGACGATCGCGTCGTTCGAGCAGGGGAGACGTGTTCCTCCGCCAAAGTTCATCGACCGCGCCGATGAAGTGCTGGACGCGGGTGGGGTGTTGAGCGCGAGCAAGGAGGAGGTGGCTCGGGCTCAGTATCCGGCGTTCTTTCGGGATGCGGCACGGTTGGAGGCCGAGGCGGTGGTACTACACGTATACGCCACCCAAGCGGTGCCAGGACTCTTGCAGACCGAGGAGTATGCGCGGGCGGTGTTCGCCATGTGGCGCCCGCAGTTGGAAGAAGAGGTCATCGAGCAGCGGTTGGCCGCCCGCCTGGCACGACAGGGGATCTTCGGCCGGCGGCCCGCTCCGCATCTGAGCTTCGTGATCGAGGAGGCCGTACTTCTGCGTCCGCTCGGGGGTGCGGCGGTATGGCGGGGGCAGTTGGAGCAGCTTCTGCTCATCGAGGAGAAGCGGAACGTGGAGATCCAGGTCATGCCGCTCTCCCGTCAGGAACATGCGGGATTGGCTGGTCCGTTCACCTTGATGGAGATGAAGGATGGGCGCAGGATCGCCTACGCGGAGGCACAAGGCGACAGCCGTGTGCACACTGAGCGCCAGAGGGTCCGGGAGCTTGAACGTACGTACGGAACTCTGCGCGCGCAGGCACACACTCCGGCAGAATCACGTGCGTTGATCGAGAAGCTGTTGGGAGAGAGATGAGCGGGGAAAAGGCCAGGCTCGGCCTGGATGAAACGGTCTGGTTCAAGAGCAGTTACAGCGCTGGTAATGGCGGCGAATGCGTCGAGGTCGCTGTCCGCCCCGCCAGGGTCCATGTCCGAGACTCAAAGGACACAACCCGTACCGCACTGTCCGTACAACCCACGGCCTGGACCGCGTTCGTCGACTTCGCGGCACTGTGACAAGGGCAGGGCCCTCGGCAGGCGTGTCCTTGCCGAGGGCCCTGCGTGTGTCCCATTCTCGGCACTCCGAACTTGGACCGGGGCATGTGATCGCCCCAGCCAGCTCTGACGCAGTGACGCCGGACGTCCAGGCCGCTGTCGCAGGCGCACCGCCGAGGTGCAGGCGCGATCAGGCGAAGAGAAGCGTGGGTTCCGCGAGGATGTCCCGCCCCACTTCGCTCTTGTAGATCAGATCGATGCTGCCGAAGCGGGCCTGGTCGTAGTCCAGGCCGAGCCCCGCCACCGCCTCCTGCACGGCCGCCTCGGAAGAGCCTTCGATCTTCCAGGAAGGTGGGCAGGTCCGGCCAGGTGTCGAAGTCGGCGGTCACACCGTCCAGTTGCCATTCTTCGCGGTAGTTTTGCTGGTAGCGGACCTGCCGCAGGCCGAGCGCCGCGAGGAGCTCTGCCGTCTTGGCCAGGTCGTCGACCTCGATCTCGATCTCGGTGGTCCCGTGGATGTGCGACGCGTCGGTCACCTGCTTCAGGGTGAGCGTCGTCTTGCCGCCCTCGTCGCGCAACCGCAGCCACTGCTCGCCCTGCACGGCGTCGTTCTCGAAGATCAGGCGGGTGAACATGGTCTTGGCGAAGACCTGTTCCGCGCCGGCGGTGCGCAGAGCGTCCAGGGTGGCCTCCACGTCGATCTCCAGGAACTTCGCTTCGTATTCGTTCTGAGCCACGGTTCTCCTTCTCAAGCGACGGTCTGAGCTGTCAGGTCGTGGAATTCCTGTTCCCGCTCTGTCATGGGCGGCGGTCCCCTGAAGAGTGGTCTGTCGTCCCGACCGGTCAGTGCAACGCCCGCCGTGCCGCACTGATGAGGCTCTGCGCGTCAGCTCCGTACACAGCGGACTCGCGGAGCGTTCTCCAGGTCCGCGCGTAGGTGTCGACGCTCGCTTCGTCGTCGATCCACAACTCCGCGTGCCAGTTCTCGACGATCACTTGGCGGTCGTCGTAGATCCAGAAGGCGGTGGCCGGAGGGATTTTGAGGGTGGCGGAGAGCGGGATGATCCCCAGCTCGACCGTGGAGAGGCCGATGACTCCGGTGAGGCGGTCGAGTTGGGCGGCGAGCACCGGCGTAGGGCAGATCCTGGCGTGCAGGGCGGCTTCCCACATGAGAATGTGGTACCGCTTCGTCGTGTCGTACAGGGACTCTTGCCGTCTCATACGCGAGGCCACTGCCTCTTCGATGTCGCGAGGCGACTGATGCAGCTCCGTGAAGCGTGTGAAGATCGACCGGGCGTGGTCCGGTGTCTGAAGAACTCCGACGATCATGGAGCCCTGCCAGACGCGAAAAGTGCGTGTCCTTGCGTGTTCGGCGTTGCGTGCGTCCTGTACGGGCTTGTGTCCCGCGGCGAGTTGCCGACGCCATGACCGAATGTGTGCCTCGAAGCCTCGAAGCCTCGAAGCCTCGGAGCCTGGCAAGCAACTCGTCGCGCGTCTCTGGCCGACTGGTGTTTTCCGCCCACTTTCGAAGGTCATCCGGTGTGGGCGTCGTCCGGCCGTTTTCCAACTTGCTGACCTTCGACTTGTGCCATCCGCACCTGTCGGCGAGTTCGGTACCGGTGAGACGACCGCCAGCGGCCGACAGCCGAAGCTCCCGGAGTCGTATGCCGAGGGCTTCGCGCGCCTTCTGGTAGTCCGTGCTCACCGGTACACACCCGTTTCTGTTACTCCTTCACGGCCAGGCCGGCCGCGAACTCCTCGTAAGGGACGGCGTGATGCGTGGCCGCGTCGCGCGCCATGGAGTACCGCACCACCTCGGCGGGCTCCGTGATCAGTTCGACGCCCACCAGGTTGTCGGCGTCGAACTTGAGCAACGCGACCATGCGTGAATCGAAGAGCCAGAAGTCCTCGGAGGGCAGGTTGAGCCGGTCGGCTTCCGCGCGCCAGAGGCTCGTGATCCTCTCGCCCACGGTGCTGTTACGACGTGCGTTGTCGAGCAGGTACAACTGACCTGCCGTCGGCGGGTTGTCGACGATACGGACACGCTCGATGCGCTTGCCGAGCGCAGTCTGTTCGCGACGGTTGGCACACCACTCCGAATGCGTTTCGTCCCAGTCGACCGACCCACGAGCACCCGTACGCGGGACCCGAAGGAACTCCTCAACGCCGTCCAGCCCCGCGTCAAGCACCTGACGATCAACGTGCTGGACAGCGGCATGACCCTCTGGGACCGCGAGGTGGCCCTGCTGCTGCGCGACCACACGATGGTCCGCGACATGGCCGAACGCGTCCTCGGCAACGCCGTCATGTACACCATCGGCTGCATGGAACACCCCGAGGTCCACCTGGGCGTCGGGAAGCTCGTCGACATCGGCGTTCACCAGCTCATCCTCGACACCCCGGTGTGGTGGGCCCTGTGCGACGTGTACAACGAGGGCCTCTACAAGCACCATGCCCCGTTCATCGAGCGCCGTCGCGACGGTCTGTGCCTGCGTACGGCGGACTTCCTGACGTCCATCGGCTTCGACGTCGACGAGGAGTTGTGGGTGATCGACGGCACGGACTGCTCGCCGTGCGACAACAAGGTCCCCGACAGCCACTGAACGCCCTACCCTGGCCCCTGCCCTCCGTCCCCCGGAGGAGAGGGGCCAGCCCTGCGAAGAGGAACCGACTTGCCCGCACAACACGACATCGCCGCCGAGACGGAGCTGTGGGACACCTTTGCCGCCTCCGCCTTCAAGGGCGACGCGGAGCCGAGCTTCTGCTGGACGCAGTACGCCGGTCACGGACCCGGTCCGGAACTGCTCGGCAACCCGCGTTCGGTCCTGGAGATCGGCTGTGGCACCGGCCGCGCCCTCGCCTGCTTCGCTCAGCGCGGCATCGCCGCCCGGGGCGTCGACCTCTCTCCCGTCATGGTCAAGAAGACCACGGAGAAGTGGGCCACTACCGGCGCGGAGTTCGTGTGCTCCGAGGTGCTGGAGTACCTGAGCGAGCACGCGGAGGTGTACGACGCCGTCTACTCGATCTTCGGTGCCGCTTGGTTCACCGACCCGGGTCGTCTCTTCCCCCTGGTCCGCCAGAGGCTCAGGCGCGGCGGTGTCTTCGCGTTCTCGCAGCCGCCGGCCATCCCCGGCGCGTACGGCCCGCAGGGCATGTACAAGGGAGGCTTCGCCGGAAAGGCGATGTTCAGCTACCGCTACAGCTACCGTCCGGCCGTCTGGGAGCGCCTGCTCACCAGGGCCGGGTTCGCCACGGCCGACGCGCAGGTCCTCGACGCGCCTCACCCCGGGCACATCGGGACGCTCCTCGTTCGCGCGGTCGCTCCGTGACGGACCCCGGTCAGGAGCGTCTCCGTGCTTCGATCTGCGACAGCTGGTCACCTTCAGCAGCCCTGAGTGCCTTCCTCATCGGGTGACGCGCCGACGCTGGCTCCCACGACGATCAACGTCCGCCCAGAGGCGGTCGGTTCGCGAGGGCGTTTGCCCTCCCGGGTGACGGTCGTCAGTGTGATGGACCCAGCCCGCACATTACGGTCACTCAATAACGAGGCCCCAACAGAGCCAACATAGTAGGGCCCTTGGGACGCGGAGTTACTGTAAGTTCCTGCCATGAAGCAGGGTAAAGAGGTCGAGAACCCCGAGTCGCGTTTCTTCGCGTTGCTGCTCGCGGCAGCGAAACTCCCGGGTGTGCGTATCAACAGGGAGGCGTACCTGCGAAGTGCGCTGGCTCGTCGCTGTTCCGAGGACGACATCAGACGGGCGATAGAAGAGACCCCCGCTGCGGCGGGCATCCCTGTCGAGGTTCTCGACAAGCTGGCCAACGAGTCCATCCGCTATGAGACGGCCAAGGTCAGTGCCCTCTCCGCGGCTGCCGGGATACCCGGTGTTCTCGCCCTGCCCGCCACCGTGCCCGCCGACATGGCCCAGTACTTCGGCCACATGCTGCGTATCGCGCAGAAGCTCGCCTACCTCTACAGCTGGCCTGATCTGTTCTCCGAGGACGGCGACGAGGTCGACGACGCGACCATGGGGGTGCTCACGCTGTTCTTCGGCGTGATGTTCGGTACCCAGTCGGCGAACGCCGCTGTGGGCAAGGTCGCCGAGATGATGGCGAAGCAGGTCGCCAAGAAGCTGCCCCAGAAGGCGCTCACCAAAGGCGTGATCTACCCCATCGTGAAGAAGGTCGCGGCCTACATCGGTGTGCAGATGACGAAGCAGACCTTCGCGAAGAGCGTCTCGAAGGCCATCCCTCTCATCGGGGCCGCTGTCTCCGGCGGGCTCACCTTCGCGACCTACCTCCCCATGGCCAAGCGGCTGAAGAAGCACCTCTCCGACTCGGAACTGGCGAAGCCGACGCACCGGGTGATGGAGGGGGAAGTCGTGGACGGCGAAGTCGTTGAAGACCAGGTGCCCTTCCCCACCCCACGTGCTGAACAGCACGGCATAGAGGCCACTGACGTCGAGCTGGAGGAACCTCAGCCTTGATGCCGCAGGCGCACACCTGAGTGCCGAAGGGTGGCCGATCCGGCGGGCGTTCTCGTCATCGCCGGGGCGGTGATCTCTTGATGGGAGGGCTCGCTCGTCATCCCGTCGTGCTGATCACCGCGAACCGCGAAGACCGGTCGGAGCACCGGACACCCTGGGCGGGGCCAGCGTGAGGATCTCCCGGTCGAAGAATGCGTGGAATCCCTCACCACGCTCATAAAGCGCATCGAATCCGGCGTTCGTCTCCCGGATCAGTGAGCGGTCAGTATAACGGTTGGCTCCGGCCGCATTTCCGTCCTCGTCGTACACGACCTCATACATGGCCGCATCGCCGAGAATCACTACTTCTGGAACCGGGCGAGTGCGCTCGATGTTCGAAATATCGCGAGCGTCTAGAACCTTGATGTCGTCGCCCAGGTCCACACGTACGCGCAGGACGAACAACTCCCACTGCACATACGGCGTGATCGGGAATTCCACGACGCGAAGGCGGCGGTGCGTGATGCCCAGCTGCGACGCCCGCCGGAGTTCCTGGGCGTAGTCCTCGCGCCTCTCCTCGGCCAGGGACAGAGCCCTCGCCCAGTCGCCGTCGGCGAAGGCCTCCCAGCTCGGGAAGCCGCGCTCCTTGAAGTGCTGGCCGCGCTCGAGCTTGTTGAGGAAGTCGATCCTGCTGGTGTAGACCCGGCCCAAGTCCGCGTGGTACGTGGGGCGGTCCAGGCGTTGAGAGGTGCCGCCGGGGAAGGAGTCAAACACTGGGGATGTCCGGTTTCGCTGCGATGAGCATGTTCCTGGGGATGACCACGAGGCGTTCGTCCGACCCGATCGAGACCCCGTCAGGCAGGTTCCTGCCGAGTGACTGGGTGAGGTCCCGGCCGATGACGGCGATGTCGCCATTGGTGAGTTCCCAGATGTCCGGGCAGTCAGGAGTTCCGGTTGTGTTTCCTAACTCCTGGGGCGTCTTTCCCAGTCGCTGTTTGAAACTTGTGTCCGGATCTGCTTCCCATGGCCTGGCTATTTCCATCGCCCCCTCGATCGGTCGAGATGCTTCACTGTAGCGTGCTACGGGCCTGTCTGACCATGTGTTAGACCCGGCCTGCAGGGGTAATGGCGAGGATTGATTCCTCCTTGTCTCATGTCGCTCAAGGGTGGAATGATATTGATCGGGAAGAAAATCATGTCAACGCCTGGCGGGCGATGCTTTTCTGCTGCGCTATCGGAAAATCACGTGAACGGAGGGGCGGCTGTGGACCCAGAAGTGGCCTTGCTCGCACAGAGCGCGGGGACCACCTTGGTCGCGTTGATGGCGACCGATGCCTGGCACCGTGTGCGTGACGGGATCACACAGCTCTGGCGCCGGACGCAACCCGAGCGCACGGAGACCGTCGCCGCCGAGTTGGAGGCCGGTCGTGAGGACGTGCTGGCCGCCGTGGCGACGGACGACCAGGAGACCCTGGACGAACTACGCCTTCAGTGGCAGGGGTTGGTGCGGCGGTTGCTCGTGGCCCGGCCCGCCGCCGTCGAGGAACTGCGCGCACTGCTGGACCAACTCGATCCCGGTGGCTCGGCCGCCCGGCAGACCACCCAGCACGCCACGGCGTCCGGTCAGGGCCGGGTGTACCAAGCGGGACGCGACCAGCACATCGTCGAGCGATGACGGGTGGGACGGACGGCCACGCCGAGGACCAGGGACGTGTCTACCAGTCGCGGGGCGACCAGCACATCAACGAACACCACCACCACTACGGCGGTGACGGGCCGGAGCACGGCGGACCGGACTCGGTGCGACGCCCGGCGGTCGGCCGGCCCCCCGTCGCGCTCCGCGACCGCAGTGAGGTGATGGAACACCTGCGGGCGAGCGTCGAGGCGGAGCGCGGCGGCCAGGTCTACGTGCTGTACGGCATGGGCGGCTCGGGCAAGACGGCGGTCGCCTGCGCCCTGTTCCAGGAGGTCACCGGCGAACAGGGCCGGGCCGGCCTGTGGGTCAACGCCTCCGACCGTGCGAGCCTGCGCGCCGGCATGCTCGCCGTGGCCGCCGACCGAGGGGCGAGCGACGGCGAACTGCTTGCCGCACGCAACGGCCTCAGACCTGCCGCCGATCTCGTCTGGACGTATCTCGACCGTTCCGCCGAACCCTGGTTACTGGTCCTGGACAACACCGACGAGCCGGAGATCCTGCGGGACGGCAACTGGCTGCGCACCAGCCCGCGCGGCACCGTCCTGGTGACCACACGGCGAGCGGCGGCCCGGTGGTGGCCCGGTGCCGAGTTGCAGTACATCGGCGTACTGCCCCGAGAGGACGCCGCGCTCGTGCTGCGCGATCTCGCACCGCACAGCGGTACGACGGAGCAGGCGGCGCGGGTCGCGGACCGGCTCGGGCGGCTGCCCCTCGCCCTCACCCTGGCGGGCGGCTTCCTCTCCCACCAGGTCATCGACCCCTGGACGATGGACGCCTACGGGGACCAGCTCGACGGAGACGAACGGGTCCGGCTGATCGACCGGGGAGCCGACGCGCTGTCCGAAGCGGACCCCCGGCATCTGGTCGGCCTGACCTGGCAGTTGACCCTTGACGCGTTCGACGTGCGCGGGCTGCCCGAAGCAGCGGCCCTGCTCAGACTGCTGGCCCGGTTCGCCGCCGAGCCACTGCCGCTGACTCTGCTCAACCACGCCGACATCGGCGCCGTACTGCCTCGTGCCCGAACCGAGACAGCCCTCAGGGCCCTCCTCGACCAGTCGCTGTCCGAACTGGTCGACGCCGCCGGCGTGCGCTGCGTACAGAGTCACGGCATCCTGCTCGACAGCGTCTCGGCGGCGACCCCCGCGGACCTGGTGCCCGCCCTCGACACGACAGCCGTCCGGCTGCTCGACGCGGCCGTGCCCGGCGTACCCGACGCGGGGCCGTACGATCCGCGACTGCGCCTGCTGGTACCTCACGCGCTGGCCCTGCTGAGCCACGTCGGCGGGCCGTCCGCCGCCGACGCCCTGGCCGTCGCGACGAGGCTGTCGGTCGCCCTGCACCGGACCGGTGACTACCTCTCCGCCTGGGAGACCGCCCGCAGCGCGGCGGACCTCGCCCAGCGACTCCTCGGCGCGGACCACCGTACGGTCCTCGCCGCCCGCTCCAGGGCAGGGCGGGCACTGTTCCGGCTGGGCAGGTACGCCGAAGCCGAAGCGGCGCTCCGCGCGGTCCGGGACGCCCAGGAGCGCCTGTTCGGCGCCGACGACCCCGACACCACGGACAGCGGCTATGGCCTCCAGCTCGTGCTGGCGAACCTCGGCAGACGCGAGGAATCCGTCGCGCTGCTCCGCGACACCGTCGCCGGGCGGCGCTCGGCGCTGGGCCCCACGCATCCGCTGACCCTGCGGGCCCGCGCCAGCCTGCTGGAGATGCTGCCCGCCGCCGAAGTGGTCACCGAGGAAGGCGGCACACTGCTCACGCTGCCGTCGGAATGCGATCGGTCCCTCGGCCCCGATCACACCGTGACACTGGGCGCCCGGCACAACCAGGCGTGGGCGCTGTACCTCCTGGGTCGCTTCGACGAGGCCGACCGTGAGATCCGGCAGGTCGCCGAGACGTATGTGCGGCGCTTCGGGCCCGAGTACCCGGTCGTGCTCGCCGCCCGGCAACTCCTCTCCCGGACCCGGGCCGCGCTCGGCCATGTGGAGGAGGCGATCGAGCTGATGACCGACGTCGTCGCACGACGGGAACGCGGCCTGGGCCCCGATCACCCCTTCACGGTCGCGGGACGGCGGCTCCTGGACACGTACCGATCGGGCCGATGACGTGACGGAGCGTGCCGCAACGGGGAGCGGTGGCCTCAGTAGTGGTAGCGGGCCTTGAGGATCTTGACTTCCTTCTCGTCCACCCGGTAGACGAGCCGGTGCTCGTCGTCGATCCGGCGTGACCAGTAGCCGGACAGGTCGCCCTTCAGAGGCTCCGGCTTGCCGATGCCTGTGAAGGGGGTGCGCTGGATCTCGGCGATCAACCGGGTGATCCTGCGGGCCATGGCGCGGTCCGAGCTGAGCCAGAACAGGAAGTCCTCCCATCCGGCCGGGTCGAAGTGGACGCTTCTCACCCGTCACCAGCCAGCTCTTCCAGCTCAGCCATGGTCCTGGTGATCACGGTCTCGCCGGACCGGTCCCGTGCGATGGCTTCCATGAGGCTCCGCGCGTTGGCGGGAGAGCGCAACAGGTAGACCGTCTCCTGCCAGGAGTCGTAGTCCTGGGCGGACATCAGCACCGCGTCGCCGTTCTTGGAGCTGATGCGCACGGGGGTGTGGTCGTCGTTGACGCGCTTGATGAGCGGGAAGAGGTCCTTGCGGGCCTCGCTGGCGCTTATGGTCATCTGCGGTGCCCTCTCCTGATGGTACTGGAAAATGGTACTGCCATGGTACGACGTTCTGGTACGGGTTGCGGAGCGAGATGTCTTCAGTAGTCCCGATTCGATTCCGGTGGCCAGGGGTGCGAGGGTCGCCGGTTGATCGATCGGTATGAAGGCGGGTATACAGCGCAAGGGGGAGTAAGCGCCTGCCCGGCGGCCGGACGCTTCCGGTGCGGGTGGGCAGTGGCCCGCCTTCGCTGTGGTCGGCCGGCTTCGCTGTCCCCGTTGGTCGGCCGAACAGGCAGCGGACATCCCGCACGATCGAGGACGAGCGGTGGCGGAGACCACCAGATGGAGAGCGTGACCGGTAATGGCTCAGCAGCCGCCCCTCCTCCGCGATGTCATCGACATCAAAGAGAACATCTCCACCTCGGACTTCGTGTTGTCCCTCGCCGAGGCGACGACACCAGAGGGCGCACAGAACGCGCTCAGGGACTACGTCGTCACCGAGCGGCTGCTGGAGAACTTCGACGAGGCGCTGGCGCTCATCAAGTCCTCGCTCGACGGGCACCGTTCCAAAGCGGCCTACCTGCACGGCTCGTTCGGTTCCGGTAAGTCGCACTTCATGGCCGTGCTGTACGCGCTGCTCAGTGGCGACCCGGCCGCCCGTGCCCGTACCGAGTTCGACCCGGTGCTGACCAAGCACGAGTGGCTGACCACGGACGGCAAGAGGTTCCTGCTCGTGCCGTACCACATGCTCGGCGCGAAGGCCCTCGAACAGCGGGTGCTCGGCGGGTACGTCACGCACGTCAAGAAGCTGCACCCGGACGCCCCGACCCCGCAGGTGTACCGGACCGACTCCCTCTTCGCCGACATCCGCGCCAACCGTGCCACCTACGGTGACGAGGCGGTCGTCCGTGGCCTGGGCGGCGGCGACGCGGGCGACGGCGAAACGGACGAGTGGGGTGAGGGCTTCGCCTGGACCCCGCAGCTCCTCGACACCGCCCTCGCCGCCGAGGAGAACCACGAGGGGGGCACCCCGCTCAACCTCCGTAACCCCTCCACCCCGGCCGAGTTGCGCGCGAAACTGGTCAACGACGCCAGCACCAACCTCTTCCCCGGCTTCGCCAAGAACGCCGTCGAGAACGAGCACGGCTTCATCTCCCTGGACGCCGGACTGTCCGTCATCGCCGAGCACGCCAAGTCGCTCGGCTACGACGGCCTGATCCTGTTCCTGGACGAGTTGATCCTCTGGCTCGCGACCCTCATCCACGAGCAGAAGTTCGTGGCCCGCGAGGCCAGCAAGATCACGAACTTCGTGGAGGGCGGTGACGCCCGCCGCGCCATCCCCGTCGTGTCGTTCATCGCCCGTCAGCGCGACCTGCGCGAACTCGTCGGCGAAGAGGTGTCCGGCGCGGCGGAAGCCTCCATCCAGGACACCCTGAACCTGGCCTCCGGCCGCTTCGACAAGATCACCCTGGAGGACCGCAACCTCCCGCAGATCGCTCACGCGCGCATCCTCAAGGCGAAGGACGCCGAGGCGGAACGGCTCATCGACGCGGCCTTCGAACAGACCAAGCGGGTCGGGACCCAGGTCTGGGACACCCTCCTCGGCTCCGAGAAGGGCACGACCGGCGCGGACGCGGAGTCGTTCCGGCTGACGTACCCGTTCTCCCCGGCGTTCATGGACACCCTCGTCCACATCTCGTCCGCGCTGCAGCGCTCCCGTACCGGTCTGAAGCTGATGGGCGAACTTCTCGCCGACCACCGAGGCGAAATCCGGCTCGGGCAGCTCATCCCCGTCGGCGACCTCTACCCGGTGATCGCCAAGGGCGGCGACAAGCCGTTCACCGACAGCCTGAAGGTCGTCTTCGAGGCCGCCGACAAGCTCTACAAGACCAAGCTGCGGCCCTACCTGCTCAGTTCGTACGACATCACCGAGGACGACGTCGAGCAGTACGTCAACCGGCCCGAGGCCATCACCGACCCGCAGCGAGCCAACCGCTGCCGGCTGTTCGTCGGCGACAACCGGCTCGTGTGCACCCTGCTGTTGTCCGCGCTCGCGCCCAGCGTGCCCTCCCTGGCCGAACTGACCATCCGGCGGCTCGGCGCGCTCAACCACGGGTCGGTCCTCGCGCCCATCCCGGGCGCCGAGGTCGGCATCATCAAGAACAAGGTCGCCGAGTGGTCGGCCCGGTTCCCCGAGATCAAGGAGACCGGCACCGACGCCAACCCCGGCGTACGGCTGGAGCTGTCCGGCGTCGACGTGGACTCCGTCATCGCCAACGCCCAGGTCAACGACAACCCCGGCAACCGGGTCGCCCTCGCCCGGCGGCTGCTGTCCGAGGAACTGGGCGTCGAGCACGGGCAGTTGAGCGACCAGCTCGGCTTCGTGTGGCGCGGTACCTCCCGCACCGCCGAGATCGTGTTCGGCAACGTCGCCGACGAGGACGAACTGCCCGACCACGACCTCATGCCCCAGGAGGACGGTCGCTGGCGTATCGCCATAGACCTCCCCTTCGACGAGGGCGAGTGGGGCCCGGTCGAGGACGTCAACCGCATCCGGCGGCTGCGGGAGCGGCAGCAGGGCGAGCGGTCCCGTATCGTCGCCTGGCTGCCCGCACACCTGTCCGCGCAGCGCTTCGCCGACTTCCGGCGTCTCGTCGTCATCGACAAGGCCCTCGCCGACGAGCACCGTTTCGACACCCAGTACGCCGGTCACCTCAACGCCGACAACCGCAGCCGCGCCAGGGGCCTTCTCGAAACCCAGCGCGAGGCTCTGCTCAAGCAGGTCAAGGGCGCCTTCAAGCAGGCGTACGGGCTCGCCCAGAAGCAGGCCGCCGACGTCGTGCCCGACTTCGACGACCACCTGGTCCCGTTGCCCGATGTCGACGGCCTCACCCTGTCCTTCGGGCAGAGCCTGCACGACGGCATCCGGCATGTCGCGGGCAAGCTGCTCGTCCACCAGTACCCGGCGCACCCCGACCTCGACCCCGAAGGCACCGGCACCGCCGTCAAGTCGATCGACACCAAGAAGGTGTTCACCCACGTCCGGTCCGCCGCGGAAGCGCGTGACGGGCGGGTGGAGGTCCCGGCCGCCGACCGCAAGCTCATGCAGCGGATCGCCGGCCCCCTGCGCCTCGGGCAGCAGAAGGAGGCGTACTTCGAGCTGTCCCGCTACTGGGCCGACCACTTCCGCCAGTTGGCCAGCGCACAGGGCGTCACCGGGGACCTGACCCTGATCACCCTGACCGACTGGACGGACAAGCCCGACCCGCGCGGCCTGCCCGACTTCCTCGCCCGGCTCGTCGTCGCCGCCTTCGCCGAGATGGACGACCGGGTGTGGGTGCGCGGCGGCACCGTACTCGACCCCGCGCCCGAACTGTCCGCGATCAAGGACCTCGACGCGCTGCGCAACCAGCCACGGCCCGCCGAAACCGACTGGGACACCGCACGCCAGCGTTTCGAGACGATCTTCGGCGCCAAGCCGCCCACCCTGTGGCGCGGTCGCATGATCAACCAGTTCGCCCGCCAGATCATCGAAGGCGCCCGCGCCCACCGGGACCACGCGGCGGACCTGGTGCACCAGTTGGAGGCCCATGCCTCCTTCCTCGGCCTCGACCAGACCGCCGACACCGGACGGCTCGCCCTCGCCCGCCGCTCCCTGCAACTCCTGGACGCGCTCACAGCGGAAGCCGGCAAGGGCGCGGCCGGGGCGAAGAAGACCGTGGAAGCCCTCGCCTCCTTCGACCTGGGCGAGACCAGCGCCGACCGGTACGGGACCTCCATCAAGCAGGCCCGCAGCGTCGCGGAGGCCGTCGCCTCCGCGCCCTGGAGCACGCTCGAACTCGCCGCCGGACTGGGCCCCGAGGGCGCGGCACTGCTCGACTCGCTGCGCAACATCGCCCGCGACGACCAGCGCACCGCCGACCTGCGCGACGCGCTCGCCCGCACCCAGCGCGAGGTCGTGGCCCTGCTGAAGCGCAGCCAGGCCTCCGCCACGCCGCCGCCCCCTCCCGTCACGCCGCCGCCCACGGCCGACGACCTGGACCTGGGCAGGCCGACGAGCGATCCGCGGATCCCCTTCACCCCGCCGGAGACACCCACACCTGCCTCCTCCGGCAGCGGCTCCGCGCGAACGGCCGGTGGCCGCCGTACGACCGTGGCACGCGCCGCCGCCGACCTCCAGGCGGAACTGTCCGAACTGGCCGCCCGCCACCCCGACGCGACCATCGAGATCACCTGGAAGGTCGTCGAATGACGGACACCGTCGCCGCTGCTCCAGGCGCCGTCCGGCTGAACACCGCGACCGTCACCCAGTACCTGTCCTCGCAGACCTCCCTCGCCGCCTCCCTGACCGGAGAAGGCGGGGGCAGGCGTCGGGTCGTGCTGCTGCGGTCCGCGCCCCAGTGGGAGGGGCCCGCCGAACCAGTCTGGGGCGAGGGCCGGACGGCCGGGGTCGCGGTGGCGCCCTCACCGCTCGCCGTCCACGAACTCGTCCTCGACCACCTGGCGGGCCGGCGCCCCGGCCCCGCCGTCCTGGTCGTCCTCACCGACCGTGAGCAGAACGAACTCGACCCGGCGATCAGCGCACGCGTCCACAAGAAACACATCGACATGGTCGACAGCTGGGACGTCGTGCGGGAGGCGTTCGGCGCCCGGCAGATCGACCCGCGCCTGAAGGACGTCAACTGGGCCGCCGAAGCCCTGCTCGACGCCACCCCGCCCGGCGGCTGGCCGCCGGTGCCCGGCGGCTGGCTGTCCCGGCAGTACGCCCTCACCTCACTCGCCCAGCGCCGCCTGCGCCTCGGCCGTTACGACACCGAGGGCGGCACGCGACGCCCCGGCGAGGACCGGCTCGACGCGCAGACCCTGCTGCACTGGTCGACCGGGCCCGGAGCCCCCGAGCGGCTGCTGGGCCTGCGGGGTCCCGAGCGCGCCGGGCTGGCCGCCTTCCTCGGCGAGGAGGACCAGGCCGGTCTCGCCGGACGCGCACTGCTCGCTCTCGTCGACGCCGAGCGCGGCGCGGACGCCGCCGCCTTCGGCCTCGTATGCGAGGCCCTGTGGCAGCACGCCGAGCCCGCCCCCGAGACGTATCAGGCCCGGGGCCGTGCCGAACGCTACTTCGGCGACCAGCCCCCAGCCGTCGGCGAACAACTCGACGCCCTGGTGGGCGTCTTCGGCCGGTCTGCCGAGGAGTACGTGGGCACGCTGCTGACGGCCGGTCACCGGGGCGGCGCCGACGCCGACCAGGCCCGCGAGGCGCGCCGCACCAGTGGCATCGTGCTCGACCGGGCTGCCGCGCTGGCCCGCCAGTTCGGCGCGCAGGCGGCCGTCGCGGCGAGCCCCGTCCTGCGCGGCGGACTGGAAGCCCGGTTCACCGCCGTCGGCCAGGCCCTCGCGGCGGGCGACACGGCCGCGGTCACGGAGGCCGTCCGACTGCTCGCGGACCACCGGCTCGCCACCGACCCGGAGGAGTCCGCCCGCATCGAACGCGCCCGCATGGGGCAGCGCCTCGCCCTCTGGCTGGCCACCGACCCGTCGGCCGATGCCCCCAGCGTCGCCGACGCCATACAGCGGCACGTGGCCGAGACCGGCTGGGCCGACCTCGCCCTGGAGCACATCGAGGCCGGCGGCGACCCGGATCCCGTCCTCAAGGCCGCCTACGACACACTCGGCACGCGCGTCAGGGACCGGCGGCGGCAGATCGACGCGTCCTTCGCGCGCTCGCTCTCCGGCTGGACGCGGGACGGCACCCGGCCCGGCGGCATGCTCACCGTCGAGACCTTCCTCGACCGGGTGGCCGGACCCGTCGTCCGGCGCGGGGAGGAGCGGCGGGTGCTGCTGCTCGTGCTCGACGGCATGAGCGCGGCCATAGCGAACGAACTCGGCGAGGAACTGCGCCGCTCCTGGGCGGAGTTCGACCCGCTGGCCGAGGACACCCCGCGTCGGCGGGCAATGGCCGCCGCCCTCCCCACCGTGACGGCCGTGTCCCGGACCTCGCTCTTCGCAGGCACCCTGATGAAGGGCACCCAGGCTGACGAGAAGCGGCTCTTCCCCGCGCTGAAACTGTGGAGCGGGGCACCGGCCGCCGTCTTCCACAAGGACGACCTGCGCACCGAGACCGCGGGCGACACCTTCGGCCCCGCCCTCACGGAAGCGCTCACCGACAGCAGGACCCATGTCGCCGTCGTCCTCAACGCCATCGACGACCGGCTCGCCAAGGAACAGAAACTCGGCGACGGAGCCTGGCGGGTCGACGACGTACCCGGCCTGCGCGACCTGCTCCGGGTGGCGGCGGCCCAGGGCATGGCCGTCATCGTCACCAGCGACCACGGTCACGTCGTAGACCGGCACGGAACGAAGGCCGACGCGGCCACCGAGCCCGCATCCGCGCGCCACCGCCTGGCCGGCGGCCCCATCGGCGAACGGGAGATCGCTCTGACCGGACCGCGTGTGGTCTGGCCCGAGCCCGGCGCGTCAATCGTCGCGCTCTGGGACGCGGACTCCCGCTACACCGCCCTCAAGGCCGGCTACCACGGCGGGGTCTCCCTCGCCGAGTTCACCATTCCGGTGCTCGCCTTCCTGCCGTTCGGGGCGGAACCCCCCAAGGGGTGGCGGGAGTTGGGGGATCAGCGGCCACCCTGGTGGGCTTCGAAGGAGGCGGGCAGGCCGGTGTCGGGCGAGCGTTCGGGTCAGTCGGCCGGCGCGGCCCCGAAGAAGGGGACGGCGAAACCCCGGAAGAAGCACCCCGAACCCGGGACACTGCCCGACGCGCTGTTCGACGTGGCGCTGACCGCCGGGGGAGACGACGCGCTGCTCACACCGACCCTCGTCTCCCGGACCGAAGCGCTCGTCAAGGCGCTGCTCGACTCGGAGACCTATCAGGTGCAACTCGAGGGTCTGGCCCGCAAGCCGCAGCAGGAGCAGGTCCACAAGGCCCTCGCCGCCCTGCTCGACGCGGGTGGCACCCTGCCCGTGACCGCGCTCGCCCAGCGGGCGGGCATGCCCACCACCCGGGGCGACGGCTTCGCCGCGGTCCTTCGGCAACTCCTCAACTACGACGGCGTACAGGTGCTGGAGACCCTGCCGGACGGGCGCACGCTACGGCTCCATGAGGGGCTGCTCCGCGAGCAGTTCGCCCTCGGGGTGCACTGACAGCGGTCGGGGTGCCTCTGACGTTCACCTGAAGGCATCCCGAGCTGTGCGTTCGCTGCTCGCGGATCGCTGTTGCCAGGCAGAAGGCTCACGCGCGCAGGTGGTGAACACGGCTTCGAGTCCCGGGCATGAATGGTGCCGGGTGCGACGACGATCTCGACGCAGTCGGCGCCACTCGTGCCTCTGGAGCTGCTGGGCTGCAGCGAGCCCGTGGCCTGCCATGTGCTGCGCACGCGGTCATCCTGCGGGCCCAATGTCGGTGCGGATCATTACAGTTGTTCCGCCGGCCGCGCCCGTGCGGCCGGATCCGTTCTCGAAGGAGCTCCTAAGGTGCCTATACGAAGACGTGCGGCAGGTGCCGCGCTGGTCTTAGCGGCCGCCTCGTTCAATCTGCTCGGTGCCCCCGGCACGGCAGCGGCACAGCCCCGGGGCAGCATCGTCCTGCCCGTGCGGTCGCACTGGCAGACCCTCGCCGACAGCCGCCATGTGTATGTCAGCTCGCCCGGCGACGACGCTGTGCTGGCCACCGACCACGACGGGCAGGTCGTGAAGAAGGTGGAGGGTCTCGACGGGGCGCGGGGCATGGCCGAGTCGGCCGACGAGTCCACCCTGTACGTGGCGCTCCCGGACGCTGACGCGATCTCCGTCATCGACACCGCGACCTTGACCGAGACGCGGCGCATCTCCACCGGGACCGACACCGAACCGGAGAGCGTCGCCCTCGCCGGCGACCGGCTCTTCTTCGGCTACCAGGCCACCGTCTTCGACGCAGGCATCGGGTCGGTCGCCATCGCCGAGGCGAGCCCGACCGTCCGCCTGGACGACAACCCCGTCTGGTACGGCAAGCCGCGGCTCGCCTCGTCGTCGGGCGCGCCCGACCGGCTCGTCGCCGCGGAGAGCCAGGGCACGGCGGGCATGCGTGTGTACGACGTGGGCTCCGGCACGCTTCAGGAGACCGCCTACAGCGACGCCGTCGGCGATGTCGAGGACGTGGCGGTGACGCCGGACGGCAGCAGTGTGATCACCGCGAACGGCTCCAACTACTACCACCAGCGGTGGCGCCTGTCGGACCTGACGGAGGAGGCCCAGTACGACACGGGCGCCTACCCCAACTCCGTCGCTGTCGACTCCCACGGCACGGTCGCCGCGGGGATCGTGGCGGGAGGGGACTGGGACCTCTACCTCTACCGCCCGGGAGAGACCACCGCATACCGCACGGTCGCGTTGTCGTGGCCGTCCATGGATCTGCTTAACCGGGGCGTGGCCTGGGCACCCGACGGCAACCGGCTGTTCGCCACCCGCTTCCCCTACTCGGGCGAGTTCATCCTCGACATCGTCACCGACGTCGCCAAGGCATCCAGCACGATCACTCTGTCCGCCCCGCCGACGAACCCCGTCGGCGCGCCGGTCACCGTGACGGGGAAAATGACCTCCCTGATCTCCTTCCCCGAGGACAGAGCGGTCACGGTGACGCGGAACGGCGTGGAGCTGCCGGATGTGCAGGTCGCACGGGACGGCACCTTCCACTTCAGTGACACCCCGCCTGACTGGATGACATATCCCCAGTACACGGTCACCTACACGGGCGACGACACGCATGTGTCCGGCACGGCGACCGTCATGGTCGAGCTCGTCGGCTGACCGGGCCGGGCATTTTGCCGATCCGGCCCCACACAGCGCCGGCGTACCGGAGGTCGTTGGGCCAAGGGCGCTCAGGCTCAGGGAAGGGATCGTGAGAGGAGACGGCGCATCTGGAGTGATGGCCAGCCAGTCCACCTGCCTGGCTCTAATCCCACCAGAGTGACGGCCACGGCGAGCACAGGCGGGTGGGAGGCCGTGATGCCGCGACACCTCAGCCGTCGGACCAGGCAAAGAGATCCGACGACCTCAGTCATCTTCGGCTGATCGTCATTCCCTGCTGTAACCGCCAAACCTCCGCGACATGATCGGCCGGACAAGTCCTGGATGAGACGGCCACCTGTCACCTCTTGCCGGTCCAACCTGACGCTCACTTCCCGAGACCGCCACCCACCGCCTCAGGACACGAACGCCCGCAGCAGCTTCGCGAACGTCGTCAGCTCGTCGAGAAGCTCCTGCGGAAGCGGCTTCTCGTCGAAGTGCGCGATCCGGTTGCGGATGTCCTTCACCTGCTTCAGACGGCCGATGAACTGCTCCCTGGGCATGTTGGGCCACTTCAGGGCTTCCCAGTTGGCGTCGGCGGCTTCGGCCAGCGATGTCTTCGTCTGGTCGCCGTCCAGAAGCTTCAGATAGTCGCCGAACATGAGGTCGGAGACCTGGCCCGTGCGGTGCTCGGCCTTCTTGTTCGTCTGGACGGCCTTGATGGTCTCCTCGTCCAGTGCCGCGCCCAGGCAACGGCGCAGCAGGGACTCGATCTCGCCGACGATGAAGAAGGGCCGTGCCGCACCCTCGAAGCGGTCCGTGACGTCCGCTGCGCTGACGATGCCGGAGAGACAGCCGTCGTCGCCCCGGACAAGGAGGTAGCCGTGTTCGCGGATGATCGGCAGGGCGGAGAAGAACTCCTGGCGGGTGTCGGCGACCGGAAGGGAGTCCTTCTCCATCGCGTTGTCCAGAGTCGGCTGCTTGCCCGCTTCGTACATCTTGGCGACGGACCCCCAGGTGACCACCCCGTGGATCTGCGCCATACCGGTGGTCACCGGGACTTGTGCGAGGCCCTTCGTGCGCATCAGGAACGTGGTCTGCGCCAGGGGCGTACCGGGACCGACAGACACCAGACCGCGCCGCGCCGACGGGATGTCTCCGAGCAGCAGACGCTGCGGCAGGGCGGCCGAGGGCAGGGACTCGTCCGTCTCGTCCTCCTCCACGCCCGCGGGGGCGGCCTGCGCGGGGACGGACGCGAGCGGCACCACTTCGACGTTGCTGCGCTGACCGCAGACGGCGAAGTCCGGCAGCGTCGTCAGCCCGGCGTCCGTGAGTGCCTGCGAGATGCGGTGCACCGTACGGTGGTCGCGGACCCTGACCTGAAAAAGGTCCAGAATGTCCTGCACGGGCACGGTCCTGCCCTTGAGCGCGGCGAGGTCCTGCCCGCTCGGTGCGGTCGTCATCGGGCGTCGCCCTCCGCGAGGTCACGGAGCATGGTCCTCTTGCCCATGGCGGAGTGCACGAGATCCTGCAACTGCTTGGAACGGTCGTGGTAGAACCGTTCGTAGTCGTTGTCGCGGAGTGCTTCCGGATCGATGAGGTGGGTGGCGAGCACATCGTCGAACCACTCGGGGCGCATGTCGGAGGCGGCGACCATCGTGGACAGGTAGGACGCCGGCGCCCCGGTCATGTCCATCGCCGCGCGGTAGGACAGCGGGGTCTTGTTCACGATGGAGTTCGTGGGCAGGTTCTGGCTGTTGCCCCGCCGGAACCAGGTCTTGGGGAAGATCTGCCGGACGTCCACGCTGTACTCGTCCAGCCTGCCGGGCTTGAGCGGGCTGTCCGTGTAGTGCCAGTCCACCGCCCCCTGCTTGACCAGCAGGGCGTAGATGCCCTTGTAGGCGGCACTGTTGCGGGTGGTGAGACTGTCGAGGCGGTCGGTGAAGAAGAACGCGTCCGTTACGGTGTCGGGCGCCCGGTCGTCCCGCGCGATCCAGGGGACGAGCTGCTCGACGTCACGGGTGAAGCGGGTCTCGGTGGAGCCGCCGTACATCTCGCCCAGGACTCCGCACCAGTACCACTGCTCGGTCTTCTCCTCCGCTCCCAGTCCGTCCAGCGCCGTGTCGAGGATGGCGCGGACGGCCGCGAGCGGGACGAGCTGCGTCTTGTACGGCAGGTCGCCCGGGCGGACGATGCACTGCCGTTCCAGGAAGTCGCCCACCCAGGCGAAGGCGTCAGCGATTTTCGGTGCCAGCCGGACGAAGTCGGCCAGCGGAAGGTCCAGTAGGTCCCGGCGCTTGCACGACACCGTCGCCCCCCTGCCCGATTGCTTCCGTTCCCAGGTGCGTACCAGGGCGATGGCCTGCAGGAAGTCGATGCTGCTCAGCCCGTTCTCGAGGCCGCCGTCCAGACGGCCGAAGACCGGGTACTTGGCCGCCAGGCCCTGCTTGATCTCCCGCCATACTTGGGGGAGTTGGTAGTAGTCCCCGGTCTGGTCCACGTAGTCGCGGTCCCCGGCGTAGGTCGCGGTGAGCAGTTCGAAGACGTTGAGAGGCACGCCGCCCGTATTGACCCGCTCGAAGACCGCGCACACGGCGTCCATAGACGTGGTGGCGGCCAGCCGGATCATCGGGACCTGAAAGGCGCGGACCTGCTGGAGGACCAACTCGTCGAACTGACCCCACAAGTTCCAGTTCCGGCCCTCGTCCGCCTTGACGTACGACATCATCCACTGGTTCACACGCTGGGCGTCGAAAACGAGATGCAGAGGGAAGAGACCGGCCGCGCACTCGTTCTCCGTGGTGCTCAGATCCAGCACCACCGTACGGTTGAAGTCGGTGCGGAGAACCTTGTCCGCCGGGACGGACAGGATGGCTTCGTCGCGATCCGCGCCCGGGCCCACGGCCTTCTCGATGTCGACGTAGTACCACCGCTCGATGGGCTTGTTACGGGCGTCCGCCGTCTCCACCGGGGCGTCCAACCACAGGGCCTGGAAGAGAGAGGTGAGACGCTGCTGACCGTCGAGCAGGAGGAGGTCCGCGGCCGGATCCCCGTCCGGGCGTGCTCCGGTGAGCGTTCGGGAACGGAATCGAGTGGCGCCGCCGGTCTGCAGAGTCATCACCACGCCGAGCGGATAGTCCAAGGTCACCGTCGCGATGATCGCGCGGATCCGATCGTCGTCCCACTTCCAGTTCCGCTGGAAGTCGGGCAACTGTAAGGAGCCCGACGCCACATCCGCGAGTACGTCCTTGAGCTTCACATTGTCGAGTGCCGCCACGTTCGTCCCACTCCCACCCTGCCGAATGTACGGAGAGTGATTCCAGCAGCGTATCCGGGTGACCGTCAACCGATTCAACGAAGTAGGCGCCCCGCCACGGTGCCGCGGGGAAGGCGGACCGACCGACGGCCGCCTTGCTGTCCCCGTACGGACGTGCCCGAGGAAATGGAAGACTGGCTGCTGTGAGCAGCACCGGATCCCAGCGCCCCGCACAGGTGAGCGCCGCCCGCCGCCGTACCGTCATCGACGCGCTGCGACGCGGTGCCGTGCCCGACAGCGGCCTCGACCTGCTGGCTACCGGCCTCGACCGGTTCGAAGCGGCCCTGGACGCGGAACTGGACTCGGTGGCGTCGGGCGGGTCCGTTTTCAAGGCCGTACGGGGCGAGTACGGGTCCGGCAAGACGTTCTTCACCCGCTGGCTGGGGGAGCGGGCCAAGCGTCACAACTTCGCCGTGGCAGAGATCCAGATCTCGGAGAACGAGACACCGCTGCACAGACTTGAGACGGTCTACCGGCGGCTCACCGAGCGCCTCACCACCTCCAGCTTCCCTGCGAGCGCCCTCCGACCCGTCGTCGATGCCTGGTTCTACGCCCTGGAGGAGGACGCCCTCGCGGCCGGAGCCACCGAGGACGAACTGCCCGGCGAGGTGGAGAAGCTCCTCGTCGCCCGGCTCGCCGAGGTGTCCCGGCACGCCCCGGCCTTCGCCACCGCCCTGCGCGGCTACCGGACCGCCCTCGCGGACGGCGACGAGGCCACCGCCGCGGCCGTCCTGGCTTGGCTCGGCGGCCAGCCGCACGTCGCCGCCTCCGCCCGCCGATCCGCCGGGGTGCGGGGCGACCTCGACCACTTCGGCGCGCTCGGGTTCCTGCAGGGCCTCCTCACCGTGCTGCGCGACTCAGGACACACCGGGCTGTTCGTCGTCCTCGACGAGGTGGAGACGCTGCAGCGGGTCCGGTCGGACGCCCGCGACAAGGCGCTCAACGCGCTGCGGCAGCTCATCGACGAGGTGCACTCGGGCCGCTTCCCCGGCCTCTACCTGGTCATCACGGGCACCCCGGCCTTCTACGACGGTCAGCAGGGCGTGCAGCGTCTGGCACCGCTCGCTCAGCGGCTGGCCACCGACTTCACCACCGACCCGCGCTTCGACAACCCTCGCGCTGTGCAGATCAGGCTTCCAGGCTTCAACCAGGAGTCCCTGGTCGGACTCGGTCTCACCATCCGTGACCTGTACGCCGATGCCGTAGAAGCACCCGACCGTGTGCGGAAGGTCGTCGACGACGTGTATGTCGCGGACCTCGCGGTGGCCGTCGGCGGGGCGCTGGGCGGAAAGGTCGGAGTGGCTCCCCGGCTGTTCCTGAAGAAACTTGTCGGGGACGTACTCGACCGCGTGGACCAGTTCGACGACTTCGACCCCCGGCAGCACTACCGGCTCACCGTCGCAGGCAGCGAACTCACCGACGTCGAGCGAAACCTGGCAGCCACGGTATCCGGAGACTCCGCGTCGGCTGATGACATCGACCTGGAGCTGTGATGGCGGACGCGGGACTCCCGGCCGGGAAAGAACCGGGTGACGGGGACCCCGACGTACTGGACCGGCTCGACCCGGTCGTGCTCCATCACATCGTCAACACTCTCGGCTGGCCCGATCTGCGCCCCCTGCAGCGGGCGGCCATCCCCCCGCTCATGGAGGGAGAGGACGCCGTACTGCTGGCTCCGACGGCGGGGGGCAAGACCGAGGCGGCCTGCTTCCCCCTGCTGTCGGCGATGACCGAGCAGAAGTGGACCGGCACATCCGTGCTGTACCTGTGTCCGCTCAAGGCACTTCTCAACAATCTGGTCGTCCGCGTCGACTCCTACGCCCAGTGGCTGGGGCGACGGGCCGCACTCTGGCACGGCGACACCAAGGAATCGCAACGCCGGCGCATCCGCGCCGAGGCACCGGACATCCTGCTGACCACGCCCGAATCGCTCGAAGCGATGCTGATCGGCGTCAAGACCGACCACGCCCGCCTTCTGGGGAGTGTGCGAGCCGTCGTCGTCGACGAAGTGCACGCGTTCGCAGGGGACGACCGGGGATGGCACCTGCTCGCCGTGCTCGAACGGTTGGAGCGGGTCACCGGACGGCCTATCCAGCGCGTTGGACTCTCAGCGACCGTCGGCAACCCGGCCGAGCTGCTGCACTGGCTGCAGGGCGCGGGCGTCGGCAGCCGCACCGGTCAGGTCGTCGCCCCTGGAGTGCACCTGCCGGCCACCGACGACAGCGCCGGACACGGCGCCAAAGCGAGTCCCGAGCCGTCCAGCAGACCTGCGGGCGAAGTAGAACTCGACTACGTCGGCTCCCTCGACAACGCCGCCAAACTCATCGCGGCGCTGCACAGAGGAGAGAAGCGGCTCGTCTTCTGCGACTCGCGCCGCCAGGTCGAGGAGTTGGGCGCGGCGCTCCGCGCGCGCGAGGTGACCGTCTTCCTGTCCCACGCCTCTCTCTCCGTCGATGAACGCACCCGTTCCGAGCAGGCGTTCGCGGAGGCCCGTGACTGCGTCATCGTCTCCACGTCAACCCTCGAACTCGGCATTGACGTCGGTGACCTGGACCGCGTCATCCAGATCGACTCACCGGCCTCCGTCGCCTCGTTCCTGCAGCGCATCGGCCGCACCGGCCGGCGTTCCGGCACTGTGCGCAACTGTCTGTTCCTGACCACTCGCAAGGACACACTGCTGCAAGCGGCGGGTCTGCTGCTGCTGTGGTCGCGCGGCTGGGTGGAACGGGTCGTCCCCCCGCCGGAGCCGCGCCACCTGGTGGCACAGCAACTGCTCGCCGTCACCCTGCAACAGCACAAGCTCGGCGACCAGTTGTGGGACCGGCAGTGGAACGGCCTCGCCCCCTTCGACAAGTCGGCTGCTCCCATCCTGCGGTTCCTCACCGAAGAGGGCTACCTCGACAGTGACGGTGGGATGTTGTTCATCGGTCCCGAGGCGGAACGCCACTTCGGGAAACGGCACTTCATCGAACTCACCGCCTCCTTCACCGCCCCTCCGCAGTTCACCGTCCTGTCCGGACGCACGGAGATCGGCCGCACCGACCCGAGCGTGCTCACCGAGGAACGCCCCGGCCCCAGGCGGTTGCTGCTCGGTGGACGCAGTTGGCAGGTCACGTACATCGACTGGCTGCGCAAACGCGTCTTCGTCGAGCCGGCCGACGGCGGCGGAATCGCCAAGTGGATGAACGGCGGCGTCGTCGGACTCTCGTACGCGCTGACGCGTGCCATGCGCGAGGTGCTGCTCGGTACGAACCCGCCCGTCTCCCTCACCCGGCGGGCAGCGGCATGCCTGGCCGAACAGCGCGAGACCGACGCACCCGGAACCGTCCACCCGGGCGGCACACTGATCACGCGCGTCGGCTCCGATGTCCGTTGGTGGACCTGGGCCGGATACCGCGCCAACGCCACCCTGGCAGCCACCCTCCAGTCGGTCACCGACCCTCTGCAGCGCCCCACCGACAGCTGGCTGCGCCTGCGCGAGAACCTCACCCCGGCCGACTGGCGTGCGGCCTGTGACAACGTCGGTGAGAACCTCGTCCTGCCTGACGTGGATCGCCGGGCCGTACGCGGCCTGAAGTTCTCCGCCGCCCTCCCGGAACGCCTCGCCGTGGCCACGGTGGCGGCCCGCTTGGCCGACTTCGAGAACGCCGGCTTGGTGCTCGGTGAGCCGACGCGCTTTCAGTACGACGACTGAAACGCAAACCCTCCATGGCCGCTTCAATCGGACGGTTGGGGTTATGCCAGCCCCGACTGCTCCGTCACCACTGCAAGGCGGAGGTGTCTTGGCGACCGAAGTCGTGGTGGCCTTGAGACCGCGTGCGGCGAGGCGGGACCTGATGGCGTCCCGCCTCCCGACACCGCGCAGGCGTCGCACCGTCCAGCCGTCGATGGGCTCGCGGTCTACCTGACCACCGTCGGGTTCACCCGCAGTATCGAAGGCAGCCGCATGGAGACGGACTCGGACGTCTTCCAGGGCATCGAGCAGACCGTCTGACAATAGCGACGAAGACCCCGTCCGCGCCGCTCCAGGGCGGGTTTTCGACCTACGTAGCCACCAAGGTAGCCACGCAAGAGCCTTCCTTGCATGTTTGCCCAGCTCATAGGGCCGCGGTGATTCTCCCCGGCGTACAGCCCGACTCGTCTGCCGTTACCTGCGGCTTTGCTTGCGAAGGAGCCTCTGGCCTGTGCCGGAGGAGTGGGCGAGGCGCGGAGGAGTCTCAGCCCCGTTGCCCTCGCCCCCGCCGGCGTTCGTCTCCGACGCCCGGGCGGTGTTCAGCGGTAGGGGCTCCAGCGGCCGAAGCGGGACAGGAGTTTTCGGGCGGCTTCCTCGTTCAGGCCGAGGGCGGCGGCCTGGGTCAGGGGTGTGTTTCGGCCGGCGTTGTGGGCCGGCCAGTATCCGGCCTCTGCGGCGGTCACCTCCAGGCGGCGGGCTGCGGGGACTGGCGCCAGGGGTGAGGACTTGGCCAACTTCTCGATCTCCGACTCCAGTTGGGTCAGCGGGGCGGTGAACGTCTCCGGCAGGGGAGCGGCCGACCGCTCCACCTCCGTGGTGTGCGTGTCCCAGTCCCGTACGCAGGAGTCCGCCGTGTCCATGCCTGCCTCGGCCAGTTCCTGTTCGCCGATCTCGGCCCAGTCCAACCGGTGCTTCGTGCCGGTCCAGCCGCAGGAGCACACCGCGGGCAGGAGCGCCGCCCGCGGTACGTGGGTGAATCGGCCGTCTTGGACGCTTTGCTCCGAGACCGACGGCCCGCCCGCACCGGATCCGGTGTCGAAGTACACGGGGCGCGGAACGGTGCCGTCGGCCAGGAGCACACCGACCGCGCCCTCGTGCGAGGAGCCGAACTCCTCCGTCTTCCATCGTCTTCCATGTCTTCCGCCTGCCCATCCTCATGGCACCCCTCCAACTGCTTGCGCCCTGGACGGGGGGGTATGGGAGACGACGGTTCCGCAGCCCGGTCGCCCGTGTTACCGGTTTCGCCACATAGGCGACAACACGCCTCTGCGGCCCGGGCGCCGTCAGTCGCGTGGTGTGAACTCCACGACGTCTCCGGCGCGTTCGCCGCCGATGAGTTGGGCGTTGCGGTCGGTGCGGATGTAGACGCGGTGCAGCCAGCGGTCCTTGCCGTCCCAGCGTGGCAGGAAGGGTGTCCGTGCGTGCGTGGTGCGGAAGTTGTCGATGATCAGGACGTCGCCGGGGACGAGGTACACCGCTTCGGTCACCTCGTCGAGCGCCTTGGAGAGTTCGGCCACGGCGTGGACGTCCTGGGGGTCGTGCGGCGCGATCAGCTCCCGGTCGTATGCGAGGAAGGGATCCGACGGGTCGCCGTACAGCGGTTTGATCGTGGCGATGGCGCCGGGGTCCTCCACCCCGCCCCTGAAGGCGACGTCGACGCAGCACGGTATCGGCTGTTCGAAGAGGTGGCGGGCGGTGGGTTCGGGCATCAGGGGGACGGCCTTGCGGATGGAGCCGACCAGTGTCGCGGCCCTGCGCTCGTGGTCGGCTCGGGAGCACGCGAGCATCACGTAGTTGGGCTGGAGCACGTGGTACGCCATCTCCGTGTGGAACTCCAGCAGTGTCTCCGAGGTCTCGGAGGACAGGTGGTGGGCTCCGGGGGACGGGTACACGTCGTGGTAGACCGTGCCGGCGCGCAGTTCCTGATAGCCGGTGTGCAGTCCTAGGCGGCGTCCGGTCACGGCGAGCGCCGCTTCCAGGTTCAGCAGCGGGCGGTCGAGCGGCGCCGGGGTGCTCTCCGGGGTGCGCGGCAGTTCGTCGTCCGGTTCGACCGGCAGGTTGCGCAGCAGCAGGTAGCCGTCCGTGCTGCCCTCGGAGCGGAAGTCGTCCAGGGCGGCTGCCAGGGGGGCCGGGAGTTCGGTCGCGAGTTGGTGGGCCGTGTCGAGGAAGGCGTACAGATCACGGCGTGGTGTTCGCGGCAGTCGGGTGAAGAGCCGGAGCAGCTCCGGGGAGAACTCCGAGCAGTCGATGTGAGTCATGCGCTTTCCCTTTCTCGCGTTCTCGCGCCGCGGCCCGTGCGTACCGGTGGGCGTCCTGCACGACTGCGGTCATCGGATGGCCTTCGAGCGCGCCAGCTTGCTTATCCGCTCGGCGTGCGCCGTCACGTCGACCGTGTCGGGGTGTGCTCCGCCAGCCACGACCTGGTCGAACAGCTCGTTCACGTACGTCTGCTTGGCGTCGTGCAGGTGCTCGTGCGGTACGCCGTGGTCCGTCAGCAGCCGGCTGAAGGCGGAGGTGACGCCGGCGCCCTCGTGGACGCCGAGCTTGGGTCGCAGGACGGTCTCGCGCGGCAGGATGTCGCCCATGGCCGCGCGCAGCACCCACTTGTCCTGCCCGTACCGGCTCTTCAGGCCCGCCTCCAGCGGGACCAGGACGTCGAGCACGTCACGGTCCCAGTAGGGGTGGGTGGTCCAGTGACCCGCGATCGCCGAGAGCGTCGGGGTCATCTCGTTGAGGCCGTCGAAGGTGGCCATGTCGTGGGCGATGGCGTCGTCCAGGGGCGCCAGCCGCCCTTCGCGGTGCATGCCGCCCAGCGGGATGTCCGCGCCGTAGCCGGTGAGGATGCGCCTGCCCGTGCCGCCGACGCGGAGGTAGAGCGCGGTCAGCGGCAGCAGGTACTCGATGATGTCGGGGTCGAGCGACTCCGCCGCCCACACCGTGTGGGGCAGGGTGGCGAGCAGCTCGTCCGTGGTGATCGTGATGTCCTGGTGGACGGATCCGATGTGTTCCGCGACCGTGTGCGCCTGTGGGAACTCGTTCGCTTCGGGGGTGCCCATCGACACGGTGTCGATCTTGTGGCCGAGTGCGCGGGCCGCGAGGGCCGCGACGCTGGACGAGTCCAGGCCGCCCGAGATGACCACCAGGGGTGTGGTCGTGTCCAGGCGGGTGCGCACGGCCCGTTCGAGAGCGATCCGTACGGTGTCCACCGCCTCGTCCTCGGGGAGGATCCGGCGTGCACGGGGCGGCTGCCAGGTGTGGTCCGCGGCACAGGCACCCGTGCCGAGGGTGACGTCCAGTACCGTGCCGGCCGCCACCTGATGGACGCCGGGCAGGCCCCGGACGGGCCGGGCGCCGGTGACGGGCCGGCCGAGGAACGGGGTCCGCAGTGCCTTCGCCTCGGTGGCGGCGAGCAGCCGGCCGGCCGTGACCTTCACGTACAGGGGCACCGAACCGGCGTGGTCGGTGGCCAGCACGGCCCGGCCGTCGGCCACCACGAGGGCGGCGAAACGGCCGTTCAGGAGCCGGAAGGCGTGAGTGTCGTAACGCTCGAAGAGCGCCGCCACCACCGCCGCGTCCGCGTCCGTGTCCGTGTCGGGTTTCGTGTCCGACGGCGGTCCTTCGGGGAGCAGGGACAGCAGCTCATCCCGGTTGTACAGCTCCCCTGCGAGCAGCACCGTCAGGCCGTCGCGGTGGGCCAGCGCACCGTCCGGGGCTCCGGAGTGCAGCAGCCGTACCAGCAGGGGCTGGGCGGCGGTGCCGTCGCGCAGGTCGGTCACGGTGCCGCGGGCGGCGAAGGGGTTCGCGGGGAGCCGACCGGGCCCGCCGCCCTCCTCCACGAGCGTGAGGAAGCCGGTCGCCGGGGGAAGCGTCCGGGCCACCATCAGATGCTCAGCGCTTCGAAGCCGCCGGCGCGGAAGTCGTAGTTCACCGGGACCTCGATGAGGAAGGGACGGCCGAGGCCGGCGCCCTTGCGCAGCGCGGCCAGCAGTTCCTCCCGGGATCCGGCCCGCACCGCCTCCACACCGTTGGCGTGGGCGAGTTCGGTGAAGTCGACTCCGGTGAACTTGATGGCCGGGTCGTGCGAACGCCGGTGGCCGATGTTCTGGTAGAGCTCGATCAGCCCGTTGGTGTCGTTGTTGACGACGACGGTGACGATGGGCAGGTTGAGCCGGGCGATCGTCTCCAGGTCGGCGCTGTTGGAGTGGAAGCCGCCGTCTCCGGCGATGAGGAAGGTCGGCTGTCCCGGGCGGGCCATCTGCGCGCCCATCGCGGCGGGCAGGCCGTAGCCGAAGCTGGAGCAGCCGGCCGAGGTGAGGAATCCGAAGGGCTGGTCGGCGCGGGCGAAGAGCACTCCGTAGTGCCGGAAGAAGCCGATGTCGGAGACGATGGTGCCCTCGCCGGCCCCGGTGTTCTCGTCCATGACGGTGTTCATGCAGTCGATGACCTGCTGGACGCGCATGCCGTCGGAGTACTCCTCGGGGTCGGCGAGGAACTCCGCGATCCGGGTCCGCAGCGGGGCGATGTCGTGCGGCTGCTTGGGCGCCACGTCCGAGGTGAGCGCGTCGAGACGCGTCACGAAGGCCCGTACGTCGGTGACGACGTCGACGTCCGGCCGGTAGACCCGGGGCACCGGGTTGGCGACGGGCGCGACACGGACCGTCGTCTTGTCGGCCCCGCGCTGCCACATGGACGGCCGCAGGTCCTCCGCGTAGTCGTAGCCCAGGGTCAGGATCAGGTCGGCGGGGCCGAAGAGGGTGTCCAGGGCCGGGAACGACAGGATGCCGTCCATGTAGCCGGTGACCGCACCGTAGTTGAGGTCGTGCTCCTGGGGCAGGACGCCCTTGGCTATGTAGGTGGTGATCACGGGCAGCCGGAGCCGCTCGGCCAGCGCGCGGATCTCCTGTACCGCGCCCGAGCGGATGGCCGAGGCGCCCACCACGAGCACCGGGTGCTCGGCGGACGCGAGCAGTTCGGCGGCCTGCGCCGCCCGCTCCTGCCAGTCGTCGCTCACGGCGGCCAGGGGCTTGGCCGGGGTCCTGGCCGGGATCCTGGCCTCGCTCTCGGCGCCGGCCTCGGCCGCGCTGCCCAGAAGGTCCACCGGGATGGAGAGGAAACTCGGCCCGACCGGCTCGGTCATCGCGGCGGTCACCGCCGAGTCGACCAGGTCCGTGATGTCGTCGGGCCGTTGCAGCTCGGCCGCGTACTTCGTCATCGGCCGCATCACCGACACGGCGTCGAGGCACTGGTGGGTGTCGTTGGGGAAGATGTCGTACGACTCGGACTGCGCGGCCAGCGCGATGACCGCGGAGCGGTCCAGTACCGAGGTGGCGACACCGGTCGTCAGATTGGTCATGCCCGGGCCGAGCGTGGCCCAGCAGGCCTGCGGCCGTCCGCTGATCCGCGCCAGTACGTCCGCGGCGACCGCGGCGGTGAACTCGTGCCGGGTCAGCACGAACTCGATCCCGTCCACCTCGTCGAAGAGGATCGACGCGGCCTCCCGGCCGACCACCCCGAACACCTTGCGCACGCCGTGCTCGTGCAGTCGTCGCAGGAGGGCGTGGGCAGTGGTGGAGGTGGAATTCGGCAGCGTCGGAACACGCGACATGGAGCACTCCTTCTGTTACCTGCGGGCCATGGCCTGCGGGCTGTGGGGATGCGGGGCGGTACGTCCTCCACTGTCCACGGGCGGCTTGCACGGGCATGGACGTTCCGCTTGCAGGTGCCTGCACCGGGCCGGGCGCCGGGTCCGGCCGACGTCGAGCCGACGCCGAGCCGACGCCGAGCGACGTCGAAAGGTCGTCCAGCGGGCTGCAAAGGTCGTCCAACGGGCTGCAAGGGGTCGCTGAGAGCATCCTGTCGACCTGCTGGACGGACAGAGGAGTTCCGAGGTGTCTTCCCCCCGAACGGACACAGTCCCCCGAACCGACACGGCCCCCCTCACCCAGGCCGAGCACGACCGGCTGGTGGTCGCCGACCGCCATGTCATGCACACGATGGTCCGGGGGGACGACCCGCACCGGATCGTGATCGTCCGGGCCGAGGGGTGCCGGCTGTGGGACACGAAGGGCCGGCGCTATCTGGACGCCACCGCGGGGCTCGCGCTGTCCCAGGTCGGCCACGGCCGACGGGAGCTCGGCGAGGTGGCCGCGGCTCAGATGGCGAAACTGGAGTACTTCCACACCCGGTGGGGCTTCACCAACGACCGCGCCGTCGAACTGGCGGCCCGGCTGGTGGAACTGGCCCCCGAGGGGCTGAACAACGTCCACTTCACCAGCGGCGGCGCCGAGGGCAACGAGATGGCGCTACGGCTGGCCCGGTTCTACCGGCACCGCACCGGCCAGCCGGACCGGACCTGGATCCTCGCCCTCGACAAGGGCTTCCACGGCATCACCTACGGCGCCAGCAGCATGTCGGGGGGCGCGGAGGCGCACACCGGGTTCGGGCCGATGCTCCCGCACGTCCGTTTCCTCACGACGCCGGACGCCGTCCACGGCACGGCGTTCGGCGAGACCGACGTCACCGACTTCTGCCTGCGCGAACTGCGGGCGACCATCGAGGAGATCGGGCCGGACCGCATCACCGCCATGATCGGCGAGCCGGTCCTCGGCCCCGGCGGAATGATCGTCCCGCCCGACGACTACTGGCCCCGGGTCGCCGAGTTGCTGCACTCGTACGGGATCCTGCTGATCTCCGACGAGATCGTGACCGCGTACGGCCGCCTCGGCCACTGGTTCGCCGCCGAACGCACCGGCGTGACACCGGACATCCTGGTCACCGCCAAGGGCATCACCTCGGGGTACATGCCGCACGGCGCGGTCCTGGTGAAGGACGCGATCGCCGAGGCGGTCGCCGGCGGCGACGGGTTCCCGGTCGATTTCAGCTACAGCGGGCACCCCACCGCCTGCGCGGTGGCGCTCGCCAACCTCGACATCATCGCCAAGGAGAACCTGCTCGGCAACGCCGTCGAGATCGGCGCCCACCTCGGCGACGGGCTGCGCGGGCTGCTGGAGCTGCCGGTGGTCGGTCAGGTGCGCCAGATCGGGCTGATGGTCTGTGTCGAGCTGACGGCCGAGGAAGGCACGCTGGCGCCGCTGGCGCACGGCACGACCGCTCTCACCGACGAACTGCGCGACCAACATGGCCTGTTGGTACGCGGCATGCGCAGCGGATTCATGATGGTGCCCCCGCTGGTGCTGACCCGCGAGGAGGCCGACGAGGCGGTCCACGCGCTGCGTGACGTCCTCGGCCGGATGACACCGGACGGCCTGCTCCGGTAACGCCGGTAACGCCGGTAACTCCGACAACACCGATAGCTCCGGTAACGGCCCGCGCACTCTGCTCAGGCGCGCTCCCGCGTTCCGGCGCGTTCCCGCCGCCAGGGGCGGGAACGCCGCCGCGGCACCAGTCTGGCGGGGGTCAGGTGGGGAGGTTTTTCTTGAGGATTTTTCCTGCGGGGTTTCTGGGGATCTCTTTGATGAAGCGGATGTGGCGGGGGCGTTTGTAGGTGGCCAGGCGGGGGGTCAGGTGGGACTGGATCTCGTCCGGGGTGGTGTCGGGGTCGGCCACCACGAAGGCCAGGGGGACTTCGCCGTAGTCGGGGTCGTTCACGCCGACCACTGCGGCGTCGTGTACGGCGGGGTGGGTGCGTAGGGCCTGTTCTATCTCTCGGGGGTAGACGTTCTGGCCCGCCCGGATGATCAGGTCCTTGCAGCGGTCGATCAGGTGCACGCGGCCGTCGCCGTCGATGAAGCCGAGGTCGCCGGTGCGGGTCCAGCCGTTCGTGGTGATCTCGGCCGTGGCCTGCTCGTCGTTCCAGTAGCCGCGCATCACTCCGGGGCCGCGTGCGCAGATCTCCCCGATGACGCCGGGGGCCGCCTCCTGGTCCTTCTCGTCCAGGGCCTTCACCGACATGCCGGGGATCACCCGGCCGGCCGGGATCACGTCGGTGGTGCCGGGCGCCGGGTGCTCGTCCGGGCCGAGGGTGATGTACGGGCCGCCCACCTCGGTCATGCCGTAGACCTGGCGGAAGCCGCAGCCGAGTTTCTCCACGGCCTCGGCGTAGACCTCCGGCGGCATCGGCGCGGCGCCGTAGAGCACCTCGCGCAGGCCGGACAGGTCCGTTCGCCGGAGCGACTTCGACTGCATCAGGAACCGGAGCATCTGCGGCACCAGCCAGATGTGCGTGGCCCGGTTGTCCTCGATCGCGGCCAGCGCCCGCTGCGGCTGGAAGCCCGGCATGAGCACCACGGTGGCGCCCGCGGCCATGTAGGTCAGGGAGATCACCATGCTGCCGTGGTACAGCGGGCAGCAGTTGACCAGCACTATGTCGTTTGTGGGCCGGGCCTGGGTGAGCCAGCCGAGGGCGATCGCCCGGAACGAGGCGTGGTCGACGGCGACGCCCTTGGCCCGGCCGGTGGTCGCCGAGGTGTGCAGGATCGCCGCCAGAGCGTCGTCCGGGACGTCGGGCAGGTCGCCCGCGTTCCCGGCCGGGTCCTTCTCGCACATCGCGGCGAACTCCGCGTCGTCCAGCGGTATGCGCAGCCGTACCGGCAGGTCCGGGTGCCGGTCCAGCAGGGCCGACTCACCGATCACCGCCACCGGGGTGCAGCGCTCCGCGATCCCGATCACCTCGGCGGGGGTGAGGCTGTGGTTGAGCGGGACGAACAGCGCTCCCAGCCGGGCCAGCGCGAAGTACGTCTCCATCACCTCGACACGGTCCAGCGAGAGGACGGCCACCCGGTCGCCGCCGCCGATGCCGCGCCCGGCGAGACCGTGGGCGAGCCGGGCCACCCGGTCGTGGAAGTCGGCCCAGGTGACCGAGCGGTGCGCGTCCACCAGTGCCGTCCGCTCGGGGAAGCACTGGCGGTTGCGCTCCAGCAACTGGGTCAGCCACATCACGCACCGTCCGGCTGCGGGGCCGTGGCGGCGTGTTCGCCGAGGAACCGCTCGTAGTCCGCGATCGTGGACAGCTTCTCCATGTCGTCGGCGGTGATCTCCACCCCCACGCGCTGCTCGATGAGCAGGACCAGCCGTACGAGGTCCCCCGAGTCGATGCCGCTGGCGGCCAACTCGGTCTCGTCGCTGAGTTTCTCGGCGTACTCCGACGTCCCGGTCAGTTCGGTGAGTAGCTCTCGGACGGTGCTCATGGGGTCCACCTTTCACAGGGCCAGGCCGGGCCGGGTGCCGAGCCGGTCTCTCGGACCGGTCATGCGGACCGGTCCCTCGGATCGGTAAGGAGGGGCGGGAAGGCGTCGGCAATCCCTGCCGGTGGTGTGGTGTTGATCACAGCGGTTTGGTGAGGGGTGGAGGGATTGAGGCGGGCCCTCCGGCACTCCTCCGTATGTGAAGCCCCCGCCACGGGACCCGCCACGGGAGACCCGTCACGTGACACCCGGCACGGGAGTGCTTCACACGGTCCGGTACAGCGGCGCAGTAGAGGGAGCGGAGGTTCCAGGTGACCACCGAGGCAGGTTCCACGGCCGTCGCCGCGGACGGCGACGGGCGTGTCGACAGACTCGTGGACCACGACGAGTACTTCGAGGCGCTCGTCGCGGCCGACGAGCGGATAGAACCCCGGGACTGGCTGCCCGACGGCTACCGCCGGATGGTGATCCGGCAGGTCGCCCAGCACGCGCACTCGGAGATCATCGGAATGCAGCCGGAGGGGTCCTGGCTGACCCGGGCGCCGTCCCTGCAACGCAAGGCGGCGCTGCTCGCCAAGGTGCAGGACGAGGCCGGACACGGCCTGTACCTGTACGCGGCGGCGGAGACCCTCGGCGTCACCCGGGCCGAACTCCTCGACGCGCTGCACCGCGGCCACCAGCGGTCCGCGGACACGTTCAACCACCCCGCCCTGACCTGGGCCGACACCGGGGCGATCGCCTGGCTGACGGACGGCGCGGCCGTGATCAACCAGGCCCCGCTGTGCCGCACCTCCTACGGGCCCTACGCGCGGGCCATGCAGCGGGTGTGCCAGGAGGAGACCTTCCACGTCCGGCAGGGGTACGACCTGCTCTGGTCGCTGTGCCGGGGCACGCGGGAGCAGCACGAGATGGCGCAGGACGCCGTCGACCGGTGGTGGCTGCCCGCGGTGGCCCTGATGTTCGGCCCGCCCGACACGGTCGACGGCGGCGGGGACGCGCGGGCCGCGGCCCTGGGCGCCGCCGTCAGCCGCCGGTCGATGGCCTGGGGCATCAAACGCCACACCAACGACGAGCTGCGGCAGCGCTTCGTGGACACCGTCGTCCCGCAGGCGGAGCGGCTCGGGGTGACCCTGCCCGACCCGGCGATCCGCTGGAACGAGGAGCGCGGGCACCACGACTTCACCCCGGTGGACTGGCACGTGTACCGCACCGCCCTGGCCGCCGGCGCGCAGTGCGGCCGGCAGCGGCTGGCGCACCGGGTGGCGGCCCATGAGAACGGGGAGTGGGTGCGCGCGGCGGCCGACGCCTATGCGGCACGCCGGACGACCGAGGGACGGGAACAGTGAGCCGGGAACGCGAGGTCACCGGGGCGCAGACGCCCTGGGAGGTGTTCATCAGGCCGCGCCGTGGCCTCTCCCACCAGCACGTCGGGTCGGTCCACGGCGCGGACGCCGACATGGCCATCGGCAACGCGCGGGACCTCTACACCCGGCGGGGGGACCCGGTGTCGATCTGGGTGGTGCGCTCGGACGGGGTGCGGGCCTCGTCGCCCGGCGAGAAGGACCCCTTCTTCAGCAACGGAGCGGACAAGCCCTACCGGTATCCGCAGGTGTACGTGCCGCTCAACGAGGCGGACGACGTGAACGAGGCAGGCCACCATGACGAGTGAACTCGCCGCCGCCGTCGCGGTTTCCGGGGCACGGGATCGCGATGTCGCCGAGTACGCCCTCCGGCTCGGTGACGACGCGCTGATCCTCTGTCAGCGACTGTGCGCGTGGGTGACCAACGCCCCCACCATCGAAGAAGACCTGGCCCTGTCGAACATCGCCGTGGACCTGCTCGGCCACGCCCGCACCCTGCTGAGCCTCAGCGGCCGTACGGACGGGACGGACCGCACCGACGACGACCTCGCCTACCGCAGGACCGAGCGGGAGTTCCGCAACGCGCTGCTGCTGGAGCTGCCGGGCGGCGACTTCGCGGTCACCGTCGCCCGGCAGTTGGCGTACACGCACTACATGTGCCTGCTGTACGCGGAACTGGCGGCAGCGGCCGACGAGGGGCTGGCGTCGTTCGCCGCCCGCGCGGTCAAGGAGGCGGAGTACCACCGGCTGCACGCCTCGCAGTGGACCGTACGGCTGGGTCTGGGCACCGCGGAGAGCCGGCGGCGGATGCAGGCGGGGCTGGAGCAGGTCTGGCCGTACGCGGCCGAGCTGTTCGAGGCGGACGACCTGACGGCCCGGCTCGACACCGACGGCACCGCGGTCGCCCCGGCCCGCCTGCGCGCCGCCTGGGAACGGGACGTCGCCGAGGTCCTGGCGGAAGCGGAACTCACCGCCCCGGCACCGTCCTGGCAGGCGACCGGCGGCCGGTCAGGCCTCCACACCGAGGTCTTCGCCCCCCTACTGGCCGAATTCCAGTCGGTCTTCCGCCAGTACCCCGGAGGCACCTGGTGAACGCGGCACTCCGACCGGACCTCCGGTCGCCCTCGCCGTCGGATCCCCCGTCGGACCTCGACCACATCGCCGCCCGAGTCGGTGCCCTGCCCGACCCCGAGTTGCCGATGATCACCCTCGGCGACCTGGGCGTGGTCCGGGCGGTGCGGGAGGACGCGGACGGTGTCGTCGAGGTCGTCGTCACGCCGACCTATCTCGGGTGTCCGGCGCTTTCCGTGATCGAGGCCGATCTGCTGGGTGTGCTGGCGGAGTGCGGGCGGGGCGATGGGCGGGTGACGTGGGCGCTTTCGCCTGCGTGGAGTACCGAGTGGATCAGTGAGGCGGGGCGGCGCAAGCTCGCCGATCACGGCATCGTGCCGCCCGGTGACGCCGGCGCGCCCTTGCCGGTCCGGCTCGGTCTCGGGCGGCCCTGTCCGCACTGCGGGTCCGTGGCGACCCGGCCGCTCGGCCCGTTCGGGCAGACCGGCTGCCAGACGATCCTGGTGTGCACCGCCTGCCAGGAGTCCTTCCCCCACATGAAGGCGGTGTGACGGTGGCCATGACGACGACCGGATGGCACCGGCTGCGGGTGGCGCGGGTACGGCCGCTCACCGAGGACGCCGTGGCCCTCAGCCTCGACCTCCCTGACGCCGACGCCGACGCCTTTGCCTACCGGCCCGGGCAGCATGTCACCGTTCGGCATGTGCTCGGCGGGACGGAGATCCGCCGCAGTTACTCGATCTGCCCGCCGCCCTCCGCGCGGCGCGAACTGCGGCTGGTGGTCAAGCGGCTCGGGCCGGGTGGCTTCGGGGAGTACGCCACGACCGTGCTGGCCGCCGGAGACACCCTGGACGTCGCGCCGCCGACCGGCGGTTTCGGGCTCGCGGCCGAGCCCGGCGCGCACCATGTGATGGTGGCCGCCGGCAGCGGCATCACCCCGCTGCTGAGCATGGCCGCGGAGGCGCTGCGCGACGACCCGCGGTGCCGGGTGTCGCTGCTCTACACCAACCGCACGGCCCGGTCCGTGCTGCTCGCCGACGAGCTGGCCGACCTCAAGGACGCCTACGTCGATCGCTTCCTCCCCCTTTACCTGCTGACCCGGGAGACCCGCGAGGCCGAGCTGCTCTCCGGGTACGTCGACACCGCGAGGCTGCCGGGACTGCTCCGCGCGGTCGGCGCCGAGCCGGGCGGCGACGCGCACTTCTATCTCTGCGGGCCGTGGGGGATGGTCACGTCGGTGAGCGAGGCGCTGACCCGGTGGGGCGCCGACCCGGCCCGTACCCACGCCGAGCTCTTCTCCCTCGGCCCCCAGGATCCGCCACCGCCGGAGCCCGAACGCCACGGCCGTACCGTGCGGATCACCGCCTCGCTCGGCGGCCGGACGGCCGTGGCCGTCATGGAGGAGCAGGACCGCACGGCGCTCGACGCCCTGCTGCGGGTCAGACCGGACACCCCGTACTCCTGCCGCGAGGGCCTGTGCGGAAGCTGCCGCGCCAGGGTGACCCACGGCACCGTCACGACCGGCCGCCAGCACGTGCTGGGGCCCGCCGAACTCGCGGCGGGATACACCCTCGCCTGCCGCGCCCGCCCGGAGTCCGACGACACGGCGCTCGACTTCGACCTCTGAGCGACGCCGTCAGCCGTCAACCATCCGCCGTCAACCATCAGCTTTATCCGGCCCCATCGGGCCACCCGACACTTACGGAGACGCGATGACCGACACCACGTCACTGCCCTGCGACCCGGGGACGGACGAACCGCTGGTGACCTTCGAGGGCAAGACCCCCTACGACGAGTACGTCCACGCGTCGGTGCTGTCCTCCCTCCAGCAGCCCCTGACCCAGTCCCCGAACGAGATGACGTTCCTGGTCACGACCCAGGTGATGGAGCTGTGGCTGACGCTCGTCGTCCACGAGTGGAAGGCCGCCCGGGACGCGCTGGCCAAGGACGACCACGAGGGCGCCATGGACGCCCTGCGCCGCAGCATCAGCGCCCATCACGCCCTCAACGAGTCCATCGGGCCGATCGCGAAGATGACGCCGGCCCAGTTCAACAGCTTCCGCGAGGCGTTCGGCCAGGCGTCCGGCTTCCAGTCGGCGATGTACCGGCACATGGAGTTCCTGCTCGGCGACAAGTCCCGGTCGCTGATGAACCCGCAGCGGGCGGACCCCCGCGCCTACGCCGCGCTGGAGGAGCTGCTGCACCAGCCGTCGCTGTACGACGCGGCGCTGGCCTACCTGCACCGCCAGGGCCTGCCCGTCCCGGAGCGCGTCCTCGAACGCGACCTGACCGTCGCCTACGAGGCCGACCCGGACGTCGAGGAGGCCTGGCGAAGCGTCTACGCCGGGCCGCAGAACGCCCCGCTGCTCGCCCTGGGCGAGGCGCTCACCGACATCGCCGAGCTGGTGCTGCGCTGGCGCGGCGACCATCTCCTCGCCACCCGCCGGGCGATGGGCGCCAAGTCGGGCAGCGGCGGCTCCTCCGGCGTCGCCTGGCTGGAAGAGCGGAACACCCGCTCCGTGTTCCCCGAGCTGTGGACGGTGCGTGGCCTTGTCTAGGCAGACCCTTGAAGCCGCGCCCGCCCTCGAGGAACTGCGGGTGCGGGCGTCCGCGCTCGACGCCGCGGACCCGCTGGCGGGCCTGCGGGAGCGCTTCGTCCTGCCCGAGGGCACCGTCTATCTGGACGGCAACTCGCTCGGCGCGCTGCCGGCCGCGGTGCCGGCGGCGCTCGCGGACGCCGTGCACCGGCAGTGGGGCACCGGCCTGATCCGGTCCTGGAACGAGCACGAGTGGTGGCAGGCGCCGCTGCGGGTGGGCGACGCGATCGGACGGCTGCTGGGCGCGGCGCCGGGGCAGACCGCGGCGGGCGACTCCACCACCGTGCAGTTGTTCAACTGCCTGACGGCGGCGGCGCGGCTGCGTCCCGGGCGGCGGGTGCTGCTGACCGACCCGGGGCACTTCCCCACCGACCAGTACATCGCCGACTCGGTGGCCAGGATGCTCGGCATGGAGGTCTGCCGGGTCGCGGTGGACGGCCTGCCGCGGTTCCTGGCCGAACGGGGCGACGAGGTGGCGGTGGCCGGCTACTCCCCGGTCGACTACCGCACCGGCGAGCTCCACGACATGGCCGCCGTCACCCGCGACGTACAGGTGGCCGGGGGGCTGATGCTGTGGGACCTGTGCCACGCGGCCGGCGCGCTGCCCGTCCAACTGGACGAGCTGGACGTCGACCTGGCGGTGGGCTGCGGCTACAAGTTCCTGTCCGGCGGACCGGGCGCCCCGGCCTTCGTCTACATCGCCCGGCGTCACCAGGCCGCCTTCGACCAGCCGCTCACCGGCTGGAACGGGCACGCGGACCCCTTCGGACTCAGCGGCGACTACACCCCCGCCGCGGGCGTGGAGCGGGCCCGGATCGGCACGCCGCCGATCCTCTCGCTGCTCGCGCTGGAGGCCGCCCTCACCGCGTTCGACGGGGCCGGCATGGAGCGGGTCCGGGCCAAGAGCCTGTCGCTGACCGGGTTCTTCATCGACTGCGTCGACACCCTGCTGGACGGTCTCGGCTTCTCCGTGGTCACCCCACGGGAACCGCACCGGCGCGGCAGTCAGGTGGCGCTGCGGCACCCGGAGGCGTATCCGCTGGTGGCCGCGCTCGCCGCCCGCGGTGTCATCGGCGACATGCGCGCCCCCGACCTGCTGCGGTTCGGCGTCAACGCCCTGTACGTCTCCCACCACGACATGCTGACGGCCGTACGGCACCTGGCGGAGGCGGTGACCCTGGGGGAGTACCAGGACCCGCGGTTCCGGCAGCGTGCCGCCGTCACCTGACACCTGACCGGCCGGTGACGGGGTGTCAGGCGGGCTGCTGGTGCCAGGCGTCGTGGAAGTTGCGCCGCGCCCGGTACAGCCGGGAGCGGACCGTGCCGAGCGGCAGGGCGAGCGCGGTCGCCATCTCCTGCTCGTCCAGGCCGTAGACCACGCGCAGGGTGAGCACCTCGCGATGGTGGTCCGGCAGCCGGTCCAGGACGTCGCTGATGTGGACGGCGGCCATCGGGTTGGCGTCCTGGACCAGGTCGGGCAGATCCTCGGCCGCGAAGTCGCCCAGCCGCTGGTGGGTGCGGACGGCTTCGCGGACGGCGACCGCGCGGACCCAGGCGTAGAACGCGCCCGGCTCGCGCAGACCGCGCAGGCCGCGGTAGATCGCGACCATCGCCTCCTGCGCGGCGTCCGGTCCGTGCCGCCGGGTGACGCGCTGACACAGCCGTACGACCAGTGGGGCGACGTGCTGCAACAGGTCGTTCATCGCCTGCCGGTCGCCGGCCTGGGCGCGCGGCAACAGGACGCTCACCTCCGGGACCTGGCGGTCGCGCAGGGCGACGACGTCGCTCTCGGGCGGGACGGTGCCCGACGTGACGGCGCTCGACGTGACGGCGCTGGACATGAGGGTGCTGGACATGGGGGCTCCCACGAGTGCGGCGGGCGGGCGGCCTGGCCAGACGGTCGGCGGCTTGGGGTGCACGGCGTTGTGCGCGGTGTCGGGCGTGGCGTCGTGCGCGGTTACCGGAGCAGGCGCAGCCGCTCGCGCCACGGGCAGGGGCGGAGCCGGGGCCGGTGGCTCCCGAGGACGGCCGGCGAGGGCAGGAACGCCCCGTCCTTCAGCCCCCGGAAGATCAGATCCGCGGCCTGGCCGGGCGTCCGTGACCCGGCCCGTACGTCGTCGACGGCGTCCAGCGAACGCGCCACCAGTTCCCGCAGCCCCGCCGGGGCGTGGAACCACATCCAGCCCAGCTCGTACCGCTCGACCGGCGACCAGTCGCCGTCCGGCGCGGCCTCGGCGGCGAGGCGGGCCCGGCGCAGCGACAGATGCGCGAGCTGCTGCCACACCAGCCACACCCGGCAGAAGGCGCTCCACAGCCGGACGTCCTGGCACGCGGTGCGCGCCGCGCACAGCAGCCGGTCACCGTGCCGGGACAGCTCCTCCTGGAGGCGGGCGACCCGTACGAACGGTTCGGCGGACCAGTCGCCGGCGCGGACGGCGTGGATCAGGGCGGCGGCCAGCGCGTGGACGATCTCCGCGTGCGTGGTGATCTCGCGGGCCAGGAACGGGTCGTTGCGGCTCGCCGACGGCTCCATCGCGAACCATCGCGGCCCCCGGGTGCGGGCGGCGGTGCGCTGCCAGCGCGGGGCGTCGGTCCACGGCACGACCGCCGTGGCGCCGCCGAACTGCCGTGCCAGGTCGGGGAATCGGCCGATGACGGCGTGGAACGCCTGGTCCGGATCGGCCGGGAGGCCGTCGAAGCGGTCCGGGTCGACGCTGAGGGTGACGCAGGTCTGCGGATGGCGGCTCTCGGCGTGGTTGCCGAAGCCGACGAGCTGCACCCAGCCGCCGTCGAAGAGGTGGTTGACGGTGCCCTGCGACCACGGCCCGAACCGCCGGTGGCGCCCGCGCGGGGCGAGGTCCTCGAACGGGACGACGTCCCGCATCCGGGTGGCCAGCACCCGTGACCGGTGCCGCAGCCGCGCCGTCGGATCGTCACCGCCGTTGCGCGCCACCAGCGGCGAGCCGGGGCCGACCGCGTCCACCACGAAGCGCGCCCGGTGCAGCCGCCCGTCCGCGGCGCGCACCCACGCGTGGTCCTCGTCGCTCCCGGCGTCCTCGAGCAGGGCGACGGACACCGCCGCGCCGTGCACGGCGGCGAGGTCGAGGGCGTAGCGGTCGGCGTTCGGGAGGAAGGGATGCCACGCGGCGTGTTCGTCGGGGACCGCGAACCGCACGCACTCCCGGGGGCGCTGCCGTCGGCCCGGACGGTGGTAGAGGTAGCCGGGGCCGCGGTTCACGCCGCTGGTGCCGCGCAGCCGTGCGGGCAGTTCGGGGAACCGGCCGAAGGCGGCGATCTCGGGCACCTCGAAGCGGCGGGCCAGCAGCCGGAACACCTCGGCGGTGTACGGCACCGTCGTCTCGCCCGCGGGCGCGTGGAGATCACCCGGCGGGTTCACCAGCAGAACCCGGACGCCCTGCCTGGCCAGCACCGCCGCCAGCAGGCCGGCCGAGAGCCGGCCGCCGAGCACCGCGACGTCGAACGCCGGGTCGGCTCGGGCCTCGGGATTTCTCATGCCGCGAGCCTGGCCAGCCCTGCTGGAATCCGCCTCGAGCCCCGGCTGAACCGGCGAACCCGCCGAACCGGCTGCGGTCGGCCTCAAGTGGATATCCGCCGAAGTGCGACCCGGCAGTGCTGTGATCCGGTTTGGGCCCCCGTGTTCCCGGTCGGGAGGAGGTGTCCGCGATGCTCGAAAAACCGCCGCGGTACGAGGCGTTCGAGGCCGCAGAGGTCACCTCGCGGGAATCCATCATGTTGATCTGAGTCGCATCGGAGGATTTTTTATGTTTTCCCTGACCGAGGCGGTACTGGCCGGCGCGGACGCGGCGGAACTGCAACGGGAGAAAGTGCCGCACGAATACCTTGCCGCCCACCTCCGCAAGGAAGACGTGGGTATGTTCGCGGGGGTCGAGGACAAGGACGTCCGGAAATCGGTCCACGTCGGTACGGTGCCCATGCCGGAACTGGCCCCGGACGAGGTGCTGGTGGCCGTGATGGCCAGTTCCGTGAATTACAACAGCGTCTGGTCGGCGATGTTCGAGCCGATTCCGACCTTCAATTTCCTGGAACGCTTCGGCAGGGAGGGCGGCTATTCCGCCCGGCACGACCAGCCCTATCACGTCATCGGTTCCGACGCCGCCGGCGTCATCGTCCGGGTGGGCTCCGGCACCCGCCGCTGGCAGGTGGGCGACCACGTCGTGGTCAGCCCCCTGCAGGTCGACGACCAGGAGCCGATGACCCACGCCGACGGCGTGCTCGGCGCCGGGCAGCGGGCCTGGGGCTTCGAGACCAACTTCGGCGGCCTGGCGCACTACGCGGTGGTCAGGGCGAGCCAGCTCCTGCCCAAGCCGGGCCATCTGACGTGGGAGGAGGCGGCCGTCAACCTGCTGACCGCGGGCACCGCCTACCGGATGCTGATCAGCGACCGGGCGGCCCGGATCAAGCTCGGCGACGTCGTCCTGATCTGGGGCGCGGCCGGCGGCCTCGGCGCCTACGCCGTCCAACTGGTCAAGAACGCGGGCGGTATCCCGGTCGGCGTGGTCGGCTCGGAGGAGAAGGCGCGACTGGTCCGCGACCTCGGCTGCGACGTGGTGATCAACCGCGCGGAGATCGGTCTGGACGGCGACACCACGCCCGACGACCCGATCGCCCTGGGCAAGCGGCTGGGCCGGATCATCCGCCGGGAGACCGGCGAGGACCCGCACGTCGTCTTCGACTTCGTCGGCCGGGCGACGTTCGGTATCTCGGTCTTCGTGGTCCGGCGCGGCGGCACCGTCGTCACCTGCGGATCGAGCACCGGCTATCGGCACGAGTACGACAACCGCTATCTGTGGATGAATCTCAAGCGCATTGTCGGCAGCCATGCCGCGAACCTCCAGGAGATGGCGGAGTGCAACCGTCTCCTCACCCTCGGGAAACTCATGCCGGCACTGTCCGACGTCCATCCCCTCGAGGAAGCCGGTACGGCGATACGCCAGGTCCAGCAGAACCGGCACGTCGGAAAGGTCGGAGTGCTCTGCCTGGCCCCGAAAGAGGGACTGGGCGTAACCGATCCGGAACTGCGGGTGAGGATCGGCGAGAAGCGGCTCAACCCGTTGCGGAATCGCGCCCAGGCCACCCCGACTTCCACCCCGACTTCCGCCCCCACCGGGAGTACGGCCTGACCCGGAATCGAAACGGTCCCGTAATCCCGTCCCAAGGAGACACTGCCCCATGGTTCCCCACGCCATAGGAATCCTGAGTACGAGTTCGTATTTCCCGAAGCAGGAGGTGAGCAACGCCGAGGTGGCCGAACGCGTCGGCGTGGAAACCGAATGGATCGAGCGCAGGACGCAGATCAGGAGCCGGCGGTTCGCGGCCCCCGACGAGGCCACGTCCGACCTGGCCGCCCACGCGGCGGCCGACGCCCTGGAACGCGCCGGCGTGCGGCCCGAGGACGTCGACTACCTCATCGTCTCCACCTCGACGGGCGACTCGCCGCAACCCCCCACCGCCTGCCTCGTCCAGCACATCGTGGGCGCCACCCGGGCCGCCTGCTTCGACATCAACGTGGTGTGCAGCGGCTTCGTCTACGCCCTCGCGCTCGCCCGCGCCCTGGTCGCCCAGCGGCCGGAGAGCCTGGCCCTCGTGGTCGCCGCCGACCTGTACTCCCGGTCCCTGGACTTCTCCGACCGCCGCACGGCGGTGCTGCTCGGCGACGGCGCCGGGGCCGCGCTCGTCGGCCGCACCCAGGACGGCTCCGGGTTCGTCGACTTCGAACTCGCCAGCCGCGGTGACGCCCAGCGGCTCATCCGGGTCGACGCGGGCGGCAGCCGGCTCCCGGCGGACGCCGGGACCGTCGCCCGCGGCGACCACTTCTTCCGCATGGACGGGCGCGGGGTGCGCGACTTCGTCATGGCGAACTTCCCGCCCTTCGCGCAGCGCCTGGCCGACCGGACGGGCCTGCCGCTCGGCGAGGTCCGGCACTTCGTCCCGCACCAGCCCAACGGCGTCCTGCTCTCCCAGCTCGTCGAGGTCAGCGGCCTGGCACACGCCCACACCCACCGCACCCTGGAGCGCTACGGCAACACCGGCAGCGCCTCGGTCGCCGTCACCCTGGACGACGCCTCCCGCGCGGGCCACCTGCGCCCCGGCGACCTGGTCATGCTGGGCAGCTTCGGCGGCGGCATGTCCATGGCGGCCGCCTACCTGCGCTGGGGGGTCGCCGCGTGACACCGACGACGTCACACCACGAGGAAGCGCCCGGCCGGGTGGAACGGGTCGGCATCGTCGGCTGCGGACTGATGGGCTCGGGCATCGCCGAACTGGCGGCGCTGGCCGGGTACGACGTCCGGGTCGCGGTCTCCTCGCCGCGCTCGCTCGTGACCGGCCGCGACCGCGTCTTCACCTCCCTCGACCGGGCGGTGCGCGCGGAGCGGATCGGCGCGGACGAGCGGGACGCCGCGCTGTCCCGGATCTCCTTCACCACCGACCTGATCGACCTGGCGGACCGTCACCTGGCGATCGAGACCATCGCCGAGGACAAGACCGCCAAGGTCGAACTGTTCGCCCTGCTCGACAAGACGCTGGAGGACCCGGCGGCGATCCTGGCCTCCAACACCTCCTCGCTGTCCATCACGGCCATGGCGAGCGCCACCGGCCGCCCCGGCCAGGTCCTGGGCATGCACTTCTTCAGCCCGGCGCAGCGCATCCCGCTCGTAGAACTCATCCCGTCCCTGCACACGGACGACGCGGTGCTGGCCCGGGCCGAGGAGTTCGTGACCGTCGGCCTCGGCAAGCAGGCCGTCCGGTCGGTGGACCGCACCGGTTTCGTGGTGAACGCGCTGCTGGTGCCGTATCTGCTGGCGTCGGTCCGGATGGTCGAGTCGGGCGTCGCGACCGCCGAGAACATCGACCGCGGCATGGTGCTGGGCTGCTCGCACCCCCTGGGCCCGCTCAAGCTCGCCGACCTGATCGGCCTGGACGTCCTGCACTCGGTGGCCCGCGCCCTCTACGACGAGTTCAAGGAGCCCCTCTACGCCCCGCCGCCGCTGCTGACCCGCATGGTCGAAGGCGGGGTCCTGGGCAAGAAGAGCGGACGAGGGTTCTACCGTTACGCATGACCCGGACGACCCGGACGACCCGGTCGACCGGGACCCACTGGAACAGAACCGACGCGGCACGGGGCGTCCCGTGCCGCCGGAAGGGAGACACACCATGACGCGGGTCTCCGTCCCCGAGACCTGGCTGACCCTGTACTGCCTGCCGCACGCCGGCGGCAGCGCACAGCCGTACGCCCGTCTGGAGAGCGCGGTGCCGGCGGGAGTGCGGGTGGTCCCGCTCGAACTGCCCGGCCACGGACGGCGGTTGCGCGAGCGCCCGCTGCGGGACCTGGGGCAGGTGGTGACCGAAGTGATCCGCCTGATGGGCGAGTTCGAGGGAGAGGTCGAGGGCGAGGGGCGGGGGCGGCCCTTCGCCCTGTTCGGGCACAGTTTCGGCGCGCTCGTCGGGTACGAGACCACGCGGCGGCTGCGGGAGTCGGGCACACCGCCCGAACTGCTGCTCGTCTCCGCGCGCAACAGCCCCGTGTGGCCGCTGTCCCACGAGCCGCTGCACGCGCTCGAGGATCCGTTGTTCACCGCCGGGGTGAGCCGGATGGGCGGCATCCCGCAGGTCCTGCTCGCGCAGCCGAAGGTGCTGAGGGTGTTCCTGCCGTCGCTCCGCGCCGACCTGGAGATGGTCGAGACCTACGCGCACCGGCACCGCGAGCCGCTGGACGTGCCGATCGCCGCCTTCGTGGGGCTCGAGGACCGGCTGACCGACCCGGCGGGCATGGCCGCCTGGGCCGAGCAGACCGTACGGCCCTTCGACCTGACGCCGGTGCGCGGCGGGCACTTCTTCCTCGACGAGCCGGAGTTCCGCACGGCCCTGGCGGCCCGGCTCGGCCAACTCGCGCCACCCGCATGGGATGCCGGGGCCCGGGCCACGGCCTGCGGGCGGTGAGTCCGACGCCCGGCAGATCGCCCATGGGGGTGGCGACCTGCCGGGCGGGCGCGGCACAGCGCGGTGGGGGACCGGCCGTCAGGCGGCGGTCGGCCGGGCCGTGCTGCGGCTGTGGGACACGGCGAGGCGGCGGTGGTCGGTGATCTCCTCGCCGGAGAGCACCGCCTGGTGCAGCCGCGTCAGCCGTTCCGAGGGCTCCAGGCCCAGTTCCTTGACCAGGGCCGAGCGCAACCGCTGGTAGACCTCCAGGGCCCGCCAGGTGCCGCCGGACCGGTACAGAGCCGTCATGAGCTGCGCGCAGAACGTCTCGTGCATGGGGTGCCGGGCGGCCAACACGGAGAGTTCCGGGACCAGTTCGCCATGGCAGCCCAGTCTGAGGTCGGCGTCGATCCGCTGCTCCAGGACGGCCATCCGCCGCTCCTCCAGGCGGATGACGTCCAGCTCCAGCACCCGGCCCACCTTCACATCCACCAGGGCGGGCCCGAACCAGAGCCCGAGGGCCTGGCCGAGGACGGTGGAGGCCGTGCGGTCGTCACCCGCCTCGAGGGCTCTGCCGCCCGACGCGGCCAGCTTCTCGAACTCCTGTGCGTCCACCCAGCCGGGCTGGGTCCGCAGGAGATACCCGCCGTGCCGGGTCACCAGGACGTCCTTCGCGTCCACGCCGTCGCCCTCCAGGGCGGCGGAGAGCTTGCGGCGCAACTGCAGAATGTAGGTCTGCAGGGTGGTGGCGGCGCTGCGGGGCAGTTCCTCGCCCCAGATCTCCTCCATCAGGGTCGGTACGGTGACGACGTGATCGGCCTGTAGCGCCAGGAGGGCCAGGACCTGGCGGGGTTTGGTGGCACTGGGGACGAACGACGACTGTCGATAGGCGGCTGTGAACGGCCCGAGAACGGTGATGTCCATCATCCGAGTCCTCTGCTGTCTTGCGGAACGTCCTTGAAGACTTGCAGGGTCGTGCCGTGCGGCCCAGTGCCCCAGTCACGAGTCTGGACGTGAATATGTCACGTCAAGACTCAAGTGGCCGGGGGCGGCTCGGTGGTCAACCAGCCGCAGGAGTCAACCTGTTGGGCATCTCGGCCAGGGAAGCCTGAAGCCTGACATTTAAGTTTCAAGATCTTGCATGGAGGCTTCAAAGGAAGCCATCATGGCTCCATGAGCATCCCCCCACTCATCCCCCCCATTAGTTCCGCGCCGGAATTTTCTCCGCACGGCACATCGCGGAATCGGGAGCGGTTATTCCTCGCCCGGGCGGTGGACGGCGGGACCCGTGGGGCTCGAAACTTGTGTAATGGGCGGAATGTCGCGGTGTCGCGGTGTTTTTGTTTTGCCCTAATTATTTCATTCCCACGTGAAAATCAAACGGCAACCGTGTGGCGTGAATGCGACATTCGGTGGGGTCGGGCGACGGTAATCCTGACGTTCGGTCAGTCACGACGGCGGGGAACTCCAGCCGTGCGCGGCACGTTCAAGGTTGGGCAACTGCCGCACCGCGAACGGCCGGTGCGTGTGAGGAGACGAGAACGTGGGTGCCCGGGGCAGTGGAAGGCGCGTAAACGCCTTGCGTAGGACGTCCCCCGGAGCGCTGGAGGAGCGGTGCCGGGACGGACTGGGTGGACTGGACGGACGGGACCGGCTGGGCCGGTTGCTGGACCACGGCATCCCCACGTACTGGCTGACCCGGATCCTCACCGTCGTCCCGCTCGCGTTGATCGTCTCGCAGTGCGTCCTCGGCGCGCTGGCCCGGCAGACCCGACCCGCACCCGTCATCGGCCTCCTCGTGGTCTTCGCGCTCGCGTTCGCCACTCAACTGGCCGTCGTGAGGGTGCGGGCGCGGTTCCGTACGAGCGGCCGGCTCCTGGCGATCCTCTGCGCGCAGGCCGTGCTGACCTATCTGCCCGTCCTCTGCTACGGCACCTCCTGGGTCCGTATGACGGGGCCGCTGGCCGCGTCGGTCCTCCTGGTCGGCCTGCCCGGCGCCTGGCTCGTCTGCTCGCTGATCGTCGCCAGCGCGCTGGGCATCGTATGGGGGCAGGAATCGTTCCTCACGGCCGTCTCGTACGCCGTGGACACGGTGCTGGCGGGCTGGATGATCTGGGGGTTCAGTAGAATCGCCGGCCGCCTCGTCGAGGTGCACGCCGAGCGGGGCGAGCTGGCCAGGGCGGCGGTCGCGCGGGAGCGGCTGCGCTTCTCGCGCGACCTGCACGACCTGTTGGGGGGCAGCCTCTCCGCCGTCATCCTGAAGGGGGAACTGGCCCATCGACTGGTTCCGGCGGGGGAGAGCCGCGCCCGTCAGGAGATCGCGGCGATGCTGGAGATCTCGCGCCAGGCCCTCACCGACCTGCGCGCGGTGGCCAAGGGCTACCGGTACCCCATGTCGCTCGCGGCCGAGCAGGACGCGGTGCGGTCGGTCCTGACCACGGCCGGCGTGGGCGTGACCATGATGACCGACCACGACCGGCTGGACCCGGCGCTCGACGCCGTCCTGGCGATCGTGCTGCGGGAGGGAACGACCAACATCCTCAAGCACAGCAGGGCCAGGCACTGCCACGTCACGCTCACCGTGGCCGCCGGGGCCGTGCGGCTCGTCATGGTGAACGACGGTGTCGTCCCGTCCGCCGCCGGCCTTGCCGACGGCCACGGGCTGGCCAATCTCGACGCCCGTCTGGCGGAGTTCGGCGGCCGGACGGAGGCGGGCGTCCTGGACGACGGCCGCTTCCGGCTCGTCGCGGAGGTGCCACCGCGGCCTCCGAACGGCCCGGCGGCCGCCGCCGAGGCCACGGGAGTCAGGGAAATCGCGCCGGCGCGGGGCCGGAACGCACGGAACGAAAGTAAAGGACCATGCACACCAGAATCCTGCTCGCCGAGGATGTCCATATGGTCCGCGGGGCACTGATCGCCCTGCTGGAGCTGGAAGCGGATCTGACCGTGGTGGCCTCGGTGAGCCGGGGGGACGACATCGTGCCGACCGCTCTCCAGACCCTGCCCGACGTCGCGGTGCTCGACATCGACATGCCCGGCACGGACGGGCTCACCGCGGCGGCCGAACTCCACCGCAAGGTCCCGAGCTGCCGCACCCTGATCCTCACCTCGTTCGGCGCCCCCAACCTGCTGCGGCGGGCGCTGGCCGCGCAGGTGCCGGGGTACCTGCTCAAGGGCGCGCCGCCGAGCCAGCTCGCCAAGTCGGTGCGGGCGGTCGCCGCCGGGCAGCGCGCCATCGACCCCGAGCTGCTGCTGGACGCGTGGAACTGTCAGGAGAACCTTCTCTCCGCGCGCGAGACGGAGGTTCTGCGGCAGGCTGCCCGGGGGGCCGACGTCTGCGAGATCGCGAACAACCTGTGCCTGTCCAAAGGGACCGTGCGGAACTATCTGACCTCCGTCGTCACCAAGCTCGGTGCGCGTAATCGGCTCGATGCGGTGCGGATCGCTTACGACCAGGGGTGGTTGACCTGAGTCGGCTGCGAAGCAGAGCATGCCCTGCGGGGCTTGAGGTGGGGTGGAGCGGGGCTACAGCGTTGCCCTGTTCTGGGGGCTGTGCCCCCAGGCCCCCCTATCGGCCCTTAAGGGGCCTCGTCCTCAAACTCCCCCAGAGGGGGTACCCCCAGACGGGCTGGATTCCCGGCCGGTGCTGAAAACAGGCTGTGCAGGGTGTTTGATACCTCTCTTGCTGCTGGGGAGTCGGGTTCGATCAGGGTGTAGTGGCCTGTGTTGGGGAGGGTGAGGGTTTCCAGGTCGGTGTGGGTGGCCGCGTAGTCCTTGAACTGGGTCAGGGGGACCTCCTCGTCGGCCGCGCCGTGCAGCAGTACGGTGCGGACGCCCGTGGTGCCTGCGCTCTTCAGGAGGGTCAGGGGGTCGGTGTGCGGCAGGCGCTGTGCGAACTGGTCGGGGCCGCCCAGGAGTTGGAGGGCCGCGTCGTTGCTGAGGCCGTCGCGGCGGGTGGCCTCCAGGTCGGTCAGGGGGGCCAGGGCCAGTACGGCGGGTGGCAGGGTCGTCGTGTGCCAGGGCGAGTCGGCCGGCAGGAGGGCGCGGGCCGCGCACCACAGGGCGAGGTGGCCGCCGGAGCAGTGGCCGGCCAGGACGTACGGCCGGCCCTGCGGCAGCGTGTCCACGATCCGGGCGACGTCGTCGAACGTCTCCGGATAGCCGCCCGCGCCCCCGGACCTGCGGAAGCCCGGCAGCAGCACGGAGAAGCCCTGAGTCGCCAGCCAGGCGGCGAACGGCGTCAGGTGCATCCGGTCGTAGCGCCAGTACCCGCCGTGCAGCAACAGCACCAGCGGCGCCTGCGGGTCCTCGGCGGGCCAGGCGTCGTAGGTCTGGTGGGGATGGTCGCCGTACTTCCCGTGCACCGGCGCGAGGACCGGGCGCAGGCTCAGGACGCGCCGCTCCTCCTCGGCTGCGAAGGCCGAGATCTCCCTCATGAAGTCCTGCCTTTCTCGAAGTGGGTCCGCACGGGTCAGATACCCAGCAGCAGGCCGCCGCTCGCGTCCACGCACTGGCCCGTCACCCAGCGTGCGTCGTCGCTCGCCAGGAACGCCACCACGTCCGCGATGTCCTCCGGGTTGCCCAGCCGGTTGAACACCGACGCCGACTCGTAGCGCGCCCGCACCTCGGGCTGCTTCAGGGTCGGGTTGATGCCCGTCTCCGTGACACCCGGGGACACCGCGTTCACGGTGATCCCGCGCGGGCCGAGTTCCTTCGCCAGCGTGCGGGTGAGCACGTCGATCGCGCCCTTCGACATCGAGTAGGCGACGATCCAGGAGAACGCGACGCGGGTCGCCAGCGAGGAGATGTTGACGATCCGGCCGCCGTCCCGCATGCGGCCGAGCGCCCGCTGGATGAGGAAGAAGGGAGCCTTGGTGTTGACCGCGAACACCTCGTCGTACTGGGCCTCCGTCACCTTCGAGATCTCCACGGGGAGGGTGATGCCCGCGTTGTTGACCAGAATGTCCAGCCCGGGCGCCGCGCCGAGCCCGGCCAGCCCCTCGTCGAACGCCGCCCACAGCGTGTCGGCGTCGCCCGGCACACCGAGTTCCGCGTGGACGGGGAACGCCTGCCCGCCCGCCGCGACGATCTCCTCGACCGTCTCCTTGGCCGACACCGCGTCATGGCCGTAGTGCACCCCGACCAGCGCGCCCTCGGCCGCCAGCCGCATCGAGACGGCCTTGCCGATGCCCCGGCTGCCGCCCGTCACCAGCGCCGTCCGGCCCGAAAGCTTTCCCACGGTGTTCTCCTCAGTCGTTGTCATCAGGGTTCACATCAGGCGTTGTCGGTGCGTTGCAGGGCCGTCGCCACCAGCTCGCCGATCCGTGCGATCGGTTCCGGCTCGGTCATCTCGTAGTGGCCGCACGGCACTTCGTGGTTCTCGACCACGCCGTCGACGTACGCGCGCCACTCCTGCGCCTTGTCCTGGGCGTCCGACGGGTCGTCCGAGTCGGCCGCCGCGCCCACGGCGCTGAAGAACAGGACGTCGCCGTCGAACACGTCGAGGCTGAACTCGGGCGCCACGCGCAGGTTGTTGCGCATCACCCGGGCGATGTCGGCGGCCTCCTCGGCGGTCACCTCCGAGCCCGCCGCCGGGCCGTCGGCGTCGAGCAGCCGCAGCAGGGCGGCGACGTCGGCCGGCGCGCCGTCCGGCAGGTGGACGCCGGTCAGCCGGGAGATCAGGGCCGCCACCTGCCGCTCGGCCACCTCCGGGGACGGCGGGTGGAGGTTCAGCAGCGGGGAGTCCAGCATGACCAGCAGCTCCACCCGCTCGCCCGCGTTTTGGAGCGCGGTGGCCATGGCGTGGGCCACCATGCCGCCGTAGGACCAGCCGAGGAGCCGGTAGGGGCCGGCCGGCTGGATCTCGCGCAGCAGCCCCAGGTAGAACTCGACCATGTCCTTCGGGTCGGCGGCGGGGGGTGCGACGCCGTCCAGTCCGCGCGCCTGGATGGCGTAGACCGGCTGCTGTTCGCCCAGGTGGGCGAGGAGTCCGGCGTAGCGCCAGCCGATGCCGCCGCCGGGGTGCAGGCAGAACAGCGGACGCTGATCGCCCGCCGTGCGCAGCGGGAGGACCGGGGCGAAGGCGTCCCGGCCGCCGCCGCGGCGGCCCGCGCGGTCCAGGAGCTCCGCGACGGTCGGGGAGGCCAGCACCGCCGAGCCCGGCACGTCGAGGACGCCCGCCTTGCGCAGCCGGCCGGCGAGGATCACCCCGCGCATGGAGTCGCCGCCCAGGTCGAAGAAGTTGTCGTGGACGCCGATCGGCTCCACGCCCAGGACCTCCTGCCACTGCTCGGCGACCGCGCGTTCGAGGTCGCCGCGCGGGGCGACGTACGAGGTCCGCAGGTAGGGGCGGGGGGACAGGGAGCGGGCCGACGGTCCGGGCGTCGTGGTGGCGGCCGTGGGCTCCGTCTCCGTCCCGGTCTCTGTCGCCGTTTCCTCGGCGTTCGTGGGGCGGGTGGTGTGTCGTGGTGGGTCGATCCAGTGGCTGCGGCGGTCGAAGGCGTAGCCGGGGAGCGGGGTGGCCGGGGCGTGGTCTTCGTCCCGGGGTGCGCCGAGCGGGGCGAGGTCGGCCGGTACGCCGGCCGTCCACAGCCGGGCGAGCGCCTCGGAGAACACCTCGACGTCGGAGCGCGTGGACTTGGCGTGGCGCATGGTGCCGACCGTGACCGGTCCCGCCTCCGGCAGACACGCCCGGGTCAGCTTCGACAGCGTGTCGCCGGGGCCGACCTCCACCAGCAGCGGTTCGCCGCGCCGCCACAGGGCCGCGACGCCGTCGGCGAACCGCACCGTCCCACGGAGCTGGTCCACCCAGTGCTGGACGCTGGTGGCCTGTTCGTCGGTGACCCAGGTGCCGGTGGTGTTGGTGACGTAGGGGATGCGGGGCGGGCGCAGGGTGACGCCGCGCACGGCCTCGGTGAAGTCGCCGAGGATCGGGTCGAGCATGTGCGAGTGGGCCGCGAGGGACAGCGTCAGTCGGCGGTGCGGGATCTCCTCGGCCGTCAGCCGCCGTTCCAGCGCGGCCACCGCCTCCTCGCCGCCCGCGACCGTGCAGGCGTCCGGTCCGTTCACCACGCTGAGCGAGAGGCCGCCGGTCAGCCTGCGGCGCAGCTCCTCCTCGCCCAGGACGACGCTGACGGTGGCGCCGCCCGCCGCGACCATCAGCCGCGCGCGCTCCGCCACCAGCGGCAGCATGTCCTCCAGATCCATGACCCCGGCGAGACAGGCCGCCGTGTACTCGCCGATGGAGTGGCCGAGCAGCGCGTCCGGCCGGGCCCCGCGCTCCATCAGCACGGTGGCCAGGGCGTATTCGGTGACGACCACCGACAGCAGCCCCAGCACGCCGGGGTCGGTGCTGCCGGCGCCGAACAGGGTGTCGCGCAGGTCCCGGCCCAGCACGGGCCGCAGGATCCCGGCGCAGTGGTCGACGACGTCCCGGTACGGGGCGCAGCCGTCGTACAGCTCCGCGCCCATGCCGGAGTACTGCGCGCCGCCGCCGGGCAGCAGGAACGCCACGCGCGGCGGCCGGTCCGCGCCCTGCGCGGGCGTGTCGGACAGCGGACGGCCGAGCAGTTCCACGGCGTCCCGGGCGCTCCCGGCGACGACCGCGGCCCGGTGGGGCATCGCGGGGCGGCGGGTGCGCAGGGTGTGGGACACCTTGGCCAGGTCCGCGCCGGGGTGGTCCGACAGGTGCCGGGCGAGCGCGTCGCCCTGGCCGGGCAGCGCCCCGGGGGTCCGGGCGGACAGCGGCAGGATCTGCCACCGGGCGGCGGGGGCGTCGTCCGGAGCGATGGGCGGGTCCGGCTCCGGGGCCGCCGGTGCTTCCTCGAGGATGACGTGCGCGTTCGTGCCGCCGATGCCGAAGGCGCTGACGCCCGCGCGGCGCGGGCCGCCGCCGGACGGCCACTCCTCCGGTCCCGACGGCACCCGGAACGGGCTCGCGGCCAGGTCGATCAGCGGGTTCGGGCGGTCGAAGTGGGCGACCGGCGGGATCAGTCGGTGCTCCAGGACCAGGACGGCCTTGATGAAGCCCGCGATGCCGGCGGCGGCCCCGAGGTGGCCGATGTTGGGCTTGACCGACCCGAGGGCGCAGTACTGCGTGCGGTCGGTGGTCTCCCGGAACACCCGGGTCAGCGCCTCCACCTCGATGGGGTCGCCGAGGTTCGTGCCCGTGCCGTGGGCCTCCAGGTAGCCGATGGAGTCGGCGTCGACACCGGCCAGCGTCTGGGCCATGAGGATCGCCTCGCACTGCCCCTCGGTGCTGGGCGCGCTGAAACTCACCTTCCGCCGGCCGTCGTTGTTGACCGCCGAGCCCTTGATCACGGCCCGGATCCGGTCGCCGTCCGCCAGCGCGTCCGCCAGCCGCTTGAGGACCACCGCGCCCACGCCGTCGCCCGGCACGGTGCCCGCGGCCTGCGCGTCGAAGGCCCGGCAGCGGCCGTCCGGGGAGAACACGCCGCCCGTGACGTGGCGGTAGCCGAGCTTCGCCGACGGGTTGACCGAGACCGCCCCGGCCAGCGCGATGTCACAGGCGAAGTTCAGCAGGTCCTGGCAGGCGGTGTGGACCGCCACCAGCCCGGTGGAGCACGCCGTCTGCAGCGACAGACTCGGGCCGGTCAGGCCGAGTTCGTACGAGATTCTGGTGGCCAGGGTGCCGAGCGAGTTCGCGGCGGTGGTGTGGACCAGCTCCACCGAGCCGGGCTGCCCCGCGAACCTCGGGTACACGTGGGACGCGTAGTAGCGGCTGTCCCCGGCGCCCGCGTAGACGCCGATCGTGCGGCCCTCCCGGTCGGCCGCGTACCCGGCGGCCTCCAGCGCGAGGTAGGCGCACTCCAGCAGCAGCCGCTGCTGCGGGTCCACGATCGCGGCCTCGGCGGGGCTGTAGCCGAAGAAGCCCGCGTCGAACAGGTCGATGCCCTCGATGACCGAGGCCCTGCGCACCAGGGAGGGGTCCGCGAGGTCCGCCGGGTCACCGCCGGCGGCGAGGAACTCCTCCTCGCTCACCGCGCGCACCGACTCCTTGCCGGCGGCGACGTTCTCCCAGAACTCCTCCACCGTGTCGGCCCCGGGGAAGCGCCCCGCGAGGCCGATGACGGCGATGTCGTTGTCCGAGAACCCGTCGGATCCGTTGTGCCCGTTCTCGTTCTCGTTCTCCGGCGTGTCAGTCATCGCCGTCGGTCCCCTTGTTCTGCTTGGTGTGCCGGATGGTCCTGTTCCGTGCGGCGCGCTGCCGCTGGGCCTGCTGCCGGGCGCGGGCCCGGGTCTCGCCGGGCACGCCGGTCGCCGTAGGGGTGCTGTCACCGGCGGGTGGGCCGTCCGTGGTCGCGGGGGCCGGTGTCCGGTCGGCGAGGTGGCGGGCCAGGGCCTTGACCGTGGGGTGGCTGAACAGGTCGACGACGGTGAGGTCGCAGCCCAGTTCCTGGTTGACCGCGGTCATCGCGCGGACCAGCAGCAGGGACGTGCCGCCGAGGTCGAAGAAGCTGTCGTCGACCCCCACCTGGTCCCGGTCCAGGACCCGGCGCCAGACACCGCACAGGCTGTCCTCCAGCGCCCGGCGCCGGTCGGCGTCCGGGTCGGCGGGCCGGCCGGCGGAACCGCCGGGCACCGCGCCGGTGGACGTACCGGTGGACGTACCGGCCGCGCGCAGCACCCACCGGTCGGCGGCCCCCGCCAGCCGGGCGCCGTCCGATGCGGCCCCGTGCAGCGCCCCGAGGTCCGCGCCGTCGCGCAGCGCCACCCGGGCCGCCAGCCGGTGCACCGGGCGCGCCGGGCCCAGGAGATGGCCGCGCACCCAGGGCGCGCCGCGGTCGACGCCGATCAGGACGTGCGGCTCGGCCAGGCTCCGGGCGAGGTCGAAGGAGCGCAGCCCGGCGGTGTGCGCCAGGACCCGGTAGCCGCGCGCCTCGGTCAGCGCCCGCAGCCCGTAGCCCCGGCTCATGCCGATGTCGTCCCACATGCTCCAGGCCAGACTGTGCGCGGCCATCCGGCCCTGGCGGTGCTGGTGCACCGCGAGCGCGTCGAGGAAGGCGTTGCCGGCGGCGTACGCGCCGGTCATGGAGCCGCCGAAGAAGCCGTTGACCGACGAGAACGACACGAACGACGCCGCCGCGCACTCCTCGGCCAGTTGGTGCAGCACCCAGCCGCCGGTGACCTTCGCGGCGAGCGCGGCACGCCACCGTACGAGGTCGTACTCGGCGACGGGCCGCTGGTCGAACGCGCCCGCCGCGTGCACCACCCCGGCCAGGGACGCGGACCACGCGGCGGCGGCCTTGTCCACGACGGCCCGCACCTGCGCGGGATCGGCGATGTCGGCGCACTCGTAGCGCACGTCGCCCAGCGCGCGCAGCCCGCGGTACGCCTCGACCCGGCGGGCCGCCTCGTCGTCCTGTCCGGCCAGGGCGTCCCAGGTGTGCTCGGGCGGCAGTTCCGTACGGCCGACCAGCAGCAGCCGGGTGCCCGGCGTCCTGAGCAGGTGCCCGGCGACCAGGGCGGCCACGCCGCCGAGCCCGCCGCTCACCAGGAGGAAACCGTCGACCGGGGCCGGCGCCCTGCGGGGCAGCGGGTCGGGCAGCGGCGCCAGCCGGCGCACCCAGCGCTGTCCGTCCCGGTAGGCCACCTCGGCGTCGGTCACCGGGCCGCCGCCCACCTCGGCGAGGATCAGCCGGGCGGTCTCCGCGTAGTCGGCCTCCGTGTCGTCGGCCTCGGTGTCGTCCGTGACCGGGAGGTCCAGGCGGCCGGCGGCCAGCCAGGGGAGTTCCTCGCGGAGGCTCTTGAGAAGGCCGCCGGCGGCGGCGTGGAGGGCGGAAGGGCGGTCCTCGGGCAGCACGTCCTGGGTCCCGCCGGTCACCAGGTGGAGGCTGACGGGGTGGTCCGGAGCGCCGCCCGACGACAGGGCCCCGGCCAGGCACACCAGGCTGTCGACGCCGTCCCGCTGCGCCTCCAGGAGGTCGTCCACGCACCCGGGCTCGGCGCGGCCTGCGGTCAGCGACCCCAGGTGGAGCACCGCGTCCACCGGACGGGCGTCCGAGGCCAGGCCCGCGAGCAGCGCCTCGTAGTCCTCGGGCCGGTCGACGCGGACCTCGTAGCGGGCCATGTCGACGCGGCGGAACGCGTCCGCAGCGGTGACGACCGTGCACCGGGCACCGCCCCGCCACAGCTCCCCGGCCACCGCCTCGGCGACCCGCGCGCCCAGCGCGTCGCGCCCCGCGAGCACCAGCGTGTGCCGTGCGACGGGCGCGGTGGGGTCCGGGGTCTCGGCCGGCTCCGGGCGCTGCGCGCGCTGCCACACCGGGCGCAGGAACCAGTCCGGCACGGTGGCGGCGGTGCCGAGCAGCACCTCGGTGCGCCGTACGTCCTCGTCGAACTCGCCCGTCTCGAAACGCGCCCGCAACTGGGTGCGCTGGATCTTGCCGATCTCGGTCTTGGGGATGGTCGCCTGCTCGACCGGCACCAGGTAGGCGGGGGTGATGCCGATCTCGCGGGTCACCTTGCCGCGCACCGCGCGCAGCGCGTCGGCCGGGTCGGTGCCGGGGAGCAGGTGCAGGAACAGGGCCAGGGCGTCGGTGTCCGCCGCCGGGTCCGGCCGCACCGCGCAGGCGGCGGTGAACGACCGCTCCACGAACGGGAGTTCCTCGACGCACGCCTCGATCTCGTGGCTGTAGTGGTTGACGCCGTTGATGATGATGACGTCCTTGGCCCGGCCGGTGATGTACAGCTCGCCCGAGCGCAGGAAGGCCAGGTCGCCGGTGTCGAACCAGCCGTCGGCGGTGAACGACTCGGCGTTCTTGGCCGGGTTGTCGTGGTAGCCGGAGGTCACCGAGGTGCCGCGGACCTGGAAGTGCCCGACCCTGCCCTCCGGGACGACCTCGCCCTCGTCGTCCACGACCCGCATGGCGAACTCGGGGTAGGGCAGTCCGCAACTGACGAAGGTGTCCTCGCCCGCCGCCGGTTCGGCAGCCAGCACCGTGTCCGTCACCACCGAGCAGGTCTCGGACATCCCCCAGCCGGGGTGCACGACCGTCGGCGGCATCCCGAACGGCGCGAGCACCTCCAGGAAGCGGCGCGCGGTGGCGGCCACCACGACCTCGCCGCAGTTCATCACCATGCGCATCGGCGACAGGTCCCACCGGCGGTCGCCCATCCGGTGCGCGTGCTCGGCGGGCAGCCCGAAGGCGAAGTTCGGCGCCCAGGTGACGGTGACCCGGTGCTCGTCCGCCAGGTCCATCCAGCGCAGCGGGTCCTGGAGGATCCAGGACGTGGGCGCGTGGACCTGCCGGGCGCCCAGGAGCACGTCCCTGAGGTGGAACATCACGACGCCGGTGACATGGTCGAGCGGGATCCAGTTCAACGACACGTCGTGTTCCGTCAGGCCGTTGACCTGAGCGGCGGCGGCGGAACGGGTCAGGACGTTGCGGTGGTTCAGCTCGACGGCCTTGGGCAGGCCGGTGCTGCCGGAGGTGAGCAGCATCAGGATCAGGTCGACGGGCCGCGCCGGATGCCATTCGGTGTCGGCGGGTGCGGAGCGCAGCGCGTCCACCGTGGTGAGCCGCGGCTCCTCCCAGGCACGCCGGTCGGCGAGGTCGCGCAGCCCGTCCTCGTGACCGCCCGAGGTGATGAGCCACGGGCGGCCCAGCATCCGCCAGACGCCGTCGAGTTTGTTCACCGCGGCGGAGTCCTCCGCGTAGGTGGACGGGACGGTCAGCGGCACGGTGACGATCCCGCCGAGGATGCAGCCCCACAGGGCCGCGAGGAAGTCCTCGGTGTCGTCGCACTGGAGGATCACCTGGTCGCCGGGGCGCAGTCCGAGCCCGCGCAGTCCGCCCAGGACCCGGGACGCCTCCTCGGCGAGGCTCGCGTAACTGCGGCGCACGGTGGTGCCGTCGGCCCGTACGTGCACCACCTCGGCGTGCGGTCCGCCGGCCGCCGCCCGGCGCAGCGCGTCCGCCCAGGTCTGTACGGGCGGTTCGACCAGCGCGGGCCCCTCGCTGATCGAGAGGACCGTCTCCCGCACGGGGGCGTCGGACGCCGTCGCCCCGGACCCGTCGGCCGCCGCGCCGGTGTGCTCGGCCGGCCCGGAGGCGGCAGGGCCCGCGTGCAGCAGGCCCAACTGCTCTGTGTCTTCCTCCAGTTCGACGGTGACGGCGTCCACGCCGGGCACCTCGGCCAGCGCCCGCTGCCACCGCTCGGCCTGCTCCGTGCCGATCCGTACGAGGTCCGGCAGCGCGGCGGTGTCGAGGGCGCCGTCCGGGGTGCGGGGCAGGTCGGAGACGGCCACGACGCGCGGCGCGCGGTCCGGGGCCGGGGCCGTACGCCGCAGCGCCTGCTCCGCCTGGGCGGCCGCGTTCGCCCGGGTGGGCACGGCCAGGACCGTCGGCCGGCCGTCGTCGCCGTCTCGCGGCGGCAGCGCCAGGCACTCCCGGATGCCGCCCGCCGCGAGCACCGAGCGTTCCAGCGCCCGCGCGTCGAACGGTTCGTGGGCCGCCGTGGCGGTCGCCGGGCGCGGGCCGGGGTCGGGCAGTGCGCTGAGCCGCAGGTCGGGGTCGGCGGCCACGGCGGCGAGGGTGCGGTGCAGGCCGCAGGCCAGCCGCCGCACCGTGGCCTCGTCGAAGAGGTCGGTGCCGTACTCGACGTGCAGCGTGAGGCCGCCGGGTGCCGGGTCGACGCCGTGGCGCTCCGTGACCTCGACGAACTCGACGAACAGGTCGAACTTCGCGGTGCCGGTCGACGTGGGGTGCAGCGGGGCCTCGTTGTCGCCGAGCCGCACCACCGCCTCGGCGTTGTTCTGGAGCGCCAGCAGCACCTGGAACAGGGGGTGCCGGGCGGCCGTGCGGGCCGGGTTCAGCTCCTCCACCAGCCGGTCGAACGGCAGGTCCTGATGGTCGTAGGCGGCCAGGTCGAAGGCGCGCACCCGGGCCAGCAGCTCGCGGAACGCGGGGTCGCCCGAGGTGTCGGTGCGGGTGACGAGGGTGTTGGTGACGACGCCGACCAGATCGTCCAGGGCCGTTTCGGTGCGGCCCGCGACCGGGGTGCCGATGGGGATGTCGACACCCGAGCCGCAGCGGGTGAGGAGTGCGGCGAGGGCGCTCTGCAGGACCATGAACAGGCTGGCCCCGGCGGTGTCGGCCAGCCGCAGCAGGTCGCGGTGGAGGTCGGCGCCGATGCCGACCGTCAGGCCCCGGCCGCGCCGGCTGGGCACCGCGGGCCGAGGCCGGTCGGCGGGCAGCGGGATCTCCTCCGGCAGCCCGGCCAGGGCCGTCTTCCAGTACGCGAGCTGCCCGCCCAGCAGGGCGGCGGGATCGCGGAGCCCGGCGAGCAGCCGCTCCTGCCACAGCGTGTAGTCGGCGTACTGGAGCACGGGCGCGGCCTCGTCCGGCGCCCCGCCCGCCAAGCGGGCCGCGTACGCCGTCGACAGGTCCTTGGCGAACGGCACCAGCGACCACCCGTCGGCCGCGCTGTGATGCAGGACGAGCACCAGCGCACGGGTGCCGTCCCGGGGGCCGTACAGCCCCGCCCACAGCGGGAGGTCCCGCGTCAGGTCGAACGGGCGGCGCAGCGCGGTGGCGACGTACGCCGCCACCTCCTGGGCGGGGCAGTCCACCACGTCCAGGTCCGGCCGCAGGGTTCCCGGGGCGCGGATGTCCTGGTACGGGGTGCCGTCGGCCTGCGGCAGGAGGGTGCGCAGGCTCTCGTGCCGGTCGACGACGTCCGCCAGGGCGGCCCGCAGGGCGTCGTCGTCGACGGGCCGGTCCAGCCGTACGACCAGCGGCATGTTGTAGGTCGCGGCGGTGGTGTCGAGCTGGTTGAGGAACCACATGCCCTGCTGGGCCGAGGACAGCGCGATCCGCTCCGGCCGCTCGGCGGGCACGAGGGCCGGCCGGGTGGGGGCGGCCGTGGCGGACGGCACCGCCAGCCGGGCGGCGATCCGGGCGGGGGTCGGCCCGGTGAAGATCGTCCGCAGGGGCACCTCGGCACCGGTGACGGCCCGCAGCCGGGCCCGTAGCCGGGACGCGAGCAGGGACTGCCCGCCGAGGTCGAAGAAGTCGTCGTCCGCACCGACCGCGCCGGTGGGCAGCCCGAGCAGCTCCTCGAAGAGGCGGCGGACCTGGGCCTCGACCCCGGTCGCCGCGCCGCCGCCGGTGACCTCGGCGTCGGCGGCGGGCAGCGCCGCACGGTCCAGGGTGCCGTCGGCGGTCAGCGGAAGGGCGTCCACCAGCACACAGGCCCCGGGCACGAGGTGTTCCGGCAGCATCTGGGCGAGGTGCCCGAGCAGTTCCGCGCGGGTCGGGCGGCGGCCCGCTCCGGGCACGGCGAAGGCGACGAGGGCCCGGCCGCCGGTGCCGGGCCGCTCCCGGGCGACGACGGCGGCCCCGGCGACGGCCGGATGACGGACGAGGGCGGCCTCGACCCCGCCGGGCGCGACCCGGAACCCCCCGGTCCGCACCTGCTCGTCACTCCGCCCGACGTACTCCAACTCGCCGTCCGCGCACCGGCGGACGAGGTCGCCGGTGCGGTACATCCGCTGCCCCGGCTGCCCGAACGGATCGGCGACGAACCGCTCGTCGGCCGGCTCCGCCGTACGGGCCAGGCGGGCCCCGGCCACATGCAGCGCGCCCACCCAGCCGGACGGCACCGGCCGCAGGTCGCCGTCGAGCACGTACAGCCGGGTGTCCGGCAGCGGCACGCCCAGGACGCGGCGGCCCTGCCCGAGCAGTTCGCGGTCCACCCGCCGGAAGGCGACCGGCCCGGTCGTCTCGGCGTCGCCGTACACGGTGACCAGGGCGGGGGCGTCGGCACCGGACCGCTCGATCTGCTCCAGCCAGGGGCCCAGGTCGGCCGGTTCCGGTGTCTCGCACGCGACGACGAGGTGCCGCAGCGCGAGCGGGGGCGAGGCGGGGGTGGCCGCCCGGTCGGCCGCGGCCAGCGCGGGCAGCGCGGCGGACGGCTGGTTGAGGACGGTGACGCGCTCGCTCCGCAGCAGGTCCAGCAGCTCGTCGGGCGACCGGGTGGCGTCGTGTCCGACGACGACCAGCCGGCCGCCGTTCAGCAGCGCCCCCCAGACCTCCCAGACGGCGACGGCGGACGCGCACGAGTGGAACAGCGCCCACACGTCGTCCAGGCCGGACGGCACGTGCGCGGCGGCCGCCTCGACGAGCCCGGTGAGGTCGCCGTGCGCGACGAGCACGCCCCGCGGGCTTCCGGCGGCGTCCGGGGCGGGCAGGACGTAGGCCACGGCGTCCGGGGTGAGCGGTGCGCCGCGGTCGGCGTCGGAGAGGTCCGCGTCGGAGAGCGCGGTCAGTTCGGCGTCGGTGGCGGGGTCGCCCAGCACGACGGCGGGCAGGTCGGCGTCGAACAGCGTGCCGGCCGCGCTCGCGTCGGTCAGCAGCAGTGCGGTCGCGGCGGCCTCGGCCTGCGCGCGCAGGCCCTCGGCGGGGTGCGCCGGGTCCAGCGGCAGGCAGCGGGCGCCGGACTTCAGCACTGCCAACTGCCCGGTGACCAGGTCCGTCGAGCGGGGCAGCGCCAGCGCCACGGTCTGGCCGGGGCCCGCGCCGCGCGCGATCAGCAGCCGGGCCAGCCGGTTGGCGCGGGCGTTCAGTTCGGCGTAGCTCAGGGCCTGGCCGTCGTGGGTGACGGCCGTCGCCTCGGGAGCGCGGGCGGCCTGCGCCTCGAAGCGGGCGGGCACGGTGGCGTCCGCTGCGGCGGACGTCGGCTCGGGGGTCGCGTAGGCGGGGTCCTCGCCCGGCAGCAGCAGGTCCGGCGCGCCGACCGTGAGCCCCGGTTCGGCGTCGGCCAGCCGGTCCAGCAGGGCCAGGAACCGGTCCAGGTGACCGGCGAGCGCGTCCTCGGTGTAGAGCGCCGGGTTGGCGTCGAAGGTGACGCCCAGGCCCGCGCCGCCGGTGCCCGGCCGCACGGTGATCACCAGGTCGTCGATCGCGCCGCCCGACAGGTGGTGCGGCGTCGCGGAGTGCTCGCCGAACCGCACCTGGTGGGAGAAGGGGACCAGGTTGACGAGCGGCCCGAACAGCCGCCGGTCACCGCCGAGGAGCTTGAGATCCCGGCGCAGGTCCTCGCCCCGGTACTGCTGGTGCCTGCGGATGGCGCGCACCTCGCCGGCCGCCGCGGCGACCAGCTCGGCCACGGCGGTGTCCGGCCGCACCGACAGCCGCATCGGAAGGTTGTTCGACACCGTGCCCGGGGTCCGCAGGGCGGCGGAGCCCAGCCGGCTCATGGTGGTCACGCCGAGGACGACGTCCTCGGCGCCCGTCACCCGGTGCGTGTACGCGGCGACGGCCGCGAGCAGCAGCTCGGCCCGGCTCGCACCCGCCTCGGACGCGGCGGCCGACAGCCGGTCGGCGGTGGCCGCGGACACGTCCGCCGTCCGCCGCATGGAAGCCGGCGACGGCGGCGCGGTGCCGTCGACGAGCGAGACGGCCCCGGACCGGCCGCCGAACAGCCCGGTCCAGTAGGCGCGGTCCCGCTCGAACCGGTCCGAGCCCCGGTAGGCGGTCTCCTCGTCCAGCAGGGTCCGGGCGGGGGCGAACGACGCGTCGGGCACCTCCTGCCCGGCCGCCAGCGCGCTGTAGATCTCGGCGGTCCTGCGCAGGACGAGCACGTAGCCGTAGCCGTCCAGAAGAATGTGATGGGCCCTCATGAACCACAGGTAGCGGTCGTCGGCCGCCTTGAAGAGGGCATGTGTGAACAGCGGGCCCTCGCTCAGCGGCGTGGCGGTCGCCAGGTCGGCGCGCATCCACTCCTCGGCCGCCGCCGTGGGATCCGCCGCGGCACTCACGTCCAGCACGTGCAGCACCCGGCCGGCGGGCGGCGCGGGCAGACAGCGCGGCCCCTCGGCGGTGTCGGTGAAGCGCAGCCCGAGCGCTTCCGCCTCGACGACGGTACGGCGCAGCGCCGTCTCGAACAGGCCGGCGTCGACCGCTCCGTGGATCTCCAGGTACTCGCCCGTGTTGAACGCCGGGCTCCGCGGGTCGAGTTGCTGCCCGTACCAGATGCCGCCCTGCGCTCCGGTCAGGCCCAGCGGCACGGAAGCGTCGGATCCGTCTGCGTGTTGGAGCACGGTCATCATCCTCGTCAGACAAATGGACAACGGCCTGCGCGGACTCGCACGCCGTGGAGCGATGGCACGGGGCCCTGGCCGGCCCGGCGGTCGGCTCGGCGGTCGGCCTGGCGGTCGGCCTGGCCCGGCAGACCGCGGGTGTAACGGGTATAGGGGGTGTACGGGCGTAACTGGCGTACGGGCGTGCCGGGTGTACGGGCAGTCAGCTTCGGGACTGCGGCTTGAGCGCTGCTCAAGAAGTGGTGTAGGCCCGGCGAGGCGGCGGGCCCGCACCCGGCCGGAACACCTCGAGGTCGTCTCCAGGGCGGCTCAAGCGCACCCGTGGCACAGTCGGTCCGCCTCGCGCGCACCGCAGGCACGCCGCCGCACCTGCCCGCGAACATCCCCCCGACCGACAGCCTGTACAGGCGACTGACAGGAGCCGTGCCCACCATGACCGTCCCGCTGTTGTGCTTCCCCTTCGCCGGAGCAGGCGCGAGTTTCTTCACCCCGTGGCAGCGCTACGACCTCAAGGCCACCCGCGTCCACCCGGTCCAACTCCCCGGCCGGGAAAGGCGACTTGACGATCCGCCCTATCCGGACGTCTTCACCGCCGTCGAGTCGATGGCCGACGAACTCATCGCCGAGGCCGACCTGTCGAGCGGACCGGTGGCCCTCTTCGGCCACAGCTTCGGCGCGGTGCTCGCCTACGAGATGGCGCGTCACCTGAGCGAGAAGAAGGGGATACCGGTCGCCCACCTGTTCGTCAGCGGCTCGGCCGGCCCCAGGACCAGGCGGGAGGCCGGTGCCACCGGGCTCCCGGACGACGAATTCCTCGCCCGGGTACGGGAGTTCGCCGGATACGACCATCCGACCATGCAGGACCCGGAGTTGCTGGAACTCCTGCTGCCGACCCTGCGCGCGGACGTCGAGACGCACGAGGCGTACGTCTCGACCGCGGACGACCCGCTCGACGCGCCGATCACGTCCCTGCGCGGTCTGGACGACGAACTGGTCTCGACCGAGCAGGCACGGCAGTGGGAGACGGTTACCCGGTCCGGCTTTCGGCTCGACGAACTGCCCGGCGGCCACATGTACTTGACCGAGTACCCGGGCCCGCTGCTGAAGCTCGTCGACGACGAACTCAAGGCGTGGGCATGAGTGGCATGAGTGGCACGAGCAGCACGAACGGCATGAGTCTGCGGGGAAAGACGGTGATCGTGACGGGCGCGGCGCGCGGTGTCGGCCGTGCCTGCGCCGAACGCCTCGCCGCCGCCGGCGCCGACCTGGTGCTGGTCGACATCGCCGACGATCTCCCTCTCGTCCCCTACCCGCTCGGCACCGAGGGCCAGTTGGCCCACACGGAGAAGCTGTGCCGGGCACATGGCGCCACCGTCCTCTCCTGCCCGGCCGACGTCCGTGACCTCCGTGCGGTCGAGGCGGCGGTCGCCACGGCCGTCCAGCGCTTCGGACGCGTCGACGCGGTGGTGAACAACGCCGGTATCGCCGCGCCCTCGGGCAAGGCGGTCCACGAGATCGGCGAGGACGAGTGGACCGTCATGCTCGACGTCGACCTCTTCGGCGCGTGGCGCATGACGCGGGCGGTCGGCGAGGTGATGGCACGGCAGCGCTCCGGCAGCATCGTCAACATCTCCTCCACCGCCGGACTGGTCGGCTACCGCAACTTCGCCGCCTACGTCACGGCCAAACACGGCCTGATCGGCCTGACCCGCGCCGCCGCCCTCGACTACGCACCGCTCAAGGTACGCGTGAACGCGGTCTGCCCGGGGTCGGTACGGGACGACCCGGTACTCGAGGGCCGCATGCTCTCCGAGATAGCCAAGTCCCTGGACGTACCCGTCGCCGAACACGAGGAACTCTTCGTGCAGTCCCAGCCGACGAACGAACTGGTGGAGGCGGGCGACGTCGCAGAAGCGGTGCTTTGGCTGGTCAGCGACGCCTCCCGAGGCGTCACCGGCAGCGTCGTCACCGTCGACGGCGGCTTCACCGCCAAGTAGACGCCGACTTCGATCCAGCTTGCGTGGCGACGGCAACGGACTCACGGGTGGGGCCGGCTTGGGTTCGCGGCGGCGGCCACGGACTCGCGTGGGTTCGGTCCGAGTTCGCGGCGGCGGTGTCAAACCCGGACAGGTCTGGCCTGAGTTCGCGGTAGCGGCCACGGACTCGCATGGGTCCGGCCTGGGGTCGCGGCGAGGGCAACGGACTCGCATGGGTTCGGCCTGAGTTCGCGGTAGCGGCCACGGACTCGCATGGGTCCGGCCTGGGGTCGCGGCGAGGGCAACGGACTCGCATGGGTTCGGCCTGAGTTTGCGGCAGCGCCAGCGGCCTCGAACTCGCATGGGTTCGGTCCGAGTTCGCGGCGGCGGTGTCAAACCCGGACAGGTCTGACCTGAGTTGCAGCAGCGGCTTCGAACCCGAAGAAGGCCAATTTGAGTTCGCATTACCGGCTCCGAACCCGCACAGGGTGGACCCGAGTTCGCGGCGACGACCTCGAACTTACGCAGGGCCAGACCGAGTTCGCGGTGCCGGCCTCAAAACCGCACACCGGCAGTCTCAAACCCGTACCGGCAGTTCCGAGCTCGCGGCACCAGCCTCAAGCTCGCGCAGTGGCAGTACCGGGCTCGCGGCGGCAGTCACGGGCTCGCGCAGCGGTAGTTCCGAGCTTGCGCGGCGGCAGCCTGAAGCTCGTGCAGCGGCAGTACCGGGCTCGCGGCGGCAGCCACGGGCTTGCCCAGCGGTAGTACCGAGTTCGCGGCGGCAGCCACGAGTTCGTGCACCGGTAGTTCCGAGCACGGCGTCAGCCAGCAGCTCGCGCAGCGGTAGTACCGAGTTCGCGGCGGCAGCCACGGGCTCGTGCAGCGGTAGCAGTAAGCCCGCACATCAGACAGGGAGCCAAGATGTCAGCGGTCCTGACCGCCTACGAGTCATACAACGGCCTTTCGCCCACCGAGCGTTCCAGGAACCTGGACCACCACGCGATCGTCCTCTCCGGCGGTCCGCGCGTGGACCCGCAGGCCCTTGCCGAGCGCCTGCGGGACGTCGTCGCCGGGTGCCCCGTGCCCGATGAGCGGGACCTCTGCTCGGTGCTGCGGGACGGTGTCGAGGAACCCCGGGCGGTGTGGCTGGAGACGGTGCCGTACCCGGCGGACGACCCCCGGGCGGTGCGGACGCTGCACCGGGAACTGCTGCGGCCGGTACCCCGGTTCGGCCCCGCGCCGGTGCGTCTCGTGGTGCTGCGCTGCGAGGACGGCGACCGGCTCGTGTTCAGCGCGGCCCGCCGGTGTCTCGACCGGGCGTCCCTCACCTCGGTCGCCCGGGCCGTGACCGGCGGCCCCGACAGCCCGGTGCCCCGGCTGTGGTGGGACCTTCCGGCCACGGGACCGGACGCGGGCGCGGGCGCGGTCGCGGGCGGTGGTTCCGGCCGCCGCGCGGCGCACCGGTTCACTGCCCCCACGGCCCCTACCGCCCCGGGCGACCGGCACGCGCTCCGCGTCGCCCAGTTGGCCGCCGTCGCTTACACGGCGGCGCGCTACCTGGACCGTACCGATGCGACCGTGGGCGTCGTGCGGCGCCGTCACCGGAGCGCCGCGATCCTGGGGGCGTCGGAAGAAGCCGTGCCGGTGACCCTGGCCGGGGCCGACACGACGGGCGGGCTGCTCGCGCAGGCGGGGGACGCCCTCGACGACCTGGCCGGGTCCGCGGGTGACCAGGATCAGGCCCGGGGTGGTCACGAGCGCGCGGCTTCGCGGATCGCCGTGGCGTTCGACGAGGAGAGCAGCCCCGACAGTGGCTCCAACGAGTCTTACTTTCCCGGCACTTGGCCCGGCTCGCCGCTCGTCGTGCACTGGCTCGGCGAAGGCGCCGACGGACTGGAAGCGGTGTGTCTCTTCGACGAGAGCCGCTACGGCAGGGACCTGGTCGAGCAGTTCTGCCGGCACCTGGCAGCCGTCCTCGGGCAGCTCCTCGACCTGCCGCCCGCGACGCCCGTGGACCGCCTGCGGATCCTGGACGACGCCGAGGAGGCCGCGCTCCGGGAACTGGCGGACGGCGGTCCGCTCGACACCCGACCCCGCTGCGTCCACCGTGCCTTCGAGGAGGTCGCCGCCGCCCAGCCGGAGGCCGTCGCGGTCACCCACAAGCAGGAGGCGCTCACCTACCGGCAGTTGGACACCCGGGCCAACCGCTTCGCCCACGCGCTGCGCTCCCTCGGCGTGGAGCACGGCGACCGGGTCGGGGTCTGCATGGAACGCTCCACCGAGCTGGTGGTGGTGCTCCTGGCCGTGCTGAAGAGCGGCGCGGCGTACGTCCCCATGGACGTCGGCTATCCCCTGGAGCGGCTCGCCTACACGGCGAAGGACGCCGGTCTGCGGCTCGTGATCGGCCCCGACGACACGTCCGATCCGGGCATCCCCGACGTCCGTACGGTGTCCGTCGCCGACCTGGCCCTGAGCGCCGAGCCGCAGCCGGACACCCCGGTGACCGACGGAACCGACCCGTCCGACCCCGGCCAGCCGGCGTACGTCATCTACACCTCCGGTACCACCGGTCACCCCAAGGGAGTGGTCGTCCCGCACCGGAACGTCACCGCGCTCGTCGACGCCACCCGCGCGGACTTCGCGTTCTCGGCCGACGACGTGTGGTCGCAGTTCCACTCCGTCGCGTTCGACTTCTCCGTGTGGGAGATCTGGGGCTGCCTGCTGACCGGCGGCCGGCTGGTGCTCGTCCCGTACTTCGCGGCCAGGTCACCGGAGTCGTTCCTCGAACTGCTGGTGTCGGAGCGGGTGACCGTCCTCAACCAGACGCCCTCGGCGTTCGGCGAACTCGTCCGCAGCACGGAACACAGCGCGGAACAGAGCGTGGAACACAGCGCGGACCAGGAGAACGCGGCGGTGTCGGTCCGGCTGCTCGTCTTCGGCGGCGAGGCGCTGGACCCCCGCGTCCTGCGGCCCTGCCTGGACGCGCCCGGCTGGTCGCGGTGCCGTTTCGTCAACATGTTCGGCATCACCGAGACCACGGTGCACGTCACGGCCCAGACCGTGACCCGGACCGAGATACTGCACGGCGACCGCTCGGTGGGCCGCCCGCTGCCCGGCTGGAGCGTCACCATCCGCGACCGGCAGGGCCGGCTGCTCCCGCGCGGCGTACGGGGCGAGATCCACGTCGGCGGGGCCGGAGTGGCCCTCGGCTACCTCGGCCGCCCCGAACTCACCGGCGAGCGCTTCCTCGCCGACCCCGTCACCGGCGGCCTCCGGTATCGCAGCGGCGACGGCGGCAGGCTGCTGCCCGACGGCCGTATCGAGCACCTGGGCCGACTGGACAACCAGGTCAAGATACGCGGCTACCGCATCGAGACGGACGAGGTGCGGGCCGTCCTGCTGGAAGACCCGGCCCTGTCCGACGCCGTCGTGATCCCCGGCCCCGACAACGCCGGCGGTCTGCGGCTCGACGCCTATCTGATCTTCCAGGAGGGCGCGGGAACGGCGTACGGCACGGCGGAGGTGCGCGACCGCGCCGCCAAGGTCCTGCCGCAGTACATGCTGCCCAGCACCTGGACGCCGATCTCCGAGACCCCCCGCACGATCAACGGAAAACTGGACGTCGCCAGACTCCCGGCCCCGCGCCCCGCGATGCCCGGCAACGCCCGCCCCGCCGACGAGGGTTCCGGACCCGAGACCTCCACATCCGACGCATCCGAGACCTCCGGATCCGCGCCGGAGGAGCAGTCCGGGCTGCTCGCGCAGGTGTGTGCGACCTGGAGCGAGGTGTTCGGGTTCACCGTCGCGCCCGACCACGACTTCTTCGGCATCGGCGGGAACTCGCTGCTCGCCACCCGGCTGTCGGCCGCCTTCCGGGAGAAGGGCCTGCCGCCCCTCCAGACCCGCGACATGTACCGCAACCCCACCCCGAGGGCGATCGCCGCACTGCTGGAACGGTGACCGCGTGACCGCTCCGACCCGTCAGGCCCTGCCGCCAAGAGAAAGGCCGTTCGCATGCGACGCGTGCTGTGCCCCGTGGAAAACCTTTACGTAGCCCAGCGAAGCAGGGCGGTCCTCTCCTGTGTCCTGGACGGCCCCGTCGACCGGGCGGCCCTGTCCGCCGCGTTCGACGCGGTCACGGCGGAGCAGCCGCAGCTCCGGACGCGCATCGTCCCGGACGGCGACGGCGATGGCGGCGGTGACAGTGGCGGCCATGCCCTCGAACCGCTCCCGGAGGCCGAGTGGCCCCGGCTGCTGACCCGCACCGGGGGCGAGGAGGCCTACCTGGAGGAGGCCAACACCCCGCTGACGGTGGGCGGTCCGCTGACCCGGGCGGTCCTGGTGACCGACCCGGACTGCGACGCGCGGCGCCACACCCTGGTCCTGTCCGTCGACCACGTCGTCACCGACGGACACAGCGGGATCACCCTCCTCAACACCCTCTGGGACCGCTACCGCGAGCTGGTCGAGGGAACCGAGGGAACAGAGGGAACCGAGGGCGCAGAGGCCGCCCGCCCGCCGGTGGCCGCGTTCGCCGAGCCCATCAGCACCCTGCTGCCCCCCGCGGACCCGGCCGACACGGCGAACCACCGCGACCAGCGAGCCGGGGACGTCGCCCGCCATCCGGTCGAACTCGTCCCCTACGACGTGAAGCCGACGGAGGAAGAACCCGAGGAACCGCACCGCATCGAGGTCCAGCGGCTGCGGCTCGACACCGCGCCGACCGCCGGACTGCGCGCGAGGGCGCGTACGGAGGGCGTGTCCGTGCACGCCCTGATCAGCGCCGCCCTGCTGCTCGCCGCCCGCCGCCGCATGGACGGCGCCGAACCGCGCCTCCTGGGCTGCACGTCACCGGTCGACCTGCGCTCGCGGCTGACGCCGCCGGTGTCCGCCGCCCTGATGATCCCCGCGGTCTCCATGAACCTCCAGACCCTGCCCGTCGGCAAGGAGACCGACATACTGGACCTGGCGCGTCAAGTGGGCGACGGGCTGCGGGAGTTCCTCGACCGGGGCGACCACTTCCGGGAGATGCGGATCATGCCGTCGGCCCGCCGGTATCCGACGCTGCACCTCGGCACGGTCATCGTGACCAACATGGGCGCCGTGTCCGGCCCGCGCCTCCCGGCGGGCACGCGCGTCACCGACGTACGGCTCGTGCCCGGCCGTGAGCACTACTTCCCGCAGCTCGGCCGCAGCCCGATCCTGGCCTGCGTCACGACGTTCGACGGCCGCCTCGCCATCGAGTTCCCGCACCACACCGCCTGCTACAGCCGCCTGTTCATGCGGGAGTTGGCCGACGAGGTGCACGCGACCCTGCTCGCCCTCGCCGGGTCCTGACGGAACCGGAACGTCCACGGCCCCGGCCGTACCCACGTCATGGTGGGTAGGGCCGGGGCCGTCGGGGTGTCAGGACAGTTTGACGGCGGGACGGTAGAGGTCGAACCAGACGGCCAGGTCGAGGACCCGCTCGAACGCGTCGCGCACATCGCGCGCCACGGCCTCCGGCTTCCCGCGCACGGCCTCGGTGAGCGCCGCCCGGTCGAAGAACTCCACCGCGCGGTGGTCGTCGGACAGCAGCTCGCCGACCTGGCCCTGCACCTCCCGGACGTAGCTCAGCTCCTGCGTCAGCGGGTAGCCGGCCTTGACCCGGTCCGCCACCGAGGCGGGCAGCGTGTCGCGTACGGCGGCGCGCAGCAGGCTCTTCTCCCGGCCGTCGAACGTCTTCATCGACCACGGCGTGTTGAACACGTACTGCACGAGCCGGTGGTCGCAGATCGGCACCCGCACCTCCAGGCCGACCGCCATGCTCATCCGGTCCTTGCGGTCCAGCAACGTGCCGAGGGCGCTGGTCACATGGACGTAGCAGAACTCGCGCATCCGGCGTTCGTGCGCGTTCTCGCCGGGCAGCGGCGGGAGTTGGGCGACCGTGTCGGACCAGCGCTGCGCCAGGTAGCCGGGCAGGTCCAGGGTGTCGTGCATCAGGGTCTGCTCGTAGAGCCGGGTGGGCACCAGGGGCGCCACCCAGGGGAACGTCGCGGCCTGCTGCACCTCCGGGACGTGGAACCAGGGGTAGCCGCCGAACATCTCGTCGGCGCCCTCGCCGGACAGGGCCACCGTCGAGTGCTCGCGGATCGCCTTGAACAGCAGGTAGAGGGAGTTGTCGCCCTCGCCGAAGCCGAACGGCATGTCGCGGGCCGCGATCACCGCCCGGCGTATCTCGGGGTCGGCGAGCTTCTGGTGGTCCAGCCGGATGTCGCTGTGCAGCGTGCCGACGTGGTCCACGACCTCGCGGGCGAACGGGGCGTCCGGCGAGCCGCGCAGCGCGTCCGCGTGGAAGTGGTCCGGCTGCTCGAAGTCGACCGTGAACGTCCTGGCCCGCTGCCCGTCCTCGGCCAGTCTGCGGGCGGCCAGCGCCGTCAGGGCGCTGGAGTCCAGTCCGCCGGAGAGCAGCAGGCACACCGGCACGTCCGCGACGAGCTGCCGGCTGACGCTGTCCTCCAGCAGCTCGCGGATCCGGCGTACCGTCGTCTCCGTGTCGTCGTGGTGCTCCTCGACCTCCAGCCGCCAGTAGACGCGCTCGCGCACGCCGCTGCGGTCGACGATCAGCATGGTGCCGGGCCTGACCTCCCGCATGCCCTTCCAGACGGCCCCGCCGGGCGTCTTGACGTACCCCATCATTTCCCGGAAGCCGTCCGCGTCGACCACGGCCTGCACGGCCGGGTGCGCGAGGATCGCCTTGGCCTCGGAGCCGAACAGGACGCCGTCCTCGGTCTCGTACACGTACAGCGGCTTGATGCCGAGCTGGTCGCGCAGCAGGACCAGGCGGTCGGTGCGGCCGTCCCAGATGCCCAGCGCGAACATGCCGAGGAGCCGGTCGGCGACCTCCTCGCCCCACTCCAGATAGCCGCGCAGCACGACCTCGGTGTCGCTGGAGGTGCGGAACTCGTGCCCACGGCGGCGCAGTTCGTCGCGCAGCTCGCGGAAGTTGTACGCCTCACCGCTGTACGTCAGCACCACCGGGCCGTCCGGGGTGTCCACCGTCATGGGCTGGACACCGCCCGCCAGGTCGATGATCGACAGCCGGCGGTGTCCCAGGGCGGCGTGCGGGGACACCCAGGTGCCGCCGGCGTCCGGGCCGCGGCAGACCATGGTGGCGGTCATCGCGTCAAGGGTGGGGCGTTCCCTCTCCAGGTCGTGCCGGAAGGCGATCCAGCCGACGATCCCACACATGTGCGTCCTCTCCTGCTGATGTGCTGATGTGCTGTTCGGTCGTTCTGTCCGGTCGTTCTGTCCGGTGTTCTGTCCGGGGCCGGGGCCGTACGAGGGTCAGTGGGTGGACGCCATGTGGGCCGGCAGGCCGCCGATGTGGGACTCGGCCGTCGGCTCCAGGACGAGCTTCTTCAGCACCGGCTTCATGAACGACCACGGGCGGTGCAGATCGCCGGCCCACTGCCAGGTGAGCCGGGAACCCTCCGGGGTGGACTCGACGACGTAGTCCTCCACGAGGCGCTTGAAGACGTTGTGGGTGCTGCCGACGACCGTGAACGTCTTGCGGTGTCCCTCGTCCCAGCGGTAGAAGCGCTCGCGCAGCGCGAAGCCGCCGACGGTCTCCACCTCCCGGGTCGTGCCGACCCCGAACGGGCGGGGCGAGGTCCAGGTCAGCCGCTTCACGCCCTTCGTCCAGTGCGCCGGGCCGGAGTCGTCGGTCAGGGCCGCCCAGGTCTCCTCGGCCGGGTAGGGGACGTCGACGGTGCGGGTCAGGTAGACGGAGGCGGAGGTGAGGAGCGAGTCGTCGCACTCTTCGACCGGGTACCAGCGAGTTGTCATCGGGGGGTGGTCCTTCCGGAACGGTTGGGTGGGGAGGGGGAGTTGGATCAGGGGTGTCGGGTCAGGGACGTGAGGTGGGCGCGGACCGCGTCGAGGGTGGTCGCGGCGTGCTCGGTGATCATCGTGAAGTGGTCGCCGGGCGCGTCCGCCTCGACGGGCGCGGGCTCGGCGGGCCAGCGCGCCTGCCAGCCGGACTCGGGGAACCCGGGCTCCGGCACCGGCTCGCTCGCCCGGACCTGGAGGGCCGGGAGGTCGAGGCCTGCCGGCTGCCAGCCCGCGAAGACCCGGCCGTAGCCGCCCATCGCGGTCAGCACGGTGTCGTCCAGGAGGACGGCGGCCCCGTCGGTGGGGGCGTCGGTCAGCGAGCGGCCGATGTACTGCCCGATGCGCGGCAGTACGGGGCTGCCGGGCGCGTAGCTGTCCAGCAGGACCAGGGCCGCCGGACGCCCGCCCCGGCGCACCAGCTCCGCGGCGACCGCGCTCGCCAGCCAGCCGCCGGCGGAGTGCCCGAGGAGCGCGAACGGCGCGCCGTCCGTGCACCGTTCGACGTCGTCGGCGTGCAGCCGCACCAGTGCGTCGAGGTCGGCGGGCAGGGCCTCGCCCGCGACGAAGCCGGGCGCGGGCAGCACCCACACGTCCTGGACGCCGCGCGCGCCTGCGGCGAGCCGCGCGTACTGGTGGGCGCCGGACTTGCCGGCGAACGACGGGAAGCACACGAGCGCCGGTCCGTCGCCGCCGCGTGTCAGCCGCACCGGCGCGGGCCGCCGTACCGTCCCGGCCTCGACGTCCGCCACGTCGAACGTCTCCCGGAACCGGGCGGCGTCCTCCAGGAACGTGAGGAACTCCGGGAAGCGCCCCTCCCGCGCGGTGCGCGCGGCCAGCGCGGCGAGGACGCCCGCACCGGTGGACGCCGGTTCGGCCGCGGGAGCGGGGGCGTCCCCGGGCTGGTCGCCCGGTGCGGGCAGCAGCGACGCGGTGACCAGCAGCGTGTGGAGGTGGGCGGCGAAGCCGTCGAGGGTGGGGTGCTCGAAGAGGGCGGTGGTGGGGAGTTGCGCGCCGGTGGCCGTCTGGAGGTGGCCGCGGATCTCAGCGGCCATGACGGACTCGATGCCCAACTCCGGGAGGCTCAGCGCCTCCTCGACCTCCGTGGTGTCGGCGTGCCCGAGGGCCGTCGCGACCTGCCGGGCGATCAGGGCGCGCAGGGCGTCCTCGCGGGCACCGGCCGTGAGCGGGGCCAGCCGCTCGCGCAGCAGCGCCGCCGCGTCCCCGGCCGCCGGCTCCCCGCCTCCGGCACCAGTGTTGCGGGCCGTCGCCGGGAGCGTGCCGTCCGGCCAGAAACGGCGGCTCTGGAACGCGTACGTGGGCAGGTCGACATGGGCACCGGCCGGGAGGTCCTGGACGGCGGACCAGTCGACCCGCGTCCCGCGCACGTGCAGTCGGGCCAGCGCCTCCAGCGCGCTCTGCTGCTCGGGCCGGTCGCGCCGCAGCAGCGGCACCGCCTCGACGGCGGGGCCCGGCCGCTCGGCCGCCGCGTCCCGCACGAGCGCCGTCAGCACACCGCCCGCACCGGGCTCGACCACGGTCGCGACCCCGGCGTCCAGCAGCGCGCTCACGGTGCCGTGGGCGTCGGCGGCCTCGCGCAGATGGCGCACCCAGTACGCGGGCGTGCACATCTCGTCGGCGGTGCGGTCGGGCAGCAGCGCGATGCGCGACGGCTGGAAGTTCAAGGCACCCGCGACCCGGCCGAACTCCTCAGGGGAGCTCAGCCGGCCGCGCGCCGCCACCAGTCGGCAGGCGTCCTCGGCCGACAGCACGCCCGCCGCGTATACGGCGGTCAGCTCGCCGACCGCGTGACCGGCCAGCACGTCGGGGACGACGTCCCAGGACTGGAGCAGCCAGAAGGACGCGGCGCCGACGGCGAACAGACCGGCCTCGGCGTACCCGGTGTCGTCCAGCAGCGCCGCCTCCGGGGTGCCCGCCGCGGCGAACAGCACCTCGCGCAGAGCGGGCCGGCCCGCGTCGCCCTCAGGGTTCAACTCGCGGTCCAGCGTCCCGCACAGCTCGTCCAACGCCCGCGCGAAGACCGGGTACCGCTCGTACAACTCCCGTCCCATACCCGGGAATTGACTCCCCGCACCGGGAAACAGAAACCCGAGCCGACCGGCGACAGGCGCACCCCGCACCAGCCCGGGAGCCGCCCCACCCGACGCCAGCGCCGCGAGCCCCGCCTCGAAAGCCGCCCGATCAGCCCCGACAACCACCGCGCGATACGGCAGCGCGGCCCGACCATGAACAAGCGCCCCGGCGACGGCCGCAAGATCGAGGCCCGGCGCCGGGCTCTGGCCCGGGTCCTGGTCCTGGTCCTGGTCCTGGCCCTCGCCCCGGTCTCGGCCCTGGCCCCGTTCCTGGTCCGGGCACAGAGCCGGGTCAGTCCCGGGGCGCGTGGACAGGCGCTCGCGCAGGTGCTCGTGCAGGCGCTCCGCCTGCGCCCGCAGGGCCGCCGAGCTGTGCGCCGACAGCAGCCACGGCACAGTCCCGGGCGTGGTCCCCGGCACAGTCCCCGGCGCGGTCTCGGCCACGTTCCCCGGTACGGTCTCGGGTGCCGTCGTGGGTGTCGTCGGGGGTGCTTCGGGCTGCTGAGCCTCGGTCTGGTCCTCCTGGGGTGGCTGCTCCAGGATCACGTGGGCGTTAGTGCCGCTGATGCCGAAGCCTGATATCGCGGCGCGGCGCGGGTGTTCGGTCTTCGGCCACGGGATCGTCTCGGACAGCAGCTCCACCGCGCCCGCGGACCAGTCCACGTGGGGGGTCGGCTCGGTCAGGTGGAGGATGCGCGGCAGGATGCCGTGTTCCATCGCCTTCACCATCTTGATCACACCGGCCACGCCCGCCGCGGCGGCCGTGTGTCCGATGTTGGACTTCACCGAGCCCACCAGCAGCGGCCGGTCGGCCGGCCGGCCTCGCCCGTAGGTCTCCAGCAGCGCCTGCGCCTCGATCGGGTCGCCGAGCGTGGTGCCGGTGCCGTGCGCCTCCACGGCGTCGACGTCCCCGGAGGTCAGCCCGGCGTTGGCCAGGGCCTGGCGGATGACGCGCTGCTGGGAGGGGCCGTTGGGCGCGGCCAGCCCGTTGCTCGCGCCGTCCTGGTTGGTGGCGGTGGAGCGGACGACGGCCAGCACCCGGTGCCCCTTGCGCCGGGCGTCCGACAGCCGCTCCAGCAGCACCAGACCGACGCCCTCACCCCAGCTCGTCCCGTCGGCGTCGGCCGAGAACGGCTTGCAGCGGCCGTCCGGGGCCAGTCCGCCCGTCCGGCTGAAACCGATGAACGCCTCCGGCGTCGACAGCACGGTGACCCCGCCGGCCAGCGCCATCTCGCACTCGCCCGACCGCAGCGACTGCGCCGCCAGATGCAGCGTCACCAGCGACGACGAGCACGCGGTGTCCACGGTCACCGCCGGGCCCTCCAGGCCGAAGGTGTACGAGAGCCTGCCGGACAGCACGCTCGCCGCGCCGCCCGTCAGCAGGAACGCCTCGACGCCCTCCCGCGCGGAGGTCCCCGCGACGAGTTGGGGATAGTCCTGCCCGGCCAGGCCCGCGAAGACGCCGGTACGGCTGCCGCGCAGAGTCGTCGGGTCGATGCCGGCGTGCTCGAACAGCTCCCAGGAGGTTTCCAGGAGCAGCCGCTGCTGCGGGTCCATGGCGAGCGCCTCGCGCGGGCTGATCCCGAAGAACGCCGCGTCGAAGCGGTCGGCGGTGTCGAGGAAGCCGCCCTCACGGGTGTACGTGTGGCCGACCCGCTTCGGGTCGGGGTCGTAGACGCCCTCGACGTCCCAGCCGCGGTCCTCGGGGAAGTACGTGATCGCGTCCGTGCCGTCGGCGACCAGCCGCCACAGGTCCTCCGGTCCCCGTACGTCGCCGGGGAAGCGGCAGGCCATCGCGACGATCGCGATCGGGTCGTCGTCCCCGGCCCCGGCAGCGGCCGTGTCGGCGCGGGCCGTCGTCGCGTGGTCCGTGGTGCCGGTGAGTCGGTCGAGCAGATGACCGGCGAGGGCCTGCGGCGTCGGGTAGTCGAAGACGACGGACGCCGACAGCCGGCTGCCGGTCGCGGCGCGCAGCCGGTTGCGCAGCTCGACCGCGGTCATCGAGGCGTAGCCGAGGTCGTTGAAGGTCCGGCCGGGCGCGACGGGCGCCGCGAGGCCCAGCACGGCCGTGGCCTCGTCCACCACCAGGTCCAGGACCACCTGCCGCCGTTCGTCCTCGGACAGTCCGGCCAGCCGCCGGGCCAGCTCCGTACCCTCGCTGTCGCCCGCCGGCGCGAACGCGGGGACGGCCCCCGACTGCGCGGGGGCAACGCTCCCTTGCTGGACGTCCACCCAGTAGCGCTTGCGCTGGAAGGGGTAGGCCGGCAGGTCCAGGACCCGGCCGGGCGGGGTCGTGAACCCGCTCCAGTCGACGGCCAGACCGTGCGCGTGGGCGTGCGCGGCCGAGGTGAGGACCCGCGGCCAGCCGCCCTCGTCGCGGCGCAGCGTGCCGGTGACGAAGATGTCGCGCTCCGCCTCCTCGGCGATGGCCTCCAGGGCGAGGGCGAGCACGGGGTGCGGGCTGCACTCGATGAACGCCGTGTGGTCCTCGGCGAACGCGGTGCGGACCGCGTCGGTGAGGCGGACGGGACTGCGCAGGTTCGAGTACCAGTAGTCGGCGTCGAGCCCGGCGGTGTCGACGGGCTCGCCGGTGACCGTCGAGTAGAACGGCACCGTGCTCGAACGGGGCGTGATGGCCGACAGGACCCGGATGACCTCGTCCTTGACGGGTTCGACGTACGGGGAGTGGGAGGCGTAGTCGGCGTCGATGCGGCGGGCGCGGATCTCCCGCTCCTCGCACAGCGCGACGAGTTCCTCCAGGTCCTTCGGCTCACCGGCGATGACGGTGGCTCCGGGGCCGTTGACGACGGCCACGTGCATCCGCCCCTGCCAGGGCTCGATCAGCTCGCCCGCCCGCTGCGCGGACACCGCCAGGGAGACCAGTCCGCCCTGCCCGGTCACGGCCAGCAGGGCCTGACTGCGCAGCGCGACGATCCGGGCCCCGTCGTCCAGGGTGATCGCCCCGGCGACGACGGCGGCGGCGATCTCGCCCTGCGAGTGGCCGATCACGGCGGCGGGCTCGACGCCGAGGGAGCGCCACAGGGCGGCGAGGGACACCATCACCGAGAACAGGGCGGGCTGGATGACGACGGAGCGGGAGATCGTCTCCCCGCTGCACAGCACCTCGGTGAGGGACCAGTCGACGTACGGGGCGAGGGCGGCCTCGCAGTCGGCGATCGACCGGGCGAACACGTCGGAGGTCTTGAGGAGTTCGGTGGCCATGCCGACCCACTGCGAGCCCTGGCCGGGGAACACGAACACCGGACGCTCGTACGCGCCCTGCCCGGTGACGACGCCGGGAGCGGCGGCGCCGGTGGCCAGGGCGTCGAGTCCGGCGAGGAGTTCGTCGCGGTCGGCCCCCAGGACCACCGCGCGGTGGTCGAGGTCGGCCCGCTGCGAGAGCAGGGCGTGCGCCACCTCGCGGACGTCCGGGAAGTCGTCGAGGCGGCCCGCCAGCCGCTCGGCCCGGGCGCGGAGCGCGACGGCGTCACGGGCGGAGAGGGCGAGCGGCACGACCGGAGCGAGGGGCGCGTCCGTCGCGTCGGTCGCAGGCGTTTCAGGCGTCTCAGGCGTCTCCGAGACCTCGGCGGGCGCCTGTTCCAGCACCACGTGCGCGTTGGTGCCGCTGACGCCGAAGGAGGAGACGGCGGCGCGGCGGGGGCGGTCCACGGTGGGCCAGGCGCGCTGCTCGGTGAGCAGTTCCACCCGCCCTGCCGACCAGTCGACGTGCGGGGTGGGCGTCTCGGCGTGCAGGGTCCTGGGCAGGACGCCGTGCCGCATCGCCATGATCATCTTGATGATGCCGCCGACCCCGGCGGCGGCCTGCGTATGCCCGATGTTGGACTTCAACGAGCCCAGCCACAGCGGCACTTCACGGTCCTGCCCGTACGTCGCGAGCAGCGCCTGCGCCTCGATCGGGTCGCCGAGCGTGGTCCCGGTGCCGTGCGCTTCCACCACGTCCACGTCGGCCGGGGCGAGCCGCGCGTCGGCGAGCGCGTCGCGGATGACGCGCTGCTGGGCGGGGCCGCTGGGCGCGGTCAGGCCGTTGGACGCGCCGTCCTGGTTGACGGCGCTGCCGCGCACGACGGCCAGCACCCGGTGCCCGTTGCGCCGCGCGTCCGACAGCCGCTCCAGTACGAGGACACCGGCGCCCTCGCTGAAGCCCGTGCCGTCCGCGTCGGCGGCGAACGCCTTGCAGCGGCCGTCGGACGACACGCCGCGCTGCCGGGCCGTCTCGGTGAACATGAACGGCGTGGCCATCACCGTCGCCCCGCCCGCCAGGGCGAGTTCGCTCTCGCCGCGCCGCAGCGACTGGACGGCCACGTGCAGGGCGGCCAGCGACGCCGAGCACGCCGTGTCGACGGTCAGCGCCGGGCCCTCCAGCCCGTAGAAGTAGGCCAGCCGGCCCGAGAGGACGCTCGCGGCGAGGCCGCTGATCTGATAGCCCTCCACGTGCTGCGGGGCGCTGCTCACGAGGGTCCGGTAGTCCTGCTGGCCGGTGCCGACGAACACGCCCGTGCGGCTGCCGCGCAGCGACGCCGGGTCGATGCCGGCGTGCTCGAACGCCTCCCAGGTGGTCTCCAGGAGCAGCCGCTGCTGCGGGTCCATGGCGAGGGCCTCGCGCGGGCCGATGTCGAAGAAACCGGCGTCGAAGCGGTCGGCCCCGTCGAGGAAGCCGCCCTCGCGGGTGTTCGTCGTCCCCGGCGTGTCCGGGTCCGGGTCGTACAGCGCCTCGACGTCCCAGCCCCGGTCGGTCGGGAACGGGGCCGTCGTGTCCCGGCCCTCCAGCACCAACTGCCAGAGCCCGTCGGCCGATTCGACGCCGCCCGGGTACCGGCACGACATGCCGACGACGGCGATCGGCTCGCCCCCGGCGGACTCCAGCTCGCTCACCCGCTCCCGGGTCTGCTGGAGATCGGCCGTCACCTTCTTGAGGAAGTACCGGAGCTTGTCCTCAGTGGTCTGAGGGGTCTGAGGGGCTTTAGGGGTCTGTGTGGTCGGGGTGGTCGGGGTGGTCTCGCTGTTCGCCACGGTGGCGCCGTCCTCTCGGTTCCGCACGGGTCAGGAGATCCCGAGTTCGTTGGTGATGTAGTCGAAGACCGCGTCGTCGTCGGCCGAGTCGAGGTGCGACGTCGCCGCGTCCGGCGGGGTCTCGGGGTCGGCCGCCGGTCGCAGACCCCAGTCGGCGACGACCGCGCGCAGCCGGGCGGCGATCCGGGCGCGGTCCGGGTGGTCGGCCGCGACACCGGCCAACGTCCGCCCCAGCCGGTCGAGTTCGGCGAGCACCGGCTCGGCCGACGGGACGTCGTCCCGGGGCAGCGCGCCGTCCACGTAGCGGGTGAGCGCCTGCGTCGTCGGATGGTCGAAGACGAGGGTCGCGGGCAGCCGCAGCCCGGTGACCGCGCCCAGCCGGTTGCGCAGTTCCACGGACGTCAGCGAGTCGAAGCCCAGGTCGGTGAAGGCGCGCCCCGGTGCGACGGCCGAGCCGTCGGGGTACCCGAGGACCTCGGCGACCGTGCGCCGCACCAGGGCGAGCACGATCCGCTCCCGCTCCTGTGCGTCGACCCCGCCGAGCCGCCGCCGCAGTTCACCGGCGGCGTCCTCGCGACCGGCCGCGCCGGCCACCGCCGTCGGGGCCGACGGGCGCACCAGCCCGCGCAGCAGCGCGGGAACGGAGTCGCCCGCGCCGCGCAGCGCGCCCGGATCGAGCCGCACCGGCAACAGCGTGCGCGGCAACAGCTCTTCCGCCGCCGGGGCCGTCAGAACCGTGTCGAACAGGGCGAGTCCGTCCTCGGGGGACAGCGAGAGGACGCCGGAGCGCCGCCAGCGCCGCAGGGCGGTGTCGTCCAGGCGGGCCGCCATGCCCGCGTCCCAGGCGCCCCAGGCCAGCGAGACGGCCGGCAGACCGAGGGCCGCGCGGTGCTGCGCGAGGGCGTCGAGGAAGGCGTTGGCGGCGGCGTAGGAGCTCTGGCCCGGCGCGCCGAGCGTGGCCGTCGCGGACGAGAACAGGACGAAGAGCGCCGGGTTCGCCTCCCGCGTCAGCTCGTGCAGATGCCAGGCCGCGTCGAGCTTGGGACGCACCACGGCGTCCACGGCCTCGGGGGTCGGCGCGGCCAGCACGCCGTCGTCGACGACACCCGCCGCGTGGATCACCGCCGTCAACGGGTGCGCGGAGGGAATCCGCTCCAGTACGCCCGCCAGCGCGTCGCGATCGCCCACGTCACACGCCTCCAGGATCACCTCCGCACCCAACTCGCTGAGTTCACCGGCCAGTTCCCCGGCCCCGACGGCCCGCGCCCCGCTCCGACTCGCCAACACCAGCCGCCGCACCCCGTGCTCCACCACAAGCCGCCGCGCAACAAGCCCACCAAGCGCCCCCGTTCCGCCAGTGACGAGGACTGTGCCGTCGGGACCGAGCCCAGCGACCGGAGCCGGATCGTCCGGGGACGCCAGCCGGGTCCGTACGAGGCGGGGCGTCAGCAGGGTGCCGGCGCGTAGTGCGAGGTGTGGTTCGGTGCAGCCGAGTGCTGCACGCCACAACTCCCCGTCCTGTGCGGTCGCTTCGTCCTCGTCCACGTCCACGTCCAGCAGGGTGAATAGGTCGGGGTGTTCGGCCTGGGCGGCGCGTACGAGTCCCCATACCAGGGCCTGGCGCAGGCCCCTTACGGCGTCGTCGGCGTTCGTGGCCACCGCGTCTCGGGTCACCACGAACAGCCTTGTCCCGGTGAGTCGTTCGTCCGCAGCCCAGGACACGAGCAGGGAACGTACCGCCCGCTCGACGGCACGGGCCGCCGTCGGGACGTCCGCGTCGGGGGGTACCACCGCCGCGCAGTCGAACAGCACTGCGCCGGGCATCGGCCGGCCCGCCGCCACGGCTGCCGACAGCGCCGCCGGGGTGGCGAACGTTTCGTCCGCCAGGCCGTCCGGCAGGGTGCCGTCGCCCACGGCGACGACGTCCCGGACCGGCTCGGTGTCGGGGGCGGCCGACGGCTGCCATGTGACGTGGAAGAGGCTGTCCGGGTGTCCGTGTCGGGCGGCGGCGCGCAACTGTGCCGTGGACACCGGTCGGGTCCGCAGCGCCGTCACCGACACCACCGGCGTCCCGTCCGGGTCCGTCACCAGCACCGGTGTCGCGTCGTCGCCGATGGGTGACATGCGCACCCGCAGTGTGGTCGCGCCGGTGCGGTGCAGTCGTACGCCCTGCCAGGCGAACGGCAGGCGCACCTGCTCGCCGGTGTGTCCGACCAGGCCCGCGTGCAGCGCGGCGTCCAGCAGCGCGGGGTGCACGCCGTAGCCGGCGGCCTCCGCGCGGAAGGGTTCCGGCAGCTCCACCTCGCCGAACACCTCGTCGCCCAGCCGCCACAGCGCGCGCAGCCCCTGGAAGGACGAACCGTAGGCGAAGCCGTCGCGGGCGACCGCGTCGTAGAAGTCGGTGACGTCCACCGGTACGGCCCCGGCGGGCGGCCATACGCCCGTCAGGCCGCTGTCGGCCTCCGGGGCGGTGTCCGAGAGGACACCCGCGGCGTGGCGCGTCCACGATGGCGCGTCGGCCTCGCCCTCCGTGAGCGCGGCGGACGCGGGCCGGGAGGCCACGGTGACCCGGCGGCGGCCGTCGCCGTCGTCCTCCCCGACGGTGACCCGGAGGTGGACGACGTCGTCCGCGCCGAGGATCAGCGGGCTCTCCTGGACCAGCTCCTCCACCGTGGGGCAGCCCGTCAGACGGCCCGCGTGCAGGGCCATGTCGAGGTGCGCGGTGCCCGGCACGATCGTCGAGCCCAGCACCACGTGGTCGGCGATCCACCCCTGCGTACGCGACGACAGCCGCCCGGTGAGGACCAGCCCGCCGCCCTCCGCCGGGGTGAGCACCGCGCCCAGCAGCGGATGCCCGGCCGGGGCCAGCCCCAGATCGCCCGGCTCGACCGGCAGGGCCGTACCGTCCGGGCGGCCGGACGACCAGTACCGCTCGCCCTGGAAGGCGTACGTCGGCAGCTCAAGCGGCAGCCGCCGCGCGGCCCCGGCGCTGGCGCTGGCACCGGCGAGATACGCCCGCCAGTCCACGCCGACGCCCCGCACATGCGCCTCGGCCAGCGCGGTGAGGACCGTACGGACCTCGGAGCGGCCACGGCGCAGCAGCGGCACCGCGAGGACGCCGGAGCGCTCCTCCTCGGGCAGCACGGCGGCCGAGCCGACCCGGGTCATCGCGGACAGCACCCCGTCCGGCCCCAACTCCAGGAACGTGCGCACCCCCAGCCCCAGCAGCGTGCGCACACCGTCGTGGAAGCGCACCGCCTGCCGGACGTGCCGCACCCAGTAGTCGGCGGAGCGGAGCTCCTGCGCGCCGGCCGGGCGGCCGGTGACGTTCGAGACGACGGGGATGAGGGGTTCCCGCAGGTCCAGCGAGTTCAGGACCGTGCGGAAGGCGTCCAGCATGCCGTCCATGCGCGGCGAGTGGAAGGCGTGGCTGACGGCCAGCTCCTTCGTCCGCCGCCCCCGGGCGCGCAGCGCCGCGACCACCGCGCGCACCACGTCCTCGTCACCCGACACGACCACCGAGGTCGGGCCGTTGACCGCCGCGATCGACGCCGACCCGGCGTGGTCCGCGAGGAGTTCGGCGACCTCGTCCTCGGCGGCCTCGACGGCCGCCATCAGCCCGCCGGCCGGCAGCTCCTGCATGAGCCGCCCGCGCGCCGCCACCGCGACGACCGCGTCCTCCAGCGAGAAGACGCCCGCGACATGCGCGGCGGCCAGCTCGCCGACGGAGTGCCCCAGCAGATGGCCGGGCCGCACGCCCCAGGACTCGACGAGCCGGTACAGGCTCACCTCGACGGCGAACAGCGCGGCCTGCGTCCACTGCGTACGGTCCAGCAGCGCCGCCTGCTGCGACCCCTCGTCGGCGAACAGCACCTCGCGCAGCCGCAGGTCCGCCCGCTCGGCGAACAGGTCGCAGATCCGGTCCAGGGAGGCGGCGAACACCGGCTGGGCGGCGTACAACTCCCGCCCCATGGCGGCGCGTTGGGCACCCTGGCCGGTGAACAGGAAGGCCGGCCCGCTGCCGCGCGCGGCCGTGCCGGTGACGACCCGGCCGGGCGCGGCCTCGGCGGCCCCGCGCAACGCGTCCAGCCCGGCCAGCAGTTCGTCCCGGCCGCCGCCGACGATCACGGCCCGGTGGGCGAGACTCGCCCGCCGCACGGCCAGCGGCAGGGCGAGCGCCGCCGGATCGACGTCCGGATGCGCGGCCACCACCGAGTGCAGCCGCTCGGCCTGCGCCCGCAGCGCCTCGGGCCCGGCGGCGGACAGCAGCCAGGGCACGAGCGCCGGCCCGGCCTGTTCCCCGGCCTGCTCCTCTTCGTCCATGTACTCGTCGGCCTGTTCCAGCACCACGTGCGCGTTGGTGCCGCTGATCCCGAAGGACGACACCGCGGCGCGCCGGGGCCGGCCGGTGGACGGCCACGCCCGCGCCTCGGTCAGCAGCCGCACGGTCCCGTCGGACCAGTCGACGTGCGGGGTCGGCTCGTCCACGTGCAGGGTCGCGGGCAGCACCCCGTGCCGCATCGCCAGCACCGTCTTGATGACACCGGTGACACCGGCCGCGTGCGTGGTGTGCCCGATGTTGGACTTCACCGAGCCCAGCCACAGCGGCTCCGCCCGGCCCGCCCCGTCCGCCTCGCCCGCCCGGTCCGCACGGTCCTTCCCGTACGTCGCGAGCAGCGCCTGCGCCTCGATCGGGTCGCCCAGCGTCGTACCGGTGCCATGCGCCTCCACCACGTCCACGTCGGCGGGGGCGAGCCGCGCGTCGGCCAGGGCCGCCCGGATCACGCGCTGTTGGGCAGGGCCGCTGGGCGCGGTCAGGCCGTTGGACGCGCCGTCCTGGTTGACGGCGCTGCCGCGCACGACGGCCAGCACCCGGTGCCCGTGCCGCCGCGCGTCCGACAGCCGCTCCACCAGCAGCACCCCGACGCCCTCGCCCCAGGCCGTGCCGTCCGCCGCGCCGGCGAACGCCTTGACGCGGCCGTCCGGCGCGAGCCCGCGCTGCCTGCTGAACTCCACGAACATGAACGGCTGGGCCATCACCGAGACCCCGCCCACCAGCGCCAGATCGCACTCGCCGTCCCGCAGCGACCGCACCGCCAGATGGAGCGCGACCAGCGACGCCGAGCACGCCGTCTCGACGGTGATCGCCGGCCCCTCCAGGCCGAACGTGTAGGCCAGCCGCCCGGAGGCGACGCTGAGCGCGGTGCCGGCCAGCACATGGCCCTCGGTGCCCTCGGGCGCGGGACCCGTGCCGGGGCCGCCGTAGCCGTGCGAGGCCGTGCCGACGAACACGCCGGTGCGGCTGCCGCGCAGCGACGTCGGGTCGAGGCCGGCCCGCTCGACGGTCTCCCAGGAGGTCTCCAGGAGCAGCCGCTGCTGCGGGTCCATGGCGAGCGCCTCACGCGGGCTGACCCCGAAGAAACCGGCGTCGAACCGGTCGGCGTCGCGCAGGAACCCGCCGTGCCGCACATAGCTGCGGCCCGCCTGGTCCGGGTCCGGGTCGTACAGCGACTCGACGTCCCAGCCGCGGTCGGCCGGGATCGGCGTGATCGCGTCCCGGCCCTCGGCGAGCAGCCGCCAGAAGTCCTCCGGCGAGGCCACGCCGCCCGGGTAGCGGCAGCTCATGCCGACGATGGCGACCGGCTCGTGACGGGCGTCCACCAGCTCCCGGTTCTGCTGCTGGAGCCGCTTGTTCTCCTTCACGGAGTGGCGCAGCGCCGCCATCATCCGCTCGGTCCGGTCGCCGCCCGGGGTGTCCGTCGCGGCGCCCTCCTCGGCGCGCGTGCCCGGCAGGTCCTGCGTCACAGGGGTTCCCTCTCCGCTCATGGTCGTCGTCGTCCGCGGTCCGTGCGCGGTCACTGCTCGCCCGCCCCGAGCGCCAGCTCGATGAGGTCGTCCTCGTCCAGTTCGTCGATGTCGTCGTCCGGAGCACCGCCCGCCACGGACGAAGCGTCACCGGACGCCTGCCGCCCTGACCCCGGCCCGGCCAGCTCCAGCAGGGCGGCCAGCAGGCCGGACCCGCGCAGCCGGTCCGGCGGGATGGTGGCGAGCAGCCGCCGTACGTCGTCGTCGCTGAAATCCGCCCCCGCCCCTGCCCCCGTCCCCGCCCCCGCCTGCGTCGCCGGGGCGAGATCGAGTTCGCGCAGCAGGTGCTCGCTCAGGACGGTCGGCGACGGGTGGTCGAAGATCAGCGTCGCCGGGAGCCGCAGACCGGTCGCCGCGTTCAGCCGGTTGCGCAGTTCCACCGCCGTCAGGGAGTCGAAACCGAGCGGCTTGAACGCCTGGTCGGGGTCGATCGCCGCGCTCGTCTCGTGCCCGAGGACGAACGCCGCCTGATCGCGTACGAGATCCAACAGTTGCCGTCCGCGCTCAGCGACCGGCAACGCCGCCAGCCGGCCCCGCAGCCCCTGCCCGCCGGACTCCGCACCGGCCGGTCCGGCGGCAGCCGCGACCGCCCGCCGGGCCGGTCCGCCGACCAACTGCCGCAGCAGCGGATGGACGGTGTCCGAGGCGCGGGCCGCGCCCGCGTCCGGGCGCACCGCCACCACGAGCGCCCGGTCCGCCCGCAGCGCCGCGTCGAACATGGCCAGGCCCTCGGCGTCGGTCAGCGGGCTCATCCCGGACCTGCGCATCCGTGCCCGGTCGCCCGCGTCCAGGTGGCCGGTCATGCCGCTCGCCCGCTCCCACAGGCCCCAGGCCACCGCGACACCGGCCAGGCCCTCGGCCCGCCGCCGCTCCGCGAGGGCGTCGAGGAAGGCGTTGGCCGCCGCGTAGTTGGCCTGCCCCGGGGTGCCCAGCGTGCTCGCCACCGAGGAGAACAGGACGAACGCGGCGAGATCCAGGTGCCGGGTCAGCTCGTGCAGATGCCAGGCCGCGTCCACCTTGGGCCGCAGCACCGCGTCGACCTGCTCGGCCGTCAGTGAGCCCAGCAGGGCGTCGTCGAGGAGCCCCGCCGCGTGCACGACGCCGGTCAGCGGGTGCTCGCGGGGCACCTCGGCCAAGGCGGCGGCGAGCGCCTCGCGGTCGGCGCTGTCGCAGGCCACGACGGTCACCTCCGCGCCCGCCGCGGTCAGTTCGCCGCACAGGGCGTCCACGCCCTCGGCCGCGCGGCCCCGACGGCCGAGCAGCAGCAGCCGCCGTACGCCGTGCTCGGCGACGAGCCGCCGCGCCACCAGCCCGCCCAGCACGCCGGTACCGCCGGTGACCAGCACCGTGCCGTCCGGGTCGAGGGCGGCCGGCGGCATGGTCAGCACCAGCTTGCCGATGTGCTGGGCCCGGCTCATGAACCGGAACGCGTCCAGGCCGCGCCGCACGTCCCAGGCCGCCGTCGGGAGCGGGCGCAGCGCCCCGCTGTCGAACAGCGGCACCAGCGCGGCCCACATCCCGCCGAGGCGCTCGGGGTCGGTCGTGACCAGGTCGTACCAGAGGTACGACACACCGGGGTGGTCGGCCGCGACCCGCTCGGGCTCCCGGATGTCGGTCTTGCCCATCTCCAGGAACCGGCCGCCGTCGCCGCCGCCGAGCAGCCGCAGCGACGCGTCCACGAACTCGTTCGCGAGCGAGTTCAGTACGACGTCCACGCCCCGCTCACCCGTCACCGCCCGGATCCGCTCCTCGAAGTCCAGCGACCGGGACGAGGCGATCCGCTCGGTGGGCAGGCCCAGCGCGCGCAGCGTGTCCCACTTGCCGGGGCCGGCCGTGGCGAACACCTCCGCGCCCAGGTGCCGGGCCAGTTGCAGCGCGGCCAGTCCCACGCCGCCGGTGGCCGCGTGGATCAGCACCGACTCGCCCGCGCGCAGGTCGGCCAGGTCGACCAGGCCGTAGTACGCGGTGAGGAACGCGATCGGCACCGAAGCGCCCTCCGCGTACGTCCACTGTTCGGGCAGCGGTACGAGCAGCCGGCGGTCGGCGACCGCGACCGGGCCGAAGGAGCCCAGGACCATACCCATCACCCGGTCGCCGGGGACCAGGTCCGTGACGTCCGGCGCGACCTCCAGGACCACGCCCGCGCACTCGCCGCCCATCACGTTCTGGTCGACCATGCCGAGACCGAGCAGCACATCGCGGAAGTTGACGCCGGCCGCCCGCACCGACAGCCGCACCTGCCCCGGGGCGAGCGGCGCGGAAGCCTCCGGATGCGGCACCAGCGCGACGTTCTCCAGCGTGCCCTTGCCGGTGGTGTCGAGCCGCCACGCGGAACCGTCCACCGGCGGCTTCAGCGCCCGCCCGGCAGCGGCCCGAACCAGCCGGGGCACCGACAACCGCCCGTCACGCAGGGCGAGTTGCGTCTCACCGGCCGCCAACGCCCGCCGCAACGCGCCCCGGGACGACTCCCGTCCGTCCACGTCAACCAGCAGGAACCGCCCGGGATTCTCGGCCTGCGCCGACCGCAACAGCCCCCACAACGGCGCGCACACCAGATCCCGCACACTCTCCCCGCCACCCGCACCCACCGCACCCCGGGTAACGACAGCCAACGTCCCACCGGCAAACCGCTCGTCCGCGAGCCACTCCCGCACCACACGGAGTACCTGGTGCACTTCGGCGCGCACGGCGTCGGCGGTGCCGACCCCGGCGGTGCCGGTCACGGCGGTGCCTGCCCCGGCCGTACGGCCCAGACAGGGCAGCACCACCGTCGCCGAGGGCGCGAGCGCAGCGAGGTCGTCGAGATCGACACACGTCTCAAAGCCGGGGCCCAGGCCGTCCGGGCCGCCCAAGCCGCCCGAGTTAGCAGGGCCGCCCACGCCGTGCGCGCCGCCCAGGCCACCCACACCGCCCAAGCCGTCCACACAGCCCAGGCCAGCCAGACCACCCGCGCCCCCCGCGCCCCCCGCACCCTCCGTGTCCGCCACCTCAAGGACGATCACCCGGTCCGGCTCGGTGTCCGGAAGGGGCAGGCCGGTCCAGTCCACCGCCAGCAGTGGGTCCTGTTCCTGCGCTCGGGCGGCGTCGAGCTGTCCCTCGGTCACCGCTCGGCTCACCAGGGAGTCCACCTCGGCGACCGGAGCCCCGCTCTGGTCCGCGACGGACAGGGAGAGGCCGTCCGTGCCCCGGGGGGTCAGGCGGACGCGTAGGGCGGTCGCGCCGGTCGCGTACAGGGAGACGCCTGTCCAGGAGAACGGCAGCCGGACCATGTCGACGCCTTCGGCGAAACCGGCGTGCAGTACCGCGTCGAGCAGCGCCGGATGGATTCCGTAACCGCCGGCGGCGGCGTGCTGCTCCGGTGGGAGCGCGACCTCGGCGAAGCGTTCCTCGCCGCGCCGCCACAGCGCCCGCAGCCCCTGGAACACCGGCCCGTAGCCGTACCCGCTCTCGGCGAGCCGTGGATACAGCCCGGTGAGATCCACCGATTCCGCACCGGCCGGCGGCCACTGCGCCAGATCCCAGTCCGGGCGGACCGCGCCCGGCGACACGAAGCCGGTCGCGTGGGTCGCCCACGGCACGTCGGCTGCCGCCTGCTCCGGCCGCGAGTGGATGCCCACGGGCCGCCGCCCGCTGTCGTCGGCGCCGCCGACCGTGAGCTGGAGCCGCAGCGCGCCGCCGTCCGCGTCCGGTACGAGCGGCGCGTGCAGCGTCAGTTCCTCCAGCACCGGGCAGCCGACCTGGTCGGCGGCCCGTACGGCGAGTTCCACCAGCGCCGTTCCGGGCACCAGGACCGTCCCCCACACGGCGTGGTCGGCGAGCCACGGCTGCGCCTTCAGCGACAGCCGGCCGGTCAGCACCACCACCTCGTCGTCGTCGCCCGCGAGGGTGAGCGTCGCGCCGAGGAAGGGATGGCCGGCGGGGTCCAGTCCCGCGCCGCGCACACCGGCGGTGGTGCTCGGCGCGGACTCCAGCCGGTACCGCTTGCGCTGGAAGGGGTAGGTGGGCAGACCGGGATCGCGGTCGCCCGCGCCGAGGACGGCGCTCCAGTCCACGGGCAGGCCGTGCGCGTGGGCGAGGGCGGCGGAGGTGAGGAAGCGGCTCCAGCCGCCCTCGTCGCGCCGCAGGGAGCCCACGGTGAACGCGCCCGCCTCCGCGAGGGCCTCGTCGATGCCGTGGGTGAGCACCGGGTGCGGGCTGCACTCGACGAACGCCGTGTGGCCCGCGCCGCGCGCGGCGTCGAGCGCGTCGGTGAGCCGGACGGTCCGGCGCAGGTTCGTGTACCAGTAGCCCGCGTCGAGCCCGGCGGTGTCGATGAGTCGACCCGTGACGGTCGAGTAGAACGGGATGCTGCCGGTGCGGGGCGCGATGCCCGCGAGGAGCCGGGCGAGGTCGTCCTCGATGACCTCGACGTGCGGGGAGTGCGAGGCGTAGTCGACGTCGATGCGCCGGGCGCGGATCTCCAACTCCGCGCAGTGCGCGAGGAGTTCGTCCAGCGCCCGCGCGTCGCCCGCTACGACGGTGGCGTTGACGCTGTTGCGGGCGGCGACGCCGATCCGCTCCCCCCAGGGGGCGATCAGCTCGCCGGCCCGGTCGTGCGGGAGCGGCAGCGAGACCATGCCGCCCTGTCCGGCCAGCTTGAGGATGGCCCGGCTGCGCAGCGCCGCGACCTTCGCGCCGTCCTCCAGGGTCAGCGCCCCGGCGACGACGGCGGCGGCGATCTCGCCCTGGGAGTGGCCGATGACGGCGGCGGGCTCGATGCCCAGCGAGCGCCACAGGGCGGCGAGGGACACCATCACCGAGAACAGCGCGGGCTGTACGACGTCCACCCGCGCCAACGGCTCACCGCTGCCCAGGACTTCGGTGAGCGACCAGTCGACGTACGGGGCGAGGGCGGCCTCGCAGTCGGCGATCGACCGCGCGAACACCTCGGAGGAATCGAGGAGTTCGGTGGCCATGCCGACCCACTGCGAGCCCTGGCCGGGGAACACGAACACCGGACGCTCGGACGCCCCCTGCCCGGTGATGACCCCGGGCGACTCGGACCCGGCCGCCAACACCCCCAACCCGGCGAGCAGTTCGTCCCGGTCCCGGCCGAGGACGACGGCCCGGTGGGCGAACGCCGTGCGCTCCGTCAGCAGGGCGCGGGCGGTGGCCCGCACATCTGACGGACCGTCACCGTCGCTGTCGCCGTCACCATCACCACGGAGATGGACGGCGAGGCGCTCGGCCTGGGCGTGCAGCGCGGCGCTGTCGCGGGCGGAGAACACCAACGGCACGACCGGCGCGGCAGGCCCGCCCGCCCTTGTTTCTGTCTCCTCTGTTTCCGGGGTCTCGGCGGGCGCCTGTTCCAGCACCACATGCGAGTTGGTGCCGCTGACCCCGAACGAGGACACGGCGGCGCGGCGCGGCCGACCCGTGTCGGGCCAGGCGCGCTGCTCGGTCAGCAGCTCCACCTGCCCCGCCGACCAGTCCACGTGCGGGGTCGGCGCGTCCACGTGGAGGGTCTTGGGCAGCACGCCGTGGCGCATCGCCATGACCATCTTGATCACACCGCCGACCCCGGCGGCCGCCTGCGTATGCCCGATGTTGGACTTCAACGAGCCCAGCCACACCGGCGTCCGACGGCTCTGGCCGTACGTGGCGATCAGCGCCTGCGCCTCGATCGGGTCACCGAGCCTCGTGCCCGTACCGTGCGCCTCGACCGCGTCCACCAGGTCGGGCGAGAGCCGGGCGTCGGCCAGCGCGGCCCGGATGACGCGCTGCTGGGACGGCCCGTTCGGCGCGGACAGGCTGCTCGTCGCACCGTCCTGGTTGACCGCCGAGCCCCGCACCACGGCGAGCACCCGGTGACCGGCCCGCCGCGCCTGCGACAGGCGCTCGACGACCAGCATGCCGACGCCCTCGCTCCACGCCGTGCCGTCGGCGGCGGCCGAGAAGGCCTTGATACGGCCGTCGCGGGCCAGCGCGCCCTGCCGGCTGAAGTCCACGAACGCGCTCGGCGTGGCCAGCACGGTCACCCCGCCCGCGAGCGCCATCGCGCACTCGTCGCGCCGCACCGCCTGCACGGCCAGGTGCAGGGCGACCAGCGACGACGAACAGGCGGTGTCGATGGTGACGGCCGGCCCCTCCAGGCCCAGCGTGTAGGAGATCCGGCCGGACGCGACGCTGGCCCGGTTGCCGTTGACCAGGAAACCGGCGACGGCCTCGTCCACCTCGCCCAGGGTGGGCGCGGGCTCGTCGTTCATCAGCCCCGCGTACACGCCGACGCGGGTGCCGCGCAGCGTGGCCGGGTCGATGCCGGCGCGTTCGAACGCCTCCCAGGACGTCTCCAGGAGCAGCCGCTGCTGCGGGTCCATGGCGAGGGCCTCGCGCGGGCTGATCCCGAAGAACGCCGGGTCGAAGTCGGCCACCCCGTCCAGGAAGCCGCCCTCCCACACGTACGAGGTGCCGGGCCGCACTCCGTCGCTGTCGTGCAACTCCTCGGCGGACCAGCCCCGTTCGGCCGGCACCGGACCGATCGCGTCCCGGCCCTCGGTGACCAGCCGCCACAGCGACTCGGGGGAGTCCACGCCGCCCGGCAGCCGGCACGCCATGCCCACGATCGCGACGGGGTCGCGCTCGGCCTCCTCCAGCTCGGCCACCCGGCGGCGGGCCTCGCTCAGCTCGGCGGTGGCCCAGCGCAGGTGCTCACGGAACTTCTCCACCTGCGACGGCGACGCCGCGCCCGGTGCAGGGGACTGCTGCGATGCTGATGTCGTCGTTGGCTGCGACACGGGAACCCGCTCCTAAAGACGCTGATGAGTCGGCGACGTTCCGCTGTCGGCGGAGCGCATCTGCTGGAGAACCTCGAAGAGTTCGTCGTCGGACGCGGAGGCGAGGTCCTCCGGCTGTGGTCCGGCGTCGTCCATGCCGGCGCGGTCGTCCGGAGCCGCGCCGCCGGGCCAGCGGGACACCAGGTCCCGCAGCCGGTGCGCGACCGTCGCCCGGGTCTCGGCGTCGGCGGTCTCGGCGAAGGGCGACAGGAACGCCTCCAGCCGGTCCACCTCGGCCAGGGCCGCCCCGGCGCCGGCGGCGGAGTCCGCCGTGCCGCCCAGCTCCGCGCACAGGTGGTCGGCGAGCGCGGCGGCGGTCGGGTGGTCGAAGGTCAGGGTGCTCGGCAGATCGGCGCCGGTCGCTTCGATCAGCCGCTCCTGGAGGTCCACGCCGGCCAGCGAGTCGACGCCCAGATCGGCGAAGCCCCGGTCGGGATCGATGTCCTCGGCCGTCCCCTCGCCCAGCGCCATCGCCGCCTGCGTCCGCACCAGTTCGAGCAGCGCCCGCCGCCGCTCCGCCTCGGGCATCGCCCGCACCAACTCCGCGTACGAGGACGCAGCGGGGGAAGCCGCGAGCGGAGCCGTCACACCGGCGTCGGCGTCGGCGTCAACGGATACGGCGTCGTCGGATACGGCGTCGTCGGCATCGGCCGCTTCCCGGCCCCCCAGCGGCCTGAGGTGCAACGCCGCCACCGCCGCCACCGGCACACCGGCCGCGTCGGCGACCTCCACGGACACGGAGGCACCGCCGTCGACCGCCGGACCGTCCACGGGAGCGAGCCGCACCCGCAGCACACTCCGCCCACCGGTACCGCTACCGGCACCGGTCGCCCCATGCCAGGCATACGGCGTCAGCAGCCGCTGCGACGCCTCGGGGTGCGCCGCCGGCCAGGCCTGGAGGGCGGTGGCGAGCAGCGCCGGATGGAGCCCGTACCGCCCGGCCTCGGCCTGTGTCTCCTCCGGCAGGGCGACCTCGGCGAACACCTCGTCGCCGCGCCGCCACACCGCCCGCAGGCCCTGGAACGCGGGCCCGTACCCGATCCCGTGCTCCTTCGCCCGCCGGTGGAAGTCGTCGACGTCCAGGCTGCGGGCCGCCGTCGGCGGCCAGGTGACGAGGTCGGACCGGGGCGGCGGCGCGCCGTCCGCGTCGAGGGCGCCCGTCGCGTGGCGCGTCCACGGCTGGTCCGGGCCGGGCCGTGAGGACACGGTGAGGAGCCTGCGGCCCGACGCGTCGGCGTCGGTCAGCCGCAGCCGGATCGCCCGGCCCGCGCGGGGATCGGCGGCCAGTTCGAGCGGGCTGTGCAGGGTCAGTTCGGCCACCCGGGCGCAGCCGGTGAACTCCCCGGCCCACCGGGCCAGTTCGAGCAGCGCTGTGCCCGGCAGCAGCACCCGGCCCGCGACGACGTGGTCGGCGAGCCACGGCTGAGCGCCCGTTGACAGCCGACCGGTGAACAACAGGCCGCCGTCCTCCGGGAGTTCGACGGTCGCGCCGAGCAGCGGATGGTCCGCGGGCGTCAGCCCGGCGGCGGCCGCGTCGAGCGTGCGGGGCCCGTCGTCCAGCCAGTACCGGCGCCGCTGGAAGGCGTACGTCGGCAGGTCGGCCGGCGGCCGGCCCGCCAGGCTCAGATCGGGGAAGACCGCGTGCCAGGCCACGGTCGTGCCGCTCACATGCAGCCGGGCCAGCGCGGGCAGCAGCCCGTCCGCACCGCTCGCCCCGCCCACCGGCGAGCGGACGACCTGCGCCGCGTGCCCCTCCAGCGCCGCCGTGAGCCGGGGCGCGACGGCCGAGTCGCCCCCGACCTCCACGAACACCGAGTGACCACGCGCACTCAACGTACGAACGGCATCGGCAAGCGGCGTAGAGGACGCCCCCAACACGGGTATCCGCCCTTCACCGAAAGAGCCCCCGACGGCCGCTCCCGCAGCCGCCCCGGTCGCCTGGTCGCCGGTTGCCCCGGCCCTCCGCGCGCCCTCTTCGATGGCGGCCCGCGCACCCTCTTCGAGGGACAGTGCGCCGGATATGCAGGCCGCCGCGATCTCGCCGACGCCCTCGCCGACCACCGCCGCGGGCTGGACGCCGTACTCCTCCCACACCCCGGCGAGGGCCACCAGCACCGCCCACCGCACGCTCGGCTCGGACCCCGGGAACGCGCCGCCGCGCAGCGCGTGGTCGCCCACCGCCGCCAGCGCCCGCTGGCAGTGCGCCAGTCGCCGGGAGAACGTCGGACAGGTCAGCACCAGCCGGGCCGCCCAGCCGAGGTCCTCCGACAGACCCTGGTCGGAGAGGACCAGCACGGTGCGGCTGTCGGCGGTGACCCGGCCGTGGAACACCCCGGGCGACGGCCGCCCCGCCGCCAACGCCGTCAGCCCCGCGAGCAGTTCGGCGCGGTCGGTGCCGACGACCACCGCCCGGTGGTCGAACACCGACCGGCCGCGCGCCAGCCCCGCGCCGACCTCCGCACGCGTCACCTCCGGATGCTCCGCCACATGCGTGAGCAGCCGCTCGGCCTGCGCCCGCAGGGCGTCCGCGCCGCGCGCGGACAGCACCCACGGCACCCCGGTCGGCCACGTCCGCGTCTGGTCCGCCTCCGAGAGCGGCCCGGAGTCGGCGCTCGGCCCGGAGTCCACGCTCTGCTCCGCCTGCTCCAGCACCACATGCGCGTTGGTGCCGCTGATCCCGAACGACGAGACACCGGCCCGGCGCGGACGGCCCGTGTCCGGCCACTCCCGGGCCTCGGTCAGCAACTCGACCGCGCCCGCCGACCAGTCCACGTGCGGACTCGGCGCGTCCACGTGCAGGGTGCGCGGCAGCACGCCGTGCTCCATCGCCTTCACCATCTTGATCACACCGGCCACCCCGGCGGCGGCCTGGGCGTGCCCGATGTTCGACTTGACCGACCCGAGCCACAACGGCCGCCCGGCGGGACGGTCCTGGCCGTACGTGGCGATCACCGCCTGTGCCTCGATGGGATCGCCCAGCTTCGTGCCGGTGCCGTGCGCCTCCACCGCGTCCACCTCGGCGGCCGTCAACCCGGCCTGCGCCAGCGCCTGTTGGATCACCCGGCGCTGCGCGGGCCCGCTCGGCGCGGTCAGTCCGCTGCTCGCCCCGTCCTGGTTGACCGCCGACCCCCGGATGACCGCGAGGATCCGCCGCCCGTGGCGGCGCGCGTCCGACAGCCGCTCCAGCAGCAGCATCCCGATGCCCTCGCCGAGCGCCGTGCCGTCCGCCGTCGCGGCGAACGCCTTGGCCCGCCCGTCCGGGGCCAGCCCGCGCTGCCGGCTGAACTGCACCAGCCACTCAGGCGACGCCATCACCGTCACCCCGCCCGCCAGCGCCAGATCGCAGTCGCCCGCCCGGATCGCCCGCGCGGCCTCGTGCAGCGCCACGAGCGACGACGACGAGGACGTGTCGACGGTGATGGCCGGCCCTTCCAGACCGAGCGTGTACGCGACCCGCCCGGACGCCACCCCGCCCGTGCTGCCGCCCGCGAGGTACCCCTCGAACTCGGCCGGGGCGTTGCGCAGCCGGGACCCGTAGTGCTCGTACAGCAGACCCGCGAACACCCCGGTACGGCTGCCGCGCAGCGACAGCGGATCGATGCCGGCCCGCTCTACGGCCTCCCAGGACGTCTCCAGCAGCAGCCGCTGCTGCGGGTCGGTCGCCAGCGCCTCCCGGGTGCTCATCCCGAAGAACGCCGGGTCGAAGCCCGCCGGATCGTCCAGGAAACTGCCCTCCCGGACGTACACCGTGCCGTGCCGCGCCGGATCGGGGTCGTACAGGCCCTCGTCCCAGCCCCGGTCGGCCGGCAGCGGCGCGACGGCGTTGCGCTCCTGCGTCACCAGCCGCCACAGGTCCTCGGGGGACTCGACGCCGCCGGGGAACCGGCAGGCCATGCCCACGATCGCGATCGGCTCACGGGCCGCTTCCTCGACCTGCCGAAGCCGTTGCCGGGTCGTGCGCAGGTCGGCGGTGAGCTGCTTCACCGTGTCGACGACCGGGCCGCCGCCGCTCGCAGCGCCGGCCGTCCCGTCGTTCGCACTGCTCGTCATGGTGTCGTGGCCTTTCCAGGTGCGTGGCTGCGTGTGGGGGGAGGCGCTTTCCGGTCGCGTACGCCGGCCAGCAGTTCGCCGACGAGGTCCGCGACGGACGCGGGCGTCGGATGATCGAAGATCAGCGTCGGGGGCAGCCGCAGCCCGGTGGCCTCGTTGAGCCGTTCGCACAACTCCACGGCCTGCCGCGAGTCGAAGCCCGCCGCCACGAAGCCACGCCCCAGGGCGACGGCAGCCGGATCGCCGTGCCCCGACACCGCCGCCACCTGCGCCCGTACGAACTCCTCGACGGCGTAGGCCCGTTCACCCGAGGTGAGCCCGCCGAGGGACAGCGCGCCGATGCCGATGACGGTGCCGGTGCCGATGGCTTGGGGCGGCCGGGGGGCACCGCGGCCCCGGAAAAGGGGGGCGTCCCGGAAGAGGGCACCCCAGTCGACGGCGACCCCGCGCACATACAGCCGGGCCATCGCCGTCAGCCACTCGGTGACCCCGTCCTGCCCCCGCCGCAGGGTCCCGACGACCCCGGACGCCGCCCCCGCACCGAAGTCCGCCAACGTCTCCGCCACCCCGCCCACCAGCACGGGATGCGGGCTGACCTCGAGAAACGTGTGATGGCCGGCCGTCCACAGGGCCCGTACGGCCGTCTCGAAACGCACCTCGGAGGTGAGGTTGCGCAGCCAGTACGAGCCGTCCAGCCCCGTCGTCTCGAACGGGCCGCCGGTGAGCGAGGAGTAGAAAGGCACGGTGGCGGCGACCGGGCCGATCGCCTCCGTACCGGCGAGGAACGCGGTGGCGTCGACGGCCGGCCCCGGCGTGTGCGCGGCAAGCCCGAGACCCAGCTCCGTGGCCGGTACGCCCGCCGCCGTGAGCAGCCCGACGACATGGGCCACGCCCGCCCGCTCACCCCCGAACAACACGGAACGCGGACCGTTCGCACCGGCGAAGTGAACCCGGCCGCGCAGACCCTCGGCGTCGAGCACCGAACGGAGTTCCCGGGCCGACACCCCGGCCGCGGCCAGCTCACCGTCCCCCTGCGCCGCCGCCTCCGCCTGCATCCGGCTCCACAGGACGACCACCCGCGCGGCCTCGTCCAGCGTCAGCGCACCCGCGACGTGCGCGGCGGCGATCTCACCGACACTGGCGCCGACGACGGCGGCGGGCTCCACACCGCAGGCGCTCCACAGCGCGGACAGCGACACACTCACCGCGAACAGCACCGGCAGGACGACGTCCACGTCCGCCAACCCCGGCGCGCCCGGCCCACCGCGCAACACCTCGTGCAACGACCACGGAACGAGCGGTTCCAGAGCCCGCGCACACTCCTCCAGCCGCGCCCGGAACACATCGGAGGCGTCGACGAGATCGAGCGCCATGCCCGCCCACTGGGACCCGAGCCCGGAAAAGACATGAACGGCGCGCCCATCGCCCGCGCCGGGCACCGTCACCGTACGGAACGACAGCGGCGCGACCCCGCCCTCGGCGACGGCCCGCAGCCCCCGCACGGCCTCGTCCCGGCCCCCGGCGAACAACACGACCCGCCGCGCGAGTCCGGTCACCGGGGACGAAGCCAACGACCACCCCAACTCGCCCACCGACAACCGGGGTTCACGCTCGAAACGCCCCACCAGCTCCCGAGCCAGCGCCGCCACGGCACCGTCACTCGGCCCGGCCAGCACGAGCGGCACCAGCACACCGTCGGTGTCACGGGCAGGGTCGGGCTCGGGCCAGGGCAGTCTGCTGGTCACGGCGTAGTCGGCCTTCTCGTCACTGGTGTCGTCGTGCGCGTGGACACGCGATCCCGTCCACAGCCGCTGTCACCGGCTCTCCGCACGCTCCGTTAGCGCTTGCTTGATCGACAACACCCTGACCCGACCCGCTTGACCAGACCTCGAGACTGACTCGACGTCACCGGCCCACTACGTTGGAGGTCATTCCGGCTGGTCGCCGGTGCTTCCCAGCGACCGCTGCGCCACCCTCCCCAGATGCCGTGCGAACACCGCCTCCGGCTCCGGTGTCAGGGTGCGCAGGGCCACCAACGCCGTGATGGCGACGTCGCACAGTTCGCTTCGGACGTCGTCCCAGGTGTGACTGGCGCCCTTGCGGGGGTTCTGGCCGGTCGCGCCGATGACCGCCTGCGCGACCTCGCCGACCTCCTCCGACAGCTTCAACACGCGTACCAGCAGGGCCTCGTGACCGCCGCGCGCCTGGTTGGCGTCCAGCCAGGTCGACAGGGCGTCGATGGTGGGCCAGAGGTCGGGGGAGGGCGCGGTGGGCGCGGTAACCGTGGTGGGCGCGGTGGGCTGGGTGCGCTCGGGCTGGTTCGCAGTGGTCATGGGCGCAGGCTGTCAGGTCACGCCCGCACCCGGTGGCTACTCCTCGAACAGAGCCTGTTGTTCGCCCTCTTCGCGCTTGCGCAGGCGCTCGTTGCGCAGGCCGACGACCGTCGCCGTGGCCGCCGCCGTCACGGCGAGGGCCGTCGGGACCATCCAGCCGCGGTCGAAGACATGGCCGAGCGCGTGATCGAGGGAGAGGCGGCCGGGGCCGGTGACGGCGAGGCCCGCGGCTGCCAGGCCCAGGGTCGCCGCGTACTCGTAGCCGCCCTCGGCGTTGAAGAAGCCGTTCGGGGCGTGCACCGCCGCCGCGCCCGCCATCGCGCCGGCCGCCGCCGCACCCGCCGCCGGGGTGGCCAGGCCCAGGGCGAGGAGCACACCGCCGCCCGCCTCCGCCAGGCCCGCCGCCGTGGCGCTCGCCCGGCCCGGCGCGTAGCCCACGGACTCCATGAACCGGCCGGTCCCCTCCAGGCCGTGTCCGCCGAACCAGCCGAAGAGCTTCTGCGCGCCGTGCGCCGCCAGCACTCCGCCGGTGCCCAGCCGGAGCAGCAGCAGGCCCAGATCACGTCGGTCGTAACAGGTCACGGTGACTCCCTGAGCAGACAAGAGCGGACTCCGTGCCCCCACCGTCGCACCCCCGGCACCCGTCCGGCCCGTCCTGGACGCCGTTCGGGTGGCGGGCGCCGGACGGCGATGTGAGTCTGGCTGGCATGTCGATTCAGACAGCCAGACTCAGCGACCCTGCCGTCCGCGCCTTCGTCACCGCCGTCAACGCCCACGACGAGGAGGCCATCCGCAGCCTCCTCACCCCCGACGCCACCATGGCGGACGACGGCTCCGACCGTGACCTCGTCCAGTGGATCGACCGGGAGATCCTCTCCTCCCACGGCCATATGGACGTCACCAAGGAGTCGGCCGGCGGCCGGGCCCTCGTCGCCGACTACCGCAACGACACCTGGGGCGAGATGCGCACCAAGTGGAGTTTCACGGTCGAGGACGACGGACGGATCTCCCGGTTCGAGACCGGCCAGGCGTAAGCACCCCCGCAGAAGCCCCGCAGGAGCCCCGTAGAAGCTCCGTTGACCCCCGTCAGGAGCGGGCCGCCGCCTGTTCCGTCAAGGTGAGCCGGCCCGCCCTGATGGTGGCCAGGCGTGGGGCGCGGCGGGCGATCGACGAGTCGTGGGTGACCATGACGAACGTCAGCCCGTACTCGTGCCACAGGCCCTCCAGCAGGGCCATGATGTCGTCGCGGGTGCCCTCGTCGAGGTTGCCGGTGGGCTCGTCGGCGAGGAGTACCTTCGGCTTCTTGACCAGCGCGCGGGCGATCGCCACGCGCTGCTGCTGGCCGCCGGACAGCTCCGCCGGCGCGTGGCCGAGGCGCTCGCCCAGGCCCACCGAGCGCAGCGCCTCCGCCGCCCGCTCCCGCCGCTCCGCCGGCTTCACGCCGAGCGGGACGAGCGCCGTCTCGACGTTCTCCTGCGCGGTCAGCGTCGGGATGAGGTTGAACGACTGGAAGATGATGCCGATCTTCTCGGCGCGCAGCCGGGTCAGCTTCGCCTCGCTGATGCGCGCGAGGTCGACGCCGTCCAGCTCGACGCTGCCCTCGGTCGGCCGGTCCAGGCCGCCGATCATCTGGAGCAGCGTCGACTTGCCGCCGCCCGTCGGGCCCTGGATGACGAGCTGGTCGCCGTCCGCGATGGTGAGGTCGATGCCGTGCAGCGCCTCGACGGTCTCCTTGCCGCGCGTGTAGCGCTTGGTGACGCCGGTGAGGGTGTACATGGGTGCTCCGGTTTCTGACGTGAGCGTGAGCGTTGACGGGGTGGAGTGGGGCGGGTCAGGAGACGCTGCGCAGGGCGTCCGCCGGGCGCATCCGGGAGGCGCGCCAGCCGCCCATCGCACCGGCGATCAGCCCGCCGGCCACCGCCAGAAGCACCGCGAGCGCGATGGTGGTGACGGAGACGGGGGCCGACAGAGCGATCTCCATCGTGTTCGACGCCGACTGCCCACCCGGGCCGCCGCCCCCGCCGGGACCGCCGCCCATACCGCCGCCGCCACCGCCGCCGGTGTTGCCGAGTTCCGCCGTCAGCTTCGGGCTGATCGCGGTCACCGTGTACGCGGCCGCCAGGCCCAGGCCGATGCCCAGGGCGCCGCCGAGCAGACCGTTGACCATGGACTCGCCGACGACCTGCCGGGTCACCCGGCGACTCGGCCAGCCGAGCGCCTTCAGCGTGCCGAACTCCCGCACCCGGCGGGACACGGCCGACGACGTGAGCAGCGCGGCCACCAGGAACGCGGCGGCGAGCACGGCGATCGACAGCCACTTGCCGACGCTGGTCGCCAGGTCGGAAGCGGTCGAGAGGGAGCCGGAGACGGTCTCGGCGAGGTCGGCGGAGGTCGTGACCGTCGTACCGGAGATGTTCTTCTGGATCGCCGCCTTGACGGTGTCGATCTGCTGGGAGTCGGTCGCCTTGACGTAGATCGTGGTGACCTGGCCGGCCGTGTCGGCGAGGGTCTGCGCCTGCTTCAGCGGCAGGTAGACGTCCGTGGTGGAGTCGCTGCTGTCGGGCGTCGCGACGCCGACGACCTTGTACTTGGTGCCGGAGATCGTCAGCGTCGAGCCGACCTTGTACGACTTCTCCTTGGCGTACGACGCACTCACGACGGCGACCTTGGCGTCGGTCTGCGCCGAGGTGAACGTCACGCCCGAGGTGATCTTCGTGCCCGCCAGCGGGCCGAGCTCCTGCTCGGTGACGTCGACCCCGGCCACGGAGTACGAGTTGACGTCGAAGGACGCGCCACCGCCCTGCACCTGGGGCGCGGCAGTGGACCCACCGCCCCCACCGCCGGGCCCCCCGCCCTGACCGCTGCTTCCACCGTTACCGCTGCTACCGCTGGTCGAGCTCTGCGCCTTGCCCTGGGTGAAGGAACCGTCGACCTTGGTGACGTTCAGCGTGAGGGCGCCGACCGCCGAGGCCACGCCCTTCTGGGCGGCGACCTGCGTGACGAAAGCGGACTTCAGGGCCTGACCGCCCTGCGTCATCACCCGGTCCGAACTCTGCTGCGTGGCGTCGTCGTCCTCGCCCTTGGCGTCGAACTCGAATCTGCCGCCGCCCGCGGAACTGTTGCCCGTCGGCGCCGTGCGCGCCTTGGTGACGGTCATGTCGGTGCCGAGGCCGTACAGCGACTGGAGGACCTTGTCCTGCGCCTGCGCCATGCCGGCCGACACCGAGTTCACGGTGATGACCAGCGCGATTCCGAGCGCCAGACCCAGTGCGATGACCAGGGCCGCCTTCTTGCGCCGGCCCAGCTCGCGCTTGAGATAGATGCCAAACATCCCGTTCCCCAGAGGTTCTTGGCGCCCGCTGTGGGCGCGGCCTCAAAGTAGGGAGGAACCTTTGAGCCGGACTGAGTAAAGGATGTATAAGGAGTGAGAATGCGAGGGGCCGGATCAGAATTCCTTGAGACAGCCAATTCCCAGGCGGCGGAGGGGTTATTGCCAGGTGGCCGAGGTTGAGTGGAGCGGATTTCCGTTTCCCACAATCCCCTTGTACGGTCCCGCAGTGCACGCATCCTCGCGCCTGTCCCGGCATCCGTCCCGGCACCTGTCCCGGCGATCCCTGTTGGCCGTCGCGGCCACTGCACCGCTCGCCGCACCCATGACAGCCCCGCCCCGCACCGCCCCGCCGGAGAAGATCACCGCCCAGGCCTGGCTGCTCGCGGACCAGGACACCGGGAAGGTGCTCGCCGCCCACCGCCCGCATCTGCGCGTCGCGCCCGCCTCCACGCTGAAGATGCTGTTCGCGGACACCCTGCTCGGCCGGTTCGAGCGCACCGAGCAGTACACGGTGACCGACGCCGACCTGGCCGGCGTACCGTCCGGTTCCAGCCTCGTCGGCGTCAAGGCCGGGATCACGTACACCGTCGAGCAGTTGTGGCAGGGCGTGTTCCTGCGCTCGGGAAACGACGCCGTGCAGGTGCTCGCCCGGATGAACGGCGGCGTCGCGAAGACCGTCGCCCAGATGCGGGCGCGGGCGGCCGACCTCCAGGCGCTGGACACCCATGTCGTCAGCCCCGACGGCTACGACCACAAGGGCCAACTGTCCTCCGCCTACGACCTCGCCCTCATCGCCCGGCACGGCCTGAAGAACCCCGACTTCCGCGCCTACTGCGGCACGCGCACCGCCCGCTTCCCGGACGACGGCGGCAAGACCTTCGGGATCGAGAACACCGACCGGCTCCTGTCGGGCACGTTCGGCGTGACGCCGTACCCGGGGCTGATCGGCGTCAAGAACGGCTACACCAGCAACGCCGGAAACACCTTCACCGGCGCCGCGACCCGCGCCGGCCGCACCCTCGTCGTCACCGTGCTGCATCCCGAGAGCGGCCACAACGCCGTCTACGAGGAGACGGCCGCGCTGCTCGACTGGGGCTTCGGGCAAGGGAGTTCGGCGCATACGGGCGAGACGCTGGCCGACCCGTTGAGCGAGGGCGGGGCGAAGGTGTCACGGCACGTCGGCGACGCGGCGCACGCCGGTTCCCAGGCCTCGGCGGCGGACGGCGGCTCGGGCGGCCCGGGCGGCTGGGGAGTGCTCGGCGGGGCCGGGGGAGTGGTGGCGCTGGCAGCGGGCACGGCGTACGCCCTGCGCAGGCGGCGCGCTGCTGCGGCGAGTCCCGCGGCGAGTCCCGCGGCGAGTCCCGTGGCGGGTTCCGTGGAGGGTTCCGCGGAGTCTGCCGAGAAGTGAGAGTGCGTGCGGCGGCCGTCCCACGACACCCGTGCCGTGGGACGGCCGCCTCGACCCCGCCCTCGACCCCGCCTCAGCCCCTCCCCACATACGGCATCGCCGTCGCCAGCACCGTCACGAACTGCATGTTCGCCTCCAGTGGCAGTTCCGCCATGTGCCGTACCGTGCGCGCGACGTCGGCGACGTCCATCACCGGTTCCGGTGCGGTCTCGCCGTTGGCCTGCAAGGCCCCCGTCTGCATCCGTGCCGTCATGTCGGTCGCCGCGTTGCCGATGTCGATCTGCCCGACCGCGATGCCGTACGCCCGCCCGTCCAGTGACAGGGACTTCGTCAGCCCGGTGAGGGCGTGCTTGGTCGCCGTGTAGGGCGCCGAGTGCGGGCGGGGCGTGTGCGCCGAGATCGAGCCGTTGTTGATGATGCGTCCGCCGCGCGGGTCCTGCTCCTTCATCTGCCGGTACGCCCCCTGCGCGCACAGGAACGCCCCGTTGAGGTTGGTGTCCACCACGTGCCGCCAGGCGTCGTAGGGGAGTTCCTCGAACGGCACCCCGCCCGGCCCGAACGTGCCCGCGTTGTTGAACAGCAGGTCCAGCCGCCCGAACCGCTCCCGCACGGCGTCGAAGAGGGCCGTCACGTCATCGGGGCGCGAGACGTCCGTCCGTACGGCGAGACTCGCGCCCTCGGGCACCAGCGCGGCCGTGGCCTCCAGGGTCTCGGCGCGCCGCCCCGCCAGCGCCACCGACCAGCCCGCGCGCAGCAGTTCCACCGCCACCGCCCGCCCGATCCCGGACCCGGCACCCGTGACGACCGCGATCTTCCCCCGACCGGCGTCGACTTCAGCATTCTGCTTGGCAATCATGGGGCCGCAGCGTACGACAGTCCGGAATGCGCCGTCCGGCATGCGGAACTCACGCGTCCGTCATCCGATTGTCGTGTACGCGCCAGATTGATGACCCTCCTGGGCCGTCCCCGGCCACTCCAATGCCAGGTGCAGCCATGTTCCTGGTGCAGCCGTTCGCCAGGCGCAGCCATGTCCAGGGGAGGACCGGAATGACACCCGCAGCACGCCCGTCCCCGTACACCCCCGCGTACACCCCCGAACTCCGCGCCACCGCACGCCACTTGGGCCGCCGTCGCTTCCTCGGCACCGCCGCGGCCGCCGCCGCGCTCGCCTTCACCGTGAACCTGCCCGCCGCCGGCACCGCGGCCGCCGCCGAACTCGACCCCGCGCGGCTCACCGACGACCCCTTCACCCTCGGCGTAGCCTCCGGCGACCCGCTGCCCGGCTCGGTCCTCCTCTGGACGCGCCTCGCGCCCGCCCCCTACCAGGCGGACGGCGGGCTGCCCGCCGAACGCGTCACCGTCCACTGGGAGTTGGCCGACGACGACACCTTCGGCCGGTCCGTCCGCAGCGGCACCACCCTCGCGCACCCGGAGTTCGGCCACAGCGTGCACGTCCAGGTCGACGGCCTCGACGACGACCGCGTGTACTACTACCGCTTCAAGGCGGGCACCTGGATCAGCCGCACCGGCCGCACCCGCACCGCCCCCGCCCCGGGTGCCGACGCCTCCGCCCTCACCCTCGGCGTGGTCTCCTGCCAGCGCTACGACCAGGGCTACTTCACCGCCTACAAGCACCTCGCCGAGGACGACGTGGACGTCGTCCTGCACCTCGGCGACTACCTCTACGAGTACGCCGTCAGCGGCGTCGGCGGCGCCCGCGCCTACCCGGCCGGAACCGTGCCCGCCGTCTACGGCCACGAGATGGTGACGCTGGACGACTACCGCCTCAAGTACGCCCTCTACAAGTCCGACCCCGACCTGCTGGCCGCGCACTCCGCCCACCCCTTCGTCGTCACCTGGGACGACCACGAGACCGAGAACAACTATGCGGGCGCGGTGTCGGAGAACGACGACCCCGCCGCGGAGTTCCTCATCCGCCGGGCCGCCGCCTACCGCGCCTACTGGGAGAACCAGCCGCTGCGCCGCCCCCAGCTCCCCGACGGCCCCGACCTGCGGCTCTACCGCCGCCTGCACTGGGGCCGGCTCGCCCAGCTCGACGTCCTCGACACCCGCCAGTACCGCTCCGACCAGGCGTACGGCGACGGCTGGCAGTTCCCCGGACCCGAGTCCGAGGACCCGGCCCGCACCCTCACCGGGGACGCCCAGGAACGCTGGCTGATCGACGGCTGGCGGGACTCGGCCGCCCTGTGGAACGTGGTCCCGCAGCAGGTCACCTTCGCCCGCCGCTACGACTCCACCGCCCTGCCCGCCCGCGTCTCCATGGACTCCTGGGACGGCTACCCGGCCTCCCGGACACGGATCCTGGCCGGCGCGGAGGCGACCGGCGTCGAGAACCTGATGGTCCTCACCGGCGACGTCCACGTGCACTACGGCTTCGACGTCAAACGGGACTTCGCCGACCCGGCGTCGAAGACGCTCGGCACCGAGATCGTCACCTCGTCGATCTCCAGCGGCGGCAACGGCACGGCCAGACCCGCCAACTGGGCCGCCTACCTGGCCGCCAACCCGCATCTGAAGTTCTACAACGGCCTGCGCGGCTACGCGAGAGTCACCCTCGGCCGCGACCTCGCCCGCGCCGACTTCAAGACCGTCCCCTACGTCACCCGGCAGGGCGCTCCGCTCAGCACGGCCGCGTCGTTCGTCACCGAGGTCGGCGCGCAGGGGCTCAAACCGGCGTGACCTGCGTGGCCTACGGGACCGGCGGCCAGACGTCGCCCCAGTCCGCGTCCCGGGCCGCCTTGTACAGCTCCCCGTGTTTCTTCGTCACCGTCGTACGGGTCAGCCGCTCCTCGGGCTCGCACAGGTCGAGGAGCACCTGACCCTTGCGGATCTGGGGCCGCCGGACCACCCGGGCGGGGGCGGGGGACACGGGGAAACGGGCCGCCGCGACATAGCTGAACTTCTCGTCCTCGTACGGCAGCGAGCCGCCCTTGACCTGCCGGTGCAGGGAGGAGCGGCTGACCCGCGCCGAGAAGTGGCACCAGTCCGCGCCGGGGACGATCGGGCAGGCCGCGCTGTGCGGGCAGGGCGCGGCGACCCGGAAACCCGCCGCGATCAGCCGGTCGCGGGCCTCGATCAGCCGGGCGTAGCCGTCCGGCGTGCCCGGCTCGACGATCACCACCGCCTGCGCGGCCGCCGCGGCGGCGTCCACGAGGGCGGCGCGGTCGGGGGCGGCCAGTTCGTTCAGGACGTAGGAGACGGTGACCAGGTCCGTCGGGTCCAGGGTGAGGGACGCGCCGATGCGGGCGCGCTGCCAGCGGGCGCCGTCCAGCGCGGGGTGCGCTGCGGCGATCTCCCGGCCCAGGGCCAGCGCCGGTTCCGCCCAGTCCAGGACCGTCACCGGGCGCGGGCCCTCCCATGTCGCGCTGACCGCCCAGGTCGCCGCGCCCGTGCCGCCGCCGACGTCCACATGGCTGGCCGGCGTCCACTCCGGTACGGCGTCCGCGAACGCCTCCAGCGCCGAGCGCACCGCCTCGAAGGTCGCCGGCATCCGGTACGCGGCGTAGGCGGCGACATCGGCGCGGTCGCGCAGGATGGGGGCGTCGGTCGGGGTCGCGCCCCGGTAGTTGGCGATGAGGCGGTCGACGGCCTGGGTGGCTTGCCTGGGCGGCAGCCCGTCGAGGAGTTCGCCGAGGGCGGTACGGAGGCTTTCGGCGGCGGAGACGTTCACCTGGCGATTATGCGGCACCCGGTGTCGGTGTCGGCGTCCCCGGGGGCTGCCGCCCCCAGACCCCCGCTTCGGCCCTGAAGGGGCCTCGTCCTCAAACGCCGGACGGGCTGAAATACCGGCACCCGCCGCCGAGGCACCCTCCGGTACTGCCGCCGCCGGACGGGCGAAATGTCCGCACCCGCCCGTACCGAGGCACCCACACCGCACCGCCTTCACCGGACGGGCCGAAATACCCGCACCCGCCGCTACCGAGGCACCCACACTTATCCGCCCCCCCACCATCGCCCCCCACCACCGCCCCTCACCGCACCGCCATCGCCATCCGCGTCCCCGCCAGTGCCCGCGGGCCGCTGTCCGGCGGCCTCCGTACCGGATGCACCGTGTTCGCCAGAAGCACCACGAAAGTGTCTGTCGCCGGGTCGATGACCAGGGACGTTCCCGTGAAACCGGTGTGGCCTGCCGCGCCCTCGCCTGCCAGTTCGCCCATGAACCAGGGCTGGTCCAGGGCGAAGCCCAGGCCCGGTGGGGTCAGGAGGAGTTCCACGAAGTCGGGGCCGAGGATACGGGCGGGGCCGTAGGAGCCGCCTGCCAGCAGGGTGCGGCAGAACACGGCCAGGTCCGGGCCGGTCGAGAAGAGGCCCGCGTGACCGGCCACCCCGCCCAGCGCCCACGCGTTCTCGTCGTGCACCACGCCCCGCAGCATCCCCCGGTCCACCTTGGCCCACGGCCGCCGCTGGTCCTCCGTCGCCGCCGCGCCGGGGCACGGGCCGAAGTCGGTCGACGTCATCCCCAGCGGGCGGGTGATCCCCTCGCGCACGAGGACGTCGAGCGGGCGGCCGGTCAGCCGTTCCAGAAACTGCTGGAGCAGCAGCATGTTCAGGTCCGAGTACACGTACGGGTACCCCCGCACGGTCTCGGACCCGTTCGCGACGGGCGCGACCGGCGCTTCCGCGCGCAGCAGCTCCAGCCGCGCCGCGTCGTCCGGGCAGTCGTACAGGGGCAGCTCGGGGCGCAGCCCGGAGGTGTGGGTGAGGAGCTGGCGGACGGTGATGTCGTGGGCGGCGGCCGCCCGGAAGTCGGGCAGGTACGCGCCGACCCGCGCGTCGATGCCGAGCGTGCCGCGCTCGATCTGCTGCACCGCCGCGACCGACGTGAACAGCTTGGTGAGGGACGCCAGGTCGAAAGGGGTGTCGACGGTCATCGGGACCCGTGCGCGCGCCGGCAGTTCGACGCCGGTGTCCGTCACCGGGTCGTACGCCGCGTACCGCACCGCCCACCCCGACGCCTCCCGCACGGCGATCACCGGCCCCCGCCCGGCGACCACGACGGCGCCCGGCGCCCAGGGCCGGTCCCCGGCGGTGAGGTCCATGACGTCGCGGACGAGCAGCCGCGTCTCCTCGGGGTCGAGCCCGGCCCGTTCCGGTGTGTCGACGCGCAGTTTCGGTGCGCTCAGCTCCCTGCTCCTTCCGCCCCCGTGTTCCCCCGCTTCCTCGGGTTCCTCCAGGGACGGCACATAACCACGAAGCAGGCCAGCGCCACCACCGCTGCGGTCAACTGGACGACGGCCATCGGGACGGCCGTCCGCTCACCGGCGATCCCGACCAGCGGCGAGGCCACCGCGCCGATCGCGAAGGACGACGTACCGAGGAGCGCGGACGCGGAACCGGCGGAGTGCCGCACCCGCATCAGGGCCAGGCTCTGGGCGTTGGGCAGCGTCACGCCCATCGCCGACATCAGGACGAACAGGGCGACGGCGACCGGTGCCAGCCCGACCCGGCCGAACACCCCCGTCGTCATCAGCAGCAGCGCGCCGGCGGCCAGCGCGACCACCGTCAGCCCGGCGGCCAGCACCCGGTCCAGCCGCACCCGGCCCACCAGCACCTTGCCGTTGATCTGCCCGACCACCACCAGCCCGACCGAGTTCACCGCGAACAGCAGCCCGAACGTCTGCGTCGACGCGCCGTAGATCTCCTGCACCACGAACGGCGACGCCGAGATGTACGCGAACAGCGCGGCGAACGCGAAACCGCCCGTCAGGAGGTAGCCCGTGAAGGACAGGTCGGACAGGAGCCGGCGCATCGAGCGCAGCGCCTCGCCGACCCCGCCCGCATGCCGGTCGGCGACGTCCAGGGTCTCCGGCAGCCGCGTCCACACCACCCCGGCCAGCACCAGCCCCACCCCGGTGAGCACCGCGAACACGCCCCGCCAGTCCGTCGCCCGCAGGATCTGCGCGCCGATCAGCGGCGCCACCACCGGGGCCACCCCCGAGATCAGCATCAGGGTGGAGAAGAACCGGGCCATCGCCACACCGTCGTACAGATCGCGTACGACGGCCCGCGCGATCACGATGCCCGCCGCCCCCGCGAGGCCCTGGAGCAGCCGGAACGCGACCAGCGTCTCGACGGTCGGCGCGAGCGCGCACAGCGCGGTCGCCACCACGTACACGGCGAGTCCGGCGAGCAGCGGCCGCCGCCGCCCCCACCGGTCGCTCATCGGGCCGACCACCAACTGCCCCAGCGCCATCCCCGCCAGGCACGCCGTCAGCGTGAGCTGCACGGTCGCGGCGGGCGCGGACAGCGAACGGGTGACCTCGGGCAGGGCCGGGAGGTACATGTCCATCGACAGCGGGGGAGTGGCGGTCAGCCCGCCCAGCACGAGCGTCACGAACCAGCCGGCCCGCCGCCCCTCCCGCGAGGCCGCCGGTACCCGTGCCTCGTACGTCTCGGTGGTCTGCTGTGCCGTGACGTCCGGTGTCGCCCCACCGGGTATCGGCCCACCCTCCGGCATAAGGCCGCCCTCCCTCTCCGACGTCTTCGCCGCCTATGCTCTCAGCTCGAACAGACTGCTGGGACGGCACAAGGGGCGGGCGGGGTATGACGACGGACACGGTGCGATGGGGAATCCTGGCGACCGGCGGGATCGCGGGCGCGTTCACGGCGGACCTGATCGACCTGCCCGACGCGGAGGTCGTCGCGGTCGCCTCGCGCACCGAGGCCTCCGCGAAGGCGTTCGCCGAACGGTTCGGCATCCCCCGCGCCTACGGCGACTGGAACCTGCTCGCGGCCGACGAGGACGTCGACGTCGTCTACGTCGCCACCCCGCACGCCGCCCACCGCGCCGCCGCCGGACTCTGCCTGGAGGCCGGCCGCAACGTGCTCTGCGAGAAGGCGTTCACGCTGAACGTCCGCGAGGCCGAGGAACTCGTCACGCTGGCCCGGGACAACGACCGCTTCCTGATGGAAGCGATGTGGATGTACTGCAACCCCGTCATCCGCCGCCTCAAGGCCCTCGTCGACGACGGCGCGATCGGTGAAGTCCGCACCGTGCAGGCCGACTTCGGCCTCGAAGGCCCCTTCCCGCCCGCACACCGGCTGCGCGACCCCGCCCAGGGCGGCGGCGCGCTCCTCGACCTCGGCGTCTACCCCGTCTCCTTCGCCCACCTCCTGCTCGGCGAGCCGTCCGGCATCGCCGCCCAGGCCGTCCTGTCCGCCGAAGGCGTCGACCTCCAGACCGCCCTGGCGCTGTCCTGGGGCTCCGGCGCGCTCGCCGCCCTGCACTGCTCCGTCGTCGGCGGCACCGGCACCACCGCCTCCGTGACCGGCTCCCGGGGCCGCATCGACATCCCGTCCGGCTTCTTCCACCCCGACCGGCTCGTCCTGCACCGCGCCGGCCGCGATCCGCAGGAGTTCGCCGCCGACCCGGCCGACGGCCCCCGCAACACCTTCCGACACGAGGCCCGCGAGGTCATGCGCGCACTGCGGGCCGGCGAGACGGAGTCCCCGCTCGCCCCGCTCGACGGCAGCCTCGCCGTCATGCGCACCCTGGACGCCGTACGGGACCGGATCGGTGTGCGCTACCCCGGCGAGACCGCGCACGCGTAACCACTCGCGAGACGTCCCGTCTCACGCCTTGGTACCGTCGACCCATGGTCACCCAGTCCGGAAAGCCGGCCCCCGACACCACCCGCCGCAGCGAGCGGTCGCGGCGCGCCATCTACGACGCGGCCCTCGCCCTCGTCGCGGAGGTCGGCTACCCGAGGACGACCATCGAGGGCATCGCCGCCCGCGCGGGCGTCGGCAAGCAGACCATCTACCGCTGGTGGGGGTCGAAGGCCGACGTCCTGCTGGAGGCGTTCCTCGACCTCAGCGAACAGGCCGGCCGGGAGGCGGGAGCCGCCGAGCGGGAGCCGTACGCCATCCCCGACACCGGCGACCTCGCCACCGACATCAAGGCCGTACTGCGGGCCACCGTCGACCAGTTGACGGACCCCCGGTTCGAAGCGCCCTCCCGCGCCCTGGCCGCCGAGGGCGTGGTGAACGAACAGGTCGGCCGCGAGTTCACCGCCAAGCTCATGGAACCGTCCATCCAGCTCTACGTCGACCGGCTGCACGCCGCCCAGGAGGCCGGCCAGGTCCGCGCCGACCTCGACCCGCGCATCGCCCTCGAGTTCTTCATCTCCCCGCTCGCCCAGCGCTGGCTGCAGTACACGGGCCCGATCACGTACGAGTACACCGACACCCTCGTCGACTACGCCCTCCACGGTCTCGCACCCCGGTGACGCAATAGGCCCCTCTGGCCCCGCCCGTCCCCCCCTGCCCCGATTCACGGCTCCGGACCCCCGATGCGCAGGATGGTGGGACCATGAGGCATGCTGTCGGCACCAGCGAGGCGAGGGGACAGATGAGCGCGGAGTTCGACGGCCGGACCGGTCTGTGGGGCAAAATCTCTCGCCGGCTGCGCGGCAGCGGCGCGGCCGAGGCCGTGGACGACGGTGACCGTGAGGCCCTGTTGCTGGCCGCCGCCGAAGCGGGACTCCCCCTGGCGCCCGCCGCCTACCCGGCCCCGGGCTACGGCTGCTCCTGCGACCGGGTCGGCTGCCCGACGCCCGCCCGGCACCCGGTGTCCTTCGCCTGGCAGTCGCAGTCCACCACCGACCGCGCCCAGGTCGAGCGCTGGGCCCGGCACCAGCCGCAGGCCAACTTCATCACCGCCACCGGCCTGACGCACGACGTCCTGGACGTGCCCGTGGAGGCCGGACAGCAGGCCCTGGAGCGGCTGCTCGGCGCCGGCGTCGACGTCGGCCCGGTCGCCGTGAGCGACGACGGCCGCATGCTCTTCTTCACCCTCACCCGCGGCACCCCCGAGGACGAGGACGAGTGGTGGCCCTGCGAGCTGGACTGCCGCCCCGAGACCATGGACGAACACCCCGGCCTGCGCTGGCACTGCCGAGGGTCCTACGTCCTGGTCCCCCCGGCCCGCCTCCCCGGCCCCGACCACCACACGGTCCACTGGCTACGAGGCCCCGAACACCCCCTCCCCGACCCCCTGACCCTCCTGGAACCCCTAACAGACGCCTGCGCCCGCCACACAAACAGAGACCAAAACCACGCAGCAGGAGCCTGGCCCCTACGCGGCTGACACGGCAATGGCAACACCCTCAGGGGCGCGCGGCTAACGAGGGCGACTACAACCCCCCCAGGGCCGCGGGCATTCGTCAGGGGCGCACGAGCGTTTTTCAAGGGCGCGAGGCCAACGCGGGCCGACTGCAACCCCCCCAGGGGCGCGGGGAACTGCGCGACCAGCCACAGCGAACCCGCAGACGAAACACGACCCCCCTACTCCCCCTTAGCCCCGGTCAACCCTTCCAACCGACTCACCATCGACACCTTCCCACTCCCCGAAGTCGCCCCAGGATCCAAAGCAACCCCACTCGACACAAACTCCATAGTCAACGAGGACTTCACCTCACCAACCGTCAAAGCCTGCACACTCCGGTTGGCAACAGGAACGGCCACGCCCGGCGCAGCCGTCTGCTTCGTGTAGTGATGCGTGGCAAAAAACACCAACGCCCCCCCTTCCACGGTCCGCACCGCCAACGGCCCGAAGTCGCCCCCGGTCAACGGCTGGTCGATGAACTGCGTGACAAGCCCCGGCTTGGTGGTGTTCTTCGCCCGAGTGTCCCGCAGCACATCGGTGTACGCCCCGTCCGCGAAGACACCCTTACCGCTCTGCAGATACGCCGCGTAGTCCTTGCTCAAGTCCGATGGCGGCAACGCCAGTTCGGCGGTGTCCGCAGGAACGGCCGCCGCGAAACCGTCCGCGTCCTTCTTGAACTCCGGCACCGCCCCCGGCGCCACCAGCGTCAGATACGTCGCCTGCCACGGCTCCGCCAGCCCGCCCCGGGTGAACACCATCAGCCACCGGGAGTCGTTGCCGGTGCTGCCCTTCGCGTCGGCGATGAACCACCGCGGCCAGCCCGCCTTCTCGACGATCGTGTACTTCACGTCCGACAACACCAACGGAGTGTGCTGCGGATTGCCGCCGGGGTTGTTGACCCGCCCCGCCTTCAGCCGCGCCGCGTCGATGGCCCCGAGGGCGCCGGCGGTGTACGCGGCGTCCAGCGAACTGTCGTACGCGGCATCCGCCTTGTTGTACGCGGCCGTGAACTGCTCGACCGCCTTCGCGGCCTCCGCCCGTGTGGCCGCCGGCAGCACCTCGCGCTCCCCGTGGACCACCGTGCAGCCGCTCGCCGCGAGCGAGACGGCGGCGAGCGAGGCCGCTATGAGTGCGTACCGTGCGTACCGGTCACGCCTGCGGAGTTTTCGAGGCCTGCGAACCCCGGTCGTCAGGCTGCGTTCCCTGGTCATCAGGTGACTTCACCCTCCCCTTCCCGGAGGCGAACCCTACCGGGGCGAGGAACAGCGCGAGTGTCGGGACCAGGTACAGCAGCCACACCGTGACCTGGAGGACCGTCGGATCGGGCTGGAAGTTGAACACGCCCTTCAGCAGCGTGCCGTACCAACTGTCCGGCGGGATCGTGCCGCTGATGTCGAACGCCTTGTTCGTCAACCCCGGGATCCAGTCGGCCTCCTGGAGGTCGTGGACGCCGTACGCCAGCACGCCCGCGGCCACGACGACGAGCATGCCGCCCGTCCAGGTGAAGAACTTCGCCAGGTTGATCCGCAGCGCCCCGCGGTAGAACAGCCAGCCCAGCAGGACGGCCGTCGCCAGGCCCAGCGCGACGCCGATCAGCGGGCGCGGGGTGCCGTCGCCGGCCGCGTGCACCGACGCCCACACGAACAGGGCCGTCTCCAGGCCCTCCCGGCCGACCGCGAGGAACGCGGTCGCGACCAGCGCGCCCGTGCCCATCGCGAGGGCCGCGTCCAGCTTGCCGTGCAGTTCCGACTTCAGGTGCCGGGCGGTGCGCCGCATCCAGAACACCATCCACGTCACCAGGCACACGGCGACGATCGACAGCGACCCGCCGAGCGCCTCCTGCGCCTCGAACGTCAGCTCCTGCGAGCCGAATTCGAGGACGCAGCCGAAGCCCATCGCGATGACGATCGCGATGGCGATGCCGCTCCACACCGGCTTCAGCGCGTCCCGGCGGTCGGTCTTCACCAGGTAGGCGATGAGGATGCAGACGACGAGGCTGGCCTCCAGGCCCTCGCGCAGTCCGATCAGGTAGTTGGAGAACACGGGTCACGCCTCCTTGGAGAACAGCGTCCGGCCCCACCAGTCGTCCTTGTCACGGACGCCCGGCGGGACGGCGAAGACGGCCGAACCCACGTGCTGGATGTACTCGTTGAGCGCGTCGGTCGCCAGATGGCGCTGGATGCGGATGAAACCGTCGCTCACGTCCCGCATGTAGGCGAGGAAGAACAGGCCCGCCTCCAGACGGCCGAGACCGTCGGTGCCGTCGGTGAAGGAGTAGCCGCGGCGCAGGATCGTCGCCCCCTGGTTGGAGTCCGGATGCGCGAGCCGTACGTGCGCGTCCGGCTTCATCGCCTTCAGGAACGGCGCGTCGTGCTCCTTGGCCTTGCCGACCGGCGCGCCCTCGCCCTTGTCCCGCCCGAAGATGTCCTCCTGCTCCTGGAGCGGGGTCCGGTCCCAGGTCTCGATGTGCATCCGGATCCGGCGGGCGACGAGATACGAACCGCCCGCCATCCAGGCGGGACCGTCCTTCTCGTCGGCCCACACGAACTTCTTCAGCCGGTCCGTCTCGGTGCCCGCGATGTTGCGGGTGCCGTCCTTGAAGCCCATCAGGTTGCGCGGGGTCTGTGCCTCGGGCGTCGTGGACGACGTCTTGCCGAAACCGAGCTGCGACCAGCGGATGACGACCTTGCCCATCCCGATCCTGGCCAGGTTGCGGATCGCGTGCACGGCGACCTGCGGGTCGTCCGCGCAGGCCTGGACGCACAGGTCGCCGTTGCTGCGGGCCGCGTCGAGCGCGTCCCCGGCGAACTGCGGCAGGTCGACGAGGGCGTCCGGCCGCTGGTCCTTGAGCCCGAATCTGGCGAACAGGGACGGCCCGAACCCGATCGTCAGGGTCAGCCGGGACGGCTTGAGCCCCAGAGCCTCGCCGGTGTCGTCCGGCGGGGCCTCGGGGAGACCGCCGTACGCGCCCTCCCCGACCGCCTTCCCGGCCGTCATCCGGCGCGCCGCCTCGGTCCAGTCCTTCAGCAACCGGACGAACTCGGCGCGGTCGTCCGTCTGCACGTCGAACGCGGCGAAGTGCAGCCGGTCCTGCACGGGCGTGGCGATGCCCGCCTGGTACGCGCCGTGGAAGTCGACGGCGCCGCCCGTGTCGGCCGCCGCGGGGTCGACGTCGTTCCCGGTACGGGTCATCGCGACCGCGCCGCCGGCCGCGGCCGCGCCGAGCGCGAGCCCGGCACCGCCCCACCCGATCAGCGACCGACGGGACGGACTGCTGCTGCCGCCGCTGGCGCTCGGGCTGTGCTCGCTGCTCTGGGTCTCGGACATGTCCCTGGTCTCCCCGGCTACTTCGCCACGGCGGCGGCGAGCTTGGACAGCGGCTCGGCGAGCGCGTTGACCGCGTCCGACAGCTTCTTGCGGTCGGCGGCGCCGACCTTCTCGTACGACGTGAACTCGTACGACGACGTGTTGGGGCGGTAGGTGTCCAGCAGCGTGTTCAGCGCGGCGAACTGCTTGTCCAGCTCGGTGGTCAGGGCCGCGTCGTTCTCCGCGGCGACCGGCTTCAGCAGCTCGTACGACTGCTGCGCGCCCTCGACGTTGGCCTTGAAGTCGACCAGGTCGGTGTGCGCGTAGCGGTCCTCCTCGCCGGTGATCTTGCCGGTGGCGACCTCGTCGAGCAGCTCCTTGGCGCCGTTGGCCATCGAGGTCGGGGTGATCTCGGCCTTGCCGACCCGCTTCTGCCAGTCCGTCAGGTCCGTGACGAGCTGGTCGGCGAGGGTCTTGTCCTCGGCGGTGATCTTCTTGTCCGCGAAGAGCGACTTCTCCAGGCGGTGCCAGCCGGTCCACTTCTGGCCGGCCTCCAGGCCGTCCGCGCGGGTGTCGACCAGCGGGTCGATGTCGCCGAAGGACTCGGCGACCGGCTCGGTGCGCTCCCAGCCGATACGGGACGGGGCGTAGGCCTTCTTCGCGGCCTCGATGTTTCCGGCCTTGATCGCCGCGACGAAGGTGGCGACCCGGGGCAGTGTCTCGTCGGCCTGGGTCTGCGCGTAGCCGCGGTAGGCGGCCACCGCCTTGTCCAGGCGGGGGTCGCGCTTGGCGACGGAACCGCCGGTGACCTTGAGGGCCTGGCGGATGCCGTCGCCCTTCATGCCCGGCTTGCAGGCGATCTCGTACGAACCGGCCTTCACCTCGGCGGTGACCCGCTGCTTGGTGCCGGGGCCGATGTTCTCGCGCTCGCTGACGACGCGGTCGTCCGGGAAGAGGACGTAGACCTCGGTGACCTTGGAACCCTTGTTCTCGATGGCGAGCTCGACGTGCCCGGCGGAGATCTCCTTCTTGGAGGTCTCGCACTTGGAGTCGGTGGCGGTCACGCTGATGACACGGTCGCCGTCTTTCGCGTCACTCTTCGAGGTGCACCCCGTGACGGCGGTCAGTGCGGTCACGGCGGTGACGGCGGTGACGACGGACAGTCTGGCGGCTCGCATTCGGGCTCCCAGCGATGGCTGAATATTCACGTGACAGGACTCACAGGGTTGGTGAGCCTCGCCTAACTTATCCAAGGCTTACCTGCGTAATACCCGCCCGTGCCGTGATTCACCTCTCAAAGGCGCGCCAAGGACACGAGCCGATCACGGTGGCTCAAAACAGACCCCAAGGGATGGTCAAAGGAGATTCAAAGATTCCACTTGGAGGTTCACCTCCCCGGGCGGTGTTTCAATTCCCCGGTGACTGATTACGACGTGCTCCGCGTCTTCTGCGCGCCGAACGGCGGCTACGGCAACGAACTGGGCGTGGTGCGCGAAGGCTCGCTGCTGCCGGACCGCGCGGACCGGCAGGACCTCGCGGCGAAACTCGGCTTCAGCGAGACCGTGTTCGTCGACGACCCCGAGCGCGGGATCATCGACATCTACACCCCCACCGCCCGCCTGCCCTTCGCGGGCTACCCGTGCGTCGGCGTCGCCTGGCTGCTCGACATACCCGAACTCGTCACCCCGGCCGGCGTCGTCGGCACCCGCCTGGACGGCGAGTTCACCTGGATCGAGGCGCGCGCGGAGTGGGCCCCGCCGCGCACCCTGCGCCGGTACGCCACCGCCGCCGAGGTCGACGACCTCGCCATACCGCCGAAGGGCGAGTGGCTCTACGCCTGGGCCTGGGAGGACGAGTCCGCCGGCCGCGTCCGCGCCCGCGGCTTCCCCGGCCGCGACGACGGCATCGACGAGGACGAGGCGACGGGCGCCGCGGCCCTCCTGCTCACCGAACAGCTCGGCCGCGCACTCAACATCACCCAGGGCGCGGGCTCCCAGATCCTGACCGCGCCGCAGCCGTACGGCTGGGTGGAGATCGGCGGCCGGGTGTTCCTGGAGCGCTGAACCCTACGGCCGGTTGCGCGCGTCCGTGGTCTTTTGGACGGCCGTACGGGTGGTCTGGGGTGTGCGGGCGGGGACGAGCGGGGGCGAACGGGGACCTCTGGGCGTGACCACTCAGCCCCGTGAGAGGAACACCATGCGTATCCGATCCGTCCTGGCCGCAACCGTCCTGGGCATCGCCCTCACCGCCGTCGGCGCGACGACCGCCACCGCCGACGAGGGTCCCCGCCACCACCACTTCGGCGGCGACGAGGGCATCTGCAGCCCGTACTTCGGCGGGATCGACACCTCGTCCGCCGACATCGTCTGGGGCGGCGCGCACTGCCACCGCTTCTGACATGACGAGCATGACGTACATGACGTGATGCGACGTGACGTGATGTGACGTGACGTCATCCCGGGCCTCCTCGCCGTGCGGCGCGGGGGCCCGGCTCATGCCGAGAGCGGGAACTCCTCGCCCAGGGCCCGGAAGACCGCCGTGTTCAGCGCGAACGCCCGCTTGCACTCGCTCACGATCCGCTGCTTCTCCAGATCGTCCACGCGCACCCCGTCCAGCAGCTCCCGGTACCCCCGCTTGAACGCCGCCGGGTTGCCGATCCCCTCGAAGACGTAGAACCGGACGCCGTCGCCCTTGCGCTCGAAGCCCCAGGTGCGCTCCGCCTTGTCGCGGATGATCTGCCCGCCGGAGAGATCGCCCAGGTAGCGCGTGTAGTGGTGGGCTATGTACCCGGCAGGCCACCGCTCGGCGCACTCCCGCACCCGCGCCGCGTACGCCTCGGTCGCCGGCAGGGCCGAAAGACCCGCCCGCCACCCCGCGCCCCGCAGATGCGCGAGGTCGCGCTCCAGCGCCGGCAGCCGGAACAGCTCGGGCCGTATGAAGGGCCCCGCCGCCGGGTCCGAGGCCAGCCGCCCGGCGCCAGTCTCCAGCGCCTCGTACACGAACCAGAGCTGCTCGGTGTAGCGCGCGTACGCCTCGACGCCCAGCCTGCCGCCGAGGAGGTCGCTCATGAACGTCGAGGTCTCGGCCTCCACATGCTGCTCGTGGGACGCGGTGCGGATCACTGTCGAGAAGGAGTCCATGGGCTCGATTTTCTATGGTTAGGCTTACCTAAGTCAACGCCTTGCCGACCTTCTGTCGGTATGTTTCCCGACAGTCCGTCGGCAAAAACCTACCCGGCACACGAAAAGCCCGCCCTCCGAGCAGGAGAGCGGGCTGACCGGCGCAGGCCGGTAGAGGGCTGCCGATGGACGACTGCCGGTGGACGGCTACGGGAGGGTGAGGATCTCCGCCCCCGTCTCCGTCACCACCAGGGTGTGTTCGAACTGGGCCGTCCGCTTGCGGTCCTTGGTCACCACGGTCCAGCCGTCGTCCCACATGTCGTAGTCGTGGGTGCCGAGCGTCAGCATCGGCTCGATCGTGAACGTCATCCCGGGCTGGATGACGGTCGTCGCGTGCGGGCTGTCGTAGTGCGGGATGATCAGCCCGGAGTGGAACGACGAGTTGATCCCGTGCCCCGTGAAGTCCCGCACCACGCCGTACCCGAACCGCTTCGCGTACGACTCGATGACCCGCCCGATGATGTTGATCTGCCGGCCGGGCCGGACCGCCTTGATCGCCCGATCCAGGGACTCCCGGGTCCGCTCCACCAGCAGCCGCGACTCCTCGTCGACGTCCCCCACCAGGTACGTGGCGTTGTTGTCGCCGTGCACACCGCCGATGTACGCCGTCACGTCCAGGTTGACGATGTCGCCGTCGCGCAGCACCGTCGAGTCCGGGATGCCGTGGCAGATGACCTCGTTGACGCTGGTGCACAGGGACTTCGGGAAGCCGCGGTAGCCCAGGGTCGACGGGTAGGCGCCGTGGTCGCACATGTAGTCGTGCGCGACCTTGTCGAGTTCGTCGGTGGTGACCCCCGGCGAGATCAGCTTCGCGGCCTCCGCCATCGCCTGCGCGGCGATCCGGCCGGCCCGGCGCATCGCCTCGACCGTCTCGGGCGTCTGCACCTCCGGTCCGGTGTACGGCGTCGGCGCGGGCTTGCCGACGTACTCGGGGCGGCGGATGTTTCCGGGCACGGAACGGATGGGGGACTGCACCCCTGGGACGAGTAGCGACTGGCCAGACATGCCGGTGAGTCTAACGAGCGGCCATGGGGGAACATGTCGGTGGCGAGAGGAGCCGTCATGCCCCTGTTCAAGAAGCGGACCGTCGGCAAGCCGGGCGAGTGGTACTACTGCCTGGAGCACAAGAAGGTCGAGGAGGGGCCGGAGTGCCCGGGCAAGGACCGCTTCGGCCCTTACCCCACCCGCGTGGAGGCCGAGCACGCGATGGAGAGCGCCCGGGAGCGCAACCTCCAGTGGGAGAACGACCCCAAGTGGCACGACGCCCCGACGACGGGCGGCACACCGGACGAGGACTGATCACACACCCGTTCACACGTCCACGACGGGCGCGGCTGCGGCTCCGGCTGCGGTCGCGGTCCGCTGGTTCCGCAGCCGCGCCGCGTGCTCGTTCGTGCGGACGTCGTACGTCATCAGCCCCGGCAGGCAGAGCGCGAGCAGTCCCACCGCCCCGACGCACAGCACCCCGCCCGACCAGACGGACGTCCGCACCCCCAGCCACCCCGCGAAGCCGCCGCTGCGCAACTGGCCGACCGTCGGCCCCACCGAGTAGGACAGCAGCTCGATCCCGGCGAGCCGTCCGCGCAGCTCGTCCGGGATCGTCTGGTTCCACATCACCCCGCGGAAGATCCCGCTGACCATGTCGAAGCCGCCGGCCAGGACCAGGAACAGCAGCACCAGCCAGACGTCCCCCACGAGCCCCGCGCCCGCGATCGCCAGGCCCCACAGCGCGGCCGACAGCACCACCAGCCGCCCGTGCCGGTGCACCCGCGCGGTCCAGCCGCTGGTCAGGCTCACGAGCAGCGCCCCCGCCGGCACGGCCGCGTACATCAGGCCGAGCGACCACCGCGCGTCCAGTTCGTCGGCGAGGAACGGCAGGACGGCGAGCGGCATCGCGAGGAACATCGCGGCCAGGTCGACGGCGTACGTACCGAGGAGCTCCTTGCGGCTCCAGGCGTACCGGGCGCCCTCGGCGATCGCCCTGAGCGAGGGCTTCGCGGCCTCGTGCGCGGCGGGCGAGGCGGCGATCGGGACGACCAGGGCGACGGAGGCGACGAAGGTGAGCAGGTCGGCGGCGTAGGCCCAGCCGAGACCCGCGTACGCGACGACGACGCCGGCCAGCGCCGGTCCGGCGACCCCGCCCACGGTCCACCGCAGCGAGTTCAGCGAGGCCGCCGCCGGCAGGTGCTCGTGGGCGACGATGCGCGGCCACAGCGAGTCCAGCGCGGGCCGTTGGACGGAGGAGAGGGCGGAGGACAGCGCGGCGACGAGGTACAGCGGCCAGAGCGCGGGGCCGGGCATCAGCGCGTTGACCAGCAGCGCGGCGCTGAGCAGTCCCTGCCCGGCCTCCGTCCACAGGATCAGCTTCCGTTTGTCCCACGCGTCGGCGAGCGCCCCGCCGTACAGCCCGAACACCAGGAGCGGCACCAGCTCGACGGCCCCGATCGCCCCCACGGCCACGGCCGATCCGGTCAGTTCCTTCATCTGCACCGGCAGCGCGACAAAGGTGAGGAAACTCCCGAAGTTGGAGACGGTCCCCGACACCCAGAGCCGCCGGAAGTCCCGTGAGGCCCGCCAGGGAGCAAGGTCGGGAAGCAGTGCGCGGAACCCGGTGGGGGAGGGGGAGGCGGCGGCGGGGGTGTCGTCGGGGGTCACGAGGGGCCATGTTCGGCCGCCGGGGAAGGGCCGGGCAACTGCTTTTCGCCCTGAGGCGGGTGGGCGGGTGGAGGGTTACCAGGGGGGAGGGGGCGGGGCTGTCAGGCGTTCGGCGAGGTGGGTGAGGCGGTCGGTGAGGCGGCGGCGGCCTCTGGTCGGGGGGAGGGTCTCGCCGGCCGCCGCGCTCACCAGGTGCTGCACGGTGTCGAGGTCCAGCTCGGAGCCGTCCGGCACGGGCAGCGTCTCGTGGGCCAGGGCCGTCAGGTCTCCCTCGCCGGGGCCGAGGGCGAGGATCGTGACGCCGGCGCGACGGGCGTCCGCCACGCGTTCGAGGAGCGGCGCGTCCCCCGACGGAGATGCCACGAGCAGCGTCTCGCCCCGCCGGGCCGCCTCGATCCGGCCCAGGCCCACCGCGAGATGCGCGGGGTCCGAGGGCCGCGCGGCATGCCGGACGAGCGTCGGCGCCAGCTCCGGCGTACCCGACCACGCCGCCTCGTCCACCAGATGCGCCGCGAGATGCCACGGCTCGTACGCCGCCGTCCCCACCAGCAGCAGCCCGCCCCCGTGCGACACGACCGACCCCCGCAGCACCGCGCCGAACCTCCGCGTGGCCCCCAGCCACTCGGTCCCGGCGAGCACCTCACGCAACAACGCGACCCGTACGGCGTCCATGCGGCCGCATCCTGCCCCAATCGGCGACCGGAGGCGGACGGTTCGCCGTTCCGTTCACCCTGCGCGGCGAAGGGGCGTCCGCCACGCCCACGTAAAGTCGGTCCATGACCTCTACCGACAGTGACAGTGCACAGAACACCCCTGTGAGCGCCCCCGCGAGCGCCCCGGCGGGTGCCCCGGCGAAGGCTCCCGCCAAGGACCCGTGGGACCTTCCCGACGTCTCCGGGCTCGTCGTCGGCGTGCTCGGCGGGACCGGTCCGCAGGGCAAGGGCCTCGCCTACCGGCTCGCCAAGGCCGGCCAGCAGGTGATCATCGGCTCGCGTGCCGCCGACCGCGCCCAGGCCGCCGCCGACGAGATCGGCAACGGCGTCGAGGGCGCCGACAACGCCGAGACCGCGCGCCGCAGCGACATCGTGATCGTCGCCGTACCGTGGGACGGCCATGGCAAGACCCTGGAGTCACTGCGCGAGGAACTGGCCGGAAAGCTCGTCGTCGACTGCGTCAACCCGCTCGGCTTCGACAAGAAGGGCGCGTACGCGCTGAAGCCCGAGGAGGGCAGCGCCGCCGAGCAGGCCGCCGCCCTGCTGCCGGACTCCCGTGTCGCCGCCGCCTTCCACCACCTCTCGGCGGTCCTCCTCCAGGACCCGGAGGTCGACGAGATCGACACCGATGTGATGGTGCTGGGCGAGGAGCGGGCCGACGTCGAGATCGTGCAGGCGCTGGCCGGCCGGATCCCCGGCATGCGCGGCGTGTTCGCCGGGCGGCTGCGCAACGCCCACCAGGTGGAGTCCCTGGTCGCCAACCTGATCTCGGTCAACCGCCGCTACAAGGCCCACGCGGGCCTGCGCGTCACGGACGTATGAGCGCATGGGGGACACTGGGCGAAGCCGTATCAGTGTCCCCCGAGTCCTTTACAGCCTCCTCAGCCCCCCGAGTCCTCTGAGCCCCGACAGGAGAGCAGCCCCATGTCCCGCCTCGCCCTCTACGCCCTCGTCGTCTGCCTCCTCGCCACCGCCGCGGCCGTCGTCTCCTTCGTGCAGGGCAGTTGGCTGGGCGTCGTGTGGGTGTTGCTGGCCGGGCTGTCCAGCAACATGTGCTGGTACTACGTGAAGCGCGGCAAGACCGTCACCGGCTGACGCACATGTCGGGCGTGCCCTCCCAGAAGCGGTACAGCCACTGACCGCAGTCGATCTCGCCCGGGGGCACCCCGAGCGCGTCGAGGACCCAGTAGATCGCGTCGAAGAACTCCCGGTTCACCGCCGGCACCCACAGCAGCGCGAACACGAACAGCAGCCCGAACGGCGCGAAGGGCTCCACCTGCCGCTTCACGCCGTGCGACAGCCAGGGCTCGACGACCCCGTAGCCGTCCAGCCCAGGCACCGGCAGGAAGTTCAGGAGCGCGGCCGTCACCTGGAGCATGGCGAGGAAGGCGAGCGCGTACCGGAACTCGTCCGGCACCCCGGCCAGCGCGTGCAGCCAGAACGGGGCCGTGCACACCGCCGCGAACAGTACGTTCGTCAGCGGGCCGGCCGCCGAGATCAGACTGTGCCGCCACCGCCCCCGGATCCGCCCGCGCTCGATGAAGACGGCGCCGCCCGGCAGACCGATCCCACCCATGATCACGAAGATGACCGGCAGCACGATGCTGAGCAGGGCGTGCGTGTACTTCAGCGGGTTGAGCGTCAGATACCCCTTCGCGCCGACCGAGATGTCACCGCTGTGCAGGGCGGTACGCGCGTGTGCGTACTCGTGCAGACACAGGGAGACGATCCAGGCGGCCGTCACGAACAGGAACACCGCCACGCCCGGCCGCTCGGCGAACCCCGTCCAGGTCGCCCAGCCGGTGACCGCCGTCACGGCCAGGATCCCGAGAAAGACGGGACTGATCCTCCGCTCGCCGCGGCTGGTGGTGGCGGTGGTCATGGGGCCCCCTGCTTCGTAAGCACGTGTGGAACATCGGGAACATCTGGATCGCGTGGAACCGCCCGACCGTACCTGGCCGGGACGTACGGGGAAAACGTCCCGAGACCGACCATAGGTTCCTAGGAGGGCGAACCGAAGGCGGACCGAGGGCGGACCGAGGGCGGACCGAGGGCGGACCGAGGGCGGACCGAGGTTTACGGAAGCCCGACCCGCCCGCGCTCGCCGCGCCGCACACGCCACCCCGCCCGAACTCCGTGACCGTCCGCGCTCCCACCGGAGAGAATGGACCCCGTGCGCTATCGCATCCTCGGCACCACCCAGGCACTCCGTCCGGACGGCACCCCCGTCACCGTCGGCGGGGCGCGGCTGCGCGCCCTGCTCACCGTGCTCGCGCTGCGGGCCGGGCGGAGCGTGCCCGCGGGGTTGCTGACGGAGGAGGTGTGGGCCGGGAACCCGCCCGCCGACGCGCCGGGCGCGCTCCAGGCGCTGGTCGGGCGGCTGCGCCGGGCCCTCGGGGCGGGCGCGATCGCCTCCGCCGAGGGCGGCTACCGGCTGGCCGCCGCTCCCGACGACGTCGACCTGCACCGGTTCGAGCGGCTGACCGCCGACGGCACGCGCGCCCTCGCCGACGGCGACCCCACCAAGGCGGCCGTGCTCCTCGACGACGCCCTCGCCCTCTGGCAGGGCCCGGCCCTCGCCGACCTGCCCGACCGGGCTGCCGAGGCGGCCCGCTGGGAGGCCCGCCGCCTCGACGCGGTGCGCGCCCGGCACACCGCCGCGATAGCCCTCGGCCACGCCGAGCGGACGCTGCCCGAACTGACGGCCCTGTGCGACGCCCACCCGCTGGACGAGTCCCTCCAGGCCCTACGCCTACGCGCCCTACGCGCAGCAGGCCGCACAGCCCAGGCCCTGGCCGCCTACGACACCACCCGCCGCCTCCTGGCATCCCACCTAGGCACCGACCCCGGCCCCGAACTACGCACCCTCCACGCAGAGTTGCTCAACCCGAACGGCCACGGGGCCCCGGGCGACCGGACAGCCCCGGGCGACCGCGTGGCCGCGAGGGGGGCTTCCCGTTCCGGCGATCCCGGCCGTCCCGCCGACCCCGGCGAGTCCCCGCACCCAACCCCACCCGCAGGTAATCTCCGCGCCCGGCTCACCTCCTTCGTCGGGCGGGAGGGGGACATCGTGGCCATTCGGGGGGACCTGGCGAGTGCGCGGCTTGTTACCTTGCTCGGGCCCGGTGGGGCCGGGAAGACGCGGCTGTCGCAGGAGGCCGCCGAGGCCGTACGGGACGCGGCCCGGCCCGGCGCGCGCGACGGCGTCTGGCTGGCCGAACTCGCTCCCGTCGCCGACCCGGACGCCGTGCCGCAGGCCGTCCTCACCGCCGTGGGCGCCCGCGAGACCGTGTTGTTCGGCGCCGGCGCCGAGGAGTTGCGGGCCGCCTCAGACCGCCACGACGACCCCGTGGAACGGCTGGTCGAGCACTGCGCCCGACGGCGCATGCTGATCGTCCTCGACAACTGCGAGCACGTCGTCGAGGCCGCCGCCCGCCTCGTCGAGGAACTGCTCGCGCGCTGCCCGGGGGTGACCGTGCTGGCCACCAGCCGGGAGCCGCTCGGCGTGCCCGGCGAGGTGCTGCGCCCGCTGGCCCCGCTGCCGCAGCCCGCCGCGCTGCGGCTGCTCGCCGACCGCGGCGCAGCCGCCCGCCCCGGCTTCCGCACCGACGCCGACGCCGAGACCGCGGCGGCCTGCGCCGAGATCTGCCGGCGTCTCGACGGTCTGCCCCTCGCGATCGAGCTCGCGGCCGCCCGGCTAAGGATGTTGACGCCCCGTCAGATCGCCGACCGGCTCGACGACCGCTTCCGGCTCCTCACCTCCGGCAGCCGCACCGTCCTGCCCCGCCAGCAGACCCTGCGGGCCGTCGTCGACTGGTCCTGGGACCTGCTCGACGAGGACGAACGCGACGTTCTGGCCCGGCTGTCGGTCTTCGCCCGCGGCTGTGACCTCGCCGCCGTCGAGGCGGTGTGCGGCCCCGGCGCGCGCGGCCCGCTCGACTCCCTGACCCCGCTCGCCTCCCTCGTCGACAAGTCGCTCGTCGTCGCCGCCCCCGGCCCCGGCGGCGACATGCGCTACCGGCTCCTGGAGACCGTCGCCGAGTACGCGGCCGAGCGGCTCGACGAGTCCGGCCGACGGGCCGCCGCCGAGCGCGCCCATCTCACGTACTACCGCGAACTCGCCCGCACCACCGAGCCGTTGCTGCGCGGCCCCGGCCAGCGCGCCGCCGTCGACCGCTTCCAGACGGAGTACGAGAACCTGCGCACCGCGCTGCGCCGCGCCGTCGCCGCCCGCGACGAGCAGGAGGCGCTCTGCCTGACCCTGTCCCTGGTCTGGTACTGGCAGATGCGCGACCTGCGCATCGAGGCCCGCACCTGGTGCGCCGAGGTCATTGCCCTCGGCCCCGACCCCTTCGCCGAACCCCTGCACCGTGCCGCCCCGGTGTGGAAGTCCGCCATCGACGCCCCGCCCCCGCTGACCGGCGAGGCCCTCCGGGAGGCACGCCGCGGTGTCCATCTGGCCCAGCTCGCCTGCATGGACACCGAGTTGGAGGCCTGGCAGACCCCGGCCGCGCAGGCCAAGCTGCGCCTGATCGCCGCCGCCTACGAGCCCGGCCTCCCGCAGACCTGCCGCACCCCCGGCCTGCTCTGGTTCTACGCCGTGCTGCTGTCGGGCGACGTGGAGCGCGTCCGCACGATCGTCGACGCCAACATCGACACCTGCCGCCGCACGCCCGGCTACGAGTGGGAGCTCGCCTCCTGCCTGCAACTGCGCGCCAACATCCTCGCCAACCGCGCCGACTGGGCCGAGAACGCCTTCCGGGACGCCGCCGAGGCGCTGGAGATCTTCCGGCGCCTGGGCGACGACTGGGGCGTCGCCGAGGCCCTCTCCGCCCGCGGCGAGGCCCACGAGCGGCTTGGCGCCTACCACCAGGCCGCCGCCGACTTCATGGACGCCATGGAGTGCGCCGAACGGCTCGGCGCCCGCGCCCAGTCGGCGGTCCTCTCGGCCCGGCTGGGCAACGTACTGCTGGAGTCGGGGGAGGAGGAGCGGGGCGAGCGCGTCCTGCGCGAGGTCGTCGACGGGCCCGAGCACGTCGGCAGCGAGGCCGTCCCCGCCGCCCGCCTCTTCCTCGCCGGCTGGCTCTCCTTCACCGGCCGCACCGCCGAGGCCCGCGAGCAGTTCCGGCTGCTGCGCGAGGACTTCACCTTCGGGCACTTCGTGTTCTTCGACGCGTACGTCCTGGGCGCGGAGGCCTGGCTGGACGTCGTCGACGGCCGGTACGAGCAGGCCCTGACCGGTGTCCGCGGGGCCCTGGAACGGGCCACGGACCCGCTGTCGGTGGCCATGGCCCCGCACACCCGCTCCTTCTACCTCTGCGTCGCCGCGACCGCGCTCACCGGCGTGGACGGCGGCAGCCGCGCCGCCGACGCCGCCCGCTGCCTGGGCGCGGCCGCCGCCCTGCTGCCGTCGCGCTACGTGTCCCCGCGCCCGGAGCGCGAGGCCCGCGAAGCGGCCATGACCCGCACCCGCGCCGCGCTCGGCGACGAGCGGTTCGAGGCCGCGTACGCCGAGGGCGGCGGCCTCTCCTACGAGGGGGCCACCGCCCTGGTGTGAGCGCCCTTCAAGGGCTTGGTGCTCAGTGCTCAGCGCTCAGTGCTTGGTGCGGAACTTGTGGATCGAGACCGGCGCCATCACCGCGGTGAGCCCCACCGACCATGCCAGCGTCACCCACAGCCCGTGCGCGACCGGACCGCCCACCATGAGTCCGCGCGCCGCGTCCGCGAGCGAGGACAGCGGGTTGTACTCGGTGAAGTTCTGCAGCCAGCCCGGCATCGAGTTGGTCGGCGCGAAGATCGACGAGCCGAACTGCAACGGCATCAGCACCAGGAAGCCCATGGCCTGCACGGACTGCGCGCTCTTCATCGTCACGCCGAGGGTGAGGAACACCCACATCAGCGCCGAGCCGAACACCGTGGCGAGCCCCACCGCGCCGAACAGGCCGGGCCAACTGGTGACGTTGAAGCCCACCAGCACGCCCACCAGCAGGAGGATCGCGCACGCGACGAGCATCCGCATCAGCTCCACCACGATCTTGGCGATCAGCACCGAGCCGCGCCCGATCGGCAGGGACCGGAAGCGGTCCATGACGCCGGAGTTGAAGTCGGTGTTGAACCCGGTGCCCACGCCCTGGGACATGTTCATCCCCATCATGGCCAGCAGCCCCGGCACGACGTACTGCACGTACGCCTCCTGTCCGCCGCCCAGCGACTGGCCGATGGAGCCGCCGAAGACGTACACGAACAGCAGTGTGAAGATCACCGGGAACAGTACGGCGTCGAACATGGACTCCGGGTCCTGGCGGATCCACAGCAGGTTGCGGCGGATCAGCGCGCCGGTGTGCCGCAGGTGGCTGCGCAGCGGGATACGGGCGTCCGCGACAGTGGCGGTGGCGGTGGTCAGGGTGGCGGCGCTCATACGGCGACCTCCTCGCGGGTCTCGGTGGTCTCGGTGTCCTGCGAGGTGCCGGCGCGGTGGCCGGTCAGGGACAGGAACACCTCGTCCAGGCTGGGGAGTTCGGTGCTGATGGCGGAGACGGTGACCCCGCGCGCGATCACCGCGCCGACCACCGCGGTCAGTTGCTCGTCGCTGAGGATCGGCACCAGCAGCGCGCCGCCCGCGGTGTCGACGGTGGTGCCGGCGAGCCCGGTGACGCCCAGCTCGTCGATCATCCGGGCCAGCGGCCGCACCTGGAGCGGATCGACGGGCCGTACGCGCAGCGTCCGCCCGCCGACCTTCGCCTTCAGCTCCTCTATCCCGCCGTTCGCGATGACCTTGCCCCGGTCCACCACGGTCAGCTCGGAGGCGAGCTGCTCGGCCTCCTCCATGTACTGCGTGGTCAGCAGGACCGTCACGCCCTCCCCGACCATCGACTTGACCTCGGTCCACACCTCGTTGCGGGTGCGCGGGTCTAGGCCGGTGGTCGGCTCGTCCAGGAACAGCACCTGCGGCCGGCCGATCATCGACGCGGCGAGGTCGAGCCGCCGCCGCATACCGCCGGAGTAGGTGCTCGCCGGCCGCTTGGCGGCCTCGGTCAGCGAGAACCGCTCCAGCAGCTCGTCGGCGCGCGTCCGGGCGTCCTTGCGGGACAGGTCGAGCAGCCGCCCGATGAGGTACAGGTTCTCCCACCCGGGGAGCTTCTCGTCCACCGAGGCGTACTGCCCGGTGAGCCCGATCACCCGGCGCAACTGCCGGGGCTGGCGTACGACGTCGTAGCCGACGACGGTGGCCTGCCCGCTGTCGGGGGCGAGCAGGGTGGACAGGATCCGCACGAGAGTGGTCTTCCCGGCGCCGTTCGGCCCGAGCACCCCCATCACGGTCCCCTCGCGTACGTCCAGGTCGACGCCGTCCAGTGCCTTGGTCTCGCCGTAGTGCTTGACCAACCCCCGAACGGTGACAGCGCTTCCCGCGCCACTGGTGTTCTTGTCGATTCGCGTCATGGGAAGAACCGTGCCAGCCCCCACCGACAGACCACCGACAGCCCGCCTACACGACGCCGACAGCCCGCCCACGACGCCGACAGCCCGCCGACGGGGGACGGTCGGCGGGCCGTCATTGGTGCGGAGTCGGCTCAGTGGACGCTGTGCTCCTCCTGCGGGAACGTTCCGCCGACGACGTCCTCGGCGAACGCCTTCACCGCGTCGCCCATGACCGTCCGCAGGTCGGCGTACTGCTTGACGAACTTCGGGACCCGCCCGCCGGTCAGCCCGAGCATGTCGGTCCAGACCAGCACCTGCGCGTCGGTCTGCGGTCCGGCGCCGATGCCGATCGTCGGGATGTGCAGCATCCGTGTGACCTCGGCCGCCAGCTCCGCCGGAACCAGCTCCAGGACCACCGCGAAAGCGCCCGCGTCCTGGATCGCCTTCGCGTCGCGCAGCAGTTGCTGCGCGGCCTCCTCGCCGCGCCCCTGCACGCGGTAACCCGTCGTGTGCACGGACTGCGGGGTCAGGCCGATGTGCGCCATGACCGGGATGCCGGACTCCACCATCAGCTCGATCTGCCGGTGCGAGCGCTCGCCGCCCTCCAGCTTCACGGCCCCGACCCCGGCCTCCTTCACCAGCCGGGTCGCCGAGCGCAGCGCCTGCACCGGCCCCTCCTGGTAGGAGCCGAACGGCAGGTCGCCGACGACCAGGGCGCGCTTCGTACCGCGTACGACCGCCGCCGACAGCATGGTGATCTCGTCGAGGGTGACGGGCACGGTCGTCTCGTACCCGAGGTGGCAGTTGCCCGCCGAGTCGCCGACCAGGATCACCGGGATCCCGGCCTCGTCGAAGACGGACGCGGTCGTCGCGTCGTACGCGGTGAGCATGGGCCACTTCTCGCCGCGCTCCTTGGCGACGGCCAGGTCGCGGACGGTGATGCGGCGGGTGCCCTTCCCTCCGTACAGCGCCTTGCTGCCGTCGGAGGTCTTCGGGTGGGCAGCCGAAAGCTGCGTCATTGCAACGACTCCTTCGTCATCTCGAGGCGCCCTCACGGCGTCCCCGGACCACCACCCATGGTGGCACCTCGGGTCGGGGAGGACCAGAGCACCCCCCCGTGGGTAAGGCCTCGGTAAGGAAAAGGGTAAGAAACGCGGAAAGAGAATCGATACGAGACGGTCTCGTATCGGAAGTGTTTTAGGCTCGATGTCATGACTACTCCTGCCGTTCCCGCTGCGCCGCGGATACCGGAATCGGTGCACCGGCGCCGCTGGGCGATCCTCGGCGTCCTGATGCTGAGCCTGCTGATCGTGGTGCTCGACAACTCGATCCTGAACGTCGCGATCAAGACGATCTCGACGCCCGCCCCGACCGGCCTCGGCGCCACCCAGAGCGAGCTGGAGTGGGCCATCAACGCCTACACGCTCGTCTTCGCGGGGCTGCTGTTCTCCGCCGGTCTCCTCGGCGACCGGATCGGCCGCAAGCGGGTGCTGCTCGGCGGGCTCGCCGTGTTCGGCATCGGCTCCGCGCTCGCCGCCGAGTCCGGCTCGCCCGCCCAGCTCATCGCCTTCCGCGCGCTGATGGCGCTCGGCGCGGCCTTCGTGATGCCCGCCACCCTCGCCGTCCTGATGAACGTCTTCGAGCGCGACGAGCAGCCCAAGGCGATCGGCATGTGGGCGGGCGGCGTGGGCCTGGCCATCGCCATCGGCCCGATCACCGGCGGTCTCCTCCTCGACCACTTCTGGTGGGGCTCGGTCTTCCTCGTCAACGTGCCGATCGTGCTGCTCGCGTTCGGGCTGATGCTGTGGCTGGTGCCCGAGTCCCGCGACCCGAAGCCGGGCCGGCTCGACCCCGTCGGCGTCACGCTGTCCGTCGTCGGCCTGGTCCTGCTCGTCTACGGCATCATCAAGGGCGGCGAACTGGCCGACTTCACCGACCCGACCGTGCTCGCGACCATAGGGTCCGGGCTCGTCGTCCTCGCCGCGTTCGTGGTGTTCGAGAAGCGCAGCGACCATCCGTCCATAGATGTCGGCTACTTCAGGAACAAGGTGTTCTCCGCCGCGATCTCCGTCATCGCGCTGGTCTTCTTCGCGCTGATGGGCGTGACCTTCTTCTCGGTCTTCTACACCCAGAGCGTGCGCGGCTACTCGCCGCTGAAGACGGGCCTGTTGCTGCTGCCGCTGGCCGCCGCCCAACTGATCTTCGCGCCGCGCGCCCGGCTGGTCGTGGACCGCATCGGGATCAGGGCCACGACCACGGCGGCGATGCTCGTCCTGGCGGCGACGCTGACGGCGTTCGCCATGCTGGACGCGGACACCCCGATCTGGATCCTGGAGCTCGTCTTCTTCTGCATGGGCACCGGAATGGCCCACATCATGACCCCGACCAGCGTCGTCATCATGCAGGCGCTGCCCCGCGAGAAGGCCGGCTCCGCCTCCGCGCTGAGCAACACCTTCCGGCAGGTCGGCGGCGCGCTCGGCATCGCCGTCCTCGGCTCCGTGCTGTCGACGTCGTACCGCGACGGCATCGAGGGCCACCTCGGCGCGCTCCCGGCCGGTCTGCGCGACACGGCGGGCGAGTCCATCGAGGCGACGCTCGGGGTCGCCGCGAAGCTCGGCGCACCGGGCCGGGCGCTGATCGCCCCCGCCAACGACGCCTTCCTGCACGCCATGCACGTCACCGCCCTGTGCGGCGCCGGGGTGGCGCTGGTGGGCGCGGTCGTGGTGGCCGCGTTCCTGCCGGGCCGGCCGAAGGCCGCCCAAGAGGACACGGAAGAGGGGGAGTTGGTGCGGACGAAGTCGTAGGCCGGGCGACAATTCCCGGTACGACGAGAAGATCAGCGGAAGGACCGAGCGACCAGTGGACGTGAGCCTCGCCGACGACGGCACCGACAACGGCACCCACAACGGCACCCACAACGGCACCGACAACGGCACCGACAACGGCACCCACAACGGCACCCACAACGGCACCGACGACAGCGCCGCTAGTGGCGCCGGTAGTGGCGCCGTGGAGCAGCCCGTCCGGGGGCGGCCCCGCAGCGAGGCCGTCGAACGGGCCATCATCGAGGGGACGTTGAAGCTGCTGGAGGAGGGCGTCCCGCTCGCCGAGATCTCCATCGAGCGCATCGCCCGTACCGCCGGTGTCGGCAAGGCCACCATCTACCGCCGCTGGAGCGGCAAGGAGGAGCTCTTCGTCGACGTCCTGCGCGCCACCGAGCCCGAGGACCCCCAACTGCTCCCGGGCACCTCCATGCGCGACGACCTGATCATGCTGCTGGAGTGGCTGCGGCAGCGCGGCCTCGCCAGCCGTTCCTCGGCGATCCTGCGCAACGTGCACGCCCAGATGAAGAGCAGCCCGAAGATCTGGGCGGCCTACCACTCCGCGGTCATAGCGCCCCGCCGCCGGATGAGCATCGACGTCCTGTGCCGAGGCCAGGAGAACGGCGAACTCCGCGCCGACCTGGACGTGGAACTGGTGAACGACCTCATCGTCGGCCCGATGATCGTCCGCTCCGTCCTGCGGCCCGACGCCGAGCTGCCCGAGGACCTTCCGGAGCGCATCGTCGACACGCTGCTGGCCGGGCTACGCCCCGTCAGTTCCCCGGCCGCGTAGCCCGCGTGTGCGCGTTTCGTCACAGAGCGGGCCGCGCACCCCGGCCCCGGAACCCGGGACAGCGCCCCGTTCGTCCTCGTGCCCGTACGGCCGTCACGGGACGGCGAGAACGAACCCGAACATCCCCTAGGGTCGTACCCGGGGGACGGACGGTGCACGGCAGGCAGTGAGGCGACGGTATGGCGCAGCAGGCGTACATGACGGAGACGGACGACAACGGAGGCTCGGGACCCGAGCCTCGGGGAACCCGGCTTCGGCGCCTGATCGGTACTTTCCTGCGCACCTTTTCCCGCGCTCCCGGGCGGGCCTTCGCGGGCTGGCGCGGCGATCCGCGCGTCTGGCGGAGGGGCCTGGTCCTCACCGGGTTCGCGCTGGCCTTCTCCCTGGTGATGCTGGTGCACTCGCGCATCCCCAACCGCTACGGCAACCTCGGCAGCCTCACGGAGACGTTCCTGCCCTGGATCGGCGTGTTCGTGCCGGTGCTGCTGGTGCTCGCGCTGGTGCGCAGGTCGGCGACCGCGCTGATCGCCGTGATCCTGCCGGCCGTGGTCTGGCTGAACCTCTTCGGCGGGCTGCTCGGCGACAAGACCGGCAGCGGCGGGGACCTCACCGTCGCCACCCACAACGTCAACGCCGAGAACCCGGACGCCGCCGGCACCGCCCGTGACGTGGCCGCGTCCGAGGCGGACGTGCTGGCCCTGGAGGAGCTGACCGAGCCGGCGGTGCCGGTGTACGAGAAGGCGCTGGCGGCGACGTACAAGTACCACTCGGTGCAGGGCACGGTCGGCCTGTGGAGCAAGTATCCGCTGAGCTCCGTGCAGCCCGTCGACATCAAGCTGGGCTGGACGCGCGCGATGCGGGCGACGATCACGACGCCGCAGGGGCAGGTCGCCGTCTATGTCGCGCATCTGCCCTCGGTGCGGGTGAAGGTGCAGGCCGGGTTCACCGCCCGGCAGCGCGACACGAGCGCGGACGCGCTGGGTGAGGCGATCGCCGACGAGCCGCTGGCCCGGGTGATCCTGCTCGGCGACCTGAACGGCACCATGAACGACCGCTCGCTCAACGCGGTGACGTCCCAGATGCGCTCCACGCAGGGCGCGGCGGGCAACGGCTTCGGCTTCAGTTGGCCCGCGTCGTTCCCGATGGCGCGGATCGACCAGATCATGGTGAAGGGCGTGGACCCGGTGACGTCCTGGACCCTGCCCCGGACGGGCAGCGACCACCTTCCGGTGGCGGCGCGTGTGAAGGTCACCACACCTTAACCAGCAGGTCATCTGCCGGAATACAAGGCCGGGGATGCTTTGTTCCGTAGGTAAACATACGAAGCGTGCGCATCGTATGACTAACGGAATCCGCTCTCCCCGAAAGGCTGACTTCTCCATGCCCCTGGCCCTGCTCGCCCTGGCCGTGGGTGCCTTCGGCATCGGCACCACCGAGTTCGTGATGATGGGCCTGCTGCCCGACGTCGCGGCCGACCTGCGTGTGTCGATCCCGACGGCCGGACACCTGGTCTCGGCGTACGCGATCGGCGTCGTCGTCGGCGCCCCGCTGCTGGCCGCGCTGACGGCCCGGCTGCCGCGCCGGACCGTCCTGATCTCCCTGATGGTCCTGTTCGTCGCGGGCAACGCCCTCTCGGCCCTCGCCCCCGGCTACGACTCGCTCCTGGCCGCCCGCTTCCTCAGCGGACTGCCGCACGGCGCGTTCTTCGGCGTGGGCGCGGTGGTGGCCACCAACCTGGCCGCGCCGGAGCGCAAGGCCCGCTCGGTGTCGCTGATGTTCCTCGGCCTGACCGTGGCCAACGTGGCGGGCGTGCCCGTCGCCACCCTCGTCGGCCAGGGCCTCGGCTGGCGCGCGACCTTCCTCGGTGTCAGCGTGATCGGCCTGGCCGCGATCGTCTCCCTGGCCCTGCTGATCCCTCGCCACCTGCCGCAGGCGGCGCCCGCGACGGGCCTGCGCGGCGAACTGGCGGCCCTGAAGTCCCTCCCGGTCTGGCTGGCGCTGGGCACGACGGTCGCCGGCTTCGGCGCGCTCTTCTCCGCGTACAGCTACATCACGCCGATGCTGACGGACTCCGCCGGGTACGCCGACTCCAGCGTGACGCTGCTGCTGGCCCTGTTCGGCGTCGGCGCGACGATCGGCAACCTGCTGGGCGGCCGCCTCGCCGACCACGCGATGCGCGCCACCCTGTTCACCGGCCTGACGTCCCTCGCCGTCGTCCTGGCCCTCTTCCCCCTCCTCATGACAACGACCTGGGGCGGCGCACTGGCCGTGTTCCTCCTGGGCGTGGCGGCCTTCATCACAGGCTCCCCCCTGAACCTCATGGTCATGGAAGAAGCGTCCACCGCCCCCTCCCTGGCCTCCTCCGCCAATCAGGCAGCCTTCAACCTCGCCAACGCGGGCGGAGCCTGGATCGGCGGCCTGACCCTGGCAGCAGGCTTCACGGCCACCTCCCCGGCACTCGCAGGCGCGGCGCTGGCGATCCTGGGCCTTCTGGTAGCGGCCACCGCCTACACGGTGGACCACCGCCGCACCCCACAGCCCACAGCCCGCGAACGAATCATCGCCACCCACGTACCACAGCCTGCGGAAACGGGCGTTCATCACTGATGGCCTCCCGGCGGCGAGCCCGTCGGGAGGACCGTGTTTTCCACAGCGGGGCAGGCAGGCCTGCCGTCGGGGTGCGTCAGTACGGCGTCCGCGCCGGCATCAGGGCGCGCACGAGGGGATTTCCGGCGGAGGCTGTCGGTGGCACGAGCAGCGGCACCGGTGGACGAGCAGTACGTGTGTGGAGTGGGGCAGCGGTATGTCCTTGAGTTGGCGGCACCAGGCGTGTACGTCGTCGTAGCCGGGCTTGCGTGCCAGCGTGCACTCTGCGGACAGGACGGGCGCGTCGGCCGCCGTCACGGGTGGACGCCAGGCTGGGGCAACCTGGCGCCCCGGCTGCCGGCGACGCGCAGTACAGCGCCGAGGACCTGCGTGGTCGCCCGCAGCGCGCCCCGTAACGCGTACTCGCCCGCCTTGCCGTCGTCGAGGACGGCTCTCGCGTCCGCCAGGACGTCGGCGGCGTCGTGGAGTTGGGCCGCCTCGATCTCGTCCGCGAGCCGCGACAACGGGCTGGGGGTGTCGCCTGCCGACACGAAACAGGGGTTGCCGGTGTCGCTCTCCCAGGGCAGCAGCCGCAGCCCCGCAGGAGGCGCGGCCACGGCGTCTCGGTCGTAGCTCACTCGCTCACCTTTGTCAGGTGTGCGGTCGCTCGCGTCAAGGGCATTATGAAGGCTCCCTTCCGGGGGAACCGGGGCGGTGTGTCTGCTTGGCGGTAGGACACCGTCCCGGCATGGTCCAGCCGACGGAAGTCGGCTACTGGCTCAAGCCAGTTTGGGGACGGGCGGCCGTCCGCGTCAAGCGACTGGCTTAAGCCAGTTGATATGCTGGGGGTATGACAGCCTCCGCATCCTCCTCGAGCCAGCCGCCGAGCAGACGCATCGCCGAGGAACTGCGGGCCGCCATCGAGGCCGGGCGTCTCGCGCCCGGTGACAAACTGCCCTCGGAGCGGGCTCTCGCCCAGCAGTACGGAGCCGCGCGCAACACGGCCCGTGAGGCGATCCGGATTCTCTCGGAAGCGGGACTGGTGACGGCCCGTCACGGAAGCGGGGTCTTCGTACGGGAGTCGCAGCGGCTGTTCCGGTTCGGCAGCGACCGGTACGCACGCGCCAACCGCGAGACCGGTCTGACTCCGTTCCGGCTCGAAGCCAGGCGTCAGGGCAAGGAGGCCCGCATCGACGTCGTCGCCGTCACCCGTGAGCACCCGCCCCGGGACATCGCCGAGCGCCTGGGCGTGGCGGCCGACGAGGAGAGCGTGCTGCACCGGGAGAACCACTACTTCGCCGACGACGAGCCCGTGCAGATCGTGTCGACCTACCTCAGGTGGGACGAGGCCGACGGCACACCACTGACGCAGCCCCGGACCGGCAAGGACGGGATCTACGGCCGGCTAGAGGACCTCGGCCACGTCATGACCCGCGTACGGGACGAGATCACCGCGCGCATGCCGACCCCGGCCGAGGCGGCGGTCCTCGGGCTGCCCTCCGGCGTGCCCGTCATCGAAGTCCTGCACACCAGCCTGGACCAGGAGGGCGAGCCGTTCGAGGTGTCCCGCTACGTGCACCGCGCGGACCTGACCGGCCTGCTCTACGAACTGGCCGTCGAGTAGTCGCCCTATGCCCGAGGAGCCCAGCATGCAGAGCACCGGCATCGTCGTCCGCCCCTTCCGGGACACGGATCTCCCCGGCGCCGCAGCGGCACTGACCGACGTGCACGCCACCGACGGCTACCCGGTCGAGGGGGTGGCCCGTCCGGCGGACTGGCTGCGGTCCGACGACGTACTGGCCTCCTGGGTGGCGGAGGCCGGGGGAAGGATCGTCGGCCATGTGGCGGTGATGCGGCCGTGTGGCGAGGGCGCGGTGACGCTGTGGCTCGAACAGAGCGCGGCCGACGGGCAGCACATCGAGCAGCACATCGGAGTACTGGCCCGCCTCTTCGTCGTCCGAGACGCCCGCAGGCGCGCCGTGGGCGAGCAGTTGGTCCGGACGGCCATGGGCTACGGCTTGAGTCACGGCCGCCGCCTGGTCCTCGACGTGATGGTCAAGGACCAGGCCGCCATACGTCTTTACGAGCGCCTCGGCTGGTCCAGGACGGGGCGGACGACCCACCACTTCGGCGCGGGACAGAGCATCGAGGCGATCTGCTACGCCGCCCCCGGCGATGGGGGCTTCGCGACTCCGCAGTCCCCTGACGTCGCGACCAGGTCCGCGGAGTACTGATCGTCCCGGGTGAGGGTGTCGTCGTGCCGTTTGTGGAAGCCTGCGGCGTTCTTGACTGTGTGGTGCCGGTTGGTGAGAACGCGGAGACCGGCCAGCGCGCCCCGTGTGTCGTTCAAGCGGGCGAGGGCGCGCTGGGCTGATGGTTAGAGGGACTCGCGCCAGGCGTTGGTGATGGGGAGGCGGCGGTCCTTGCCGAAACCCTTTGCGGAGATCTTCGTGCCCGGCGGGTACTGGCGCCGCTTGTACTCGGCGGTGTCCACCATGCGCAGGGTCTTGGCGACCAGCTCACGGTCGTAGCCCGCCGCGACGATCGCGTCGGCGCCCTGGTCCCGGTCGACGTACATCTCGAGGATCGCGTCCAGGACGGGGTAGTCCGGGAGGGAGTCCGTGTCGACCTGGCCGGGGCGCAGCTCCGCGCTCGGCGGCTTGGTGATCGAGTTCTCGGGGATCGGCGGGGTCTGGCCGCGCTCCGCAGCGGCGCGGTTGCGCCACTCCGCCAGGCGGAAGATCCACGTCTTGTACACGTCCTTGATGGGCCCGTACGCCCCCACCGAGTCGCCGTACAGCGTCGAATACCCCACCGCCAGCTCCGACTTGTTGCCGGGGGCCAGCACGATGTGGCCCTCCTGGTTGGAGACGGCCATCAGCAGCGTGCCGCGCAGCCGGGACTGGAGGTTCTCCTCCGCGAGACCCGTCAGGCCCAGGGACGACATGTACGCGTCGAACATCGGCTCGATCGGGACCGTGCGGAAGTTCAGGCCGGTCCGGCGCGCCAGCTCCGCCGCGTCGCCCTTGGAGTGCTCGGAGGAGTACTTCGACGGCATCGACACGCCGTACACATGCTGCGCGCCCACCGCGTCGCACGCGATCGCCGCCACCAGCGCCGAGTCGATGCCGCCCGACAGACCGATCAGCACCGACGTGAAGCCGTTCTTCGCGACGTACGCCCGCAGGCCCACGACCAGCGCCGAGTAGATCTCCTCGGCGTCGTCCAGCCGCTCCGCGTACCCGCCGGACAGCTCCGGCTCGTACGCCGGCAGCGGCTCCTGCGACAGCACGACGCGGTCGATGCGCAGACCGTCGTCGACGACGCCCGTCGGCGCGTCGGCCGAGGCCGCCGGCAGGTCGAGGTCCAGGACCACGCAGCCTTCCGAGAACTGCGGCGCCCGCGCGATCACCTCGCCGTCCCTGTCGACGACGATCGAGTCGCCGTCGAAGACCAGCTCGTCCTGCCCGCCGATCATCGCGAGGTAGGCGGTGGTGCAGCCGGCCTCCTGGGCCCGCTTGCGGACCAGCTCCAGGCGGGTGTCGTCCTTGTCCCGCTCGTAGGGGGAGGCGTTGACCGAGAGCAGCAGACCGGCCTCGGCGGAGCGCGCCGCCGGTACCCGGCCGCCGTCCTGCCAGAGGTCCTCGCAGATGGCGAGCGCCACGTCCACCCCGTGCACCCGGACCACCGGCATGGTGTCGCCGGGCACGAAGTAGCGGAACTCGTCGAAGACGCCGTAGTTCGGCAGGTGGTGCTTGGCGAAGGACAGGACCACCTCGCCGCCGTGCAGCACCGCCGCCGCGTTGCGCGGGGAGCCGGCCGGGCGGCCGAACTTCGGCTGGTCGTCCTGCGACCGGTCGAGGTAGCCGACGATCACCGGCAGCTCCCCGAAGCCCTCCTCGGCGAGGCGCGCGGCGAGCGCGCGCAGGGCCGCGCGGGAGGCCTCGACGAAGGAGGAGCGTAGGGCGAGGTCCTCGACGGGATACCCGGTCAGCGCCATCTCCGGGAACGCCACGAGATGCGCTCCCTGTTCGGCGGAGTGCCGGGTCCAGCGGAGGATCGTTTCGGTGTTGCCGGCGAGGTCGCCGACGCGCGAGTCGATCTGGTTCAGAGCGAGACGAAGTTGAGGCACGGAACCAGTGTAATCGTCAGTGCGACGCGATGGGGGTGCGCGAGGTGTCACGCACCTCACGCACCCCCACCGATAACTCTCAACCCTTACGGGGTACTGCCCGGCTACCGATCAGCCACCGGTCGGTCGCCGATCAGCCACCGGTCGGCCACCGCTCAGCGCTTGGCGCCGCGGTACGACTCGACGTAGCCGCTCGCCGGCGTGCCGACGCCGGTGACGTCGTCGTAGCCCTTGACCGCGGACAGCGAGCTGTCCTTGCCGAGGCTGCGCACGGAGGTCAGCAGACCGCCCGTCGCGTCGAAGCCGTTGACGAAGTCGACGCGCGCGACGGCGAGTTCGGTACCCGTCGGCTTGTCCGTGACGTCGTGGTAGACCCGCGAGCCGAACTTGGCGTAGATCGACGGGTTGGCGAAACCGATCGCCTTGCCGCCCTGCGCCTCCTGCGCCAGCGCCTGGACGGCCGCGATCACCGGAGCGGCGAGCGAGGTGCCGCCGATGCGGTACTCGGCGTACTGCTGGGACCCGTCCGGGAAGGTCTGGGTCTGGCCGACGCGGAAGCCGGTGTTCGGGTCGGCGATCGCCGCGATGTCCGGGACGACGCGGTTGCCGGCGGCGTTGTTCGCCGTGGCCAGCGCCGTCGGGACGACGCCCTTCTGGTAGTACGGCTGCGCGACGGTCTTGCTGGTGCCGCCGCCCGCGCCCGAGTTGTACGCGCCCGGGAAGCCGGTCCAGCTCTTGCCGTCGGCCGACAGGACGGCCTTGTCGGTGCCCCAGCCGGTCTCCCACAGGTACTTGTCGCCCTTGCCGACCGCCAGCGAGGTACCGCCGACCGCCGTCACCCACGCCGAGTTGGCCGGGGTGTCGACCTGCTTCGTACCGGTGTTGGCGACCTCGTCGCCGTTGTCGCCGGAGGAGAAGTAGAAGCCGATGCCCTCGACCGCGCCGAACTGGAAGACCTGGTCGTAGGCGGCCGCGAGGTCGGGCGTCTGGTTGGCCTCGATGTCGCCCCAGGAGTTGGAGACGATGTCGGCCAGGTGGTTGTCGACGACCTTGCTGAGCGAGTCGAGCAGATCCTCGTCGTAGCAGGACGCGGCGCCCACGTACGTGACGTTCGCGTCCGGCGCGACCGCGTGCACGGCCTCGACGTCGAGGGTCTCCTCGCCGTACCAGCCGGACGCCCCGCACTCCGTGGTCCTGGTGAACTGCGCGGGCAGGACCTGCTTGAGCTGGCTCGTCTTCCAGGACCCGTCGCCGTGCGCCTTCGCGTACGTGGCCGAGTCGAAGGCGATCGTCGGCGAGGCGTAGGCGTCCGTGATGGCGACGCGCACACCCTTGCCGGTGAACTTGCCGGCGCCGTAGGCGGCCCGCAACTGCTTGCCCGTGTACCCCTGGACGGCGTACGGGATCTTCTGGCCGTACGCCGACGGGAGGGTCGTCGCCACGTTGGAGCCGTAGTACGAGGAGAACGGCCCGGCGTTCTTGAACACCGCGTCCGGCGGCGGGAGTTGGTCCTTGGAGCTGGCCTTGTGCGGCGCGTTGTCCAGGCCGGTGACGGTCAGCACGGCGCCGTCCAGACCCGCGGGCGCCGAGGCGGCCTGCGCGGGGGCGCGGTAGGTCTTGCCGCTCTTCGCGTAGTTGTGCAGTTGGGTGCCGAACGCCTTCTCGGCGGCGGCGACTTCGCCGCTCACGGAGACGTAGTGCTCCGACGTGCCCGTCACCTTCAGACCGGCGGCCGTCAGCCACGACTTGACCGCGGCCACCTGCGCCGCGGTCGCGCCGAAGCGGGCCTGCGCCTGCGCGGCGGAGAGGTACTCGCCGTAGGCGGCCGAGCCGGGGTCGGCGACGGACTTCGCGTACGCGGCGAGGCCGGCGGCGTCCCGTCCCGCGAGGTAGACCCGGGCGGAGACCTGGCTGCTGTCCGGGGTCGAGCCCTTGTCCGCCTTGGCCGTGGCCCACGCGGGCTTGGTCCCGGCCAGCGTGTCACGGGTGGGGCTGTCCGCGGCGTGCGCCGCGGGTATACCGAGCGCCAGCGCGCCGGCGATCATGGGCAGCGTGGCCGCCATGCTCGCTCCGGCGCGCAGCGCGGCACGGTTGGATCTCATAGGACCCCCTGTATGTGGTTCGACGCGAGTAGATCACTCGTCTCGGCCACTCTCGCCGTGAACCGTTCATGTCAGGGGAATGTGAAGACCAAGAAGAACCCAAGTAACCGCTGTCGGAGGCGTTTTGGGGTTTAGGTCCTTCCGGACGTGTGACGGCCGGGCGAAGATCTTCCCGTTACCGGGATCTTTCCGTCATAGGACCGTTGTGTCACCGGGATCGTCCGGTCGTCGGTGACGCCCCGTCACCGGGCCTTGGCACCGCGCTCCTTGAGCATGTCGGCCATGACCTCGAGCTCCGACTCCTGCGCGTCGACCATGCCCTGCGCGAGCCGCTTCTCGACGCCCACCGTGCACTTGGCGACACACCCCCGCGCCATGTGGATGCCGCCCTTGTGGTGTTCGGTCATGAGCTGGAGGAAGAACACCTCCGCCTGCCTGCCGTTGAGGGTGCCCAGCTTCTTCAACTCGCTGTTGGTGGCCATGCCCGGCATGAGCGCGCCGTCCGCGCCGTCGGCCATGTCGCCCATGCCCATCCAGGTCATGGGCGCGTCGGACGACACCTTCGGCAACCCCCAGAGATCGAGCCAACCCAGCAGCATGCCGCGCTGGTTGGCCTGCGTCTGCGCGATGTCGTAGGCGAGCCGCCGGACGTCCGCGTCGGCCGTCCGGTCCCGCACGATGTACGACATCTCGACGGCCTGCTGGTGATGCACCGCCATGTCCCGCGCGAACCCGGCGTCCGCGGAGTCCACGGCGGGGACCACGCCGCTCGCGCCGCCGCCCGTCCCACCGTCCTCGGCGACCGAGAAGGTGACGGCCCCCGCGGCGACGAGCACCCCGGCCACGGCGACCGCCACACCCGCGTACCTCACTGCGGCAGACCGCCCGTGCAGGCCGCGCCCGGCTCGGGCGTCTGCGAGCCCTGCACGAACTTCGCGAAGAACTTGTCCACGTTCGCGTCGCTCGCACTCGTCACCGTGCGCTGGTGCCCCCACGCGGTCAGCATGATCGGGTCGGCCTGCGCGTCGTCCGGGCTCATCAGGGTGTACGGCGTCTTCTTGACCTTGGCGGCGAGCGCGGCGATGTCCGCCTTGGCCGCCTTGCTGTTGTACGTCACCCAGACCGCGCCGTGCTCCAGCGAGTGGACGGCGTTCATGTTGTTGAGCGCCTTGGTGTAGACGTCGCCGTTGCAGTTCATCCAGACCTGGTTGTGGTCGCCGCCGACGGGGGGCTCGGTCGGGTACTTCACGGTCTTGGCGACGTGCGTACGGCCGAGGGTGCCCTTCCACGTCTTGACGCCGTCCGAACCGGTGACGAAGTGCCCCGAGGACTTGGAGTCGGAGGCGGCGGCGGAGGCGTCGTGGCCGGACTGCGACTTCACGACGAACACCCCGCCGGCGACGAGCGCGCCGACGGCCACGACACTGCCCCCGATCGCGAGAAACCGGTTGCGCCGCTCACGGGCCTGCTCGGCCCGCCGCATCTCCTCTATACGCGCCTTGCGCGTCGTGCTGCTGGTCTGGTCGGCGGAACCCATGAGGCCTGTCCTTCTGGGGGAAAGGGGCGGGACGGGAGGGGCGCATCTGCCCACGGTCCGCCGATCGTAATGCGAAGGATGGGGGATCTTGTAGGGAGGGCACGATAATTTGAAGCCGAGATGCGCATTACCTACGCTCCCTCCCATGCGGCTGCTGCGATCCACCGACCTGGCCCTGCGCGTCCTCATGCGGCTGGCGGCGACGGACGAAGCGCAGGAGACGACACGGGAGACGACGCGGGAGGTCGCGGCCGCGATGGAGGTCCCCTACACGCACGCGGCCAAGGTCGTCGCCGAGCTCCAGCACCTGGGCCTGCTGGCGGCCCGCCGGGGGAGGGGCGGCGGGCTGGCCCTGACGGAGCGCGGCCGTACGGCGTCGGTGGGCGCACTGGTGCGCGTCTTCGAGGGCGACGGCGACGTCGTCGACTGCGAGGGCGCCACTCCCTGCCCCCTGAACCCGGCCTGCCGCCTGCGCGGCGCTCTGCGGCGCGCGCAGGAGGCGTTCTTCACGTCCCTGGACCCGGTCACGGTCGCAGACCTCGTACGGCAACCGACGGGCCCGCTGCTGCTGGGCATCACGACCCGCCCGGTGTGACGCGCACCCCCGAGGGCCGGACGGCGGCCACCCTCGACTTCTACCGCTCGGACTTCTACCGCTCGCCGCTCACCGCTTCCGGGCCCGGTGGTGCCTGAGCAGCGCGGTGATCCGCTCCGGGTCCGCCTGGCCGTTGAGTTCGACGAGGAGACCGTCCGGGCACAGCTCGTACAGGTCGCCCCACCATCGGCGGCCCCGGTTGTCCCAGATCCGGTAGCCGCCCGGCACCCCCCGGGCGACGTAACGCCTCCTGCTCACTGCTGCCCCCACCTCGCATCTGATCAGAGGACGGGCATACCAGCATGCCCGCCTACCGGCAGAAGGGGAAAGTTCCTGAGGCTTGGTCGGTCGTGGTCGGGGCTAGCCCGCCCTGCGCTGGGGGGCGTCCATGCCGGGGAGGGCGGACGCGTGCGCGTCGTCGAGCGAGTAGGTGTCGACCTCACCGAAGTCGGGGGCCTGGAAGGGGTTCGTCGTCGGAGGCGGCGATGCTGTCGCGGCACCGCGGGGCGCCCCCTCCGGAGCGGAGAACAGCGAGGTCAGTTCGATGAGAGGTCTCCCATTCGGTACGGGGTCATGATGAGGCCCGGTCTGCCGTGACCGGGCGCAGCGGTCCTACAGCTTGCTCATCTTGGCGTAGGGACTCAAGATCCGCTCTTGAGCCGAGCCGAAATCCACAAGCACCGCGATCCCATCCTCGATGCCGACGACACGGCCGAGGCCGTACATGTCGTGTGTGACCTGGTCGCCCACGGCGAACTGCTTGGGGACCGGCGCCACCGGGGCCTTGAAGGGGCTGGTAGGCAAATAACGCTTCTGGGCTGCTGGCTTCGTCATTGCCACCAGTATGCGCCAGCGCGCGTCCGATCGCTGCGGCCGTCCGCGTCACATCCACGCATCGACACCCGTCCCGGACGGCGAAAACGGCGGGGACCTGCGCCTGACCGTCCGCCCGGCGGCAAGTGGATCTTCGAAACCGTGCTTGTTTCGAAACCGCGCCCGCATCGGGCGGCACCGGCCAGGCAGCGGGACGGCACCGGCCCGGCACCGGCCCCGCATCGGCCCGGCCAAAGTTGCATCCGGGGTGCAAATTAGACGGCGGGGTGAGACGGAAGGGGTCGGGCATTACGGAAGACGGGGCGAGCAGGCAAGATGGGGCGGGAGAGCAGTACATCTGCCCGACGTGAGGCGTTCAGGCCCGGGTCGCCGAGGCGATCATGGTCGGCAACGCGCATGAAATGGTGTTGTGGTGTGATGCTCGGGTGCCCGACCGCCTCTCCGTGGGACGGGAGACAGGCGGCCTGACCAGCAAGGATGGGGAAGCGGAAGATGGACAAGCAGCAGGAGTTCGTGCTCCGGACGTTGGAGGAGCGCGACATCCGGTTCGTACGGCTGTGGTTCACGGACGTGCTGGGCTTCCTCAAGTCCGTCGCCGTGGCCCCCGCCGAGCTCGAGCAGGCCTTCGACGAGGGCATCGGCTTCGACGGCTCCGCGATCGAGGGCTTCGCCCGGGTCTACGAGTCCGACATGATCGCCAAGCCGGATCCGTCCACCTTCCAGGTCCTGCCCTGGCGCGCGGAGGCCCCCGGCACCGCCCGGATGTTCTGCGACATCCTCATGCCGGACGGCTCGCCGTCCTTCGCGGACCCGCGGTACGTGCTCAAGCGCGCCCTCGCCCGCGCCTCCGACCTGGGCTTCACCTTCTACACCCACCCGGAGATCGAGTTCTTCCTGCTGAAGGACAAGCCGACCGACGGCTCCCGCCCGACCCCGGCCGACAACTCCGGCTACTTCGACCACACCCCGCACAACGTCGGCATGGACTTCCGCCGCCAGGCGATCACCATGCTGGAGTCGATGGGCATCTCGGTCGAGTTCTCCCACCACGAGGGCGCGCCCGGCCAGCAGGAGATCGACCTGCGCTACGCCGACGCGCTCTCTACCGCCGACAACATCATGACGTTCCGCCTGGTCATGAAGCAGGTCGCGCTGGAGCAGGGGGTCCAGGCGACCTTCATGCCGAAGCCGTTCAGCGAGCACCCCGGCAGTGGCATGCACACGCACCTCTCCCTCTTCGAGGGCGACCGCAACGCGTTCTACGAGTCCGGCGCCGAGTACCAGCTCTCCAAGGTCGGCCGGTCCTTCATCGCGGGCCTGCTGAAGCACGCCGCCGAGATCGCCGCCGTCACCAACCAGTGGGTCAACTCCTACAAGCGCATCTGGGGCGGCTCCGAGCGCACGGCCGGTGCGGGCGGCGAGGCCCCGTCGTACATCTGCTGGGGCCACAACAACCGCTCCGCGCTGGTCCGCGTCCCGATGTACAAGCCCGGCAAGACCGGCTCCGCGCGCATCGAGGTCCGCTCCCTCGACACCGGCGCCAACCCGTACCTGGCGTACGCCATGCTGCTCGCCGCCGGCCTCAAGGGCGTCGAGGAGGGCTACGAGCTTCCGCCGGGCGCGGAGGACGACGTCTGGGCGCTGTCGGACGCCGAACGCCGGGCCATGGGCATCGAGCCGCTCCCGCAGAACCTCGGCGAGGCGCTGGGCCTGATGGAGCGCAGCGACCTCGTCGCCGAGACGCTCGGCGAGCACGTCTTCGACTTCTTCCTCCGCAACAAGCGCGCCGAATGGCACGAGTACCGCTCCGAGGTCACGGCCTTCGAGCTGCGGAAGAACCTGCCGGTTCTGTAGGGGACGTAGCGAACGCAGGGAACGCAGGGGACACGGCCGCGGTGCTGATGCGCCGCGGCTTTCCCGTGCCGTCCGCCGGGACGGTGTAGAGGTCCGCTCCGTAGTCGCCGGGGAGGGCGTAGACGATCGTGTGGGCATCGCGCCAGACCGCCTGGTCGTCGACGCTGCGGGGTTCGGCGAGCGGGGTTTCGCGGAGGGTGCGGAGGTCCAGGACGTAGAGGTGCCAGGGGGCGTCCTTCGGGAGGCCCGGCACCCGTTTCTTGTAGGCGATGCGGGTGCCGTCGGGGGAGAGGGACGGGCACTCCACGTTCGGGTGCACGATGGTCGCCGTGCGGGTGCTCAGGTCGCCCTTGATCAGGTACGTGCCGCCCTTGGTGGCCAGCGTCGCGTAGAAGGTGCGGTCGTCCGAGGCGAAGGTCACGCCCCAGAAGTTGACGTCCGCCGCGTGGTAGACGTGGCCGTCCTTCAGGATGCGGAACTCCTCCAGGGACGGGGTCAGCTTCCCCGTGCGCGTGTCCACGATCGCCGTACGGGTCGAGAAGTTCGTGCCCGCGTACGAGTCGCCGCCGACGAACGCCGTCCAGGCGGCGAAGCGGCCGCTGGGCGAGACGCGGGCGCGGGAGGGGATGCCGGGGACGTCGTAGCGGGCCGTCTCCTTCAGCGTCGCGTCGAGGATGAGGGCGCGGTAGGTGTCCGTCACCGCGCCGTGCACCGCCTGGAGGCAGACTCCGGTGCCCGAAGCGGCGTAGAAGCGGAGGCACTTGACGCCGGCGGCGGTGCGCGGGCCGGCGGGGTCCGAGGCCGGGACCGTCGTCAGTTCGTCGCGGTGTGGGCCCCAGGCCATGTTGCGGAACACCATGCGGCCGGTGTCCGTCAGGGTGATCCGCCCGGCGGTGACCTGCGGGCCGCCCGCCTGGGCCTGGTCGCGCCGCTCCGCCCGCGCCGACGCGTGCAGCACCGCGGCCGTCGCCACCCCGGCGAGGACGGCGACGGCCGCGAGGAGCACCAGGACCCGGTGGCGCAGGGTCAAGGAAATGCTGGTCAGGGGCATGAGGTGGGCTCCTGGGCCGGGCGCAGGGTCAGGGCGAAGGCCGCGCACACCGCCAGCGCCGCCGTCGACGCCAGGAGCGCCGTACGGTCGCCCCACAGCGTCCAGGCCGCCCCGAAGGCGAGCGAGCAGACGAAACGGGCCAGCGCCTGGCCGGTCTGGACGAGGGCCAGTCCCGACGAGCGCAGCTCCTCCGGTACGCAGTCCGAGGCCGCCGCCATCAGTACGCCGTCGGTCGCCGCGTAGAAGCCGCCGTGCAGGAGCAGCACGGCGTAGGGCAGCGCGGGGCCGTGCCAGGACGTGAGCAGGAGCCCGTAGGCGAGGAGCAGCGCGCCGTGGCCGGCGAGGAAGACCCGGCGGCGGCCGATCCGGTCCGCCAGCCTGCCCAGCGGCACGGCGAGGAGCAGGAACGCCGCCGCCGTGCCGAGCGGCAGCAGGGCGAAACAGCGGTCGGGGACGCCCAGGCGGCGTTGCAGCAGCAGGTAGACGAAGGAGTCGCTGACCGTGGCGAGGCCCAGCAGCAGGGCGCAGAGCGTGATGCGGCGCAGGTCGCGGTGGCGCAGGAGGGCGAGGGCGGCGCGGAGGGTGGGGCGGGGGGCCGGGGGCGTGGTCTGTTCTTTGGGTTGTGCCGTGGGTGTGTTCGGCACGAACAGGAGCAGTACGAGTACGCCGACGACCGCCACGCAGAAGCTGACCGTGAAGACGGCGTCGTAGCCGTCCACCGTCGCGCGCAGGATCAGGAACGCCGCCAGCGGGCCGAGCAGGGCGCCCGCCGTGTCCATCGCCCGGTGCACCCCGAAGGCGCGGCCACGGGTCTCGGGCGTGGACGAGAGGGAGATCAGCGCGTCGCGCGGGGCCGTGCGCAGGCCCTTGCCGGTGCGGTCGGCGGCCAGGATCAGGCCGATCGGGGTCAGTGTGTGCGCCAGGAGCAGCAGGGGCTTGCACAGCGCCGAGAGGGCGTAGCCCGCCCCCGCCACCCACTTGTGACGACCGCCGCCCCGGTCGGCGAGGTGGCCGCCGGCCAGCCGTACGACCGCGGAGAAGCCGTTGTAGACGCCGTCCAGGAGCCCGAAGCCCAGCGGGGACAGGCCGAGGCCCGCCACCAGGTACAGCGGGAGCACGGCCGTCACCATCTCCGACGACACGTCGGTGATCAGGCTGACCGCGCCGAGCGCGAGGACGGTCGGCGCGACACCGGCTGTGGCGGCTGTGGCGGCTGTGGCGGCTGTGGTGGTTGCGGCGGGGGCAGCGGGTGCGCCGGCGCGGCTGTCCGCTACGTACATCTCAGGAGGCCCAGATCCCCGTGATGTCCGTCGCTGCGTCCGCGTTGCCCGCGTGGGTCGTCAGGCCCTGGCTGTCCTCGAGGGTGCGCAGCAGGTCGTAGTGGTTGTACGTCGTCGACGAGGTCGAACCCGGCGTCACCGGCTGGCCGTAGAGGACGGTCGGGATGCGGTTGCCGGCGAGGCGGTTGTCCTCGTCGAAAGTGACGACGAGGAGGCTGTTGTGGGTCTTGGCCCAGGTGGCGTACGCGCCGAGGTTGTTCTTGAGCCAGGTGTCGCCGGTCGCCACCGAGCAGTCGTGCATGTCGTTGCACAGGTTGGGGACGACGAAGGACACCTGCGGGAGCGTCGTGTAGTCGGTCGGGAACTGCGCGAACGTCTTCGCCGTCGACGTCGGGATGTTGCTGAAGCCGAACCACGGGTTGTGCTTGCGGGCGTAGGTGCCGCTGCTGCACGTCGTCGAGCCCTGGCTGGGCAGCGTCTCGTTGTAGCTCGCCCAGGTGCGGCCGGCCGCGATCAGCTCGGAGGCGAGGTTCGGGGCCGAGGAGAAGCCGGGCGTGTAGCAACTGTCGTCCGTGATGCCCTGGGTGGAGCCGGAGAACAGGGCGAAGTAGTTGGGCTGGCTCGGGTGGGTCTCGGCGTAGGACTGGGAGAGGTTGGCCCCGCCGGTCCTGAGCGAGTTGAGGTACGGCGCGCCGGACGCGCCGATCACCTGGCTGTAGGCGTGGTTCTCGAAGACCACGACGACGACGTGGTCCGGGGTCGGCACGCCGGCCGCGGCCCGCGCGGGCGACGAGGAGCCGCCGAGCCCGGACCACAGGCCGACGGCTGCCGCCGTGAAGGCGAGCGCGGACGCCACGACGGCGCGGCTGCGGCGGTATCTGGAGCTGCCGGACACATCTACCTCCGGTGGGGGGAAGGGCGGGGGCGGTAACCGTGGTGTGGTGCTGCGCTGTGCAGATAGAGCATGCACACGCCAAGATGCCCGTGCCCCACGTCGTTCAACCTGAAGGATGAAGACCTGGTGAACTGACGCCTCTTTCCCGGTGGGCCCGTCAGCCCGTCGGGTCTGCCGGGTCTGTCAACTGCGCCAGCACCTTGTGCAGCGGCTCCGTCTCGCGGCGGCGGTACTCCTGGATCGCCCAGCCGTTGCCGTCCGGGTCCTTGAAGTACATGAAGGTCGCGCCGTCCTGCGGGGCGAACCGCACCGGCTCGCTGACGTCCAGGCCCCGGGCGGTCAGTTCCTCGTACGCCGCCTTCGCGTCCGTCACGCAGAGCTGCATGCCGTGGTACGTGCCCGGTCGCGGGGTTCCCGTCGGGACCTGGAGGCCGTCGACCAGGGCGATCGAACAGCCCGAGCCGGGCGGGGTGAGCTGCACGATCCGTACGCCCTCCATCACCTCGCCGTCGAGGTCCACGTGGAAGCCGACCTTGTCGCGGTAGAACTCCTTGGCCCGGTCGACGTCCGACACCGGCAGCAGGATCACTTCTAGGGTCATGTTCATGTTCTCCACGGAACCCGAAACCGGCCCGGCGCGCCACCGTGAGGTGAGGGCTAGGCTCAGGTGCGGACGGCCTTGATCGGACGAGGACGACCTTGATCGACGAGGAGGCCAGGATGGCGCCGGGGCGCAGGAGCAGTACCTTCACTCGGCTGCTGCGGCACGGCTTCACCGATCCGTCCGCCGCCGAGCGGCTGCTCGACGGGCCCGAGCTGGGCCCGGTGCGCAACGACCCGGTGCTTCTGGAGGCCCTCGGGGACACCGCCGATCCCGATCTCGCCCTGCACGGTCTGGTCCGGCTGCTGGAGGCGCAGCCCGGGCACACCGCCCGGCGGGAACTGCTCGACACGCTGATAGCGGCCAAGCCGCTGCGGGACCGGCTGCTGGGGGTGCTGGGGGCGTCCGCCGCCCTCGCCGACCATCTGGCCCGGCATCCGCGCGACTGGGAGGCGCTGGTCATGTACGAGCCCCGGGATCTGCACCCGGGGGTGGAGGAGTTCGAGCGGGGGCTCGCCTGGGCCACCGATCCCGTGCTGCTGCGGGTCGCCTACCGGCGGTGTCTGCTGGCCATCGCGGCGCGTGACGTGTGCGGGACCACCGATGTCGCCGAGACCGCCGCCGAGCTCGCCGACCTCGCCACGGCCACCCTGCGGGCGGCGCTGGGGCTGGCGCGGGCCGACGCGCCCGACGACGCCGCGTTGTGCCGGCTCGCCGTCGTCGCCATGGGGAAGTGCGGCGGGCACGAGCTGAACTACGTGTCGGACGTCGACGTCATCTTCGTCGGTGAGGCCGTCGACGGGGCCGACGAGGGGAAGGCGCTGCGGGCCGCCACCAAGCTCGCCTCGCACATGATGCGGATCTGTTCCGAGACCACCGTGGAAGGGTCGATCTGGCCCGTCGACGCCAACCTGCGGCCCGAAGGGCGCAACGGGCCGCTGGTGCGGACGCTGAGCAGCCATCTCGCCTACTACCAGCGGTGGGCCAAGACCTGGGAGTTCCAGGCCCTGTTGAAGGCGCGGCCGGTGGCGGGCGATCTGGCGCTGGGGGCCGCGTACGTCACCGCCGTCGAGCCGCTGGTGTGGAAGGCCGCCGAGCGGGAGAACTTCGTCACCGACGTGCAGAAGATGCGGCGGCGGGTCGTCGAGAACATTCCGGTCGCCGAGGTCGAGCGTGAACTCAAGCTCGGGCCCGGCGGGTTGAGAGACGTCGAGTTCGCCGTGCAGTTGCTGCAACTCGTGCACGGACGGGCCGACGCCTCGCTGCGCAGCGGGACCACCCTCGACGCGCTCCAGGCGCTCGCCGCCGGGGGGTACATCGGGCGGGCCGACGCCGTCCAACTCGACGCCGCCTACCGGTTCCTGCGGTCCATGGAGCACCGGATCCAGCTCTACCGGCTGCGGCGCACCCACCTCGTACCGGAGAGCGAGGCCGAACTGCGGCGGCTCGGCCGGTCGCTGGGGCTGCGCACCGATCCCGTCGTCGAACTGGGCCGGGAGTGGAAGCGGTACGCGGCGATGGTGCGCCGACTGCACGAGAAACTGTTCTACCGGCCGCTCCTCGACGCCGTCGCCCAACTCGCGCCCGGCGAGAGCCGGTTGAGCCCCGCGGCGGCCCGGGAACGGCTCGTCGCGCTCGGGTACGCCGATCCCGCCTCGGCGCTGCGTCACCTGGAGGCGCTGGCCTCCGGCGTCTCCCGCAAGGCCGCCATCCAACGCACGCTGCTGCCCGTGCTGTTGGGCTGGTTCGCGGACTCCGCCGACCCGGACGCGGGGCTGCTGAACTTCCGCAAGGTGTCCGACGCGCTCGGCAAGACCCCTTGGTACCTACGGCTGTTGCGGGACGAAGGGGCCGCCGCGGAGAACCTCGCCCGCGTGCTGTCCGCCGGGCGGCTCGCCCCCGATCTGCTCATGCGGGCCCCCGAGGCGGTGGCCCTGCTCGGCGACCGGGACGGCGACGGCGAAGGGCTCGAGCCGCGCGGGCGGGCCCAGTTGGAGCAGGAGATACTGTCCGCCGTCGGACGCGCCGAGGGCGTCGTGCAGGCCGTCACCGCGGCGCGCGGGGTGCGGCGGCGCGAGCTGTTCCGTACGGCCGCCGCGGACATCGTCGGCTCCTACGGCACCGAGGCGCAGCCGGTCGAGGCCGATCAGGGGGCGCTCGTGGACCTGGTGGGCGGGGCCGTGTCGGACCTCACCGCCGCCACGCTCGCCGGGACCCTGCGGGCGGTCGTGCGCGAGGGCTGGGGAGACACCCTTCCCACCCGCTTCGCCGTCGTGGGGATGGGGCGCTTCGGCGGCCACGAGCTGGGCTACGGGTCGGACGCCGACGTCCTGTTCGTGCACGAGCCGTGGGACGGCGCCGACGAGCGGGAGGCCTCGGACGCCGCCAACAAGGTCGTCTCCGAGATGCGCCGGCTGCTTCAGGTCCCCAGCGCGGACCCGCCGCTGCTCGTGGACGCCGACCTGCGGCCCGAGGGCAAGTCCGGGCCGCTCGTACGGTCGTTGAAGTCCTACGCGGCCTACTACCGGCGCTGGTCGCTGGGATGGGAGTCACAGGCGCTGCTGCGGGCCGAACCCGTCGCGGGTGACGCGGAGTTGGGGCGGCGGTTCATCGAACTCGTCGACCCGCTGCGCTATCCGGAGGGCGGGCTCGGGGACGACGCCGTCCGGGAGATCAGGCGGCTGAAGGCGCGTATGGAGGCGGAGCGGCTGCCCCGGGGGGCCGATCCCAAGCTGCACACCAAACTCGGGCCGGGCGGGCTCTCCGACGTGGAGTGGACCGTGCAGTTGCTCCAGATGCGGCACGGGGCCACCGAGCCGGGCCTGCGCACCACCCGCACCCGGGAGGCACTCGCCGCCGCATGCGCCGCCGGGCTCATCTCGGCAGAGGACGCCGGGACGCTGGGCGAGGCCTGGGTCCTGGCCACCCGGGTCCGCAACGCGGTGATGCTGGTCCGCGGGCGAGCCGGCGACACCTTCCCCACCGACCCTCGCGAACTGGTCGCCGTAGGCCGGTACTTGGGCTACGGCCCGGGCCGCGTCGGCGACATGCTGGACGACTACCGCCGCACCGCCCGCCGGGCCCGGGCAGTGGTGGACGAACTGTTCTACGGAGGCTGAGGCCAGGGGCCGCGCTTCGCGGCCCGCTGCCCCGGCTGGGGCTGGGCAGCGGGGGCGCTCGTGCGGGAGGTGCGCGACCGGCGCCGGTGCGGGGCATCCCCGCCGTGGTCCGGGAGACGGCACCCGCGCAGCCCGAGCTGGACGCGGGCCCTGCCGGGCCCGGCGCGGGGGTGAGCTTTACCGTGCGCTTCGCGGCCCGCTGCCCCGTCTGGGGCTGGGCAGCCGGCCTCCGGGGGTGATCGTCCGGGAGGTCCGGGACCCGGCACCGGTGCGGGGCATCCCCGCCGTCGTCCGAGAGACCGCGCCCGCACAGCCCACACCGGACGCCTTCATCACCGCGCTGCGAGCGGCCCCGACCGGGCCGGTCAGCTCTTCGGCTGGACCGGCTGGACCGGCTGGACGGCGCTGCGAGCGGCCCCGACCCGGCCGGTCAGCTCTTCGGCTGGACCGGCTGGACCGACGGCGTCGTCTGTATCGCCCTCGCGTGGTTCATGAGGGCCGTCAGGCCCACGTTGAAGGCCTGGTCCGCTCGGCCCTCCGTCGTCGCGGCCAGGGCCTCGGCCAGGTGCGGGGTGACGGTCTCCTCCGTCAGTTCCCACATCGTCTCCGGGGCCGCCAGGTCCAGGGCCGAGCCCAGGATCAGGTTCTCCAGCGCGATCAGCAACGGCATCACCGAGCGCGGCGCGAAGCCCACGTCCAGGAGGAACGTCACCGCCCGCTCGTACTGCTCCAGGACGCGCGGGGCCCGGACGGGTGAGGTCATGAGGAGGGGGATCACCCTCGGGTGCGCGGCGAACGCGGCCCGGTAGGAGCGGGCCCAGGCATCCAGGGCCGCGTCCCAGGGGTCGGCGTCCAGGGTGTCCGGGTCGATCGCGGACGCGATGCGCTCGCGCAGCAGTTCCACTATGCCGTCCCGGCCGTCCACATGGTGATACACCGAACCGGTCTGCACCCCCAGCCGCTTGGCGATCTTCGGCACGCTGAAGTCGCCCTGTTCGTCGACGAGTTGCAGTGCCGTCGTGGTGATGCGCTCGCGGTCGAGGAGCGGTGTGCGCGGCCGTCCCATGTGTGCGTTCTCCCCTTGAAGGTCCGAGAAGGGCTTCCCGGATGCCCAGGTTGAGGCTACATTGCCGAAACCGAAAGCCTTTAGATTTACGGGTCCGGGGCGGCCTTGCTCACGCCGTCCGCCCCGGGAACGCCGGTCATCCCGCACGCCCGGAACCCTCCCGTCCGTCGCGCTCGAAGGGCTTCCCATGTCCGACACCGCCCGAGAGCGGAGAACGCCGCCCGCCGCGGCGACCCTCCGCTCGGGTTCCCTCGGCACCGCCGACATCACCTTCTTCGTCGTCTCCGCCGCCGCCCCGCTCACCGTCATGGCCGGCGTCGCCCCGCTCGCCATCCTGCTCGGCGGCATCGGCGCCCCCGCCGGCTACCTCGTCGCCGGCCTCACCCTCGCCCTCTTCGCCGTCGGCTTCACCACCATGAGCCGGCATGTGAAGAGCGGCGGCGCGTTCTACGCGTACATCACCCGCGGCCTCGGCCGGCCGGTGGGCATCGGCGCCGCGCTGCTCGCGCTGATCGGCTACAACGGCATGGAGATCGGTGTCTACGGCCTGCTCGGCAGCACCGGCAAGGACACCGCGCGGGCACTCTTCGGCACCGATCCGCCCTGGCTGCCGATCGCCCTCGCCGGGCTGCTCGTCATCGGCTACGGCGGCTTCCGCTCCATCGACTTCGGCGCCAAGGTGCTGGGCGTACTGCTCGCCGCCGAGACCGGGATCCTGGTGCTGCTCGCGGGCGGGGTGCTGGTCAAGGGGGGTGCGCACGGGCTGTCCCTCGCGTCCTTCGCCCCGGACCACGTCCTCGTCTCCGGTACGGCCGTCGTGCTCGCCTTAGCCTTCGCCGCGTTCACCGGCTTCGAGTCGACCGTCATCTACCGGCGCGAGGCCCGCGACCCGGACCGGACGGTGCCGCGGGCGACCTACGCCGCCATCGGCTTCCTCGGCCTCTTCTACTCCTTCATCGTCTGGATCGTCATCCAGGCCTTCGGCGACCAGGAGGTGATCGCGGCCGCCGCCAAGGACCCCGGCGGGCTGTTCTTCTCCGCCATCACCGCCTTCGTCGGCGGCTGGGCGGCCGACCTGATGCACATCTTCATCGCCACCAGCGTCCTCGCCTCCCTCCTCGCCTTCCACAACGCCATCAACCGGTACACGCTCGCCCTCGCCGAGGAGGGCGTCCTGCCCAAGGCGCTCGGCCGCGTCCACCCGCGCCACGGCTCCCCGTACGTCGCCGGAGTCATGCAGACCGTCCTCGGCGCGGTCGTCGTCCTCGCCTTCTGGGCGGCCGGCGCCGATCCGTACGGGCAGTTGCTCCTGTGGGTCAACACCCCGGGAATGATCGGCCTGTTCACACTCCAGTTGCTCGTCGCCATCGCGGTGCCCTGCTACTTCCGGCGGATCCGGCACCAGGAGGGCGCGCTGCGCACGGTCGTCGCCCCGGTCGTAGCGGCCGTCCTGCTCGCCGGCGCCATAGGCCTCGTCATCACCCACATCGACCTGTTCACCGGCGCGTCCGACGCGGTGAACACCGTCCTCATCGGCCTCGCGCCCGCCGTCTTCGCGGCGGGGCTCGTCCTGGCCTGGTGGCTGCGCCGCGAACGGCCCCTCGTCTACGCCAACTTCGCCGCCGAGCCGGATGAGCAGGACGGACCGGGCGAGCCCGCCGAATTCACTGCGTCGGCCCAACAACCCCGTACGGCAAAGGAGTCCACCGAATCATGACCGCCCCCGAGCTGATCCTCACCGGTGCCACGGTGCGTACCCTCGATCCCGCCCGGCCCTGCGCCACCGCCGTCGCCGTGCGCGACGGGGTGATCGCCGCGGTCGGCGACGAGAGCGACGTACGCGCCTGGCGCGGGCCGGGGACCGAGGTCGTACCCCTGGCGGGTGCGCACCTGGTGCCCGGCCTGGTGGACGCGCACAGTCATCCCGTGTGGGGGCTGGACCTGGCGACCGGGGTGGATCTGTCGGGGGTGACCGATCTCGCGGGGCTGCGGGCCGCGCTGGCCGGGGCCGAGCGGATCGACGGGTGGGTGGTCGGGTTCGGGCTCGATCACAACGCGTTCGAGGGGCGGGCCGTCGACCGGACGCTCGTCGAGGACGTCCTCGGCGGCGCGCCCGCCTTTCTGCGCCTGTACGACGGGCACTCCGCGCTGGCCAGCGGCGCGGCGCTCGCCGCGGCCGGGGTCACCGGGGCGCGGGACTTCGTCCAGCGGTCGCAGGTCGTGTGCGATGCCGAGGGGCGGCCCACCGGGCATCTCGTCGAGCACGCCGCCATGGAGCTGCTGACGGAGGTCGTCCCGACGCCGTCGTACGCCGCCCGGCGGGAACGGCTCGTCGAACTGCTCGCCGCGATGGCGGCCACCGGGCTGACCGGGGCGCACGTCATGGACGCCGGGGATCCGGACCTGGTCGCGGCGGTCGCCCGGGAGACCGTGCTGCCGGTGCGGCTGCGGTTCGCGCCCTGGTGCATGCCCGGCGTGGCCGAAGCCGGGCTCGCGGAGCTGGTCCGGCTCCAGGGGCGAGGCGGGCGGCACTGGGTCGTCGACGGGGTCAAGTTCTTCATGGACGGGACCGTGGAAGGCGGCACCGCCTGGCTGGAGCACGCGGACTGTCATGGACAGGGCACCGCCGCGTTCTGGCCGGACCCCGACGCGTACGGCGACGCGGTACGGCGGCTGCACGCGGCCGGCGTGCGCACCGCCACGCACGCCATCGGCGACGCGGCCGTACGGCACGTCCTCGACGTGGTCGCCGGGCTGGGGGAGGGCGGCCGGGGGCGGCACCGGGTGGAGCACGTCGAAACCGCGCCCGACGCGCTGCTGCCGCGGTTCGCCGAGCTGGGCGTGGCCGCGTCGATGCAGCCGCCGCACACCGCCTACACCCGGGCCGACGGCACCGACGAGTGGTCCCGGCGGCTGGGCGCGGAGCGGGCCGGGCACGCCTGGCGGCTGCGGGATCTACGGGACGCCGGCGCGACGGTCGCCCTCGGCTCGGACTGGCCCATCGCCCCCTACGACGTCCGGGGCGTCCTGGCGACGGCGCGCGCCCCACGCGGGGCCGCATCCCGGCAGGAGGGGCTCACGGGGCTCGAAGCGCTGGAGGGGTGCACCACGCACGCGGCCCGCGCCGCGGGGGAGAGCGGACGGGCCGGACAGATCGCCGTCGGACAGCGCGCCGACCTCACCGCGCTCGGCCTCGACCCGGTGGCCGCCCCGCCGGACGAGCTCACCGAGGCACCGGTGCTGCTGACCGTGACCGGGGGGCACGTGGTGCACCGGGGAGAGCGGTGAAGGTCGCGCTAGGCCTTGGTGGTGGTGGGGAGTAGGCGGTCGCCCTGTTTCCGGTTCCTCGGTGGTACCCGTCTCGGCAGGGCGTACGGCAGGCGGCCGTACCAGAGGCGGGCCACCGTGAAGCCGAAGGTCAGGCACAGGACGCCGCCCACCGCGTCCAGCCAGAAGTGGTTCGCCGTGGCGACGATGACCACCAGCGTCGCCACCGGGTAGAGCAGGCCCAGGACGCGGACCCAGGGCAGCTTGGCGAGGGCGAAGATCGTCAGGCCGCACCACAGGGACCAGCCGATGTGCATCGACGGCATCGCCGCGTACTGGTTCGACATGTGTTTCAGGTCGCCGGACGCCATCGAGCCCCACGTCCGGTGCACCATCACCGTGTCGATGAAGCCGCCGCCCGGCATCAGGCGCGGCGGCGCCAGGGGATACAGGTAGTAGCCGACGAGAGCCACCGCCGTCGTCGCGAACAGCACCAGGCGCGTCGCCGCGTACCGGCCGGGGTGGCTGCGGTAGAGCCAGACCAGGACGGTCAGCGTGATCACGAAGTGCAGCGTCGCGTAGTAGTAGTTCATGCCCACGACGAGCCAGGTCACCGAGTTCACCGCGTGGTTGACGGACTCCTCGACGGCGATGCTGAGGTGGTTCTCCATGCGCCAGATCCAGTCCGCGTTGCGCAGCGCCGCGGCGCGTTGCTCCGGGACCGCGTTGCGCACGAGTGAGTACGTCCAGTAACTCACCGCGATGAGAAGGATCTCGAACCACAGGCGGGGGCGGCGGGGGGTGCGCAGCCGCGCCAGCAGGCGCTGCCTGGGCTCGGGCCCGGGTCCGGGCTCGGTCGTGACCGGGTACGGAACGGCCTGGTCACGGCCTTCCAGCGAAGTCACAGTCGATTCACCCATGAACATAAAGTCTGCCAGAAAAGCCCTCTTGGCCCGATCATCCCCCGGACGGGTCCGCCCCGCATGTTCTACAACGGGCGGACGACGGCGTCTACTCCCCGTGTACTGGGGGGAAAACCCTGGTTCTCCACCCTGAGGACCCTAGGGGCGATTCCGGTCCCCGGGTGCCGAGGCGGTCGAGCCGCGCACCACCAGTTCCGGCATGAACACGAACTCGCTGTGCGGCGCCGGAGTCCCGCCGATCTCCTCCAGCAGCGTGCGGACGGCGGCCTGGCCCATCGCCGGGACCGGCTTGCGGACCGTGGTGAGGGGCGGGTCGGTGAAGGCGATCAGCGGGGAGTCGTCGAAACCGACCACCGAGACGTCCCGGGGGACGTCGAGGCCGCGCTGCCGGGCCGCGCGTATCGCGCCCAGCGCCATCATGTCGCTGGCGCAGACGATCGCCGTACAGCCCCGGTCGATCAGGGCCGTGGTCGCGGCCTGACCGCCCTCCAGGGTGTACAGGGAGTGCTGGATCAGGTCCGTCTCGATCGTCTGCGGGCTCAGGTCGAGCTGGTCCTGCATGGCCCGTACGAAGCCCTCGATCTTGCGCTGGACCGGCACGAACCGCTTGGGGCCCAGGGCCAGGCCCACCCGGGTGTGGCCGAGGGAGACGAGGTGGGTGACCGCCAGGGTCATCGCCGCCCGGTCGTCGGGGGAGATGAACGGCGCCTGCACCTTCGGGGAGAAGCCGTCCACCAGCACGAAGGGGACGTTCTGCGCGCGGAGCTGCTCGTAGCGCTGGGTGTCGGCCGTGGTGTCGGCGTGCAGCCCGGAGACGTAGATGATGCCGGCGACCCCGCGGTCGACCAGCATCTCGGTCAGCTCGTCCTCCGTGGAACCGCCCGGGGTCTGGGTGGCGAGCACCGGGGTGTAGCCCTGCCGGGTCAGCGCCTGGCCGATGACCTGCGCCAGGGCCGGGAATATCGGGTTCTCCAGCTCCGGCGTGATGAGGCCGACCAGACCCGCGCTGCGCTGCCGCAACCGGACCGGGCGCTCGTACCCCAGGACGTCCAGCGCGGCGAGCACGGACTGACGGGTGGTGGCGGCGACGCCAGGCTTGCCGTTGAGGACGCGGCTGACGGTCGCTTCGCTCACTCCCGCCTGCGCGGCGATGTCGGCAAGCCGTGTGGTCACAGGGGTGGACTGTACCGGTCGGGTCGGCCGGCCTCGCCCGGTCTGCTGCGTCATCGCGCTCCCTCGTGATCCCTCATGAAAGTGATGGCAAGAGCTTGCAGAGTCTTGCATAGTCGCCCTGAAGTGCTCCAGTGCTGTAAACGAGCGTCTCACGGCGGTCGCTGTTGGATCACGCCCGGATAACTTCGAAGCACTCTTGCACTTTTTTGCTGCAAGGACTTTCGCGCCGCTTACATCGCTGTTACGTTCGGCGACGCCCGACGGCGTAGTCCCCCTCCCATGCGATCCCCCCCCACCGAAGCCCCAAGCCCCCAAGCCCCCAAGCCCCCAAGCTCCCTCACCCCAGCCCTCAAGGAGAAACTCATGCGGCGTGGCATAGCGGCCACCGCGCTGGTCGCGTCCTTCGCCCTCGCGGCGACGGCCTGCGGCTCGGACGGCAGCGGCAGCGACAAGTCCGACGGGCCGGTGACCATCACCTGGTGGGACACCTCCAACGCCACCAACGAGGCGCCCACCTACCAGGCCCTCGTCAAGCAGTTCGAGGCCGCCAACAAGGACGTCAAGGTCAAGTACGTCAACGTGCCCTTCGACCAGGCGCAGAACAAGTTCGACACCGCCGCCGGCGCGTCCGGCGCCCCCGACGTGATGCGCTCCGAGGTCGGCTGGACCCCCGCCTTCGCCAAGAAGGGCTACTTCCTGCCGCTGGACGGCACCGAGGCCCTCAAGGACAAGGCCGCGTTCAAGCCGAACCTGGTCGAGCAGGCCACGTACGACGGCAAGACCTACGGCGTGCCTTTGGTCACCGACACCCTCGCGCTCGTCTACAACAAGGCCCTCTTCGCGCAGGCCGGCCTCACCGCCGTCCCGAAGACCTGGGCCGAGCTGAAGACCGCCGCCGCCACCGTCAAGGCGAAGACCGGCGTCGACGGCTACTGGGGCTCCGCCACGGCGGGCTACTACGCGCAGCCGTTCCTCTACGGCGAGGGCACCGACACCGTCGACGCCGACGCCAGGAAGATCACCGTCGACTCGGCGGCGGCGAAGAAGGCGTACGGCACCTGGCTCGGCCTCTTCGACGGCAAGGGCCTGCACAAGGCCGACACCACCGCCGACGCCTACGCCCACATCCAGGACGCCTTCGTCAACGGCAAGGTCGCCGCGATCATCCAGGGCCCCTGGGAGATCACGAACTTCTACAAGGGCACCGCCTTCAAGGACAAGGGCAACCTCGGCATCGCCACCGTCCCGGCCGGCTCCACCGGCAAGGCGGGCGCCCCGACCGGCGGCCACAACCTCTCCGTCTACGCCGGCTCCGACGCGGCCCACCAGGCCGCCGCGCTGAAGTTCGTCAACTTCATGACCTCGGCGGCGTCGCAGGCGACCGTCGCCCAGAAGAACTCCACGCTGCCCACGCGCGACGACGCCTACACCGCCGCCGTCAAGGCCGACCCGGGCATCGCCGGCTACCAGAGCGTCCTGGCCGCCGCCCAGCCGCGCCCCGCGCTGCCGGAGTACAGCTCCCTGTGGGGTCCGCTCGACACCGAACTGCCCAAGATCGCGGGCGGCGACGAGTCCCTCGACAAGGGCCTGAGCAACGTCCAACTCGCCTTCGCGAAGCTGCTGCCGGACTTCGGCAAGTAGGCCCCGCGTGGCCGTCGGATCCCCCGGACACACACCGGATTCCTGGGGGGAGGGATCCGGCGGCCACCGGTCTGTGCGTCGTACCTCCCCGTCGAAGAACCAGCGTGAAGATCCAGAAGGTGTCGCATCATGACAGTCGCCATCGACCGCGCGACCGGCAGGCGCAGCGGTGACCGTGAGCCGAGGCCCGGGCTGGGCATCCGCCTGAAGCACGGCTACCACAAGCACTGGTACGCGTACGTGATGATCGCGCCGGTGGCGGTCGTGCTCGGCACCCTCGTCCTGTACCCCCTGGTGTACGGCCTCTACCTGACGCTGACCGACGCCGACAGCCTGAACACCGCGCGCACCATCGGCGTCAACCACATCGACGCCACCTACAAGTTCATCGGCCTCGACAACTACGCCGACATCCTGTGGGGCCCGACCGCCTACGACCGCTTCTGGTCGCACTTCCTCTGGACGATCGTGTGGACGGCCGCCTGCGTCGCCCTGCACTACGGCCTCGGCCTCGGCCTCGCGCTCCTGCTCAACCAGAAGCTGCGCGGGCGCACGGTGTACCGGCTGATCCTGGTCCTGCCGTGGGCGGTGCCCACGTTCGTCACCGTCTTCGGCTGGCGGTTCATGCTCGCGGACGGCGGCGTCATCAACTCCGCGCTCGACGCGCTGCATCTGCCGACCCCGCTGTGGCTGGAGGACACCCTCTGGCAGCGGGTCGCCGCGATCATGGTCAACACCTGGTGCGGTGTGCCGTTCATGATGATCTCGCTGCTCGGCGGCCTCCAGGCCATCGACGGATCGCTGTACGAGGCCGCCGAGATGGACGGCGCGAGCGCCTGGCAGCGCTTCCGGCACGTCACCCTGCCGGGCCTCAGGTCGGTCAGCTCCACCGTCGTCCTGCTCGGCGTCATCTGGACGTTCAACCAGTTCGCCGTCATCTTCCTGCTGTTCGGCACCACCGCGCCGGACGCGCAGATCCTCGTCACCTGGGCGTACTTCCTCGGCTTCGGACAACAGCCGCGCGACTTCGCCCAGTCCGCCGCCTACGGCATCCTGCTGCTGGCCATCCTGATCGTCTTCACCTCGTTCTACCGCCGCTGGCTGAACCGCAACGAGCAGCAGCTCGCGATCTGAGGCAGGAGTGCCCGTTCCCATGAGTACGACGACGCGTACGACGACCCCGGCCGCAGGTCGGCCCCAGCAGCCCAGCCGGACCGACCGGAGCGACCGCCCCGACCGGACCCGGCGGCGCGGCGAGAACAGCCTGGCCGGCTCCCTCGCCTCGCACGGCATCCTGATCGTCGCGAGCCTGATCGCGCTCTTCCCGATCGGCTGGCTGGTCTACCTGTCCCTCGGCCCGGACAAGGACGACTATCTGCACCCGGGCGGCATCTGGGCCAAGATGACGTTCGACAACTACGCGTTCGTCCTCCAACACACCAAGTTCTTCGACTGGTTGAAGAGTTCGCTGATCGTCACGCTCGGCACCACGGCCATCGGCGTGCTGATCGCCGCCACCACCGGCTACGCCGTCTCCCGCATGCGCTTCCCCGGCTACAAGAAGTTCATGTGGGTGCTGCTGGTCACCCAGATGTTCCCGGTCGCCGTGCTGATGGTCCCGATGTACCAGATCCTGTCCGACCTGCGACTCATCGACAACTACCTCGGCCTGATCCTCGTCTACTGCACGACGGTCATCCCGTACAGCGCCTGGCTGCTCAAGGGGTACTTCGACACCATCCCCTTCGAGATCGACGAGGCGGGACGCGTCGACGGGCTCACCCCCTTCGGCACCTTCTTCCGGCTGATCCTGCCGCTGGCCAAGCCGGGCCTCGCGGTGGCCGCCTTCTACAACTTCCTCACCGCCTTCAGCGAGGTCGCCTTCGCCTCGACGTTCATGCTCAGCGACGACAAGTACACGCTCGCCGTGGGTCTCCAGTCGTTCGTCAGCGAGCACGACGCGCAGCGCAACCTGATGGCCGCCACCGCGGTGCTGATCGCGATACCCGCCGCCGCGTTCTTCTACCTCGTGCAGAAGAACCTGGTCACCGGCCTCACGGCGGGCGGCACCAAGGGGTGAGCGGCCTCGGTCGCCTCACCCGCCCGAGACTCCCGCGCGCCTGAGCGCGCGGGTTGCGGCCGCGGTCACCATCCGACCCCGCTGTGACCGCGGCCGCCTCGTCAACTCGCCGTCGACCCCACCAACTCGCCATGAATTCCACCCCGTTACGCACCAAGGACGCCATGAGCCAGCAGCCCTCCGCAGCCCCGGCCCCCGCCCCCTCCGCCGCGACGGCCGTCGCCAAGCGCCGTGACTGGTGGCGCGACGCGGTGATCTACCAGGTGTACCCGCGCAGTTTCGCCGACAGCGACGGCGACGGCATGGGCGACCTGGAAGGCGTACGCTCCCGACTCCCGTACCTGCAGGGCCTCGGCGTGGACGCCGTGTGGCTCAGCCCCTTCTACGCCTCCCCGCAGGCCGACGCCGGCTACGACGTCGCCGACTACCGCGCCGTCGACCCGATGTTCGGCACCCTCCTGGACGCCGACGCGCTCATCCGCGACGCCCGCGAACTGGGCCTGCGGATCATCGTCGACCTGGTCCCGAACCACTCCTCCGACCAGCACGAGTGGTTCAAGCGGGCGGTGGCGGAAGGCCCCGGCTCCCCGCTGCGCGACCGCTACCACTTCCGGTCCGGCCAGGGTGAGAACGGCGAACTCCCGCCCAACAACTGGGAGTCCATCTTCGGCGGCCCGGCGTGGACGCGGGTGACCGAACCGGACGGCTCGCCCGGCGCGTGGTACCTCCACCTCTTCGCCCCCGAACAGCCCGACTTCAACTGGGAACACCCGGCGGTGGGAGACGAGTTCCGCTCGATCCTGCGCTTCTGGCTCGACATCGGCGTCGACGGCTTCCGCATCGACGTCGCCCACGGCCTGGTGAAGGCGCCCGGCCTCCCGGACCTCGGCGCGCACGACCAACTCAAGCTGCTGGGCAACGATGTCATGCCGTTCTTCGACCAGGACGGCGTCCACGAGATCTACCGCGAGTGGCGGCTCATCCTCGACGAGTACTCGGGCGAGCGCATCTTCGTCGCGGAGGCGTGGACGCCGACGGTGGAGCGCACGGCGAACTACGTCCGCCCCGACGAACTCCACCAGGCCTTCAACTTCCAGTACCTGAGCACGGATTGGGACGCGGACGAACTGCGGACGGTCATCGACCGCACCCTCGAGGCGATGCGCCCGGTCGGTGCCCCGGCGACCTGGGTCCTCTCCAACCACGACGTCACCCGGCACGCGACCCGCTTCGCGAACCCGCCCGGCCTCGGCACCCAGATCCGCACCGCGGGCGACCGCGAACTGGGCCTGCGCCGGGCACGGGCGGCGACCCTGCTGATGCTGGCGCTGCCCGGCTCGGCCTACGTCTACCAGGGCGAGGAGCTCGGCCTCCCCGACGTCGTCGACCTGCCCGACGAAGTCCGCCAGGACCCGGCGTACTTCCGCGGCGCGGGCCAGGACGGCTTCCGCGACGGCTGCCGCGTCCCGATCCCGTGGACCCGCGAGGGCTCGTCGTACGGCTTCGGCGACGGCGGCAGTTGGCTGCCCCAGCCGCCCGTCTGGGGCGAGTTGAGCGTGCAGGCACAGGAAGGCACGGCGGGCTCGACCCTGGAGCTCTACCGCTCGGCCCTCACCCTCCGCCGCACCACCCCCGACCTCGGCGCAGGCGACACCCTGGACTGGCTACCGTCCCCCACAGGCGTCCTGGCCTTCCGCCGAGGCGCGTTCACCTGCGTCACAAACACCACACCCGAGCCGACGACAACCCCGACGTACGGCCGCGTACTCCTCACGAGCGGCGAGACGGTGGATTCGGCGGAGCCGGCGGAGCCGGACGCGGGCGAGACGAGCCTGCCGGGTGACACGACGGTCTGGTGGACGACGGACTGACGACGGTGACTGACGACAGAGGCTGATGGTCCGTCACCTCAGCCTGGCCCGCCGCTCCTTGCCGGAGCGGCGGGCCTCGTGCGTTTTCCTTGCAGTTCCTTCACATCACTGCTCTGCCCCGCCGGCCGAAGTTCCTCTTAACATCTCTCCACCGCAAGGTTTCTGAAAGATTGCAGCAAGAACCTTCAATGGAGAAGGAACCCCACATGGCAAGCAGCAGACCTCTTTCGGGCGCCCTCGCCCTGGCCGCCGCCGTGGCCGTCGTCATTGCCCCCGGTGCCGCCACCGCGTACGCCTCCCCGCCCGGCGTCAAGGACGTCACCGCCGTCCTGTTCGAGTGGAACTTCGCCTCGGTCGCCAAGGAGTGCACCAACACACTCGGCCCGGCCGGGTACGGATACGTGCAGGTCTCCCCGCCCGCCGAGCACATACAGGGCGCGCAGTGGTGGACGTCGTACCAGCCCGTCAGCTACAAGATCGCGGGTCGGCTGGGCGACCGTACGGCGTTCCAGGACATGGTGAACACGTGCCACGCGGCCGGGGTGAAGGTCGTCGTCGACTCCGTCGTCAACCACATGGCGGCCGGCGCCGGCACCGGGACCGGCGGGTCTTCGTACACGAAGTACGACTACCCGGGCCTCTACTCCGCCGCCGACTTCGACGACTGCACCTCCCAGGTGACCAACTACGCCGACCGCTGGAACGTCCAGCACTGCGAACTCGTCGGCCTCGCCGATCTGGACACCGGTGAGGAGTACGTCCGCAAGACCATCGCCGGGTACCTGAACGACCTGCTCGCCCTCGGCGTCGACGGCTTCCGCATCGACGCGGCCAAGCACATCGACACCGCCGACCTCGCCGACATCAAGTCACGGCTGACGAATCCGGGCGTGTACTGGAAGCAGGAGGTCATCTACGGGAGCGGAGAGGCCGTCCAGCCCACCGAGTACACGGGCAACGGGGACGTCCAGGAGTTCCGTTACGCGTTCGACCTCAAGCGCGTCTTCAACAACGAGAACCTCGCCTATCTGAAGAACTACGGTGAGGGCTGGGGGTACTTGAGCAGCTCCGTCGCCGGTGTGTTCGTCGACAACCACGACACCGAGCGCAACGGCTCGACCCTCAACTACAAGGACGGCGCGAACTACACGCTCGCCAACGTCTTCATGCTCGCCTATCCGTACGGCGCTCCGGACATCAACTCCGGTTACGAATGGTCGGACACGGACGCCGGTCCGCCCAACGGCGGTGCTGTGAACGCCTGTTGGCAGGACGGCTGGAAGTGCCAGCACGCCTGGCCGGAGATCCAGCGCATGGTCGCCTTCCGCAACGCCACGCGGGGCGAGTCGGTCACCGGGTGGTGGGACAACGGGGGCGACGCCATCGCCTTCGGGCGGGGGAGTAAGGGGTACGTCGCCATCAATCACGAGAGCGGTTCCCTGAGCCGGACGTACCAGACCTCCCTTCCCGCCGGTACGTACTGCAACGTGCAGAACAACACGACCGTGAGCGTGAACGGTTCGGGCCAGTTCACGGCGACCCTCGGGGCCAACACGGCCCTGGCCATCTACACCGGCAAGTCGAGCTGCTGAGTTCCCTCCGGTGGGGTTGACGGTTTCATGACACCGCCCTACGTTCCGCACTGACTGGGAGCGCTCCCATAACGGTCGGAATTGGGCGGATCATGCTGAGCAGACTCAGGAAATGGACGCTGACCTCCACAGCCGTCCTCCTCACCGTCGCCGGAGTCACGGGGGCCACCTCGCCCGAGGTCGGGGCGGTGGCCCCCGTGGCGGTCGTCGACGGCTCGACCACGTACCAGCCCATCGACGGCTTCGGGTTCTCCGAGCACTTCGGGCGGGCCGCCATCATGAACGGGTCGCAGGGGCTGTCGGCCCGGCATCAGCGCGAGATCCTCGACCTGCTGCTGAGCCGCAGCACCGGCGCCGGACTGAGCATCCTGCGCCTCGGCATCGACTCGGGCATCCAGCCGACCGACCCCGGCGGACCGGACGCGACCCCCGCGTACGTGTGGGACGGCTATGACAAGGGCCAGGTGTGGCTGGCGCGGCAGGCCAAGGCGTACGGGGTGAACCGCTTCTACGCCGACGCCTGGACCGCTCCCGGCTATATGAAGACCAACGGGACCGATGGCGACGGCGGGACGCTGTGCGGTCTCGCCGGGGCCTCCTGCGCAAGCGGCGACTGGCGCACGGCGTACGCCAACTACCTTGTGCGGTATGCCGAGTTCTACGGTGAGGCGGGCATCCCGGTCACCGACCTCGGCTTCACCAACGAGCCCGACTGGACGGCGACGTACGACTCCATGCGGCTCACCCCCGCCCAGGCCGTCGAGTTCACCAAGGTCCTCGGCCCGGTGGCCAACTCGGCCGGATACCAGGTCGCTTGCTGTGACTCCTTCGGCTGGAACCAGCAGAAGGCCTACAGCAGCGCCATCGAGGCCGACCCGACGGCCCGGGGACTCGTCGCCACCCACACCGGCCACAACTACGCCAGCGCCGTCGACGGACCGCTGCCCACCCGGAAGCGCACCTGGATGTCGGAGTGGTCGCCCAACGGCACGACCTGGAACGAGAATTGGGACGACGGAAGCGGCTACGACGGCTTCACCGTCGCCGCCGCCGTCCATGACGCCCTCACCAAGGGCAACACCAGCGGGTACGTCTACTGGTACGGCGCGTCGACCGGCGCCACCCGGGGTCTGATCCAGATGGACGGCGACGGCTACCACGTGTCGAAGCGGCTGTGGGCGCTGGCCAACTACAGCCGCTTCATCCGCCCCGGCGCCACCCGCATCGCCGCGACCGCCCCCGACGCCGACCTCAAGTTGTCCGCGTTCCGCAACGCCGACGGCACGGTGACGGTCGTCGCGCTCAACGCGGCCACCAGCGCCAGTCAGGTGGCGTTCAGCCTGCCGAACACGGGGATCGCGACGGGCACGGCGACCCCGTACCTCACCGACGCCACGCACAACACCGCCGAGCAGCCGGCCCTCGCCGTCGACGGAGGCTCCCTGACGGCCACGGTCCCGGCCCGCTCCCTCGTCACCTACACCATCATGTGAAAGTTCTTGCCACGAGTTGCGGAACTCTTGCTGTAACACTTGCGGCGGCGATACGGTCGCGCGGGGTCGGACCCGAGACGAGCGCAAGAGTGCAAAAGCGCAAGTGAGCCGCAATCCGCTAGGAGTTCCCGCCTGTGACACCGAGAAGACGGATCGTGGCCGTCACCGTCGCCGCGCTCGCCGCAGCCCTCGTGCAGCCCCTCACCGCCCACGCGGACGCCCCGCCCCCGCCGCCGTCCGACGCGAAACTGGCCGCCGCCCCCGCCCGGCACGACGACACACGTGAGCAGTTCTACTTCGTCATGCCGGACCGGTTCGCCAACGGGGACACCGCCAACGACACCGGCGGGCTCACCGGTTCACGTCTCACCACCGGCTACGACCCCACCGACAAGGGTTTCTACCAGGGCGGCGACCTCAAGGGCCTGACCAGGAAGCTCGACTACATCAAGGGCCTCGGCACCACCGCCCTGTGGATGGCCCCGATCTTCAAGAACCAGCCCGTGCAGGGGACGGGGAGTAACGCCTCCGCCGGCTACCACGGTTACTGGATCACCGACTTCACCCAGGTCGACCCGCACTTCGGCACCAACAAGGACCTGGAGACCCTCATCTCCAAGGCGCACGCCAAGGGCATGAAGGTCTTCTTCGACGTCATCACCAACCACACCGCCGACGTCGTCGACTACCAGGAGAAGTCCTACGACTACCTGTCCAAGGGCGCGTTCCCGTATCTGACCAAGGACGGCGAGCCCTTCGACAACGCCGACTACGCGGCCGGCGGCCGGAAGTTCCCCGCCGTGGACGCCGGTTCCTTCCCGCGCACCCCGACGGTCGCCGCCGCGAAGAAGAACGCCAAGGTCCCGTCCTGGCTCAACGACCCGACGATGTACCACAATCGCGGCGACTCGACCTACGCCGGTGAGTCGACGACGTACGGCGACTTCTCCGGGCTCGACGACCTGTGGACCGAGCGTCCCGAGGTCGTCACCGGGATGGAGAAGATCTACCAGCGCTGGGTGCGGGACTTCGACGTCGACGGCTTCCGGATCGACACCGTGAAGCACGTGGACATGGGGTTCTGGACGCAGTGGGCGACCGCGCTCGACGCGTACGCCAAGAAGCAGGGGCGCGACGACTTCTTCATGTTCGGCGAGGTCTACTCCGCCGATACGAACATCACCTCCCCGTACGTCACCCAGGGCCGCCTGGACGCCACGCTCGACTTCCCCTTCCAGGAGGCGGCCCGGCAGTACGCCTCCCAGGGCGGCAGCGCGCGGAAGCTGGCCTCGGTCTTCGCCGACGACTACAAGTACACGACCGACAAGGCCAACGCGTACGAGCAGGTCACCTTCCTCGGCAACCACGACATGGGCCGCATCGGCTACTTCCTGGAGCAGGACAACCCCAACGCCACGGACGCGCAGATCCTCGCCAAGGACCAGCTCGCCAACGAGCTGATGTTCCTCAGCCGAGGCAACCCGGTCGTCTACTACGGCGACGAGCAGGGCTTCACCGGCTCCGGCGGCGACAAGGACGCCCGCCAGACGATGTTCGCCTCGAAGACGCCCGACTACCTCGACGACGACGAGATCGGCACCGACCGCACCCACGCGAGCGACGCCTACGACACCGCCGCCCCGCTGTACCGCCAGATCAGCGCCCTCGCCAAGCTCCGCGCGGCGAACCCCGCCCTCACCGACGGCGTCCAGACCGAGCGCTACGCGGCCGACGGCCCCGGCGTCTACGCCTTCTCCCGCAACGGCACGAGCAGCGGCAAGAGCAAGGCCACGGGCACGGGCACGGATACGACCGAGTACGTCGTCGCCTTCAACAACGCCGGTACGGCGTCGGAGGCGACCTTCGAAACCGGTTTCGCGAACACGGTGTTCCGGGGGATCTACGGCACGCACGAGTCGGCGACCACCGGTGCCGACAAGAAGATCACGGTGACCGTCCCGGCGGGCTCGGCCGTCGTCCTCAAGGCCACCCGCAAGCCGCCCGCCCCCGCCACCGAGCCGACCATCACCCTGCACGCCCCCGCCGCCGGCGCGACCGGCACCGTCGAGCTGACCGCCGACGTCGACGGCGGGCAGCTCAACCGGGTCGTCTTCGCCGCCCAGACCGGCAACGGCAAGTGGCGGACGCTGGGCTCCGCCGACCACACCCCCTACAAGGTCACGCAGAGCATCGACGCGGCCCTCCCGGCCGGAACAGCCCTGCGCTACAAGGCCGTTGTCGTCGACTCGGCCGGGCGCACGGCGAGTGCGAGCGCGGACTCCGTCACCGGTACCCCGCCCGCCGAGGAGACCCCCACCGCCTCCTCCCGGGACTACGCGATCGTCCACTACCAGCGCCCCGACGGCGACTACACCGACTGGGGTCTGTACGCGACGGGCGACCTGGCCGACGGCGAGTCGACCACCTTCCCGGACGGTCACCCCTTCGTCGGCCGTGACGCCTACGGGGCCTTCGCCTACGTCAAGTTGAAGCCGGGCGCGGCGAACGTCGGCTTCGTCGTCGTCGACCGCAACGGCGTCAAGGACGTCGCCGCCGACCGCACGATCGACGTCACGAAGACCGGTGAGGTCTGGATCGAGCAGGGCAAGGAGGCCGTACGGACGCAGCGGCCCGACGGCCTTCCGGCCCCGGACGCCACGAAGGCCGTCCTGCACTACCACCGCGCCGACGGGGACTACGACGGCTGGGGGCTGCACGTCTGGACGGGCGCGGCGAACCCCACCGAGTGGTCGAGCCCGCTGAAGCCGGTGCGCACCGACGCCTACGGCGCGGTCTTCGAGGTGCCGCTCAACACCGGTGCCACCAGCCTGAGTTACGTCCTCCACAAGGGCGACGAGAAGGACCTCCCCGCCGATCAGTCGCTCGACCTCACGGCGAACGGCCACGAGGTGTGGCTGCTGAACGGCCAGGAGAAGTACCTGCTGCCGCAGCCGGCCGCTGCTGCGGCGGCGCTGGACCTGACCACCGCCAAGGCGGTCTGGATCGACCGGAACACGGTCGCCTGGAACGGCTCCGAAGCCGCCGCCTCCACCCAACTCCTGTACAGCGGGGAGGGGTTGATCAAGGTCGCGGACGGCAGGCTCACCGGAGCCGCCAAGTGGCTGCGGCTGACGAGGACCGCCCTCACCGACGCCCAGAAGGCCAAGTTCCCGCACCTCAAGGCCTACACCGCGTGGTCCGTCGACCCGCGCGACCGGGACCGGGTGCGCGAGGCGCTCACCGGCCAGGTCGTCGCCACCCAACGGGCCGCGAACGGCGCGGTGTTGGCCGCGACGGGCGTGCAACTCGCGGGCGTGCTGGACGACCTGTACGCCGCCCACGCGACCAAGGCGCGGCTCGGCCCGACCTTCCACAACGGCCGTCCCACACTGGCCGTCTGGGCACCCACGGCACAGCGGGCGGCACTGGAACTCGACGGCTCCACCGTGCCGATGCGGCGCGACGACGCGACCGGAGTGTGGTCCGTCACCGGCCCCACGTCCTGGCGGAACAAGGCCTATCGGTACGCCGTGACCGTGTGGGCGCCCAGTGTCGGCAAGGTCGTCACCAACAAGGTCACCAACCCCTACTCGGTCGCCCTCACCACCGACTCCGCGCGCAGCCTGGTCGTCGACCTCGACGACACGTCCCTCGCGCCGAGCGGCTGGTCGGCGCTGCGCAAGCCGAAGGCCGTGCCGCTGCGGGCCGCCCGGATCCAGGAGCTGCACGTCCGCGACTTCTCCGTCGCCGACCCGACGGTCCCGGCCAAGGACCGGGGCGGCTATCTGGCCTTCACCGACCGGGACAGCGACGGCTCCAAGCACCTGCGGCAACTGGCGGCGGCCGGCACGTCGTACGTCCATCTGCTGCCCGTCTTCGACATCGCCACCATCCCCGAGAACAAGGCCGACCAGACGGCCACCGACTGCGACCTCGCCGCCTACCCGGCGGCCTCCGAACGCCAGCAGGAGTGCGTGACGGCGAGCGCCGCCAAGGACGCCTACAACTGGGGGTACGACCCGTACCACTACACGGTCCCCGAGGGGTCGTACGCCAGTGATCCGGACGGGACGGCCCGTACGGTCGAGTTCCGGAAGATGGTCGCGGCGCTCAACCGGGACGGGCTGAGGGTCGTCATGGACGTGGTCTACAACCACACGGCGGCGAGCGGGCAGGCGCAGGCCAGCGTCCTGGACCGGATCGTCCCCGGCTACTACCAGCGGCTGCTCGCCGACGGGTCGGTCGCCACCAGCACGTGCTGTGCGAACACGGCGACCGAGAACGCGATGATGGGCAAACTGGTCGTCGACTCGGTCGTCACCTGGGCCAGGGAGTACAAGGTCGACGGGTTCCGCTTCGACCTCATGGGGCACCAGCCGAAGGCCAACATCCTGGCCGTGCGCAAGGCGCTCGACGCGCTGACGCCCGCCAAGGACGGCGTCGACGGCAAGCGGATCATCCTCTACGGCGAGGGCTGGAACTTCGGCGAGGTCGCCGACGACGCCCGGTTCGTCCAGGCCACCCAGCAGAACATGGCCGGCACGGGCATCGCCACGTTCTCCGACCGGGCCCGGGACGCCGTACGCGGCGGCGGGCCGTTCGACGACGACCCCGGCGTCCAGGGCTTCGCCTCCGGGCTCTACACCGACCCCAACTCATCGACCGCCAACGGCAGTTCGGCGCAGCAGAAGGCGCGGCTGCTGCACTACCAGGACCTCGTCAAGGTCGGCCTGTCCGGAGACCTCGCCGCCTACCGCTTCACCGACACCGACGGCAAGGAGGTCACCGGCGCCGAGGTCGACTACAACGGCGCCCCGGCGGGCTACGCGGCCGCGCCCGGCGACGCCCTCGCCTACGTCGACGCGCACGACAACGAGTCCCTGTTCGACGCCCTCGCCTACAAGCTGCCGGCCGGCACCTCCGCGGCCGACCGCGCCCGTATGCAGGTCCTCGCGCTGGCCACCGCCGCCCTCTCCCAGGGGCCCGCGCTGTCCCAGGCGGGCAGCGACCTGCTGCGCTCCAAGTCCCTGGACCGCAACTCCTACGACAGCGGCGACTGGTTCAACGCGATCCACTGGAACTGCGCCGCAGGCAACGGCTTCGGGCACGGACTACCGCCGGCCGCCGACAACGCGTCCAAGTGGTCTTACGCCAAACCCCTGTTGACCACCGTCACCGTCGGCTGCCCACAGATCACCGCGACCTCCGCCGCCTACCTGGACCTGCTGCGGATCCATGCGACGGAGCCGGTGTTCTCCCTCGCGACGGCCGCGCAGGTGCAGTCGGCGCTGTCCTTCCCGCTGTCCGGCAAGGACGAGACACCCGGAGTCGTCACCATGCGGCTCGGCGACCTGGTCGTCGTCTTCAACGCGACGCCCACCGCGCAGCGGCAGACCGTCGACGCGCTCGCCGGGTCGGCATACCGACTGCACCCGGTCCAGGCGGCGGGGGCGGACGCCACCGTCAAGTCGTCGTCGTACGCGGCGAGTTCGGGCACCTTCACCGTGCCGGGCCGCACCGTGGCGGTGTTCTCCCGGACGCCCTAGACAGGGGTACTACCTTGGTGGAGCAGGCTTGGTGGAGCAGGTATTGAACCAGGTCTGCTCCGAGGAGTTCAGTCCAAGGGTCGAGTCCGAGGGTTGGCACATGGACGTCAGCGGCAGACGGACCGGCACGACCGTGCTCGTCGTGGACCCCACGTCGGCCGGCCGGTTCGCCCTGGGCGCGGTGCTGCGCCGGGCCGGGCACGAGGTCGTCGCGGTCGGCACCGGCGCCGAGGCGCTCGTCGAACTGGACGTCCGGCGGCGCAAGGGCGCGCTGCCGGACGTGGCGCTCGTCGGCCTCGACCTGCCCGACATGAGCGGCTTCGAGCTGTGCCGCCGGCTCAAGGCCCGGCCGCACATGGCCGGTCTGCCCGTCGTGCACTTCTCGGCCGGTGAGCCGGCCCCCGGCGAGCGCGCCGAGGGGCTGGAGGCGGGCGGCGAAGCCCATCTGGCGATGCCCGCCGAGCCCGCCGAGATCGACGCCGTGGTCCGGGCCGCGGTGCGGGCCGCCCGGCTGCGCGCCGACGACCAGGCGGCGACGCGGCGGCTGACGGTGCTGTCGGAGGCGATCGTCACCATCCAGGCGGCGCGCTCCCCGCAGGAACTCGCCGACGCCGCCGCCGAGGGCGCAGCGCGGCTGACCGGCGCGCCCGCCGCCGTCTTCGTCCTCGGCCCGGACGACGAGCTGTACCGCGCGCTCTCCCGCAACCGCACCACCCTCGCGCTGCCGGACGCGGGCGCCCACCGGGCCGTCGCCGCCCTGCTGCGCCGCCTCGGCCACGGGCCGGCCGGGCACGCGGGGGTGCGGATCACCACCGTGCCCGCGCCGCAGTGGCCCGCCGGGTTCTTCCGGCCGCAGGTGCGGCACGACGCCCGGCTGGTGCTGATCCCCACCCAGGACGGCCGGGCCTCGGTGTGCCTGGCCACCCCCACCCGCGGGGTCCGCCGGGTGGACCCCGAGACCGAGTCCCTGCTCGCCCGGCTCGCCCAGGCCGCCGTGCTCGCCGCCGAGCCGCTGCTCATGTACCAGGTCGAACGGCACGTCGCCCTCACCCTCCAGCACAGCTTCCTGCCCCAGCCGCACCGGCTGCCCGAGCTGCCGGGCGTCGACGTCGTCGTCCGCTATGTGCCCGCGTCCCGGGAGACCGAGATCGGCGGCGACTTCTACGCCGCCCTGAACACCGGGGACGGGGTGCTGGCGGCGGTCGGCGACGTCGTCGGGCACTCGCTGGAGGCGGCCACCGTGATGGTCGAGATCCGGCACGCGCTGCGCGCCTACTGCGTCGACGAGAGCGACCCGGCCGTGCTCGCCGAGCGTCTCGACCGGATGCTGCGGCGCTACCACCCCGAGGCCACGGCGACCGTCTGCCTGGTGTTGATCGACCCCGCCACCGGCCGCACCCGCATCGCCAACGCCGGGCACATCCCGCCGCTGATCGTCCGAGGCACCCGCGACACCCGCGACGCCGACTACGCCAAGGCGGCCGGCCCCCTGCTCGGCCTGGGCGTGCCGCACCCGGCCCCCACCGAACTGTTCCTCGAACCCACCGACCGGCTCCTCATGGTCACCGACGGTCTGATCGAGACCCGGGGCACCGACCTCGCCGTCTCGATGGAGCACCTGCGCGCGGCGGCCACCGGCGCCATGCCGGGCCTGGACGCCCTCTGCGACACCCTCCTCACCTGCTTCGACCACGACCGGGAGGACGACATCGCCATGCTGGCCCTGCGGCTGACGAACTAGGCTGAGCGCAGTCTGTTCCTAGAACGGGAGTGCCCATGCCGCAGATCAGCGTCGACTACTCGACCACGATGGAGTCCGCCTTCGACCGGTCCGGGTTCGCGCGGGCCCTGCACACCTCGGTGGTCGAGATCGCCGCCGCCAAGCCGGAGGCCTGCAAGACCCTGTTCCGGCCGTCCGACTTCACCGCGTTCGGCTACGACGACCCCGAGGACCGGCGGCACGCGGTCGTCCACGTCACGCTCGGGCTGCTCGCCGGCCGCACCGACGAGACGAAGGCGAAGCTCACCGAGACCGTGTTGGAGCTGCTGCGCGAGCACGTCAAGGACGACACGTTCGTGCTGCACGCCTCCGCCGAGGTCCGCGACCTCGACCCGTCGTACCGCAAGCACGAGAGCTAGGACCGGCGCACCGGGCCGGGCTCAGGACGCGAGCGCGATGAGCCGGTTGGCCAGGTCCCCGAACGGGCCGTCGGCCGGCTCGCCGCCCAGCATCGGCCGCAGCAGCGTCCGCAGCTCGTCGTCGTAGGCCGCGCCGACGGCGGTCAGCGCGGCGAAGTCGCGCACGAGCTGCACCTCCAGCTCCTCGCGCGGGATGCGCCGCCCGTCCAGCCAGATCAGCGCGGTCGACTCGGCGAGTGAGATCCACGAGCGGACGATCAGTTCGAGCCGCGCCGGCGGATCGGTGATGCCCAGATGCGACAGGATCTGTTCGTAGGCGATCTGGCGTACGGAGTCGACGAGTGCGTTCGTCGTCGAGGAGCCGACCGCCGGGCCGCCGCGCATCAGGGCCGAGAAGCCCGGGCCGTGCGCGTCGACGAAGTCGAAGAACCGGTGCATCACGCGCCGCAGCCGGGCACCGAGCGGCCCCTCGCGCGGCTCGCTGAACCGGCTCGCCAGATCCTCCGACGCCCGCTTCAACGCGGCCTCGTACAGGCTGAGTTTGCCGGGGAAGTAGTGGTAGACGAGGGGCCGCGAGATGCCCGCCGCGGCGGCTATCTCGTCGATGGAGACCTCGTCGGGCGAGCGCTGGGCGAACAGTTCGAGGGCGACGCCGATCAACTGCTGCCGACGCTCCTCGACTCCCATTCTGCGACGAACCCCGGTAGTCATACGAATACCTTACCGATCGGATCCGGACGCCAACGGACCGGACCGGATCAGACGTTCACCTTGTTTCTGTCACATATCCAGCACCAGGCGTCGACTTCGCGCCCGCGAGACACAGAGCAGCATCGAGTCGGCGCGCTCCGCGTCGCCGAGCAACTCGTCCCGGTGGTCCACCTCGCCGGCCAGCACCCGCTGCCGGCAGGTCCCGCAGAAACCCTGCTCGCACGAGTAGGCGGTGTCCGGCAACGCGGCGCGTACGGCGGCCAGCGCGGTCGAGTCGGCGGGGACGGTCAACACCCGCCCGCTGCGCCGCAGTTCGACCTCGAAGGCGGTGCCGTCACGGAGCGAACCCGGCGCGAACCGCTCCAGCCGGACATGCGGCACCCGCTCCGCCACCGCCGCCATGAGCCCCTCCGGACCACAGCAGTAGACGGCCGCCCCCTCGGGCAGGTCCGTCAGCAGCGCGTCGAGATCCGGCCGCCCCTCCACCACCGTCACCTGGTCCCCGCCGAGTCTCTCGACCTCCGCCAGGAACGGCATCGAGGCCCGTGTCCGACCGGCGAGAACCAGCCGCCACCGGGCGTCCTCCGGCAGCGCCCGCAGCATGGGCAGCAGCGGCGTGATCCCGATGCCCCCGGCGACGAACACGTACGAGGGCGCGGCGACGAGCGGGAAACGGTTCCGCGGCCCCCGCACCTCGACCTCGCTCCCCTCCCGCAGCAGCTCGTGCACCTCGCGCGAGCCGCCGCGCCCGCCCCGCCCCTCCGCCACGAGCCGGACGGCGACCGTGTAGGCGGCGGAGTCCGCCGGGTCCCCGCACAGCGAGTACTGCCGCACCCGCCCCGACGGCAGCACCAGATCGACATGCGCCCCCGGCTCCCAGCCCGGCAACCGCCCGCCCTCCAGGCGCAGTTGGACGACCCCCTCGGCGACGATCGCCCGCGCGGCCACCCGCAGCCGCAGCGCCCGCGACCGGGGCCGCCCGGAGACCGGCTCCGCCAGCGCGGGCATCGGCCACAGCGGCGACACCCGGATCCGACGCCGCAGCGCCAGCCGCGCGAACAGCGCCGCACCGGCGACGGTGACCAGGGTCAGCGGCCTCGGCATCAGCGGGCCCCCTCTTCCGGGGCGAGCGCCGCGAGAGCCGCGAGCGCGGCGGGCGAAGAGGCCAGATAGGCCACCGCCTGCTCGGTGGACCCCTCCTGCGACGGGTGGTACGCGCGGCTCAGATAGCGCGGAACGGACCGCAGCAGGTCACCGGTCGCGGGCAGTGTGCCCTGCCTGCCGCGCCGGTAAAACTCCCGCAAGGAGGCGCGGCCGTCGACGAGGGTCGGGTCGTTCGCCATGAAGAAACGGGTGCCGCGCTGCCACAGGAACACCAGCGCCGCGAACGCCGTCGCCCAGGTCCGCGCCCGCCGCCGGTAGCCGCCGTCGACATGCGTGAACAGGTCGAACGCGACGGACCGGTGCTCCACCTCCTCCGCACCGTGCCAGCGCAGCAGGTCCAGCATGGTCGGGTCCGCGCCCCGCCGGTCCAACTCCCCCGCGTTCAGCACCCAGTTGCCGAGAAACGCCGTGTAGTGCTCGATCGCCGCTATCAGCGCCACCCGCTCCATCAGCCACCAGCGCCGGGCCCGCCCCGGCGGCAGGGCACGGTCGCCGAGCAGCCGCTCGAAGAACCAGTCGACCTGCGCGGTGTACGGCGTCGGGTCGAGCCCCTGCTCCCGCAGATGCGGCAGCACCTCGTCGTGCGCCTGCGCGTGCGTCGCCTCCTGCCCGATGAACCCGATGACGTCCGCCCGCAGCCGCTCGTCCCGGATGTACGGCAGCACCTGCTTGTACACGTGCACGAACCACCGCTCACCGGCCGGCAGCAGCAGGTGCAGCACGTTGATGGTGTGCGTGGTGAAGGGGTCCCCGGGCACCCAGTGCAGCGGGGTGCCCTCCCAGGCGAAGGACACCTTGCGCGCCGTGAGGGGCACCCGGTCTTCCGGCGCGGGCTTGTTGGACATGACGTCAATGTACTGACGGGTAGCGCGCAGGTGAACCCCCGCGCGACGACTTCGCGGACGACCGCTCAGCGCAGCCCGCTGACCGACCGCCCGTCCGTCAGCTTCCCCTCCAGGCCGGCCTGCGCGCCCTGCTTCGCCGGCACCGTCAGCAGGTTGCCCTCGCCCGAGCCGCGTACGCCGCCCGTGGACCGGATGGACGCCGTCGCCTTGTCGCCGGCCGCGAGCAGGTACCAGTGGCCGCCCTTCGACTTCCACAGCACCCCGGCCAGTACGTGCGGATCGCGCGGTCCGCACGCCGGCACGTCCCCGGCCTTCGCCACGGCCGCCCCGAACAGCCCGCCCGGCGTGTGGAACTGGGCCAGCACCCGGCTCCCGTCGCCCCGCCAGGTCTCGGCGCGGGTGCACACCCAGGCCGCCGAGCCGCTCGCGTCGGGCAGTCGCTGCCGCGTGTACGCCCACGCGTTGACCGTCCGTACGCCCTGCCCGCGCGCGTCGGCCAGCGAGCAGGCGAACGGCGCCCAGGTCCGCAGCGCCTCCGGGCCGGTCGCCTCCCCGGGCGCGGCCGGGCGGCCCGCGGTGAGGCGGGCGGGGACGAGTTCGCCGAGGTCGCTGAGGAGGTGGCTGCCGGTGGCGTCGGTCAGTTGGAGCACGTTCCACGTCGTGCAGGCGCCGGTCTGGGTGGCCGGGCTGGCCAGCGGTGAGGTGATGCCGTCCGTCAGCGTCAGGCGCAGCACCCCGGCGCCCGGCTTCGACAGGTCCCGCGCGCCGGCCTTCGTCACCCAGGGGGCCGTCAGATAGCGGACGTTGCCGTCGGCCCGGTCCAGCACCAGCGCGCCCGCCTCCGCGCCGGTCGCGCCGTCGACCCGCGCGAAGTCCAGGGCCGCCCCGGCCGTGCCGTCCTTCGGCTCGGCGTAACGGGCGATGCGCAGACCGTCGTAGAGGATCACCACGCGCGCGTTGTCGACGTCGCCCGCGTACAGGAGCTGCGGCGGGCCTGCGGGGCCGCCGAAGGGGGTCTCCGGGGTGGCGGAGACGCGGACCTTCTCGCTGGGGCGGGCCCACACGGCGAGGGCGCGGCGCAGCAGCGCGGTGTCGCCGGTGAGCGGGCCGCGCGCGGGCCACGCCGAGAAGTCGGTGCGCGGGGACGTCTTCCAGGCGGCGGGGGAGACCTTCACCAGCCGCCCGGGGTCGAGCGCGGCCTCGGCGGCCGGGTTCTGCGCGTACACCGGGGCGGCCGCGCCGTCGGGTCCCCAGCCGTCGCCGGGCAGCGCGACCAGGGCGCCGCACACCGCGAGGGCCGCCGCGGCGGCGAGCGCCGCCCGGGTGTGCTGGCGGCGGCGCATCAGGTCGGTGGGCCGGGCCTGGAGCGAACAGGGGTCGAACTCGGGGGAGTCGAGCAGCGCGTACTGCGCGGCGGGGATCTGACCGGCCTCGCGCAGCGCGCCGGCCACGTCGTCGACGCCCGCCTCGGTCAGCACTTCGCGCACTTCGCCGTCGGGGAGTTTCTCGAGGCCGCGCAGGACGTAGGCGGCGCGCGCCGGGCCGGACAGCGCGGACAGCCGCTGGTCCAGGGCCAGTTCGTCGGCGCTGCCGGAACGCGGGAAGAGCCGCAGGCCCCACGCCTGGGGGAGCAGCGGCGGGAGCTGCGCGCGCTTGGGCCACGCCCGCAGCCGCAGCGGCAGCCCCGCCTCCAGCGCCGTACGCACCACCTGGAGGCGGACGTAGGCGTACCCGGGGTCGCCGTCGCGGCCGGTGGACTGGGCCGGGACGACGGGCGCGGCGGCGCGGCGGCGGGGCAGCGCGCGCTGGGCGAGGGCGTGGGCGGTGAGGACGCGCCGGCCGCGGCCGAGGCCTGGGGGCAGCACCAGATAGGCGAGCCGGACCAGACGCGGGTAGTGCTCGACGAGCGCGGCCTCGGCCTGCTCGACGTCGACGATCCGGTCGGCTGCGGAACCGGGTGCGGGGCGCGGGGCGACATCCTGTGACTGCACGCCCAGCAGAACGAGCGACGCGGGCGATGGTCACCGCCGAACGGGTCAGCCCGCGTCGGCGTCCTCGACCAGCGCCCGCGCGTAGGCGGCCATCGACCGCTGGTAGCGGGGCAGATGAGGGGCCAGCGCGCCGATCACCAGCGACAGGCCCTCGCGGTCGCGGCCCAGGCTGGACAGGCACAGCGCCAGACAGGCGCGTACGGCGTCGTCCAACTCGTCGGACGGGGCGTCCAGTTCGGGGGTGAGGAGCTTGACGCCCTCGTCGGCTTGGCCGATGTTGCGCAGCGAGCTGGAGAGTTGGATCTTGGCGCGGCGGGCCTTGTAGCCGCTCAGGTCGCCGAGGCCACGGGCCAGGGCCTCCCGGTACAGCGGGGCCGCCCGGTCCGAGTGGCCGGTCGAGTCCCAGGCGCAGGCCTGCTCGAAGAGGCCCAGCGGACTGCCCCCGGGAAGCTCGGCGACGAGCGCGTCGATCACGGCCCGGAACTCGGCCGCCCGCTCCTGCGGATAGTCGTCGAAGGTGGCCCAGGCGGCGGTCACGCGATCTTCCCAGTCTTGGTTCACCGGCCCACCCTCGCACGCGCGTGCCAGGTGGGGCACCGGTATTTTGAGCGCACCGCGCGCGGGAGCCGTATCCCCAGGGAGGCTCTTGCAGGGAGGAACACACATGAAGGTGACCCGATCGATGCTCGTGGCGGCAGCCGCCGCCGCGGCGGCGCTGGCGCTGACGGGCTGCGGTTCCGGCGGCGGCACGGCCGTGAAGGTGGACAGCGTGCCGGTGGCCGCGACCGGCAGCCTGGAGCACCTGGCCGCCGAGGTGAAGTGCACGCCCAACATGCAGACCGACGCCGACGAACTCCGGCAGGCCCTGTGCAAGACCACCGCGGGCAAGTTCATCCTGCTGACCTTCGCCACCGACCGCGGCCAGCGCGAGTGGATCAACGGGGCCAAGGACTACGGCGGTCACTACCTGGTCGGCCGCAAGTGGGTGGCCGTGGGCGAGGAGACCAGCACCGTCACCTCGCTGCGCAAGACGCTCGGCGGCGACATCGAGGAGGGCACGGACCACTCCGCGCACGCCTCCCAGGAGGCCTCGGACGGCGCGTCGCACTCCGCTCACTGAGCTCACTGAACAACGCGGGCAACACGAAAGCCGGCAACACAAAAGGCGGGCAGCACGAAAGGCCGGCGGTGAGGAATCCTCACCGCCGGCCTTTCGTGCTGTTGTGCTACGTGCCTACTTGCAGTTCTTGCCGGTGTTGATGCAGTTGACCATCTGGTTCATCGTGTTCGTGGAGAAGAAGTTGATGAAGTCGTTGTGGTCGGTGACCGGCTTGTGCAGGTTCTCCGGGAAGGTGTCCACCGCGTACGGGTTCACCACCGTGCCGTTCTGGAGCTTCGGGGCCGGAACGTTGTAGACCAGTCGGACCTGGAGCTGCGGGATCGCCTGGAAACCGTTGGCGCAGGTGCCGTCCGCCTGGACGAACGCCACGTGCGTACGGTGGTTGGCGCTGTCGATGTTCTTGCCGTCCCAGCAGCTCTGGAAGTTGGTCGTGCGCACCACCTGGCTGCCCTGCGGGCAGATCGGGTACTGGTCGTGCAACTGCACCTTGTTCTCGAAGCCGGTGCAGCTCCAGTTCACGTTGGCGTTCGCGTTGCCGTTGACGAAGGCCTTGGCGTCACCGGTGATGATGCGCAGGGCCGTCGGCATCGCGACGACCTTGCCCTTCTTGTTGCCGACGAACTTGAGCTGCGCCTGGGAGGCCTGGAGGATCTGGCCGACGTTGCCCTCCTTGCCACCACCGTCGTCGTTCTGGTCGAAGTCCTGCGTGCCGTTCTGGAGACGCAGCACCGGCCAGAAGTACGAGGACTTGTCGCCCTGGTTCTGGCAGCTCGTGCCGCCGTTCTCCAGGTCCTGGTCGCTCGCGAAGGCGTCGTTGTTCTGGTTGCCGACGTAGTCGTGCAGGTGGTGCGCGCCGTTCTTGACACCGGGGGCGACGATCACGTTGTCCGTGTTGTGGTTGTCGTTCCCGTTGGTGCCGCAGTTCGACGTGAAGCTGCCCTTGGAACCGCTGTTGCCGTTCGCCGGGAGACCGTTCTGGCCGACACCCAACTGCGCGTTGCCCTGGACCTTCGTGATGTCCACGAAGTCCGCGGCGACGGGGCCGTTGCCACCCTGGCCGTTCTGCTGCTGGCCGTTGTTGCCGTTGTTCTGCTGGCCACCGTTGTTCTGGCCGTTGTTCTGGCCGTTGTTGTTCTGGCCGCCGTTGTTCTGCTGGCCGCCGTTGTTCTGGCCGTTGTTCTGACCGTTGTTGTTCTGGCCCTGGCCGTTGTTCTGCTGGCCGTTGCCGCCGTTGTTCTGCTGACCGTTACCGGCCTGCCCGGCGTTGGTGTTCGCGCCCTGCGTGGTGCAGGCCGCGAGCTGGCTGAGCTGGTTGTTGAACTGACCACCGGAACGCTGGACGTTGATCCGGATCCGGTCGATCGTGGCCGCCCTCTTCTCCTTGAGGGGGCCGGTGATCGCGTTCTGCACGAACCCGGAGTCATTGGCCTGAGCCTGGCGGGTCGACGCGAGCCGCGTGTAAGCCTCGGTGATCTGCTTGTCGAGGTTCGCCAGCTCGGTCGCTACGCCTTGTTTCGCCCCGTTCGGAACGTTCGTCAGCTTCTGCCCCACATCTGGGCAGGAGATGGTGGCGACCTGCGCGCCCGCGGTGGCGGCCTTGGTCTGGTTCTGACCTGAGTTGTTCGACTCGTGCGCCGAAGCGTAGAAGTTCGCCCAGATCAGCCCGCCCCCACCGAGCGCTAGGGCCGCCGATGCTGCCACGGCCTTCGTGGCCATCGACGAACGGCGTTTACGTATGTTGCGTCCCATGGAACTCCTCTGACTTCCTTGCGGGGCAGCATCGAGGCGCCCGACAGGAGTGAAGCTGCTCCCTCATTTACGAACGTCGCCCCAGAGGTGTTCAGCCTTCTCGGAAATAGATGAGAGCTCCGTAAGACAAACCAGCCCCAACGCACACACAGTACACAGCGGTTGCACAGCTCACCGACCCCGGTCCAGATAGGCCAACACCGCCAACACCCTGCGGTTGTCGTCGTCGGAGACCTCCAAACCGAGCTTCAGAAAAATATTGGCGGTGTGCTTGGCGATCGCCCGCTCGGTGACGACCATTTTGGCGGCGATCGCCGCGTTCGACCGGCCCTGCGCCATCAGTTCCATGACTTCCCGTTCGCGCGGAGTGAGCCGGTCCACCGGCCCCTCCCCGTCGCCCGAACGCCGGGCCAGCAGTTGCCGGATCACCTCCGGATCCATCGCCGTACCGCCCGCCGCGACCCGCCGTACGGCGTCCACGAACTGCTCCGCGTCGAACACCCGGTCCTTCAGCAGATAGCCGACCCCGCCGGTGCCGTCGGCGAGCAACTCCCGTGCGTACAACTGCTCGACGTGCTGGGAGAGGACCAGCACCGGCAGCCCGGGCTTGCGGCGGCGGGCCTCGAGCGCGCACTGCAGGCCCTCGTCGGTGTGCGTCGGCGGCAGCCGGACGTCGACCACGGCGACGTCCGGCTCCAATTCGGCGAGGGCCCGCGCGAGTTCGGGCCCGCTCTCGACGGCGGCGGCGATCTCGAAGTCGTAGGCCTCCAGCAGCCGGACGAGACCGTCCCGCAGCAGGAACAGGTCCTCGGCTAGGACAACACGCAAGGGATCTCCATGGTCACCATGGTGGGACCGCCGGCGGGGGAGCCGACGGCCAGGACGCCGTCGAATGTACCCAGCCGCCGTTCCACCCCGGCCAGCCCCGAACCCGCCCCGATCACCGCGCCGCCCCTGCCGTTGTCGGTGACGGAGACCAGCAGCCGGCCGTCCGTGTGATGCAGGTCGACCCAGATCCGGTCGGCGCCGGAGTGCTTGACCGCGTTGGTCAGCACCTCGCTCACCGCGAAGTAGGCCGCCGACTCCACGGGCGCCTCCGCGCGGCCCGCTCCCAGCTCCACCGTCACCTCCGTCGCGACCGGCAGCCGCAGCGCCAACGCTTTTACGGCGTCGCCCAGTCCGCGTTCGGCCAGCACCGGCGGGTGGATGCCGCGCACCAGGTCGCGCAGTTCGGCGAGCGCCTCGGCGGACGACTCGCGGGTCTTCGCGAGGAGCTCCCTGGCCTTCGCCGGGTTCTTGTCGAGCAGCATCTCGACGGTGCCGAGGTCCATGCCCATCGCCACCAGCCGAGCCTGCGCCCCGTCGTGCAAGTCCCGTTCGATACGCCGCAGTTCGGCGGCCGAGGTGTCCACGGCGTCCCGCCGGGTCTCGGTCAACACCCGTACGCGCTCGGCCAGTTCGGCCTGACTGGGGGAGAGGAAGGCGCGGGTGAGACGGAAGTGGGCGTGCAGCGCGCGCACCGTGTACCGGTGGGCGGCGACGAGGACGACCGCGCCCAGCGCGCCGGCGGCGAGCGCGGTGCCCTGCCCGGCGACCGGCACGAAGGCGTACCAGTACGGCCCGTGCCCTGCGTCCGTCACGGCCCGCCACCCGCCGGCCGCCAGCGCGAACCCCTCCAGGGGGTAGACGAGCAGGAGCGGCGGCAGCAGCGCGGTCAGGAACCCCGCCGTCATGTCCACCGGCAGCCAGCGCAGGTCCCGCCAGGTCGCCGGGTCGCGCAGCAGCGCGAGGGTGAGCGTCCACGGGTTCGTGGTGGCGGGCAGCGGCCGGTACGCCGACGGGACGCGCACCCCGCCCCACCGCTCGGCGAGCGTCCGCCGCCAAGTGGCGTAGGCGCGCACCCCCTTGACCACAGGGGGCGTGGTGACGATCCCGATCCCGGCTGGTATCAGCGCCAAGGACACGAGGGAGAGGGTGACGCCCAGGACGGCCGCCGGCAGCGCCAGCACGGCCAGCCCGAGCCCCCGCCCGGCGGCGATGGCCATCCCCCGAGCCCTCGAACGCCCGTCGCTGCTCTTCGTGTTGGTGTTCATACGGCCAGTCTGGCCGAGCCACGCGCGACGGGCACGGGGCCGGGACCCCCGGTCAGGGGGTGGTGCCAGATACACCCCCGGCCGAGCTTCCGGCGATGCTCGTGCCCGCCGCGAGCACCTTCGCTTCCCTCTCCGGGTCCAGGCCCAGGGTCGGTCGGTCCGGGCGGCGGGGTGCCGTGCCGCCGATCGACCGCAGCCAGGTCCAGGTGTCGGCGACGGTCTCCTCGACGGGACGGCAGGCGAGGCCCGTCGCCAACGCCCGTGACACGTCGGCCGCGTGGAGCGCGTCGTGCATGTCGCTGCCCGGCGGCACCCATACGGGCAGCTCGGTCCACGGCGCGAGGCCCGCGCCGAGGACGATCTCCGGGGCCGTCCACCGCAGTTCGGCCGCAGCGCCGGTCGCCCGGACGCAGGCCTCCAGCAACTCGCCCATGGTGGCGTGCCCTTGACGGCTCATCAGGTTGTACGGGCCGCTCGACTCCCGCTCGACCGCCCCGAGGATCCACGCGGCGAGGTCACGGGCGTCGACGTACTGGAGGGGCAGTTCGCGCGGGCCGGGCGCGAGGACCGGGCCGCCGCGCGCGATCCGGGTCAGCCACCAGGGCAGCCGGCCGATGTTCTCGTACGGGCCGAGGATCAGCCCGGCCCGGACGAGGACGGCGGCGTCCGCGCCGAAGGCGTCGACGACGGCCAGCTCGCCGCCGCGCTTGTCCCGGGCGTAGTCGGTCGCGTCGGCCTCGGGTTCGGCGCCCTCGACGACGGGCGCGTCCTCGGTGTATCCGGCGGGCGGGGCCCAGGTGTACACCGAGCAGCTCGACACGTACACGTACCGGCGGGCGCGGCCCCGCAGCAGCCGCGCCGCCTCGTGCACCGCGCGGGGGGCCGCCGACCAGGTGTCGACGACGGCGTCCCAGTCCCCCTCACCGGGGGCGGCCAGCGTGTCGAGGCCGCCGGGCGCGGTGCGGTCGCCGGTCAGTGGGCGGACGCCGGGGGCGGGCGCGTGCCGCCCCCGGTTGAACACCGTCACGTCCCAGCCGCGCCCGAGGGCCGCCTCGACGACCGCCCGTCCCACGAACTCCGTACCGCCCAGCACCAGAAGTCTCATACCGGCGACTGTGCCCGGCCGGGGCGCGGAGCGGAACCACCCTCTGCCGAGAGCAGAGGGGGCGGAGGGGGCGGGACAGGGTCTCAGCGGGCGGTCGGCGGGGTGAACTTGTAGCCGACCCGGCGCACCGTCTGGATCGACTGGCGGTGCTGCGCGCCCAGCTTGCGGCGCAGCCGGGCGATGTGGACGTCGACCGTGCGGCCGTCGCCGACATGGCCGTAGCCCCACACCGTGGTGACGAGCTGGTCGCGGGTGTGCACCCGGTTCGGGTGCGCCACCAGGTGTGCGAGCAGCTCGAACTCCAGGTAGGTCAGGTCGAGTTGCCGCCCGTCCACCTCGGCGGTGCGCTGCACGGCGTCGATCCGCACGAGCGGCTCGCCGACGCCCTTCTCCGCCACCGGGACCGGCACCGGGGCTGGCGGGATTGGCTGGAACGGCTGGTGCTGGTCCGCCGGGATCAGCACCAGGTAGCCGACCATCGGGGGCCGGCCGGGCAGTGTGGGCAGGGTGTGCTGCGGTGCGGGCAGCCAGGTGGCGCCGGGCGGCAGCAGATCCGCGACGTCCACCACCTCGTCCGGGTCGACGGCCCGCAGCCGGTGCCGGGCGGCGCTCTGGGCGGGGCCGACGGGGCCGAAGGCGTTGGGGAGGAGAGCGGAGGACAGAGAACGAGTGGTCGCCATGAGAGGTCAGCTCTTTCGCGCGAGGAGTTCGTCGGGAGGGACGTACGTCGTCTCGCGTCGGCGAAGGCCGGGGTGTGCGGCTTTAGCGGGCCGACGCGTTCGTCGCGCGGCAACACACCCGGTCGAAGTCGTGGTGCTGACGGGAAGGCCAGAAGGGCTCGAGGTCATGGCGACCTGTCGCGGAGTACTTCTGGAAGCTGGCCATGGCCCCATTGAAGCAGACACATGCCCGTCACAGGAGCCTTCTTCTCACAGCTTGGACGCTTCCACGCAGAAAGGGGCGCCCACCGTGACGGTGGGCGCCCCTGTCAGGGAAGAACGGGGGATCAGACCTGGCCGGCCTTCTCCAGCGCCGAGCAGCAGGTGTCGACGATCAGCCGCGTCACCAGGTACGGGTCGACGTTGGCGTTGGGACGGCGGTCCTCGATGTACCCCTTGCCGTCCTGCTCGACCTGCCACGGGATGCGGACCGAGGCACCGCGGTTGGAGACGCCGTAGGAGTACTCGTTCCACGGGGCGGTCTCGTGCAGGCCCGTCAGGCGGTCGTCGATGCCGGCGCCGTAGTGCTTGACGTGGTCGAGCGGCTTCGAGCCCTCGCCGAGCGACTCGCATGCGGTGATGATCGCCTCGTAGCCCTCGCGCATGGCCTTCGTGGAGAAGTTGGTGTGCGCGCCCGCGCCGTTCCAGTCGCCCTTGACCGGCTTCGGGTCGAGGGTGGCGGAGATGCCGAAGTCCTCGGCGGTGCGGTAGAGCAGCCAACGGGCAACCCACAGGTGGTCGGAGACCTCAAGCGGCGAGACCGGACCGACCTGGAACTCCCACTGGCCGGGCATGACCTCGGCGTTGATGCCGGAGATCGCGAGACCGGCGGCCAGGCAGTTGTCCAGGTGCGCCTCGACGACCTCACGGCCGAAGATCTCGTCGGCGCCGACGCCGCAGTAGTAGCCGCCCTGCGGGGCCGGGAAGCCGCCCTTGGGGAAGCCGAGCGGGTAGCCGTCCTGGAAGAACGTGTACTCCTGCTCGATGCCGAAGATCGGCTCCTGACCGGCGAACTTCGCGGCGACCTCGGCGAGCGCGGCACGGGTGTTGGACGCGTGCGGCGTCATGTCGATCTCGAGGACCTCGCACAGGACGAGGATGTCGTCGCCGCCGCGGATCGGGTCGGGGCAGGTGAAGACCGGCTTGAGGACACGGTCCGAGGAGTGGCCCTCGGCCTGGTTCGTGGACGACCCGTCGAAGCCCCAGATCGGGAGCGCGTCCAGACCGACGGGCTCACCCGTGATGATCTTGGTCTTGGAGCGGAGCTTGGCGGTCGGCTGGGTGCCGTCGATCCAGATGTACTCAGCCTTGAAGGTCACGGGCCACTTCCTTCGGGGGTGTGTCTGACGCACTTGCGGGTGCTGCGGCGCTGCGGCACTGGGGCGCCACCTGTTTGCCCGGAAGTTTGTCAACAGGCGATTTCCCGATCATTGCTCAAATGTGAACCCCGTGTTACCTGGTGGTTCTGTGGCGGGACTCACCGCGTGAGGACACCGACCCGGCCGGAAGTTGCGGTTCGCCGTCGCGGCGGGGCGATCGGCGGCGGTCGCCGACCGTCTCGTATGCGATGGGGTTGAGGCGCGGACCTCGTCCAGCGGGACAGGCCTTCCCGGTCACGGCCGGCGGGACAGGGCGTCGCGTACGGCCTCGTCCGTGCGGGCCACCAGCGCGGTGCCGTCCTCGGCGGTGATGATCGGGCGCTGGATGAGCTTGGGGTGCGCGGCGAGCGCGGTGATCCAGCGTCCACGCGAGTCCGCGTCCCGCGCCCAGTCCTTCAGGCCGAGTTCCTTCGCGTCGGCCTCCTGGGCGCGGATGATGTCCCAGGGTTCCAGGCCGAGGCGGTCGAGTACGTCCCTGATCTCGTCCTCGCTCGGTACGTCCTCCAGGTAGCGGCGGACGGTGTAGTCGGCGCCCTCGGCGTCGAGGAGGGTGAGGGCGCCGCGGCACTTGGAACAGGCGGGGTTGATCCAGATCTCCATGGCGTACACGGTAGCGTTCGAAGACGCCGAAAGCCCCTGTGATCAGGGGCTTTTGTCAGTGGTGGGCGGTAGAATAGAAGCAGTGTTCGAGGGTCCGCCGGAGGGGTTCCGGGTCGGACCCTGTCCGCGACAGGAGGATGCCCGTGCCCGCTGCCGCACTGAAGCAGAAGCCGTTGCCGATACCGACCCAGTCCACCGCCAAGCGTCCCGTCCAGCTCGATCTGCCCTATGTGCCCGTCGAGAAGCGGCCGTTGCCGCCCGGGCGACCGCGCGACTGGTACGTCATGCACAACCGTCGCCTCAAGGCCATGCGCCTGACGATCGCCCTGCTCGACCTGGGGGTGTACATGCCGAACCAGGCCCGCAACGAGAAGATCCGCAGCACGGCCCAGTTGATCGGCGTCCACCCGCCGTCGGACACGACGTGCCACATGGTGCGCGCGCTGCTGCGTTACTCGCGGTGAGCCGGACGCCGGGCGCCGTCGTCAGTGACGGCGCCCGGCGCTCCCGCGCGACAAGCCACACCACTCACCGCACTCGCACCACTCACCCCGCCAACTCCTTCTCCACCGGCGTCCGGAACCTCGGGGTCACCCGGGTCGCCCCCAGCCACGCCCCCAACCGCTCGGCCTGCGCCCCGATCGCCGCCTTGGCCTCGCTCCCCACACCTTCCGCCCCCTCCGAATCCTTCGCGTCCGCCCCGTCCAGGATCCGCCACACGACCTCCCCGTCGGACCGCTGGGCCCAACTCCCCACCACCCGCCCGTCCCACCACACCGTCGGCCCCACATTGCCGCTGTAGTCGAACAGGGCGGGCCGCAGCTCCGGGGCCAGATACCAGTCCCGGCCCTGCCAGCCCATCGCGGTCGGGTCGAGGCCGGGCAGCAGGGCCGCCCACGGTTCCCCGGCGCCGGCCACCGGCTCCTCGTCCCCCTCGACGACGTACCCCGTGCCCTCGTCCAGCGTCACCGCCCGCGCCCCGATCGCGGTCAGCGCCCGGCGGACGTCCGTCACCCGCCAGCCCGTCCACCACTTGAGGTCCGCCTCGGTGGCCGGGCCGCACGCCGTCAGCCAGTGCCGCAGCAGCTCCGACTGGGCGTCCGCCGTGGGCAGTTCGCGGTGCGCGGGGGCGACGGCCCAACGGAACTGGCTCGACGTCCACGAGCCCAGCGGGCGGCCCCGGACCACCTTGCCCTCCACCCCCAGCACCCGCAGCAGCCGCGTCACGACGGTGTGGACGCCCTCGTACTTCTTCCCCGCCGCGTACACGAACTGCTCCCGCAGGCGCGGCTCCTCGCGGGACAGCTCGGCCGCCGTGGCCTGGCCGAGCCGGGCCAGGGCGGCCAGCGCCGACACCTCGACCTCCGCCAGCCAGGCCGCGTCCGGGGCGCCGGCCTTCGCCATGTCCTTCACCAGGTTGGCCCGCTCCCGCGCGGCCACCGCGAGACCGGTCGAGGCGTGTACGACGGCCGTCAGCTCCGTCGGGAACACGAAGACCGTGTGCCGCATGCCGTGCATCCGCACCATGCTGCGATCCGTGTACAGCGCCCGGTCGGTCTCCGGGACGGTCGCCGCCGGGTCGGCGAGGCGGGCGCCGACCGCCAGATACACCGTCGCCGGGTCGCTGCCGTGCAGGGCGACGAGCGCGTCGGCCACCGCCTCCGGCGTCGCGACCCGCGCCCGCGGGGCCAGCCGGTGCCGCAGCGCCAGCCGCGCCCGCCGCTCCGCCACCCCGATGTACCGCAGCCCGTCACCCATCCCGGCCTCCACCCGTCGTCGTCCCTCTTCGCATCCTGCCCGACGCCACTGACAATCGGGCCCGCCGCCGCCCGCACCGCACCGTCACCCGTTCGCCGGACCCGGCATGCGGACGCCCCCGTCTTGGCCTTCACTGCGAACAGGAAGCCGGAGGGGCCGGGCCGGGCGGACGGGAGGCAGCCGTGGTGCGCAGGAGACACCGATGACCGCCACCACCGCCGCCGACCGGGCCCGGCGCGGCAAGGACGCCCGTAAACGCGTCGCCCGTTCCGCCCACACCGCCTGGCTGCCGCCCGTCGACCGGCCCGACCCCGTCGCCGTACTGGAACGGCAGGGCCGCGACCGGCTGCCCGAACTGCTGCCGATCCGCTACGGGCGGATGGCCGCCTCGCCCTTCGCCTTCCTGCGCGGCTCGGCCGCCGTCATGGCCGCCGACCTGGCGTCCCAGCCGCACACCGGCCTGACCGTCCAACTCTGCGGCGACGCCCACCTGCTCAACTTCGGGGTGTACGCCTCCCCGGAACGGGCCCTGCTCTTCGACCTCAACGACTTCGACGAGACGTTCCCCGGCCCCTTCGAGTGGGACGTCAAACGGCTCGCCGCCTCCGTCGCCGTGGCCGCCCGCGAGAACGGACACCCCGAGCCCAAGGTGCACCGCGCCACCCTGGAGGCCGTCGCCGCCTACCGCACCGGCATGCGACGGCTGTCCCGGCTCGGCGAACTCGCCGTCTGGTACGAGTGCATCGACGTCGAGCGCCTGCTGCCCCTGCTGCGCTCAGCCCGCCACCGCGGACGCGTCGAGGCCAGCCTCACCCGGGCCCGCCGCCGCACCAGCCTCCAGGCCGTCGGCAAGCTCACCGAGACGGTCGACGGACGCCGCCGGATCGTCCACGACCCGCCGCTGCTCGAACCGGCCGGCGCGTCCGACGGCGCCGCCCTGCGCAAGATCTTCAGCGACTACCGCTCCACCCTCGCCGAGGAGCGCCGCGTCCTGCTGGACCGCTACCGCTTCGTCGACGCCGCCCGCAAGGTCGTCGGCGTCGGCAGCGTCGGCACCCGCTGCTTCATCGTGCTGCTCGCCGGGCGCGACACCGACGATCCGCTGTTCCTACAGATCAAGGAGGCCCGCGCGTCCGTCCTCGAGGAACACCTCCCGAACGGCACCTACGGCACCTACGGCCCGCACAGTTCTTACGGCCATCCCGGCCACCGGGTCGTCGCCGGGCAGCGGCTGCTCCAGGCCGCCGGCGACATCTTCCTGGGCTGGATGACCGGGCCGCAGGGCCGCGCCTTCTACTGGCGTCAGCTACGGGACATGAAGGGCTCCGCCGACGTCGCCGGCATGTCCCCGGCCGACCTTCTGGCGTACGCCCGGCTGTGCGGCACCGCGCTGGCCCGCGCCCACGCCCGCTCCGGCGACCGCGTCGCCATCGCCGGCTACCTCGGCGGCGCCGACACCTTCGAACGCGCCGTCGCCGACTTCGCCCTCGCCTACGCCGACCGCACCGCCGCCGACCACGCGGCCCTGTGCGCGGCGATCGCGGCGGGGGTGGTGAAGGCCGCGCCGGGCGTGTGACAGCCGGGGGTCCGAGATCAACTCCGTTCCGGCAGCGGGGACTTCGACAGGGCCGCCAGCACCGTCGTCACGAACTTCCGTCGGTCGTCGGCGTGGTCGTGAAACCACTCGCCCAACCGGTGCCCCGCGTCGGGCAGTTCGAGCCTCGTGTACCGGGCGCGGGCACCCAGCGCGCCGTGGACGGACTCGGTCACCGCCGCCGGGATCACCGTGTCGGTGCCCGGCACGGCCAGCACCGCATCGCCCTCGTACGCCCGCAGCACGTCGAGCGCGGGCGCCCCCTGCCAGCTCCCCGGCCTGCGGATGATCGCGCTGAACTCCCCGTCCCCGTCCCCGAACGGGACCTCCCACGCCTCGGTGGCGTACACGGCGGGCGAGCACAGGCCCAGGGCGGTCACCCGGTCGCCGTAGTGCGCGACGAGGTCGGCCACCGTCTGCCCGCTCATGCTGAACCCGACGAGCACCAGCGGACCGTCCGCCGGAACGTGCGCGTCGATCACGGAGACCGCCTGCCCGAACCGCCGGCGCAAGCTCAACTCCCCGAGCGCACCGCTGCTTTCACCATGCCCGGAGAAGTCGAAGGCGAGGACCCGGCAGCCGTGGCCCGTGAACTCCCGGACTACCGGCAGCAGTCGCTCATGACTGCCGTTCCCCGCCCCGTGCAACAGGACGACGGTGGCACCGCCCAGCCCGCTGCCGACACCGACACCGTCGCCACCGCCGTGGACGCCGCTGAGTCGTTCACCGTCGCACGCGTGCGTGAAGGAGATCAGTTCGCTCATGCGACGAGGGTATGCCTCCAGGTGGGAGCGTCGCAGGGCCGGTTCAGAGGCCGGGGGCGCCCCAGACCGGGAACCAGCGGCTCAGGTCCTGTTCGATCCGCAGGTCGTTCGCCAGGGTGGCCTTCACCTGTAGCTCCAGCGGGTTGTCGCGCCGCTGTCCACCACCGGGCAGCGGCGCGAACGGGTAGAACGAACCCCGCTTGTACAGGTACACGAGCGCCAGCCGACGCCCGCTCCCGTCGGCCCCGCTCTCCGCCCCGCCCGTCCCCGTCTCCTCGAATCCGGCGAGGGAGCAGAGCAGTTGGGGGCCGAAGCCGTTGACCTCCATCGCGCTGTTCACCGCGTGCAGGTCGTTGACCAGGAGCGACAGTTGGTCGGGGGTGCGTTGCGAGACCAGCCAGGAGTAGCCGTAGCCGTCGCGTAGGAGCCGTACCGGGGGACCGGTGCGGTCGGTGTCCGCGTCGAGGAGCGCCTGGACCTCCCGGTGCGTCTGGTCGAAGGCCGAGCCCTCGACGGTCGCGAAGCACACCGCTCCCTGCCCGGTCGGGACGAACCCGGCCGCCGCCTCCAGCGTCACCGCCGCCGACGGCAGCGCGAACAACTGGTCGAGGTCGGGCACGACCGGTTTCGTCCGGCCGAGCAGGATGTCCAACAGCCCCATGTGTGCCTCAGCTCGCCTTTCCAGGAGTGGCCGCCTCGCCCAGCTCGGCGGAGATCCGCCCGAGCTGTTCGAGCCGCTGCTCCAGACTCGGGTGGGTGGAGAAGTACCGTTCGATGCCCGGCTCGCGGCCGGTCGCCGGGGTGAAATAGAAGGCGTTGAACGCCTGGGCCGTCCGCAGGTCCTTCGTCGGGATGCGGGCGATGTCGCCGGACACCTTCGTCAGCGCGGCGGCCAGCGCCGAGGGGCGGCCGGTCAGATGCGCCGCCGCCCGGTCCGCCGCCAGCTCCCGGTACCGCGACAGCGCCCGGATGAGGAGGAAGCTCAGCGCGTACACGGCCGCCGAGACGCCCATCACGACGGCGAAGACGAACGCGGTGTTCTGGTCGCGGCGCCCGCCGCCGAAGAGCTGCGAGTAGAACGCGAACCGCACGATCAGCCCCGCGATCACGCCCAGGAACGACGCGACCGTGATCACGGCCACGTCCTTGTGCGCCACGTGCGACAGCTCGTGCGCGAGCACGCCCTCCAGCTCGGCCGGCTCCAGCCGCCGCAGCAGCCCGGTCGTCACGCACACCACCGCGTGCTCGGGATTGCGCCCGGTCGCGAACGCGTTGGGCATGTCCATGTCGGACACGGCGACGATGGGCTTGGGCATGTCGGACAGGGCGCACAGCCGGTCCACGACGGCGTGCAGCTCGGGATACTCGGCGCGCTCCACGACCCGCCCGCGCATCGCGAACATCGCGATCCGGTCGGAGAACCAGAACTGCGCGACGAACATGATCGCCATGAGCACGACGACCAGCACCCACGACTTCAACAACACGATCAACGCGACGACGAACGCCACGTACAGAAATCCGAGCAGGAACAAGGTGACCGTCATCCGCACGGTCAGACCCCGGTCGCTCCGGAAACGGCTCTGCATCTGCATCACCCCGCAGTCAGGCACTCGCCCCACCGCCCATTGTGCGCCCGCGCCGCCCATGGACAGCCCGAGATCGCCCCTGCGGGAAGTAAAGGAACAGGTTAGAAATTGGAGATCACGCTGGTGATGACCTGCTCGATCGTCTCCGCCTTCTTGGCGTCGTAGGCCTGGCCGCCGCTGGCGTCCGCGATCTCCTCGAGCACGCTGCGGCCGTCGGTGTCGTCCTCGTCCGCCTTGCTCCCGTACGCGATGGTGAAGACCCGGATCTGGGGCCGGGCCGGGTCCTTGATCCGCTTCAGCAGCTCGGCCTTGGTGAGGCTGTCGCCGTCCTCGTTGTGGCCGTCGGTGAGCAGCACGATCGCGTTGATGGCCCGGGGGTCGTAGTCGTCGCGCATGGCCGTGGTCGCGGCGTCGAGCGTGTCGTAGAGACCGGTCGCGCCGTCCGCGTCCAGGCCCGCGACGTTGGCGGACAGCAGGGCGGCGCGGGTGCCGCCGGGCAGCTTCTGGTCGTACCGGCCGAGCGGCACCAGTTCCTTGTAGTCGTGGCCGCCGCCGAGGACATAGGCGTCGGAGAACTTCCACAGACCGACCCGGTCGCTGCCGGTGAACTCGTGGAACAGGTTGGCCTCGGCCTGCTTCAGGCGCGCCATCTTGGTGTCGCCGGTGCCCGGGATCACGTCGTTCATCGACTCCGAGGTGTCGATGACGATGCGGACGTTCGCCCGTCGGCGCAGCGTGGGCCAGACCTCCAGCAGCTCCTGGAGGACGGCGCCCTCGGGCATCGGCATACGGGTGAACGACGCCTCGGGCAGGACCCCGTTGGCCTCGGTGAGCAGCGCGGACTTCGCGGGGATCCTGCCCTCGTGGGTGCGGAACCCGTAGGGGGCGAACCGCTTGCCGTAGACGTCGGGGCTCTGGAGGTACCGCAGGAAGTCGTCGGCGACCGCCTTCTTGGCGGCGCTCATCCCGGTCAGCTCGATGTACGGGTGCTCGGAGAACGGCACGCCGTCCTTCGGGTAGAACGCGACCAACGGGGTGTCCGGCGGGGTCGTCCTCGCACAGCCGTCCGCCGTGCTGAGCGCGCCGCAGGGGTAGCCCGCGTTGTAGGCCGCCACCGTGTTCTCCTCCAGCGTGACGGCGGAGATGTACGACATCGCCTTCTGCGGGCTGGTGCGGTCCGCCTCGCGGAGATGCGAGAGGAAGGTAAGCGTGGTGTCGCCGTAGTGGACCGCGGCCTGCTCGATGCTCTTGACGAACTCCTGGTTGCCGCCGTCGTCGATGTGCCGGACGGCCAGCTCGCCGCTGGTGCCCGTCTTGGCGTAGAAGGCCGCGACGGTCGCGTTGAGCCCGGACGTGGAGTACCACGGGTTGGTCTTGCCGAGCCTGAAGGGACCCCACTCCGGCTTCTTGTGCCCCGCCCAGAAGCCGTCGGCGCTCTTCGTCCACTCGGCGAGCTGACTCCAGGTGAACCGCCGCTCGGGCCAGTCCAGCGCCTCGGCCATCGGCTTCGGCATGGCGATGGTCAACGGGCTCTGCACGATCGATTCGGCCTGTTTGGGGAACAGCCGCGCGTTCTTCCCCTTCGCGCCGGCCCTGGCCAGCGACAGCCACGAGCTGCCGGCCGGCGCCCACACGTCCGGCTTCGCCCCGTCGGACTCGCGCCAGCCCGCGACCAGGGCGCGCATCCCGTCACCCGAGTTCTTGTCCTCGACCTCGACGCGCAGGCACGTTCCGCCCGCGGCCCGGTCGCCGTAGTCCTTGGCCGCCCGCCGCATGGACTCCGACTTGTCGACGGAGGCGGCGATGACGAGCGGCGCGGGCTCCGCGTGATCACAGGCCGGCAGAGCGGGCGCGACGGGCCCGGACAGCGGCGTGGGGTCGTCGCCGCCGGTCCCACCCCCGTCGCCCCCGCACGAGTGGACGACGATCCCGAGGGCCACCACCGCGGCGGTCAGCGGCAACCAGACCTTCGCCCGGCGCTTCCAGACGCCCTTCCTCTCCGGTGGCTGTGGCGGTTTCGGCGGCACCGGGTGCGTGCCGGTGCTCTCGGGCTGGTGCTGCAACAGCACCGCGACGGCCACCTCGGCCGCGTGGGCGGCGGCCCGCTGCTGGCCGCCCTCGGCGTCGGCCGCGCCCTTCTCCCCGTCCGCACGGTCGCTGATCCCACGGATCACGAGAGCTTCCGTACGGTGGCGCTGCGCTGCCTTGCAGAAGCCGAAACCCTCCATCTCCAGGGCCGCCGCGTCCTGATAGGTGCTGTTGAGCAGCCTGCGCAGATCACCCGACTTGGTGTCGAGCACGACGTCACCGGAGGCGATCGGCTTGAAGTGGCACGTGCTGCGGACGTCCGCGTAGAGCGCCGTCTGCCACAGGGCGAGCGAGGTGTCCACGGCGTCGGGCCGGGCGCCGCTGCCCTCCGCCGACACCTTGGCACCGTGGATCTCGTACACCTTGGTGGCGACGATGACGTCCCCCGGCGGGATGTCGTCCTTGAGGCTGCCCGCGATCCCGACCAGGAGCGCGACGTCCGGCCGCAGGACCTCCAGGAGACCGTGCGTGCCCAGCGCGGCGACCACGTTCGTCACGCCCACCTGGGCCAGATGCACGGTCCACGAGGCGTAGACGCCGTCGAGCTCGAAGGTCTGCACCACGGTGGCGTTGACTCTCCGCTGCCCCGTGGGCCGGGCGTTCTGAGACCGGAGACGGTCCAGCAGCGGGGAGAACTCCACGGGAAGCGCTGTCACGACGACAGCGGTACGCGAAGGACGGACTGTTGTCACCGGACCAACCGTTCTTGTGCTGACCTGGACACCGACGGTGAGCGAGAAGGGGCACAAAAGTAGCACCGCACAGCCCAACAGCCCTGGCAGTAAGCCGGATTGCCCCCTGTTCGAATACGGTCTAATACGGTGCCCGGAACCGCAGGTACCCCAGCAGCAGAACCACGGCGACCACGCATCCCAAAACGAGCGCCGTCGACGCCCACGAAGACCGGCGTGGCGCCACCGGCCCGGGGTCACCCCGGAACGGCACCGGCTGGGGCGGGTTCTCCTTCCACCGGGCGGCCAGCATCCGCGCCCGTGCGGAGGGCTCCTTGTGCGCCGCCTCGGCCGCCCACCTGAAGTCGAACTCCCGCTCCGTATCGCCCTGTTCAGCCATCCCCGTATCTCCCCCGTCACCCGTTCTCGAACAGCAGTGCCAGAAACCATACGACGACGCCCCCGCCCTGAGAAACAGAGCGGGGGCGTCGGACGATCCACGCGTGCGGCACGCGCGGTCCGATCATACGTCGAAGAGGTGAAGGGGCGGCCCCTGGCCTACGGCCACGTAATCGATCAACGCTGCGACCTGCGGTTTAGTTGTCGGCGGTTGTCAGCGTTGGTCGTAGTTGAGGACCCCCGCACGGCTCAGAGGCGGCCCGAGCGGGGGTGTCGTGGTGTGCCCCCTCGATGCGAACTACGGTCGGGGAGGTTGCTGAGGTCGTCTGGACTGGTCACGCGGATGTTAGAGGCCCGGAGCAGTGACCTGTGGTCGTCATAGTTGCTGTACTTCGTTGCCGTACGAGCCCCCACGCCTCGCCGCGCCTAGCACTGCGCAGCCAGCGATCCCTGCCCGGCCTACGCGATACCTCGGGGTCCTACCGACCCGAGTCAAGCCGCCGGGCGCCTATTCGCAGGGTGCCGACCGACACCGCGGGTTTCGGACGCAGGCGGCCAGGCGAACGCTGCCGTTGGCATCACGCGAGCCGTCGATTGGCAGGCCGGACAATCGACCGAGCCTCAGCCCACGCGCTCTGAGATGAAGGTCTCTTGCGTGGGCTGAGGGACGGTCGAGCTCTTGCGGCGGACGGGAACGCCAATCGCCTCCATGACCTTGTCGGCTGCGATCCGTCCGGGAGACCTGGTAGTGGTGATCTTGTCTCCAGTGATGATGTTCCCCTGCCAGATCGGCGCGTTTCGGCGCCAGTCAATCTTGGTGGCGAGGTCGACGTATCGATCCTCCCGCCACTCCGGGTCCATGTTCTTCTCGATCTCGAAGGCCACGTGCCCGATGATGACCAGTCCGGTGGCGGTCATGTTGATGTAGTGCTTGCGGAAGTCCACCACCTGGTTGGCCGGCCCCCCGCTCGTGGGCAAGTCGGCGACGGAGCGCCAGGGGTCCATGTTCCGAGTAAGGATGTCGAGCATCGCCAGGGTCCTGCTGACGAAGGCGTCCTGCTTCTCTGTGGTTCCGATGGACTGGAGGCTGCGGGCCGGGATGCTCGCCTCGCTGAGCGCGTAGTCCTGGAACAAGAGCTCCTTGACCAGCCCGCGCACCTGGTTGAGCAGGAAGATTGCTGAGGAGAGCTTCGACAGGCTCTTGGAGGTTTCGTCGATGCGCCCTGCGAATAGGGCAGCTCCATCCACGATCTTCGTGAGGACACGGTTCAGGGGCTCACGCGTGTTGTAGGCGGCCAGAAGGCTGGCCGGGATCTGCTTGGTCTGCGCCGCGTCGGCGAAGTCCTGGTGGATCCGGGCAACGTCAGGCTCCGCGACGATGACGACGGAGATGCTGTCGCTCAGGAAGGGGGAGTCCGTGTCAATGAGGCTGTCGCTGCGCTTTGCGATGGCGGCGAGCCTGTGCTGGCCGTCGGTGACGGAGAACTTGGTCTCGTCGCCGATGACGACGAAGCCGGCCGTCATAGCGAAGTTGCCCCGGGGGATGTGGATGGCGGGGATAGTGCGGACGTTCAGAGTGACCGGTGGAAGGATGTAATCCTTCTCGTTATCGGTCAGGTACTTGGTGATGGACCTGACGTGGTTGGCGTCAATCGGGCGGTTGGTGGCCATACGCGGGTTGCCGCCCTTGACCGCAGCGTCGGCGACCACGTGCTTGACGAGGAATGCATACGAGAAGGCGGTTGTGAGCATGAGGCGCCCTCCCTGCTGGAAGACGACGCAGGTGAAGACTCGTCCGCCCGACGCCGTAGCAGCCTCGCTCGCGGCTACCTGGGCGGCCGTCAGAGAGTCGTGCTGAGTCAGTCCTAGTTGTGCGAAGAGCACGGAATCCCCTTGCGTATAGGCTGAGCTGAGTGAGCCTCAGAAAACTATGATGCATCGACGTAATACGTCAACTTTTCCACGTGAAACGCGCCTCGATAAACGTTTCAATGATGGGCGCCTTGCGATTCTGGCCATCTCGGACCGATTGTGATCGAACTATGCTGCCGTTTCGTCGCAGGACACCCGGCCATCCGGCCCGCCCCGGACCGCACTCGTAAACGGCGCCTTCTCCATCCCAGTGCCTGAGCGCCCCCCCGCAGGAGGCATGCACACTTACCGTGATGCACTCCTGTTCCCCGGCGTCTGCATAATCTGCGGCGAAGGACCTGAGGGGCACCGGGTCAGACGATCCGCATCGCTGGCCGAACCGCTAGGAAGTCTCTGGCCACAGCTTCACGAGCACAGGACCCCGGGTCGCATCTGGTGGAACGTCAGAGCAGGCTAGTGGCTTGGCCGGTGTGCCCGACCCTCGCTGGAACTCCGTTACAGAGTGCTATGCGCTACCTGGCGGTAGCTATACGAGCACACCCCCGACGACGATGGGGCGGATCAAGAAACAGCGTGCCGAGCGGGACGCACGCCGTCAGTCTGTGGCACGGCCAGCGGTGACCCCGCTGTTTCCGCGGGCCGAGATGGAGCGCGTCCTGCGCGCCCCGGGGACCGGGTGGTGGACACCGGGCTGATGGAGCGGGGGCACGGAGCCGAAGTGTCAATTCACCCCGGACGGCGAGGTGCTGTCGGTCGCGGTCGGCAAGAGTCGGCAGGTGCTGGCCAACGGTGAGCGGCTCACCCCGTCGGTGGCCGAGCGGCTGAGGATGGAGATGCCGCTGCTGGCCGGGATGGTCATCCTTCTACGAGGACACCCCGCTCGCTGGCCGCGGCCTGGATGGTGCACCCGAAGACGGCGTGATGCCTCTGCCAACCGCACCCGCCCCGGAACTGATGCCTCCGCTGGAGGATAGGCACTGGCCGATGCCCAGGTTGCCACCGGAGTGCTCGTTCGCCAGGGCAAGGTCTCCGAGCCGGTAGGCGCGATGGTCATCCCGGCCAGGCACGGCGTGTTGTTCGCGGTCGGCGGCCGGGACGGCGAACTGTACGTCAACGGCCGCGGACCCACCCAGCAGTGGACCGACGACCTGCGGGCCGAGGTGCCGGACCTGGCCTCGGACGTCGATCCTCTCCAGGCCATGCGCGCGCAGTGGCTGGACTCCCCGCCCGAGGGCCGCACGCTGACGCTGGCCGGCGGCTGCACCGAGCCGAACTGCACACCCCGCACTGGCAGCGTATTGACGAAGACCAGCGTCGTGTGGAGGAGATGGAGCGCGAGGAGGGATAGTTCCTGCTGGTCACGGCGGTTGCTGCTCTTGCCGAAGAAGAGAGGGCTCTCCAAGCTGGGATACACGACACCTCAGCATGTGGGCCCACCAGTCCCGAGGCCGTAGGCGGTGCGGCCACGTCCGCCAGCGCGGGTCGCCCGCGACGCGCGCGTGCACGGAGACGGTGAGACGATAAATGCACGTCCCCACTCGTACGACTGCGGAGGGTTGTCATGCCACTCACCGCGAATGCGCCGGTACTAGTCGTATCCCGCGTTACGGCTCCCGCCATTATCCATTGGGACTACCCGTTCGATGTCTTCTTGTACGAGAGCCAGCGCAACATCAACCAGCCAGACGCCTACTCCCGGATGCTCATCCTGAGCGGTCGAAAAGGAAAATACACCAAAGATCTCGCCCCCGGTTCGGTGTACACAGTTCTGGCTCTTGACCATGTCGCCGACGCGAACGAGGCTCCACATGTCATGGAAAGGGAGGCGATCGATAAGGTTACCGTTCTCGCCGTGCGGGGGATGGCATCACTAATCACAGATACCAGCGAGAGGGTGGGCGGAACTTTCTACCGAAACAAAGTCGCCACTTCGGTTAACACCCACGCTCTGCTGCAAATCGGTTTGCCCGGAAGCATAGTTATCGGAGGGGCCGGATTCAAATTCTTTCCAAATCCGCTGCTGACTGTACCGTCATTCGTGTCTCTCTTGCACCACCAGTTGACTACCGACAAAATTACCGATATGGATCAGAGGGCACGTTTGGATGCCCTGACCCTTGGGGGCACCGCTCTGATCACTGTCATGGATGTGGATGGCAAGTGGGAACAGCGAGAACTGCCTTACCAGCTACTGCTGCAAAAACTCACGATCCACTTCGAGACGGTGGACCCCCAGGGGCTCGGCAATATGCCTTGGTTCGAGTCAAGTGCCGATATCCGTTTCCGCTTCGAGGTGTGGGATTACATCAAGCATACTAAGTCCCTCTTGAAGGCTTGGGTATTCTTCAACCAGAACACCACACTAACCCCCTTCAACGTTTCCGACTTCGTCTTCGACGCAGAGTGGATGGTAGGGCCTCGACTGGCCAACGTCGGCACAGCAAGTCTCCTCCTAAGCGTCCGACAATTCGATGACCCTCCCTTTGAAGACGAATTCGCCACGAGTCTCCACAAGTTTGTGGAGGTGCAACCCGGCGAGTACACAGAAGCCGATCCACTCACACTTGTAGTCCGCGCTGCTCAAGAGCCTGACCCGCTCGACCCGGAGAATGAACTCGACATCGACGCATACGTGACGGTCGACGTGGAGTACATCCGGCCTTAGACGATGTCTCACGTGGCTGTGTCGTGGGGTGCGGCATCATTGCTCTTTGTGGGTGCTGATCTTTCGCAGCGGCTGGTTCCTGACGGGTTATGGGATCTGGTCGCGCCGTTGCTGCCGTCGTTCACGCCGCGCCGCCAGGGTGGCGGTACGTCGCCGCTGGACGAGCGGGCGGTGTTCACTGCCGTGGTGTACGTGCTGACCAGCGGGTGTGCGTGGCGTCATCTGCCGCCGACATTCGGGGTCTCGCCGGCCACCGCGCACCGCCGGTTCACCGCCTGGACGAAGGCGGGCCTGTGGCGGCGACTGCACCGGGCCGTACTGGACGAGCTCGGTGCGCGCGGCGAGCTGGACTGGACGTCGGTGATCGTCGATGCCGCCTCGGTGCGGGCGAAAAGGGGGGTTCGCTGACCGGTCCGAACCCGGTCGAACGCGGCAAATCCGGCAGCAAGCTGCACGTGCTGTCCGAGGCCCAGGGCATCCCTCTGGCGGTCGGTGTGTCCGGCGCCAACACGCACGACAGCCTGGCCCTCAAGCCTCTCGTGAAGGCGATACCGGACGTACGGTCCCGGCGCGGACCGCGCTGCAGGCGCCCCGGCAAGCTCCGCGCCGATAAGGCCTACCACTCCGCCGACACCCTGTCCTGGCTGCGCAAACGCGGAATCATCGCTCGTATCGCCCGCCCGGGCATCGAGTCCTCCGAACGGCTCGGACGCCACCGCTGGAAGATCGAGCGGTCGATCTCCTGGCTCTTCGGCTACCGCCGCCTCACCGTCCGGTACGAGCGCAAAGGCAGCCACTTCCTCGCCTTCCTCGGCCTCGCCGCCACGCTCACCTGCTACAAGAAACCCGCCAAACTCACCACGTGAGACATCATCTTAGAGGTCGTTTAATCCCGGTGTTTTATCCCGGAATTTGCTGTTTGGTCTGCGGTGTCGGGTCGCGCCAGGAGATGGTGTTCTCGCCGGTGAGGCGGCGGGCCATGAGGTCGGTCATGGCGATGTGTATCACGGCTTCGGCGCGGGTGGGCAGGGCCTCGTAGTCGCGGGCCAGTCGACGGTGCAGCATGAGCCAGCCAGGCCCCGGTTCTTGAGGGCGGTCAGCAGCAGGTCGAGCGCCTTCTTCTCCATCCCGTGGTCGGCCAGTCGCGTGCGGAACTCGGACAGCACCGACGTGTCGAACCCGGGATCATCCAGCTCCAGGCCGAGCGCGTATTTAGGTCCATGCCGTACCGCACCCTCCCGAGCGCTACACCGGCCGAAACGTCGTCGAGCGCTGCTTCAACCGACTCAAACAGTTCCGCGCGATCGCCAGCCGCTACGCCAAACGCGTCACCTATTACCGCTCAGAAATCATCATCGCCGCCATCGTGTTATGGCGGCGTGCCGACCTACGGGACAGCGCTTAAGGGCTGTCCCGTAAATGATCTAGTGTCCTGAGTCGTTAATTCGTGTGCAGTATGCGGCGAGGGTGTCGAGGATGTCGTCGGCGGTCTTCGTCCAGACGAACGGCTTGGGGTTC
>NZ_FOFF01000008.1:0-1968 GCF_900110755.1 Streptomyces sp. yr375
GGGGGTGGATGTCGGGGGGCGCGAGGGGGGGCGAGGTGACGGAGAGGAGTTGCCGAGGCGGGGGCGGGGTGGCGCGGTGGGGGCGGGGCCGGGGGTGCGCGGCGGGGCCGGATGGCGCGGCGGGTCGGATGGCGCGGCCGGTCGGATGGTGAGGGGAACGGGGCGATGCGGGACTCGGGCTGGGGTGCGCGCTGGAGGGCTGGGCGACGAGGTGGAGCGCGGGGCGGGGAACCGGGTAACGCCGCCGGGGAGGCGCAGTGATCGCGTCGACAGCGAGGGTCCGGGGCAGCGGGCGGCCGTCGGGGCGGCGGTTGCCAGTGGCTGGCAGCGGACGTCAATGGCCGTCAGTGGCTGTTGAGCGGAGGTCGGGGCGCCTGTCCGCCGTACACAACGACGGCGGCCCGTCTGCACTTTCGCAGACGGGCCGCCGATCCGGGTGGGCGATACTGGGTTCGAACCAGTGACCTCTTCGGTGTGAACGAAGCGCTCTCCCACTGAGCTAATCGCCCGGACGCAGAAAGAACATTACCCCATGTCAGGGGGTGGCCGTGACCACGGCCGAGCGGCCCCCGCACCCGTGCGGACGATCACCCGAAGGGCGGGCCGAAGATCACTGGTTCTTGATCTTCCAGGGCATCTCCAGGCCGAACTTCCACAGGTAGACGCCCACGAGGGTGCCGATGATCACGAGGCCGATCGAGGTCAGGATGATGTTGCGGCGCCGCACCTCCGGGTCGAGCGCACGCTGTGCCGCCTCGGTGACCTTGCGCTTGGTCCAGCGCAGCACCAACTGGGCCCAGACGAACTCGGTCGCCCAGATCGCCATGCCGCCGAAGATCACGACCCAGCCGGGACCGGGCAGCGGCAGCATGATGATGCCGGCGACCACCACGGCGAGGCCGATCACGAAGACACCGACCTGCCAGCTCAGGTGCAGCATGCGGCGCGCCTTGACGTATGCGGGCGCCTTGGAGCCGAGGCCCTGCCCGCGATCGTCCGCCGCCGACCCGTCCGGCTTCGACCCGTCAACCGTCACGACCGCCTCACCCGGCTCGTCACTCCCCGTATTCATACAGCCAGACCCTACCCGAGAGATTCCAGTCACCGGAATGGTGGTACTTCGCGAACGAGGCGTCGGCCGGAAGAGTTACGTAAAGGCACGCAAAACACGCAGAGGGGTTTACAACGGCACCGTAGGTGGCATGTCGATTTCGCCGACGTGCGAATCCCCGAGCGCACACTGAGCGAAAGGCCCTGGCGCTTATGAACACCACGGTCAGCTGCGAGCTGCACCTGCGCCTCGTTGTGTCGAGCGAGTCCTCCCTGCCTGTCCCCGCAGGCCTGCGGTACGACACGGCCGACCCCTACGCCGTGCACGCCACCTTCCACACCGGAGCCGAGGAAACCGTCGAGTGGGTGTTCGCCCGCGACCTCCTCGCCGAGGGCCTGCATCGGCCCACGGGAACCGGCGACGTCCGTGTCTGGCCGTCGCGCAGCCACGGTCAGGGCGTCGTCTGCATCGCCCTGAGCTCTCCTGAGGGCGAGGCCCTGCTCGAAGCCCCGGCGCGGGCCCTGGAGTCCTTCCTGAAGCGGACGGACGCGGCCGTGCCACCCGGCACGGAACACCGGCACTTCGATCTCGATCAAGAGCTCTCGCACATCCTGGCGGAAAGCTAGCGCGAGGCTCACACCGAGCTGCCCGGCGCCGTCCACTCGGGGAGACGGCTCGGGCTGGTACAACCGCATAGGGCATGCGCCGACGCCGCGCCACGGACTCCCGTGCCGCGGCGTCGGCGTGCGTACGCCCCTGAGGGGCCACGCCGCCCCTCAGGGGCCTGAGGGGCCCGAGGGCCCGCGTAACCCCTTCCGGCCCCTTCCGGCCCCTTCGGGCAGCGCGGGCAGCGCGGGCAGCGCGGGCAGCGCGGGCAGCGCGGGCAGCGCGGGCAGCGCGGGCAGCGCGGGCAGCGC
>NZ_FOFF01000008.1:1978-8235 GCF_900110755.1 Streptomyces sp. yr375
CGGGCAGCGCGGGCAGCGCGGGCAGCGCGGGCAGCGCGGGCAGCGCGGGCAGCGCGGGCAGCGCGGGCAGCGCGGGCAGCGCTCCCATCACCCGGGGCCGGAATCCCCCGACTTCGGGCGTCCGGGCACCGTCAGACTCGAGCGTCCGGCACCCCGCACGCTTCAGAGCGCCGGTGCCCAGCAGGCATCAGAGGACGGCACCCTCACAGGCCTCGGGGTAACGGTGCCCAGCAGGCTTCAGGGACGGTGTCGCCGCAGTCTCCAGGAGACGGTGCCCAGCAGGCATCAAGGGACGGCAGTCCCTGCAGGCCTCGGGGGCCTGTATCGCCGCAGGCATCAGGAGCCGGCACCCCCAGGGTTCGCCGGGCCCGGCGTCTCCGCAGGGTTCGCCGGGGTCGGTGTCCCCGCAGGGTTCGCAGCGGCCAGCACCCCCACAGGCGTCGCGGGGCCGGTGTCCCCGCAGGCGTCGCGGGGCTCGGCACCCCCGCAGGCGTCGCGGGCCCGGCACCCCCGCATGCTTCACAGCGGCCAGCGCCCCCGCAGGGTTCGCGGCGGCCCGTTGGGGGCCCTACCGGTGGCTGGTGGCTCGCGGGGCTGGGGGCCGTGCTGTGATCGGCCGTGGTTCGGTGGTCCGGTGCGGCTACCATCGGCCAGCATCGGCGGGCGTTCGCCCGTCCCTCCATGCCAGGGAGCGAAACGTGCTGATCACCCATGACACCCGGTGTGCGCTCGATGTCGTGGTGGATCTGGTGAACACCGCGCCCGAGGACGACTCGGCCCCGGACACGCTGCCGGATGTCGCCGCCCTCGCGGATTTCGTACGAAAGCACGATTTCAGTGATGTCGGCGTCCTCTCCGAGTTCGACCTGTCCGCGGTGCGCAAGGTCCGGGGGCGATTCGCCGGGGTCTTCGCGGCCTCGGACCCCCGGACCGCCGCCGGACTGATCAACGAGCTGGTCGCCGCCGCCGGCACCACGCCCCAGCTCACGGATCACGACGGCTACGACTGGCATGTGCACTACTTCGCGCCCGGCGCGTCCGTCGCCGATCACCTGGCGGCCGACTGCGGCATGGCGCTGGCGTTCTTCGTGGTGGCCGGCGAGCAGGAGCGGCTCCGCCGCTGTGAGGCCCCGGACTGCCGGCGCGCCTTCGTCGATCTCTCCCGCAACCGGTCCCGCCGGTACTGCGACAGCCGCACCTGCGGCAACCGCCTCCACGTGGCCGCCTACCGGGCGCGCCGCAAGGAAGCTGCGGGCTGACAAGGCTGCGGGCTGAGGGGGCCGCGGGCTGAGGCCGCTGCGGGCGAGGTGCCCGTGCAGGTTCTCTCCGGAGTCTCGGTTCGTGGTTCGGCGTAGTTCCTCGGTGCCGACGCGGCCCCGGCGGGTGACGCCGGGGACCGCGGGTACGGCTCAGAGCAGCAGCAGATCGTGCAGCGAAGCCATGAGCAGCAGACACCCGATCACCGCAAGGAAGATCATCAGCGGTGGCTGGGAAAGGGCGAAGAGGCACCCGCGCGGCTCGTCCTTGGGCGGCGCGGCGTCGCTCTGTGTCGTGTCCAGCATCTCGCGGGCGATGATGACGCAGGTGACACCCCTCGCGCGATCAACACGCACGGATTGAGCGGGAGTTCGCCGGATTCCGTGACGTCGGTTTCAGGCCGTGATCACTTACGTGCGCGGGCAGGCCGACTGTGTCGTTTCAGCGCGCGGGCAACCTGTCACCGCCGCAGGTCATGGCCGTCGTCATATGCCGTGCTTCTTGAGGATGGCCTCGATGTCGCTGAAGTCGTCGGACGCGCCGGTCGCCCGGGGTGCGGCTGCGGGTCGGGCCGCCGGGCGGGCGGCCTGGCCCAGGGAGGGGGCCGAGGCGGCGGGGGCCACGGCCTCGGGCGGTGCGGAGCGGTTCGCCGCCTTGCGCTCCTTGCGGGTGCCGCTGCCACGGCGGCGCTCCACCGCGCGGGTGGTGGCGAACAACGCCCAGGCACCGCCGAGCACGGCGAAGCCCAGCCAGGCCGTGGGACTGAAGGCGGTGTCGGCGAGCCATCCGACGATGCCGGTCATCACCAGGCCGAGGGGGACGAGGGCGTAGGCGGCGATGCGGGTGGCCGCCAGGAAGCGCTTGCGGTAGGCCGTGACCGCCGCGATGCCCAGGCCGGCCACGGCGACGGCGGAACAGACTGTCTCGGCGATCATCCGGTCCTCCAAGGCGTGACTCACTCGGGCAGCGTTCAGGTTCATGTCGACTCGGCACCAGTCCGGCAGGCCGGTGCCCTGTCCCTTCCATCCTGCACCTGCGCACCGCCCTCGGGCCATGCTTCGACCCGGACATCAGGGACATCTCCGGGTCGGCTCCTCCGCAGGTGCCGTCGGCGCTCCTCTCCGGCGGTCCAGATTCCGGATCACCGGATTGGGGTGGCCGGGCGGGGGCTGGAAGACTGGCGTCATGAGCGACTCGTCCCCGACCTCCTCCCCCGCCCGTCCCGCCGTCGTCCTCGACGTGTGGTGCGAGCTGCAGTGCCCGGACTGCCGTGGCGCCCTCGACGACCTGCGCGCCCTGCGCGAGCGCTACGGCGACCGGCTGGAGCTGCGGTTGCGGCACTTCCCGCTGGACAAGCACCGGCACTCCTTCGCCGCCGCGCAGGCCGCCGAGGAGGCTCTGGAGCAGGGGCAGGGGTGGCCGTACGTCGAGGCCGTGCTCGGCCGGGTGGCGGAGCTGGACCGTAAGGGGGAACCCTTCCTGGTCGAGGTCGCCGGGGAACTCGGGCTGGACGCCGAGGAGTTCGACACCGCCCTGATCGACGGCCGGCACATCCTGATCGTGGACGCCGACCAGGCCGAGGGCAAGGCGATCGGCGTCACCGGGACCCCGACGTACGTCATCGGAGGCGAGCGGCTCGACGGCGGCAAGAGCCAGGAAGGGCTGCGCGAGCGCGTCGAGGAGATCGCCGACCGGCTGCTGGCCGAACAGGCCTGAGAGCGGCACCGCGCAGCTCGGCTGCGCACAGCTCGGCTCAGAGCAGATTCTTGTACATCGAGTAGCCCACCGGTACGTATCCCAGCGACTCGTACAGCCGCTCGGCCGGGGTGTTGTCGGCGAAGACGTTGAGGCTCAGGACGTGTTTGCCTGCCGCGATGGCCTGGGTCTCGGCCAGCAGCATCAGGGAGCGGCCGTGGCCCCGGCCGCGGAAGGCCGCCTCGGCCTCGACGTCGAACACGAACGCCTTGTCGTCGGCGAACGACATCCAGAGGAAGCCGACCCGGGTTCCTTCGTGTTCCAGGACGCTGATCAGCATGTTCTCCGTCGCCAGGCCGTGCGGCAGCAGGCGGTCCTGGTCCCGCCGCGACTTCGCCCGCGCCACGTCCTCGGGCACCCCGCGCTCCGACCAGTCCCGGGCGTACTCCTCGGTGGCGCGCTCGAACCAGGGCCCGTACTCGGCCTCCGTCATCGGCCTGCCCCGGCTGCCCTCGGGCAGTCGGGGGGCGGTGGCGGCGAGGGGCTTCTCCATGCCTCGGTTGCGGTGGACGTAGCCGAGCGCCGTCGCCAGTCGCAGTGCGGCCTGCGCGTCGGCGGGCACCCTGACGTCGATCTGCTTGCAGCCCCAGCCGCGGGCCACCTCCTCGGCGGCCAGCGCGGCCACCGTGCCCCGGCCGCGCCCGCGGTCCGGTTCCTCGATGCGCAGGTCCGCGATCTGGGCGACGCCGGGCCCGAGGCGGGGGGACGTCGAGAGGTGGACCGCGCCGACGGGACGGCTGTTCACGCACACCTGGTAGTGGCGCGACAGCGCCCCGTCGGCTGCGCGCTGGAGCGGCTCGGTCGGCCGCAGAGTCGTGGTCATCAGGGGCTTTCTACCCACCGCGACGACCCACGTCAGCTTATTTTCCCGGGCCTTAAGGGTTCGAGCCTTAAGGGTTCAGGCCGTAGGGGTTCGGGCCTTACGGGTCGAGGTCGTTGCCGGCCCGCTCGGTGAAGATCCGCATCGCCTTTGCGGTCACCGGACCCGGTGCGCCCGGCAGTTCGCGGTCGTCGACGCGGTGGACGGCCTGGACGTCGCGCAGGGTGGAGGTGAGGAAGACCTCGTCCGCGCGCTCCAGGACGTCCAGCGGGAGGTCGGTCTCCCTGGCGCCGGTCCAGTCGACGGTCAGTTCGCGGGTGATGCCCGCGAGGCAGCCGGAGGCGAGCGGCGGGGTGTGGATCTCGCCGTCCAAAACGACGAAGACGTTGGACCCGGTGCCCTCGCAGAGCTGTCCGACCGTGTTGGCGAACAGCGCCTCGGTGGCGCCGTGTTGGTGGGCGCGGGCCAGGGCGACGACGTTCTCGGCGTACGAGGTCGTCTTCAGGCCGGTGAGCGCGCCGCGTTCGTTGCGCGTCCAGGGGACCGTGACGACGGCCGTGGAGTCGGCGCGCCGGGCGGTCGCGCCGACGGCGACGACGAGGGTGGTGCCGCGGTCGCCGCGGTCGGAGCCGAGCGGGCCGTAGCCGCCCGTGTAGGTGATGCGCAGCCGGCCGAGCGGCGTCGGATCGGCCTCGAGGACGGCGGCGCAGGCGCGGCGGATCTCGTCGTGGTCGGGGTCGGGCAGGCCGAGGCCGCGTGCCGAGCGGGTCAGCCGGTCGAGGTGGCGGGTGAGCGCGAACGTCGTGCCGTCCACCGCCTTCACCGTCTCGAAGATGCCGTCGCCCACGGTCAGCCCGTGGTCGAAGACGGAGACACGGGCGGACTCGGCGTCCCGCAGCCCGCCGTCGAGCCAGATCTTCACGTCAGTCCCTCTCCTTCGGCGCCTTCGGCCTCGTACGTTCCCGACGCTACCGCGAGCAGCCGGGCTGCCTTCAGTTCGGTCTCCTCCCACTCGGCCTCGGGGTCGGAGCCCCAGGTGATGCCGGCGCCGGTGCCGAAGCGCAGCACGGCCGTGCCGTCGGCGGCGCGGTCGATCCAGAAGGTGCGGATGCCGACGGCCAGTTCGGCCGTCCCCCGGTCGGCGTCGACCCAGCCGATGCCGCCGCAGTAGGGGCCGCGGGGCGCCGTCTCCAGCGCGTCGATGATCCCGAGGGCGCTGGACTTGGGGGCGCCGGTGACCGAGCCGGGCGGGAAGCCGGCGGCGAGCAGCTCCGGCCAGCCCGCGCCGTCGGGCAGCTCGCCGCGGACCGTGGACACGAGGTGGACCAGGCCCGGATGCTTCTCGACGGCGCACAGGTCGGGGACGGTCACGCTGCCGGTGGCGCAGACCCGCCCGAGGTCGTTGCGGACGAGGTCCACGATCATCACGTTCTCGGCGTAGTCCTTGTCGAGGAGGTCGGCCTCGGTGCGCCCGGTGCCCTTGATGGGCCCGGACTCGACGACCCGGCCGGCGCGGCGCAGGAAGAGCTCGGGGGAGGCGATGGCCGTCTCTATGCCGTGCGCGGGCAGGCGAATCGTTCCTGCATAGGGGGCCGGATTGCCCCGGGCCAGCAGGGCGGTAAGCGCGTCCACATCGGCGTCGGCCGTCACGGGCGCGGTCAGGACGCGGCAGAGGTTGGCCTGGTACACGTCGCCGGCCGCGATGTGCTCGCGGATGCGGCGCACGCCGGCCGTGTACGCGGCGCGGTCGAGGGAGGACGTCCAGTCACCGGCCGCGGGCCCTCGCCAGGCCCCCGGCACCGGATCGGGCACGGGCTCCTCGCGTACGTCGGCGAAGCGCGCGCAGACCAGACGGCCTTCGAAGTCGGCGCAGACGGCCCAGAACCCGGCGGAGTCGAGGGCCGCGGGATCGCTGGTGACGTCGAGGAGGCCGGTCGCGACGCGGGCGCCGAAACGGGCAAGGGGAGGGAGATCGGGCACATCGTCGAGTCTAGGACGGCTGTCCCGGGGGCCGGGTGGGGCAGGTCCCGCAGGTCCCGTCCGGGGGGCCTGACCAGGTCATCGAGCGGGCGCAGCGCAGCACGCTGCACAAACGCGTTTTTGTGCTGGCCGAGGAATCCGCTAGAGTTCAACACGTCGCCGCGACGCGCAAGCCGAGCGGAAACGACAAGCGGACGTAGCTCAGTTGGTAGAGCGCAACCTTGCCAAGGTTGAGGTCGCCAGTTCGAACCTGGTCGTCCGCTCGCAGGAAGTGGGGGATCTTCCCGAACCCCTACGCTCCTGGTGGAGTGGCCGAGAGGCGAGGCAACGGCCTGCAAAGCCGTCTACACGGGTTCAAATCCCGTCTCCACCTCCAAGGACGATTAGCTCAGCGGGAGAGCGCTTCCCTGACACGGAAGAGGTCACTGGTTCAATCCCAGTATCG
>NZ_FOFF01000008.1:8345-243410 GCF_900110755.1 Streptomyces sp. yr375
CGATTAGCTCAGCGGGAGAGCGCTTCCCTGACACGGAAGAGGTCACTGGTTCAATCCCAGTATCGTCCACAGCCGAGAGCCCCCGGCCGCCTTCGCGGTCGGGGGCTCTTCCGTGGGCCGGTCCGGCTGGTGCCGGTTCGGCTAGAGCCTGGTGCCTGTTCAGCTAGAGAACAGCATGTGGCCGAAGCTCTTGTGGCGGTGGTGGCCGCCGTGGTGACCGCCGTAGTGCGCACCGCCGTGACCGCCGGCGTGCGGGGCGCCCCAGGCGGGCGCGACAGGGGCCGCCGGGTACGCCTGCGGGGCGGCCGGGGGCGGCGGCGCGGGCTGGGACCACTGGGACTCCACGCGGGTCAGCGCCTCCAGCTCGCCGTAGTCCAGGAAGATGCCCCGGCAGTTGCTGCACTGTTCGATCTGGACGCCGTTGCGGTTGTATGTCTGCATGTGAGCGTGACATTTCGGGCACTGCATGGTTCGGCTCAACTCCTCGCCGGTCGTTGCTGTTTCGCGTACCGCCTGTTCAGACACTGTCCGAACGCGGTCGGTTGCACCCTACTTCGCGGCATCTGCCGCCAACTGCGGGGGGGACCGAACCCATTCGGGCACAGGCGTCGACGAGGCACTGCTCGACCTCGTCCGGTGACCGCCCCCGCGCCACCGACTTCGTGACAGCCCGCGCCGCCGTCTGCACGGTGAGTGCGCGGGCCGGGACGTCGAGGGCGGGCCAGGGGTCGCCTGCCCCGGGGACGGCGGGGCCGGATCCGGCCCGGTAGGCGGCAAGGAAGCGGGTCCACTCATCGGGTGGGAGGAGGCCGCAGGCGTACCAGGCGGCGGGGCGGGCGAGGTCCCAGGCCGGGACGCCGACGCCGAGATCGTCGACGTCGATCAGCCGCCACGGGCCGTCGGGCGCGGGGTGGCGGACGAGCTGGCCGAGGTGGAGGTCGCCGTGGCAGAGGGTGGTGGTGTCCGGCATGGGGGCCTCGGCGCGGGCCCACGGGGGCAGTGCGCGCCAGGCGGCCAGGACGGGGGCGACGGCGGGGTGTGGGGCGGCGGCGCGCAGGCGGGCCACGGCGTGGGCGGCCTTGGCGGGGCCGCGCATCGGGGGGAGGGCGGTCGGGGCGGGGGTGCGGTGGAGGCGGGCGAGCAGGGCGCCCGCGGCTTCCCAGGGGGCCGCGTCCGGGTCGTCGGGGTCGACCGGGGTGCCGTACGGCCAGAGGGTGACGAGTCTGCCGTGGACGGAGGACGGGGTCGCGGCCAGCGGGGGGAGGAGGACGTCGGGGAGGCGGGCGGCCGTGGTGAGGCGGGGGGTGAGGGCGTCCGGGTCGGTGTCGGGGGCGTGCGCCTTCGCGACGGTCCCGGCGTGCCGGACGACGGTGGCGTCGGGGCGGTCGGCGAGGGTGGCCGCGCCGCACGGGCAGGACGGGCCGGCTTCGTGAGCGCGGGCCCGGGCGTGGAAGGTGAGCTCGGTGAGCAGCAGGGGGTGGGCGGTCACGGGGCTCCCTGAGCGGCGGCGTGCGGTCTCCCGCGAGGGTACGCAGGTGGGGCCGCCCGGGCCGCCCCGCGTCGGGGAAAGCAATGCAGGCGTAGCTCCCCAGCTACGCCTGCATTTTTTGCCGTCCGCCGTACCCCCGTCCCCACGGGGTTTCATGGGTGGATGTCCCCGCCCGGACCGCTCTTCCGGGCCTGGGGTCGCCGCTCAGCGCCCCAGCATCACTCCCACGGACGACGCCTGTGTGGCCACTGTCTCCCAGCCGTCGAAGACGACGAGGAGCAGGACCGCCAGAGGAAGGGCCATGAGCGTCGCCACCAGGGGGTGGCGGCGGCCCGTGCGGCGGGGATGCTTGGTGCGTCCCTGGGTGCGGAGTGTCGTCCGCGATGCCGTAAGGGCCATGGTCCCTCTCCTGACCTGATCAGTTGTCGTTTGCAGCGGCGGGTGTCTGACCTCGGGGGACGAGTGCTGCACCCGCCGCTTGACTTCAAATCTAGGCGGGCGGCGGGCGTCGGGCGTCATGCCCTCGTATCGATTGCCGGGCCTCCCGGAGGATGAGCCATGACCTGGGGAGTACTCCCCTGGGTGGAGACGCGGTCCCCGGTCTCAGGGTCTTCCCTGAGGGGGTGTACCGGTCCGGACCGGTTTCCGCACCGCCCCGGGGACCCGCGGGCGCGGCCCCGGGGACGCCCGTGGTGACTTCGCTCACTTGCGGCACCCCTCGCCGGACCACCGCGACCACCCGGCAGCCGGTCTCCCGGGCCTCCACCGCGGCGGTCCGGGGCGGGTCGCCCGCCTCGACGGCGCTGTCCGCACGGTCGCCCTTCACCGGTTCAATCCCCCTTCCGATAGGGGTGGTTGAGGCCACTCAACCACCAAAACGCGCCAGATCTGCGGCCTTCTGACCACCCTTCAACTGTCCTGCCGGGGACTGACAATCGATCAGGACGAGAGGGCGCGGCCTCTGCGCGCGAACGGCCGTGGAAACGTAAGCTGTGCCACGTCACACGGACCGGGCAGCGGGGATGAACATGGCGATGATGCGCCTGAGGCGCGAGGACCCGCGTGTCGTCGGCTCGTTCAGGCTCCACCGACGGCTCGGCGCGGGCGGGATGGGCGTCGTCTATCTGGGGTCCGACAAGAAGGGGCAGCGGGTCGCGCTGAAGGTGATCCGGCCCGATCTGGCGGAGGACCAGGAGTTCCGGTCGCGGTTCGCGCGCGAGGTGTCGGCCGCCCGGCGGATCCGGGGCGGGTGCACGGCGCGGCTCGTCGCGGCCGATCTGGACGCCGACCGGCCGTGGTTCGCCACCCAGTACGTGCCCGGGCCCTCCCTCCACGACAAGGTCAACGACGACGGGCCGCTCGGTGCCGCCGAGCTCGCCTCGATCGGGGCCGCGCTGTCGGAGGGACTCGTCGCCGTGCACGAGGCCGGGGTCGTGCACCGGGACCTGAAGCCCTCCAACATCCTGCTCTCCCCCAAGGGCCCGCGGATCATCGACTTCGGCATCGCCTGGGCGACGGGCGCGTCCACGCTGACGCACGTCGGTACGGCGGTCGGCTCCCCCGGGTTCCTCGCGCCGGAGCAGGTGCGGGGGGCGCTGGTCACCCCGGCCACCGACGTGTTCTCGCTGGGCGCCACGCTCGCGTACGCCTCGACGGCCGACTCGCCCTTCGGGCACGGCAGTTCCGAGGTGATGCTGTACCGCGTGGTGCACGAGGAGCCGCAGTTGCACGGCGTTCCGGACGCGCTGGCCCCGCTGGTGCGGGCCTGTCTGGCGAAGGACCCCGAGGAGCGGCCCAGCACCCTCGACCTCTCCCTGCGGCTGAAGGAGATCGCGACCCGGGAGTTCCAGGGGCTGGCCGACGCGCGCCCTCCGGTGCCCCGGGGGGCCGAGGCGGACCGTCCCACGGGACGGCTCTCCGGCCCCAGCTTTCCGGAGCGCACGCTGCGCCAGCCGGGCGGGCCGGGCACTCCCCCGCCGCGCGGCGGGGTGCCGTCCTCGCGCGGGCCGGTTCCCTCGCGGGGCGGGGCTCCCGCACGCGGGGGCAGCGTCTCGCGAGGCGGCGGTGGCAGTGGTGGCGCTGCTTCGTCGTCGCGGTCGGGGGCCCGGCCGGTTCCCGGTTCGCGCAACACCCGTCCCGGTAGCGGCAGTCGGCCAGCACCCCGGGGCGGGCGGCCGGGGCCACGGACCACGGGGACCAAACTGCGGCCGGCCAATCCGCGACTGCTGCGTCAGCGACTGTTCGTCTTCGTCGTGGTGACCCTCCTCGTGGCGCTCGGCATCGCCGTCGTCCAGGGCTGCGAGGGACCCGCGCGCGGGCTCGGCGGGGGCGAGGGCGTCGTACGGCAGGAGCAGGGGCACGTCCTGCCGGGGCCCGGCACCGGAGCGGTGGGGGACTGACCCGAGCGTGGGCTACGCCTGCGGACGGCCCGTCGCAGGCGATGGCGTCGTACGGCAGGGCAAGGGCGTGTCCTGCCGGAGCCGGGCACCGGACCGCTGGCGGACTGACCCGCGTTAGCTACGCCTGCGGGCGGCCCGTCGCAGGCGTCGTACGGCAGGGGCAGGGGGCGCGTCCTGCCGGGGCCCGGCACCGGATCGGTGGGGGCTGGTCCGCGTGGGCTACGCCTGTGGGCGGCCTGTTGCTACTGCGTAGAAGGCGACCGCTGCTGCTGCGCCCACGTTGAGGGAGTCGACGCCGTGGGACATGGGGATGCGGACCCATTCGTCGGCGGCGACCAGGGCCTGGGTGGAGAGGCCGTCGCCCTCCGCGCCCAGCATCAGCGCGACCCGGTCCATCCGGTGCGGGGCGGCCTCGTCGAGGCTGCGGGCCTTCTCGTCCGGGGTGAGGGCGAGGAGGGTGAAGCCGGCCTCGCGGACCGAGTCCAGGCCCTTGGGCCAGGTGTCCAGTCGGGCGTACGGGACGGAGAAGACCGCGCCCATCGAGACCTTCACGCTGCGGCGGTAGAGGGGGTCGGCGCAGTCCGGGGAGAGCAGTACGGCGTCCATGCCGAGGGCCGCCGCCGAGCGGAAGATCGCGCCGATGTTGGTGTGGTCGTTGACCGACTCCATGACGACGACCCGGCGGGCGGTCTGCAGGAGTTCGGCGGCGGTGGGCAGCGGCTTGCGCTGCATGGAGGCCAGCGCGCCGCGGTGGACGTGGTATCCGGTGACGCGTTCGGCGAGCTCCGGGCTGACGGCGTAGACCGGCGCCGGGAGTTCGTCGATGACGTCGCGCATGACGTCGACCCACTTGGCGGAGAGCAGCATCGAGCGCATCTCGTACCCGGCGTCCTTGGCCCGGCGGATGACCTTCTCGCCCTCGGCGATGAACAGGCCCTCGGCCGGCTCGCGTTTGCGGCGCAGCTCGACGTCGGTCAGGCCGGTGTAGTCGCGCAGGCGCGGGTCGTCGGGGTCCTCAACGGTGATGAGATCGGCCACAGGGTGATACTGCCTTGTCCTGGGTGTGGTGCCAACGGCTCGGAACGGTTGTGTTACCCGCGGTTACTCGAATGTCCGGGAGCCGACGGTCACGACCGCGCCGACGACGATGACCGCGGGCGGCCTGACCTCCTCGGCGCGGACCGTCTCGGCGACCGTCGCGAGGGTCGCGTCGACGCGCCGTTGGGCGGCCGTCGTGCCCTCCTGGACCAGGGCGACCGGGGTGTCGGGCGACTTGCCGTGCGCGACGAGCGTCTCGGCGATCTTCCCGATCTTGTCGACGCCCATCAGGATCACGAGCGTCCCGGTGAGCTTCGCCAGGGACGGCCAGTCGACGAGGGACCGCTCGTCGTCGGGGGCGACATGGCCGCTGACCACGGTGAACTCGTGGGCGACGCCCCGGTGGGTGACGGGGATGCCGGCCGCGCCCGGCACCGAGATCGAGCTGGAGATGCCCGGCACGACCGTGCAGGCGATGCCGGCCTCGGCGAGGGCCTGGAGCTCCTCCATGCCACGGCCGAAGACGTACGGGTCGCCGCCCTTGAGCCGGACGACCGACTTGCCCTGCCTGGCGTGCTCGATCAGCGCGTTGTTGATGGCCTCCTGGGCCATGAACCGGCCGTACGGGATCTTCGCCGCGTCGATCACCTCGACGTGCGGCGGGAGTTCGGCGAGCAGGTCGCGGGGGCCGAGCCGGTCGGCGATGACGACGTCCGCCTCGGCGAGCAGGCGGCGGCCGCGGACGGTGATCAGGTCGGGGTCGCCGGGGCCGCCGCCGACCAGGGCGACGCCGGGGGTGCGGGTGCGGTGGTGGGGGGCGACGAGGGTGCCGTCGCGCAGGCCCTCGACGACCGCGTCGCGGATGGCGGCGGTGTGGCGGGGGTCGCGGCCACGGGCGTCGGTGGTGAGGACGGCGACCGTGACGCCCTCGCTGTGACCGGTCGCCGGGGTCCAGGCGGTGGCCTGGTCGGCGTCGTCGGAGCGGACGCACCAGACGCGGTGCTGCTCGGCCTCGGCGGAGGCGCGGGCGTTCGCCTCAGGGTCGCGGGTGGCGATCAGCGCGTACCAGGCGTCCGCGAGGTCGCCCTCGGCGTAGGCGCGGCGCGTCCAGGTGATCTCGCCCGCGTCCGCCATCGCCTCGACGGACGGGGTCGCCTCGGGGGACACGAGGTGGACGGCGGCGCCCGCCGCGATCAGCGCGGGAAGGCGGCGCTGGGCGACCTGGCCGCCGCCGAGGACGACGACCCGGCGGCCGGTGAGGCGGAGGCCTACGGGGTAGGCGGGGTGTTCGGCCATGAGGTGCGGCTCCTCGAACGGGCAGAGGGTGGGCGCTGCGGCTCCGGAGCGGCCCTGACGTGCGGATTTTAGACGTGCGTTCAGCGTACGGCGGGGTCGGGGGGCATGCAGGAACGCACGCCCCCGACCCCGGTGCGGGGTTGCTTGTCGGGGCTACTTCTCGGTCACGCCCGCCGAGTCGAACGTCGCCACCTCGTGCATGGCTCGCGCCGTGCTCTGGACCAGGGGCAGGGCCAGCAGCGCGCCCGTGCCCTCGCCGAGGCGCAGGTCCAGGTCGACCAAGGGGCGCAGGCCCAGCTTGTTGAGGGCGGCCACGTGGCCCGGTTCCGCGCTGCGGTGCCCGGCGATGCAGGCCGCGAGGACCTCGGGGGCGATGGCGCGGGCGACCAGGGCGGCGGCGCCGGCGCTGACGCCGTCCAGGATCACCGGCGTACGCAGGGACGCGCCGCCGAGGAGGAGGCCGACCAGCGCCGCGTGTTCGAAGCCGCCGATCGCCGCGAGGACGCCGATGGGGTCGGCCGGGTCCGGCTGGTGGAGGTCCAGGGCGCGGCGGACGACCTCGGTCTTGCGGGCGAGGGTCTCGTCGTTGATGCCGGTGCCGCGGCCGGTGACCTCGGCCGGGTCGGCGCCCGTGAAGACCGAGATGAGGGCCGCGGACGCGGTCGTGTTCGCGATGCCCATCTCGCCGGTGAGCAGCGCCTTGTTGCCGGCCGCGACCAGGTCGCGGGCGGTCTCGATGCCGACCTCGATGGCCTGTTTGGCCTCCTCGCGGGTCATCGCGGGGCCGGTCGTCATGTCGGAGGTGCCCGCGCGGATCTTGCGGGGCAGCAGACCGGGGGTGCCGGGGAGTTCGGCGGCCACGCCGACGTCCACCACGCAGACCTCGGCGCCCACCTGGGTCGCGAAGGCGTTGCAGACCGCGCCGCCGCCGAGGAAGTTGGCGACCATCTGGGCCGTCACCTCCTGCGGCCAGGGGGTGACGCCCTGCGCGTGCACGCCGTGGTCGCCGGCGAAGATCGCGACGGCCGCGGGCTCCGGGATCGGCGGCGGGCACTGCCGGGACAGGCCGGACAACTGCGCGGAGATGATCTCCAGCATGCCGAGCGAGCCCGGCGGCTTCGTCATGCGCTTCTGCCGTTCCCAGGCCTCGCCGAGCGCCTTGGCGTCCAGCGGGCGCACGCTCGCGACGGTCTCGGCGAGCAGGTCGTGCGGGTCCTCGCCGGGCAGCGCGCGACGGCCGTACGTCTCCTCGTGGACGACCCAGGACAGCGGGCGGCGCTTGGCCCAGCCCGCCTGCATCAGCTCGGGCTCGTCCGGGAACTCGTCGACGTAGCCGACGCACAGGTAGGCGACCACTTCGAGGTGCTCGGGCAGGCCGAGGGCGCGGACCATCTCGCGCTCGTCGAAGAAGCTGACCCAGCCGACGCCGAGGCCCTCGGCTCGGGCGGCGAGCCACAGGTTCTCGACCGCGAGCGCGGAGGAGTACGGCGCCATCTGCGGCTGCGTGTGCCGGCCGAGGGTGTGGCGGCCGCCGCGGGTCGGGTCGGCGGTGACGACGATGTTCACCGGGGTGTCGAGGATGGCCTCGATCTTCAGTTCCTTGAACTGCTTGGCCCGGCCCTTGGGGAGGGACTTCGCGTACGCCTCACGCTGCCGCTCCGCCAGTTCGTGCATCACGCTCCGGGTCTCGGCGGAGCGGATGACGACGAAGTCCCAGGGCTGCGAGTGGCCGACCGACGGCGCGGTGTGGGCGGCCTCCAGGACACGCAGCAGCACCTCGTGCGGGATCGGGTCCGGCCGGAAGCCGTTGCGGATGTCCCGGCGCTCCCGCATCACCTTCAGGACGGCCGCACGCTCGGCGTCGTCGTACGGGGGCGCGGCGGGGCCGGCGGACTCGCGCGCTTCTGCCACTGCGGCCGGGCGGCTGTCTTCGGGGTCGGCGGCCGTGGTGTCCAGGTCCTCGGGACTCTGGGCGACATCGGGATCGACGGTGTCGCCGAGGTCGACGGGTTCGCCAGTTTCGATGGTTTCGACGGCTTCGGCGGGTTCGACGGCTTCGGCGGCTTCGGCGGGTTCGACGGCTTCGACGGCTTCGGCGGCTTCGGCGGGTTCGACGATGTCGGCCGCGGCCGGGTGCGCCGTCTCCGGGGTCGCCGGGACGGGGGCGGGAGCAGGGTCGGGAAGCGTGGCAGCGGGGGCCGGGGCCGTTTCGACTTCGGCGGGCTCAGGTTCTTCCGCCACCGGCTCGGTCGCCTCGGGGGCCTCGGGGGCCGGCTGGACGTCCAGGGGCGCGGCCTCCCCCACGGGTGCGGGGGGTGCGGGGGCTTCCTCGACGGGCGTCTCCGCCGTCTCCGCCGCCTCCGTCAGGGGTTCCGGCTCCGGGTGCGGTTCGGGTTGCGGCTCCGGCTCCGGCTCCGCGAGAGCCTCGGCGGGCTCGGGCTCGGGCTCGGCGACGGGGGGTGCGGGCTCGGGCTCTGCCTCCGCCGACGGGATCGGTTCCGGGGTGGGGGGCTCGATGACGGCCTCGGGCTCCGGGTCCGGCTGCGGCTCCGGCTCCGCCTCCTGGGCGGTCGGCTCGGCGGGGGCCTCGACGGCCTCGGGAGCGGCGGCGGGGATCTCCGGGTCGGGCGTGGGCGCCTCGACCTCGGCGGCGGGCGTTTCCGCCACGGGGGTCGCCGGTTCCGGTGCCTCGGGGGGCGCGATCGCCTCGGGCTCGGGGGCCTCGACGGCTTCGGGCTCGGGGACGGGAACGGGGGTGGGCTCGGGGGTCTCGACCAGGTCGGGAACAGGGGCCTCGGGAGCGGCCTGCGGTGCGACGACGACGTCGACGACCGGAACCGGCTCCGCAACCGGCGTCTCGGGGACCGCCGGTGCCTCCGGTGCTTCCGGGGCCTCGGCCGGCGCGGCGACGACCTGCGCCTCGGGCTCCTGAGGCTGCGGCACCTCGACAGGGCTCGCCTCAACGACCTCGACCGCCTCGGCGACCTCCGCCACCTCGACGACGGGCACCGCCGCTGCGACGGGTGCCGCCACGGGGTTCGGCTCGGCGACCTCGGCCACCTCTTCGACGACGACCTCAGCCACCTCGGCCACGACCGGCTCAGCAGCCTCCGGTGCCTCTGCGGCCTCGGGTGCCTGCGCCTCTTCCGCCAACTGTTCGACGGCTTCCGGCACTTCAGCGGGGACGGGAACGGCGACGGGGGTCTCGACCTCGGCCTCCGCCATCATCGCGGCGCCGAGCAGCTCACCGGGGTCGACGACGCCGTACGTCTCGGCGGCTTCCGGAGTCGCGGCCTGGGCGTCGTACGTGTCCTGTTCCTGTTCCTGTTCCTGTTCCTGCGGGGCGGTCGCGGCGGTCGCCGCCTCGGTCGCCACGCGGGAGACGACCGCCTGGGCGACGCCCACCGGCTCTGCGGCCGGATCGGTGACCGGCTCCGCAGCCGGAACGACCGGTGCCGGGGCGGGGGCCGGGGCCTGGACCGTGGTCTGTGCGGTGCCCCAGGGGGACGCGGCCTGCGGGGATGTTTCGCGCAGGGGTGGGACATCGAGGTACTCGGGGGCGGACGCGGGCTGGCGTACCGGCGCGCCGGCGGGGCCGCGGTCGGCGAGGGAACGGACCGGGCTGGCGGAGGCGTCGGGGATGGGCGGGCCGAGGTGCAGGGGTCGGCGCGGGGCCGACTGGGGCGTCGACGGGCCGGGGAGGCGGACGGCGCTGAGGTCGACCGAACCGCTGTCGCGGCCGGCCGTCTCGTGCGGACCGGGCTCGTGCACGGTCTCGACGACCGGTTCCGGCGCGGGCGGTGCCACCTCGTTGCCCCACGCGCTCTGGGCACCCGGCAGCAGCAACAGGTCTTCGTCCTCGGCGGTGGTTTCGGAGAGGTAGGTGTACGCACCGTGCGCGGGGACGCCCGGCTGCTCCACCATGCCTGCGTTCTCCGGCAGCCCCTCGCCCGGGACCTGGCCGGTGTCGGTCATGCGTAACCCCTCGCCCATCGGTTAGTGCTTCTGCGGCCGGCTCACCCGGAGCGGCGCACCGACCGCCCCGTTGTGAAGAACGAGCGTCCGTGCCCAGCGGCACGGACGACCCGCCCGAAAAAGCGACAAAGCCATTCAGTGGCATTGTCCCGGCCGTCGTCGCGTCGCGACAGCTTGATCCGCAACGCTCCGCTGTGGACTGCGCCACGTTGCGCGCCCACCGGTTCTGCCCTACCACACACCTCCCAAAAGAGATGTGTTTTCCGGACATTGACCGACGAAGCGCCGGGCGAACGGAAGCGGTACGACGATCGGCCAGCCTACCGCGCGCGGTACGACAACAGGATCACGGGGCGGGCGGCGCGGGTCACGTCCGGCGGTCCGGCAGGACCCCGCTGAGCAGGAACGCGACGCTCCGTTCCGTCTCCGTCCAGGCGCGGGTGTCGAGTTCGACGGACTGGAGGAGGGCGCACTCGACGCGGTAGCCGTGCTCGGACAGGTCGCGGCCGACGCGTTCGGCCGTGTCGCGGGTCGCCGCGTGGGTGACGATGCGCTGCGGGCGGCGGTCGGCGACCGCGGAGACCACGGCCGCTCCCCCGCCGCCGACCCGGACGACGTCCGGTTCGGGCAGGTTCTCCAGGATGTGCGGGGCGGTGCCGCGGACGATCTGCAACTGGACGCCGTGGCGGCGCGCGGCGGCGTCGGTGCGGCCGCACGCGTTCAGGTCGTGGTCGACGGCGATGACGGCGGCGCCCGCGCGCGCCGCCTCGGTCGCGAACGCGCCGCTGCCGCAGCCGATGTCCCAGACGAGGTCGCCGACCCGCGGGCCGAGCCGGGCGAGTTGGGCCGCGCGCAGCAGCTCTCCCTCTCCCTCGCCGAGTCCGCCGCCGTACGCCTCGGCCGGCAGGGCCCAGCCGCGCGGGCCGGTGTCCGGGGCGCGGCCGGCGATCCAGCCGCTGTCGCCGGAGACGGCCGGTCCGGTGGGGCCGCCGATGACGATGACGACGTTGGGGTCGCGCCAGGTGTGGTCGGCGGCCTTGTCGGAGGTGACGACGCTGACCTGTTCGCGAGTGGTGCCGAGTTCCTCGCAGACCACGAAGGTGCGGTGCACGCCCTCCATGAGCAGGCCGAGCTCGGCGGGGCCGGCGCCCGGGGAGGTGAGGACGGCGACCTTGGTGTGGGCGCGGCACACGTTCACCGCGCGGCGCAGGGTGCGTCGGTGGGCGACGACGACCTGGGCGTCGTCCCAGGGCATGCCGGCCCGGGCGAAGGCGGCGGCGACGGCGGAGACGGCCGGGACGACCTCCACCTCGAGGCCGAACTCGGGTGCGCGCAGGGTGCGTACGACGCCGAAGAAGCCCGGGTCGCCGTCGGCGAGGACGACCGCGGTGCCGCGGTGGCCGGCGATGCGGCGGGCGGCGAGGGCGACGCTGCCGAGCCGGATGCGTTCCGCGGCGGGGGGTACTTCGGGCAGCGCCAGGTGGTGGGCGGCACCGGCCACCAGGGTGGCGGCGCTCAGGGCCGAGCGGGCCGCGGCGGTCGGCGGCGAGCCGTCCCAGCCGATCACCGTGACGCGGTCGGCCATCGTCGTCAGTCTCCTCCGGGGTTCACGCAGGCAGCGGGCTCCGTGAGGGTACCTGGTCGGCCGGGCCGGGCGGCGGTGCCGGCGGCGGCCCCGCAGTCAGTTCCAGTCGGTGTACGACGGGTAGCCGCCGCTCTCCGCGAAGTGCTCGCCGGGTCCCTCCAGGTCCTCCGGGATCAGGCTCCACACGATGTAGTCGGTGCGCACGTCGGTCCAGGTGCCGTCCTCGGCGCGGGCGTGCGCTATACAGGCGCCGCGCAGGACGCCCTCGCTGATGCAGCCGATCTTCTGGGCGACCTGCTGGGAGGCGGTGTTGTCGGCAGCCGTGCGCAGCTCGATGCGCTCGAGTCTCTGGTCGGTGAGCAGCCAGCGGGCGGTGGCCATGGCCGCTTCGGCGGCGTAGCCCTCGCCGCGCGCCCAGGGGGCGATGATGTACGACAGCTCGGTGGAGCGGACCTGCCAGTTGGTCTTGGTCAGTTGGACGATGCCGACCAGGCGCTGGGTGAGGAACTCGGTGACGGCGAGGTCGAGGCCGCGGCCCGCGGTCCGTTCGGCGGGGGCGTACTCGGTGATCCAACGGCGGGCGGCGGGGCGGCTGAAGGGCTGGGGCACGGCCGTCCAGGCGCCGACCTGCTCGTCGTTCATCATGTCGGCCAGGGCGGGCACGTCGTCCTCGTCGAGGGGACGCAGCACCAACCGCTCCGTGCTGATGGAGATGTTGGGGAAGGTGCTCGTCATGAAGCCGCTCCGTAGCCTTCGAAACCGTCAGGGCCCGACCTGCTGGGCCGTCAGGGCCTGCTGAACTGCCCAGCATGCAGCATGCGAGCACGGCACCGCACCACGGGGTCCACACCGAGTGACGGCGTGGACCCCGTGGTGGCGCAGGCCAGTTGGCTCAGAAGGAGGCGATGACGGAGCCCGCGTACTTGTCCGCGATGAACTTCTTGACCTCGGGTGAAGTGAGGAGCTTCGCGAGCTTCTTGACGCGCGGGTCGCTCTCGTTCCCCTTCTTCACGGCGAGGAAGTTGCCGTACGGGTTGTTCTTGGCGGACTCGAGGACGAGGGCGTCCGAGGCGGGCTTCAGGTCGGCCTCGATGGCGTAGTTGCCGTTGATGACGGCGGCGTCCACGTCGTCCAGGGAGCGCGGGGTCTGGGCCGCCTCCAGCTCCTTGAACTCGAGCTTCTTCGGGTTCGCGGTGATGTCGGCGGGGGTCGCCTCGTTGCCCGCGCCGGCCTTGAGGGTGATGAGCCCGTTCGCGGCGAGCAGTTTGAGGGCGCGGGCCTCGTTGACGCTGTCGTTCGGGACGGCGATGGTCGCGCCGCTCTTCAGGGCGTCGGCGCTCTTGACCTTGTGGGAGTAGAGGCCGAGCGGCTCCAGGTGGACCGTGACGACAGGCACGATGTGGGTGCCGTTCTTCTTGTTGAAGTCGTCCAGGTACGGCTGGTTCTGGAAGTAGTTGGCGCCGACCGAGCCGTCCTCCGTCGCCGTGTTCGGCGTGACGTAGTCGGTGAACTCCTTGACCTCCAGGTCGAGGCCCGCCTTCTTCGCCAGGTTGTCCTTGACGAAGTTGAGGATCTCGGCGTGCGGGGTCGGGCTCGCGGCGACGATCAGCGGGCCGCTGGTGTCGGAGCCGGCGGCCGAGGTGGATGCCTTGTCCGAGCCGCAGGCGGTGAGTCCGAGGGTGAGGGCTCCGGCGGCGAGGACGGCGGTGGTGAACTTGGCGGTGTTACGCACGAAAAGTGCCTTTCCTGTGGTGGTGCGTCCCCGTGATGGGTGGACGGGGAGTCATGAGAGGGGGGTGGGCGGGGGAGGTGACGGCTCAGGCGACCTTGCCGACGTCCGCGGTCGCCGGGTCCGCCTTCGCCTTGAGGAGGCGGAGTCTGGGCGCGGGGCCGGAGCGGCCGCCGCGGCGGTGCAGGGAGCGGGCCGCGTAGTCGCCGGCGAACTGGATGAGCGAGATGACGACGGCGAGGATGGCCACCGTGATCCACATCAGCTCGGTCTCGAAGCGCTGGTAGCCGTAGCGGATGGCGATGTCGCCGAGGCCGCCGGCGCCGACCGTGCCGGCCATGGCGGAGTAGCCGATGAGGGCGACGATCGTGGTGGTGGTGCTGGCGATGAGCGAGGGCAGGGACTCCGGTACGAGGACCTTGCGCACGATCGTCCAGGTGTTGCCGCCCATCGCCTGGACGGCCTCGACGAGCCCGCCGTCCACTTCGCGGACAGCCGTCTCGACCAGGCGCGCGAAGAACGGGATGGCGCCGATGGCGAGCGGCACGATCGCGGCCTCGCGGCCGATGGTCGTCCCGGTGATCGTGCGGGTGAAGTTCATCAGCGCGACCATGAGGATGATGAACGGCATCGAGCGGGCGATGTTCACGACCTGCCCGAGCACCCGGTTGGCGACGAGGTTCTGCAGCAGCCCGCCCCGGTCGGTGAGGACCAGCAGGACGCCCAGCGGGAGGCCGCCGACGACGGCGATGAGCGTGGACCAGCCGACCATGTAGAGGGTGTCCCAACACGCCTGGGACAGCAGGGGCTGCATCTCCGACCAGGTCACTCGGCACCTTCCTTCGGCAGTACGGGCTTCTGGCCCGCGTGGTCCACGACGTCGATCTGCAGGCCCTGTTCGCGCAGGAAGCCGATCGGCACGACGTTGTCCTCGTAGCGGCCGGGCAGTTCGATGCGCATGCGGCCGACCTGGAGGCCGCCGACGGTGTCGATGGCGGCGCCGAGGATCGAGATGTCGATGTTGTAGGTGCGCGAGAGCTGGGAGATGACGGGCCGGGTGGCGGTCTCGCCGTGGAAGGTGACGTCGACGACGGTGCGGTCGTCGCCGGTGGCTTCGCCGCCGACCGGGAAGAGCGCGGCGGCCAGTTCGGAGCCGGGGGTGGCGAGCAGCTCGCTGACCGTGCCGGACTCGACGACCCGGCCGTTCTCCATGAGCGCGGCGGAGTCGCAGATCGACTTCACGACGTCCATCTCGTGGGTGATGAGCAGCACGGTCAGGCCCAGTTGGCGGTTGAGGTCGCGCAGCAGCCGGAGGATGGAGCGGGTGGTCTCCGGGTCGAGGGCGCTGGTGGCCTCGTCGGAGAGGAGCACCTTCGGGTCGCCGGCGAGGGCGCGGGCGATGCCGACGCGCTGCTTCTGACCGCCGGAGAGCTGGGCGGGGAAGGACTTCGCCTTGTCGGCGAGACCGACCAGGTCGAGCAGTTCCAGCGCCTTGCGGGAACGTTCCTTCCCTGAGCCGCCGAGGATCTCCAGGGGGAGTTCGACGTTGTCCTGCACGGTCCGTGAGGACAGCAGGTTGAAGTGCTGGAAGACCATGCCGATCCGGCTGCGGGCCTGCCGCAGTTCCTTGCCGGCGCGCGGTCCGCGTCCGGCGAGCGCGGTGAGGTCCTGTCCGGCGACGGTGACCGTGCCGGCGGTGGGGCGCTCCAGGAGGTTGATGCAGCGGATCAGCGAGGACTTGCCGGCGCCGGACTGGCCGATGACGCCGTACACCTCGCCTTCTCGGACGTGCAGGTCGACGCCGTCGAGGGCGGTGACCGCACGGCCGCGTGAGCGGTAGACCTTGGTGAGGCCCGTGGTGGTGATCACGTGGATTTCCGTCACTGTCGAGTGCGCGGGCGTGGGTGTGCCGGGCGCACGGGTGCAGGGTGCTGGGATGCCGGGGTAGGCAGGCGGTCAGGGCCGCGACATGGTTCTCGCCGTGGCGGGGAACCGGGGGGAGATCTGTGCGCGGGGCGTGGCTCGTGTCACGTACGGCGGAATCGCGGCGTACGGACGTGCCACGGCGTCTCGCTTCGGGGCGCGAGCTCGGGGGGTGGTGCGGGGGCCCTCTAGAAGGCGCGCATTCGACACGAACAACGAGCACCGGGCGTCAGGGTCGCCTCGGTCGCAGGGGTGCGGCTGCTCGTAGTGGTCATGAGCATCAGTAAAGCAGACGTACGGTCCTGACCAGGAGCCCGCTGTCCGGATGCTGGACAGTGGTGGACAGTGATGGACGGGTTGTGGCGGACACCATGGTCGTCGTCCGCCCCGTGCGGGGCCGGGCGCGGGGGGCCGATTACGCCGTAATAAGGTCGCTGCATGCTTGATGCCCTGACGCTGGTGACCGGCGTCGCCGCGTTGCTGCTCGCCGCCTGGTGCGGCTGGGCCGCCTACCGTGACCAGCCGACGAAGGACTGGCATTTCATCGGGATGGCCGTGGTCTCGCTGCTGGCCACGGTCCAACTGGTGGTCGGCATCGTGCAACTGGCGCGGGGCGAGAAGCCGGAGCAGGGCACGACGATCTTCGTGGCGTATCTGCTGGGCGCGTTCGCGTGTGTGCCGACGGCGGGGTTCATGTCGCTGGCCGAGCGGACCCGCTGGGGTTCGGTGACGGTCGCGGCGAGCGGTGTGGTGCTCGCCGTGCTGGAGGTGCGGCTCTATGACATCTGGGGAGGCTGAGATGACGGTGGCGCAGGAGCGGGAGAAGCAGCCGGGCCGGCTGATCGGCGGGCCCGGGATGCTGCTGGTGTGGTTCTACGGGGTGATGGTGGTCGGGGCCGTGTCGCGGTCGGTGTACCAGATCGCGACGGACTTCGAGCGCGCGCCGCTGTCGTACGTGCTGTCCGCTGTGGCCGGGGTCGTGTACGGCTTCATCACGTATTCGCTGGTGCGGGGTGGGGAGACGGCGCGGAGGGCGGCGCGGGTTTGTTGTGCCGTTGAGCTTGCGGGAGTGGTGGTTGTCGGTACGTGGACGGTGATCGAGCCGTCGGTCTTCCACGACGCGACCGTGTGGTCGGACTATGGGATGGGGTACGTGTTCATCCCTGTGCTGCTGCCGTTGTCCGCGCTGTACTGGTTGCGGTTGCGGAAGGCGCCCTCCCAGCAGGGGGCTTGACGGCCGTCGGCGGCTGCGGGTCCGTCGTGGCTGGTCGCGCAGTTCCCCGCGCCACTAAAAACACACTCGCCTCACGTCGTTGAGAGCGCTCGCCTTGCGCCGCCAGAAACGCTCGCCTCACGCCGTCGAGACCGTTCGCCTCGCGGCCGCAAAAGCGTGCGCCTCACGCCGTTGAGAGCGTTCACCCCACGGCCGTCAAAAAGCGCTCACCTCACGGCCGCGAAAAGCGTTCGGCTCACGCCGTTGAAAGCGCTCAGCTCACGACCGTTGAAAGCGGTCGTCTCACGCTGTTTTGGCGTAGTCGCCTGCTCGCTTTTCCAGGACGATCATCAGGACTCCGTCGGTGCCTTCGGAGGTGCCTACTGTTTCGTAGCCGACTCGGCGGTAGAGGCGGAGGTTGCCCTCGCTGCGGTGGCCGGTGAAGAGGCGGAACTTCTTGGCGCCGCGTTCCTCGGCGAGCGCCGACTCGGCCGCGCGCAGCAGTCTCGCGCCGATGCCGTGGCCCTGGAGGCGCGGGTGGACGCAGAGCTTGCCGATGGCGGCGGCGCCGTCCTCGGTGAGGCTGCCGCGGACCGCGCCGACGACCTCGTCGCCCAGGCGGGCCACGAAGACGCAGTCGGTGGCGAGTTCCTCCCGGACCGAGTCGAGGCTCTGGACGAGCGGGGCGATGCGGTAGTTGCCGTACAGCGCCGCTTCGCTCTGGAAGCACAGGTACTGCAGCCTGAAGATCTGCTCTACGTCCTGCTCGGTCGCCACCGAGATGGTCACGCTCATGCCCATATGCGCACGCCTCCCGCTCACCTGATCGTCTGTGGTCCTTCACTCCTATCCCCGCGCTCCGCGAGCCGCAACCTCCGGCGTCAGCAAACGTCGAAGACATCCCAGACATCTGGAACGTTCCGGGCCGAGACTGCCCTGTGAGATACCCAACTCCCCCGCGATCTCGCGGTAGGTGAGGTCCTCGGGCGAGAGGAGCGCCTGGAGGAGCCGGGAGCAGCGGCCGGGGAGGCGGTGCACGGCCTCGCGCAGGGCGCGGTGCCGGGCGGCGGTGAGGGCGAGCTGCTCGGGGCCGCGGTCGGTGTCGTCGGCGGGCTCGCTCCGGTACGGCTGTTCGCGGCGGGTCGTACGGCGGGTGCGGCGGACCTCGGAGCGGACGGCGCGGCGCAGCCAGCCCTGCGGGTCGAGGGGCGGGCCGTCGGTGGCGAGGTGTTCCAGGAGGCGGAGCCAGACCGCCTGTTCCAGGTCCGCGGGTTCGGTCCCGGTGGCGTGGGCCTCGGCGGAGGCTTCCGCGGTGAGCAGTGGGCGCAGGGTGGAAAGCAGGTCGGACGTCATATGCCACACGATGCGACCGCCCGGGCGGCTGGTTGCCCGGGCGGCCGACTGTCACTCCAACGGGGACTCAGCCGTTGACGAACTCCGCGCGGGCCAGCAGGCCGGTGTCGGCGTTGTCGGTGAAGACGCCGTCGATGCCGGTCGCGAAGTAGGTGCGGTAGGCGCCGAAGACGTCGCCGTAGGCGTCGGCGTCCGTGCCCTTGCGGAAGTTCGCGGGGAGGAAGGGGTTCTCGTTGCGCATGGTGTAGGGGTGCAGGATCAGGCCGACCGCGTGGGCGTCCTTCACCAGGGTGGTCGGGGTGGTGAGGTTGCCGGCCGCGTCCTTCGGGATGACCAGGTCGAGGGTGGGGCCGATGCCCTGGGCGTAGCCGGCGATCTCCCTGAGGCCCGCGCGGGTGACGAGGTCGGCGGTGGTGCGCGGGTCGCCCGCCTCGACGAAGTCCCAGGGGCGGGAGTCCGCGCTCGACAGGAGCACGACGAGGGGGTTGTCGACCAGCTTGTTCAGGCGCTGGATGCTGCCGGGCTCGAAGGACTGCAGGATGACCGGCGAGTTCTTCTTGTCCTTGCCGTACTTGTGCAGCAGCTTGGCGACCCGCTCCTCCAGACCGAGGCCCAGCTTGCGGAAGTAGGTGGGGTGCTTGGTCTCGGGGTAGATCCAGACCTGCTTGCCGCGCTTGCGGGTCTGCTCGTCCTGCCACTTCAGGACTTCCTCGAAGGTGGGGATCTGCCAGCGGCCGTTGTAGAGCGTGTTGTGCGGGCGGTTGGCCGGGATGCGCTCGATCGCGCGCAGTCTCTTCAGCTCGGCGAGGGTGAAGTCCTCGGTGAACCAGCCGGTGGTGGGTATGCCGTCGAGCACCTTCGTCGTCCTGCGGGCGGCGAACTCGGGGTGGTCGGCGACGTCCGTGGTGCCGCCGATCTCCGGCTCGTGCCGGCAGACCAGGTGGCCGTCTTTGGTGGGCACGAGGTCGCCGGCCTCGACGATGTCGGCGCCCAGGTCGAGGGCCAGTTGGTACGAGCCGAAGGTGTGCTCGGGGCGGTAGCCGCTGGCGCCGCGGTGACCGATGATCGTCGGCACGGGCAGGCTCTTCAGACCGGCGCCATGACCACTGCCTTGGCCGTCGTCATGGCCGGCGCCGGTCCGGGTCTCGGCGGCTCGTGCGGTGCCCGACAGGCCGAGGACGCTTCCGGTGGCGCCGAGCAGCGCAGCGCCGAGCAGCGCCCGCCGTCCGGTGGTGCCCACGCCCGCCTGCTGATTCGACTCCTGCGCGTCCTGCGTTCCCATGAAGGCCTCCCGACCGTCGGCTCGTCCGTGCGGGCCGATCGTAGGGGCGTGGACATGACCGTCGGGAGACCTCGGTCCCAACACGCGGGTGACGGTGGATGGCGGGTGCCGTACGACCCGCAGGACCTTCAGGCGGCCTTCGGCAACTTTCGGGCGGTCATCCGGCCGGTTTCGCGCGGTGGTTCACCGCGTTCCGCGCAGGTGACGGGCCGGTGGCGGTACCGCCGTCCAGGTAAACGTACGTCAACAATGCGTAAGACCTGGGTGACCCGATGTGCGCCACCCCCCGGGCCGCGAGTATCGTCCTCACCTGCACAGACTCATACCGTTTTCCCTTGACACCGGAGGGCTTGTTGTCCCGCTTCGTGCTCATCAAGGCAGTGCTCGGACCGATCATGCGCCTGATGTTCCGCCCACGGGTGGAGGGTGCGGAGCACATCCCGGGCGACGGCCCGGTCATCCTGGCCGGCAACCACCTCACCTTCATCGACTCGATGATCCTGCCGCTCGTGTGCGACCGTCAGGTCTTCTTCATCGGCAAGGACGAGTACGTCACCGGCAAGACCCTCAAGGGCCGGCTCATGGCCTGGTTCTTCACCGGGGTCGGCATGATCCCGGTGGACCGCGACGGCGGCCGCGGGGGCGTGGCCGCGCTGATGACCGGGCGGCGGGTGCTGGAGGAGGGCAAGGTCTTCGGGATCTACCCCGAGGGGACGCGGTCGCCCGACGGCCGGCTGTACCGGGGGCGTACGGGTATCGCGCGGCTGACGTTGATGACGGGTGCGCCGGTCGTCCCCTTCGCGATGATCGGCACGGACAAGTTGCAGCCGGGCGGGGCGGGGATGCCCCGGCCGGGGCGGGTCACCGTCCGGTTCGGTGAGGCGATGGAGTTCTCGCGGTACGACGGGATGGGCCGCGACCGGTACGTGCTGCGGGCCATCACGGACTCCGTGATGACCGAGGTCATGCTGTTGTCGGGGCAGGAGTACGTGGATATGTATGCGACGAAGGCGAAGGCCGCGTAGCCCTTTCCCCTTTGCTCGGGCCGCGTAGCGGCTTCGTCGTCCGGTGCGCGTGCGTGGGGGTTCTTGCGTAGTTCCCCGCGCCCCTAGAGGCGTTGGCCTCGCAGTAGGAACCAAGCCGCCGTCGCGGTGGCCAGCAGGACTGCTGCTCCCGCGCCCGCTGCCAGTGTCAGGCCGTCGACGAAGGCCTCGCGGGCCGATGACAGCAGTGCCTCGCCTGTTGCCGACGGCAGGTGGTTCGCCGCTTCCACCGCGCCGCCCAGCGAGTCGTGGGCGGCCGTCGGGGTGCCCGGCGGGGCCGGGAAGCCTCTGTACACGCCGGTGACGATCGAGCCGAGTACGGCGATGCCGAGGGCCGCGCCGAGTTCGTAGGCCGTCTCGGAGACCGCGGAGGCGGAGCCCGCCTGGTCCTTCGGTACCGAGCTGAGGATGACGTCGGCCGTCACCGTGAAGGAGAAGCCGGCGCCCACGCCGACCGTCAGCAGGGCTGCTCCCAGCAGGGGGTAGCCGGTGGACTGGGTGATCGTCGTCAGGGCGGCCAGGGCCAGGCCGATCGCCGCGAGGCCGCCGGAGACCACGGACCGTACCGAGAAGCGGCGGGCCGCGCGGCCCGCGATCAGGCCGGCCGCCACCGCGCCGACCGCGGCGGGCAGTTCGGCCAGGCCGGCTTCGAACGGGCCCCGGCCCTGGACGAGTTGCAGGTACTGGGAGAGGAAGAACACCAGGCCGGACAGGCCCAGGATGGTCAGCAGGTCGGCCAGGACCGCGCCGCTGAAGCCTCGGTCGCGGAACAGGCGCATGTCCAACAGCGGGGCGGGAAGGGCCAGTTGGCGGCGGATGAAGCTGTGCAGCGCCGCCGCGCCCAGCAGGCCCGTGGCGAGTGCGGCCCAGGTGAAGCCGTGGGTGGCGGCCTCCTTGACGGCGTAGACGATGCCGATCATGCCGACGAGGGACAGGACCACGCTGACCAGGTCCCACGGGCCCGGGTTCGGGGTGCGGGACTCGGGGAGCGTCCTGATGCCGACGAGGACCAGGGCGACCATCACGGGCAGGTTGATGAGGAAGACCGAGCCCCACCAGAAGTGTTCGAGGAGGAATCCGCCCACGATGGGGCCGACCGCGGTGCCCGCGGAGGCCGTCGCGCCCCAGATGCCCACGGCCAGGCTGCGTTCGCGCGGGTCCTGGAACAGGTTGCGGATCAGGGCGAGGGTGGCGGGCATGAGGGTCGCGCCGGCCACGCCGAGCAGGGCGCGGGCCGCGATCATCAGCTCCGGGGTCGTCGCGTAGGCGTTGAGGACCGAGATCAGGCCGAACGCGGTGGCGCCGGCGAGCAGGATCCGCTTGCGGCCGATGCGGTCGCCGAGGCTGCCCATCGAGACGAGCAGGCCGGCGATGACGAAGGAGTAGACGTCGCCGATCCAGAGGAGCTGGGTGCCGGAGGGCTGGAGATCCTCGCTGATGTAGGGGGTCGCGAGACCGAGGACGGTCGCGTCGACGGCCACCAGCAGCACGGCGAGGACGAGGACGGAGAGCGCGAGCCAACGGTCCGGACGCTTCACCGCCTCCGTCGTGGCCGCCGGCCGCAGGGCGCTGGTCATGATTCCTCTCTCTGTCGGAGGTCGTGTGGTGCGGGGTGGTGTGGTGCGGGGTCGTCTGGTGCGGGGTGTCTCAGTGCGCCGCCGAGGAGTAGTTCGGTGGTCATGTGCTGGAAGTCCCGGGGGGCGCCCCTGCCGCTCTGCACCAGCCAGGCGGCGGAGGCCAGCAGGCCGTACAGCGCCTCGGTGAGCCAGGCGGGCGTGAGGTCGATGCGGAACGCGCCGTCCTTCTGTCCGCGCCGGAACAGGGCGGAGATCCGGTCGTCGATCCGGGTCCAGCCCGGGTGCTCTTCCGCGCCCTCGAACAACTGGTTCTCGGTGTAGAGGAAGGCGAGCAGGCCGGCGGCGGACTCGATCTCGCCGACCAGCCTGCGTACGGCGGCGTCGGCCGGGCCCTCGTCCAGTTGGGCCGCGTCCAGCGCCTTCTCGCACTCCGCGATGCCGAGGGTCTCCAGGGCGCGGACGAGCGCGTCGCGCCCGGCGAAGTGCCGGTGCAGCGTGGCGCGGCTGATCCCGGCCGCCTTGGCGACCTCGTCCATCGTGGCGGTGGAGGTGCGGGCCAGGAGGGCGGCGGCGCTGCGGAGGATGTGGTCACGGTCGACGGCCATGAGACAAGCATACGCCAAATGAGACATTCATGTCTCATCCTGGGCATGAGTGAGTCATTCTCGTCGGCCGTGCCGGTCTTTTCTCAGTGCCAGGGCAGGCTGCCTCGGCGCTCCCAGTACGTGTGCGGGTCCTCCGTCAGCGTGGACAGCCGGGCGAGCTGGTCGTCGTCGAGGTCCACGGCCGCCGCGTGCAGGTTGGAGGCGAGCTGGGCGGCGGTCGCCGCGCCGGAGAGGACGACGCCGGCCCAGGGCTGGCACAGGATCAGGGCGAGGGCGACCGCGTCGCAGCCGAGGGAGGTCTCCGCGGCCACGGCCTTCAAAGCGTCCGGCGCGTACGGCTCCGCGAGGCGGCCGTTGGCCATGCCCTCCTTCACGATCACCGTGAGTCCGGCGTCGTGGGCCTCGGCGAGGGCGGGTCCTGCCGAGGTCTCCAGGGCGTTGTACGTGGACTGGACGGTACGGAAGAGGGGCTCGCCGTCGACCGTCACGGCGAGGGCGGCGCGGATGGCGTCGGCCTGGGCGGGGCCGCTGGTGGAGAAGCCGACGGTGAGGCCCTGGGCGGCGGCTTCGGCCAGCTTCGCGTGGAGTTCCTTGTCGGTGAGGGCCGGGCTGTCCGGGGTCACCGAGTGGATCTGGTAGAGGTCGAGCCGGTCGCCGAGGAGTTCGGCGCTCTCGCCGCGCTGACGGTCGTAGGTCTGGACGCTGTGGTCCTTGACCTCGTGCTTCTCGGCGTCGGTGGTCCAGTCGGCGGTGTAGGTGTAACCCCATTTGCTGCCTACGACGACGTCGGCGGCGTCGGGCCTGGCGCGCAGCCAGTCGGCGAGGAACTCCTCGGAGCGGCCGTAGGAGCGGGCCGCGTCGAAGTAGCGGACGCCTTGCGCGTAGGCGGCGTCGAGGAGTTCGTGGGTGCGGGTGCGCAGTGTCTGCACGCTGCGGTCGTCGCCGAGGTCCTGGTCGCGGCCGAGGTTGATGTAGCCGGGGCGGGCGACCGCGGCGAGACCGAAGCCGAGGTGGCAGGTGGGGGTTGTGGCTGAGGCCAGTCGGGCAAAGGGCATCGCGGGTTCCGATCGGTCGACTCCGGTGCGGCTTCGACCAACGTAACCCGCGACGACCTTCGGTGATGCGGGGGCGCCTATGAGCTCGGTTTGTTCGGTGCTTCGGCGGGTGCGGGTGCGTTGTGGCTTGTCGCGCGTTGTGGTTGCTCGCGCCCACGCGGCGGAGCCGCACATGTCACAGCCCCGCGCCCCCAAGAGGCCTGCGGCCCTTGGGGGCGGATTGCCGGCCCTACTTCTTCTTGGCCGTCGCCCACGCGTGCTGGAGCGCGACGTTCGCCTTTACCTCTGTCAGTTGGACGGCTACCGCGCTCGGGGCCGTGCCGCCGCGGGCGTTGCGGGAGGCGAGGGCGCCGGGGACGTTGAGGACCGAGCGGACCTCGGGGGTGAGGTGGGCGGAGATCTTCGCGAACTGCTCGTCGGTCAGTTCGTCGAGTTCCTTGCCGTCGGCCTCGGCGACCTTGACGCACTCGCCGGCCACCTCGTGCGCGACGCGGAACGGCACGCCCTGCTTGACCAGCCACTCGGCGATGTCGGTGGCGAGCGAGAAGCCGGCCGGGGCCAGCTCCTCCAAGCGCTCGCGGTGGACGGTGAGGGTGGCGACCATGCCGGTGAAGGCGGGGAGCAGGACCTCGAGTTGGTCGCAGGAGTCGAAGACCGGCTCCTTGTCCTCCTGGAGATCGCGGTTGTACGCGAGCGGCAGGGCCTTGAGGGTGGCCATGAGGCCGGTCAGGTTGCCGATCAGACGGCCGGACTTGCCGCGCGCCAGCTCGGCGATGTCCGGGTTCTTCTTCTGCGGCATGATCGACGAGCCCGTGGAGAACGCGTCGTGCAGCGTCACGAAGGAGAACTCCTTCGTGTTCCAGATGATGATCTCCTCGGAGATCCTGGAGAGGTTCACGCCGATCATCGCGGTGATGAAGGCGAACTCGGCGACGAAGTCGCGGGAGGCCGTGCCGTCGATGGAGTTGCCGACGCTGCCGTTCTCGAAGCCGAGGTCCGCGGCGACCGCCTCCGGGTCCAGGCCGAGGGAGGAACCGGCCAGGGCGCCCGAGCCGTACGGCGAGACGGCCGTGCGCTCGTCCCACTGGCGCAGCCGCTCGGCGTCCCGGGACAGGGACTGGACGTGCGCCAGGACGTGGTGGGCGAACAGCACCGGCTGGGCGTGCTGGAGGTGGGTGCGGCCGGGCATCGCCACGTCCGGGTGGGCCTCCGCCAGGCCGATCAGGGCCTCCTGGAGGTCGGCGATCAGGCCGCCGACGATCCGGGCGTGGTCGCGCAGGTACATCCGGAAGAGGGTGGCGACCTGGTCGTTGCGGGAGCGGCCGGCGCGCAGCTTGCCGCCGAGGTCGGCGCCGAGGCGCTCCAGGAGGCCGCGCTCCAGGGCGGTGTGGACGTCCTCGTCGGCGATCGTGCCGACGAAGGAGCCGTCGGCGACGTCCGCCTCGAGCTGGTCGAGCCCGCCGAGCATCCGGGTCAGCTCGTCCTCGGTGAGCAGGCCCGCCTTGTGCAGCACGCGCGCGTGGGCACGCGAACCGGCGATGTCGTAGGGCGCGAGCCGCCAGTCGAAGTGGACGGACGCGGACAGCTTCGCCAGGGCCTCGGCGGGACCGTCGGCGAAACGGCCGCCCCAGAGCCGTACGTCACCGCTGTTGCTGCTCACTTGCGTCGCTCCTAGAGAAAGTGGAGAAGGTGGAGAGGGTGGAGTGGTCGAGAGGGTGGAGAGGGTGGAGTGGTGTGGACTAGGTGGCCTCGGACCTTGAGATCTTCGCAGGTCTAGGCGGGGTTCCCGGCAGGCTCCGCCCGTAGGTCGCGCCGTGCCGCGATCTTCGACGACAGGCTGTGGATGTCGATGAAGCCCTTGGCGGCGGCCTGGTCGAAGGTGTCGCCCGTGTCGTAGGTCGCCAGGTCGAAGTCGTAGAGGGAGGACTCGGAGCGCCGGCCGGTGACGACCGCGCGGCCGGCGTGCGGGGTCATCCGGATGTCGCCGTTCACATGCCGGCTCGCCTCGTCGATGCCTCGGCGATCCAGCCGAGGGCGACGGAGGTGTCCAGGCCGCCTGAGTAGGCGAGTACGACGCGCTCGGTCACGGTTCCTCCTCGCAGTGGCTTCTGTCCGCGTGCGGGTCTGCCCCCTCCGCACGCCTGCATGATTATGCAGAGTTATGCATGATTCGTCAATCCGGTGTCGCCGATCCCCTGCCCGATGCCTTGCGCAGCCGCGCTCCCCGGCCGCCTTACCCGGCCTGTCCGGTTCCCGACCCCGCCCCCTGTCCGGTTCCCGGCGCGGAGAAGTTTTTGGCTGCGCTTTGAACAACGACAACCGCTTGCCCGTACTCACGACTGAACGCCGGCGCCGCGTTTGTACACCCACCCCAGACCCAAGTGAGGCATCCGCATGTCCAGGGCTCTTCCGAAGTACAACAAGCGTCGTGTCGTGATCATCGGCGCTGCCGCCGCTCTGGCGCTGACCGGCGCGGTGGTCGTCAACTCCGCGCTCGCCGGGGAAGCGTCCAAGAGCAGCGGTACGACCAACGCCAAGACCCTCGCCAGCCCCGGCACGATCTCGTGCCCGGACGTGGCCTCGAAGCTGCCCGCGATCCCGGCCACCGCGCAGGCCGAGGTCGACCGCAACCTGACGCTGCTCCAGACCCAGATCGACGAGGCCAACAAGCGGCTCGTCGACACCGTCGGCCAGGGCGGCGCCAACTTCGTGCAGAACGCGATCCTCGGCCCGCTGGAGGACAAGCGCGTCGCGACCGTCAACCGCATCGCCACCGCCATCGGCCGCACCGCCGACAAGCCGCAGGGCCTCGACGCCCTCGCCGCCTGCACGCTGAACAAGTGAGCTGACAGCCACAGCGGCCGCCCCGCCCGGAGGAAGACCGGCCGGGGCGGCCGCTGTGGTTTCCACGGTCTCCACCGACCTGCGGCTGCACGCCTTCGGCGGGAAAGGGCGGCACTCCGCACGGTCGGCCCACCCGGCCTGCCGGGGCCGTCGACCCGTTCTAGCGTCGGCAGCATGCGCCCTCGTGTCGTCGTCACCGCCGCCGCTGTCGTCTGCGGGTCCCTGCTGCTGCTCGGTGCGGCTCCTCCGGGGGCGGGCGCTCAGCCGCCGGTGCCGGGACCGCCGCCGCTGCCCGCGCGGATGGCGGACACCGGGGGCGGCACGCAGTTGCTCACCGCCGTGGCCCCGGACGCCGGTGCCACGGCGGGCACGCTGACGTGGTGGGACCTGCGGGGCCGACGATGGGTGCCGGCCGGTTCCGCGCCGGCCCGGTTCGGGGCGAACGGCCTGGTCGAGGGGGCCTCGCGGCGGCAGGGCACGAACACGACACCAACCGGTCTGTACGGGCTCCCGTTCGCCTTCGGCATCGAGGCCGCGCCGCGCGGGACGTCGTATCCGTACCGTCCCGTGGGCCCGGACTCCTGGTGGTGCCAGGACAACAACTCCCTTGCCTACAACCGGTGGACGCAGCCGCGGCCGGCCGACTGCCGGGCCGCCGAGTCCGAACACCTGGTCACCTACCGGACGCAGTACGCGTACGCGCTGGTCATCGGGTTCAACTACGGCGAGCCGGTGCGCGGCCGGGGCGCGGGGATCTTCCTGCACGTCAACGGGCGTGGGGCGACGGCCGGTTGTGTGTCCGTGCCGGTCGGGGCGATGCGGCGGGTGCTGGCGTGGGCCCGGCCGGGGCGGCGGCCGCACCTCGCGATCGGCACGGCCGACGGGCGGACGGCGATCACCCGGTACTGAACCGGCCCGGACCATACGACCGTTGTCCGTGTGCGGTGCCATCATGTTCTCCTGCTCAGGGAGGGGAACGGGGACATGGAACCGGCACGCAGGGCACTGCTGATCGGCATAGGCGACACGCCCGCGGCCACCGCCCTGGAGTCACTGGCCGAACCGGTCGAGGCCGACCTGCGGCTGCTGAGCACCGCGTTGAAGGCCTCGGGCTACGAGGTGGACACCCTCCACGACGCCGGGCGCAGCCAGATCCGGTCGACGATCTACGAGGTGGCGCAGGGCTGCCCGCCGGGCGGAACCCTCCTGCTCTACTTCACCGGGCACGGTCTGCGCGTCAACCGCACCGATTACCTCGTCCCCGCCGACGTCGTGCCCCCGGCCGACGGCAACTGGCGGGAGCCGTACCTGGATTCGCTGCTGCCGGTCAACATCAACCCGCTTCTGGGCGACTGCGCCGCGGGGACCGTCCTGTGGTTCGTCGACGCGTGCCGGACGGACACCGCGAGCGACGGCGAGGCGTTCGCCAACCGGGCCGACACCGGCCCGCCGCACGGCGGGTTCGCCGTGATGGCCGGCTGCTCGGCAGGTCAGCGCAGCGGCTACACCGGCGAGGGCAGCTTCTTCGCCCGCGGTCTGGCCGACGCCCTGGGGCCGCTCACGCCCGCCCGCACCGTCGAGGACGTGCTCGCCGCCGCCCGCGCGAGGACCACCGAGGCCGCCTGGCGCCACCGCCTGGTCCAGGTCCCCTGGTTCCACTACGGCAGCCACGCCGAGGACGAGACCCGCAAGACGGAGATCTGCGAGGGCCGTCCGCTCCTCGAAGCGTGGCTGGACGCCGCCCGCACCACCCCGCTGTGGCGGCACGTCGCCCCCGGGGCCGCCACTGACGTGGACCGTCTCCAGGACGCGCTGAGCGAGTTCGTGGAGGACTGCGCGCGCACGGTCCATCTGGCCCAGCGGCGCATGCCGTACCCGGACCCGTGGACCGACGACGCCTTCCCCGTGCGGCTGCTGTGCGACCGGCTGCCCCTGCTGCTGCCCGAGGGCGCGGAACTGTCCCCCGTCGAGGTGGTCACCCTGGTCGCCGCCCCGTTCCTGCACGAGGTGGCCTGGGCCGAGCGGCTCAGCCAGGCGGCGGAACTCGGCGCGGACACGTTCGGCTCCGACAACACGTTCGGCGCGGCCGGGCTCGGGCGGTGTGCGCCCGCGAGCGCGCACCGTCGGCACTACGAGCAGATCGTCGAGCAGTACGGCCGGGTGGCGCGCAAGTTGGCCGACTGCAAGGCCCGTGAGCGCACGGAGGACAGCACGGCGCTGGCGATGTGGCTCGTGCACCGCTGGATCGCGGACCGCTTCCAGACCGACGACGAGGTCGTGCCCGCGCAGCCGGCCGAGGCGCTGGCCGCGCGGCTGGGCGTCGCCGGCAGCCGGGTGCGGGACCTCGCGGAGCTGCTCCGGGCGGCGGCGTCCGCGGTCGGTCCGGACGAGCCTCTCGACGAACTGGCCGCCTGGACGCCGCGCAAGGTGGTCCTGCCCGGTGGCGGACACCAGCAGTTGCGCATCCGCCCGCTGGCCGCGCTGCTGCGCCTCGCCTCGACCCTGGCACTCGACGTCCGCACCCTCGCGGACATCGTGGCCGAGCATCTGGCCGTCTCCGACCCGGTGCTGCCGCAGCAGACGGTGGCCGTCGCACACGAGCTGAGCTGGCACCACGACGGCAACGCCCTGCACCTGGACGCGCCCTGCCCCCACCAGGCGGTGCACGCGGCGCTCCTGGAGACCGTCGACGCGGCCGACCAACTCGCCGCCCGCATCGGCGAGATGACCGGCGGTCTGCCGGAGCCCGAGGCCAGGCTGCTGGCCGCCGTACCCGGCCGCGTCACCGACCGCGATCTGCGCCCGCAGCAGCGCGGCGGCCGACAACCGGCGTACGAAGTGCCCCTGTTGCGCTTCCATCTCGCGCAGACCGAGGTGCGGGACCTGCTGATGGGCGAGCAACTGTACGGCGGTGAACCGCAGTTGGCGCTGCGGGAGCTGTACCAGAACGCGATGGACGCCTGCCGCTACCGGGCGATGCGCTGGGAGTACCTGGGCAGCACCGGCCGCCGGCCGGCGAGCTGGACCGGGCGGATCGTCTTCACGCAGGGCCGGGACGAGCGCGGCCGGTACGTGGAGTGCCGGGACAACGGCGTGGGCATGAGCGCCGAGCAGCTCAAGCAGACGTTCACCCGGGCGGGCAGCCGCTTCGAGCGGTCCGCGTCCTTCCGCAAGGAGCAGTCCCGGTGGCTGCGCCACGACCCGGCCCTGCGGCTGTACCCCAACAGCCGGTTCGGCATCGGCGTGTTCAGCTACTTCATGCTGGCCGACGAGATGACCATCGTCACCCGGCAGGTCAGCCCGGACGGCATCCCGGCGGAGCACGCGTTCCGCGTCGAGATCCCCAGCAGCGGAAGCCTCTTCCGCATCCAGCAGCACGACGGCTCGGACGACGGCGTCGCCGAGGGCGGCACCCGCGTACGGCTGTATCTGCGGGACGACGACACCAGGATCCGCCGGTTGTCGTGTGTGACGGTGCTGCGGGAGCTGGTGCGGGTCGCCGAGTTCGCGCTGGAGGCGCGGGAGGGGGCGGGGCATGAGCATGTGTGGGAGGCGGGGGTGCTTCAGCCTGCGCTTGGGACCGACCCCGCCGACGTCCTGGAGGGCGTGCCGGGGGCGCTGTGGTGGGTGGACGGGGAGGGAGCGATTCTGTGCGACGGCATCGTCACGGATCGGACGCCGTTCGGCTATGTGGTCAACCTGACGGGGCCTCATGCGGGGAAGCTCAGCGTGAGCCGCAAGGAGTTGCAGCACTACGACGCGGAGTGGGTCGAGGCGCTGTGGCGGCGGGGTGCGGCGAAGCTCGCCGCGTGGCCGGGGTTGTCCACAGCCTGGGTGGGGCGGCTCGACGATCGCAGCCCAGCCGCGGCGCGGGTTCTCGACACGGAGTGGCGGGGAAAGGGCGTGCACGTTCGGGGCTGGGACGGAGATGCCGTGGACCTCGACCACGTGGGCTGGTTCCATCTGGACCAGGTCGTCAACGACGTTCGTCTGGGAAGCCGCCAGGCACCTTTCGCGCCTTGGCGGGCCGTGGCCCTCGGGCTGTCGCACGACAGCCGTCATCGGACAGGACCCTCGGACGTCTCCGGGTACCCGGTTCCCGCCGCTGGTGACGCCGACCTGGTACGCCCGCCGCTGGCCTCCTGGTGCGAAGTGGTGGCCCACGCGGCGGCATACGGAACCAGCGTCGAGAACGTACTGCGGCGGCGCAGGGCCTTGCGTGTAGTGCACCGCCGCTACGCACCGCTGCCCTACGAAGCCGAGTCGTTGGACTGGGTACCCGACGCCAGTGACCACGACCTGGTGACGGCCCTGACGGACGACAACACGGCGCATGTGCCGGGAGGCGACGGGTCTCGTCACTGGGGTGGTCTGATCCTGGCGTCGGTACAGCTCTCGGCACCGCTGGGAGAGCTCGTGGAACGGCTCGCCCGCTTCGCTCCCCTGCTTCCCTCCTCCGTTCCGGAGGTCCCACCGCCCTTCCAGGACCATGTCTGCACCCAGGAGGACCTCGAAAGCGTCTTCCACCACACGCAGTTCGCCTCCCCGGCCATCTCCGTCTGGTCTCTGGCTGATGGGCCGCTGCGCGTCTGCGACGTCGCCAAGCAGTCCGGCCGGCCGGTGGCGGAGGTACTGCGGCGGCTGGCCGACTTCTCCTGGCTGGGCTGGACCGCCCCGACGAGCGAGGCAGTGGCACCGTGGTCCCTCCTCGCCGACGACGAGGATCTCGACAGGGTGGTCCGTCTCTTCAACAGAAGGCGGCCTGAGGGCGGTCGCGAGCTGCGCTGGGCGGCGACCATTGATTTCGCCCAGAGCCGGGAGACCGATCTCGCGGAGGCCGAGCGGCAACTCGCCCATGAAGCCGGGAAGCTCGGCCTCCACTACGAGCGCCGGTACACCCGGAACACCTCAGCGGCCCGGGTCCAGCCGTCTCGGGACGCGGCGCTGCTGGTCCGGCACCTACAGGACATGGGCTGCCCCCTGGAGCAGGGTCTGGACCTGGAAGCGCTGTCCATAGCTCACACCACCGGCCACGGGTGGATGCTTTCCGCCGCTGTCTCGGACCTGCGCAACGCGGGGGTCCGAGTCCCGGCGGACGTCAACCTCGTCGCCCACTGGGGCCGTGTGCCGCTGCGGGACCGCTACATCCTTTCGGGCAAGGAGCCCTCCATCCCCGAAGAGAACTACGCCGCTGCGGGCATCTACTCCGAGACCCTCTTCTACTCGGCGGAACGCCTCAGCGAGACACTGCGCGAGGTATGGACGACAGCGGGCCCATACGCGAAGCGCTATGGACTGACCATGCCGTCGTTGCCCGAAGACCTCGTCGACCTGCGCCCCACCAGAGGTATGGCCGCCGCACTCGTCACCCACCCCGGCAACGCCCGCACCGACTCCAACGGCACAGCGAAGTGGCAGCGCCTCACCCCCTTGGGCCTGGCCACCTATGCCCGCCGACGCACGTCCGACACGGCCTCCGCCTACGAGCGCCTGCTGCCCCTGCGCTCGATCGGCGCTCTCGTTCCCGAAATCACCGCCGCCGAGCTGGCCGCGCTCCGGGGCCTCACGCCGGACGAGCGCGACCTCGTCGCGTTGGCGAGCGATCACCGGGTGACAGCCGAGGACGCCCCCTATTGCGCACTCGACCTGCTGAGCATCGCCGGTCGCCTGGGCGAGCCGCTCCCCCGTACCGTCGAACGCATCGCCCCGTACCTGCCGCTGTGCGCGGAGCCGTGCGCGCTGCCGCCCGTGCCCCCGGTCCTCCCCCTCTGGCAGGACCTGGCCCTTCTCAGCGAGAACCTGGACGGGGTGCTGCCCGCGCTCGAAGGGCGGGTGGGCCGGCGTCACATCCGGCGGGCCGCAGCCGCGACCGGGGAGAGCGAGGCGTGGATCGCGGAGCGGCTGCGGCTGTACGCGACGATGTTCGACCTGGTCGTAGATGAGAAGGAGGACGAGGACGGAGATGAGTGAGGCACCGCCCGTGAACCACAACCACAACCACAGCACCACCTACCTGGAGACCTACGTCGGCGTGGTCGCAGGTGACTTCGTCCGGCGGGATGCCGAAAGCGGGCCCGGCCTGCGGATCGAGGGCACCTGTCCGCGCTGCCAGGGCGGCACCGTCTCCGAGTATCCGTACGGGCTCGCCGGCACCGGCACCAAGGGGATCTTCTCCCGGCGGGGGGCGGCACCCGCGCCGGTGTCGGTGCCGGTGTCGGGCGAGGAGACCGCGCTGCTGCGCGAGGTGCACTTCTGCGAGTGCGGTCACCCGCATCCCGATCTGCCCGCCGACGCCCCCTTCGTGGGCTGCGGGGCGAGTTGGCGGGTGGCGGCGTTGAGCGGCGGGGCGGGCGGCGGGTGAGCGCGCAGTCGGACCGGCGCTGGGCGCAGCTCGCGCGGGAGCTGGAGTTCCATCAGTTGCCCGAGCTGAGGCGGCAGGCCGAGGGATGGCGGGCGGGGCTCACCGGGCTCGCGGCGCTGGTGGCCGTCCTCGTGACGCTCAAGGGGCGCGACGACCTCAACCAGGTTCCCGACGCGGCACGGCAGACCGCCGGGGCCCTGGTGGGGCTCGCCTTCCTGCTGCTGGTGGCCGGATCGGTGCTGGCGGTGCGGGCCGCCCACGGCAGTCCCGGCGAGCAGGTGCTGCTGGCGGGGCAGGCGCTGCGCGACTGGACCCGGCGGGAGATCGTGCGGGTGACGCGTTCGCTGCGGTACGCCGCCGTGTGCTGTGTGACCGGGGTGGCGCTGGTGACCGCCGCCGTGGTCGTCGTATGGACCACCACCGACGCGCAGCCCGATCACCTGGTGCGGGTCGTGACGACGGGCGGGGAGCGCTGCGGGGAGTTGCTGGGGTCGGGGCCGGACGGTGTCGTACTGCGGGCGGATGGCGGAAAGCGGACCCTGCTGCCGGGCCGTACGGTGACGTCGGTGGTCCCGGTGTCCGCGTGCGCGTCCGCCGGGTGACCGGCCGTCAGCGGGCGGCCCCGGGCTCCGGTTACCGGCGGTCACAGCGGTTCGGCGCGCGGTCCTCGACGGTCTCGGTGCACGACTGAACACTCGGCGGCTGTGGCCCGTATCTGTGGGTCAAGGGTCAAGTCCCCACGGAGGAACCGTGACCACCACGATCGCAGGCGGACGCGCCGCCCGCCGCCAGACGATGCGACGCATCCGCCCGCGCCGATCCCCTGCCGTCCCGTTGCTGCTCGCCGTATGGGCGGGCGCGGCGGGCGTGCTGTGGCTGTGGTGGGCGAACACGCCGAACATCGCGGACGACAACAGCAGGATCCTCAACGCGGGACGGATCACCGGCCTGCTGGCCGGGTACCTGATGGCGCTCGTCGTGCTGCAGATGGCACGGGTGCCGGCGCTGGAGCGGCGGGTGGGCTCGGACCGGGTCGCACGCTGGCACGCGATGAGCGGCCGGTACACGCTCTGCCTGGTGTTCGCGCACGTGTTCCTCATCATGTGGGGGTACGCGCTGCAGGCCGGGAAGACGCTCGGCGACATCGTCCAGCAGACGATCGACTCCGTCAACCAACTGCCGGACATGGGCAAGGCCGCCATCGGCACCGGCCTGTTCCTGCTCATCGGGCTGGTGTCGATCGGCCCGGTGCGGCGCAAGATGCCGTACGACACCTGGTACCACATCCACCTGATGACGTACGGGGCCGTGTTCCTGACGTTCTGGCACCAGATCACCACCGGCAACGACTTCGCGATCGAGCCGACCGCGAAGACCGTCTGGTACGCGCTGTACGGGACGGTGACCGGGCTGGTCGTCTGGTACCGGATCATCACCCCGATCCGGCTGAACCTGCGGCACCGCATGTACGTCGAGGCGGTCATCGAGGAGACGCCGGGCATCGTGTCGGTGCTGATCGGCGGGCGCAAGCTGCACCGGATCGGCGCGGAGGCCGGGCAGTTCTTCCGGTGGCGGTTCATGGCGCCGGGGATGCGGTTCAGCTCCCACCCGTACTCGCTGTCGGCGAACCCGCGCCCGGAGCTGCTGCGGATCACGGTCAAGGCGATCGGCGACCACACGTCGGCGCTGCGGGAGCTGCAGCCCGGCACCAAGGTGTGGGCCGAGGGCCCCTACGGTGCGATGACGGCGTCCCGGCGCAGCCGCGGCAAGGTGCTGCTGGTGGCCGGCGGTGTGGGCATCACCCCGATGCGGACGCTGTTCGAGACGCTGCCGGGCGCGCCCGGTGACATCACCCTCCTCTACCGGGCCAACAGCACCCAGGATCTGGCCCTGTGGGACGAGCTGGCGAAGATCGCCGACGAGCGCGGGGCGCGGCTGATGTACGCCGTCAACAGCCCCGACGGGGAGCGTCCCGACATCTCGGCGGAGTCCCTCCAGCGGAAGATCCCCGACATCGACAGCCACGACGTCTTCATGTGCGGACCGAACGGCTTCGCCCAAGGGGTGTACGAGGCACTGCGCGGCAGCGGGGTCCCCGCCCGCCGCATCCATCACGAGTCGTTCGAGATGTGAGCGACCCGCGCTTACGGGAACCTCGCCCATCTCGTCGACCTCGTCACCACCAAACGGGAATCAGGAGCTCAGGAAGACATGAGGAAGAGCCACCCTCTTCGGCGCGTCGTGCTGGCCACCGCCGCCACCGTGTCCGGGATCGTGCTGCTGCTGACGCTGAAGCCGGCCTCCGACCCCGGCGCCACGCAGGCGGCCGACTCGGGCTCGGGCACGGGCACGGCGCAGGAGGCGGCCCAGGGCGGGGCCGGGGCGCCCGTGTCGGGGACGATGACCGGGGACGCCGCCCAGACGCAGTACGGGAACGTCCAGGTCCGCATCACCGTCGTCAACAACAAGATCACGAAGTCCGAGGCCGTCCAAGCGCCCAAGGGCGGCACGAGCGACCAGAAGACCGCGCTCGCCGTCCCGAAGCTCAACGCCGACGTGGTCGCCAAGCAGAGTGCGAAGATCGACACGGTGTCGGGCGCCACGTACACCAGCGAGGGCTACAAGAAGTCCCTCCAGTCGGCGATCGACAAGGCGAACGCGAGCGCCGGGTCGGGGTCGGGCGCCTCCCAGGGTTCCGGGTCGGGCAGCGCGCAGGCCGCCGGCGCCTTCACCGGGGACGCGGTCCAGACGCAGTACGGCAACGTCCAGGTCCGGATCACCGTCGCGGGCGGGAAGATCACCAAGGCGGAGGCCGTCCAGGCCCCGAAGGGCGGCACGAGCGACCAGAAGACCGCGCTCGCCGTCCCGAAGCTCAACCAGGAAGCCGTCGCGGCGGGCAGCGCGGACATCGACTCGGTGTCCAGCGCGACCTATACGAGCGAGGGCTACAAGAAGTCCCTCCAGTCGGCGCTGGACAAGGCGAAGACCGCCGGCGCGGGTTCGGGTGCCTCCCAGGGTTCCGGGTCCGGCGGCGCGCAGGCCGCCAAGACCGTCACCGGGAAGGTCCAGCAGACGCAGTACGGGCCGGTCCAGGTCCGGATCACCGTCGCCGGCGGGAAGATCACCAAGGCGGAGGCCGTCCAAGCGCCCTCGGGCGGGACCAGTTCGCAGAAGACCGAACTGTCCGTCCCCAAGCTCAACCAGGAGGCCGTCGCGGCCGGCAGCGCGGACATCGACTCCGTGTCGGGCGCGACGTACACCAGTGACGGCTACAAGAAGTCGCTGCAGTCGGCGCTGGACCAGGCCGGTGGCTGACACCGTGGCCGAGTCGGCGGCGGCACCCGCCGTGGTGCGTCACGCGGAAGAGGTCATGGGGACCGTCTTCTCCTTCGACGTCCGCGGCGGGGAGCCCGGGGCGGTGCGGGCGGCGCTGGACGAGGCGATCGCCTCGCTGCACCGGGTGAACGAGGTGTTCAGCACCTATCGCGAGGACAGCCAGGTCTCCCGGCTGGTGCGCGGCGAGCTGACCGTCGAGGAGTGCGATCCCGAGGTCGCCGAGGTGCTGGAACTGGGCGCCGAGGCGGAGCGGGTCAGCGACGGCTGGTTCAGCATGCGGTACGAGGGCCGGCTCGACCCGACCGGCATCGTGAAGGGCTGGGCCGCCGAGCGTGCGGCCCGGCTGGTCGCGGCGGCGGGCGTGAGCGGCGTGAGTGTCAACGGCGGCGGGGACGTGCAGTTGCTGGGCGTTCCCGGGCCCGAGCGGCCGTGGCGGGTCGGGGTGTCCGACCCGCTGCGCCCGGGCGGCCTCGCGGCGGTCGTCTCGGCGGCGGGCGCGGACGAACTCGCGGTCGCCACGTCCGGTACGGCGGAGCGCGGCGCCCACATCGTCGACCCCCGCACGGGCCACTCCGCGGTGACCGACCTCGTCGCCGTCACGGTCGTCGCCCCTCGCCTGACCTGGGCGGACTGCTGGGCAACAGCAGCCTTCGCGATGGGCTCCCGCGAGGCGTTGGAATGGCTCGAGTCCCTGCCGGACGTAGAGGCTCTCCTGATCACGGCAGGCGACGAGGTCCGCTGCACGGGGGGCTTGGCGAGACGCCTCGGCTGAGCCGGGGCTGACCCGGGGGGTACGCAGCCCGGCGCTACGGGGTGCCGCTCTCTGTGGGCCGGGGGCCGCCGACGGCACAGTCTGCGGCTGGCGGCACGTTTCGGGATGAGCCAAGGGTGCCTCTCAAGACACGTGACCGCACCAACCAAAAGGGGCGCGGGGCTGTGTCGATATGCGGCTCCGCCGCGTGGGCGCGACCAGCCCCCACCGACCCGCAGTCGGCGATCCCTCAGCCGCCCCCTTCAGTGGCCGTTCTGAGCCAGTCAGTGGCCGTTCTGAGCCAGCCGCAGCAAATGATCGGCCAACGCCTGCCCACCCGTAGGTGCCCGGCTGATCAACAGCAACGTGTCGTCACCCGCGATCGTCCCGAGGATGTCCTGCAACTCGGCCTGGTCGATGGCCGAGGCGAGGAACTGTGCGGCCCCCGGAGGGGTCCGCAGGACCACGAGGTTCGCCGAAGCCTCCGCGGAGATCAGCAACTCCTGCGAGAGCCGCCGCATCCGCTCCTCCTTCGCCGACTCCCCCAGCGGAGCGCGCGGCGTGCGGAAACCCCCTTCGCTCGGCACCGCGTAGATCAGGTCGCCGTCGGTGTTGCGGATCTTCACCGCGTTCAGCTCGTCCAGGTCCCGCGACAGCGTCGCCTGGGTGACGCTCAGCCCGTCGTCGGCCAGCAGCTTCGCCAACTGGCTCTGCGACCGCACCGGTTGACGGTTGAGGATGTCCACGATCCGGCGGTGACGCGCGGTGCGGGTCTGCGGCACGGCGTGCCCGTTGCCCACGGCCTGCTCATGATCCTGCGCCTGACTCATCGTCGTCTCATTCTTCGGATCCGTCCCCGTTCACTGCGTCGAGGATGCCGGGCAGGGCCCCGAGGAACGCCTCCACCTCGTCGTCGCCGAGGTTCAGCGGCGGCATCAGCCGGACGACGTCGGGGGCGGGCGCGTTCACCAGGAATCCGGCCTCCTGAGCCGCCTTGCGCACCTGGGGTGCGAGGGGCTCGGTGAGCACGATACCCAGGAGGAGGCCCGCTCCCCGGACATAATCGATCAACGGGTGGCCGAGGCCCTCGATTCCGTCCCGCAACTTCTCGCTCTGCTGCTTGACGTTCTCCAGCAACCCCTCGTTCTCGATCGTGTCGAGTACGGCGAGTCCGGCGGCGCAGGCGACGGGGTTGCCGCCGAACGTCGTCCCGTGGTGACCGGGCTGGAGCAGGTCGGCGGCGCGGCCGAAGGCGACGGTCGCGCCGAGCGGCAGTCCGCCGCCGAGGCCCTTCGCCAGCGTCACGACGTCCGGCAGGACGCCCTCGTGGGCCTGGTACTCGAACCAGTGCCCGGTCCGGCCGATGCCGGTCTGCACCTCGTCGAGGACCAGCAGCGCACCGGTCGCGGCGGTGATCGCGCGGGCCGCCTTGAGGTAGCCGACGGGCGGCACGACGACGCCCAACTCGCCCTGGATCGGCTCGAGGACGACGAGCGCGGTGTCCTCGGTGACCGCGGCGGCGAGCGCCTGCGCGTCCCCGAACGGCACATGCGTGACCTCGCCGGGTAGCGGCAGGAACGGGTCCCGCTTGCCGGGCTGGCCGGTGAGCGCGAGAGCGCCCATGGTCCGGCCGTGGAAGGCGCCCTCGGTGGCGACGACGTGGCTACGCCCGGTCAGTCGGCCGATCTTGAAGGCGGTCTCGTTGGCCTCGGCGCCCGAGTTGCAGAAGAACACCCTGCCGTCGCGGCCGAAGTGCTGGAGCAGCCGTTCGGCGAGCGTGACGGTCGGCTCGGCCATGAAGAAGTTGGAGATGTGGCCGAGGGAGCCGATCTGCCGGCTCACGGCGTCGACGATCGCCGGGTGGGCGTGCCCGAGGGCGTTGACCGCGATGCCGCCGACGAAGTCGAGGTACGCGGTGCCGTCGGCGTCCCAGACCCGGCTGCCCGCGCCGCGCACCAGGGGCAGCAGCGGGGTGCCGTAGTTGTTCATGAGCGCGCCCTGCCACCGCGCGGTCAGTTCCTGGTTGCTCATGACGACTCCCCCTGTGCGTCCGGCGTCTCGTCGGGCACGACCATCGTGCCGATGCCTTCATCGGTGAAGATCTCCAGCAGGATCGAGTGCTGGACCCGCCCGTCGATGACCCGGGCGGTGGTCACTCCGCCTCGTACGGCGTGCAGGCAGCCCTCCATCTTCGGGACCATGCCGGCGCTCAACTCCGGCAGCAGCTCCTCCAGTTGGGAAGCGGTGAGGCGGCTGATCACCTCGTCGCTGTGCGGCCAGTCCTCGTAGAGGCCCTCGACGTCGGTGAGGACCATGAGGGTCTCGGCGCCCAGCGCGGCGGCGAGGGCCGCGGCGGCCGTGTCGGCGTTGACGTTGTAGACGTGTCCGTCGTCCTGGCTGCGGGCGATCGAGGAGACGACCGGGATACGGCCGTCGGCGAGCAGCGCCTCCAGGGCGCCGGTGTCGATCGCGGTGATCTCGCCGACCCGCCCGATGTCGACGAACTCGCCGTCGATCTGCGGCCGGTGCTTGGTGGCGGTGATGGTGTGCGCGTCCTCGCCGGTCAACCCGACGGCGAGCGGCCCGTGTTGGTTGAGCAGCCCGACCAGCTCGCGCTGGACCTGTCCGGCGAGCACCATGCGTACGACGTCCATGGCGTCCTCGGTCGTCACCCGCAGGCCGGCCTTGAACTCGCTGACGATGCCGTGCCGGTCGAGGGCGGCGCTGATCTGGGGGCCGCCGCCGTGCACGACGACGGGCTTGAGGCCGGCGCGGTGCAGGAAGACGACGTCCTGGGCGAACGCGGCTTTAAGGTCCTCGTCGATCATGGCGTTGCCGCCGAACTTGATGACGACCGTCTTGCCGTTGTGCCGGGTCAGCCAGGGCAGGGCCTCGATGAGGATCTGGGCCTTGGGCAGGGCGGTGTGCTTACGCGTAGTGCTCATGACGAGTAGGCGCTGTTCTCGTGAACGTAATCGGCGGTCAGGTCGTTGGTCCAGATGGTGGCGGTCTCGGCGCCCGCCGCCAGGTCGGCGACGATGTGCACCTCGCGGTAGCGCATGTCGACCTTCTCGCGGTCCTCGCCGACGCCGCCGTTCTTGCAGACCCAGACGCCGTTGATGGCGACGTTCAACCGGTCCGGTTCGAAGGCGGCCCGGGTGGTGCCGATGGCGGACAGGACGCGGCCCCAGTTGGGGTCCTCGCCGTGCAGGGCGCACTTGAGGAGGTTGTTGCGGGCGATGGAGCGGCCCACCTCGACGGCGTCCGCCTCGCTCGCCGCGTTGACGACCTCGATCCTGATGTCCTTGCTTGCGCCCTCGGCGTCCCGGATGAGCTGCTGGCCGAGGTCGTCGCAGACGGTCCGTACGGCGGCGGCGAACTCCTCGTACTCCGGGGTGACTTGGGAGGCTCCGGAGGCGAGCAGCAGCACGGTGTCGTTGGTGGACATGCAGCCGTCGGAGTCGACCCGGTCGAAGGTGACCTCGGTGGCGGCGCGCAGCGCCCGGTCCAGGGTCGCGCTGTCGAGGTCGGCGTCGGTGGTGAGGACGACCAGCATGGTGGCGAGGCCGGGGGCGAGCATGCCCGCGCCCTTGGCCATGCCGCCGACGGTCCAGCCGTCCTGCGTGACGATCGACGTCTTGTGGACGGTGTCGGTGGTCTTGATGGCGATGGCGGCCTTCTCGCCGCCGTGCTCGGAGAGTTGGGCCGCCGCCGTCTCAACTCCCGGGAGGAGCTTGTCCATCGGGAGCAGAACGCCGATGAGGCCGGTGGAGGCTACGGCGACCTCGGCCGCGTTGTGGCCGAGCGCCTCGGCGACCTTCTCGGCGGTCGCGTGCGTGTCCTGGAAACCCTTCGGGCCCGTACAGGCGTTGGCGCCACCGGAGTTGAGGATGACGGCCGAGACCTGGCCGCCCTTGAGTACCTGCTCGGACCAGAGCACCGGCGCGGCCTTCACACGGTTGGAGGTGAAGACGCCGGCGGCCGCGCGACGGGGCCCGTCGTTGACCACGAGGGCCAGGTCCGGGTTGCCGTTCTGCTTGATCCCGGCGGCGACGCCCGCCGCCTGGAATCCCTTGGCTGCCGTGACGCTCACGGTGCGACTCCGATCGTGGAAAGCCCGGTGGTCTCGTCGAGGCCGAGGGCGATGTTCATGCTCTGGAGGGCGCCGCCCGCGGTGCCCTTGGTCAGATTGTCGATGGCGCTGATGGCGATGATGCGGCCCACCGCCTCGTCGTACGCGACCTGCACCTGAACGGCGTTGGAACCGTAGACGGACGCCGTGGCGGGCCACTGGCCCTCCGGCAGCAGGTGGACGAAGGGCTCGTCGGCGAAGGCCTTCTCGTAGACGGCGCGGACGGACTCGGCGGTGACGCCGGGCTTCGCCTTGGCGCTGCAGGTGGCGAGGATGCCGCGGGACATCGGCACGAGGGTCGGCGTGAAGGAGACGGAGACCGGCCCCCCGGCCGCCGCGCTGAGGTTCTGGATCATCTCGGGCGTGTGCCGGTGGCCGCCGCCGACGCCGTACGGCGAGACCGAGCCCATGACCTCGGAGCCCAGCAGGTTCGTCTTGGGCGCCTTGCCCGCGCCGGAGGTGCCGGAGGCGGCGACGATCACGGCCTCGTGCTCGGCGAGTCCGGCGGCGTAGGCGGGGAACAGCGCGAGCGAGACGGCCGTCGGGTAGCAGCCGGGGACCGCGATGCGCCTGGACCCGGCGAGCGCGGCGCGGGCGCCCGGCAGCTCGGGGAGGCCGTAGGGCCAGGTCCCGGCGTGCGCGGAGCCGTAGAACCGCTCCCAGTCGGCCGCGTCCTTCAGCCGGAAGTCGGCGCCCATGTCGACGACGAGGACGTCCGGCCCGAGCTGCTCGGCGACGGCGGCGGACTGGCCGTGCGGGAGGGCGAGGAAGACGACGTCGTGTCCGGCGAGCACCTCGGGCGTGGTCTCCTCGAGCACCCGGCCGGCCAGCGGCAACAGATGCGGCTGGAGCGCGCCCAGCTTCTGCCCCGCGTTGGAATTGCCGGTCAGGGCGCCGATCTCGATCTCGGGATGCGCGAGGAGCAGACGCAACACCTCTCCGCCCGCATACCCACTCGCCCCGGCCACCGCCGCACGTACCGCCATGTCCACCCTCCTCTTGGATGGCATGACTATACGTGACTATGCACGTTTATACAATCTCCGGGGCGGTGTTCGGCTGCGGTGGCCGCAGGGCGTGTCCTAGACTCCGGCTCATGATCGTGACTGCTGCTATCACCAAGGATCTGGCACCCAGTGGCACGTTGCGGGTGGCGATCAATCTGGGGAATCCGGTACTGGCTCAGGGCACGCCGACGGCCCCGGCCGGCGTCACGGTCGACATCGCGCGTGAGGTCGGGGCGCGGCTGGACGTTGCGGTGGAGCTGAGCTGCTTCGACGCGGCGCGGAAGTCGTACGAGGCGATGGCGACGGGTCGGGCCGACATGTGCTTCCTGGCCATCGAGCCCGCACGGGAGGCCGAAGTCGCCTTCACCGCGCCGTATGTCGTGATCGAGGGCGTGTTCGCCGTGCCTCACGACTCGCCTCTCACCACGGCCGCCGAGGTCGACCGTCCCGGCGTGCGGATCGGCGTGAAGCGCGGGTCCGCCTACGATCTCTTCCTCACCCGCACCCTCCGACACGCGCGCATCGTGCGCGCGGACGAAGGGGTCGACGCGTTCCGCGACCAGGGCCTGGAGGTCGCGGCCGGCATCAGGCAGCCGATGACCGAGTTCGTCGCGGCACATCCCGAACTGCGGCTGATCGAGGGCCGGTTCATGCAGATCCAGCAGGCGGTGGGCACGACCAGGACCCGCCGGCCCGAGACCGTTCGGTTCCTCCGGGACCTCGTCGAGGAACTGAAGGCCACCGGCTTCGTCGCCGCCTCGCTTCGTCGGGCGAACCAGTCCGACACCATGGTCGCCCCGCCTCAGTAGGCGCGGCGGCGGCGGACGGCGGTGAAGGCGGCGAGTGTGAGCGTGGCGAGGAGCGACAGGCCGCCGGTCACCGTGCCCAGCCGTAGGCCCGGTGGGTGGAACGTGCACGTGATGGTGGTCGCGGAGCCGTCGAGGGGCACCGCGATCAGGCCGTAGTACTCGCCTGCGGGGACCGCGATGTCGTCGTCCACGGCGCAGCGCCATCCGGCGATCCGGGGGGCCGCGAGGACGGCGGTGCCGAGGGTGCCGGGCGGGAGCTGTGCGCGGACGGTGCCGTCGTTCACGGTCACCTCGGTCGCGGCGGTGGCCTTGAGGCGTTCGGTGGCGGCGCGCAGCCGGGCGGTGTCCAGGCAGCCGACCGCGCCGTCCGGGACGGTGGCGCTCGGCCGGTCGGGTGACAGCTCGATGCGCAGCCGCCCGGACGCCGGGACCGTGCCCAGCCGCTGCATGGCGGCGATCTTCGTGCGGGCGTCGGACCGGAAGCGCCCGGTCAGGCCGCCGGTCGAGGCACCGGCGAGCTGCGCGGTGCCCGCGAAGTGCGGTGCCCACAGGTACACCTCGTCGCCGGCCGGGCAGGCGGCCGTGAGCGTCGCCCCGGGTGCCGGTCCGGCCTCGGTGGTCAAGCGCGGCAGCGTGTAGACGCGGGTGCCCAGCAGCAGTTCCTGGTTGCGGTAGGGCGACGGTCCGAAGGCGGAGACGGGCGTGTGCGCGGAGGTGCCGGGCGGTCGTACCGTGACCAGCGGCGGCACGTCCTGGCGGGACACGGTCACGCCGCTGCCGTCCTGCGGGAACCAGTTCTGGTGCGGGTCCGGCGGGGAGTGCACGCGGGCGCCGACGGAGAAGATCACGTCCGTGACGGCGTTGTCGAGGCTCTGCAGGCTGCGGCCGCCCGAGGTCCAGCCGCCGCCGAGGGCGGTGAGCGTGCGGAAGAGGACGTCGGAGGTGTGGCTGCTGTAGTACGCGGCGCCCTGGCCGCCCAGCAGCAGCGGGTCGTTGCCGACGGTCGGCTCGCGGCCCGGGTCGGTGCGGTAGCGGGGCCAGCCGTCGGCCTGCGCGACCGCCTCCGCCTGCCGCTGTTGCCGGTCTCCCCAGGGCGCGTAGTCGTCCATGTGCCCGAGCCGCAGCCGGGTGGCCACGGCGGAGGTGGCGGTGGCCTCGCCGAGCTGCGTGCCGATGAGCAGTACGACGGCGAGTACGGCGGGGACGGTGCCGAAGGGGCGGCCGGTGCCCGTACGGTGTCCGTCGTCCGTGCGGCCCAGCAGGGTCAGCCCGACGAGGGCGCCCACCGCGGCCACGAGCAGCACCGGCCAGGCGACGGGCCGCACCAGGTCGCTGCGGCTGGCCACGCCGACGATCAGCGCGTACTGCGCGCCCGCCGCGCAGAGGGCGCGCCGGTCGGGCGGGCCGTACGACAGTGCGGTCCAGGCCGTGATCACCAGCAGCGCGCACAGTACGAACGCCTCGCGGTACGAGCTGCCCTGCGGCGGGGTGAAGGCGTGCCAGAAGAGCTGCGTCGGGGCCAACTGCATCGACAGGGTCATCCCGGTCAGCAGCAGCGGCCATCCGACGCGCACCCGCACGGGAGCCGCTGGGTGGAAGGGCAGGGCGAGGGCGAGGAGCAGCGCCGTGGTGCCGACGTAGAGGGCCGGCGAGCCGAAGCTGTACGTCGTCGGCAGCAGGCGGGCCAGCAGGTCGTCCGTCGCGACCGGTGTGAAGTCCTTGAACCTGCCCGGCGAGGCGTGCGTGGTGCCGAAGTACACGACCGTCACCAGAGGTGCGGCCAGGCCCATGCCGAGGGCGACGGTCGCACCGGCGCGGCCCGCCGCCGCGAGGATCTTCCGGGGCGACAGACCGGAGAGGCACAGGCGCAGCAGCAGGACGAGTCCGGCGGCGAGGGTGGCCATGTACGCCGTGTAGAAGTTGGCGGTCCAGGCCGCCGCCACGACGGCCACGCCGAGAAACGGCCGCCGTCCGGTCACCGCCCGTTCACCGACCAGGCACAGCAGCGGCAGGGCGATGAGGCCGTCGAGCCACATCAGGTTGTACACGGCGCTCGCCACGGTCCAGCCGCACAGGGCGTACGACGCGCCCAGCAGCCCCGCCGCCCACCAGCGGCCGGGCCGCAGTCGCAGCAGCAGCCAGGCCATCGCGGCACCGGCGGACGCCACCTTCAGCACGGTGATCACATACACCGCGAGGTCGATCTCGTCGCGCGGGAACACCGCTACGAGCAGGGCGAACGGGCTGGTGAGGTAGGTGCCGAGGTCGGGCAGGAAACTGGCACCGTACCCGGACTGCCAGTTGACGAGGAGGCCGCCGTCGGCCCGGCCGCGCAGCAGGTCCCACAGGTGGGCGTGGAACGGCACGTACTGGTTGCCGAGGTCGTTGACGCTCCGGGTGCGGGGGCCGAAGGGGTAGCTGCGGGCGACGGCGTCGGCGGCGCAGAAGGCGGTGACGGTGAGCACCGCCGCGAGCAGGGCGGCGGCCTGCCCCGGCCCGGTCGGGCGGGGCGGCCGCAGCCACGCCGGACGGCCGGTGGCCCGGCCCGACGGTGCGGGGGCCGGGTCCGGGTCCGGGTCCGGGAGGTCCGGCGGGACGTCCTGGTGCAGGGTCGAGCGATCCACGTCGGACTGGCCCCCTGAGAACCGGCACGGGCCGGTGTTCTCCCGGGGGCGGCACCCCCGCACCGGCTTGACTCGCCGACTTAGACGGCCGGCCCCGCAGGTGGGTTGGGTGTCCCCGGGAGAACAGCAGCGGTCCCGCAGGTGAACCGGTACCGGTCTAGCGCTGTCTGATCCGCAGGAAGGTGATCGAGTTCGCCGGGAAGGTGTAGGTGAACCTGTCGGCGACTCCGGTGAAGGTGGACGTCACCGGTGCGACCGGGGTCTGCGTCTCGGTGTTGACCGCGTCGGGCGCGGCGGCCAGCGTGGTGACCCTCGCCCGGGACGCGACCTTCGCGCCGCCGAGGTCGATCGCCGTACGGGCGTCCGTGGACTGGGCGTTGACGACCTTGACGATCAGGTCGCCGGTCTTCTGGTCGTGGGTGACGACCTGCCGGAACGGCTCGGCCGGCTTGTCGTCGGTGAAGCTGCCCCACTGCTGGCCGTCGAGGTAGAAGGTGACCTGGCGGCCCCGCACCTTGACGTCGAGGTCGTAGGCGCGGCCCGTCTCCACGCTGCCCGGCTTCGTCAACAGCGTCGACTTGGCGCCGTCCACGCCCTGTTCGACGGCGGACTGGGTGTTGTTCCAGCCGCCCACGTTCCACCAGTAGTAGTTGCCGGTGTCCTTGACGCCGAAGGCGACGAGGAAGCCCTCCTTGCCGGACTTCTTGGTGGCCTTCACGTGCAGGTCGTAGTCGTGCCAGTTGGGGTCACCGGCCGAGACCATGGTGTTCTCGGCGGCGGTGTCGGTCTGCACGTACTGCCCGTCCTGGACGGACCAACTGCCGCCGCCCGTGTGCGTCCACTGCGAGGCGTCGCCGGAGAAGTCGTCGCTCAGCAGCGGGTTGCCGTCCGCGTCGGTGACCTTCACGTCGTCGTACGCCGTGCTGGTCGCCCACGTCGACAGGCCGACGGCGCCGGTGATGGGGGCTTGCAGGGACGGGGTGCCGGTGGCGGTCGAGGGTACGACGCGGTCGCCGACGTTGGTCATGAACAGCTTCTGGACCTCGTAGTTGGCGGAGTTCCAGGAGGCGTGGTTGTTGAGCCACACCAGGTCCGGGCTCCACTGGACGTAGTCCTCGTTGGCGAACAGCGGTGCGTAGGAGGCGAGTTTGACCACGTCCGCGTTGCGTTCCAGACCGGTCATGAACGCGGCTTCGGAGAGGCCGTTCTTGAAGGCGTTGCCCCAGGAGGCGTACTCGCCGAGGAAGACCTTCGGGCCGTTCCTGTCGTAGGAGTCGTAGCGGTCGTTGTTCTGGAGGAACCACTGCGGGCTGTTGTAGTAGTGCTCGTCGACCATGTCGACCTTGGCGTCCCTGTTGAGCTGCCAGGCCTTGTCGAAGATCGAACCGGCGTCGTCGGGGCCGGAGTTGGAGATGACGGTGACGTCCGGGTACTTCGCCTCGATCGCGGTGCGGAACTGCTGGAAGCGGGCGAAGAACTCGGCGGGCAGGTTCTCCTCGTTGCCGACCTCGAGGTGGGTGAGGTGGAACGGCTTGGGATGGCCCATCGCCGCGCGCTTCCTGCCCCAGGTCGAGGTGACGGGGCCGTTGGCGAACTCGATGAGGTCCAGGGTGTCCTGGATGTGCCGCTTGAGCAGCGCGTCGTCGGCCACGGCCTGGTTCTGGCCGCAGCCGGTCACCAGGGCGGGGACCACGGGCAGCGGCATCGCGCCGATGTCCTCGGCGAGGCGGAAGTACTCGTAGTAGCCGAGGCCGTAACTCTGGTTGTAGCCCCAGAAGTTGGAGTTGGTGGCGCGCTCCTCGACCGGGCCTATGGTGTCCTTCCACTGGTAGGAGCGGGCGCGCTGCCAGTTCGAGGCCTCGCTGTAGTCCTGCATGGAGCCGGTGTTGACCAGGCAGCCGCCGGGGAAGCGCACGAAGCCCGGGTGCAGGTCGGCGATCTTCTGGGCGAGGTCCTTGCGCAGGCCGTTGGGCTCGTTGCGGTAGGTGTCGCGGGGGAACAGAGACACCATGTCGAGGGCGGTCGCGGCCGAAGTGGCCACCGTGAGGCGGCCGTTGCTGCTGGTGCGGGTGGCGGTGAAGGTCGCCTTGTACTGCGCCCAACCGCCGCTGCGCACCGCGACCTTGCGGGCGGCGGCCAGGGTGCCGTCGGCGTCCTGCAACGACACCGTCAGGGCAGTGCCGCCGACGGCCCGGGCCCACACCGAGAAGTCGTACTTCTTGCCCTGCTCGACCCGGACACCGGTGTTGTAGCCGGCGTTGGTCACCGACGAACCGGCGGCCAGGGAGAGGTAGTTGCGGTTGCGGTCGTTGAGGCGGCCCGCGTCGCCCAGGACCTGCGCCGTGCCGTCGACCGTCCAGGAGGTCAGCGGCGTGTACGACTTGTTGTCGACGGTGGAGTACTCGAAGGACCGGTTCTGCACGAGCTCGGCGTACAGACCGCCGTCGGCCGCCCGGTTGATGTCCTCGAAGAAGACGCCGTACATCGTGTCGTCGATCTTCGCGCCCTTGGCGGTGGGGTCGACGGTGATGGCGTAGTCGGCCACGGCCTCGGCGTGCGCGGGTACGGGTACCAGGGCGGTGGCCGTCAGGAGGGCGGTCGTGGCGAGACCGATTCTCCAGCGGGTGCGGGTGGTGGTGCGTGACATGGATAACTCCGCGGCTCAGTGATGCGAGTTGTCTGTCAAGTCGGGTGAGACATAGGCGAGTTGTTCGGGATGCCGGACAGTGATCAACACTTCGAACGGCAAGATAAAGAGGGGGCAGGGGCGCGTCAATGGGGCGTGCGGAAACGGATGTGACGGAGGGCGGTACCGGATGGGCGAGTTCCGGCCAGTGCCGGACGTGCTGGCGTACCTCGCGGGGCGCTGGCGGGTGGAGCGGTCGGTGCGCGACCGGGCGAGCGGCGGCGAGGGCCGCTTCGACGGGATCACCGTGTTCGGCGCACTGGAGGAGAACAGCGCGTCAGACGGAGGCCCGTCGCACGGAGGCCGGTGTCACGGCGGCCTGTTGCATGAGGAGTCCGGCACGTTCGTCTGGCTGGGTGTCGGCCGGCCCGCCGCGCGGACCCTGCGTTTCCTGCCGGGGGCGACGCCGGGCACCGCGGACGTCCGGTTCGCCGACGGCCGGCCCTTCCACGACCTGGACCTGACGACCGGCCGGCACCTGGCCGACCACCCCTGCTCCGCGGACCTCTACCGGGGCGAGTTCACCGTCCGGGACGCCGACCGCTGGCGGACGGTCTGGCGGGTGGCAGGCCCCGCCAAGGACCTGCTGCTCACCACCGACTACGTGCGGGTCGGCTGAGCCGAGGCCCCTTCGAGCCGGAGGTTCCAGCGCCCGCCCCGGCCGGTGACGGTGGTCGTGGACAGCGGGCGCACGTCGATGTTCCAGTACGTCGTCGGCGGTGCCTTGAGCACGTACACCAGGGCGGCACGGATCACGCTCGGCTCGGCGACGGCGACGATCCGGCCACCGTCCTCCACCGGCCGGGTGTCGAGCCAGCCGCCGACGCGGGAGATGAACGCGAGCAGCGACTCGCCGCCGTGCGGGGTGGCTAGCGGGTCGGCGAGCCAGGCGTCCACGGCCTGCGGCTCACGGGCCATCGCCTCGCCCAGCGTGAAACCGCGCCAGCGGCCCATGTCGCAGTCCCGCAGCGCGAGTTGCACGAGCGGGGCGTAGCCGAGCGCGTCCCCGGTGGCGCGGCTGCGCGGGGTCGGCGAGCAGTAGCGCAGTTCGGCGGCGGCGAGCGGCAGCAGCTCGGCGGACGCGCTGAGCACCTCGCTCCAGCCCGCCTGGTCCAGCGGCCGGTCGTCCTCGAAGCGTTCCGCGAGCAGCGAGGAGCTGCGAGCGGCGGCGACGAACGTGACCCGAAGTGGCATGCGGTGATGGTGAGCCGTGCAACTGCGCAGGTCAAGGGGTGTCGGGCGGTCGGATCCGGGAATCTTACCGACGAGTGGGGACCTGTCGGACAACTCGCTAGAAAGCGAGCAGCATCCACTGGTCCGGCTTCTCCAGCGGCGCGAACCCGACCTGTTCGTACACCCCGTGCGCGTCGTGGGTGGCCAGCAGGATGCGGCGCAGCCCGTGCGGCCGCAGGTGGTCGCGTACGGCGGCGACGAGCGCGGTGCCGATGCCCTTGCCCCGGGCCGCCGGGTCCACGTACACGTCGCACAGCCACGCGAAGGTCGCGAAGTCCGTGACGACCCGGGCGTAGGCGACCTGGTCCCCCGCAGCCTGTTCCCCCGACGCCGTGGCGTAGACGCCGAAGTTCAGGGAACCGGCGATCGCCCGGTCCTGCTTCTCCCGGTCGCGGCCGAGCGCCCAGTACGCGTCGGTGGACAGCCAGCGGTGGACGCGCTCGGCGTCGACGCGGGCGGGGTCGGCGGAGATCTCGTAGCCCTCGGCGAGGGGCGGGGTGTCGTTCATGGCCGGATCCTCACAACTTCACGGGTGCCGTGTCGAACGGTTTCCGGGGAGCACCCCGTTTCCGGGAAGCACCTCGTCGCAGGCCGTCCGCAGTCGTCGTACGCCCTCCGTGATCTCCGCCGTCCCGGCGACCGCCGCGAAGCTCAACCGGACGTGGGCGGCCGGGGGTTCGGCGCTGAAGTAGGGGCGGCCGGGGGTGAGGGCGACGCCCGCGCGCAGGGCGGCGGCCGTGAACGCGCCCTCGTCCGTGCCGTCGGGCAGCCGCAGCCACAGGTGGTAGCCGCCGGACGGGACGTGCGGGAGGGCGAGTTCGGGCAGCCGCAGCCGCAGCGCGGCGGTCATCGCGTCCCGCCGGGCCCTCAACTCGGCGGCGACGGCCCGCAGATGACGCGGCCAGGCGGGCGAGCCGACGAGTTCGAGGGCCGCCTCCTGGAGCGGGCGGGGCACGAAGAAGGTGTCGACGACCTGGATGGCCCGCAGCCGTTCCAGGACCGGGCCGCGGGCGGCCAGGGCGCTGACCCGGAAGCTCGGCGAGGTCGCCTTGGTGAGCGAGCCGACGTGGACGACGACGCCGTCGGGGTCGTCGGCGGCGAGCGGGCGCGGCAGCGGCCCGGCGTCCTCGTGCGCGAGCCGCCTGACGAAGTCGTCCTCGACGACGAAGGCGCCCGCCTCCCGCGCGATGCGCAGCACCTCCGCGCGCCGGTCGGCGGCGAGGACGGCGCCGGTCGGGTTCTGGAACAGCGGCTGGCAGACGAAGACCCGGGCGCCGGTGGCCCGGAACGCGTCGGCGAGCAGCTCGGGCTTCACGCCGTCCGGGTCGACCGGCACCGGGACCGGGCGCTGGCCCGCCGAGCGGGCGATCGCGAGCATGCCGGGGTAGGTGGGCGACTCGACGAGCACCGGCGCGCCGGGCGGGGCGAGGGCGCGCAGGGCGGTCGTGAGGGACGCCTGGCCGCCCGCGCTGACCAGCACCTCGGCCGCGGTGACGGAGCCGCCCACGGTCCGCGCGAACCACTCGCGCAGCTCCGGCAGCCCCTCCATGGGCGGTCGCCCCCAGGCCCCGGGCCGCCGCCCGGCCCGTGCCAGGGCCGCGGCCATCGCCCGCTCCGGTTGCAGCGAGGGGTGCAGATAGCCGCCGTTGAACTCGATCACCCCGGGCGGCGGGGCGGCCAGCGACACCGTGACCCCGGACGCGTCGACGGAGCGCGGGACGAGGTCGGCCGCGCCGTCCGCGCTGAGGGCGATCTCCTGCCACGAGGTGTCGCCGGCCGGGGTGGCGGCCGGGTGCGGCGGCCGGGCCCGGAAAGCGCCCGCGCCGGGCCGGGTGACCACCAGCCCCTCGGCGGCGAGCTGCGCCAGCGCCCGCGAGACCGTCACGGGGCTCACCCGGAACCGTTCGACCAGGGCCCGGCTCGACGGGAGCTTTCCACCGGGAGAGTAGCGGTCGAACTCCCGCCGCAGCCTGTCCGCCAGCTCACCCACACTGCTACGCTCTTGCATGAAGCCCCAGAGTAGCGCTACCGCCCGCCCCGCGATAGCGGTCAGCACCCCGGACGCCACCGCAGGCACCGCCCCAGGCACCACCGCGGGCACCACCCCGGACGCCGCTGCACGGCCCAACGGCCTCGGCACCCTTCTCGCCGCGCTCGGTGTCGTCGCGTTCTCCCTCACCTTCCCCGCCACCGCCTGGGGGCTGGAGGGCTTCGGCCCGTGGACGCTGGTCGCCGTGCGCAGCGTCCTGGCCGCGCTGATCGCGGGGGCGTGTCTGCTCGCGCTGCGGGTCCCGCCGCCCGCCCGCCGGCACTGGGCGGGGCTCGCCGTCGTGGCCGCCGGGGTCGTCGTCGGCTTCCCGCTGCTCACCACGCTCGCGCTGCGGACGTCCACCACCTCGCACGCCGCCGTCGTGGTCGGTCTGCTGCCGCTGACGACCGCGCTGCTGTCCGCCCTGCGCACGGGCACCCGCCCGTCCCGCACCTTCTGGGCGGCGGCCGGGGCCGGGGCGGCGGCCGTGCTGGCGTTCACCGTGCAGCAGAGCGGCGGCGCGCTGACCAGCGCCGACCTGTATCTGTTCGGGGCGCTGCTGGTGTGCGCGGCCGGCTACACCGAGGGTGGCCGGCTGGCCCGGGTCATGCCGGGCTGGCAGGTCATCGGCTGGGCGCTGGTGTACTGCCTGCCGCTGAGCGTGCCCGCCGCCGCGCTCGCCCTGACCCACGAGCCGGTGGCGCCGACCGCGCACAGCGTGGCCGGGCTGCTGTGGGTCGCGGCCGGCTCGCAGTTCCTCGGCCTGGTCGTCTGGTACCGGGGCATGGCGGCGATCGGCGTCCCCAAGGCCAGCCAGTTGCAGTTGGCCCAACCCCTGCTCACACTGGTGTGGTCGGTGCTGCTGCTGGGCGAGCACCTCACGCCCGCCGCTCCGCTGACGGCAGCGGCCGTGCTCATCTGCATCGCCGTCACGCAGCGGGCACGCGGCTAGACACGTTCCGGTACCCGAACTCGTACCGGACCGGTACAGGTACTGCTGCTCCCGCACAGGTGAGGAGGCCCCACAGATGCGCGCAACCACCGGCGACCAGCTTGTGCAGCACGGCAGGGTGGTCGGGCAACACGACAAGGTCGGCGAGATCGTCGAGGTCCTGGGCCAGGGAGGCAACCCCCCGTACCGCGTCCGCTTCGCGGACGGGCACGTGGGCGTGTGCTCCCCCGGCCCCGACACCGAGATCCGCCACCGGACGGCCGAGGAACGACGACGCCGGTAAACCGGCCCGGGAGCCGGTCCGGTCGGCTCGGAGGCCGGTCCGGTCAGCTCGGGGGCTGGGCCGGTCAGCTCGGGGGCTGGGCCGGCAGGCCGTAGTGGTCGGCGACCACGCGGGTCATCGCGCCGATCCGGTCCAGCTCGACGTCCTGCCCGCCGAAGAACATGTGCCCGCGCGCCTCCGGGTACTTCTTCGCGAGCGTGAGGTGCCTGGACAGTTCGTCCTTCTTCGCCCAGGCGGCGGGCTGCCCCGACGTGCCCGCCCTGTAGAGGCCCTCACCGAGGTACAGCCGCGTCCTGGTGCCCTTGACGACCTCTGCCCACCAGGGCACGAGCTTCGCGTAGTCGGCGGCCGAGTTGCCGATCTCCCAGTACAACTGCGGGACGACGTAGTCGAGCCAGCCCTCCTTCACCCACTTGCGGCTGTCGGCGTAGATCTCGTCGTACGACTGCAAGGCCCGGGTGTCCGAGCCGCGCGAGTCGGTGGCGGCGTTGCGCCACACCCCGAACGGGCTGATACCGAACTGGGTGCCGGGCCGTACGGTCTTGATCCGGGCGGCGATCTCCCGCACGAGCGTGTCGACGTTGTCGCGCCGCCAGGCGGCCCGGGTCGCGAAGGCCCCGCCGTACGCGTCGTACTCGGCGTCGTCGTCGAAGGTCTGCCCGGCCACCGGGTACGGGTAGAAGTAGTCGTCGAAGTGCACGGCGTCCACCGGGTACTTCTTCACCGCGTCGAGGATCGCGTCCTGCACGAAGGAACGGACCGCCGGCAGACCGGGGTTGTAGAAGAGCTTGCCGCCGTACGACACCACCCAGTCCGGATGTTTGCGCGCGGGGTGGGAGGCGACGAGCCTGGTCGGGTCGTCCTGGGTCGAGACGCGGTACGGGTTGAACCAGGCGTGCAGTTGCAGACCCCGCGCATGGGCCTCGGTGACGGCCGTGCCCAGCGGGTCCCAGCCCGGTGACTTGCCCTGGGTGCCGGTGAGGACCTGCGACCACGGTTCGTACGGCGAGGGCCACAGCGCGTCGGCCGCCGGCCGCACCTGGAAGACGACGGTGTTGAGCCGCCTGCGCACCGCGAGGTCGAGCCAGTCGATCAGCTCGGCGCGCTGCGCGGCGGCGGTCAGCCCGCTGCGGGAGGGCCAGTCGCGGTTGGTGACGGTCGCCAGCCACATCCCCCGCATCTCGGCCGTCGCCCGCGCCGACGCCGTCCGCGTCCTGTCGGTGGCCCGCCGCTCCCCGTCGTCCCTCCCGGGAGCCGCCGCACCCGTCGTCGTGACCGCCGACAGTGCTGCCAGCGCGAACGCCCGCCGGGTCAGTCGCCCCATCGCACACATCCCCACATACATAGCGGATCCGCTCGATCACGGATCGTTTCGGGCCCCAGCATGCCCCCACCCCGGCGATCGATCATCGATACTTGCTAGTAACGTGCACGTTCGGAGCAGGCCGACCGGGACCCGGCAGACCTGCCGAGCCATGAGACACAGCCATAAGAGTCAGCCATGAGTGAGCGCGGCGAAAGGGACGATGTGACGGACATCCCAGCGGGAGACGTCTCGCGGGTCGGAGTGGTGGGCTGCGGCCAGATGGGGGCGGGCATCGCCGAGGTCTGCGCCCGCGCCGGCCTCGACGTCAAGGTCGCCGAGACCACCGGCGAGGCCCTGGAGATCGGCCGTACCCGGTTGCTGAACTCCCTGGCCAAGGCCGCCGAGCGCGGCAAGATCTCGAATGAGGAGCGGGACGCGACGCTGGCGCGGCTCAGCTTCACCACGGACCTCGGCGAGTTCGCCGACCGTGACCTCGTCATCGAGGCCGTGGTCGAGAACGAGCAGGTCAAGACGGAGATCTTCCAGGTCCTCGACCAGGTGGTGACCCGCCCGGACGCGATCCTGGCCTCCAACACCTCCTCCATCCCGCTGGTGAAGCTGGCGGTCGCCACCTCGCGGCCCGACCAGGTCGTCGGCATCCACTTCTTCAACCCGGCCCCGGTGCAGCAGCTCGTCGAGCTGATCCCGGCGCTGACCACGTCCGAGGGCACGCTGAGCCGGGCGCAGTCGTTCGCCGAGAAGGCGCTCGGCAAGCACGCGATCCGGGCCCAGGACCGCTCCGGCTTCGTCGTCAACGCGCTGCTGATCCCGTATCTCCTCTCCGCGATCCGGATGTTCGAGACGGGCATCGCGGGCCGCGAGGACATCGACAACGGCATGGAGATGGGCTGCGCCCACCCGATGGGCCCGCTGAAGCTGTCCGACCTGATCGGCCTGGACACGGTCGCCTCGGTCGCGCAGAGCATGTACGACGAGTACAAGGAACCGCTGTACGCCGCTCCCCCGCTGCTCCAGCGCATGGTGGACGCGGGCCGCCTGGGCCGCAAGACGGGCTCGGGCTTCTACACGTACTGACGGACGACCCACCACGTCGACGACGAGCGGGCCCGGCACTGCGCGCAGTGCCGGGCCCGCTCGTCGTCGGCGTTCGGCCGCGTGGGCGCGATCGGCCGCAGCCGACCCGCGCCCAGCACGCCGTCTCAGCCGCGCAGTACCGCTCCCGTGCGCTCTCCGGCGAGGGCGACCGCCGCGTCGCGTGCTGCCGAGGCCTCGTCGACGGTGAGTGTGCGGTCGGTCGCGCGGAAGCGCAGCGCGTAGGCCAGGGACTTGCGGCCTTCGCCGAGCTGGTCCGGGTTGACGTACACGTCGAACAGCCGGATTCCTTCCAGCAGTTCACCCGCGCCGTCACGCAGCGCGGACTCGACGTCGGCGTGCGGTACGAACGCGTCGACGACGAGTGCGACGTCCTGCGTGGCCACCGGGAACGTGGAGATGCTCGGCGCCTGGGGCGTGTCGTCGCCGACCTGCTCCAGGGCGTCGAGGTCCAGCTCCATCGCGGCGGTCCGCGCGGGCAGCCCCAGCGCCTTCAGCACGCGCGGGTGCAGCTCGCCGGCATGGCCGACGACCCGCTCCGCGCCGTCGACGACCACGACCAGCTCGGCGCAGCGACCCGGGTGCCACGGCCCGTACTGGCCGCCCCGGACGATCAGTTCGGCCCCGGCCTCGCGGGCGACGGCGCGCGCCGACTCGACCGCGTCGGCCCAGTCCGCCGGCCGGCCCTTGCCCCACCAGCCGGCCTGCTCGCGGGCGCCCGCGAGGACGACGGCGACGTGGCGCGGCTGCTCGGGGAGCACGGCATCGAGCGCGGCGATCTCCGCGTCGGTCGGCCGGCGGTCGACCGGAAGGTGACCGGCGACCCCGGCCTGCTGCTCGCGCGGGTGGAAGACCAGCCCGGTCTCGAACAGCGCCAGATCGTGGCTGCCCCGCCCGTCGTTGCGCCGCAGCGCGCCGAGCAGGCCCGGCAGCAGCGACGTACGGAGCGCGGGCTCCTCGTCGTTGAGCGGGTTGGTGAGCTTGACGACACGGCGGGCCGGGTCGGCGGCGTCCAGCCCGAGCTGGTCGAAGACCTGCTCGCTGATGAACGGGTAGTTCGGCGCCTCGACGTAACCGGCTCCGGCCAGGGCGCGGCCGACGCGGCGGTGCAGCCGCTGGCGGTGGGTGAGGCCGCGCCCGGCGGGGGGCTTGGGCAGCGTGGAGGGCAGGTTCTCGTAGCCCTCCAGCCGGATGACCTCCTCGGCGAGGTCGTTGACCTCGGCGAGGTCGGGCCGCCAGGACGGGACGGTGACGACGAGCTCGTCCTGCCCGTACACGTCGCAGCCGATCTCCTGGAGGCGGCGTACGACGGTCTCGCGGCCGTAGTGCACGCCCGCGACCCGGTCCGGGTGGTCGGCCGGGAGGCTGATCGTGCGCGGCGCGGACGGGGCGACGACCTCGGTGACGCCCGCGTCGGCCGTACCGCCCGCGAGGAGGACCAGCAGGTCGACCGTGCGCTGTGCGGCGGCCGCCGCGGCGGCCGGGTCGACGCCGCGCTCGAAGCGGCGGGACGCCTCGGACGACAGCTTGTGGCGACGGGCCGTGCGCGCGATGGCGACCGCGTCGAAGTGGGCGGCCTCGATGACCACGTCGGTCGTGGCGTTCGCCAGGTCCGTGTGGTCGGCGATCTCGGTGTTGGCGCCGCCCATGACACCGGCCAGGCCGATGGGACCGCGCTCGTCGGTGATCACCAGGTCCTCGGCGTGCAGCGTGCGCGTCACCCCGTCGAGGGTGACGATCTGCTCGCCCTCCGCCGCCCGGCGCACGCCGATGGCGCCCTGGACCAGGCCGCGGTCGTAGGCGTGCAGCGGCTGGCCGACCTCCGTCATCACGTAGTTCGTGACGTCGACGGCGAGCGAGATCGGGCGCATGCCGACCTTCTGGAGCCGCCGCTTGAGCCAGATCGGGGAGCGCGCCTCGGGGCTCAGACCGGTGACGGTGCGGGCGGTGAAGCGGTCGCAGCCGGCCGGGTCGGAGACCTGCACCGGGTAGCCGAAGGCGTTGGCGGCCGGTACGTCGAGGAGGGCGGGGTCGCGCAGCGGGATGCCGTAGCCGATGGCGAGCTCGCGGGCGACGCCGCGGATGGACAGGCAGTCGCCGCGGTTGGCGGTGACGGCGATGTCCAGGACCTCGTCGACCAGCTCCAGCAGCTCGATGGCGTCCTTGCCGACCTCGGTCTCGGGCGGCAGCACGATGATGCCGTGGCTGCCGTCGTCGCCCATGCCCAGCTCGTCGCCGGAGCAGATCATGCCGTGGGACGTCCTGCCGTACGTCTTGCGCGCGGCGATCGCGAAGTCGCCGGGCAGGACCGCGCCCGGCAGCACGACGACGACCTTGTCGCCGACGGCGAAGTTGCGGGCGCCGCAGACGATCTCCTGCGGCTCACCCGTGCCGTTGGCAGTGCCGACGTCGACGGTGCAGAAGCGGATGGGCTTCTTGAAGCCCTCCAGCTCCTCGATGGTCAGGACCTGACCCACGACCAGCGGGCCCTTGAGGCCGGCGCCGAGCTGCTCGACGGTCTCGACCTCGAGGCCGGCCGACACCAGCTTGGCCTGCACGTCACGGCCGGTCTCGGTGGCGGGGAGATCGACGTACTCCCGCAGCCAGGAAAGCGGGACCCGCATCAGATCTCCATCCCGAACGGCCGGGTGAACCGGACGTCACCCTCGACCATGTCTCGCATGTCTTCGACGTTGTGGCGGAACATCAGCATCCGCTCGATGCCGAACCCGAAGGCGAACCCGCTGTACTTCTCCGGGTCGACGCCGCAGGCGGTCAGCACCTTGGGGTTGACCATGCCGCAGCCGCCCAGCTCGATCCAGCCCTCGCTGGAGCAGGTGCGGCAGGCGCGGTCGGGGTTGCCGACGGACTCGCCGCGGCACACGTAGCACACCATGTCCATCTCGGCGGACGGCTCGGTGAAGGGGAAGAAGTTCGGCCGCAGCCGCGTCTTCATGCCCGCGCCGAACAGCGACTGGACCATGTGGTCCAGGGTGCCCTTGAGGTCGGCCATGGTCAGGCCCTCGTCGATGGCGAGCAGCTCGACCTGGTGGAAGACCGGGGTGTGCGTGGCGTCCAGCTCGTCCGTGCGGTACACGCGGCCGGGGCAGATCACGTACACCGGCAGCTCGCGCTCCAGCAGGGAGCGGATCTGGACCGGCGAGGTGTGGGTGCGCAGGACGACGCCGGACTCGGTGCCGCCCTTGGGGCCCTGCACGAAGAAGGTGTCGGCCTCGCCGCGGGCCGGGTGGTCCGGGCCGATGTTGAGGGCGTCGAAGTTGAACCACTCGGCCTCGACCTGCGGGCCTTCGGCGACCTCGTAGCCCATGGCCACGAAGACGTCCTCGATGCGCTCCGACAGGGTGGTGAGCGGGTGGCGGGCGCCGGCCGGCACGCGGTCGTGGGGCAGTGTGACGTCCACCGCCTCCTCGACCAGTACGCGCTGGTCGCGCTCGGCCTCCAGCTCCTCCTGGCGGACGGCGAGGCCCTTGTTCACCGCGCCCCGGGCCTGGCCGACGGTCTTGCCGGCGGCGGCCTTGGCCTGCGGGGGCAGGGCGCCGATCTCGCGGTTGGCGAGGGCCAGCGGGGAGGCGCCGCCGGTGTGGGCGACCTTGGCCTCCTGGAGGGCGTCGAGGGAGTCCGCGGCGGCGAAGGCGGCGAGCGCCTCGTCCCGCATGCGCTCGATCTCTTCCGGTTTCAAGGCCTCGACCTCTACCGGGTCGTACGACTTATTCGGTGCCGACATCTCTTCCCGTGCTTCCGATTAGCTGGCTGAAGGTCCCCGTCACCGACTCACGCAGAGGTCAGAGGGCCGTTCCTGGGACACAAAGGTGCCAAAGGCCGAGTCTAGCGGGGTGGACGTATCCGGATGCGCCCGCGGGCTCTCAGGTCAGGTAGGCCGGAGTGCTCACGGGCAACGTAAATCGGAACTCGGCGCCGCCGACGGGGGCGCGGCCGACCGTGATGGTGCCGCCGTGGGCTTCGACGATGCCCTTGACGATGTACAGCCCGAGGCCCGTGCCGCCGCGCTTGCTGCCCCGCCAGAAGCGGGTGAAGACGCGGTTCATGGACTCCTCCGGGATGCCGGCGCCCTCGTCGCTCACGGTGACCGATGTGCCGGTGTCCTCCCCTTCCCTGGGGGACACGGCGGGCGTGATGTCGATGGTGACGGTTCCCTCGCCGTGGCGCACCGCATTTTCGATCAGGTTGCTGAGGACCTGGTCGACCTTGTCGGGGTCGGCCCACAGGGCGGGCAGCGGCTGCTCGATGCGGAGCAGGAACCGGTCGGCGGGCTGGCCGGCGGCGACGGAGGCCTGGATGTGGCGTCCTACGGCCGCGCCTATGTCGACGGGCTGGCGGCGTACCTCCAGCCGTCCGCTGTCGATGCGCGAGATGTCCAGCAGTTCGGCGATGAGCCGGGTGACGCGGTCCGCGTCGGCGTCGACGGTCTCCAGCATCAGCCGCTTCTGGTCGTCGGTGAACCTCGTCCACTTGGCGAGCAGGGTGGCGGTGAAGCCCTTGACGGAGGTGAGGGGCGAGCGCAGTTCGTGGGCGACGACGGCGATCAGCTCGGCGTGGCTGCGTTCGGTGCGGCGGCGGGCCTCGGTGTCGCGCAGCGACACGACGACCCGGCGGACGGGGCCGGTGGGTTCGCCGCGCAGATACCGGACGGTGACGAGCACTTCGCGGCCGCCCGGCAGCAGCAGGTTGCGCTCGGGCTGGCCGACGCGGATGGCGAGGCCGCCGTAGGGGTCGGTCAGTTGCCACCAGCGGCGGCCTTCGAGGTCCTCTAATGGCAGGGCCTTGTCGAGGGGCCGGCCGAGGGCGTCCTTCGCGGGGATCGCGGTGATGCGGCGGGCGGCGGCGTTGAAGCAGATCACGTGCCCGTGCTCGTCGGCGACGACGAGTCCGTCGGGCAGGTCGTCGGGGTCGATGCCGAGTCCGGTGAGGTCACCGGCGGCTCGGGCCGCTCCCGGTGCGCTGCTCGTGCCGACACTCATCCCCGTACCTCACCTCCCGTCCTCCCGGAAGAGGTCCCCCGAGCACGTCACCCTACTAGCTCTCGGTGACAGAGCGGCACCCTCCGGAGGCGCGCTGTGCACGGGCCGACGCATAGAGACATACGGCGGCGGCGGTCGCCAGGTTCAGACTTTCGGCCTTCCCGTGGATCGGGACGCGCACGACGGCGTCCGCGAGGTCCCGGGTCTCCTCCGGCAGGCCCCACGCCTCGTTGCCGAACACCCAGGCCGTGGGCCCGCCCATCGTCCCCTTGTCCAGCTCGTCGTCGAGGTCGTCCTCGCCCGCGCCGTCGGCGGCGAGGATCCGCACACCGGCGTCCCGCAGCCCCGCCACGGCCTGCTCGACGGGCACCCCGACGGCGACGAGCAGGTGGAACAGCGACCCGACGGAGGCGCGGACGGCCTTGGGGTTGTAGAGGTCGACGGAGGCGTCGGTGAGGACGACGGCCTCGGCGCCGGCGGCGTCGGCGCAGCGCAGGACGGTGCCGGCGTTCCCGGGGTCGCGGACGTGGGCCAGCACGGCGACGAGCCGGGGCCGGGCGGCGAGGATCTCCTCGAACGGCGTGTCCAGGAACCGGCAGATCCCGACGAGTCCCTGCGGGGTGACGGTGGTGGAGATGTCCTCGATGACCTGCTCGTCGGCGAGGTGGACCCGGGCACCGGCGGTCCGTGCCTCGGCGATGATGTCGGCGTAGCGCTCGGCGGCGTCGACGGTGGCGAACAACTCCACGAGCGTGTCCCGGCCGTACCCCGCCGCTTCCCGCACGGCCTGCGGCCCCTCCGCGAGAAACAGCCGCTCCTTCCCCCGAAAATTCCGCCGAGCAAGCCGCCGAGCAGCGGCAACACGGGGAGAACGGGGAGAGATCAGCTCAGGACTGGCGGGGACCATGTTCGGTTTCACCTTCGATATCGGTACGGCTCGCACGACAGCGGGGGCCAACCCAAACCCCCCTCAGGGGCGCGGGGGCTGTTCTGATCTGCGGCTCCGCCGCGTGGCGCGACCAGCCCCCACCGGCCGCCACAAGAACGACTGCCGATCACGTCAGCAGCAAAGAACCCGCAGGCATCAAGCCTGCGGGTCCTCAGTCACATCGGCTCAAAGCCAGCGCAGCGTCACGCGGCCTTGGGCGCGTTCACGTCCGCCGGGAGGGCCTTCTGCGCGGCCTCGACCAGCGCGGCGAACGCGGTGGCGTCGTTCACGGCCAGCTCGGCCAGGATCTTGCGGTCGACCTCGATGTTCGCGGCCTTCAGACCCTGGATGAAGCGGTTGTACGTGATGCCGTTGGCGCGGGCAGCGGCGTTGATGCGCTGGATCCACAGCTGACGGAAGTCGCCCTTGCGCTTCTTGCGGTCGTTGTAGTTGTAGACCAGCGAGTGGGTGACCTGCTCCTTGGCCTTGCGGTACAGGCGCGAACGCTGACCGCGGTAGCCGGAGGCCGCCTCGAGGATCGCCCGGCGCTTCTTGTGGGCGTTGACTGCCCGCTTGACGCGTGCCACTTTTTAACTCCTTGTAGCGGGGCCGTGGTTGTCTTCACACGGCCCGGAATCGATGGGGTCCCGGTCCAGACGTGGGGCGCGCGTGATCAAGGGATCAGGCGCCGCTGCGTCACTTGCCGAGAAGCTTCTTGATCTTCGCGGCGTCGCCCGGGGCCATCTCGGCGGTGCCGGTGAGGCGGCGCGTCACGCGGGACGACTTGTGCTCGAGCAGGTGGCGCTTGCCGGCGCGCTCACGGAGCACCTTGCCGGAGCCGGTGATCTTGAAGCGCTTGCTGGCACCGCTGTGCGACTTGTTCTTCGGCATAGCGCCGTTCTCTCCTCGTCGGTGGCGTTCCGGTGCCCGGCCGTGAAACCGGGCACGATGGAACGTCGCTTGTATCGGTTGGGTCCTTGGGACTCACGTCCCGTGGATCACGCCTCGGCGGAAGCCTCGGCAGGGGCCTCGGCGTCTTCCTTGACGTCCTCGGCTTCGATGTCGTCTGCGTCGACGTCGTCCTCGAAGTCCGTCTCGGCGTTGACGGCGTCGGCGTCCGCGGCGTTCTGCGAGCGACCGGGGTTGGCCTTCGCCTCGGCCTTGCGGGCCTCCTGCGCCTGCCGGGCCTCGGCCATCGCCTCGGTCTTCTTCTTGTGCGGACCGAGAACCATGATCATGTTTCGGCCGTCCTGCTTCGGGTTCGACTCGATGAACCCGAGGTCCTGGACGTCCTCCGCGAGACGCTGCAGCAGTCGGTATCCCAGCTCGGGACGGGACTGCTCACGACCGCGGAACATGATCGTGATCTTGACCTTGTCGCCCTGCTTGAGGAACCGGACGACGTGACCCTTTTTGGTGTCGTAGTCGTGCGGGTCGATCTTCGGCCGGAGCTTCATCTCCTTGATGACCGTGTGCGCCTGGTTCTTGCGCGCCTCACGGGCCTTCATGGCCGACTCGTACTTGAACTTGCCGTAGTCCATGAGCTTGCAGACCGGCGGGCGGGCGGTCGCCGCGACCTCGACCAGGTCCAGGTCGTACTCCTGCGCAAGCTCCAGTGCCTTGGCCAGGGGGACGATGCCCACCTGCTCGCCACTGGGACCGACAAGTCGCACCTCGGGAACGCGAATCCGGTCGTTGATGCGGGGCTCGGCGCTGATGGATCCTCCTCGGTAGCACCACGCGGCGGTCTGGCGGACGGCCGCGTAACGTCTGTGTTCGTTTGGCTTGTAACCACGCCGAAGCACAAAAAATGCCCCGAACGATCACATGCGGGGCTCCAAGCACTACCGGAGCACCGCCGCGAGGATCGCGGGGCGCACTACCGGGCGACTCCATCGTCCGTACGGAACGATGGTGGCCGCCTGACCGGGGTGACCCGCAGCCCGTGAGGACAGTCGGGTGGGAGCTCGGAAACTCCACTTGTGGGCCGGGCCCGCCGTGCTTGGGGCGCACGCGTGTCCGACCGGTCGTTACACGAGATTAGCAGCCTGCGCCAGGAACGGCGAATCCGGCCTCGGTACGGGCCTTGTCCGCCCTGCGCCTATCGTGTCCCACATGAGTGACACCTCCCCCGGCGGCTCCGCCGAGACCCCCGGCCCCGACTTCGACGAGATGACCCGCGACATCGCCGAGGTCCCCGCCGTCGAGGTGATCGTGACGGTCGCCGTCAACCTGATGAGCGCCGCCGCCGTGAAGCTCGGTCTGACCGAGGAGGGCGACAAGTACAAGGACCTGGACGAGGCCCGCAAGCTGGTGCACGCCCTCGCCGGGCTGCTCGACGCGAGCGCGACCGAGATCAGCTCCTTCCACGCGGCCCCGCTGCGCGACGGTCTGAAGTCGCTCCAGCTCGCGTTCCGCGAGGCGTCGCTCGTGCGGGACGAACCGGGTCAGGGCCCGGGCGAGAAGTACACCGGCCCGGTCTACGGCTAGCCGACCCGGCGTTCGCGCGGCTCAACCTCTTTCGTTCAGCTCAGCCTCGTACGTACAAGGGCTCGCCCGGAGGCGTCGTCCCGGCCGGCAGCAGTGCCAGGTCGAGGCCGCGCACCAGGCGGGCCCTCAGTGTTTCGTCGGCGGCGAGTCGCCGGGCCACGGCTCGGGCGGCCTCGGCGGGGACGGCGGCCGGGTCGAGGACGAGGGCGAGGGTGCCGTCGGCCTGGCCGGGGCCGAGGTGGGCGGCGACGACGTCGGGTTCGGCGGCCACCGCGTCGCGGACCGCGCGGCGGACCGCCGGATCGGCGAGCGGGTCGGCCGTCGTACGGCCCTCGGCGAGCGCCAGCAGCGCGGGCCCGGTCAGTTCGAAGGCCACCGGTCCCGCCAGGTCGAGGACGACGGTGTCGGCCTTCTCGTGCACGGCGGCCTGGAGCGCCTGGTGCAGGGGTACGGCGACGGGGCGGGCCTCGGGGTCCCAGCGGGCCAGTGAGTCGGTGGACGTGAAGGCGGGCAGCGCGGTGCGGGCGCCGGCCTTCAGGGTGGGGACGGCCATGTCGCTGGTCTTCTCGCGGCGCAGCCCGTTCTCGTCCTCCTCGACCTCGCCGAGGACGGCGACCACGGGGACGAGGAGCCGGGCGTCCTTGAGGGCCGCCAGGACGGGTCCGACGGCGGTGCGGTCCTCGGCCCAGGCGGCGAGGGCCGCGGTCAGCCGGGGGTCGGCGGAGCCGTCGTCGTCGGAGAAGCCGGGGTCGGGAATGCTCTTGTTCGCCACGGTCGTCGACCTTATCGGGGACCTTGTCGGCGGGATGCCGCCGGGGTTGTGCGGGGCCCGCAACGCGGCGTGACCGGTTTCACGGGATTCTCAGCCTCCCCTGACCCGCCTCTCACGGCCGTCAAACGGGGTGCACAGTCGCCGCCCCGAGCATCGGCGGCATGGAGTCCTCCGGAGCACGTCGCAGCCGTCGCGCCCGCCCCTCCCGGCGTCGTCCGCTGCTGCACATCGCGCTCGCCACGGTGGCCGTGCTGGGTGCGACGGCGGGCGGGACCGTGTACGTGAAGGCGCAGGCGCACTCGGGTACGGGAGCCGTATCGTCGGCTTCGAATTCGGCTTCGGCGTCGCAGCCGGGGGACGGGGAGGGGTCGGTGGAGACGGTGACGGTGCCCGAGACGGACTACGACGCGCTGCTGGCGTCGGCGATGAAGGCGGTGACCGTGCCGACGGGGGCGGCCGTGTCCGTGGCGGTGCTCGACCTGGAGTCCGGGGGCGGCGGCGCGTACGGCGAGGGGGTCTTCGACACGGCGAGCATCGTCAAGGTGGACATCCTGGCGACGCTGCTGCTCCAGGCGCAGGACGCGGACCGTCCTCTCACCGCGGCGGAGAAGGCGTACGCCACCGCGATGATCGAGAACAGCGACAACGACTCGGCGTCGGCGCTGTGGCGGGCCATCGGCAAGGCGGCGGGTCTTGACGCGGCGAACGAGCGGTTCGGGCTGACCGGCACCGCGGGCGGCGACGACATGTTGTGGGGGCTGACCCAGACCACGGCCGCCGACCAACTCGCCCTGCTCCAGCAGGTGTTCGGGGACGACTCGGAGTTGAGCGAGGCGTCGCGGGCGTACCTTCAGGGGCTGATGGGGCAGATCGCCGTCGGGCAGCGGTGGGGGGTATCGGCGGCGGCCGAGGGGGCTTCGTGGGCGCTGAAGAACGGCTGGCTGCCGCGCAGCACGACCGGGTTGTGGGACATCAACAGCATCGGGCGGGTGAGCGTCGACGGCGGCCATGCCTACCTGGTGGCCGTGCTGTCGAACGGCAACGCGACGCAGGCGGCGGGGGTCTCGCTGGTGGAGTCGGCGGCGGAGGCTGCGGTGTCGGCGTTCAGGTCGGTTTCGACGTCCACGCCGGCTTCGGCAGCGGCTTCCGCGTCGGCCGCCGATTAGCTAGTAGACCTCGTACGCCTCGTGCGACGCGTGGGCCTCGTGCGGGTCGCGGGTGCGGCGGCCTCGCCACAGGGCGACCGCCGTCACCAGCAGTACTCCCCCGGCGCCGCCGGCGAGCAGTCCCGCACCGCTCGACGTGTCGCCGTCCGTCTTGGGCTTGTCGGGGCCGGGGCCGAAGTAGCGCTGGCCGGAGGCCGCGGACTGCAAGCCCTGCGGTTTGAGGTCGGCGGCGGCCCTGATCGCGGCGGCGGGGTCGATGAAGCCGTAGCCGCGGGAGTCGTCGCGGCCGGCGGCGGGGGCGTTGCGGGCGGTGTCCTCCAGGAGCTTCTTGATCTGCGCGGGGGTCAGTCCGGGGTGGGCGGCCTTGACGAGCGCGACGGCGCCGGAGACGAAGGCGGAGGCGGCGGACGTCCCCCAGCCTTGGTAGTACTTGTGGTCCGGGTCGGCGATGACGACGTCGACGCCGGGCGCGCTGACCGTGGCGTACCAGCGGCGGGTGGAGAACGAGGCGCGGGTGCCGTAGCGGTCGACGGCGGTCGCGGCGATGACGCCCGGGTAGGCGGCCGGGTACGAGATGTGGTCGCCCTTCTCGCCGCCGTTGCCGGCCGAGGCGACGACGACCGAGCCCTTCTTCAGCGCGTACTGGACGGCCTCGTCCTCGGCGGGTTCGGGGTGGGCGGAGGCGGAGTCGTCGCCGAGGGAGAGGTTGATGACGTCGGCGCCCTGGTCGGCGGCCCAGCGGATGCCTTCGGCGAGGGCGTTGCCGCGGGTGTTGCGGGCCTTGGTGCGCTGCGGGTCGCCGTCCTCCAGGATCACCCGGACGGGGAGGATCTTCGCCTCAGGGGCGATGCCGAGGACGCCGTCGTCGTTGTCGTAGCCGTGGCCGTGACCTGCGATGATGCCGGCCATCGCGGTGCCGTGGCGGGCCCAGGACCGGTCGCCGGGGACGGCTCCGAAGCCGACCATGTCCTTGCCGGCGAGGACGTTGCCGTCGAGGTCGGGGTGGTCGGCCTCGACGCCGGTGTCCAGGACGGCGACGGTGATGCCCTGGCCCTTGGTGGTCTGCCAGACCTCTTGCGTGTGCAGGGCGTCCAGGGCCCACTGCTGGCTGCGGATGCTGTCGGCGTAGGCGGTGGTGGGCGGCACAAGGGCGACGGCGGCGGCGAGGAGGCAGCACAGGATCCCGGCCCTGCGGGTGGTCGCCGTCCGGGTCGTGCGGGGGCTCATGAGGGGTGCTCCGAGGACTGCTGCGAGGGCGTGACGGCGGTCTTGCGCAGGCCGCGCTCGACGCGGTCGGCGAGGCCCTGCGCCTCGTTGCCGAGGCCGGCCTGGGCGGGGGCCGTGGTGGCGCCGGTCGCGGTGGCCGCGGGGGCAGGCTGCGGGGTGTCGACGTCGCGGCCGTCGGCCCAGCCGGAGACGGCGTAGACGACGACGGGGGCGTCGGTGAGGACGGACACCGTCCACGCGGCGCGTTGTTTGTCGCCGAAGGCGGCGGCGACGGTGTCCTTCGCGGCGTACGGGCGGGGCATCAGGTCCGCGCGCTTCGCCAGGCCCTCCGTCGTGAAGCGGGTGTCGAGCGCGCGCATGGCGGTGGCGTCGGCCTTGGTGAACAGCAGGCCGACGGTGGTCACGTAGCTCTGGGTGGCGTCGGTGTAGGTGGCGCGCAGGAGGCGGGTGCAGCCGACGGGGGCGAGGACCTTCTGCAGCAGCGGGTCGAAGGCGTCGGCGCAGCCGCTGTCCGGAGCGACGGCGATGCGCGTCCAGGTGCGGTCGGCGCCGCCAGGACCTGCGCCCTGGCCGTCGACCGTGGGCGGGAAGAGCTGGTCGACGGGCACGTTGTGCCACAGGCCGCCGGCGGTGACGTAGGCGCTGCGTTCGCCGCTGTCCCCCGAGTCCCCGACGAGCCAACTGCCGGTGACGGCACCGCCGATGAGCCCCAGACCGAGGACGACACAGGCGGCGGCCGCGGCGGTGCGCCCCCGGCGGCCGAGGCCGGGCCGGTATCCCTCGGGCCGCGCGAACGTCACCACGGGGCGCGTGGTGCCGTGGCTACCGCCGGGTGCCATGGGAGCGCTCCAGGAAAGGGCGGGGTCGGGTCCGCCGGGCACGTTCGGGGCGACGTCGGGCCGCCGCGGTACCTCGGGCTCGGCCTGCCGCAAGGCGGCACCCGGGCTCCAGGCCGGCCACCCGTCCACCTCCGGCGCGCCCTGCCGTTCGCCGCCCGCAGGCTCCGCCTCCTGCCGCTGTGGCCCGGGCGCGGGCACCCAACTCCGCGGCAGAGGCGACCAGCCACTCTCAGCCACGGACGCAGACCCACCGTCGGCCCCGACACCCGCGACACCACCGGCCCGAACGTCGTCGCCGGAGACATCCGAGCCAACGGGGCGAGGAACACCCGAACCAGCCCCGAGAGGCCTGTCCGGGCCGGTGCCACCCGGGGATTGACGAGACCCAGAACCACCAGAACCAAAGGGCCGGGGGCCGGCCGAACCCGACACATCAGGCTCAGCGGTACGGGAGGGGGGCGCGCCGAAGGAGCGGAAACCGGCGGCCGAGGCGACCGGGCCCGAGACGTCAGGGGCGTTGACGTGGGAGGGGGGCGCGCCGAAGGGACGGGTAGCGGCAGCCGAGGCGGCCGGACCGGAGGCATCCACGGCAGCGGCACGGGGGACGGCCGAGTCAGCGGGACCCGACGCGCCCGGGGCAGCGGCGCGGGAAGGGGGCGCGCCGAAGGAGCGGGAAGCGGGCGAGGCAGCCGGGCCTGAAGCCTCGGGGGCAGCGGCACGGGAAGGGGGCACGCCGAAGGGGCCGGAAGCGGGCGAGGCGGCCGGGCCTGGAACCTCCGGAGCAGCGGCACGCGAAGGCGGCGCGCCAAAGGGGCCGGAAGCAGGCGAGGCAGCCGAGCCCGGAACCTCCGGAGCAGCGGCACGCGAAGGGGGCGCGCCGAAGAAGCCGGAGTCCGTTGTGGCGGCGGGAGCCTGGGGGCCGCCGTCCGAGGCGGCGGGCGTGTCGGCGGAACGGGGTGTCGGCCTGGTGGCGCGGGGTGCTCGGCGGAAGTCGTGGGGTGGGGCGGAGCGGGGGGCGTTGGCAGCGGACGGGCGCTCTTCGGCTCGCGCCGACGTCCCCGTGTCGCCGCCTCGCGGGGGCGAGGTGGGCCGGGGCGGCAGCGGCGGGGTGTCCGGGAAGCGGGCCGACGCGGGCGGCGGGGGCTCGGTCATGTCGTCCGTGCGGTGGGCCCGCGGGGCGGTGCGGGGAATGGGGGGAACCGTGCCCGAGGCGGCACGAAAGCCGTCCCCGGCTGCGCCTCCGCCCCCGGCGACCGGCGCTCCCGCCGGGGACCCGGCCTCCCGGCGCGCAGCCTGCGGCCCAACCGGACCTGCGCCCGCCCCACGCTGACTCTCCGGCTCCGCCGGACCATCGGATGCCGTGCGGGCGGCTCCGCCCACGGTCGGACGGTCGGTCGACCAACGCGCGGACTCCTGACCCACCGGACCAGCAGCTCCGCCCACCGCCGGGTCGTCGGGCGACCAACGCGCAGAGTCCTGCCCCACCGGACCGGCAGCCCCCCGACGGGAATCCTGCCGCCCGCCCGAGACCGTAGCCGCCCCACCCGCGGGCCCCTGCCCCACCGGACCGGCAGACACCGGGCGGGCAGACACCGGGCGGGCAGCTCCACCCACCGCCGGGTCGTCGGGCGACCAACGCGCAGAGTCCCGCTCCACCGGACCGGACGTCCCCTGGCCTGCAAGTTCCCGCTCCGGCGGGCCGGTAGGCACCCAGCCTGCCGACTCCCGCTCCACCGGGTCGGAAGGCGCCCAGCCTGCTGGCTCTCGCTCCACCGGGTCGGAAGGCGCCCAGGCTGGCGAATCCCGGTTCGTGGGGGCCGTGGTCCACCAGTTGCCCGGGCCTCGTTCGGCCGGGGCTGGGGGTGTGGGTGGGGTGGTCGGGCGTGGGGGGATGGAGGTGCGGCGTGCTTCTGTGCTCATGCACCCCCCGTTTCCTCGTGCCCGGGCCGTCGTTCTCGTACGCGGGCCGACGTGCGCTTGCCCGGCGGCCCGGTGCGGACTCGGTGATCCGTCCAGGGCACGCATACCCGCACCGGTGGACCGGCATCCCGACGCGGCTGACCGGCCGGAGCCGTCCTCCGTGCGTGCGCGTCACTCTACGGCTTGTCGCTGGGCAAACGGGAACCAGTCCGCACCCCCCGGGGCTTCTGCCCGGAACGTCCCCCTACCCTGCGGTAATCCTGTCTGGCAGGCTGCGTTCATGACTGCGCGCGCCGCCGACCGGGCCCGTTACGACCGGGCCACCGAGCATCTCGACGCCCCTCTCGCGATCGTCGATCTGGAGGCGTTCGACGCGAACGCGGCGGATCTCGTCCGCCGGGCCGGCGGCAAGCCGATCCGGGTGGCGAGCAAGTCCGTGCGCTGCCGGACGCTGCTGGAGCGCGTCCTCGCGAAGGACGGCTTCGCGGGCATCATGTCGTTCACCCTCGCCGAGTCCCTGTGGCTCGCGCGGTCCGGGTTCGAGGACATCCTGCTCGCCTACCCCTCCGCCGACCGCCCCGCCTTCGCGGAGCTCGCCGCCGACCCCAAGCTCGCCGCCGCCGTCACCGTCATGGTCGACGACGTCGCGCAGCTCGACCTCATCGACTCCGCGCGCGCCGGCGGCGGTGAAGTGGTCCGGGTCTGCCTGGAGTTGGACACCTCGCTGAAGCTGCTCGGCGGCCGGCTGCGGGTCGGCGCGCTGCGCTCGCCGCTGCACTCCGCCGCCCAAGTCGCCGACGTGGCACGGGCGGTGGCGCGGCGGCCGGGGTTCAAGCTGGTGGGGATCATGGCCTACGAGGGGCACATCGCCGGTGTCGGCGACGCCCTCGCCGGGCGGCCCTTCCGGTCCCGGGCGATCCGGCTGATGCAGGCCACCGCCCGCCGTGAACTCGCCGAGCGGCGCGCCGCGGTGGTGCGCGCGGTGCGGGCCGTCGTACCGGATCTGGAGTACGTCAACGGCGGCGGCACCGGCAGTGTGCAGCACACCGCCGCCGAGGACGCGGTCACGGAGATCGCGGCCGGGTCGGGGCTGTACGTGCCGCGGCTCTTCGACAACTACACGTCGTTCAGCGGTCGTCCGGCCGCCCTGTTCGCGCAGCCCGTCGTCCGGCGGCCGGGGGTCGGGGTCGTGACCGTCCTCGGCGGCGGTTACCCGGCGTCGGGTGCCGCCGGGCCCGACCGGCTGCCCGTGCCGTATCTCCCGGAGGGGCTGCGGTACGACCCCCAGGAGGGCCCCGGCGAGGTGCAGACGCCGCTCATCGGCTCCCCCGCCGACGATCTGCTGATCGGCGACAAGGTGTGGTTCCGGCACGCGAAGGCCGGTGAGCTGTGCGAGCGGTTCGACGTGCTGCACCTCGTCGAGGGGGACACGGTCACGGCGACCGTGCCCACCTACCGGGGCGAGGGCCACACCTTCCTGTAGAGCGGGCCTACAGGGGGGTGACGTACGCCCCCGAGATCCCGCCGTCCACCAGGAAGTCGCTGGCGTTGACGAACGAGGAGTCGTCGCTCGCCAGGAAGGCGACGGCGGCGGCGATCTCCTCGGCCTCGGCGAACCGGCCGACGGGGATGTGGACGAGGCGGCGCGCGGCCCGCTCGGGGTCCGTCGCGAACAGCTCCTGCAGCAGCGGGGTGTTGACCGGGCCGGGGCACAGGGCGTTCACCCGGATGCCCTCCCGGGCGAACTGCACGCCCAGTTCACGGGACATGGCCAGCACCCCGCCCTTGGACGCGGTGTACGAGATCTGGGACGTGGCCGCGCCCATCCGGGCCACGAACGACGCCGTGTTGATGATCGAGCCCTTGCCCTGGCGCCGCATGTAGGGGATGGCGGCCTTGCAACACAGGTACACGGAGGTCAGGTTGACGTCCTGGACGCGCTTCCAGGCCTCGAGGCCGGTCTCCAGGATGGAGTCGTCGTCGGGCGGCGAGATGCCCGCGTTGTTGAAGGCGATGTCGACGCTGCCGTAGGTGTCGTAGGCCGTCTTGAACAGCGCCTCGACCTGCTCGGGGTCGGTGACGTCGACCTTCACGAAGGTCCCGCCGACCTCCTCCGCGGCGGCCTTGCCGCGGGCCTCGTCGATGTCGCCGCAGACGACGTGCGCGCCCTCGGAGGCGAGCCGGCGGGCGGTGGCGAGGCCGATGCCGCTGCCGGCGCCGGTGATGACGGCCGTGCGGCCGACGAGGCGGCGGCAGACGATGTCAGGGGTCTGAGCGGTCACTGTGCGGGGCCCTCCGTGTTGATGAAGACGTTCTTGGTTTCGGTGAAGGCGGTCAGGGCGTCCGGGCCCAGCTCGCGGCCGACGCCGGACTGCTTGAAGCCGCCGAAGGGCGTCCAGTAGCGGACGCTGGAGTGGGAGTTGACGGACAGGTTGCCGGCCCGCACGGCCTGCGAGACGCGCAGGGCGCGGCCGATGTCGCGGGTCCAGATGGAGCCGGAGAGGCCGTAGGGGGTGTCGTTGGCGAGCCGGATCGCGTCCGCCTCGTCGGTGAAGGGGAGCAGGACGGCGACGGGGCCGAAGATCTCCTCGCGGGCCGCGTCGGAGTCGGGCGCGGCGCCGGTGAGGACGGTCGGCGGGAACCAGAAGCCGGGGCCGTCGGGGGCCGTGCCGCGCAGCGCCCGGGCGTCGTCCGGCACGAACGACCGTACGCGGTCCACCTGTTGGCGGGAGATCAGCGGGCCCATCTGGGTCGCGTCGTCGGCCGGGTCGCCGACCACGACGGCGGACAGCTCCCGGGCGAGGTGCTCGGCGACCTCGTCGTAGACCGACTCCTGGACGAGGATCCGGGTGCGGGCGCAGCAGTCCTGGCCGGAGTTGTCCAGGAAGGAGAACGGGTCGACGGCGGTCTTCAGGTCGGCGTCCGCGAAGACGACGTTGGGGCTCTTGCCGCCGAGTTCCAGGGTGACCGGCTTGACCTGCCGGGCGCAGCGTTCCATGACCTCGCGGCCGGTGCGGGTGGAGCCGGTGAACACGATCTTCGCGACGCCGGGGTGGTCGACGAGGGCGCGTCCGGTGACCGCGCCGTAGCCGGGCAGGACCTGGAACAGGCCCTCGGGGAGCCCTGCCTCCAGGGCGAGTTCGGCGAGGCGCAGGGCGGTGAGCGGGGTGGTCTCGGCGGGCTTGAGGAGGACCGCGTTGCCGGCGGCGAGGGCCGGGAAGGAGCCCCAGGCGGCGATCGGCATCGGGAAGTTCCAGGGCGCGATGACGCCGACCACGCCGAGCGGCTCGTGGAAGGTGACGTCCCAGCCGCCGGGCACCGGGATCTGCCGGCCGAGGAGCCGTTCGACGCCACCGGCCGCGTAGAGCAGCAGGTCGCGGGCGTTGCCGGCCTCCCAGCGGGCGTTGCCGAGGAGGTGACCGGCTTCCCGGACCTCCAGCCGGGCCAGTTCCTCCAGGTGCGCGTCGACGACGTCGGCGAAGCGGCGCAGCAGGCGGGCGCGGTCGGCGGGCGCGAGCGCGGCCCACGTCCGCTGCGCCGCGGCGGCGCGTACGACGGCCGCGTCCACGTCGGCCGCGGTGGCGGCGGGGACGGTCGCGACGACCTCTTCCGTCGCGGGGTTGAGGACGGTCAGCTCATGCTCGTACGACAACGAAGGACCTTTCAGAGACGTTCGACATCACAGACGTTCGAAGGAGCGGCGCAGCTCCCAGTCGGTGACCGCGGCGTCGAAGGCCATCAGCTCGACGCGGGCCATGTTGCCGTAGTGCGCGACGACCTCCTCGCCGAAGGCGGCCAGCGCGATCGGGCTGTTCGCCCAGAGGTCGGCGGCCTCGCGGAGCGTGGTGGGGACGTGCGCGTAGTCGGCGGTGTAGGCGTTTCCGGCGCAGGCCTCGGGCAGTTCCAGTTTCTGTTCGATGCCGTGCAGTCCGGCCGCGATCAGGCCGGCGACCGCGAGGTGGGGGTTGACGTCGCCGCCGGGCAGCCGGTTCTCGAAGCGCATCGAGGGGCCGTGGCCGACGACCCGCAGCGAGCAGGTGCGGTTGTCGTGGCCCCAGGCGACGGCGGTCGGGGCGAAGGAGCCCGGCTGGAACCGCTTGTAGGAGTTGATGTTGGGGGCGTAGAGGAGGGAGAAGTCGCGCAGGGCGGCCAGTTGTCCGGCGAGGAAGTGGCGCATGACGTCGGACATGCCGTTCGCGTCCGCGGCGGTGCCGGCCATGACGTTGGCGCCGTCGGCGTCGGTGAGGGAGAGGTGGATGTGGCAGGAGTTGCCCTCGCGCTCGTTGTACTTCGCCATGAAGGTCAGCGAGACGCCCTCCTGCGCGGCGATCTCCTTGGCGCCGGTCTTGTAGATCGCGTGCTGGTCGCAGGTGACGAGGGCCTCGTCGTAGCGGAAGGCGATCTCGTGCTGGCCGGGGTTGCACTCGCCCTTGGCGGACTCGACGGTGAGGCCGGCGCCGGCCATCTCGTTGCGGATACGGCGCAGCAGCGGCTCGACCCGTCCCGTCCCGAGGACCGAGTAGTCGACGTTGTACTGGTTGACCGGGGTGAGGCCGCGGTAGTTCGCGTCCCAGGCGGCCTCGTAGGTGTCCTTGAAGACGATGAACTCCAGCTCGGTGCCGACCTGGGCGGTGAAGCCGTGCTCGGCGAGGCGCTCCAGTTGGCGGCGCAGGATCTGGCGCGGGGCTGCGACCACGGGCGAGCCGTCGCTCCAGGCGAGGTCGGCGACCAGCATGGCCGTACCGGCGTTCCAGGGCACGCGGCGCAGGGTGGAGAGGTCGGGGTGCATGGCGAAGTCGCCGTAGCCGCGCTCCCAGGAGGACATGGCGTAGCCGTCGACGGTGTTCATCTCCGTGTCGACGGCGAGCAGGTAGTTGCAGCCCTCGGTGCCGTGCTTCAGGACCTCGGCGAGGAAGAATCCGGCGGCGAACCGCTTGCCCTGGAGGCGCCCTTGCATGTCGGGGAAGGCCAGGACGACAGTGTCGATCTCACCGCTCGCGACGAGGGTGTGCAGTTCCTCGACACTGAGCGGGGGTGTGCGGTCTGCCACTGGAGGGCCTCCTCAGGCTCCGGGGACCATAAGGTATTGCGGAGAACCATTGCTTGGGAAGGGGGCGCGGCCAGATGTCGGTGGATGCGGACGGCTCACCGGACGGCGGACCGGACGGGAGACCGGTCGGCCCACAGGTCGGCGAACCGGACAACGGGCCGGACGACCGGTTGACGCCGGTGCTGCGGCCGGTGCGGGCCGGGAACGGCTTCGAGGAGGCGTTGGAGCAGATCCTCCAGGTCGTCCGGCTGGGTCTGGTACCGGGCGGCGAACGGCTGCCGGCCGAGCGGGATCTCGCGGAGCGGCTCGGGATCAGCCGGGTGACGCTGCGCGAGGTGCTGAAGGTGCTCCAGGACCAGGGGCTGGTCGAGTCCCGCCGGGGGCGTTACGGCGGCACGTTCGTGCTGCCGCGCGCGGACGCCGGCGGCGAGGACGAGCTGCGGCGGCGGATCGCCGAGGTCGACGTCGAGGACGTCCTGCGCTTCCGCGAGGTGCTGGAGGTCGGCGCGGCGGGGCTGTGCGCGACGCACGGGCTGACCGGCGAACAGGCGCAGCGGCTGCGCGAGGCCCTCGCCCGCACCGAGGACGCGCCGCTCACCGACTACCGGCGCCTGGACACGATGCTCCACCTCACGCTGGCCGAGCTGTGCGGCTCCCCGTCGCTGACCGCGCAGTACGCGGCGGTCCGGGCCACGGTGAACGACCTGCTCGACTGCATCCCGCTCCTCGTGCGCAACCTGGAGCACTCGCAGCGCCAGCACACGGCGCTGGTGGAAGCGGTGCTGGACGGCGACTCGGACGGCGCGCGGGAGATGATGCGGGAGCACTGCGCGGGGACGGCGGCCCTCCTCAGGGGCTTCCTGACATGACACATCCCGACATGACACAAAGGTATGCGAGCAGTCCATTGACGGCCGGGGAGGCAACATGACGGGCAGGACGGGCGGCGCGGGCGTGACGGGCGGCGGGCCGCTGATCGGCGTCAGTACGTACCTGGAGTCCGGGACGCGCTGGGGTGTGTGGGAGCTGGAGGCGGCGCTGCTGCCCGCCGGGTACGCGCGGCTCGTGCAGCGGGCCGGCGGGCTGGCCGTACTGCTCCCGCCGGACGCGCCCGAGCACGCGGCGGCGGCCGTCGCCCGCCTCGACGGCCTGGTGATCTCGGGCGGCCCGGACGTCGAGCCGGTCCGTTACGGCGCCGAGCCCGACCCGCGCACCGGGCCGCCGGCGCGGGAGCGGGACGCGTGGGAGCTGGCCCTGATCGACGCGGCACTGGCGGCGGACGTCCCGCTGCTGGGCATCTGCCGGGGCATGCAGTTGCTGAACATCGCGCTCGGCGGCACCATGACGCAGCACATCGACGGGCACACCGGGGGCGTCGGCGTCTTCGGCCACCACGCGGTCAAGCCGGTCCCGGGCACGCTCTACGGCGGCCTCGTCGAGGAGGAGACGTCCGTGCCGACCTATCACCACCAGTCGGTGGACCGCCTCGGCGCGGGCCTGATCCCGTCGGCGTACGCGGCGGACGGCACGGTGGAAGCGGTCGAACTGCCGTCGGCGGGGGGCTGGGTGCTGGGCGTGCAGTGGCATCCGGAGATGGCGGAGGACGTACGGGTGATGCGCGCGCTGGTGGAAGCGGCGGGACCACTCAGCCCGTCCGGCGCTTGAGGACGAGGCCCCTTAAGGGCCGACAGCGGGGGTCTGGGGGCGCAGCCCCCAGGGGACGGGACGACGCCGCTACCCCCGCGTCAACGACAACAACTCCCGCGCCGGCCCGGCAGGGCGGTGCCCCGTCGGCCACACCGCCCGCAGGTCGCGCGCCAACTCGACGCCCTCGACCGGGATGTCGACCAACCTCCGCAGCGCCAGCTCCTCACCGACCGCCAGTTCGCTCAGCACCGCCGGCCCTGCCCCGCTCACCGCCGCCGCCTTGACCGCCGTGGTCGAGGACAGCTCGATCAGCGGCCGGGCCAGCCCGCCCAGCGCCGTGTCGAGAACCTGCCGCGTCCCCGACCCCTCCTCCCGCAGGATCAGCGGCGTCGACGCCAACTCGGCGGCGGGCAGCGGCCGTCGGCGACGCGCCCACGGATGACCGGGCGCGACGACGACGACCAGGTGGTCGTGGGCTATCACCGTCGAGTCGAGGCCCGGCGGCACCGTGAGCCCCTCCACGAAGCCGAGGTCCGCCTCCCCGGACAGCAGCCGCTCGGCGACGGCCGCCGAGTTGCCCGCGAGCAGCGACACCGCCGTGTCCGGCCGCCCGGCGCGCAGCGCGAGCAGCCAGCCGGGCAGCAGGTACTCGGCGATCGTCATGCTGGCCGCCACCCGCAGCCGTGAGTCCCGACGGTCGCGCAGCGCCTGCGCCCCCGCGTCGAACGCCTGCGCCGCCTCGACGACCCGCCGCGCCCAGTCCGTGACCAGCGCGCCGGCGTCCGTGAGCCGGGAGCCGCGCGGGGAGCGGTCCACCAGGGCCACGCCGAGCTGGCGCTCCATGGACCGGATCCGGCTGCTCGCGGCCGGCTGCGTGATGCCCAGCTCGCGCGCCGCCGCGCCCAGACTGCCCAGCCGGGCCACGCCCAGCAGCAGTTCCAACGCCCCGAGATCCGGCACCCGATGCGCGATCGAGCCCGTGCCGCTGTGCGCCGACTGCCCCTCCACACTGCCCATAAGCCCAGCTTATGCCCCCATAGAGACATCCTCCCTGGTCGCGGGCGGGCACCCGGGCGACGGTGGGGTCATGGTCACCGCCGTCCGTCAACTCGGACCGAACTGGTACGCGACAGTGATGGGCACCGCGATCCTCGCCACGGCGGGAGCCGCGCTCCCGGTCCGTGTCCCGGGGCTGCGGCTGCTCTGCGCCGCCTTCTGGGCGCTGTCCTTCGCCCTCCTGCTGGCCCTGCTCGCCGCCCGCGCCCTGCACTGGCGCCACCACCGCGACCAGGCCCGCGCGCATCTCCTCGACCCGGCGACGGCCCCGTTCTACGGGTGTCCGGCGATGGCGCTGCTCGCCGTCGGGGGCGGCGCGCTGACCGTCGGCCGGGACTGGATCGGCGTCCGCGCCGCGGTCGCGCTGGACGCCGTGCTGTTCGGCGCCGGGACGCTCGTCGCGCTCACGGCAGCCGTCGCCGTGCCGTATCTGATGGCCGTCCGCCACCGGGTGACGGCCGCCGAGGCCACGCCGGTGTGGCTGCTGCCGGTGGTCGCGCCCATGGTGTCGGCGGCGCTCGGGCCGCTGCTGGTGCCGTATCTGCCGGCCGGGCAGCCGCGGCAGACGCTGCTGCTGGCGTGCTGCGCGCTGTTCGGGGTGAGTCTGCTCGCCACCCTCGCGATGCTGCCGGTGGTGTTCGGGCGGCTGGTGACCGGCCGTCCGCTGCCCCTCGCGCTCACCCCGACCCTGTTCCTCGTCCTGGGCCCGCTCGGGCAGTCCACCACCGCCGTCGGGAAGTTCGCGGACCTCGCTCCGGGGGTCGTGCCCGGCCCGGTCGCGCGCGGCTTCGCCGTCCTCGCCGTGCTGTACGGGGTGCCGGTGATGGGCTTCGCGCTGCTGTGGCTTTGCCTGGCCTGCGCGCACGTGCTGCGGGCCCGCCGGCACGGGATGGGCTTCGCGATGACGTGGTGGGCGTTCACCTTCCCGGTCGGCACCTGTGTCACCGGAGCGGCGGCGCTGGCCCGGCACACCGGGCTGGCTGCCTACGAGGTGCCGGCTTGCGCGCTGTACGTCGTCCTCGTCGCCGCGTGGACGGTCGTCGCCGGGCACACCGTGCGCGGGCTGCTCAGCGGCGGGCTGCTCGCAGCGCCTCGCCCAGCGCCTTCGGCGCTTCGGCGAGCGACGGTCCGTACCACGTCAGGTGCCGTCCGCTGACGAGCGCGCAGGGCAGGCCGGGGAAGGCCTCCGGGCCGTCGTCGGCGGTGAAGCGGTACGGCTCGTCCGGGAGGACGACCAGGTCGGGGGCGGCCGCCCGCAGCGCGTCGACCGAAACCCTCGGATAGCGCTCGGGGTGCCCGGCGTACAGGTGGTCGACGCCCAGCCGGGCCAGCACGTCCCCGGCGAACGTGTCCCGGCCCAGCACCATCCACGGGCGGCGCCAGATCGGTACGACGGCCGTGCGGCGCTCCTCGAAGGCGGGCAGCGCGGCCCACGCCTCCGCCGCGTCCACCAGCCAGCCCGGCCGGTCCTGCGCCCCGCACGCGCTGAGCACGCGTGCCAGTTCCCGGAAGGCCTGCGGGACGTCCCGGACCTCCGTGACCAGCACCTCGAGGCCCGCTGCGCGCAGGGCGGCCAGGTCCGGTTCCCGGTTCTCCTCCTCGTTGGCGATCACCAGGTCGGGGGCGAGGGCGACGATCCGGTCGACGTCGGGGTTCTTGGTGCCGCCGATCCGGGTGACGTCGAGGCCCGCCGGGTGGGCGCACCAGTCGGTGGCGCCGACCAGGGCGCCGGGCAGGGTGACGGCCACCGCCTCGGTGAGCGACGGGACCAGCGAGACGACCCGCACTAGCGCCTGCGCCCCCGGTCCCGGTCGCGGACCGCCTCGATGTGCTCGGCGACGGCGACGACGACCAGCCGGGTGTCCGGCACGGTGGCCCGCCAGCGGTGCCGGACCCCGCCGGTGAGGTACAGGGTGTCGCCGCGGCCCAGCCGGTAGGCACGGCCCTCCGCCTCGATCTCCACAGCGCCGTCGGCGACGTACATCAACTGGTCGTTGCGGTACTGGAATTCACGGCCGGCGTCGTGGTCGCCGGTGAACTCGGAGGCGTGCATCTGGTGGTGCCCGCGCACCAGGGAACGGGACCGCGGCTCCGGGTCCGGCCCCGCGCCTGCGCCTTGTCCGGTGCCCTGGCCGACGCTCTGGCCCGGTTCGGTGACATCGGCGCGTACGACGTCCACGCTGCACGCCGGGTCGGCGGCGGCGAGGAGTTCGACGGCCGTGGTGCGCAGGGCGTCGGCGACCTTCTCCAGGGAACTGGTGCTGGGCCGCGCCCGGTCGTTCTCGACCTGGCTCAGGAAGGGCACGGACAGGCCGCTGCGCTCGGCCACGACGGCGAGGGTGAGCTGCAGGGACCGGCGTCGGCGCCGCACGGCCGCGCCCACCCGCAGGGGCTGTTCTTTGTGGTCGCCCATAGCTCCGGCTCCCTCCTTCGCTCGTCGCACCTTCACGTTCACGTCGTAGCACCGTCATGTCTCCGCGTCGTCACCGTCGCGTCTTCTGATGCTTCCTTTGATGCTTCCTCTGATGAGTTGTCTGCACCCTACGCATGTTCGGCAAACCGTTTCATGTGCCCGTCACATCGAGGACACACGGTGTAACGCCCGACCTCACAGTTCGCGCCAGCCGAACCGGCCCCGGACTCCCGGAGCGGACAGCCGCTGCGCCGTTTTCCGGTTCAATGCGCGAACGGCCCCGGGTGTTCCCGCTCGTCCCCGGCTTCGCGGGCCGGCGGCCCGGGGATGGGCATGGCTCTCTGTGGTTGGCCGGATCCTTGCCGTGCCCGGACGGCCCCTCGTCGGGCGGTCGCGGCGCTGTCAGGGCCCCACGCGCCCTCGGGATCCGCGAGCTTCCAGGTCGTAGTCGCTGTACGCCCAGTGCGGCGACCAGAGCGTGACGAGGATCGGCTTCTTCGCGGCGTAGGCACGCTCGAGTTCGGCGAGCACCGCGGGGGTGGAGCCGTCGTCGAGGACCACAGCGGGCCGCGCAGGGGGTCGGCGGGATGTTCGCGCCTGCCACGGGAGTGAATACCCGCCGGTCACCCGGGCACCCGTGCGGCATGATGCGTGGCGTGACCGGACGACTGATGCTCCTCGACACCGCCTCGCTCTACTTCCGCGCCTACTTCGGCGTCCCGGACTCCGTGCGAGCGCCGGACGGCACTCCGGTGAACGCCGTGCGCGGGCTGCTGGACTTCATCGACCGGCTGGTGAAGGACCACCGGCCGGACGAGCTGGTGGCCTGCATGGACGCCGACTGGCGACCCCAGTGGCGCGTCGACCTGATCCCCACCTACAAGGCGCACCGCGTCGCCGAGGAGCGCGCGGCGGGACCGGACGAGGAGGTGGTGCCGGACACCCTCTCCCCGCAGGTGCCGATCATCGAGGCGGTCCTGGACGCGCTGGGCATCGCCCGCGTCGGCGTCGCGGACTACGAGGCGGACGACGTGATCGGCACGTTCACCGGCCGCGCGAAGGGCCCGGTCGACATCGTCACCGGCGACCGCGACCTCTACCAGCTCGTCGACGACACGCGCGGGGTGCGCGTGCTGTACCCACTGAAGGGCGTCGGCACGCTGCAACTGACGGACGAGGCGTGGCTGCGCGAGAAGTACGGCGTGGACGGGCGCGGGTACGCGGATCTCGCCACGCTGCGCGGCGACCCGAGCGACGGCCTGCCGGGCGTGCCGGGCATCGGCGAGAAGACGGCGGCCAAGCTGCTGGCCGAGTTCGGCGACCTGGCCGGGATCATGGCGGCGGTCGAGGACCCGAAGGCGAAGCTGACTCCGTCGCAGCGCAAGCGGCTGACCGAGGCGCGGCCGTACGTCGCCGTCGCGCCGAAGGTCGTCGCGGTCGCCGGCGACGTACCCCTTCCGGACGTGGACACCGCGCTGCCGCGCGCGCCGAGGGACGCGGCGATGGTGGAGGCGCTGGCGGCGCGCTGGGGGCTCGGCGGGTCGCTCCAGCGGCTGCTGACCACGCTGAACACATCGCACGCATAGCGGTTCTGGGGGCAACACCGGGGGAGAGATGCTAACTTAGGTAAGCCTAACCATGATGACATGGGCAGAGACTGGGAGGCCGTCATGGCAGAACGTCCGGCACGGAAGCCGCGGAAGCCCCATTTCGCGCAGGTCGTCCGCACCGAACGGCTCACCCCGCACATGCATCGCGTGGTGCTCGGCGGCGCGGGTCTGGCCGATTTCACGGCGGGCGACTGCACCGACCACTACGTCAAACTGCTCTTCGGCCCCGCGGGCGTGACCTACCCGGAGCCCTTCGACCTGGAGCGCATCCGCGCCGACTTCCCCCGTGCGCAGTGGCCGGTGACGCGCACGTACACGGTCCGCTACTGGGACGCCGAACACCGCGAACTGACCCTGGACTTCGTGCTGCACGGCGACGAGGGGCTGGCCGGGCCGTGGGCGGCGCGCGTCCGGCCGGGCGAGACCATCCACTTCCTGGGCCCCGGCGGCGCCTACGCACCGGACACGACCGCCGACTGGCATCTGCTGGCCGGCGACGAGAGCGCCCTGCCGGCCATCGCGACCGCCCTGGAGTCGCTGCCCGCCGGCGTCGTCGCGCACGCCTTCATCGAGGTGAGCGGCCCCGAGGAGGAGCAGAAGATCGACTCCGACGTGGAGGTCGTCTGGCTGCACCGCGGCGACCGGCCGGTCGGCGAGCGGCTCGTCGAGGCCGTACGGGCGCTGGAGTTCCCCGAGGGCCGCCCGCACGCCTTCGTGCACGGCGAGGCCGCCTGCGTGAAGGAGCTGCGCAAGCTGCTGCGCGTCGAGCTGCAGATCCCGCGCGAGGACCTGTCGATCTCCGGCTACTGGCGGCTCGGCCACAACGAGGACGGCTGGCAGGCGTCGAAGCCGGAGTGGAACGCCCGCGTGGAGGCGGAGCAGGAGAGCACGCCCGCCACAGCCCCTGACGGCCCCGCATAGGCCCTCCACATAGGCCCTCCACATAGGCCCTCATACGCCCCCATAGAACCCCCATGAACCCCCATGGCCCCCTCCTGAGCCTCGAAAACACATCGCGCCATAACGCGATGGAGTGATGTTCGAGGGAACGTGAGAACTTGGGCCCGCCCCCGACACGACGGCGTGACGCGCACGAAACAGCGCGTCCCTAATTTCTGTCGCCCGACAGGAATTCCGTCCCCTGGGCCCAAGGCAGGTTCGCCGTGACGACAACGACACCCCCCGACGTACGCCCCGACCCGCCCCACCTCCCCGTCGCCGACCCCGGCGAAGGCTCCCTCGCCGAGTTCGGCTACCGCCAGGAACTGCACCGCAGCCTGGGCCGGTACGCCTCGTTCGCCGCCGGGTTCTCCTTCATCTCCGTCCTGACGGCCGTCTTCCAGTTCTTCGCCTTCGGGTACGCCTTCGGCGGCCCGGTCTTCTTCTGGGCCTGGCCGGTGGTGCTGGTCGGGCAGTTGCTGGTCGCCGCGTGCTTCGCGGAACTGGCGGCGCGCTATCCGATCTCGGGCGCGATCTACCAGTGGTCGTCGCGGCTGTCGACGCCGTCGTTCGGCTGGTTCGCCGGCTGGATCATGGTGACCGGGCAGATCGTCGTGGTCGCCGCCGCCGCGCTCGCGCTCCAGATGGTGCTGCCGGCGATCTGGTCGGGCTTCCAGCTCGTCGGCACCGATCCGGCGCTCAAGTCACCGGACGGCGCGGCCAACGCGGCGCTGCTCGGTCTGGTCCTGCTGGTGCTGACGACGCTGGTGAACGTCCTCGACAACCGCCTGATGTCCGTGATCAACCGGGTCGGCGTCACCGCCGAGATCATCGGCGCGGTCCTCATCGTGGTGCTGCTGCTCACCCACTCCGAGCGCACCCCCAGCATCACCTTCCACACCGAAGGGGCCGCGCAGCACGGCCTGTTCGGGGCGCTGCTCGTCGGCTCGTTCACGGCCGCCTACGTGATGGTCGGCTTCGACAGCGCGGGCGAGATGAGCGAGGAGACGCACAACCCGCGGCGCACCGCGCCCCGCACCATCCTGACCGCGCTCGGCGCGGCGGGCCTGCTCGGCGGGCTGATCGTGCTGGGCGGCATCCTCGCCGCGCCCAGCCTCACCGACGGACGCCTCGGGGTCGACGGCCTCAGCTACGTCCTCACCAGCAGCCTCGGCGACGGCGTCGGCAAGGCGCTGCTCGCGGACGTCGTGATCGCGATCGCGGTGGCGACGCTCGCCATCCAGACGGCGGCCTGCCGGATGCTGTTCTCCATGGCCCGCGACGGCCAGCTCCCGTTCTCCGAGCGCCTCGCGCGCGTGAACCCGCGCACCGGCATGCCGAGCGCCCCGGCGCTGGTGGTCGGCGTCCTCGCGGCGGCCCTGCTGCTGCTCAACTTCGCCTCACCGGAGGCGTTCCTCGCCATCGGCACCACCTGCATCGTGATGCTGTACCTGGCGTACGCGATGGTCACCGGACCGCTGCTGGTGCGCCGGCTGCGCGGCGAGTTCTCCTCGGCGGGCACGGACGAGACCGGCGCCCGCCTGTTCTCCCTGGGCCGCTGGGGCATCCCGGTGAACGCCCTCGCCCTCCTCTACGGCCTCCTGATGACGATCAACCTGGCCTGGCCCCGCGCGGCGGTCTACGACCCGGCGGGCGGTCACTGGTACTTCCAATGGTTCACGGTGCTGTTCCTCGGCGTGACGGTCGCGGTCGGTGTGGCCTTCCGGGCCTATCGGCGGCGGGCTGCGACGCCGGCCGCCGCCGCAGCCGTAGCGGAGACCGCGACGGCGTGACAGGCAGGCTCAGTCGCCCTGCACGCGCGCGTGGAGGTGCATGTCGTGCCAGCCGTCCTGGTGGAGGGCCGCGCTGCGCCGGGTGCCCTCCAAGGTGAAACCGGCCTTCGTGGCGACGCGGCAGGACGCCTCGTTGGCGGTGGCGTGACTCAGCTCCAGGCGGTGGAAGCCGATCTCGTCGAGGGCCCAGCGGGTCAGCGCGGTCGTGGCCCGGGGAGCGACTCCCCGGCCACGCGCCGCCTTGGTCGTCCAGTACGCGACCTCGGCCACGCCGTCGCCCAGCCGGACGTTGCGCAGCGCCACCCGCCCGAGCAGGACACCGGAGTCGGAGCCGGAGTCGGAGCCGACGACGGCCCACTGGAGATCGCGCTCCCCCGCCCAGCCCTGCCGCCACGCCTCGATCCAGCCGGCGACCTCCTCCTCGGAGTCGGCGGACCTGATGTGCCACTGGTGCATCACCGGGTCCTGGAAGACGGCGTACACGGCGGGGGCGTCCTCGGCCCGCCAGGGGCGCAGGAGGAGTCCGTCGCCGGTGTGGAGAACGGGCTGCGGGGCGTCCGAGAGGGTTCCGGCGGGCAGGACCGGGTCTGCGGTGTAGGGCATGATCCGCATCCTGCCAACGGACCGCGAGGAGTCAACCGGGTTTCCGTCGCCGCGAGCGGCTTCCCCGTCGCCGTAGGCTGGACCGCGATGACACGCCGCCGCACGCCTCCCCCGCCCTCCCCGCTGCCGCAGCAGGGCGGGATCGACGCGGTGCGGGTGCGGCTGCCGGGCGAGGGCGCCTGGGCCACCGTCCGGGAGCATCTGGTGGAGCGGCTCGGCGGGGCGCGGGCCGGGGCCGTGGACGGGATGCTGGCCGCCGGGCTGGTGGTCGGCGCCGACGGGGCGGCGGTGGCGCCGGACGCGGCGTACGTGCCGGGGATGTTCGTGTGGTTCCACCGCGAACTGCCCGCCGAGGTGCCCGTGCCGTTCCCGCTGGAGATCGTGTACCGCGACGAGCACATCGTCGTCGTCGACAAGCCGCACTTCCTGGCCACCACCCCGCGCGGCAGCCATGTCACCGAGTCCGCGCTCGCCCGGCTGCGCCGCGACCTGGCCCTGCCCGCGCTCGGCGCCGCGCACCGGCTCGACCGGCTCACCGCCGGGCTCGTGCTGTTCATCGTGCGCCCCGAGGAGCGCGGCGCCTACCAGACCCTGTTCCGCGACCGCCGGGTCCGCAAGGTGTACGAGGCCGTCGCACCCCACGACCCCGCGCGGGCCTGGCCGGTGACCGTGCGCAGCCGGATCCTGAAGGAGCGCGGTGTGCTGGCCGCCCGGGAGGTGCCGGGCGAGCCGAACGCGGTCAGTCACATCGAGCCGGCCGAGTACCGGCCGGCCGGCCTGGCCCGCTACCGGCTGGTCCCCGAGACCGGGCAGACCCACCAACTCCGGGTGCACATGGCCGCGTTGGGCGTCCCGATCCTCGGCGACCCGCTCTACCCCGAGGTGGCCGCCCCCGTACCGGCCGGCGACTTCCGGCGCCCGCTGCAACTACTCGCGCGGGAGCTGGAGTTCACCGATCCGGTCACGGGGACGGAGCACCGGCTGCGCAGTGGCCGGGTCCTCGAGTCCTGGGCGTCGTACGGCAGTTGGCACGACGGCCCGGCCGCCGCCGGGCCGCCGGGCGTCGATCAGTAGCCGCGCCACCAGGACACGAAGCGCCGCCAGGCGCCCGGCCGGCCGACCGGTGCCGTCGGCTCCGGGGCGGGCGGCGCGGGCGGTGCGGCCCGTGGCGCGGCCTGCGGGGCGGTGGCGGGCGCGGACTGCGGTTCGGCGCTCACCGGCCGGGTCATGCGCTGCGGCGGGATCGGGGCGTGGCTCGGCTTGTGCTTGACGTCCTGCTGGTCCTTCGGTTCGAACCGGACCGGGAGTTCCACCAGGTGCCGCGAGGCGATCGACATCGTCCAGCGCAACTCGTCCTCGTCGCAGTCGAGTTGCACGTCCGGCAGCCGCATCAGCAGCGCGTCGACGCCGACGTCGGCGATGGCGCGGCCGATGTCCTGGCCGGGGCACTCGTGCGGGCCGCTGCTGAAGGCGAGGTGGGAGCGGTTGCCCTGCATGTGGGCGGCGAGGTCGGGGCGCACCCGGGGATCCACGTTGCCGGGGGCGGGCGCGAAGAACAGGCCGTCACCCCGGCGGATGCGCTGGCCGCCCAACTCCGTGTCCTGCTTGGCGAAGTAGGCGAAGACGGTGCTGAACGGCGGCTCGTCCCACAGGGACTGCTCGACCGCCTCCGCCACCGTCATCTGGCCGCCGTTGAGTTGAGCGAGGAACCGCGGGTCGGTGAGGACCATGCGCAGCACGTTGGAGACCAGGTTGACGGTGGTCTCGTAGGCGGCGAAGAGCACCAGGCGCAGATGTTCGCGGACCTCGCGGTCGGTGAGTTGCGCCGGGTGGCTGATGAGGTGGCTGGTGAAGTCGTCCTCGGGCTGGGCGCGGCGGCGGGTGGTGAGCCGGGTCAGCGCCCCCATGACGTAGTCGTGGCTGGCGATGGCGGTCTCGGAGCCCTTGAGCGCGTCGCGGGCGCACTGGACCATGCGGTCGTTGTACTCGTCGGGCATGCCCAGGACATGGCACATGACGGCCATCGGGAGGTGCTCGACGAACTGGCTCACCAGCTCGGCCCGGCCCTCCTCGCAGAAGGCGTTGACCAGGCGCTGGCTGGAGCGGTTGATGTACCGGCGCACGCTGCGGTCGTCGATGGTGGCCATGGCCGCGGTGACCGCGCCCCGCAGCCGCTTGTGCTCGTCGCCCTCGGCGTGGGCGCACATGGGCTGCCAGGCGATGTGCGGCATGAGCGGGTGGTCGGGCCTGACCTTGCCGTCCACCAGCGGCGACCAGATGCGGCTGTCCTTGGTGAACAGCGAGGGAGCGCGCACCATGTGCAGGTTCTCGGCGTGCCCGAGGACCATCCACATCGGCAGGTCGTCGTGGATCAGGACCGGCGCCACGGGTCCGTGCTGCTCGCGCAGCCGCTCGTACAGGGCGTTCAGGTCGTCCGAGCCGGGTCCGTAGAGGCGGGTCAGTCCGCCGGCGCCCCGGACCTGCACGGGGCAGCCGGACGGCGAGTCCAGGGCGAGGTCGCGCGGACCGGTCGGGACGGGGTGTTCGGGAGTCACAGGGTCGCTCCGAAACTGTGCTGAATCCGGTGTCTGGGGGATGTTCCGCGGAAGCGGAATGCGGGATGCGGTGTGTCGAGTGCCATGTGTCGAGTGCGGTGGTGCCGTCAGGTCAGGCTGCGGCTGAGGGCCAGGGAGTGCAGGAACTGCATGAGGGTCATCAGGACGTCGCGGCTCGACGCGCGGCGGCGCACGTCGCACTCCACGATCGGGATCTCGGGCGGCAGGTCGAGGGCCCCGCGCAGTTCGTCGAGGGGGTAACGGGGCCCGTCCGGGAAGGTGTTGACGGCGACGACGAACGGCACGCCGCCCTCCTCCAGCCGGCCCATGACCTCGAAGCTGACCTCGATGCGGCGGGTGTCGACCAGGACGACCGCGCCGAGCGCGCCCTCGAACAGCCCGTTCCACAGGAACCAGAAGCGCTCCTGGCCGGGCGTGCCGAACAGGTAGAGCACGACCTGTTCCGTGATGCGGATCCGGCCGAAGTCCATGGCCACGGTGGTGGCGGTCTTGGTCTCGGACCCGTAGTTGTCGTCGACCCCGACGCCCGCCTGGGTCATGGTCTCCTCGGTGGTCAGCGGCCTGATCTCGCTGACGGAGCCGACCATGGTGGTCTTGCCGACGCCGAATCCGCCCACGATGACGATCTTCGCCGCGGCCGTGGTGGTGTGCGGCAGATAGTCCTCGGACCGTGGGCCGGGGATCGTGTCAGAGCCGTTGAAGTCCATGCATCACCGCTTCGAGAAGGGAACGGTCAGGGAGCTGCTGCCGGACGATCGGGGCGCGCGCCTGAACGAGTTCGGCCGCCAGCATTTCGGTCAGCAGCACCGTCACCACGCTGAACGGGAGACCGAGATAGGCCGACACCTCGGCCACCGAGAGCGGGGCGCCGCACATCCGCAGCACCGCCGTCTGCTCCGGCGTGGCCGAGGAGGGCGGTTCGGCACACGCCACGATTAAGGTGACCAGGTCGACGGGGGCCCGCTCGCCGTCCGCGCCCGTGATGATGTACAGCCGCTCGGGGTTCTTGCCCTCCCCCTCCTGCGGGGGCTGGGCGGGCTGCGGTGGGGGCGGGGGCGGGGGCAGTTCCGCCAGGGGTTGTCGCCGCCTGCGTTGTGGAGGCGTCATACGCTGTGCCCGTTGCGCCGGGGCGGGGTGGTGAGGTGGGCCCCGATGCGGACCACGAGGTCGCGCATGCTGGCGCTCATCCGGCCGGCCTCGCAGCGTACGTCGGCGAGGACCGCGAGGTAGGCGTTGGCGCCGGCCGCCATCAGGTAGAAGTAGCCGCCGTCCATCTCGATGATGACGAGGTTCATGTCGCCGACGACGGAGGGGATCTCCTGGGCGACCGCGCCGGCGAGGCTCTGGAGGCCCGCGCAGGCGGCGGCGACCCGGTCCGCGGCGTCGGGGTCACCGGCGTAGCGGGCGATGCGCAGACCGTCGGCCGACAGCACCACGATCATCTCGATGCCCGGTACACCGTCGTAGAGCTCCTTGAGCAGCCAGTCGAAGTTTTGGCGCTGCTGGATCACGTGAGGTCCCCTTCGTCGTCGGCCTCGGGCTTGGCCTTGTCTTCGAGCAGATGCAGGTAGGCGGTGGGGTTGCGGGTGAAGTCGGTCGGGTGGACGCCCGGCGGGATGTCCTTCTTCAGGCCCTCCCAGAAAGCCTCGAAGGCCACGCCGGGCTCTTGCTTCTTGCGTTCGGGCTGCGGCTCCGGGCGGGGCTGGGCGAACAGGTCCGGCTTGCCCTGGCGCTCGGCTTCCTGGGCGGCGTACGCCTCCCGGTAGCGCTGGGCGATCGAGATCGTGGTCTTGCTGCGCCGCTGCGGCAGACCCTGCTCGGTCCACTCGGTGACCTCGGGCACGTCGTCCTCGGCCAGCGAGATCTTGGCGGGGTAGCGGTTGTTGGTGGGCCGGCGCTTCTTGGGCGGGCGCTTGGGGCCCTCGCCGACCTGGCTCAGGTCGATCTGCGGTACGGCGGTGGCGCCGATGCCGTGCGCGAAGCCGGGGGCGGGTTCGGAGGTCTGCATCTCGCTCGGCACGATGAGGACGGCCCGGACGCCGCCGTAGGCCGACTTGCGCAGCGAGACCTCCAGGTTGAAGGAGGTGCACAGGCGGCCGACGACCGCGAGGCCCAGCCTCGGGGTGATGCCGGCGTCCTGGATGTCGACGCCCGCCTTGGCCTGTTCCAGCATGCGTTCGGCCTTGGCGCGGGCCTCCTCGCTGAGGCTGACGCCGGCGTCCTCGATCTCGATGGCGATGCCGGTCTGCACCTCGACGGCGTTGACGTGCACCTTGCTGTTCGGGGGCGAGTAGCGGGTGGAGTTGTCGAGGAGTTCGGCGAGCGCGTGGATGAGCGGCTCGACGGAGAGGCCGCTGATGTTGACCTTGGCGATGGAGTCGAGCTGGATGCGCCGGTAGTCCAGGATCCGGGACATCGCGCCGCGCAGCACGCTGTACAGCGGGACCGGCTGGGGCCAGTTGCGGCTGGGCCGGCCGCCGCCGAGCACCCCGATGGAGTCGGCGAGGCGGCCGATCAGCGAGGTGCCGTGGTCGATGCGCAACAGGTCGTCGAAGACCTCGGGGTTACGGCCGTGGTCCTCCTCCATCTCCCGCAGTTCCGCGGCCTGTTGGTGGAGGATGGCCTGCATGCGGCGGGCGATGCTGACGAAGGAGCGCTGGGCGGAGTCGCGCAGGGACTCCTCGTGGTCGACGATGTCGAGGATCTTCCGGACCACGGCGCGCTGCTGGTCGTCGAGCTCCCGGAACAACTGGTCGCCCTGCGTCAGGTCGCGCATCACCTCCCTGGGGGAGTTTCCGGCCCGCAGCCACTCCACGGCGTTGGGCACGAACTCCTCGGCGAGCAGGCGGTTCTCCTCGCCGTGCTCGGCGACGCACTGCTCCAGGTAGGCGACGCGCTGCTCCTTCTCCGCGCGCACCTCGCGCAGCAGGCGGCCTCGGCGCACCGACTCCGCTCCCGCCGCGATCACCAGAAGGGTGGCGACGGCTCCGCAGACGCCGACGGCGAGCCGGGCCTGCGCCGCCACCAGGGCGACGGCGGCTCCGGTCGCCGCGGCCATCAGTATCGCGGGCAGCAACAGCACGCGCACGTAAGGAAGTTCTCGGCGACCGGGTGGGGACTGAACACTCACCATGTGGGCACCCTCTGTAGGGATCTGTCGGCATCTTCGGGATGTTTGGGAACAAGCGCACGAATACGCCTCAACTCGGTGCGCCGCGGGCGAGCTTAGTCCGACCGGATCACCACCGCGTCACATTCGGCAACTCTCTGAAACCGGCTGCGCGCATGCAGTAGCCTCAAGTCCATTTAAACGCAGAGGATTTGTTCGAACACGGCGCGTGACGATGCACGGGCGTGCGAAACACTTCACCGGGACGGATGAGAGCACCACCGGGGAGCAACCGTCAGGCACCCGTCCGGCACCCGTCCGGCACCCGTCCGGCACCCTCAAGATCCTTCAGGCGACGCCCAGTTGCCGAGGCGTCAGTTGCCGCAGTCGTTCAGTGACCGCGGTGTTCAGTCGCCCACGATGCGCAGTGCCGCGTCGGCGGTGGCGCGGGCGAACTCCGAGACGGAGCGGTCGGGGTCCGAGCGGTGGACGAGGATGACGCCCTCGATGAGCCCGAAGACCAGGTCCGTACGGAGATCGAGGGCGCTCTTCGCGAGCGCGCCGCCGGACACCGTCGCGGCGATCAACTGCCGGTAGGCGTCCTTGAGTTCACCGCGCACGGCATGGAACCCGGCGAACCGCTCGGTGCGCACCTCGGGCAGCAGGTAGAGGCCGCCGAGGTTGTGCGAGCCGCCGCACAGCAGCTCCACGTCGGTGCGGCACAGCTCGCGCAGCCGCTCCTCGGCCGCCCGCGTGTCGTCCGCGAGCAGCCGGCGGGCATAGGTCAGCGAGGGCGTGACCGTCGACTCCAGCAGCTCGGCGAGCAGTTCTTCCTTGCCCGAGACGTAGTGGTACATGGACGCCTGACGCATGCCGGCGCGCTCGGCGACGGCCCGGGTCGTGGTGGCGGCGTACCCCCGGGTGGTGAACAGCTCCGCGGCGGCCGTGAGCAGTTCGGCGCGCGGCGTGAGCCCGCTGTCCGGCCGCTGCACGGCCCGTGGCCTGCCCACTCGGCGTCCACCGCTCGTCTCCATGCGTTCGATCCTCGCACACGGCACCGGACCTCGATCTTCGCGAGGAGCCGGCGAGGGGTCGACAAGGGGCCGAGCAAGGGCCGGTGAGGGGCCGGTAACGAGGTGGCAACACGGCGGCAATTGCGGCGACCCGCCCCGCCCCTAATTTCTGTCGGGCGACAGAAATTACCCCCCAGCCGGAGGTCCCGATGGCGACAGCGACCACCTACGGAGCCCGCGCCCATGCCCGGGCCCAGGAGGGCACGCGCACCGACACCATGCCCGTCGTACCGGCGGCCGACTGGCCGGCCCCGCCCTGCGAGGCGGGCCACCTGGTGTGGGCCGAGACGGTCGCGGGCGGCAACTACACCCACCGCGTCCTCGCGCGCGGCACCGAGCTGCGCCTGACCGACCTGCGCGGCGACGCCTGCGCCCACCTGCTCCTGTACGCGGCGGACCGCCCCTGGGAGCGGCTGAACGTGGCCGACACGGTCAAGGTCCAGTGGAACGCCTACCTCGGCGAGGGCGTGCTGCTCCTGTCCGACCAGGGGCGCGTCCTCGCCTCGCTCGTCGCCGACACCTCCGCCCGGCACGACGCCCTGTGCGGCACCTCCACCCTCGTACGCAACACCGGCCGCTACGGCGACGGCACCCCGCAGTCCCCCTCCCCGGCCGGCCGCGAGCTGTTCAAGCTGGCCGCCGCGAAGAACGGCCTGGAGCCCCGCGACCTGCCGCCCTCGCTGTCGTTCTTCCAGGGCGTGCGGGTCCACGACGACGGCACCCTCGACTTCACCGGCTCGGCCGGCCCCGGCGGCAGCGTCACCCTGCGCGCCGAGCAGGACGTGACGGTCCTGATCGCCAACGTGCCGCACCCGGCCGACCCCCGCCCCGAGTACGTCAGCACCCCGCTGGAGGTCCTCGCCTGGCGGGCGGCGCCGACGACGCCGGGCGACCCGCTGTGGGACGCCACCCCCGAGGGCCGCCGCGCCTTCCTCAACACCGCCGAATTCCTCACCGCGAGGGGGCTCGCATGAACACCGTCGACCCGTCGAAGACCGTCGTCGCGGCCCGCGCCGCCTGGTCGGCCGTCATCCGCGCAGGCGACACGCTGACCATCACCGACCTGCACGGCAACCAGGCCGTCGACTTCCTCGTGTACGACGCCCACGACACGTCCGTGCGCTACAGCGCGCCGGACACGATCCAGGCGCAGGGCGGCATCTTCCTCACCACCGGCAGTGTGCTGATGTCCGGCGAGCACACCCCGCTGATGACGGTGACCGCCGACGCGGTGGGCCGCCACGACACCGTCGGCGGCGCCTGCTCCAAGGAGTCCAACACCCTGCGCTACGGCCACCACACCTACGCGCAGCACGCCTGCGTGGACAACTTCCTGGCGGAGGGCGCGAAGTACGGCCTCGGCAAGCGGGACCTGGTCTCCAACATCAACTGGTACATGAACGTGCCGGTCGAGCGGGACGGCACCCTCGGCATCGTCGACGGCCTCTCCGCGCCGGGCCTCTCGCTCAGCCTCCGCGCAGACCGGGACGTCCTCGTCCTGATCTCCAACTGCCCCCAGATCAACAACCCGTGCAACGGCTTCGAGCCGACCGCGGTGCAGATGACCGTCACCGGGGCGGGCGCATGACCTTCGACAAGCTGCTGATCGCCAACCGCGGCGAGATAGCCGTACGGATCATCCGCACCGCCCGCGAACTCGGCCTGCGCACGGTCGCGGTGTACTCCGACGCCGACCGCTCGGCGCCCCACGTCCGGCTCGCCGACGAGGCGCTGCGGCTCGGCCCTGCGCCCGCGAAGGAGTCCTACCTCGACGCCGACCTGGTCCTGAAGGCGGCCAAGGACACCGGCGCGGGCGCGATCCACCCGGGCTACGGCTTCCTCTCCGAGGACGCGTCCTTCGCCCGCCGCTGCGCCGACGCCGGCATCGTGTTCGTCGGACCGACCCCCGGGCAACTGGAGCTGTTCGGCGCCAAGCACACGGCCCGGGCGGCGGCGCAGGCGGCGGGCGTACCGCTGGCCCCGGGCACCGGTCTGCTGTCGGGACTCCCCGAGGCGCTGGAGAAAGCCCAGCTCATCGGCTATCCCGTCATGCTCAAGGCGACCGGCGGGGGCGGCGGCATCGGCATGTCGGCCTGCCACTCCCCCGCCGAACTCACCGACGCCTGGGAACGCGTCCAACGCGTCGCCGCCGCCTCCTTCTCCTCGGCCGGCGTCTTCCTGGAACGGCTCGTCGAACGCGCCCGCCATGTCGAGGTGCAGGTCTTCGGCGACGGCACGGGAAAGGTCGTCACCTTCGGCGACCGCGACTGCTCCCTCCAGCGCCGCAACCAGAAGGTCCTGGAAGAAGCGCCGGCCCCGGGCCTCCCGGCCCACGTACGCAACCAACTCGCCACCGCTGCCCGCGACTTGTGCGCCTCCGTCGGCTACCGCTCCGCCGGGACCGTCGAGTTCGTCTACGACGCGGCCCGCGAGGAGGCCTACTTCCTGGAGGTCAACACCCGTCTCCAGGTGGAACATCCGGTCACCGAGGAGATCTACGGCGTCGATCTGGTCGCCTGGATGCTGCGCCTGGCGCGCGGCGAGCGGGACGTCGTACGCGACCCCGGCGCCCCGCGCGGCCACGCCGTCGAGGCCCGCCTCTACGCGGAGAACCCGAGCCGCGAACACCGGCCCAGCGCGGGCCTGTTGACCCGGGTCGAGTTCCCGGCCGGGGTACGCGTCGACGGCTGGGTGGAGACGGGCACCGAGGTCACCACGTCCTACGACCCGATGCTCGCGAAGGTGATCGCCTACGGCCCCGACCGGGAGCACGCGCTGCGCCGCCTCGACGAGGCGCTGGCCCGCACCCGCGTCGACGGCATCGAGACGAACCTGGGGCTGGTGCGCGCCGCGCTCACCGCCCCCGACTTCCGCCGGGCGGCCCACTCCACGGCGACCCTCGCCACGGTCACCGACCCGACCCCGCGCATCGAGGTCGTCGCCGGCGGCACCCTCACCACCGTGCAGGACTGGCCAGGGCGCACCGGCCACTGGCAGGTGGGCGTGCCGCCGTCCGGCCCGATGGACGACCGCTCCTTCCGCCTCGGCAACCGGGCACTGGGCAACCCCGAGGGCACCCCGGGCCTGGAGTGCACCCTCCAGGGCCCGACGCTGCGCTTCACCCACGCCACCACGGTGTGCGTGACGGGCGCGCCGGCGCAGGTCGCCGTGGACGGTACGGCGGTGGCGCAGTGGGAGCCGGTGACCGTGCCGGCCGGGGCCGTGCTGGAGATCGGCGCGCCCGGCGAACACGGCCTGCGCACCTACGTGTTGTTCGCGGGCGGCCTGGACATCCCCGCGTTCCTGGGCAGCGCGAGCACCTTCGCCCTGGGCCGCTTCGGCGGACACGGCGGCCGGGCCCTGCGCACGGGCGACGTCCTGCACGGCAAAACGCCCGTCGCAGGCGCCGAGCGCGCCGCCGCACCGGTCGCGGACCGTCCGGAGTTCGCCGCCGTCTGGCACATCGGCGCGGTCGAAGGCCCGCACGCGGCCCCGGAGTTCTTCACCGAGGACGACATCCGCGACTTCTACGCCGCCGACTGGAAGGTCCACTTCAACTCGGCCCGCACCGGCGTGCGCCTGGTGGGGCCCAAGCCGCGCTGGGCGCGCACGGACGGCGGCGAGGCGGGCCTGCACCCGTCCAACATCCACGACACGCCCTACTCCGTCGGCGCCGTCGACTACACCGGCGACATGCCGGTGCTGCTCGGCCCGGACGGCCCCTCGCTCGGCGGGTTCGTGTGCCCGGCGACCGTGCTCAGCTCCGAACGCTGGAAACTCGGCCAACTGCGCCCCGGCGACACGGTCCGCTTCCGGCCGGTGGACGTGTCCGGCGCGCCCCGTGCCGACATCGTCGACGGCGGCGTACTGGCCCGCGACGGCGACGTCACCTACCGGCGCAGCGGCGACGACAACCTGCTGGTCGAGTTCGGCCCCATGCAACTGGACCTGGCGCTGCGCATGCGGGTCCACGCGCTGATGGAGGCGGTGGCCGCGGCCGATCTGCCGGGCGTCACCGACCTCACCCCGGGCATCCGCTCCCTCCAGATCCAGACCGACCCCCGCCGCCTCCCCCAACCCGAACTCCTCGCGGTCGTCCGGGAGATGACGGCGGCCCTGCCGCCCTCGGACCAACTCGTCGTTCCCTCCCGCACCGTGCACCTCCCGCTGTCCTGGGACGACCCGGCCACCCGCGAGGCCATCGCCCGCTACATGGCGGGCGTCCGCGACGACGCGCCCTGGTGCCCGTGGAACATCGAGTTCATCCGCCGGGTCAACGGCCTGGAGTCGGTGACCGACGTCTACGACACCGTCTTCGACGCCGAGTACCTGGTCCTGGGCCTCGGCGACGTCTACCTGGGCGCCCCGGTCGCCACCCCCCTCGACCCGCGCCACCGCCTGGTGACGACCAAGTACAACCCCGCGCGCACCTGGACGGCCGAGAACTCGGTCGGCATCGGCGGCGCGTACCTGTGCGTCTACGGCATGGAGGGCCCCGGCGGCTACCAGTTCGTGGGCCGGACGACCCAGGTGTGGTCGCCCTGGCAGCAGCGCGGCGCGTTCGAGGCGGGCTCGCCCTGGCTGCTGCGCTTCTTCGACCGGATCCGCTGGTACCCGGTCGGCCCGGACGAACTCCTCGACCTGCGGGCCGACATCATCTCGGGCCGCTTCGTACCGCGCATCGAGGAGGGCACCTTCTCGCTCGCCGAGTACCAGACGTTCCTGGCCGAACACGCCGACTCCATCGCGGAGTTCAGGTCCGGCCAGCGCACCGCGTTCGCGGCGGAGCGCGACGTGTGGGAGGCGGCGGGCGAGTTCACCCGCGCGGAGGCCGCGGCGGCACCGCCCGCTCCCCCCGCCGAGGTGGCGCTCCCGCCCGGCGGCCGCCTGGTCGAGGCCGAATTCGCCGCATCCGTATGGCAGTTGAACGTGTCTCCCGGCGACGAGGTGACGGCGGGACAGCCGCTGCTCGCCCTGGAGGCGATGAAGATGGAGTCCAGGGTGCACGCGCCGGTCGACGGCGTGGTGGCACAGATCCTGGCCCGACCCGGCGACCAGGTCGAAGCGGGGACGGCCCTGCTCGTCCTGGCCCCGCCCGTCCTGACCCCGGCCGCGAGCTGACACCCCGAGGAGCACAAGCAATGTCCCGCACCCTGACCCGCGTCCGCGCCGCCTACGCCCGTATCGAGGCCACGGCCCGCCCGGAGATCTGGATCGACCTGCGGCCCCAGGAGGAGGTCGAGGCGGAGGCCCGCACGCTCGACGAACGGCTGGCCCGGGGCGAGCACCTCCCGCTCGCCGGCCGGCTGCTCGCCGCCAAGGGCAACATCGACGTGGCCGGCCTGCCCACCACGGCGGGCTGCCCGGCGTACGCCTACCAGCCCGCCGCCGACGCCCCCGCCGTGGCCCGCCTCAGGGCGGCCGGCGCGCTGGTGCTGGGCACCACGAACCTGGACCAGTTCGCGACCGGCCTGGTGGGCACCCGCTCCCCGCACGGCGCGGTGCGCAACGCCCACGACCCGGCGCGGGTGAGCGGCGGTTCGAGCGCCGGTTCGGCCGTCGCGGTCGCCCTCGGCATCGTCGACCTCGCCCTCGGCACCGACACCGCCGGTTCCGGCCGGGTCCCGGCCGCCTTCAACGGCATCGTCGGCATCAAGCCCACCCGCGGCCTGGTCCCCACCGAGGGAGTCGTCCCGGCCTGCGCCTCCATCGACTGCGTCACGGTGTTCGCCCGCACGCTCCCCGAGGCCGAACAGGCGCTGGCCCACATGGCGTCCCCGCCCGACCGCGCCCTGCCGTCCCTCCCCGCCCGCACCCCCGGCCCCTGGCGCGTCGCGATCCCGCCCCGCGAGCAACTGGGCGAGCTGGACGAGGGCTGGGCGGAGGCGTACGAGGCGGCGGTACGGCAGGTCAGGGCGGCCGGGGCCGAAGTGCGCACCCTCGACCTCACCCCGTTCACCGAGGCCGCCGCGATGCTCTACCAGGGCGCGTTCGTCGCCGAGCGCTACACCGCCGTAGGCCACTTCGTCGACAAGCTGCTCGCGGAGGGCGGCGAAGGCCTGGACCCGACGGTCACCGGCATCATCACCCGGGCCCGCGACATCCCGGCCCACCAGCTCTACACGGACACCGAGCACCTGACGGCCCTGCGCACCCGCGCCCTGGCCGAACTCGCCGACGCGGACGCCCTGTTGCTGCCGACCACCCCCGGCCACCCCACCCTCGCCGAGGTCGCCGCCGACCCCCTGGGCGCCAACGCCCGCCTGGGCCGTTTCACCAACTCCACCAACCTCTTCGACCTGGCGGCGGTCGCCGTCCCGGCCGGCCAGGCGGGCGGACTCCCCTTCGGCGTGATGCTGATCGGCCCGGCCTTCACGGACGAACGCCTGGCCCGAATCGCGGAACTGCTCCACCCGCACACCCAACTGGCAGTGGTGGGCGCGCACTTGTCCGACCAGCCCCTGAACCCCCAACTCCTGGCCCTGGGCGCGGTCCTGGACCGCACAACGACAACAGCCCCCGCCTACCACCTCCACGCCCTCCGAACGACCCCACCCAAGCCGGGCCTGGTACACGTGGGAGACGGCGGCACAGAAATCGAGGTGGAGATCTGGCGCCTCCCGGCAGAGGGCCTGGGCCGCCTCCTGACGTCCCTCCCGCGCCCGATGACCCTGGGCAGCGTGCAACTGACGGACGGAAGCAGCGTCCCAGCCTTCCTGTGCGAGCCAAGCGCGTTGGAGAACGCCGAGAACATCACGCAACACGGCGGCTGGCGCTCATACCTCAACAAGCACTAGGGAGACCCACAAAAGGGGCGCGGGGCTGTATCGATATGCGGCTCCGCCGCGTGGGCGCGACCAGCCACGACGAACCCCCCGCCCGCCCCCGAACCCGCGTCACCCCACCGACGAATAGGCGACAACCCCCCGCAGCAACTGATCAACCGCCTTACGAGCAGCCTTGGCCACGGTGGACCCCTCGCCGGCAGACCCCGCAGAGGCCGCGGAGATCTGCCCCAACACGTCGATCACCTGCTTGCACCACCGCACGAAGTCCCCCGCCGGCATCTCCGCCTCCCGCAACACCTCGTCGAGCCCCTTCCCGGAAGCCCACATGTACGCGGACCAGGCGAACCCGAGATCAGGCTCACGCTGCCCGACCCCCTCCGTCTGGCTGATCCGGAAATCCTCCTCCAGGGCATCCAGCCGCCCCCAGATCCGCACCATCTCCCCGAGCGCGGCCTTCGCCTTGCCCGAGGGCAGCTTCGGCGCCATCGCGTCGTCGGCGACCCGCGACTCGTAGACCAGCGCCGAGACGCAGGCGGCGAGCTCGGCGGGGGCCAGCCCCTCCCACACGCCCGCGCGCAGGCATTCGCTGGCCAGCAGGTCGAGCTCGCCGTAGAGCCGGGCGAGCCGCTTGCCGTGCTCGGTGACCTCGTTGCCGCGCAGATAGTCCAGCTCGGTCAGCAGGGCCACGATCCGGTCGAAGGTACGGGCAATGGTGTTGGTGCGTCCCTCGATCCGGCGCTCCAGTTGCGACGTGTCGCGCAGCAGCCGGTGGTAGCGCTCGGCCCAGCGGGCGTGGTCCTCGCGGTCGGTGCAGCCATGGCAGGGGTGCGCGCGCAGCGCGGTGCGCAGCCGGGCGATCTCCCGGTCGTCGGCGGCCTGGGCGCGCTGCTTGCGGGCCCGCTCCGGCGGGATGTGCCCGGCCTTGGTGCGCAGCGCGGAGGCGAGGTCGCGGCGGGACTGCGGTGAGCGCGGGTTGAACGTCTTGGGGATGCGCATCCGGTCCAGCGCCTCGACCGGGACCGGGAAGTCGATCGAGGCCAGCCGCTTGACCTGCCGCTCGGCGGTGAGGACCAGCGGACGCGGCCCGTCATGCTGGTCGAAGCCGCGATGCCCGTTGGCCCGCCCGGCGGGCAGACCCGGGTCGAGGACGAGCGCCAGCCCCGCGTACTTGCCGGTCGGGACGTGGATGACGTCGCCCGGCTTGAGCTTCTCGAGCGCCACGGCGGCCTCGGCGCGCCGCTGGGCCGCGCCCTGCTTGGCGAGTTCGGTCTCGCGGTCCTTGAGGTCGCGGCGCAGTTGCGCGTACTCGTCGAAGTCGCCGAGGTGGCAGGTCATCGAGGCCCTGTAGCCGTCGAGCCCCTCCTCGTTGCGCTGCACCTGCCGGGAGATCCCGACCACCGACCGGTCGGCCTGGAACTGCGCGAACGACGTCTCCAGCAGCTCTCGCGAGCGGTGCCGGCCGAACTGCTCGACCAGGTTGACGGCCATGTTGTACGACGGCTTGAAGCTGGAGCGCAGCGGATAGGTGCGGGTGCCGGCCAGTCCGGCGAGGTGGTCGGGGTTCATGGCGCGCTGCCACAGCACCACCGCGTGCCCCTCGACATCGATGCCGCGCCGGCCCGCGCGCCCGGTGAGCTGGGTGTATTCGCCGGGGGTGATGTCGGCGTGCTGCTCGCCGTTCCACTTGACGAGCTTCTCCAGTACCACGGACCGTGCGGGCATGTTGATGCCCAGCGCGAGCGTCTCGGTGGCGAAGACGGCCTTGACGAGGCCGCGTACGAACAGTTCCTCGACGACCTCCTTGAACGTCGGCAGCATGCCCGCGTGGTGGGCGGCGATACCGCGTTCCAGGCCCTCCAGCCACTCGTAGTAGCCGAGGACGTGCAGGTCCTCGTGCGGGATCGCGGCCGTGCGCTCCTCGACGAGGGCGCGGACTTCGGCGCGCGCGTCCTCGTCGTTCAGGCGCAGTCCGGCGTGCAGGCACTGCTGGACGGCGGCCTCGCAGGCGGCGCGGCTGAAGATGAAGGTGATCGCGGGCAGCAGCCCTTCGGCGTCGAGCCGCTCGATGACCTCCGGCCGGCCCGGCGTCCACACCCGGGAACGCTGTCTGCGCTCCCGCTCGCGGTCGGCCTCGCGCATGTTGCGGCCACGCCTGCGGTCCTGGTACGAGGGCCTGCTCGCCTCCATGCGGGCCAGCCGGGCGAGGTCGGGGTTGACGGCCCTGCGGTGGCCCTCGCCCTCCTCGAACAGGTCGTACATCCGCCGCCCGGCGAGCACGTGCTGGAACAGCGGCACGGGCCGGTGCTCGGAGACGATCACCTCGGTGTCGCCGCGCACGGTGTCGAGCCAGTCGCCGAACTCCTCGGCGTTGGACACCGTCGCGGAGAGGCTGACCAGGGTGACCGACTCGGGAAGGTGGATGATCACTTCTTCCCATACGGCGCCCCGGAAACGGTCGGAGAGGTAGTGCACCTCGTCCATCACCACGTAGCCCAGGCCGAGGAGGGTCTGCGAACCGGCGTACAGCATGTTCCGCAGCACCTCGGTGGTCATCACGACCACCGGGGCGTCGGAGTTGACGCTGTTGTCGCCGGTGAGCAGGCCCACCTTGTCGTTGCCGTAGCGGCGGCACAGGTCGGAGTACTTCTGGTTCGACAGCGCCTTGATGGGTGTCGTGTAGAAGCACTTCTTGCCCTGGAGCAGGGCGAGGTGGACGGCGAACTCGCCCACGATCGTCTTGCCCGAGCCGGTGGGGGCGGCCACCAGGACGCCCTTGCCCGCCTCGAGGGACTGGCAGGCCTCGATCTGGAAGGGGTCGAGCCCGAAGTCGTACATCTCGCGGAAGGACGCGAGCGCGGTGGCCTGCTCGACAGCGCGCTTACGGGCTGCCGCGTACCGCTCGGCCGGGGAGAGATCGTCTGTCATCGTGCTTTCGAGCGTACCGGGCCGCACTGACAACAGGACGATCATTATCCGGATCCAGGACGCGACACGCCGAGAAGCAGCGGAGAAGCAGCAGGGGCCGGACGGATGCCCGTCCGGCCCTACGTCTGTCCCGCCCGCCTGCCTGGTCCCGCGCAGGCTCAAGGCTCAGGCTCAGGTGATGTCGTCGTATCCGTTCACGCGCGACGGTGCTGCCTCGACGCTGCCGCCCGCCGACACGGGTTCGACCTCGTCGACGGCCTCCGGTGTGAGATCGATCCGCGACGCCTCGTCGTCGTCCAGCTCGGCGTCCGGGTTCGCGCGGCGGCGGCGCCGGTCGTTGAGGAGGGAGATGCCGACCGCGATGAAGTACAGGACGATGATGGGCCCCGCGAGGGCGATCATGCCGAAGGGGTCGGTGGTGGGGGTCGCCACGGCGCCGAAGACGAAGACGCCCATGACGACGCCACGCCACCAGCCGGCCATCCTGCGCCCGGTCACCATGCCGCTGAAGTTGAGCATGACCAGGAGGAGGGGCAGTTCGAAAGCCGCGCCGAAGATCAGGATCATGCGGACGATGAAGTCCAGGACCTTGTCCATCGGCAGGATGTTCGCCGAACCCTCGGGCGTGATCCCGAGCAGCACGCGCATGCTGATCGGCAGGACCGTGTAGGCCAGCGTGGCACCGGCCAGGAACAGGGGCACGGCCCCGGACACGAACCAGTAGGTGTACTTGCGCTCGTGCTGGTGCAGGCCCGGCGCGATGAACGCCCACAACTGGTACAGCCAGATCGGGCTGGAGATGATGATGCCCGCCATGAAACACACCTTCACCGTGGTGGTGAAGGGCGACAGCAGGTCGGTGTACGCGATGACGGCGCAGGTGCCGCCGGTGGACTCACCCAGTCCCGTGGTGCACTTCGGCACCGGGCCCATCAGGAACGTCATCAGTTCCTGGCTGTAGAAGGCGACCACCACGGACACGACCGTGACCGCCAGCATGGCCTTCGCGAGCCGGTTGCGGAGCTCACGAAGATGATCCGCGAGGGGCATCCGCCCCTCGGGGTCCTTCTCCTGCTTCCGGGCAGACTTCAGCAACCCACGTTCCCATCTCGTACGGCGGGCCGGAGGTCACCGGCCCTGAGTCAGCGCTTGGTCGTGTCCGTCGGCTCGGTGACCGGGCGGGAGCTGGTCACGTCGCCGGGGGCGGCCTGGATGGTGCGCTGTGCCGGGGGCTGCTCGTCGTTGTTGGGCGGGCCGGCCGGGGTGGCCGTGCTGCTGCCCTCTTCCTTCATCGCCTTGGCCTCGCTCTTGAGGATGCGAGCGGACTTGCCGAGCGAGCGCGCCATGTCGGGAAGCTTCTTGGCGCCGAACAGCAGGATGACGACGACGAGAATGAGAATGATCTCGGGGGCGCCGAGCCTTCCGAACATAAGTCTTTACCTTCTCACCGAGGCTGCGGGGGCGGGTTGCCGTCCGACAGATCGGACGTCTGTCCGAACAGTCGTCCTGACAGCGATCGTAACGCTCAGGGGTAAACGTGAGGCAATCCCTGTACGTACTCCCGGTAAGCGGTCCGGGCCTCGTTCTCCGAGCCGCGACCAGCAGCGTACCTGCCCCCACCACCCGGACGGGAGGGCGAAGTGGCACAAAACGCATTCGCCGCAGGACTCACAGGACGACCACAGCGCCCGGCGAGCCCCACCACAGCAGCGGTCACAGGGTGTCCACAGCCCGGGCCGCGCTCACGGCCGCCCGCTCCAGATCCTGCGCGGCCCGGTCGATGCGCCGCGCGGACTCCGCGACCTGCCGCCCCAGCCGCTGCGCCTCCACGAAGACCCGCACGACGAACACCGCGAGGACGACAAGACCCGCGAAACCCACGGCAACCGCGAACATCGGCCAGAACATGGAGCCGAGCCTAGACCCCGCTACGGGGTGTGCAGGCGCAGGGTCCGCACGCCCCCGCCGGTGAGCAGTTCGACGATCCGCTCGCCGGCCGGCTTGCGCACGGCCGCCCCGCAGTCCGGGCAGGTGAAGGAGTAGAAGGTGGTGCTGGAGGAGGCGCCGATCGCCAGCCGCAGGGCGCTCGCGGTGAGCTCGAAGGCCCCCCGGCAGTCGGGGCAGCCGGCTCTGAACCGCACCGGGGTCACGCTGCGCATTCCCGCGAACGCGGACGCCACCGAGATACCCGGCCCGCCGGACGCCACCGACTCGCTCAAAGCCCCTGCTCCCGCCCGTCGACCCGACTGTCACCCTGCTGCCGGCCCGCATCGGCCGGCAGGCCGCGCACCGCCGCCTGCGCCTCGATCCCGTCGTACGCCGCCAGCGCCTCGCGGGCGGCCCGGCGGGCACTGTCGGCGAGGTCCGGCGGTGACACGATCCGGCCCTCCCGGCCCAGCCGCAGGGCCAGCCGCCGCAGCGAGGCCGGTTCGGGGGTGCGCAGAGTGATACGCAGTCCGCCGTCCGGAAGCTCATCGGCGCTGTCGTGCGGGTAGTACTCGGCGACCCAGCGGCCGCCCGGCCCGACCTCCACGACGACCTCCGGGTCCTCGGCGGCCGGCTGCACCAGCCCCTCCGACAGGTCCCGCAGCTCGATCTCGGGCGGCGCGGACGGCTCGTCGAGGATCCTGATCTCGGCGACCCGGTCCAGCCGGAAGGTGCGCCGGGCCTCCGAGCGGCGGCACCAGGCCTCCACGTACGTGTGCCCGACGCTGACCAGCCGGATGGGGTCGATCTCGCGCTCGGTGACCTCGTCCCGAGCGGGCGAGTAGTAGCGGATCCACAGCCGGCGGCGCTCGGAGATCGCCCGGTCGACGTCCGCGAAGACCCCGCCCTCCGACTCGAACGTCACCGACAGCCGCGCGCTCGCGCCCGCCGCCTCGCCTGCCGCGGCCTCCACCTTCGCCGTCGCCCGCAGCAGCGCCTGCCGGTCGCCCTCGCGCAGCCCGGGCAGCGTGGACACCGCCCGCGCCGCCACCAGCAGCGCCGTCGCCTCGTCCGCCGCCAGCCGCAGCGGCTCGGCGGCCTCCGCGCCCAGCGCCGCCGGGTTGTGCCACCAGATGCGCTCGCCGTCGGTGTCGATGTCGAGAAGATCGCCGCCACGGAAACTCGTGCCGCACATGGGCAGCACGTCGAGGTCCGAGACCAGCTCGTCCTCCGTGATCCCGAACGCGCGCGCCACGTCCTCGATCCGCGCGCCGGGGCGCTCCCTGAGATACGTCACCAGGGAGAGCATCCGCCGGGTCTGGTCGATCGCGTTCGCCGGCCTGACCGGTTTGCCTGCCACTGTGTTGCTCGCTCCCCCTCAGCCCTTCGCCACGGCCCGCAGCCGGTCCACGACGTCCGCCCGCAGTTCGGCGGGGTCCAGGACCACCACATCAGGCCCGAACTCCACCAGCCACGCGTCCAGTCCGTGCCCGTACGGAATCTCCAACTCGTCCCAGCCGTCCCCGAGTTCCCGAACCGCACCGGCCTTCGCCCGCAAGGGGTACCCGCAGCCCGTCCGCAGCCGGATCAGCGCACTGCGGTCGGCGGTCTCCCCCGCCCAACTCGCCACGGTCTCCCGCACGGTGACCACATCGGGCACCTCCACGGTGAAACCCGCCCCGCGCGCACGCACCTTCCCGGTGATCCGCGACAACCGGAACACCCGCTCGGCGCCCCGGTCCCGGTCGAAGCCCGCCAGATACCAGTGCCCGCGCCAGCACTCCAGCGCCCACGGCTCGACATGCCGGGGCTCCGGATGCGCGGCGGTCGCCTTGCGGTAGTCGAACACCACGGGCCGGCGGTCCCGGCAGGCCAGCATCAACGGCTCGAACGCGGCCTCGTGCACGGGGATCCGCGGCTCCAGCGCGCCATGCGGCTCGTACGGGTCGACGTCCTCGGGGAGCCCCGCCGCGCGCAGCTTCTGCAGAGCGCCGCTCGCGGCACCCGCCAGCCGCGCCTGCTGCCACACCTTGGCGGCCAGGCCCAGGGCCGCGGCCTCCTCGGCGTCCAGGGTGATGGGCGGCAGCCGGTTGCTGTCACGGCGCGCCAGATAGCCGATCTCGCCGTCCAGGCTCTCCACGGTCTCGATGACCAGGCCCAGTTCCCGCAGATCGTCCTTGTCCCGCTCGAACATCCGGTTGAAGGAGTCGTCCGACCCGGCCGCACCGCTCCCCGGCCGACAGGTCTCGACATACGCCTCGATGGAATCGCGCAGCTCACGCTTGCTGAGCGGCCGGCGCGTCCCGAGCAGACACAGCGCCAGGTTCATCAGCCGCTCGGCCTTGGCAATGGCCATCGACGCCCTTCGCCTCCCCTATGGTGCTTACGATCGAGACCGTACCGCCCAGCGGCGCAGGGACAAAAGCCGAGGGCCCACACCCGGTCAGGCATGGGCCCCAGCCGATCACCACTGGTCCTACGACGATCAGACCCCGAGCAGGTCCACCACGAAGATCAGCGTCTCACCGGGCTTGATCGCCGGGGTCGGGCTCTGGTTGCCGTAGGCGAGGTGCGCGGGGATGGTCAACTGGCGACGGCCGCCGACCTTCATGCCCTGCACGCCCTGGTCCCAGCCCTTGATGACCCGGCCGCCGCCGAGCGGGAAGCGGAACGGCGTGTCACGGTTCCAGCTCGCGTCGAACTCCTCACCGGTGCTGAAGGCGACGCCCACGTAGTGCACGGAAACGGTGTGACCCGCCTGCGCGACCTCGCCGTCGCCCTCCCAGATGTCCTTGATCTCGAGGTCCGCCGGGGGCTCGCCGCCGGGGAAGTCGATCTCGGGCTTCTCGATGCTCACGTCACTGGCTCCTGCATGTCTCACGGAAAGGCAACAACACGGACAGTCTTACATCTCCGGCGGCCTCACACCTACGACAGGATGTCCACCGAGAAGACCATCGTGGAGTCCTTCTCGAGACCGCTGCCGCTCGGCGGGTTGTCCCCGTAACCCAGCGCCGGCGGAACGACGATGACGACCCGGCTGCCCACCTTCTTGCCGGTCAGCCCCTGCGACCAGCCCTTGACGACCTGCTGCAGCGCGAACGACGTCGGCGCGCCACGGGTGTACGTCGAGTCGAACTCCTTGCCCGTGTTCCAGACGACGCCCTTGTACTGCACGAGCACCGAGTCGGACGCCACCAGCGCCGGGCCGTCGCCCTCGATCACGTAGTTCGACACCAGCTTGGTCGGCGCGGCCGACTTGGGGACCACGATCGAGGGCGCAGTGCCGTCGGTGTTCGTGCCGACCTTCGGCAGCGCGGCGTCGGACTGCGGGACGTTCTTGCCCTTGGCCGAGCTCTTCGGACTGAACGCCTCCTGGATGTCGAACACGAACACCAGCGTGTCGGTGCCCTTGACACCCGCCTCCGTGTTGCCCGCCGCACCGAAACCCCAGGTCGGCGGCACGGAGAACTCCACCCGGCTGCCGACCTTCTTACCCGTCAGCGCATAGCGGATGCCGTCCATCGAAGCGCCCGGCGCGAGCTGGGTGAACTGCGGCTTGGCCGCGAAGGTGTCCACGAGGACCTTCGCGCTGTCCCAGAGCTGGCCCAGAAGGTTGGCCTGGACGACGTCCTTCTCCACGACCGTCTTCCCGGTGCCCACGATCAGCGTCTTCACCGCCAACTGGTCCGAAGGCGTCCCGGTGCCCTTGGCGACCGTCGGCTTCTCACCGAACTTCACCCCCGCCGTGACCGCCGGCAACGGACCGTCGACGATCTTCGGCGGCGGCGCGGCCGACGTGGCCGACGGCGCCGGGGCGGAGGGCGACGCACTGTCGCTCGCCTTGCTCGAGTCGGGCTTGTCGTCACCACAGGCGGAAAGAGTGACCAGTCCCGCGGGTACGGCGGCAAGAATGAGTGAGCGTCGGCGCACGATGAAGCCTCGTAATCGGTCGGTCGTCTGATGGAGTGCGCGCAACTCTACGACGCGACCGGGCGCCGTACGGGAAACGTACGGCGCCCGCGTTGCGTTCCGCACCACATGCGGAACATGTCGCCTCACATGCCGGCGATCAGCTTCTCCACCCGGTCGTCCACCGAACGGAACGGGTCCTTGCACAGCACGGTGCGCTGCGCCTGGTCATTGAGCTTCAGGTGCACCCAGTCCACCGTGAAGTCCCGGCGCTGCTCCTGCGCCCGCCGGATGAAGTCACCGCGCAACCGCGCCCGGGTGGTCTGCGGGGGCACCGACTTGCCCTCGAAGATCTTCAGGTCGTTGCAGATCCGAGCCGCCTGGCCCCTCCGCTCCAACAGGTAGTACAGACCACGACGACGGTGGATGTCGTGGTAGGCGAGGTCTATCTGCGCCACCCGCGGATGCGACATCGTCATGTTGTGCTTGGCCCGGTACCGCTCGATGAGCTTGTACTTCATCACCCAGTCGATCTCGGTACCGATCGCGTCGAGGTCCTCCGCCTCGATCGAGTCCAGCGTGCGGCCCCACAGCTCCAGGACCTGGTCGACCACGCCGGTACGGATCCCGCGCCGCTCGACGAAGTCGACGGCCTTCTCGTAGTACTCGCGCTGCACCTCCAGCGCGGAGGCCTCCCGGCCACTGGCCAGCCGCACCTTGCGCCGGCCCGTGATGTCGTGACTGACCTCGCGGATCGCCCGGATCGGGTTCTCCAGCGTCAGATCCCGCATCACCGTGCCCGCCTCGATCATGCGCAGCACCAGATCGGTCGCACCGACCTTCAGCAGCATGGTCGTCTCGGACATGTTCGAGTCGCCCACGATGACATGGAGCCGGCGGTAGCGCTCGGCGTCCGCGTGCGGCTCGTCACGCGTGTTGATGATGGGCCGCGAGCGGGTCGTCGCCGAGGAGACGCCCTCCCAGATGTGCTCGGCCCGCTGGCTGACGCAGTACACCGCCCCGCGAGGCGTCTGCAGCACCTTGCCCGCGCCGCACAGAAGCTGCCGGGTCACCAGGAACGGGATCAGGATGTCCGCGAGCCGGGAGAATTCCCCGTGCCGGGCCACCAGGTAGTTCTCGTGGCAACCATAAGAGTTGCCCGCCGAGTCCGTGTTGTTCTTGAAGAGGTAGACGTCGCCCGCGATTCCTTCCTCGTGCAGGCGTCGCTCCGCGTCCACCAGGAGTCCTTCGAGAATGCGCTCGCCCGCTTTGTCGTGGGTGACCAACTCGGTCAGGTTGTCACATTCCGGTGTCGCGTATTCCGGATGCGAACCCACGTCGAGATAGAGGCGGGCGCCGTTCCGCAGAAAGACATTGCTGCTTCGGCCCCATGACACGACACGGCGGAAGAGGTACCGCGCCACCTCGTCGGGAGACAGTCGACGCTGTCCCCTGAACGTACATGTGACGCCGTACTCGTTCTCCAGCCCGAAAATGCGGCGGTCCATGAGTGAACATTACGCCCGATCACCTGAACTGAAACGGGGTTCGACAGCACGGTTTGGATCATTTTCCGATGAAGCCGCAACCACCCCGCTTACAGCGGGAGCCGCAAGTACCCGCCCTGTCGCCAGCAAAACCAACAAAGCCACAGCACCCGCCGCACCCGGCACCACGAACCCCCACAGCGCGCCGCCCGCCTCCACCACCGGCCCCGCCAGGCCCGTTCCCACCGACGACCCCACCGTGAACATCGTCACCAGCCACGAGAACGCCTCCGTCACCGTCCCGCGCGGAGCGTGCCGGTCCACGAGGACGAACGCACACGCCAGCGCCGGCGCCAGGAACACCCCCGCCAGCGCCGCCAGCCCCACCATGGCCACCGCACCCGGCATCAGCAGCAACGGCAGGTAACACACCGCCAGCAACGCCACCAGGACCCGCAGTCGCCGCTCCGGCGTCCCCGCCCAGCGCCGCGCCCCGTACACCACACCGCCGACCAGCGCGCCGAGCCCCACAGCCGCCATCAGCCAGCCGTACACCGCGGCGCCGCCGTGGTCGTCCGCGTACGCCAGCGAGGCCACCGAGATCGACCCCAGGGCGATGCCGACGAACAGGAACGACCCCAGCATCGCGAGCAGCCCCGGCGACCGCAGCGCGCCCAGCCAGTGCGCCTCACGCGGATCGGAGCGCCACGCGCGCGAAGGGGCCGCCACGACCACCGAGAGCGCCCCCAGCACCCCCAGGGCGTTCAACGCCAGCAGCGCGACCTGCGGCGACCACAGCGCCGTGCACAGCGTCACCAGCAGCGGGCCGACCGTGAACATCACCTCCTGGGCGACCGCGTCCATGGCGTACGCCGTGTGGATCTGGTCCTGACGGCGCAGCACAGACGGCCACAGGGCCCGCAGCCCGCCCTCCAGGGGCGGGGTGAACAGACCGGCGGCCGCCACCGCGGCGTACGCGAGGGCGAGCGGATCCGTGCCCACGACGGCGAACAGCGCCATGGCCAGCGCCGAGGCCAGCGCCGCCGGCAACTGCACCCGCGGCTGCCCGTGCAGATCGACCAGCCGCCCCAGCAACGGCTGCCCGACGGCGTTCGCGACGCCGTACACCGCCGCCAGCGCCCCCGCGAGGCTGTACGTGCCGCCCTCCGCGCGGACGAACAGCACGATCGCGATCGCGGCCGTGGCGTTGGGCAGCCGGCCGACGAGCGTGCCCGTCAGCAGCCGGGCGGCATGCTTCGCCCTGAGGATCTCCAGATATCCCGCGGCCAATGTCGCCCCCGTCGGCTCGCCCGAGGCGGCGGACCACCCCGAAGTTTTACGTATAACGTCTCGTGAACATACGTACCATGTGCGCTGTTCACCAGTCCAGACGAAGGAGCAGGCCCACCGTGGCACGAGGTAGCACGCGCCCCACGAGCCGCGACGTCGCCCAGGCCGCCGGAGTCTCCCAGGCCGCCGTCTCCCTCGTCCTCGGCGACAAATGGCGCGGCCGCGTCTCCGCGACCACCGCCGACCGCGTACGCAAAGCCGCCCGCGACCTCGGCTACCGGCCCAACCTCGCCGCCCGCAACCTCCGCCTCGGCCACACCCGCACCGTCCTCCTCGTCGTCCCCGCCCTCACCACGGAATTCTTCGCCGGCGTCTACACCGGCGCGGCACGCGTGGCCGCCGAACACGGCTTCGGCGTCGTCCTCTACCCCTCCCCCGAAGGCGTCGGCCCCGCCCGCGACCCCTTCGCCTCCGCCCAGGCAGCCCTCGACGGCGTCCTCGCCTCCTCCATGGCCGCCGACGCCCTCACCGCCATCCGCGGCGACCAACTCCCCCTCGTCATGCTCGACAGCGACCCCACCGGAAGCCTCGGCGCGGCCACCGTCAACCTCGACATCACCGACGGCGTACGCCAGGTCACCGACCACCTCCTCGGCCTCGGCCACCGGCACTTCCTGCACCTCGCGGCCGATGTGCCCTCCTGGACCTTCGAAGCACGCGCGCGTGAACTCACCGAACGCATCGGCGCGGTACCGGGGACCTCACTGCGCACCGCCGCCGCCCCGATCTCCATCCCCGGCGCCCTGGCCGCCGCGGAAGCCGCCCTCAGCACCCCAGGACCACGCCCCACCGCCGTCGTCTGCGACGACGACAAACTCGCCGCCGGCGTCTACAAGGCCCTGCGCCGCCTCGGCCTGCGCGTCCCCGACGACATGTCCGTCACCGGCCTCGACGACCTCGCCCTCGCCACCGCCCTCGACCCCGAGCTGACGACCGTCCGACTCGACGCCGAGCTCTTCGGCGAACGGGGCATGCAAGCCCTCCTCGCCGTCCTGGAGGGCCGCACGCCGGACGGCGGGGACATCCCCGTCGAACTCGTCGTACGAGCCTCCACAGCCCCACCCAGCGCCTCCTGACACGCCTTGCGCCCCGGCCGAGGAGTCGACCGGGGCGCACAAAGGGTGAAACGAGGGATCAGGCGAGGCGTGAGGGCTACTACTCCTCCTCGGAGCTCTCCGCCTCCGTGGACGCCCCGTCCGTCTCCAGCAGCCGACCGAGCTGACGACCGACGATCCGCTTGAACTTGCGCTGCTGCGGCCGCGTACGGTCCAGCACCGCCACCTCCAGCCGCTCCGCCGGAATCTCCCGCTGCGTACCGTTGGTGTCCCGCGACAGCGCCTGGACGGCCAGCTTCAGCGCCTCGGCAAGGCTCATGCCCTCCTCGTGACGCTGATCCAGATAACTGCTGATCTGCTCGGCGTTGCCACCGACCGCCACCGAACCGTGCTCGTCCACGATCGACCCGTCGTGCGGCAGCCGGTAGATCTGATCGCCGTCCGGCGTCTCACCGACCTCCGCCACGACCAGCTCCACCTCGTACGGCTTCTCACCGGCCGAGGAGAAGATCGTGCCCAGCGTCTGCGCGTACACGTTCGCCAGACCACGAGCGGTCACGTCGTCACGGTCGTAGGTGTACCCACGAAGATCGGCGTACCGGACGCCACCGATCCGCAGGTTCTCGTACTCGTTGTACTTGCCGGCGGCCGCGAAACCGATCCGGTCGTAGATCTCGCTGAACTTGTGCAGCGCACGGGACGGATTCTCGCCGACGAACACGATGCCGTCGGCGTACTGGATCACGACGAGACTGCGTCCGCGCGCGATGCCCTTGCGGGCGTACTCGGCACGGTCGGCCATCGCCTGCTGGGGGGAGACATAGAACGGCGTCGACACCGGTTATCCGTCCCTTTCTGTCGAAGTCACTGGATCACCTGCGATGAGAACGGGGCCGCCGACTACAGCAGAGCGGCGCGCGGGCCGTCCGGCTGCTCCAGGCGACGCGCCAGGATCGAGCGGGCGATCTCCGACGACTCCTCGTCGGTCAGCCGACGGAAGCCGTCCTCGGTGATCACGGTGACGATCGGGTAGATCCGGCGGGCGACATCGGGACCACCGGTCGCCGAGTCGTCGTCAGCCGCGTCGTAGAGGGCCTGGACCACGAGCGTCGTGGCCTCGTCCTCCGTCAGGTCGTTACGGAAGAGCTTCTTCATCGCCCCGCGCGCGAAGATCGAACCGGAGCCGGTGGCGGCGAAGTGATGCTCCTCGGAGCGACCGCCCGTGACGTCGTACGAGAAGATCCGGCCTCGGTCCCGGTCCACGTCGAACCCCGCGAACAGCGGAACCACGGCCAGGCCCTGCATGGCCATGCCCAGGTTGGAACGGATCATGGTCGACAGCCGGTTCGCCTTGCCCTCCAGCGAGAGCTGCGCGCCTTCGACCTTCTCGAAGTGCTCCAGCTCCAACTGGAACAGCTTGACCATCTCGACGGCCAGACCGGCGGTGCCGGCGATGCCGACGGCCGAGTACTCGTCCGCCGGGAAGACCTTCTCGATGTCCCGCTGCGCGATGACGTTGCCCATGGTGGCGCGACGGTCACCGGCGAGCACGACGCCACCGGGGAACGTGACGGCCACGATCGTCGTCCCGTGCGGCGCCTCGATCACACCCTGCGTGGGAGGCAACTGCCGCTTGCCGGGCAGCATCTCCGGCTGATGATCGGAGAGAAAGTCCATGAAGGACGAGGACCCGGGCGTCAGGAAGGCAGCCGGTAGACGCCCGGTGCTACGAGTGTTGGCTTCCACGTCGTTCCCTCCAGGTAGGCAACAGCCCGACGACCGACATCGGGATCGTCTCCCAACTTGCCGATGGCCGAATTGCAGTTGAAGCACAGTACGCCACGGACCCTACCCGTCTTGTGGCAGTGATCCACATGGACGGCCGGGGCTTTCAGGCAAATCACGCAGAGCCCCTTTTGAGAGGCGACCATGGCATCACGCTCGGCTTCGGTCATGCCGTACTGGCGCTTGAGATGCCCCCGCCGCCCCTTGACGGCCTTGCATGCCTTGCAACAGGTCGCAAGGCCGTCGGACGCCGTGGCGTTGCGGTGCCACTCACCATGCGGCTTGATCTCCGCACAGCTACGGCAGAACTTGTGGCCCTCGGGCGTCTCCACGCGCGGCCGCACGTTCTTGCCCTTCGCCAGTTGCCGGGCCTGGTGATAGGCCGCCCAGCACTCCCGGCAGTAGGCCTGCAACCCGTCCCGGGCTGCCTTGTTACCGGCGAAGGCTGCTCGCGGCTTGGACTCCTTGCACCGCGAGCAACGCTTCACACTCTCTTCGTTTGCCAACTCCAGAGACCTCGAAACCCTCGATACGAAGGCTACTGGCCGCCTTTCTGAACGAAACTTCGAACGAAGTCCTCGGCATTTTCCTCGAGTACATCGTCAATCTCGTCAAGAACCGAGTCCACGTCGTCGCTCAGCTTTTCCTGGCGTTCCTTGAGGTCTTCCGAGGTCTGCGCCTCGGGGGCCTGCTCTTCGGTCTCCTCCGTGGAGCGCGTCGCCTTCTGCTGGCCGCCGCCGGTGTCCTTGGTCGCCATAACCCTCACCCCGCTCTTTCGCCCGACATGGTCGACAGGTCGGCATTCCTGCCGATCGGTGATGATCAGACCCTACAAGCCGGGTCCGATATCGGCCCCGCAGTTGTCACAACGTACGGGCGCCACCTCGATGATTCCCGGACGAGGGGGTTTCCACCCCGTCCGGCAGGTTCGGTCCGGGTGGCCGCTCAGCCGCCCGAGAGGACCCTGACCAGGTCTTCTGCCGTGCGGCAGCGGTCCAGGAGCTCCTTGACATGATTTCGCGTTCCGCGAAGCGGTTCGAGGGTTGGGACGCGCTGGAGTGAATCGCGGCCCGGCAGGTCGAAGATCACCGAGTCCCAGGAGGCGGCGGCGACGTCGTCGGCGTACTGCTCCAGGCAGCGGCCGCGGAAGTACGCGCGCGTGTCCTCCGGGGGCTTCGTGATCGCCCGCTCGACCTCGGTCTCGTCCAGGAGGCGCTTCATGCGGCCGCGGGCCGCGAGACGGTTGTAGAGGCCCTTCTCGGCCCGTACGTCGGCGTACTGGAGGTCGACGAGGTGGAGGCGGGCGGCGTCCCAGTCGAGGCCGTCACGGCGCCGGTAGCCCTCCATGAGTTCCCGTTTGGCGACCCAGTCCAGTTCACCGGCGAGGCTCATGGGGTCGTTCTCCAGGCGGTTCAGGGTGTCCTCCCAACGGGTGAGGACGTCCTTGGTCTGGTCGTCGGCGTCCGCCCCGTACCGCTCCTCCACGTACTTGCGGGAGAGCTCGAAGTACTCCATCTGGAGTTGGACCGCGGTGAGTGTGCGGCCGCTGCGGAGGGTGACCAGGCGCTTGAGGCTCGGGTCGTGGGAGACCTGGTGGAGGGTGCGGACGGGCTGGTCGACGGCCAGGTCCACGGCGATGAAGCCGTCCTCGATCATGGAGAGGACCAGCGCCGTCGTGCCGAGCTTGAGGTACGTCGAGATCTCGGAGAGGTTCGCGTCGCCGATGATCACATGGAGGCGGCGGTATTTCTCGGCGTCCGAGTGCGGCTCGTCGCGGGTGTTGATGATCGGGCGCTTGAGGGTCGTCTCGAGGCCGACCTCGACCTCGAAGTAGTCGGCGCGCTGGCTGAGCTGGAAGCCGTGTTCGTGGCCGTCCTGGCCGATGCCGACGCGGCCGGCGCCGGTGACGACCTGGCGCGAGACGAAGAACGGGGTCAGGTGGCGCACGATGTCGGAGAAGGCGGTTTCCCGCTTCATCAGGTAGTTCTCGTGGGTGCCGTAGGAGGCGCCCTTGTTGTCGGTGTTGTTCTTGTAGAGGTGGATGGGCTGGGCGCCGGGCAACTGGGCGGCCCGTTCCGCCGCCTCGGCCATGATCCGTTCGCCGGCCTTGTCCCAGAGGACGGCGTCCCGGGGGTTGGTGACCTCGGGGGAGCTGTATTCGGGGTGTGCGTGGTCGACGTAGAGGCGGGCGCCGTTGGTGAGGATGACGTTGGCGAGGCCGATGTCCTCGTCGGTGAGCTGGCTGGAGTCGGCGGCCTCGCGGGCGAGGTCGAAGCCTCGCGCGTCCCGCAGCGGGTTCTCCTCCTCGAAGTCCCAGCGGGCCCGGCGGGCCCGGTGCATCGCCGCCGCGTAGGCGTTGACGATCTGGGACGAGGTGAGCATGGCATTGGCGTTGGGGTGGCCGGGGACGGAGATGCCGTACTCCGTCTCGATGCCCATTACTCGCCGTACGGTCATGCGGCCCTCCTTGCCCGGCGGCACCCTCGGTCGTGGGCGCCGCTCAGATACCGGTGGTGCTCCGGTGCGTGCGCGGTGCCCGTCCCCGCACTGCGCGACCCGGCGGTACGGAAGAGCCTAGAACGCCTCTGCGCTGGTGGGGAGATCATTTGCGTCATTGCCTTGCTCCAGCCGTGGCCTGAAAAACAGTCGGCTGCGGGTACCCGTGGTGGGCACCCGCAGCCGCCCTGTTTTTACAGGTACTGTCCGGTGTTCGCCACCGTGTCGATGGAGCGTCCGGTGTCGGCGCCCTGCTTTCCGGTGATGAGCGTACGGATGTAGACGATCCGTTCGCCCTTCTTTCCGGAGATCCGGGCCCAGTCGTCGGGGTTGGTGGTGTTGGGAAGGTCCTCGTTCTCCTTGAACTCGTCCACGCATGCCTGGAGGAGGTGGGAGACGCGCAGGCCCTTCTGGTTCTTGTCGAGGAAGTCCTTGATCGCCATTTTCTTGGCGCGGCCGACGATGTTTTCGATCATTGCGCCGGAGTTGAAGTCCTTGAAGTAGAGGACTTCCTTGTCGCCATTGGCGTAGGTGACTTCCAGGAAGCGGTTTTCCTCGGATTCGGCGTACATGTGTTCCACTGCCGTCTGGATCATGCTCTGGACGGTGATGGTCCGGTCGCCGCCGTGTTCGCCCACGTCCTCGGAGTGCAGGGGGAGGCGTTCGGTGAGGTACTTCTGGAAGATGTCCTTGGCCGCTTCGGCGTCCGGGCGCTCGATCTTGATCTTCACGTCGAGGCGGCCGGGGCGCAGGATGGCGGGGTCGATCATGTCCTCGCGGTTGGAGGCGCCGATGACGACCACGTTCTGCAGGCCTTCGACGCCGTCGATCTCGGCGAGGAGCTGCGGGACGATGGTGTTCTCGACGTCGGAGCTGACGCCGGAGCCGCGGGTGCGGAAGAGGGATTCCATCTCGTCGAAGAAGACGATGACGGGGGTGCCCTCGGAGGCCTTCTCCCTGGCGCGCTGGAAGACCAGGCGGATCTGCCGCTCGGTCTCGCCGACGTACTTGTTGAGGAGCTCGGGGCCCTTGATGTTGAGGAAGAAGCTCTTGCCGGTGGCCTGGCCGGTGACCTCGGCGACCTTTTTGGCCAGCGAGTTGGCGACGGCCTTGGCGATGAGCGTCTTGCCGCATCCGGGGGGCCCGTAGAGCAGGACGCCCTTGGGGGGGCGCAGCTCATGCTCCTTGAAGAGGTCGGGGTAGAGGTAGGGGAGCTCGACGGCGTCGCGGATCATCTCGATCTGGCCGCCGAGACCGCCGATCTGCTCGTAGCCGATGTCGGGGACCTCTTCGAGGACGAGTTCCTCGACCTCGCTCTTGGGGACGACCTCGTAGACGTAGCCGGAGCGGGGTTCGAGCAGGAGGGCGTCGCCGGGGCGGATGACGACGTCGAGGAGTGGTTCGGCGAGCCGGACCACCCTTTCCTCGTCGGTGTGCCCCTGCACCAGGGCGCGTACGCCGTCCTCGAGGATCTCCTTGAGGGTGACGATGTCGCCGACGCTCTCGTACTCCATGGCCTCGACCACGTTGAGGGCTTCGTTGAGCATTACTTCCTGGCCGCGTCGGAGCTCGTCGAGCTCGACGCCGGGGCTGACGTTCACGCGGAGTTTGCGGCCTCCGGTGAAGATGTCGGCGGTGCCGTCCTCGTTCGCCGTGAGGAAGACTCCGAAGCCGGCCGGCGGCTGGGCGAGCCGGTCGACTTCCTCCTTGAGGGCCACGATCTGGTCGCGGGCCTCACGGAGTGTGTTGGCGAGTCGCTCGTTCTGGGCGGACACGCCGGCCAGGTTGGTCTGCAGCTCGACGATCCGCTCTTCGAGAATCCTCGTGTGTCGCGGAGAGTCGGCGAGCTTACGTCGCAGGACGGCGATCTCCTGCTCAAGGTAGGCAATCTGCCCGGACGGGTCGTCGGACCCTCGTCCCGGGCGGATGCCGCGGTTCATGTCGTCGTCGTGGGCTGCCACGGTCCTCACCTCCTCCAAGGGGAGCTGGACGCTTCCAGACCCTACCTGGGTGGGTGTCGATTGAAACCCCTAGATCACAAAGACTGTCGGGGTGTGTCCGATCTTCACCCTTGCGCTCTCCCTCACGCCAGGGGGATACCCACGGAACACGCTCGGGAAGCGGCCGAGGGTAGGGTCGAAGTGTTCAACACCCGTCAGAGCCTGCATCGTTCCCTTGCGGCTCGACAGTAAACGGCAGGAGTCATGGGCGTGCAGCAGGAAGCCGGGGTCGGCGGCGAGGCGCTGGAGGTCTGGATCGACCAGGATCTCTGTACCGGTGACGGGATCTGTGTGCAGTACGCGCCGGAGGTGTTCGAGCTGGACATCGACGGTCTGGCGTATGTCAAAAGCGCGGACGACGAGCTGTTGCAGGCCAAGGGGGCCACGGCTCCGGTGCCGTTGCCGCTGTTGACGGACGTGGTGGACTCGGCGCGGGAGTGTCCGGGTGACTGCATTCATGTGCGGCGGGTTTCGGACAGCGTCGAGGTCTACGGTCCGGACGCGGAGTGAGTTCCCGGGTGCGGGCTGTGACGGCTGTCTGATTTCTCACAGGCCTGGGTGGCCGGTTTCAGACGCTGTGGGCGCCTGCGGGTGTCGAGCGGATGAACCTGTTGTCCTTCCACTGCCACTTGGCGGTGTCCTTGAGGTCGGGACAGCAACTGGGTACGTCCGGTGTGGAGTAGCCGAGGAGTGTGGCGAGGACTGCTCCGTGGGTGACGGCGAGGCTGGTGACGGTTTTGCGGTCCTTGGGGGCGACGAGGGTGGCGACCACGCGCGCGTGGGTGCGGTCGGCACTGTGCGTGAGGACGTAGACGCTGTCGGGTGGGGTGCCCATGGCCGCGTCGCAGTGGACGACGGCGACTGTTTCGGGGGTGCCGTCGCCGTCGAGGTCGCCGGTCGCCTGCTTGACCACGAGGGGCTGTACGGGGCCGCATTCGATGGGGAAGTCGACGCCTATGGTGGCGGGGGCGACGGTGGTGGCGGGGGCGGGCTTGGCGTCGGTGGCCTGGGCGGCGGTCGCGGGTTTGGGCTGCAGGAGCGAGGTGAGCGCGATGACGCCGGCGAGGGCGGTGGCGGTCGCGACCCAGTGGATCGGCCGGGTGTGGGTGTGCGCCAGTTCCGGGACGGCGGGGTGCTGCACTAGGAGCGTCTCCTGTGATGGCTGTGCCGGTGGGGGTGGGGGGATTGGCCAGCATCGTGCCACACGTCACAGGGTGGGGGAACGGCGGGGTGCGGGGTTTCGGACGCCCGGTGACGTGTGTGGGTGGGGGTCAACGGGAAGGCGCCGTGGTCGAGTTCCGGGTGTGGTGCGGGAACTCGGTCACGGCGCCTTGTCGTTGGGCGTGGTGTGGGGGCCGGATCAGCGGCCGCTGCCTCCGTCGGCGTTGGGGCCGTCGTAGTCGTCGCCGTAGGCGCCCTTGGCGGGGCGGCGGCGGCGCATGGGGGGCTCGACGCCGTCGGCGAGGCGTCGGGCGGTGAGGAGGAAGCCGGTGTGGCCGATCATGCGGTGGTCCGGGCGGACGGCCAGGCCTTCGATGTGCCAGTTGCGGATCATCGATTCCCAGGCGCTCGGCTCGTTGAAGCAGCCGATCTCGCGGATGGACTCGACGGTCCGGGCGAGCTGGGTGGTGGTCGCCACGTAGCAGCAGACGATGCCGCCGGGGACGAGTGCCTTGGACACGGCCTCGAGGCACTCCCAGGGGGCGAGCATGTCGAGGATGACGCGGTCGACGTCGGTGTCGGACAGGTTGTCCTGGAGGTCGCCGACGGTGAGCTGCCAGGCGGGGTGGGGGCCGCCGAAGTAGCGCTCCACGTTCTGCTGGGCGATCTCGGCGAAGTCCTCGCGCCGCTCGTAGCTGTGCAGCATGCCCTGGTCGCCGATGGCGCGCAGCAGGAAGCTGCTCAGCGAGCCGGAGCCGACGCCGGCTTCGACGACGCGGGCGCCGGGGAAGATGTCGGCGAAGGCGAGGATCTGCCCCGCGTCCTTGGGGTAGACCACGGCTGCGCCGCGGGGCATGGACAGGACGTAGTCGGGGAGCAGGGGGCGCAGCGCGAGGTAGGCGACGTTCCCGGTGGTGCGGACAACGCTGCCCTCGGGTGCGCCGATCAGTTCGTCGTGGGGGAAGGAACCCTTGTGGGTGTGGAAATTCTTCCCGGCCTCGAGCGTGAACGTGTAGTGGCGGCCCTTGGGGTCGGTGAGCTGAACCTGGTCCCCGACCTTGAAGGGCCCGCGCCTGCGGGCGGCACCGGTCGGTTCGGACATGTGAACAGCCTACCGGGGTTTGCCGGGGCCGCCGACCACGGTGTCCGCCTCGCTAGGAGGGCCTGGCCATGGCTTTGACGAAGGCGCGCTCGACGTCGGCGGCGGACAGGACGCCGAAGATCTCGCCGGTCTCCTCGACGACGAGGTATTCGGTGGCGGGGGTGGCGCGCAGGACGTCGAGGAGGTCTTCGCCGGCGAGTTCGGCGGAGATCCGCATGCCGTCGTTGAGGTCCTGGGCGAGGCCGCTGACGGCGACCCAGGGGCGGCGGTGTTCGGGTACGCCGACGATGGCGGCCTCGCGGACGAGGGAGAGGGGTTCGCCGTGGGCGTCGACGACGACGAGGGCGCGGGCGCCGGCGTCGTTGGCGCGGCGCAGGGCCTCGGAGAGGGGGGTCTGGGTCTCGACGGGGACGGCGCGGCGGGTGAGGGTGCGGGCGCGCAGTTCGGGGAGGTGTTCGCGCAGGCGGGCCATGCGCAGGCTGTTGCCTGCGCCGGTCCAGATGATCGCGGCGAGGATGGCGGCGAGCAGGGCGTCGGTGACGGTGTCCATGCCGACGCTGTCCTCGGCGCCGGAGCCGAGGGCGCCGGACTGGGTGAGCAGGGGCAGTCCGATGAGGACGGAGACGGCGAGGGCGCGGCCGACCCAGGCGGCGGCGACGGTGCCGCTCATGGGCTTGCCGGTGATCTTCCAGACGACGGCGCGGAGCATGCGGCCGCCGTCGAGGGGGAGGCCGGGCAGCAGGTTGAAGATCGCCACGATGAGGTTGGAGATCATCAGGCCGGCCAGCAGGACGCCGGGGACGGTGCCGGGCTCGACGGTCTGCATGGCGAGGTAGAAGAGGCCGGAGAGGGCGAGGGAGAGGAGCGGGCCGACGAAGGCGAGCCAGAACTCGCGGCCGGGGGTCTCGGCTTCCTTCTCGATCTCGGAGACGCCGCCGAAGAACTGGAGCTGGATGCGGCGGACGGGGAGTTTGAAGCGGAGGGCGGCGATGGTGTGGGCGAGTTCGTGGATGAGTACGGAGGCGTAGAAGGCGACGGCGAAGAAGAGGGAGACGAGGTAGCGCAGGGCGCCGAGTTCGGGCAGGACGCGGTCGAGCTGGCCGCCGAACACCCAGGTGATGAGGGCGGCGACGAGGAACCAGCTCGGGGCGACGTAGACGGGCACGCCAAAGGGCCGGCCCATGAGGATGCCGCCGCGCGGCTGCTCCGGGGGGCGTGGGGGCGGGGGGCCTTTGGGGAGGGTGGGGGTGGGGGGTACGGCTTGCCCGGCCTCGGGCTGGGGTTCGGCCTCAGGCTGGGGCTGGGGCTGGGGGTCGGCTTCGGCCTTGGGCTGGGCCGCGCCCTCGGGCTTGACTTCGACCTTGGGCTGAGCCTCAGGCTCGGGCTGGACCTCGGCCTGGGATTCGCCTGCGGCCGGCTTCTCGTTCCCACCCGCACTGCCCGTGCCGCCGGAGTTATCCGTGCCGCCGGTGTTGCCCGTATTGCTCGTGCCGCCGGTGTTGTCCGTGTTGTCGGTGGGGTTTTCGGCGTCGGGATTTGGGGTGTCCGGGGTTCGGGCGAGGTCGGTGGCCGGGGGCGCAGGTGTGGCGGGGTGCTCGGCCGACTGTTCGTTGTCCGGCCGCGGCCGCCCGGTCCCGCCGCTTTCCACCACGGTGTCCCCTCGATCGAAGCGTCTCCCGCTCGTGCCGGGCGGGAGGGTCTGGGACCGATGGTATGCGGCGGTCGGGACGTGTTCCGCCCCGGCACCCCCTGTGTTTCCCTGCCCGTCGCCGCTGTTCGGGGTGTGGTGGGGTGCGGGGCTGGGTGACTGTCAGTGGTGGGCCGTATGGTCTGAGGCATGGAGAGCAGCAGCGAGGACGTCGTCCCGGCGGGCGACGGCGGTGTGGTGGGCGGTGTCGTGGAGGACGCGGCGGGGGCGGCCGGGCCCGGGGCGGCGGGGGCGGCTGTCGCGGTGGCGCCTGCCTCGCTGTCTCCGTCGCGGGCCGGTGATTTCATGCAGTGTCCGCTGCTGTACCGGTTCCGGGTGATCGACCGGCTGCCGGAGAAGCCGAGCCCGGCGGCCACGAAGGGGACGCTGGTGCACGCGGTCCTTGAGCGGTTGTTCGACGCTCCGGCGGCCGAGCGGACGGCGCCGCAGGCCAAGTCGCTGATCCCGGGTCAGTGGGACCGGCTGCGGGAGTCGCGGCCGGAGGTCGGGGAGCTGTTCGCCGACGATCCGGAGGGTGCGCGGCTGGCGGGCTGGCTGGCGGAGGCGGAGGGGCTGGTCGAGCGCTGGTTCACGCTGGAGGATCCGACGCGGCTGGAGCCCGCCGAGCGGGAGCTGTTCGTCGAGGCGGAGCTGGAGTCGGGGCTGCGGTTGCGCGGGATCATCGACCGGGTCGATGTGGCGCCCACCGGTGAGGTGCGGATCGTCGACTACAAGACGGGCAAGGCGCCCCGCGCGGAGTACGCCGACGGTGCGCTGTTCCAGATGAAGTTCTACGCGCTGGTGGTGTGGCGGCTGAAGAACGTGATCCCGCGTCGGCTCCAGCTCGTGTATCTGGGCAGTGGGGATGTGCTGACCTACGATCCCGTCCTCGCCGATCTCCAGCAGGTCGAGCGGAAGTTGCTGGCGCTGTGGGAGGCGATCCGGCTGGCGACGGAGACGGGTGAGTGGCGGCCGAGGCCGACCAAGTTGTGCGGCTGGTGCGACCATCAGGCGCACTGTCCGGAGTTCGGCGGCACTCCCCCGCCGTATCCGCTTCCGGTGACGCTTCAGGTGACGTCGCCGGTGAGGGCGGCCGAGTCCGAGGGTGGGGCGCAGGGCAGAATGGGGCCGGGCTAGAGAAGGAGACTTATCGTGGCCATCCGCGTCCTACTGGTCGATGACCAGCCGCTGTTGCGCACAGGCTTCCGGATGATTCTGGAGGCCGAGCAGGACATCGCGGTCGTCGGCGAGGCCGGAGACGGTCTGCAGGCTATCGACCAGGTGCGGGCGTTGCAGCCCGATGTGGTGCTGATGGACATCCGCATGCCGCGGATGGACGGGGTGGAGGCGACCCGGCAGATCACCGGGCCGGGGCGGGACGGTCCGGCGAAGGTGCTGGTGCTGACCACGTTCGATCTCGACGAGTACGTGGTGGAGGCGCTGCGGGCCGGGGCGAGCGGGTTCCTGCTGAAGGACGCGCCGGCCAATGAGCTGGTGCAGGCGATCCGGGTGGTGGCGGCCGGTGAGGCCATGTTGGCGCCGAGCATCACGCGCCGGCTGCTGGACAAGTACGCGACGCATCTGCCGTCGGGCGACGAGCCGGTGCCGGACACGCTGCACACCCTCACCGACCGTGAGGTGGAGGTGCTGAAGCTGGTGGCGCGGGGCCTGTCGAACGCCGAGATCGCCGCCGACCTGTTCGTCAGTGAGACGACGGTGAAGACGCACGTGGGGCATGTGCTGACGAAGTTGGGGCTGCGCGACCGGGTGCAGGCCGCGGTGTACGCGTACGAGAGCGGTCTGGTGCGTCCCGGCGCGCAGTAGGCCGGGGACACGCACGCGAACAGGGCGCCCCCTCCGGCGGGACAGCGGGAGGGGGCGCCCTGTGCGTGCGGGCGGGGGTCAGCCCTTGCTGAGTTCCCAGAAGCGGAACACCGTCGAGGTGTCGAGGCAGTTCTCCAGGCCGTAGACGTTGTCGCCGGCGACGGCGTACTGCTTGGCCTGCCAGATCGGCAGGACGGGGAGTTGTTCGGCGACGATGTCCTGGATCTCGGCGTAGTCGGGGCCGGTGGCGGTGCGGTCGCTCTGGGCGGCGGTGCGCGCAATGAGCGTGCCGGTGAGGTCGTCGTTGGTGTAGTTGTTGCCGAGCACGTTGCCCTTGCCGAAGAAGGGCGAGGTGAAGTTGTCGGCGTCCGGGTAGTCGGGCACCCAGCCCTTGACGTAGACGCCGTACTTGCCGGCGGCGATGTCCTTCTCGTACTGGTCGTAGGCGACGGACTGGACGTCGGCGTCGAACAGGCCGCTGGCGTTGAGCTGGGCGGCGATGGCCGTCAGTTCCTGGTCGGTGGCGGGGCCGTAGCGCGACGGGGTGGACCAGAGGGTGAGCTTCCCTTGTCGGTGATGCCGTCGTCGGCGAGCGCGGCGGCGGCCTTGGCCTGGGAGGGGCGGGCGCCGTAGCGGTCGAAGAAGGCGGTGTTGTGGCCCGCGATGCCGGCCGGGATGATCGAGTAGAGGGGGTCGGCGGTGCCCTGGTAGACGTCCTTGATGAGGGCTTCGCGGTCGATCAGGTGGGCGATGGCCCGGCGGACGCCTATCTTTCCGGCGACGGGGTCGGTCATGTTGAAGACGAGGTGCTGCACTTCGGCGCTGCTGCCCTCGACGGCCTCGGCGCCCGCGTCGGCGGTGGTGGTGTGCTGGAGGTCGGCGACGTCGGCGGCGGTCAGGCCCCGGTAGGCGATGTCGACGTCGCCGGCGAGCAGCGCCTGCTTGAGGGCCTTCTGGTCGCCGCCGAAGAACTTGAGGGTGACGCCGGTGTTCTGGGCGTCGCCTGCGGTGCCCCGGTAGTTCTCGTTGACGGAGAAGACGGCCTCGTCGTCGCCGAAGGAGTCCAGCTTGTAGGGGCCGGAGCCGACGGCGCCGCCGTCTTCGCGCAGGGCGTCGGCGTCGTATTCCTTGTGGTCGACGATGGAGCCGGCGCCCGAGGCGATCTTGCTGGGGAAGGTGGCGTCGGGGCTCTTCAGCCGGAAGACGACGGTCTTGGCGTCGGGGGTCTCGACCTTGTCGAGCGTGGGGAACATGATCGCCGGGCCGGCATCGTCGTTGATCTTCAGCGTGCGGTCGAAGGAGAACTTGACGTCCTCGGAGGTGAGCGCGTCGCCGTTGCTGAACTTCAGGCCGTCCTTCAGGGTGCACGAGTAGACCTGGGTCTTCGTGTCGGTGAAGGTGCACTCCTTGGCCGCGTCCGGCTCGGGTTCGGTGCCGCCCTTGGGGAAGCTCAGCAGGGACTGGAAGACGTTGTTGAACAACAGCCAGGAGCCTGGGTCGTAGCCGGACGCGGGGTCGGTGGCGAGGACGTCGTCGGACATTCCCAGGACGACGGAGGAGGAGTCGCCCCCGGATCCGCCGCTCTGGGTGCCGCAGCCGGTCAACAGGCCCGAGGCCAGTCCCGCCACGATGGGCAGGACCGGCCACTGGTTACGCATGTTCACGAAGTGCCTTCGTCGTCGGTTCTCGTCACACCGGAGCCGCCGTCCCGGGCCCCGGGCCGTCTGGGGGGTTCGGTCAGTTGCTGACGCCTCGGCCCAGCTCCCACAGTTGGAGGGTCGCGGAGGAGTTCAGCGCGTACGCCGTGCCCGTGATGTCGCTGTTGGCGGCGACGTACTGCTTGCCCTGCCACAGGGGCAGGATCGGTACGTCCTGGGCGACGATGTCCTGGATCTTCGTCAGGCTCTTGGCGGCGCTGAGGCGGTCGGCCTCGCGGCGGGAGGCCGGGATCAGGTCGCTGATGATGTCCTTTTCGGCGTAGGACGACTTGAGGACGTTGTCCTTGTCGAGGAACGGCGCGACGAAGTTGTCGGCGTCGGGGAAGTCGGGGAACCAGCCCATGCCGTAGACGGCGTACTCGCCCTTGTGCTGGGCCGGGACGAACGACTCCCAGGGGGTGCCCTCGATGCTGACGTCGAACAGGCCGGTGTCGTTGAGCTGCTTCTGCAGCGTCTCGAACTCCTGCTTCGTGGCCGGGCCGTAGTGGTCGGTCGTGTAGTGCAGCGTCAGCTTCACCGGGGTGGTGATGTCCGCGTCGGCGAGCAGGGTCTTGGCCTTGCCGACGTTCGGGTCGCCGTAGGTGTTGAAGAACGAGTTGGAGTGGCCGATGAGGGTGGCCGGGACCAGCGAGTAGAGGGGCTCGGCCTGGGAGCCGTACACCTTGGTGACGAGTTCGGCGCGGTCGACGACCTGGGCCATCGCCTGGCGCACGGCCTTGGACTTGACCGTGGGGGCGGTGGTGTTGAAGGCCAGGTAGCGGATCTCGAGGCCGTTGAGCTCGACCATGTCGATGTCGCCGCTGACGGAGCCCGCGGCGAGCTTCTTGATCTGCTCGGGCGACATGGTGCGGGTCATGAGGTCGATGTCGCCCTTCTGGAGGGCGGCGCCCATGGCGTCGGCGTCCTTGTAGGAGACCATGTCGACCTCGTCGTTGTTCACCTTCAGCGTCCCCTTGTAGTGGGGGTTCTTGGTGAACACGGCCTTGGTCATCTGGCGGCCGTCGGTCTCGGCCTTGAGGGTGTAGGGGCCGGAGCCGTCGATCGCGAAGCCGGCGCGCAGCTTGGCCTTGTCGTAGTCGTCGGGGTTGACGATGCCGGCGACCGGGGTCGACAACTTGAAGGGGAAAGTGGCGTCGGCGGTCTTGAGATGGAAGATGACTTCGTTGTCGCCCTGCGTTTCGATGGTGTCGATCGTGGAGAGCAGGGCGAACACGCCGGAGTCGGCCTTGATGGTGCGGGCGCGCTCGATGGAGAACTTGACGTCCTCGGCGGTGACGGCGTCGCCGTTGGCGAAGGTCAGGCCGCTGCGCAGCTTGCAGGCGTAGCGCTCGTTGCCGCTGTCGGTGAAGGCGCAGCTCTGGGCCGCCTCGGGGACGGGTTCGCCCTCGCCCTTGGGCTGGATCATCAGGGTCTGCACGGTCTGGCGCAGGATGTTCCAGGTGCCGACGTCGTAGGAATAGGCGGGGTCGAACGGCGCCGGGGTGTCCTTGGTGGCGGTGAACCGGTCGGTGGTGCCGACGACAATGGCGTTTCCGCTGCTGCCGGCGCCTTCGGACGCGCCGCAGGCGGCGAGTACGGGCGCGAGCAGACCGATCACGGTCGGCAGCACCAATGTCTTGCGGTTCATGCTCGAGTTTCTCCAGAGCTGTCGGTCCGTGTATCCGGCATGCAGGGGTGTCGCGGCGGATCACGGGGAGGGCGATGTTCCCGCCACGAGGTTAGTCCGCACCGGCACGAGGGCTCGCGGCAACCGGAGTTGAAAGTCCATCACGCAGCGGAACCGGCCGTGGACGCACTGAACAAACGCCAGCGGAAGGATTCGTACAGCGAATCACCAATCGGGACACAAAGGTGCGACCGGCCCTCTCGAAATCGGCACAGAAACACACGGAGAGCCATCTGTCGACCCCCGATCGGGTGGGGAACGTCACATGCGCGAAAGGGTTCCGGTAGGCCGGAATTCGGCCGTCGTGGAGGCGTCGGTGGAGATCCGAATTCCCCCGCGCGCACGCCCGCCGAATTCCTTGTTGTCGGCGGTGCACGCTGGGTGAACGCCCTATCGGAATTTCCGTCGCGGGCCGCTCTTCAATGATCGTCCCGGGGTCAGCGGAGCGGCATCAGGCCACGGAGAAAAGGCAGGTCGACCTGTTCCAGGGAGGGGACGACGGTGCGTCGCGCGGAGGGCGTGATGGGGGCCACGGAGGGCACCGCGACGACATGGCAGCCCGCCGCCTCCGCCGAGGCGACGCCGGTCGCGGTGTCCTCGACGACGGCGCATCTGGCGGGGTCGACGCCGAGGCCTGCGGCGGCGAACAGGTAGGGGTCGGGGTACGGCTTGGTGCGCGGGACCTCGTCACCGGCGACGGTGAGGTGGAAGTTGCCGGCGCCGAGCGAGGCGAGGACGCGGTCGATGATGCGCCGGTGGGAGGCGGAGACGAGGGCGGTGGGGACATCGTGCTCGGCCAGTTCGTCGAGCAGTCGGGCGGCGCCCGGCATCAGGGGCAGGGCGCGGGTGATGCGGTCCTCGAAGCCGTCGTTGAGCAGGACGGTCAGGTCTGCGAGGGCGATCTCGGCCCCGGTCGCCTCGATCAGGAACCCGGCGCTGCGGCTCATCGGGCCGCCGACGACGACATGGCGCCAGGAGTCGTCGAGGGCGTGGCCGAGTCCGGCGAAGATCTCGACCTCGACGTCCCACCAGAAGCCCTCGGTGTCCACCAGGGTGCCGTCCATGTCGAGGAGCACGGCCTGGAGGGCTGAGCCTTCGGCCGTTCGGGTCACTGACGCGGGAACCGTGCTGGTCATCCACGTACCTCCTTGAGGGACGAGCAGGCCGGTTCCCGTGAAGGAACCGGCCTGCAGTGGACCGACCAGTGTACGACTTATCCGATCAGTGTGCTCAGCGGCACGCCTGGCACCACGCGTACGTCACCGTGCGTACATCACCATGCGTACGTCACCGTGCGTTGAAGTATTTCGCCTCGGGGTGGTGGATGACGATGGCGTCGGTGGACTGTTCGGGGTGGAGTTGGAATTCTTCGGAGAGGTGGACGCCGATTCGTTCGGGTTGGAGGAGGTCGGCGATCTTGGCGCGGTCTTCGAGGTTGGGGCAGGCGCCGTAGCCGAGGGAGAAGCGGGCGCCGCGGTATTTGAGGGCGAACATGTCCTGGACGTCGGTGGGGTCTTCGCCGGCGTAGCCGAGTTCGGAGCGGACGCGGGCGTGCCAGTATTCGGCGAGGGCTTCGGCCAACTGCACGGAGAGGCCGTGGAGTTCGAGGTAGTCGCGGTAGGCGTTGGCTTCGAAGAGTTTGGCTGTTTCCTCGCCGATGCGGTTGCCGACGGTGACGATCTGGAGTCCGACGACGTCCCGTTCTCCGGTTTCTTCGGGGCGGAAGTAGTCGGCGAGGCAGAGGCGGCGGCCTCGGTGCTGGCGGGGGAAGGTGAAGCGGGTGCGTTCGTTGCCGTCGTCGTCCAGGATGATGAGGTCGTCGTCTTTGGAGACGCAGGGGAAGTAGCCGTAGACGACGGCGGCTTCGAGGAGGTTGTCGGTCTGGAGTTTGTCGAGCAGGCCGCGCAGCCGGGGGCGGCCCTCGGTCTCGACGAGTTCCTCGTAGGTGGGTCCGTCGCCGGTGCGGGCCTGCTTCAGGCCCCATTGGCCCTTGAAGAGGGCGCCCTCGTCGAGCCAGGACGCGTACTCCTTGAGCTGGATGCCCTTGATGACGCGCGTGCCCGCGAAGGGCGGGGTGGGGACGGGGTTGTCGGTGGCGACGTCGGAGCGGACGTGGCCTTCCTCCGGGCGCTCCTCGACCAGCGTGCTCGCGGCGGCGGTGGTGGTGCGGACGCGGCGTTGTTTCAGTTCGGGGAGGGCTGCTCCGGGGATGCCGCGTTTGACGCCGATGAGGGCGTCCATGAGGCGCAGGCCTTCGAAGGCGTCGCGGGCGTAGCGGACTTCGCCTTCGTAGATCTCGTGCAGGTCCTGCTCGACGTAGGCGCGGGTGAGGGCCGCGCCGCCGAGGATCACCGGATAGTCGGCCGCCAGGCCCCGCTGGTTGAGCTCCTCCAGGTTCTCCTTCATGATCACGGTGGATTTGACGAGGAGGCCGGACATGCCGATGACGTCGGCGCGGTGTTCGGCGGCGGCGTCGAGGATCGCGGAGACGGGTTGTTTGATGCCGAGGTTGACGACGGTGTAGCCGTTGTTGGAGAGGATGATGTCGACGAGGTTCTTGCCGATGTCGTGGACGTCGCCGCGGACGGTGGCCAGGACGATGGTGCCCTTGCCGTCGTCGTCGGTCTTCTCCATGTGCGGTTCGAGGTGGGCGACGGCGGTCTTCATGATCTCGGCGGACTGGAGCACGAAGGGCAGTTGCATCTGGCCGGAGCCGAACAGTTCGCCGACGACCTTCATGCCGTCCAGGAGGGTGTCGTTGACGATGTCCAGCGCCGGACGCGTCTGCAGGGCCTGGTCGAGGTCGGTTTCCAGGCCGTTCTTCTCGCCGTCGATGACACGGCGTTTGAGGCGCTCCTCCAGGGGGAGGGCGGCGAGTTCCTCGGCCCGGCCGGCCTTGAGGGACTTCGTCGTCGCGCCCTCGAACAGTTGCATGAGCTTCTGCAGCGGGTCGTAGCCCTCCGCCCGCCGGTCGTGGATGAGGTCGAGGGCGGTCTGTACTTCTTCGTCGGTGAAGCGGGCGATGGGCAGGATCTTGCTGGCGTGGACGATCGCGGAGTCCAGGCCGGCTTTGACGCATTCGTCGAGGAAGACGGAGTTGAGGAGGATGCGGGCGGCGGGGTTGAGGCCGAAGGAGATGTTCGACAGGCCCAGGGTGGTCTGGACGTCGGGGTGGCGGCGTTTGAGTTCGCGGATGGCTTCGATGGTGGCGACGCCGTCGCCGCGGGATTCTTCCTGGCCGGTGCAGATGGTGAAGGTCAGGGTGTCGATGAGGATGTCCTCCTCGCGGATGCCCCAGTTCCCGGTGAGGTCGTCGATGAGGCGTTCGGCGATCTCGACCTTCTTCTGCGGGGTGCGGGCCTGGCCTTCCTCGTCGATGGTCAGCGCGATCAGTGCGGCGCCGTGTTCCTGGGCCAGGCGGGTGACTTTGGCGAAGCGGGAGTCAGGGCCGTCGCCGTCCTCGTAGTTGACGGAGTTGATGACCGCCCGCCCGCCGAGTTTTTCCAGCCCGGCCCGGATCACGGGGACCTCGGTGGAGTCCAGGACGATGGGGAGGGTGGAGGCGGTCGCGAAGCGGCCGGCGAGTTCGGCCATGTCGGCGACGCCGTCGCGGCCGACGTAGTCGACGCACAGGTCCAGGAGGTGCGCGCCCTCACGGATCTGCTCCCGGGCGAGCTCCACGCAGTCGTCCCAGCGGGCTTCGAGCATGGCCTCGCGGAACTTCTTCGAGCCGTTGGCGTTGGTGCGCTCGCCGATCGCGAGGTAGGAGGTGTCCTGGCGGAAGGGGACGCTCTGGTAGAGGGAGGCGGCGCCGGGCTCGGGGCGCGGGTCGCGGGCCGGCGGGGTCAGGCCTCGGACGCGTTCGACGACCTGGCGCAGGTGTTCGGGGGTGGTGCCGCAGCAGCCGCCGACCAGGGACAGGCCGTACTCGCGCACGAAGTTCTCCTGCGCGTCGGCCAGCTCGGGTGCGGACAGCGGGTAGTGCGCGCCGTTCTTCCCGAGCACCGGCAGGCCCGCGTTCGGCATACACGCCAGCGGAATACGCGCGTTACGGGCCAGGTAGCGCAGGTGCTCGCTCATCTCCGCCGGACCCGTCGCGCAGTTCATGCCGATCATGTCGATGCCGAGCGGCTCCAGCGCCGTCAGCGCGGCGCCGATCTCCGAGCCCAGCAGCATGGTGCCCGTCGTCTCCACCGTCACCGAAACAATCAGCGGCACGTCCAGGCCGGCCTGCTCGCGGGCGCGGTGGGCGCCCAGCACGGCGGCCTTGGTCTGGAGCAGGTCCTGGGTGGTCTCGACGATGAGCGCGTCGGAGCCGCCGGTGATGAGGCCCTCGGCGTTGCGCTGATAGGCGTCGCGCAGCGTGGTGAAGTCGATGTGGCCGAGGGTCGGCAGCTTGGTGCCGGGGCCGATCGAGCCCAGCACCCAGCGCTGCCGGCCGTCACGGGCGGCGAAGGCGTCGGCGGTCTCGCGGGCGATGCGGGCACCGGCCTCGGACAGTTCGTACACCCGTTCGGGGATGTCGTACTCGACCATGGCGGAGTGGTTTGCGCCGAACGTGTTGGTCTCGACGCAGTCCACGCCCGCGTCGAAGTACTCCTCGTGCACGGAGCGGACGATGTCCGGCCGGGTGACGTTGAGGATCTCGTTGCAGCCCTCGAGGTTCTCGAAGTCCTCGAGGGTGGGCTCCTGGGCCTGGAGCATGGTGCCCATGGCTCCGTCGGCCACCACGACACGCGTGGCCAGGGCCGCTCGGAGCGCGGACACACGGGTCCGGCTGTCGGCGGAAGGGGTCGGCGGCACAGAGGCCATGTAAGGGCTCCCTCAGATGCGACGGCTGTCGGCTTTGCGTCACCTCAGGATGCGTGCGGAAACGACATCCCGTGGAGAGCGCACGCCGTCAGGGTAGCCGGACGGAGGCCTTATGGTCAGGGGCGTCCACGGGACGGACGAACGTGGCGGGCGACCGTGACCGACGAAGGTGACGGGCGGACGTGGCGGCGGGGCCCGCGCGGGGGTGTGCGGAGCGCGGGCGTGTCCCGCCGGGCAGACGAGTGACGTGATGTGACGTGACGCGTGTCGGGACGTCGCATCGAGACATGTTCGAGACACGTGTCGAAACGCGAATCGGCCGACCATTAGCGGGAGGTCGGCATGGACCGGTAGTGTTCGACATTGCCGAACGCCGGTGGCGACTACCGCGCGTGGTTCGGTCGAAGGGGACGGAGGCAGGACGGCGATGGCACGGAACATCCAGTCGGTCGAACGTGCGGCCGCGATGCTGCGGCTGCTCGCGGGCGGCGAGCGGCGCCTGGGCCTGTCGGACATCGCCTCGTCCACGGGTCTGGCCAAGGGCACCGCGCACGGCATCCTGCGCACCCTCCAGCAGGAGGGCTTCGTCGAGCAGGACGACGCCTCCGGGCGCTACCAGCTCGGCGCGGAGCTGCTGCGCCTGGGCACCACCTACCTGGACGTGCACGAGCTGCGCGCGCGTGCCCTGGTGTGGACGGACGACCTGGCCCGTTCCAGCGGCGAGAGCGTGCACCTGGGGGTGCTGCACCAGCAGGGCGTGCTGATCGTGCACCACGTCTTCCGGCCCGACGACAGCCGGCAGGTGCTGGAGATCGGCGCCATGCAGCCGCTGCACTCCACGGCCCTGGGCAAGGTGCTGTCGGCCTACGACCCGGTCGCGCACAGCGAGGCCCTAGAGGCCGAGCGCAAGCCGTTCACGGACCGTACGGTGTGCGAGCCGGAGGCCTTCGAGCACATCCTCGACCTCACGCGCGCGCGTGGCTACGCGGCCGACGTGGAGGAGACCTGGGAGGGCGTGGCCTCCATCGCCGCGCCCATCCACGACCGGCGCCGCATGCCCGTCGGCGCGGTCGGCATCACGGGCGCCGTGGAACGGCTGGGCCGGGACGGCGAGCTGCGCCCCGAGCTGATCGCGGCGGTACGCGACTGCGCCCGCGCGGTGTCGCGGGACCTGGGCGCCGGGCGCTTCTGAGAAGTACGTGAGAGCGGGCCGGGACGTCGCGACGACGTCCCGGCCTGTGGCATACCCTGAAACAATCTCGAAATAGTACAAAAAGGGCGAGAGTACGCGCACCGACGCGAAGATCGATAACCCACACCGGCCCCACAGCAACCCGACGCCGACCCCGCATCGGCCCCGCGCCGCTGAATAACGATCGTGTTTTCGATAACAGCACTCTTGACGCACACGTAACGCCGGGGCAAGACTCCCGTCCATCGGTCGGCATTGTCGAACACTTGACGGCAATACACGCTAGAGTGTGACAACGCCAAAGGGCCGGCATCGCTCTCACCCCCGAGGGCGCACGAACCCCCGGCGGGAACCGGGGTTCGGCTTCCCTGGACGAAGGACAAAGGAGTCGCGGGTGTCCAGCTCCGACATCTTCATCGGCGAGACCATCGGTACCGCCATACTCATCCTGCTCGGCGGTGGCGTCTGCGCCGCCGTCACGCTGAAGGCCTCCAAGGCCCGAGGCGCCGGCTGGCTCGCCATCACCTTCGGGTGGGGTTTCGCCGTTCTGACGGCCGTCTACACCTCGGCGCCCCTCTCCGGCGCCCACCTCAACCCGGCGGTCACCCTCGCTCTCGCGATCAAGGACGACGACTGGAGCAACGTTCCGGTCTACTGGGCCGGGCAACTGCTCGGCGCCGCCATCGGCGCCGCCCTGGTCTGGGTCGCCTACTACGGCCAGTTCCAGGCGCACCTCACCGACGAGGAGATCGTCGGCAAGCCGGAGGCGCGCGCCACGGACGGCAAGGCCGTCGAGGCGCGGGAACAGGCCGCAGGACCGGTCCTGGGCATCTTCTCCACCGGCCCCGAGATCCGCGTCGTCTGGCAGAACCTCGCCACGGAGATCATCGGCACCACCGTGCTGGTGCTGGCCATCCTCACGCAGGGCCTCAACGACAAGGGCAACGGCCTCGGCACCCTGGGCGCGCTGATCACCGCGTTCGTGGTCGTCTCGATCGGCCTCTCCCTCGGTGGCCCGACCGGCTACGCGATCAACCCGGCCCGTGACCTCGGCCCGCGCATCGTGCACTCCCTCCTGCCCCTGCCCAACAAGGGCGGCTCCGACTGGAGCTACGCCTGGATCCCGGTGGTCGGTCCGCTGATCGGCGGCGCGATCGCTGCAGGCATCTACAACGTCGCTTTTGCTTGAGTTCGTCCGAAGAGCACCAGCCACACCATGTAGTCAGCAGCGCCGCACAGACCGCACCCCGCCCACGGAAACCACGGAACTTCAGGAGCACACAGTGACCGACGCGCACACCGCCGGGCCGTTCATCGCCGCCATCGACCAGGGCACCACCTCCTCCCGCTGCATCGTGTTCGACCGGGACGGCCGGATCGTCTCCGTCGACCAGAAGGAGCACGAGCAGATCTTCCCCAAGCCGGGCTGGGTCGAGCACGACGCGAACGAGATCTGGACCAACGTCCAGGAAGTCGTCGCCTCCGCCATCGCGAAGGCCGGCATCACCCGCGACGACATCAAGGCCATCGGCATCACCAACCAGCGCGAGACCACGCTGCTGTGGGACAAGAACACCGGTGAGCCCGTCCACAACGCCATCGTCTGGCAGGACACCCGCACCGACGCGCTCTGCAAGGAGCTCGGCCGCAACGTCGGCCAGGACCGCTTCCGCCGCGAGACGGGCCTGCCGCTGGCCTCCTACTTCGCCGGTCCGAAGGCCCGCTGGCTGCTGGACAACGTCGCTGGGCTGCGCGAGCGCGCCGAGGCCGGCGACATCCTCTTCGGCACCATGGACAGCTGGGTCATCTGGAACCTGACGGGCGGCGTGAACGGCGGCCGGCACGTCACCGACGTCACCAACGCCTCCCGCACCATGCTGATGAACCTGCACACCATGATGTGGGACGAGAAGATCGCCGAGTCCATCGGCGTCCCGCTGAACGTGCTGCCCGAGATCCGCTCCTCCGCCGAGGTCTACGGCGAGGTCACCGGCGGCCGTCTCGGCGACCTGCTCGGCGGCATCCCGGTCGCGTCCGCGCTCGGCGACCAGCAGGCGGCCCTGTTCGGCCAGACCTGTTTCGCCGAGGGCGAGGCCAAGTCGACGTACGGCACCGGCACCTTCCTGCTGATGAACACCGGTGAGAAGCCGGTCAACTCGTACAACGGCCTGCTCACCACGGTCGGTTACCGCATCGGCGACCAGAAGGCGGTCTACGCCCTCGAGGGGTCGATCGCCGTCACCGGTTCGCTGGTGCAGTGGATGCGCGACCAGATGGGCCTGATCTCCACCGCCGCCGAGATCGAGACGCTCGCGCTCTCCGTCGAGGACAACGGCGGCGCCTACTTCGTGCCGGCCTTCTCCGGTCTGTTCGCCCCGTACTGGCGCTCCGACGCCCGTGGCGTGATCGCCGGCCTCACCCGGTACGTCACCAAGGCGCACCTCGCGCGCGCCGTCCTGGAGGCCACCGCCTGGCAGACCCGTGAGATCACCGACGCCATGACGAAGGACTCCGGCGTCGAGCTCACGACCCTCAAGGTCGACGGCGGCATGACCTCCAACAACCTGCTGATGCAGACGCTCTCCGACTTCGTGGACGCCCCCGTGGTGCGCCCGATGGTCGCCGAGACCACCTGCCTCGGCGCCGCCTACGCCGCCGGTCTCGCCGTCGGCTTCTGGACCAGCACCGACGACCTGCGCGCCAACTGGCGCCGGGCCGCCGAGTGGACCCCCCGCATGGACGCGGAGAGCCGCGACCGTGAGTACAAGAGCTGGCTCAAGGCCGTGGAGCGGACCATGGGCTGGATCGAAGACGAAAACTGACGAGGAGTAAGAACCCCACATGACCAGTCAGTCCACCCTGCAGTCCGTGCCTGCCCTGGGGACGCGCCCGGCGTCCGGCTCCAACCCGAGCCGCGCCGAGACCCGGGAGCAGCTCTCCAAGGCGTCGTACGACCTCCTCGTCATCGGCGGCGGCATCCTGGGCATCTCCACCGCCTGGCACGCAGCGCAGTCCGGGCTCAGGGTGGCCCTGGTCGACGCCGGCGACTTCGCCGGCGCCACCTCCTCCGCCTCCTCCAAGCTGCTCCACGGCGGTCTGCGCTACCTGCAGACCGGTGCGGTGAAGCTGGTGGCGGAGAACCACTTCGAGCGCCGTGCGGTGTCCCGTCAGGTGGCCCCCCACCTGGCGAACCCGCTCACGTTCTACCTCCCCGTGTACAAGGGCGGGCCGCACGGCGCGGCGAAGCTCGGGGCGGGCGTCTTCGCCTACTCCGCGCTGTCGGCGTTCGGTGACGGCGTCGGCCACCTGCTGTCACCGGCCAAGGCCGCGCAGGACGTGCCCGAGCTGCGCACCGACAACCTCAAGGCCGTGGCCGTGTACGGCGACGACCAGATGAACGACGCGCGCATGGCGCTGATGACGGTGCGCGCGGCCGTCGAGGCGGGCGCGGTCGTCCTCAACCACGCCGAGGTCACCGGCCTGCGGTTCACCAAGGGCCGGGTGACCGGCGCCGACCTGCGCGACCGGCAGTCCGGCGACGAGTTCGGGGTCAACGCCCGGCTCGTCCTGAACGCGACCGGCCCGTGGGTCGACCACCTGCGCAAGCTGGAGGACCCGAACGCGGCGCCGTCCATCCGGCTGTCGAAGGGCGCACACCTGGTCCTGAAGCGCACCGCCCCCTGGAAGGCGGCGCTCGCGACCCCCATCGACAAGTACCGCATCACCTTCGCCCTCCCGTGGGAGGACATGCTGCTGCTCGGCACCACCGACGAGGAGTTCGAGGGCGACCCGGCGGACGTCTCGGTGACCGAGAAGGACACCGCCCAGATACTGGACGAGGCCGCGTTCTCCATCCGCGACCAGCAGCTCGACCGGGACCTCATCACGTACTCCTTCGCGGGCCTGCGGGTGCTGCCGGGCGGCCCCGGCGACACGGCGAAGGCCAAGCGGGAGACCGTGGTCACGGAGGGCCGTGGCGGCATGCTGTCGGTCGCGGGCGGCAAGTGGACGACGTTCCGGCACATCGGCCGTACGGTCATGCAGAAGCTGGAGGCGCTGCCGGGCCGTCCGCTGGGCGAGGACTTCGAGCCGATCTCGTCGCTGCCGAAGAAGCTGCCGCTGCCCGGTGTCGCCAATCCGCGCGCGGTCGCGCACCGGCTGCTGGTCGACCACCCGGCGCCCGGCCCGCGCATGGCCGCCGACACGGCGCGCCACCTGGCCACCCACTACGGGTCGCTGGCCTTCGACATCGCCCGCCTGGCCAACGACAACCCGGAGCTGGCGCAGCGCGTGCACCCGGACGCTCCCGAGATCTGGGCGCAGGTCGTGTACGCGCGGGACAACGAGTGGGCCGAGACGGTCGACGACGTGCTGCGGCGCCGGACTACGCTGACGATCCGGGGGTTGGCCACGAATGAGGTCCGCGCCAGGGTGCAGGGTCTGCTCGACAAGAAGTGAGACGTGGGTGGTACGGCACGTGAAAGGGGCGGCTCCTTTGTCTAGGAGCCGCCCCTTTCACGTGCCGTGTCCGTTGTTTTTTGGCTGCGGGTGCGCGGTGTGGCTGATCGCGCAGTTCCCCGCGCCCCTTTAGGTGGGCTGTCCTACCGCTCTTACATCGTTTGGGTTTTTCAACTGCTTGCGCCGCACTATCAGTTCGCGGGCCAGGAGTAGTGCGCGGCGGGATGCCGGGACCGGGTCTTCCAGTGTTGTCAGGTCGGTGAGGTGGGCGAAGCCGATGATGCGGCGGATGATTTCTGTGCCTGCGTAGCCGATTGATTCCGTCCAGACCTGGCCCAGGAAGCGGTCCAGGTAGGCGTCGTTGAAGAAGGTGTCGATGCGGGTCGGCCACAGGCGGCGGAACTCGGTTTCGAACGCCTCCCAGGAGAGGCGCAGTTGGTCGGCGTGGTCGGACAAGGTGCCCAGGGCGCGGGCCCGTTCCTCCGAGACCAGGGCGTTGGCCCAGTAGAGGCCGAGGTCGTAGCCGATGGGGCCGACGAAGGAGAACTCGGGGTCGAAGACCCGGACGACGGGGGCCCCTTGGCGGGTGCCGACCATCACGCTGCCGGTGTGCAGGTCGCCGTGGAGGAGGGCTTGGGCGCCGGTCATGAAGGTGTGGCGGAGGTCGGCGACCTCGGTGCGCAGCCGGGCGTCGGCGCGGACGGCGGACGCGAGGTCGTCCAGCCCCTCGTGCCAGTGGTTGTGCTCGTGCTCGACGTACGGCTCGGAGAGGACCACGTCCTCCGTGATCTTGCACAGCTCGGGGCTCACCGAGGCCGCGATCAGTGCTTTGCGTTCGGCGGACGGCATGCCGAAGTCGCTGGTGGCGAAGGAGAGTTGGGCGACCAGCTCGCCGATCCGCGCCGAGGTGTGCGGGCCGTAGGGCGCGCCCTCGTTCAGGAGCGTGCGCAGGACCTCCAGGTCGGACATGTCCTCCATGACGAGGGCGTGGTTCTCGGGGTCGTAGCCGTGGATCGCCGGGATCTTGTCGGGGGCGACCCTGGCGACCTGCTCGTACGCCCGGAACGGCAGTGAGATGTTCTGCGCGAGCGACCAGCCGGGTACGAGGGCGTCGGCGTGCCGGTCCTCGGGGACCAGGTGGACGCCGGCGCGGATGGCGTCGGCGGGGCGGCGGGGCGCGTAGGCGGCGCCGTCGAGCCGGGCCGTGCCGGTGGCGAAGGGCTCGGCGCCGAACAGGCCGCGGGCCAGCTCGGTCTTGCCCGCGCCCAACAGGCCGACGACGCCGGTGACTTCACCGGAGCACAGGTCGAGGTCGAGCGGCGAGCGGCCCTCGAAAAGACGGACCCCGCGCACGGCGAGGACGACCTCTCCCCCGGCGCCCTCCCGGACGGGCCGGGCCGTCGTCGCCTCCTGAGCCTCGGGCTGGGCCCGGGGTCGGGCCGGGGGTTGGGCCAGCATCGCGCGCAGGGCCGCGTCCCAGTCGAAGGGCGCGGTCTGGTCCTCGGTGAGGAGGCCGTCGCGCAGGACGACCAGCCGGTCGGCGAGCGCGTCGATCTCGCCGAGCCGGTGGGAGACGTACAGCACGGCGATGCCGTCCGCGCGCATCCGCTCGACGAGCGCGAACAGCCGCCGCGCCTCGGCGGCGGAGAGGGCGGAGGTCGGCTCGTCGAGGACGAGCAGTCGGGGGCGGGTGGCCAGGGCGCGGGCCAGGATCAGCAACTGCCGGTCGGAGATGCCGAGTTCGGTGACGTCCTGCTTCAACACCGCGTCGTTCCAGTCCAGTCCGAGTCCGGCTTGGATCTCGCGGGCGCGGGCGAGGGTGCCGCGGCTGTTCAGGAACGGGTTGCCGCGTTTCTGGGCGAGCTCCTCGAAGACCAGGTTCTCGGCGACCGTGAGGCCGGGCACGATGCCCTCGCCGATCCGCTGGTGCACCGTCTGGATGCCCAACTGGCGGGCGGCGAGGGGGGAGTCGAGGGTGACCGGTGCGCCGTCGACCCGTACCTCTCCCCCGTGGTCGGTGTGCACGCCGGACAGGATCTTGATCAGTGTGGACTTGCCCGCGCCGTTCGCGCCGAGCAGCGCGACCACGCTGCCCGGGGCGATGTCCAGCGCCACGGAGGCGAGGACGGTCCTGCCGCCGAAGGCCATGCTGACGTCCCGCAGGGCGAGGGCCGGCGTGCCGGGCGTCTCGGCCGTCCGCGTCGTCTCAGTGGGCGACATTCGAGATCCAGTCGGCGGTCGAGACCTGCGACAGGTTCAACGCGGGCAGTGCCTCGCGCAGTTGGTCCATGTTGGCGATCTTCTTCGCGCGCAGGAAGTCCTGGGTGATGGCGACGGCCGGGAACTCCACGGAGGTCCTGTTCAACTGGCCCGCCAGTTCGAGGGCGGTGGTGCGGACGACGGCCGCGCCGACCGCCGACGGGTCGGTGCCCGCCGTGGCGACCCACGGGCTGCCGGCGGCGGTCATCTGCTGGATGTCGGCGTTGGAGACGTCCGCGCCGAAGACCTTCACCTTGCCCTGGAGCTTCTTGTTCTGCACGGCGAGGACGGTGCCCTTGGCGAGTTCGTCGTAGGGCGCGAAGACGCCGGTCACGTCGGAGTGCTGGGTGAGGGCGGCGGAGACCAGGGGAACGTTGTCGGTGGCCGTGGAGTCGGTGACCTTGCCGACCTTGAACCCCTGCTGCCAGCCCTGCGCGTCGACCGTGGACTTCCAGACGGTGTCGCGCTTGTCGAGGGCCGCGTAGCCGGCGACGTTGACGTAGCCGACCTTGGCGTTCTTGCCGACCTTCGCGGCCATCACGTCGAGGACCGCCTGCGCCATGCTCGCGTCGTCCTGCTCGGTGGAGACGACGCCCTTGGTGGCGGTGTCCACGTCGTAGACGACGACCTTGATGCCCGCCTTCACCGCCTTGTCGATCTCCGGCTGGATCGTCGCCGGGAAGCCGTGGTCGATGATGATCGCCCTGGCGCCGGAGTTGATCGCCGAGGACAGGTCGGTGGCCTGTTTGGCGTTGTCGGCCTGGGCGTCGTACACCGTCAGGTCGATGCCCAGGGCCTTGGCCTGCGCCTTCGCGCCGTTGCCCCACTGCTGGAAGTAGTCGTCGGCGCCGCTCTGCCGGACCAGGGCCACCTTGACCGCGCCCGCACTGAACGGGGCAGGCTTCTTCCCGGTGGCGGCCGACGCCGAGGCGGCCGTGTCACCGGTGCCCTTCGAGGCGTCCATGGACTGCGCGCAGCCGGACAGGGCGAGGGCGGAGACGGAGGCGAGCGAGAGCACGGCGAAGGGCAGGCGGGCGCGGGGCATGAAGGGCTCCAGGTACGGGGACGTGCTGAGCTGAGGGGGTCGAGATGGGGCGGGGTCAGCGACAGCGGGCCGTGGTCGACCGGAGCAGGTCCACGTACAGCCGCCGCACGAGCAGCAGCGTCTTCATACGCAGATAGATGAGAACGTTTTCAGCCAGCCGTCAAAGGAATGGACACCCAATCTCGACATACGAGACAACGACCATGTCACAGTACATGTACAAGCCATCGGAAGTTACCCTTCGGCCGACCCCCGCTCTCTTTCCGCTTTCCAGACTCCTGGAGTTCCTTCCATGACGCTGCTGACGACCTGGTCCGAGTCCGGTCCCGAGACCTTGGTCCGCCGCACCGCCGACCCCGCCGAGATCGCCGAGGCCCTGAAGCCGCTCGGTGTGCGCTACGAGCAGTGGCCGGTCCGCGCCGACGTGCCGTTCGACGCCGACAGCGAGACGGTGTTCGCGGCGTACGGCCCGGAGATCGAGAAGCTCAACGCGCAGGAGGGCTTCACCACCGTCGACGTCCTCGGTCTGCACCCGAGCGACGACCCGGAGTTCCCGGCGAAGGCGAAGGCGGCGCGCGCGAAGTTCCTCCAGGAGCACACCCACGACGACGATGACGAGGTCCGCTTCTTCGTCTCCGGCTCCGGCATCTTCTACCTGCACGCGAACGGCGAGGTGCACGCGGTCTTCTGTGAGCAGGGCGACCTGCTGGGCGTGCCGCGCGGCACCACCCACTGGTTCGACATGGGCACGAAGCCCTCCTTCACGGCGATCCGCTTCTTCCACGAGGAGGACGGCTGGATCGGCAACTTCACCGGCTCCACCATCGCGGGCCGCTTCCCGGACTACGACACGATCGCGGCGGGCTACGAGGCCGACGGGGCCGCCGCGTGAGCGTGCCGGACCCGTCGGAGTCGCCGGACCTGTCGTTCGACGTGGACGCCGTGGTGCTCGACATCGAGGGCACCACGAGCGCCACGGGCTTCGTCGTCGACGTGCTGTACCCGTACTCGCGCGCCCGGTTCGCCGAACTGCTCACCGAGCGTGCCGGGGAACCGGCGGTGGCGCGGGCGATCGCGCAGGTCCGCGAGGAGACGGGCGAGCCGGACGCCGACGCGGCGGCCGTCGAGAAGACCCTGAACGGCTGGCTCGACGAGGACCGCAAGGCCACCCCGCTGAAGGCCCTCCAGGGCGTCATCTGGTCCGAGGGCTTCGCCCGCGGCGACCTCGTCTCGCACTTCTACGACGACGTCGTACCGGAGGTGCGCGCCTGGCACGCGGCGGGCGTGCGGCTGTACGTCTACTCGTCCGGTTCGGTGGCCGCCCAGCGGGCGTGGTTCACCAACAGCCCGGCGGGCGACCTGACGTCGCTCGTGTCGGGTCTGTACGACACCGAGAACGCCGGACCCAAGCAGGACCCGGCGTCGTACCGCCGTATCGCGGAGGCGACCGGGATCGCCGGGAACCGGCTGCTGTTCCTCTCCGACCGGCCCGGCGAGCTGGACGCGGCCCGCGCGGCCGGGTGGCACGCCGTCGGGATCCGGCGGCCCGGGGAGCCGTACTACGAGCAAGGCGTCGGCGACCACGCGCAGGCGGGGACGTTCGACGAGATCACCATCGGTAATTCCAGGAGCACTTCATGACCGCCCACATCAGCGCCCTCGACCTGGAGGAGGCGGGGGCGGTGCTCGCCGCCGAGTCCGCGCGGTTCGCCGCCTTCGGCTGGATGCGCGGCACCTCCGGCAACCTGTCGGTGGTGCTCACCCGCGACCCGCTGCGCCTCGCGGTGACCGCGAGCGGCCACGACAAGGGCGAACTGAAGCCCGCCGACGTGGTGTTGGTGGACGGGAAGGGCGCCGCCGTGCACGGGGGCAGGCCGTCCGCCGAGGCCGAGCTGCACGCGCGGGTGGCCGCGCTGACCGGGGCGGGCGCGGTCGTGCACGTCCACACGGTGGCGTCCGTGGCCATGGGGCACCGGCACCCGGGCGGGATCGTCTTCAAGGACGTGGAGATGCTCAAGGGCGTCGGCCAGCCGGCGCACGACGTCGAGGTGACGCTGCCGGTCATCGCCAACAGCCAGGACATGAAGGTCCTCGGCGACCGGCTGGAGGCGGCCCGCGAACCCCGGATGCCGGCGGTGGTCGTGGCGGGCCATGGGCTGTACGTGTGGGGCGACACCCCTCGTCAGGCCCGCCACCACACCGAAGTCGTCGAGTGGCTCCTGGAGTTGGAGCTCACCCGCCGCTGACCGCCCGGGAGTCGGCCGGGCTACTTCAGGTGCTCGCCGGGGAGTTGACCGGCCGCCACTTCCAACACGCCCCGCTCCGTGACCAGTCCGGTCACCAGCCGTCCAGGGGTGACGTCGAACGCCGGGTTGTGGCCGCGCGACGCGGCGGGCGCGGTCCGTACCCCGCCCCACTCCAACACCTCGTCCTCGCCTCGGAGTTCGATGTGGATGGCGTCGCCGGTCGGGGTCGACAGGTCGACCGTGGTCGTCGGGGCCGCCACCAGGAACGGGATGCCCGCGTCGGCGCAGGCCAGGGCGACACCGACGGTGCCGACCTTGTTGGCGGTGTCGCCGTTGGCGGCGATGCGGTCGGCGCCGACGATCGCCGCGTCGACCTCGCCGCGCAGGATCGTGCCGGCCGCGGCCCCGTCGGCCTGGACGTAGTGCGGGATGCCTTCCTGGACCAACTCCCAGGCGGTCAGGCGCGATCCCTGGAGCAGCGGGCGGGTCTCGTCGGCGTAGACGACCTCGATGCGGCCGCGCGCGTGGAGTTCGCGGATGACGCCGAGGGCGGTGCCCCAGCCGGCGGTCGCGAGGGCGCCGGTGTTGCAGTGGGTGAGGATCCGCAGCGGGCGGTCCTCGCCGACCCGCTTCAGCAGCCAGTCCGCGCCGAAGCCGCCCATCGCGCGGTTCGCCTCGACGTCCTCGCGCTGCACGGCGGCGGCTTCCGCGAGGACCGCGTCGATGCCCTCGGCGAAGCGGGTCATGACCCGGTCCACGCACACCATGAGGTTCACGGCGGTCGGACGTGCCGCGCGGACCCGGGCGACGGCCTCGCGGGTCTCGGTCTCCGTCCAGCCCTCGCGCTCCCCCTGGAGCAGCGCGATCGCGACACCGTAGGCACCCGCCGCGCCGATCGCGGGCGCGCCGCGCACGACGAGACGCTGGATCGCGTCGACCAAGGTGTCCACATCGCGGACGGCGACGGTCTCGGCGCGGTGCGGGAGCAGCGTCTGATCGATGAGCACGAGACCGTTTCCGGCCCAGTCGACAGCACGCAATTCCTGGGACATATCGGGACACTCCTGATGTTCCGGTGGTGTCGGTCACCGTACATGACCTGGGAGAACCATAGTTCGAGACAACCGGGCGGGTGTCCGGAAACGGGTGTTACAGTCACGCACCCAGTCCGCAGACCGAGACGAAGGAGGAAGACCCGTGCCGCTGACCAAGCGCCGTTTCCTCGACTTCGGCCGGTGTGCCGGCGAGGGCTGTCGTAGCTGAGCCCGCCCCCTCGGCCCGCGCCTCAGCCCTCCCTCAGCCCGCACGAGTTCAGCCCGCACCGCCGCAGCGCCCACCCCCCTCACCCCCCGTGCTCACCGCCGAGCGCGTCCCTCGGCATACCCGGAAGGTCCCCGATGTACCGCAGAAACCGCCGCTCCGTGCAGTTCGCCGCGCTCGCGGCCGGTACCGCGCTCCTCGCCACCGCCTGCAACGCCGCCGCGAAGCAGGACGACTCCGCCGCGAGCGCGAGCGGCGGCAGCGGTGGCGGCAAGTCCTTCACCCTCGTCACCCCCGACGCCGTCGGGCAGAACGAGTTCCTGAAGCTCGCCGTCACCGGCGTCAAGGCCGCGGCGAAGCGGCACGGCGGGACCGAGAAGGTCTACGAGTCGACCGACGCCGCCTCGCAGCAGCAGAACGTGGCCGCCGCGGTGGACGCGAAGCCGGACGTCATCGTGCTGGTCGGCTTCGAGTTCGCCGACCTCGTCGCGCAGCAGGCCGAGAAGAACCCGGGCCAGCAGTTCCTGATCGTCGACGCGTGCACCACGAAGACGTACAAGAACGTCAGTTGCGCGGTGTTCCGCGAGCACGAGGGCGTCTACCTGGCGGGCGCCGAGGCGGGTCTGCTGAGCAAGTCCGGCAAGGTCGGCGCGGTCGACGTGCTCGACACGCCCCAGTTCCGCCGCTACAGCGACCCGTTCGCGGCCGGCGCGAAGAAGGTCGCCGCCAAGACGGAGACGTCCACCCGGTTCGTCGGCGGCCAGTCCCCCTTCGACGACTCGGCGCGCGCCAAGGAGCAGGCGAACACCCTGCTCGCCAAGGGCTACGACCAGATCATGGCGGCGGCCGCGGCCGGCAACTACGGCGTCTTCGAGGCGGCGAAGGCCAAGGGCGCGTTCGCGTACGGCGTGGACGTCAACCAGTGCGTCTCGGCCCCGGGCACGGTCGTCGACAACGTGATCAAGCGCACGGACGTCGCCGTCGAGAAGGGCATCGAGTCGGTCCTCGGCGGCACGACGGGCACCAGCGTCTCGTACGGTCTGAAGGAGGGCGGCATCAGCCTGACCGGCCTGGAGGCCGGCGTGGCCACGTCGAAGTGCGTGATCGCCGACCACAAGGACGTCCTGACGAAGGTCGCGGCGCTGCGCGACCAGATCGTCTCCGGAGAGCTGAAGGTCGATGACCCCGCCGCCTCCTGAGCACGTCGCCGTCGAGCTCCGGGGAATCACCAAGCGGTTCCCCGGCACGCTCGCCAACGACGCCGTCGACCTGACCGTCCGCCGCGGTGAGATCCACGCGCTGATGGGCGAGAACGGCGCGGGCAAGTCCACGCTCATGTCCATCCTGTACGGCATGGAGCGCGCCGACGCCGGGACGGTCCGGATCGACGGGCGGGACGTGCGGTTCGCGAGCCCCTCCGCCGCCATGGCCGCCGGGCTCGGCATGGTCCACCAGAGTTTCAAGCTGTTCGACTCGCTGACGGTCGCCGAGAACGTCTGCTACGCCGCCGAGCCGCGCCGCTTCGGCCTGGTGGACCGGGCCGCGGCCCGCCGCCGGGTGCGTGAACTCGCCGCGGAGCACGGGCTGGCCGTGGACCCGGACGCCCGGGTCGGCGACCTCCCGGTGGGGCTGCGCCAGCGCGTGGAGATCCTCAAGCTGCTGCACCGGGGCGCTCGTACGCTCATCCTCGACGAGCCGACGGCCGTGCTCACGCCGGCCGAGGCGGACGCCCTGTTCGTCGTGCTCAAGTCACTGACCGCGCAGGGCCGTACGGTGATCCTGGTCACCCACAAGCTGCGCGAGGTGCTGGAGGGCAGCGACCGGGTGACGGTCCTGCGGGACGGCCGGGTGGTCGCGCGGCTCGTCACCGCCGACACGACGGCCGGCGAGATCGCCGCCGCGATGACCGGCCGCGCGGTCGAGCTGGACCGCGTCCACGCGCCGGGCACGCCCGGCGACGCGGTGCTGCGGGTCACCGGTCTGCGCACGGATGCCGTCCACGATGTGGAACTCACCGTCCACGCCGGTGAGATCGTCGGGGTCGCGGGCGTCGCCGGGAACGGGCAGAGCGAGCTGGTGGAGGCGCTGGCCGGGCTGCGGCCGGTCACCGCCGGCCAGGTCACCCTCACCGGCGACGACATCACGCACGCCTCGGCCACCGAGCGCCGTGCGAAGGGCCTCGCCTACGTCCCCGAGGACCGGCACGCGGTGGGTACCGCGCCCGCCGCCTCGGTCGCGGACAACCTGGCGATGGGCCATCACCGTACGTCCCTGTCCGCCCGTGGCCTGCTGCCCCCGGCGGCCGTCCGAGCGCACGCCCGGCGGCTGGTCGAGCGGTTCGGGATCAAGGCGGCGACCACCGAGGTCCCCGCGTCCGCGCTGTCCGGCGGCAATCTGCAGAAGCTGCTGATCGGCCGCGAACTCGCCCATGACGCACCGCTGTTGCTCGTCGAGCAGCCGACCCGCGGGGTCGACATCGGCGCCATCCAGAACATCCACGACCAGATCGTCGCCTACCGCGACGCCGGTCACGCCGTCCTGCTCGTCTCGGCCGAGCTGAGCGAGATCCGGGGGCTCGCGGACCGGGTCCTGGTCATGTACGAGGGCCGGATCACGGCCTCGTACGCCAAGGAAGACGCGGACGAACGGACGCTGGGCCTCGCGATGGCGGGCGCTCCCGTGGAGGCCACGCACTGACATGACACACGCATCCCTACCCACCCGGATATCCGGAGCCCTGCGCTCCCCCCTCACCTTCTCCGTGCTCGCTGGCCTCGTCATCGGCGCGCTGTTCCTGCTCGGCACCGGCGCGGACCCGGTCACGGCGTACGAGGCGGTCCTGACCGGCGCGCTCGGCGGCGACGGCATCGGCTCGACGCTGACCACCACGACCAGCGTGCTCGGGCTGGCGCTCGCGCTGGCGATCCCGCTGCGGGCCGGCCTGATCAACCTCGGCGGCGACGGGCAGATGGTGCTCGGCGGGATCACGGCCGCCGTGACCGGCCTGTACGCACCGCTGCCCGCGCCCCTCACCGTCGCCCTGGCGCTGCTGGCCGGCATGGCGGCGGGCGCCGGGTACGCCGTCCTCGCCGCCCTGTGCGAGAACCGGCTCGGCGTCCCGCTGCTGGTCAGCAGCCTGCTGCTGAGCTACCCGGCGGTGTCGCTCGCCTCCTACCTGGCGCGCTACCCGCTCAAGGAGCCCGGCTCCAGCCTGCCCCAGACGCGCGCGCTGCCGGACGGGGTGGCGCTGCCCGCGTTCGGCGACTCGACGGTCACCCTCGGGCTGGTCCTGGTGGCGCTCGCCGCCGCCGCGTACTGGTTCACCGACCGGCGCACCGCCGTCGGCTACGAGATCCGGATGACGGGCCTCAACTCCCGGTTCGCCGCGTACGCGGGCGTCGAACGCCGGGGCCTGACCCTGAAGTTGATGTCGGTCTCCGGCGGGCTCGCCGGACTCGTGGGCGCGATCGGGGTGTTGAGCTTCCCGTACCGCTTCGTGGACGGCTCACTCACCGCCCCCGGCTACACCTGGACGGGTCTGACGGCGGCCCTGCTCGCCGCCGCCGCTCCGCTGGGCACGGTGATCGCCGCGTTCTTCTTCGCCGTCCTCCAGGTCGGCGGACTCGCGATGGAGCGGACCACCGAGGTGCCGCGCGAGCTGACCCAGGTGCTCCAGGCGATCGTGATCGTGTTCCTGGCGGCCCGGCTGCGTTTCCCGAGCCGCTGGTTCGCCTTCGGCTCCGGCCGTCGCTCCCCGGAAAGCGAGACGGTGTGATGTTCCTCGACTCCGATCTCCTCCTGTCGGCGCTGCGCGCCCTCACCCCGATCCTGCTGGCGGCCCTCGGCGGCGCGCTGTGCGAGCGGGCCGGGGTCTTCAACATCGGCCTCGAAGGCATGATGCTGATGGGCTGCTTCACGTCCGTGGCGACGAGCTGGTTCACCGGCAGCCCCTGGCTCGGCGTCCTGGCGGCGGCCCTCGCGGCGGCCGCGTACTCGCTGATCCTGGCCGTGGGCGCGGTCACCCTGCGCGGCGACGCGGTCGTCCTCGGCATCGCGATGAACCTGCTCGCCGTGGGCCTGACGAGCTTCCTGCTCCGGACGGTCTTCGGCGTCCAGGGCACTTTTGACGATCCGTCACTCGCCGGGCTGCCGCTGATCGGCGGCTTCTCCCCCCTCGCCTACCTCTCGTGGGCGGCGGTCGCGGTCGCCGCGCTGCTGCTGTCGCGGCACGTGTGGGGCCTCAGACTCCGCGGAGTCGGCGAGGCTCCCGACGCGGCGGCCACGCTCGGGGTGAGCCCGGCGAAGTACCAGTACGGCGTGATCCTGCTGTCGGGCGTGCTGTGCGGGCTCGCGGGCGCTCAACTCGCGCTGGGCAACGTCACCTTGTTCACGGAGAACATGACGGCGGGCCGTGGTTGGATCGCTGTCGTGGCCGTCATGCTGGGCCGCGCCGCGCCGCTGGGCGTCCTGCTCGCCGCGCTGCTGTTCGGGCTCGCGGAGGCGGCGGGGTTCCGTCTCCAGGGGCTCGGCCTGCCGCAGCAGGCGACCGACGCCGCGCCGTACGTCGTCACGCTCGGCGCCCTGTTCCTCACGACGGCCCGCCGCCGTCGCCCCCGTACCCGTACCACCGGAGCCGCCCGATGACCCAGGATCTGCTGCCCGTCACCCGTATTCCGCGCACCGGCCTCCCGGCGCACGCCGTGGTCGTCGGCGACCCGGCGCGCGCGGCGGCCGTCGCCGCGCTGCTGGACGGCGCGGAGGAGGTGTCGTACCACCGCGAGTACCGGGTGTTCAGCGGGAGTTGGAAGGGCGTGCCGGTGGTCGTCGCCTCGCACGGGGTGGGCGGACCTGGCGCGATCCTGCTGTTCCAGGAGCTGGCGGACGCGGGCGTGCGCACCTTCCTGCGGTTCGGCACGGCGGGCGCGATGCGGCCGGGCATCGGGGACGGCGACCTGGTCATCGCGGAGGCCGCCGTCCGCGACGACGGCGTCACCCAGCAGTTGCTGCCCCCGGAGTATCCGGCGGTGGCCGCGCCCGAGGCGGTGTTCGCCCTCCAGCGGGCGGCCCGCGCGGCCGGCGCCCCGCACCACCGGGGCATCGTCTGGACCCGGGCGGCCTTCCAGCCGGGCCTGCTCCCGCTCTTCTCCTACGAGGGCGCCGGGCTCGCCGCCATCGAGATGGAGCTGTCCGCGCTGCTGGTCACCGCCTCGCTGCGCGGTCTGGTCGCGGGCGGGGTGCTGGTGATCGACGGGGCGAACGCCGACGAACTGGTCGACGAGCAGGCCACCGGCGGCTACGACCCGCACCGGGAGGTCGTCGCGGCCGGTGTCGAGCGGGGCGCGGTCGTCTCCCTGGAGGCGCTGCGGCTGCTGGCGGAAGGGGAGCAGGCGTGAGCATCGACCTGCTGGTGCACGGCGGCGACGTCCTCACGGTCGACGACGCCGGAACCGTCGTACGGAACGGGGCAGTTGCCGTCCACGAGGGCGAGATCCTCGCCGTGGGGCCGGCCGACGAACTGCGCGAACGCCACACCGCCGCCGAGGAGATCGACGCCGACGGCTGTCTCGTCCTGCCCGGGCTGATCAACACGCACACCCACCTCGCGATGACGCTGCTGCGCGGTCGCGCCGACGACGTCACCCTCCAGGGCTTCCTGGAACGGGTGTTGAGGTGGGAGGCCGAGCTGCTGGCGCCGAAGAACGTGGCGGCGGCGGTGCGGCTGGCGGTCGCGGAGAGCGTCCGGGCCGGAGTGACGTCGGCACTGGACATGTACTGGTTCCACGAGGCGGCCGAGCAGGCGGCCCGCGAGGCGGGCTGGCGGCTGCACACCGGCCCCACCTTCATGGACGTGCCCGAGCCGCCGGACGGCATCGCCTACGAGCACCGACTCGCCTGGGCACGGCGGGACTTGGAGGCACGCGGCGCGGCCCGGCACGGCACCCGGCCGGTCGTCTTCGCGCACTCCGCCTACACCCTCTCCCCCGCGCAGCTCACCGAAGTCTTCGCGCTGGCCCGGGAGTTCGGCGCGCTGGTACACATCCACGCGGCCGAGAACGGCACCGAGGTCGCCACGGTGGAGGTCAAGTACGGGAAGCGGCCGGTGGAGTTGCTGGACTCCCTCGGGCTGCTCGGCCCCGATGTGCTGCTCGCGCACGCAGTCGACCTGACCGGCCCGGAGATCGCGGCGCTGGCCCGCACGGGCACCGCCGTCGCCCACTGCCCGGTGTCCAACCTGAAGTTGGGCTGCGGGATCGCGCCGGTGCCGCGCCTGCTCAGCGCGGGCGTCACGGTCGGGCTCGGCACGGACGGGGCCGTCAGCTCCAACTCGCTGGACGTGCTGGGCGCGGTGCGGCAGGCGGCGCTGGTGCACAAGGCGGGCGGCGACCCGACGGCGGTCGGCGCCGAGCAGGCCGTCCGGATGGCGACGATCGAGGGCGCGCGGGCGCTGGGGCTCGGCGAGCGGCTCGGCTCGCTGGAGGCGGGCAAGCGGGCCGACCTGATCGTGCTCGACCTGGCCGCACCGCATCTGCGCCCGCGCCACGACCCGTGGTCGACGCTCGCCTACGCGGCGCACTCGGCGGACGTACGGGACACCGTCGTCGACGGACGGGTCCTGATGCGCGACCGCGGGCTCACCACCCTCGACGAGCGGGCCGTGATCGCGGATCTGGAGGCATTGCTCTGATCTGCCCCCATAATGGCGCTGAGACATCCGATGTCTGGATCCGAGGTCTGGATCCGAGGTCTGGATCCGACGTCTGGATCCGACGTCTGGGTGCGAGCGACAGGGAGGCCGGTCATGGCAGTCACCGACGAGGCGATCGAGAAGATCAAGGGCATGATCGTCTCGGGTGCGCTGCGCCCCGGGGAGCGGCTGCCCAAGGAGAGTGAGCTGGCCGCCGAGCTGGGCCTGTCCCGCAACTCGCTGCGGGAGGCGGTGCGCGCCCTGTCGCTGATCCGGATCCTGGACGTGCGGCAGGGCGACGGCACGTATGTGACGAGCCTCGATCCCCAACTGCTGTTGGAGGCGCTGAGTTTCGTCGTGGACTTCCACCGCGACGACACGGTCCTGGAGTTCCTGGCGGTGCGCCGCATCCTGGAGCCGGCCGCCACCGCGATGGCCGCCCTGCGCATCAGCGAGCAGCAACTGAACGCGCTGGACGCCCAGTTGGACAAGCTGGGCGACGCGCCTTCGGTGGAGGAACTGGTCGCCTGCGACCTGGAGTTCCACCGGGGCATCGTGCAGAGCGCGGGCAACTCGGTGCTGTGTTCGCTGCTCGACGGGCTGTCCGGGCCCACCACCCGGGCCCGGATCTGGCGCGGTCTGACGCAGGAGGACGCGGTCTCGGGCACCCTGCGGGAGCACCGGGCGATCCTGGCGGCGCTGCGCGACCGGGACGCGGAGGCGGCGCGGTCGTGGGCGACGGTGCACATCGCGAGCGTGGAGCAGTGGCTGCGCTCCACGCTCTGAGAGGCGTGCGCGGTGAGGGGTGTTCAGGGGTGGCGATCGGGGCAGTGATCCGTTCACTCCCCCGTGCGAGGGGGCTGCGGGCGCCCCCGCAGAACGCCGTAAGGTTGGGTGGTCAAGCGAGGGCACGTCGGAAGGAGGCGCTGGGTGATCGAGCTCGAGGGGGTTCCCGAGCTGATCGACCCGGTCATGGTGGCCGCGTTCGAGGGCTGGAACGATGCCGGCGACGCCGCCTCCACCGCGGTCGCGCATCTGGAGCGGGAGTGGAAGGGCGAGGTGTTCGCGGCGCTGGACGCCGAGGACTACTACGACTTCCAGGTGAACCGCCCCACGGTGTGGCTGGACGCCGGCGTGCGCAAGATCACCTGGCCGACGACGAGACTGTCGGTGGTCCGGGTCGGTGGCGAGAAACCACGCGACCTGGTGCTGGTACGCGGGATCGAACCGTCCATGCGCTGGCGTTCGTTCTGCAACGAGCTGCTGGGCTTCGCGCACGAGTTGGGCGTGGAGCTGGTCGTCATCCTGGGCGCGCTACTGGGTGACACCCCGCACACACGTCCGGTGCCGATCAGCGGGACGACGTCCGACGCGGATCTGGCGCAGCGGATGGACCTGGAGGAGACCAAGTACGAGGGGCCCACGGGCATCGTCGGCGTCCTCCAGGAGGCGTGCACGCACGCGGGGGTGCCCGCGGTCAGCCTCTGGGCGGCGGTGCCGCACTACGTGTCGCAGCCGCCGAACCCGAAGGCGACGCTGGCCCTCCTCAACCGGCTGGAGGACCTGATCGACGTGCGCATCCCGCTGGGCGAACTGCCCGAGGACGCGCGCGCCTGGCAGGTGGGCGTCGACCAGTTGGCCGCGGAGGACACCGAGGTCGCCGAGTACGTGCAGACGCTGGAGGAGGCCCGGGACACCGCGGAGCTGCCGGAGGCGTCGGGCGAGGCGATCGCCCGCGAGTTCGAGCGCTACCTGCGGCGCAGGGACGGCGGCCCGCCGGACCCCGGCGAGCGCACCCGTCCCCCGAAGCCGCCGAAGCCGCTGGGGGACTCCGCCGATCCCGCCGAGCCCCCCGAGTCTTCTGACTCTTCGGACTCCGACGACGAGGATTCGTCGGAGGACTGAGAGGCCTGGCGGGCTGAGACGACGGAGAGGGGCGCTTCCCGGTGACGGGAAGCGCCCCTCTCTCCCTTTTCCTGCTCTTCCTGCTTTCCTGCTACAGCGCGACGCCGAGCAGCGCGTCCACGGCGCGTGAAACGACGCCGGGGGCGCCGATGTCCGTACCGCCCCGCTCCTGCTGGAGCGCGGCCCAGCGGTCGACGGCGGCCAGGGCGGCCGGGGCGTCGAGGTCGGCCGCGAGGGCCTCGCGGATCTCCTCGACGAGCGCTTCGGCGGGCGGCCCGTCGGGCCGGGAGACGGCGGCCCTCCAGCGCCCGAGGCGGGCCTCGGCGTCCGCCAGGACCTGGTCGGTCCACTCCCAGTCGGCCCGGTAGTGGTGGGCGAGGAGGGTGAGACGGATGGCGGCGGGGTCGACGCCGTCCTGACGCAGCTTCGACACGAAGACGAGGTTGCCCCTGGACTTCGACATCTTCTCGCCGTCGAGGGCGACCATGCCGGCGTGGACGTACGCCTTGGCCATGGGGAACTCGCCGGTCAGCACCTGGGCGTGGGAGGCGCCCATCTCGTGGTGCGGGAAGGCGAGGTCGGAGCCGCCGCCCTGGACGTCGAAGCCCATCCCGAGGTGGTCCAGGGCGATGGCCACGCACTCGATGTGCCAGCCGGGCCGGCCACGGCCGAGGGAGCCGCCGTCCCAGCTCGGCTCGCCCTCGCGGGCGGCCAGCCACAGGATCGGGTCGAGCGGGTTCTTCTTGCCCGGGCGGTCCGGGTCGCCGCCGCGCTCGGCGGACAGCAGCCGCATCGCGGCGGCGTCGAGGCCGGACACCTTGCCGAAGTCCGGGTCGGATTCGACCGAGAAGTAGGTGTCGCCCTCGAGGTCGTAGGCGGCGCCGGCGTCGCGCAGTCGCTCGACGAGCGGGACGATCCCGGGTATCGCCTCGACCGCGCCTATGTAGTGCTGCGGCGGGAGCATCCGCAGGGCCGTCATGTCTTCGCGGAAGAGGGCCGTCTCCTTCTCGGCGAGGGCGACCCAGTCGACGCCGTCGCGTTCGGCGCGCTCCAGCAGCGGGTCGTCGACGTCGGTGACGTTCTGGACGTAGTGGACCTGCCGCTTGGTGTCGAGCCACACGCGCTGAACCAGGTCGAACGCGTTGTAGGTCGCCGCGTGACCCATGTGGGTCGCGTCGTACGGCGTGATGCCGCAGACGTAGATACGGGCGACGGGACCGGGGTCGAGGGAGACCAAGCCGCCGGTCGCGGTGTCGTGGATCCTCAGGTCGCGGCCCTGACCAGGCAGGGCGGGGACCTCGGAAGCGGGCCAGGCATGCATGTCATGAGCCTAACCGGACGGAAGTTGCGTATACGAACCGGAGCCGTCCAGATGGCCGCGAAGGCCCTCTTGCGCGATCCCCCTCGGATGTGATCTTGCGCGGCTACACGGGCGGCCAGGGGATCGCCGGCCACTCCCCGCTCGGCTCCGGGTGCTTCCCGGAGGCGAGGAGCGCCTCGGTACGCGCGCGCGTGGCGTCGAGTTCGGCCGGGGTGATGAGCCCGGCCAGGGTCGCGGCCAGCCGTCCGCCGCCCTCCAGGGCCCCCTGGAGGCCCTTGAGCGCCTCGACGGCCTCGCCGGTCAGGGGCTCGCCCGCCCAGCCCCACAGGAGCGTGCGCAGCTTGTTCTCGGCGTTGAAGGTGACGCCGTGGTCGATGCCGTAGAGCCGGCCGTCGGCGGTGGGCAGCAGGTGGCCGCCCTTGCGGTCGGCGTTGTTGATCACCGCGTCGAGGACGGCGAGCCGGCGCAGCCGTTCGTCGTCGGCGTGCACCAGCAGCGCGGTGCGGCCCTCGCCGACCTCGGCGAAGCCGATCGCCTTCCAGCCCGGCTCGGGCTCCTCCGCGTCCACCAGGGCGAGCAGTTCGGCCTCCGGGGCCGTCTCGATCCAGAGCTGGCACATGCCCTCGCCGTGCGGCCCCTCGCGCAGCACGGTGGGCGGGACGAGGCCCCAGCCGGTCGCCGCGGACACCTCGTAGGCGGCGACCTCGCGCTGGGCGAGGGTGCCGTCGGGGAAGTCCCACAGGGGGCGCTCCCCGGCGACGGGCTTGTAGACGCAGGCGGCCTCGCGGCCCTCGTGCGTGACCGTGCAGTACAGGGCCGCGTTCGAGGCGCCGGTGATGCGGCCGCGGACGGTGAGCTCGCCCCGCGCGAGGAGTGCGTACGCATCGGCGGCGGCCGGGTCGGTGGTCGTCACGCCCCCCGGCGGTATCCGTTCTGGCGCGGACATACGTGTCCTTCCGGGTCGAGCGGCAGGCTGCACAGCGGGCACGGCGGCCGGCCGGCGTTGACGACGTCGAGGGCGCGCTTGGCGAACGCGCGCGCCTGCGCGCCGGTGAGCCGGACCCGCAGCATCGGGGGCCCGTTCTCCTCGTCCTGGAGGAGTTTCTCCTCGGCCTCGGCGAGGTCCTCCTCGGAGTCCGCGTCGAGTTCGACCAGGGCCTGCGCCTCGACGATCATGCGCTGCTCCTCGCCGTCCCAGGCCAGCGCCATGGTGCCGACGCGGAACTCCTCCTCGACCGGGGAGTCGAGGGGGGCCGTGTCGGTGTTCTCGGCGGGCGACATGGCGGGTACGGAGGCGCTGCCGCCGGTACGGCGTACGACCTCGTCCAGCAGCTCGTCCATGCGCTCGGCGAGCGCGGCGACCTGGGTCTTCTCCAGGGCCACACTGGTCACTCGGGCGCCGGCGACGGCCTGGAGGAAGAAGGTACGGCGCCCGGGCAGTCCGACCGTACCGGCCACGAAGCGGTCCGGGGGGTCGTAGAGGAACACCTGACGGGACACGTCCTGTCTCCATGGGAATCGTGGGTCTGGGTCATCGTGGGGCGGGGTGGGCGTGGGGGAACGTCCGTGCGGGCACGCGCGCGTACATGGACCGCTTCACCCTACTGCGGGCGACGATCACGGTGCGCCCGCACCACCCCCGACGGTCGCGTCCCCGGTCGGGGGCTCCTCGCGCGGGGCGAGGGAGGCGAAGTCGCCGGTGTCGCCGAGCCGCACGACGAAGGGGCGCAGCCGGGTGTAGCGGATCGCGGTCACGGAACACGGTTCCACGGAGATCCGCTGGAAGAGGTCGAGATGCAGACCGAGCGCGTCCGCGACGAGCGACTTGATGATGTCGCCGTGCGAGCACATCAGGTAGACGGCGTCGGCGCCGTGATCGCGCTCCACGCGCGCGTTCCACTCGCGCACCGCCTCGGCGGCCCGGGTCTGCATGGCCCGCATGGACTCGCCCCCGGGGAAGGCCGCGGCGGAGGGGTGCGCCTGGACGACCTCCATCAGGGGCTCGTCCTTCAGCTCGGCGAGCTTGCGGCCCGACCAGTCGCCGTAGTGGCACTCCCCGATCCGCTCGTCGGTGTGCGCGCGCAGGCCGGGGCGGGCGTCGAGGAGCGGCCGGATCGTCTCCTGGCAGCGTTGCAGGGGGCTGGCGACGACCTCGGCGATGGGCAGCGCGTCGAGCCGCGCGGGCAGCGCGGCGGCCTGTGCGGCGCCGCGTTCGTCGAGGGCGACGCCGGGCGTCCAGCCGGCGAGCACGCCGGAGGTGTTGGCGGTGGACCGGCCGTGCCGGACGAGGATCAACGTGGGCATGCGGCCCAGGGTAGGCGCAGCGCGGAGTGCGCCCGGCGGCGGACGGCGGGAGAATACGCTCCGTGATCGTCGACTGCGCCATCTACCGCGACGGGCGCCGCACGCAGGGGCCCGCGGACTTCTCCGACGCCCTGGCGCAGTGCCGCGGCGGGGGCGACGCGTTCGTCTGGATCGGGCTGTACGAGCCCACGGAGCCCGAGTTCGCCCGGGTCGCGGAGGAGTTCGGGCTGCATCCGCTGGCCGTCGAGGACGCCCTGAACGCGCATCAGCGGCCCAAGTTGGAGGTGTACGACGACTCGCTGTTCGTGGTCCTCAAGCCGGTGGGGTACGAGCCGAAGAGCGACATCGTCTCCTCCGGCGAGGTCATGGTCTTCGTCGGCGACTCGTTCGTGGTGACCGTCCGGCACGGCGAGGAAGCGCCCCTGGGGGCCGTACGACACCGTCTGGAGGCGGAGCCCGAGACGCTCCGGCACGGTCCCACGGCGGTGCTGTACTCGATCGCCGACGCCGTGGTCGACCACTACGTGGACGTGGCGGGCGAGTTGGGCACCGACCTGGAGGAGCTGGAGGCGGAGGTGTTCTCGCCGACGAGCGGCGGCTCACGGCACACGGCGTCCCGCATCTACGCCTTCAAGCGGCAGATCCTGGAGTTCCGCAGGGCCACCGGCCCGCTCGCGCAGCCGCTGGACCGGCTCGCGGGCGGGGGTCTCGCCGGTGTGCGCGTGCCGTTCGTCCACGAGAAGGCCCAGCCGTTCTTCCGGGACGTCAGCGACCACCTCACGCGCGTGAACGAGTCCGTGGAGGGGCTGGACCGGCTGGTGTCGGACGTCCTCTCGGCGCATCTGGCGCAGATGAGCGTCCGGCAGAACGACGACATGCGGAAGATCTCCGCGTGGGCGGCCATGGCCGCCGTCCCCACGATGATCGCGGGGATCTACGGCATGAACTTCGACCACATGCCGGAGTTGCACTGGCTGTGGTCCTACCCGGCGGTGATCCTCCTGATGGCGGGCCTGGAGGTACTGCTGTACCGGCTGTTCAAGCGGCGCGGCTGGCTGTAGCGCGGCCCCTGTCCGCGGTGGCAGGGGTCGGCGGTGGCAGGGGTCGGGTCAGGCGAACTCGGGGGCGGGGGTGGCCGGGCCGCCGAGTGCGTCGCGGCGTTCGGGCATCTCCAGGGAGACCATCCGCCGCCAGCCCGCGAGCCGCTCCCACGCGTAGACGGCGTGGATGCCGGCCGCGAGGACGGCCGACCGGGCCCCGGGCCAGCCGAGGATGCGGCCCATGTGGGCCATGACGGCCAGGCTGACGTCCCGGTAGATCCGGATCTCGGCGAGCGCGCACGCGCGCAGGGTGCGCTGGATGGCGCGGCCGTGCCCCGCGCGGGCGAGGCGCAGCAGTTCCTCGTGGCAGTAGGCGAGGTGGTTGTCCTCGTCGTTCGAGATCATCCGCACCGCCCGGCCGAGGTCGGGGTGGTCGGCGAAGTGCCGGCGCAGCAGCGCCATCTGTTCGGCGGCCCGCTGTTCGGTGACCCGGCTGTGGGCGAGGTACGTGACGATGTCCGGCACGGTCAGCGGCCGGTCCGCGGTGAGCCGGTCGTGCGCGAGACCGATGCCGCCGCGCTCCAGGAGCATCGTGTAGTCGGTGTCGGGCGGGACGGGCACCGGGTCGAGGCCGCGCTTCTTCATCAGCGCGTTGAAGATCCGCCCGTGTTTGTCCTCGTCGGCGCCGTGCCGGGCGATCTTGGGGGCCAGGTCGCGTTCGCTGCGCGGGACGAGCGCGGCGATCCTGGAGTTCTCCCAGCCGCCCTGCGACTCACCGCCGGCGGCGATGGAGCAGAAGAGCGCGAAGGACTCGTCGTGGTCGATGATCTCCTGGAACAGACTCTTCGCCGAAAGCATGCAAACGAGTCAAATGCGGCACGGCAGATGCCGCAACACCTGCGATCCGACAACTGGGCCGAAAGAAGGACGTCCGGAATCACTGCGGGGGCGTAACCGCGCGCGTCCCGGCGCGTTGTTCCCCGTGACGGCCGTGGCGGGGAAGACCCCCGAGCCCCCACCACGGCCGCTGAAATCCTCTTCTTCCCAGCCTGCCCCTCCTTGCGGGCTTCCCGCTACGCCAGCCCGGACAGCTCCAGGGCCTGCGCGCCCGCCCGCAGCGAGGCGAGACGCTCGTCGAGGGTGAAGCCCGCGGGGGCGAGGGTGAGGGTCGTGACGCCGGCCGCCGCGTAGGCCTTCATCCGGTCGGCGATCCGCTCCACCGAACCCAGCAGCGTCGTCCGGTCGATCAGCTCGTGCGGTACGGCCGCCGCGGCGCCCTGCTTGTCGCCGGCCAGGTACTTGTCCTGGATCTCGGCCGCCGCCGCCTCGTAGCCCATCCGCTGCGCGAGCTGGTTGTAGAAGTTCTGCTTACGGCTGCCCATGCCGCCGACGTACAGCGCGGTGTACGGGCGGAAGGTGTCGGCGAGCTTCTCGACGTCCTTGTCGTCGCCGAGCGCGAGGGGCAGCGTCGGGCAGACGTCGAAGCCGTCCAGCGTCAGGCCTGCCTTCTCGCGGCCGGCCCGCAGGTACTTGATCGCGGTGTCCTCGAGGTGGTCGGCGGACGGGAAGATGAGCAGCGCGCCGTCGGCGATCTCGCCGGTCTGCTCCAGGTTCTTCGGCCCGATCGCGGCGATGTACAGCGGGATGTGCTCGCGCTCCGGGTGCACGGTCAGCTTGATCGGCTTGCCCGGGCCGCCCGGCAGCGGCAGCGTCCAGTGCTCGCCGTCGTACGACAGCCGCTCGCGCGTCATCGCCTTGCGGACGATCTCGACGTACTCGCGCGTGCGGGACAGCGGCTTGTCGAACTTGACGCCGTACCAGCCCTCGGAGACCTGCGGGCCGGAGACGCCGAGGCCGAGGCGGAAACGGCCGCCGGAGAGGGAGTCGAGGGTGGCGGCGGTCATCGCGGTCATCGCGGGCTGGCGCGCGGGGATCTGGAAGATGGCCGAGCCGACGTCGATCCGCTCGGTCTTCGCCGCGACCCACGTGAGCACGGTGGCCGCGTCCGACCCGTAGGCCTCGGCGGCCCAGCAGACCGCGTACCCGAGGCGGTCGGCCTCCTGGGCGACGGCGAGGTTGTCGCCGTCCATTCCGGCACCCCAGTAGCCGAGGTTGATCCCGAGCTGCATGGCCGATCCCCTTACTGATCAGTAACGACGCTGTCGCGCAGACATTAGCGCGACGATGCCGGTCCGGTCAGGCCGCGGCCCGGTTGTGCGGGAGTCGTCACACGGCGGGACCTGCGGCCCGGCCTGCGCGGAACTCCGCTGCTCCTCGCGGGGATTCGGTTATCCACAGGCAACCCATTGCCCAGTTCTGGCCAGTAATCTCGGCGTTCATGGAGCAGAGGCATCTCGGCCGCACCGGCCTGCGTGTGTCCCGCATCGGGCTCGGCACCCTGACCTGGGGCCGTGACACCGACGAGCACGACGCCGCGGACGTCATGAAGACGTTCTGGGAGGCGGGCGGGACCCTCGTCGACACGGCCGACGTGTACGGCGACGGGGACGCCGAGTACCTGCTCGGGCGGCTCATAGACGGCCTGGTGCCGCGCCGGGACCTGATCATCTCGACCAAGGCGGGCAGCGTGCCCGACCCGGACCGCCGCTTCGACGGCTCGCGGGGCCACCTCCTGGCCGCCCTCGACGCCTCGCTGGCCCGGCTCGGCACGGACTACGTCGACCTGTGGCAGGTGCACGCCTTCGACCCGGACACCCCGCTGGAGGAGACGCTTCAGGCCCTCGACATCGCTGTCGCCAGTGGCCGCGCGCGGTACGCCGGGGTCGCCGACTTCTGCGGCTGGCAGCTCGCCAAGGCGGCGACCTGGCAGCTCGCCGCGCCGGGCACCCGGACGCGGCTGGCGGCGACCCAGATGGAGTACTCGCTGCTGCAGCGCGGCATCGAGCGCGAGGTGCTGCCGGCCGCGCTGGACCTGGGCATCGGCCTGCTGCCCTCCTCCCCGCTGGGGCGCGGCGTCCTCACCGGAAAGTACCGGGGCGACGCCCTGCCGCCCGACTCACGCGGTGCCTCGGAGCACTTCGGGCTCTTCGTCGAGCCGTACCTCGACGACACCGCGAGCCGCATCGTGGACGCCGTGTCGACCGCCGCGGACGGGCTCGCGGTGACCCCGCTCCAGGTCGCCCTGGCCTGGGTGCGCGACCGGCCCGGCGTGGCCGCCCCGATCGTCGGCGCGCGCAACGCGCTGCAGCTCACGGGGGCATTGTCAGTGGAGGCCCTTAGTCTTCCTGACGAGATCTGCCGGGCCCTCGATGACGTGTCGGCGCCCGTGCACCGCTATCCCGATCACGACTGGAGCACGCTGTGAGCACGGACCCGGTCCCCCCGCAGAACACGGAGCACGCCGATCCGGCGAAGCCGGGGACCACCGGCGAACCGCCTGCCACCGAGCCCGAGGCCACGGAGGGCGGCGGCGAGGGTGTGAGCGCTGACGCGGAAACTCCCGCCGTGCAAGCCGCAGAAGCAGCAGAAGCCGCGGAAGCCGCCGCGCAGCTCTCCGAGGCTCAGGCCGAGCTTGCCGCGCAGAAGTTGGAGCGGGAGCGGATCGAGCGGCGCAAGGCCGAGAAGGCTGCGCCCATCGCCGCCGGGGCCAAGCTCAGCGGGACGGCCGCCGACCTGCTGGCGGCCGTCCGCGCCGTGGAGGGCGGCACGAAGCCCCCCGCCGCCGTCTTCGCACCGGACCCCGCCCCGCGCTGCCCGGCCCCTGAGCCGGCCCGGCGTCCGCAGCCGGTGGCCGCCGCACCCGCGCCCGCCACGGACACCGTCGACGGCATGCGACGCGTGCTGGCCGACGGCGGCGCGCCCGAGACGCTCGCGCCGCAGACCGCCGCCGCGCTCGGCGAGAGCGCCGAGGACGTGCTGCGCGCGGACCCGTGGCACCTGCTGCGCGTCCCCGGCGTACGGCCCGAGCAGGCCGACGGGTTCGCGCGGGCGCTGCTCGGCCCGGAGTGCGCCCCCGACGACGAGCGGCGCGGCCGCGCGGTGACGGTCTGGCTGCTGGAGCAGGCCGCCCTCGCCGGGCACACCGCCCTGGAGCTGCCGACGCTCACCGCGGCTCTCGGCAGGCAGGCCGTGCCGGACGCGGACGCCGCCGTGCAGGACACGCTGGCCGAGGGCGAGGCCCTCGTCTTCCAGGACGCTCTGGACACCCCCGGAGCCGGACAGCCGCCTGCGGCCACCACAGGGAACGGCGAAGAGGGCGGCGAAGAGGGCGAGGAGGCCCGGCCGGTGCGTGTCCTGGTCGGTCTGGAGCGGTACGCGCTCGCGGAGGAGAGCCTCGCCGACGCGCTGGCCCGCGTGGTCAACTCGCTGGCCAAGGACGCCTCCGCGCCGTGGGAGTCGGCGACGGCCGCCGCGTCCGGCAGCACGGCCGAGCTGATCCGCGCCGTCGCCGGGCACGGCCTGGTGCTGCACACCGGCGGCGAGACCGCCCGCGCCGAACCGGCGGCCCTGCTCACCGCGGCCCGGGCCCTGGGCGTGCGCACCGTCGCTGCCTGCCACACGCCGGACGGCCGACGCCGGTTCGCGGCGCTCCTCGACGAGGCGGACACGGACGGGGAGGGGGCCGGGAACGGGAACGGGGACGGTGCCGTCGTGACCGTCGCCGGTCTCCTCGCCGGTGCCGAGGGTCCCGGGCGGGACGCCGACGGGGCCTTCGCCCTCGACCTGCTGGTCGTGCTGGACGCGCCGCATCTGGACGTGGAGAGCGCCGCGATGCTCGCGGAGTCGCTGCCCGACGGGGCGCGGCTGGTGCTCAGCGGGGATCCGGCGGTGCTGTGGTCGGCCGGTCCCGGCCGGGTCTTCGCCGACCTGCTCGCGGCCCGCGTGTGCCCGCAGGTCGCCTCGCGCACGCCCGACCCGGGACCGCTCGGCGAGCTGGTCTCCGGCGTCGGCATCGGTGAGCTGAACCAGGTCGACGCGCCCGGCAAGGAGATCGTGATCGTGCCGGTGCGGGACGCGGGCGAGGCCGTGCACAGGACCGTGCAGCTCGTCGCCGACTCGGTGCCGCGGGCCTTCGGGATCCCGCCCGAGGAGACGGTGGTGATCACCCCGGGTCACGGCGGCGCGGCCGGCACGCGCGCGCTGAACGCCGCCCTCAAGGAACGGCTGAATCCGGGCCCCGGCCGCTTCGGCGGCTTCGACCCCGGCGACCGGGTCGCCTACTCCCCCGTGCCGGGCCGTACGGTGCCGGGCCGGGTGGTGAGGGCCGACGCGGAGGGGCTGCACCTGACGTGCGCGGACGCCTCCGTGGTCGTACCGAGGGAGCGGGTGGAGCAGGCCGTGCGGCACGGGTGGGCGCTGACCGCGCACCAGGCGGTGGGCAGCCGGTGGCCCGCGGCGGTCGTGGTGTTGCCCGGGGACGCCGCGCAGGCCCTCTCCCGCCCCTGGGTGTACACGGCCTTCGGCCGGGCGGAGCGCCATCTGTCCGTGGTGCACGGCGTCGACCAGGCCCTGCCGAAGGCCGTCGCCGAGGTATCGGCCAAACCCCGCACGACCCGGCTGCCGACGCTGCTGCGCGCCCAGGTCCCGGCGGTGGACACACCCTGACGCGAACGGCGGCGGTCACGAGGGTCTCCCCCACGTGACCGCCGCCGTCAAGAACGTCCGGAAATCACCGGCCGGCGGCCCTGTCGGCTAGCGGTCCGCGTCCAGTGGCTCCAGGTCCTCGTCCTCGATGTCGTCCACGAGATCCCCGTCGCCGTCCTCGTCGTCGTCGCCCTCGCCGTCGTCCTCGATGTCGTCGAAGACCGAGCTCACGTCGAAGCGGCAGACCACCCGGCCGGGATCGGCCTGGTCGAACGGGGTCTCCAGCCACTCGCCCGGGTCGGCCGGTTCCTCGGCGGCCAGCACCCACAGCGTGGAGTCGCCCTCCTCGAGGCCGAACTCCTTGTGCCGGGAGGCGATCTCGTCCGCCTCGAACTCGCCGAACAGGATGCCCAGCGCCCCGTGCACGGTGGCCGAGACCTCCGCGCCCGCTCCCCCGTCGTCCGCCGCCTCGACCCGCTGGGCCTGCGCCATCAGCCGCTGTGGCTCCGCGACGGCGTAGTCGCGGCGGATCAGCACGCTCAGCGCGTTCGGCTCCTCGGGGCCCTCGTACGGCGGCAGGGAGTCCTCCGCGCCGGGGATCTCGAAGGGCGTGACCTCGTCGTAGCGGTCGTAGAGCAGTTCGTCGTAGACCTCGGCGGCCGCCGCCAGCTCGTTGAACGCCTCGTAGACGGCCGGGTCGTCCTCACCCGTCCTGCGTTCGACCGCGGCCAGGTGGCGGTCGAGCGCGGTCTTGACCGCCTCGGCGGCGGCTCGTACCTCGGCAGCGGTGGGCTGCGCAGCATCAGACATAGTGCAGACGCTATCCGTACCGGGCCCCAGCCCGCACAATAGATGCGATGCCGGAATACGAATTTGTCGACGTCTACGTACCGCGCGGGGTCTCCCGCACCGAGGCGACGCGACTGCTGACCGACCATGCCGAGTACGGACACTGGGAGTTGGACCGCCTGAGCCTGCTGCGTGACGGCAGCCGCCGGGTGCGGTTGCGCCGGCGCATCATCCGCCAGGTGCGTGCCACGTGGTGAGGTGAGACGACGGAAACGGAGCGGGCCCCGCCGCGGCGGGGCCCGCTCCGTCGTGTGCGGTGCCCGGGAGGGTTACGCGGAGGCGCGTGCCTTGCGGTAGAGCACCGCGCCCGCGAGCAGCGCGCCCGCGCCGGCCGGCAGGGCGAGGCCGATCGGCAGCTCGCTGCCGGTGTGCGCAAGTTGCGCCGGGACCGCCGCGTTGGCCGCGGGCCGGTGCGCGGAGGAGGCGCCGGCGGGCGTCACGTGGCCCGGGGTGGCCGGCGTGCCCTCGGGTCCCGACGGGCTGGACTGTCCGTGCTCGCCCGGCTTGCCGGGGCCCTGCTCACCGGGCTTGCCCGGCGTCTCGTGGCCCCGCGACGGGGGCGTGTGCATGCCGGAACCGCTGTCGTTGGCGCAGTCGTTGCCCATCGCCGGGTTGAGGATCCCGACGACGTCGACGCTGTTGCCGCACACGTTCACCGGCACGTCGATCGGTGCCTGGACGTGGTTGCCGGAGCCGACACCGGGCGATCCGCCGGTGTGCCCGCCCGCGTGCGCGCCCCCGGAGCCCCCGTGCGCGCCGGAGCCGCCCTGGCCCGCGCCGTGGCTGGCGCCCTGGTTCCCACCGTGGCTGCCGCCGTGGCTGCCGGTCTGGCCGCCACCGCCTCCCCGGTGCTCGCCGTAGCCGCCCGACGACGCGCCGCCGCCCTTGTTGGCGCACGAGTTGCCGAAGGACGGGTTGAGCGCCCCGACGACGTCGACGGTGTTGCCGCAGACGTTGACGGGAACGTTGACGGGCGCCTGCACCGAGTTGCCCGACAGGACGCCGGGCGAGTCCGAGGCGGAGCCGTGCGCGCCGGAGTCGGCGTGCGCGTAGCCGCCGGCGGCGGCGATCACCCCCGTCGCCGCCGCCACGGTCATAAGGCTTTTGCGGGTGACCTGTCGCATTGCTGAATCCCTGCTTTCGATCTCATCACTCGTCCCGAAACCCGTCCCGAATTCCTCGCACCATTCGCGCTGTTCGAATTCTTCAGACTCTTCGGGCTCTCGACTTCTTCGGTTCTTCCTGCGGAAAACGACCGGTCGGCCCCGGAGCGCAGGGCGTGCGCTCCGGGGCCGACGGTGTGAGACGACCCCTCAGCGGGTCGACGTCACTTGTTGATGCAGGTGTTGCCGAAGGCGGGGTTCAGCAGCCCGATCACCGAGATCGTGTTGCCGCAGACGTTCACCGGGACGTGCACCGGGACCTGGACGACGTTGCCGGACAGGACACCCGGGGAGTGCACCGCGGCACCCTGGGCACCGGCGTCGGCGACAGCCAGGCCCGCACCCGCGAGAACCAGACCACCAGTGGCAGCCGCAGCGGCGACGACCTTCTTGATCATTATTCCTCCTTGTAGGCAAAGCGATCCCAAGCAGCGGATCGCATCACCAGTAACGAGGCGGAATTAATGAGGCTACGCGTTTATCGTCGCATTCACTCTTCCCAGTCACGTCCGCACAAGCGCCCGATTTCCTCCGTCCCGCGAGGTCTGATCTCAACGGAATAATTACGGACAATTCAGGACGCGTCGATGAAGCGGTCGAGCACCCGCACCCCGAACCGCAGGCCGTCCACCGGGACCCGCTCGTCGACACCGTGGAACATCCCGGCGAAGTCCAGCTCCGGGGGAAGCTTCAGCGGGGCGAAGCCGAAGCCGCGGATGCCGAGGTCGTCGAAGGACTTGGCGTCCGTGCCGCCGGACAGCATGTAGGGGATGGCCTTCGCGGTCGGGTCCTCGGCGAGCAGCGCGGACTGCATGGCCTCGACGAGCGGCCCGTCGAAGGACGTCTCCAGCGCCTTGTCGGAGTGCACGTCCTCGCGGCGCACCTTCGGGCCGAGGATCCGGTCGAGGTCGGCGAGGAACTCGTCCTCGTGGCCGGGCAGGAACCGTCCGTCGACGTGCGCGGTGGCCTCGCCCGGGATGACGTTGACCTTGTAGCCCGCGCCGAGCTGGGTCGGGTTGGCCGTGTTGCTGAGGGTCGCGCCGATCAGCTTGGCGATGCCGCCGAGCCGGGCGAGCGTCGCCTGCATGTCCTCGGGGTCCAGCTCGGTGCCGAGGGCGTCGCCGAGCTCGTCGAGGAAGGCGCGGGTCGTCTTGGTGACGCGCACCGGGAAGGTGTGCCTGCCAAGCCGGGCGACCGCCTCGGACAGCTCGGTGATCGCGTTGTCCCGGTGGATCATCGAGCCGTGTCCTGCGGTGCCGGCGACGGTGAGCTTCATCCAGTGCATGCCCTTCTCGGCCGTCTGGATCAGGTAGAGCCGCCGCTCCTCGCTCACGGTGAACGAGAACCCGCCCACCTCGCTGATCGCCTCGGTGACGCCCTCGAACAGGTCCGGGTGGTTGTCGACGAGGTGCCGCGCGCCGTACGTGCCGCCGGCCTCCTCGTCGGCCAGGAAGGCGAGGACGATGTCGCGCGGCGGCCTGCGCCCGCTGCGCAGCCGGTCGCGGACGACCGCCAGCGTCATCGCGTCCATGTCCTTCATGTCGACCGCGCCCCGGCCCCACACGCACCCGTCGGCGACCTCGCCGGAGAAGGGGTGGTGGGTCCAGTCGGCCGCGTTGGCCGGGACGACGTCGAGGTGGCCGTGGATGAGCAGCGCGGGCCGGGACGGGTCCTCGCCCGCGATCCGGGCCACGGTGGAGGCGCGGCCCGGGTGCGACTCGTAGATCTTCGGTTCGAGGCCCACCTCGGCGAGCTTCTCGGCGACCCACTCGGCCGCCTTGCGCTCGCCGGGACCCGAGTGGTCGCCGTAGTTGCTGGTGTCGATCCGGATCAGCTCGCTGCAGAGGTCCACGACCTCGTCCTCGCCGGTGACGCTCCTGGCCGTGTCGTCCGTCGCGCTCACGCTGCTTCCTCCCGCTGTCGCTGCCGCTGGTCCTCCTGCTCCTCCCCATCCTCCCTCCCCCCGCGCCGCCGCCCAAGACCGATCCCGGCCCGTCACACGCCGTTCACGCCGGACGCGGCCGCCGGGCGGGCGTCCGCCGGTGATCCGCGGGTGATCGGGCACCCCGGAAAGCCTGGTAATGTTTACGTCGTCGCCGCGGGGGAAACCCCGCACGACAGACACCTTGTCCGGGTGGCGGAATGGCAGACGCGCTAGCTTGAGGTGCTAGTGCCCTTTATCGGGCGTGGGGGTTCAAGTCCCCCCTCGGACACAGAACCAGAGAGGGTGGTTCCGGCCAATCGGCCGGGGCCACCCTCTCTGGCGTGTCGGGCGTGTCGGGCGTGTCGGGCGTGTCGGGCGAGCCGGGCGGCGGCGGGGCCCCGGCGCACCGGGCGGCCTCGCGGTGATGTGGGGCACGTCTCGTCGCCGTATTGATCATGCAGGTCAGAGCAATGCCGGGCGACTACCCTTGATCCTCGGACGGCCGTCCCGGGTGGCCGACGGGGGGCGGTGACACTAGCGTCGTACTAAAATTTCCGGCTTGTTACGGAGCTGGACCGGACAACCCCAGGCAGACCTGCGGGCCCGCCGGCGCCCCGGAGGCTTCCGGGATCGAGACGCGAGGACCGATGGCAGCCACACACGAGAGCAGCGCTCTCGGCCTGCTCGACGAAGAAATCCGCGCACAACTCGGTGACAGGGCACGTTTCTCCGGGGGCCCCGCCGCCTCTCCGCGCACCCTGGTGGACATCTTCGACGCGTCCGTGCGGTCGTACCCGGACGAGCTCGCGCTGGACGACGGCACGACCACCCTCACCTACCGCGCCCTCGCCGTCGAGGTGGAGCACCTGCGGCGTCGGCTCGCCGCCGCCGGGGTCGGTCTCGGCGACCGGGTGGGCGTCCGGGTCCCGTCCGGCACCAACGACCTCTATATGGCGATCCTGGCCGTCCTCGCCGTCGGCGCGGCCTACGTCCCGGTGGACGCCGAGGACCCCGACGAGCGGGCCGAGCTGGTGTTCGGGGAGGCCGAGGTGCGGGCCGTCGTCGGCGCCGGGCACTCGATCACCGTGCACGGCGACGGCGCCTCCGAAGCGGTCGCCGGGCGGCCCGGTCCCGAGCACGACGCGTGGATCATCTTCACGTCCGGTTCCACCGGCAGGCCCAAGGGCGTCGCCGTCTCCCACCGCAGCGCCGCCGCCTTCGTGGACGCCGAGGCCGCGCTGTTCCTCACCGAGGAGCCGATCGGGCCCATAGACCGGGTCATGGCCGGGCTGTCGGTGGCCTTCGACGCCTCCTGCGAGGAGATGTGGCTCGCCTGGCGCTACGGGGCCTGCCTGGTGCCCGTGCCGCGCTCGCAGGTCAGGAGCGGCGCCGATCTCGGGCCGTGGCTGGTCGAGCAGGAGATCACCGTCGTCTCGACCGTGCCGACGCTGGCCGCGCTCTGGGAGCCCGAGACCCTCAACGACGTACGGCTGCTGATCTTCGGCGGTGAGGCCTGCCCGCCCGAGCTGGTGCAGCGGCTGGTCACGGAGGGGCGGGAGGTCTGGAACACGTACGGACCGACCGAGGCGACCGTGGTCGCCTGTGCCTCGCTGATGTCCGGCGAGGAGCCGGTCCGGATCGGGCTGCCGCTGAAGGGCTGGGAACTGGCCGTCGTGGACGACGCCGGGGAGCCCGTGCCGATGGGCGGCAGCGGACAACTGGTCATCGGGGGCGTGGGCCTCGCGCGGTATCTCGACGCCGAGAAGGACGCGGAGAAGTACGCGCCGCTGACCTCGCTGGGCTGGGAGCGGGCGTACCGCAGCGGTGACCTGGTGCGCGCCGACGCCGAGGGGCTCGTCTTCCTCGGCCGCGCCGACGAGCAGATCAAGCTCGGCGGGCGGCGCATCGAGCTGGGCGAGGTGGACTCGGCGCTCCAGGCGCTGCCCGGGGTGGCGGGGGCCGCCGCGGCCGTACGGACCGCGCGCAGCGGCAATCAGCTTCTGGTCGGGTATGTGGTCACGCAGGACGGCTGGGACCAGGCGGCGGCCGTGGAGCGGCTGCGCGCCGAGCTGCCGGCGGCCCTGGTGCCGCTGCTCGCGCCCGTCGCGGACCTGCCGACGCGGACGTCCGGGAAGGTCGACCGCAACGCCCTGCCGTGGCCCCTGGAGGGCCTGGAGACGGGCGGCCCGGCCGAGCAGCTCTACGGCACCGAGGCGTGGCTCGCCGAGCAGTGGACGGAGGTCCTCGGCATCCCCGTGGGCAGCGCCCGCGACGACTTCTTCGCGATCGGCGGCAGCAGTCTCGCCGCCGCCCAGCTCACCACGCGGCTGCGCACCCGCTATCCGAGCGCGGCCGTCCTCGACATCTACCAGCAGCCCACCCTGCGCAAGCTGGCCCGGCACCTGGAGGAGTCCGCGCAGGACGACGGGTCGGTCCGGGTCATCGCCCCGGTGCCGCTGCGCGCCAAGATCATCCAGCTTCTGGTGCTCGTCCCGCTGTTCACGCTGCTGGGACTGCGCTGGACCGTGCCGCTGACCCTGCTCGGGAACCTGCTGCCCGGGTACGGCTGGCTGCCGACCGCGCCCTGGTGGCTGGTCGGGTCCGGCGCGCTGCTGCTGTTCAGCCCGCCCGGCCGGCTCGCGATCGGCGCGGGCGGGGCGCGGCTGCTGCTGCGCGGGGTGCAGCCGGGGCGGTACGCGCGCGGTGGCGGCGTGCATCTGCGGCTGTGGACGGCGGAGCGGCTGACCGAGTTCTGCGGGGCGACCTCGCTGACCGGGTCCTGGCTGACGCGGTACGCGCGGGCGCTGGGCGCCAAGGTCGGGCCGGACGTGGATCTGCACTCGCTGCCGCCGGTCACCGGTCTGCTGAAGCTGGGCCGGGGCGCGGCCGTGGAGTCCGAGGTGGACCTGTCGGGCCACTGGCTGGACGGTGACCGGCTGGAGATCGGCCAGGTCAAGGTGGGTGCGCACGCCGTGGTCGGCACGCGCAGCATGCTGTTCCCGGGCGCCCGGGTGGGCAAGCGGGCCGAGGTGGCGCCGGGTTCGGCGGTCACCGGTCAGGTGCCCACCGGGCAGCGGTGGGCGGGCGCGCCCGCGGTCAAGCTCGGCAAGGCCAAGCACAACTGGCCCAAGGAGCGGCCGGCCCGGGGCACGTACTGGCGGGTCATGTACGGCCTGACGGGTTTCGCGCTGACCTCGCTGCCGGTGCTGGCGGCGGGCGCCGCCCTGCTGGTGGCGAGCCTGTTCGTGGCCCCGGGCGACGGGCTGGGCGAGGCCCTGCGGGGCGCAGCGCTGGCGCTGGTGCCGGCGACGCTCGCCTTCGGTCTCGCGTACGCGGTGGTGCTGCTGGTCGCCGTACGGCTGCTGAGCCTCGGGCTGCGTGAGGGCACGCATCCGACGCACAGCGGGATCGGCTGGCAGGCGTGGACCGTCACGCAGCTCATGGACCGCTCGCGGGAGACCCTCTTCCCGCTGTACGCGGGGCTGGTCACGCCGGTGTGGCTGCGGCTGCTCGGGATGCGGATCGGCAAGGGTGCCGAGGTGTCGACCGTCCTCGCGCTGCCCAGCCTGACCACGGTCGGCGAGGGCGCGTTCCTGGCCGACGACACGCTGACCGCGCCGTACGAGCTGGGTGGCGGCTGGATGCGGATCGGGCGCGCGGAGATCGGGCGGCGGGCGTTCCTCGGCAACTCGGGGATGACCGCGCCGGGGCGCAGCGTGCCGGACGGCGGGCTGGTGGGCGTGTTGTCGGCGACGCCGAAGAAGGCGAAGAAGGGCAGCTCCTACCTGGGGCTGCCGCCGGTGAAGCTGCCGCGGAACACGTCCGGCGGCGACCAGAGCCGGACCTACGAGCCGCCCGCGCGGCTGCTGTGGGCGCGCGCCCTGGTGGAGCTGTGCCGGATCGTGCCGGTGTTCTGCTCGGCGGGGCTGGCCGTGCTGACGGTGGCGGCGCTGTGCGCGCTGGGCGGGTGGGCGCCGCTGCTGTCCGGGCCGGTGCTGCTCGCGGCGGGGGCGGCGGGCGCGCTGCTCTCGGTCGTCGCCAAGTGGCTGCTCGTGGGGCGCCACCGCAGCGGTGAGCATCCGCTGTGGAGCTCCTTCGTGTGGCGCAACGAGCTGGCGGACACCTTCGTCGAGGTGGTGGCCGTGCCGTGGCTGGCGGGCGCGGTGCCCGGTACGCCGGTGCTGACGGCGTGGCTGCGCGGGCTCGGGGCGCGGATCGGCCGGGGCACGTGGGTGGAGAGCTACTGGCTGCCGGAGTCGGACCTCGTGACGCTGGAGGACGCGGCGACGGTGAACCGGGGGTGCGTCCTGCAGACTCACCTCTTCCACGACCGGATCTTGCGGACGGATACTGTTGTTCTCCGTGCGGGCGCCACGCTGGGCCCGGGCGGGATCGTGCTGCCCGGCAGCACGATCGGGGCCCGTACGACCCTGGGTCCCGCGTCGCTCGTCATGGCCGCGGAGTCCGTCCCGGACGACACCCGCTGGCTCGGCAACCCGATCGAGGCATGGCGTCCCTGAGGGCGGGCCGCCTGGAGTCGGCGGGCGGTGCGCCGACGACGGGTGGTTCGAGTACAGGTCAGGGAGCGGACGGGGTAGTGGCACTTCAGCAGGCGGTAGGTCCGGACCCGTACTTTCCGGGCAACGGTGACTCCCGGTACCGGGTGCACCGCTACGAGCTCGCGCTGGACTACCGGCCCGGGCCGAACCGGCTGTCGGGGACGGCGCGGATCAACGCGATCGCCGGGCGGTCGCCGCTCACCGAATTCCAGCTCAACCTGGCCGACTTCAAGATCGGCCGGATCCGGGTGGACGGACGGCAGCCGCACTACACACACCGCGGCGGCAGACTGCGCATACGTCCGGCCAAGCCGATCCGCGCCGGGGCCGCCTTCACCGTGGAGGTGCACTGGTCGGGCAACCCCAAGCCGGTCAACAGCCCGTGGGGCGGGATCGGTTGGGAGGAGCTGGGGGACGGGGCGCTGGTCGCGAGCCAGCCGGTCGGGGCGCCGTCCTGGTACCCGTGCAACGACCGGCCGGCGGACAAGGCGTCGTATCTGATCTCGATCACCTGCCCGTCGTCGTACTCGGTGGTGGCGGGCGGCCGGCTGCTGACGCGGACCACGAAGGCGTCGACGACCACGTGGGTGTACGAGCAGGCGGCGCCGACGTCGAGTTATCTGGTCGGGCTGTCGATCGGCAAGTACCAGACGGTCCTGCTGGGCGATCCGGGGCTGGGCGGTGTGCCGCAGCACGGGCATCTGCCGGCGCATCTGCTCGCGGAGTTCTCGCGGGACTTCGCGCGCCAGCCCGGCATGATGCATCTCTTCCAACAGCTCTTCGGCCCCTACCCGTTCGACGAGTACGCGGTGGTGGTGACGGAGGAGGAGCTCGATGTCCCCGTCGAGGCACAGGGGTTGTCGCTGTTCGGCGCCAACCATGTGGACGGGGCGCGGGGTTCGGAGCGGCTCGTGGCGCACGAGCTGGCGCACCAGTGGTTCGGCAACAGTGTGTCCATCGCCGACTGGCGGCACATCTGGCTGAACGAGGGGTTCGCCAAGTACGCGGAGTGGCTGTGGTCGGAGCGGTCGGGGGGCCGCAGCGCGCAGCAACTGGCCACCATCGCCCACCGGTTGCTGTCCGCGCAGCCGCAGGACCTGCGGCTCGCCGACCCCGGCCGCAAGTCGATGTTCGACGACCGGCTCTACGAGCGCGGCGGCCTCACCGTGCACGCGCTGCGCTGCGCGCTGGGCGACGAGGCGTTCTTCCGGATGCTGCGCGCCTGGCTCGCCCTGCACCGCAACGGCGCGGTGACGACGTCGACGTTCACCGCCCACGCGGCCCGGTTCGCGCGGGAACCGCTGGACGACTTCTTCGAGGCGTGGGTGTACCAGGGGGCGCTGCCGCCGATGCCGCTCCCGTCGGCACCACGGGGCGCGGAGTCGGCGTAGCGGTCCACTGCCTGCGGGGCACAGGGCACGGCGAGGTGGTGGGCCGGGCAGAATGGGGCCATGTCCCGACGTCCCGCCCGCCCAAGACAGCACGCGTCTGCCGCCGTCCCCTCCGCCGCCGCCTGTCCCTGTGGTCTCTCCGAGTCGTACGAGGCCTGCTGTGGGCGTTTCCACGCGGGTGCGGTGGGTGGGGGTGCCCCGACGGGCGCGCCGACCGCCGAGGCGCTCATGCGGTCGCGCTACAGCGCGTTCGTGAAGGGCGATGCCGGGTACCTGCTGCGGACCTGGCATCCGCGGACCCGGCCGGCGGGGCTGGAGCTCGATCCGGGGATGCGGTGGACAGGCTTGGAGATCCTCGCCACGGCCGACGGGAGCGCGTTCCACGCCACCGGGACGGTGGAGTTCCGGGCGTCCTACCGGGGCGGCGCGCTGCACGAGCGCAGCCGGTTCGAGCGGGTGGCCGGGGCGTGGGTGTACGTGGACGGGGAGTTCCCCGAGTAGCGCGCGCTACGGCGCGAGGACGTCCAGTTCCTGGAGGGCGCCGACGGTGATCTCGCGGGTGAGGCGCTCCGCGCGGGCCGCGTCGCCCTCCCGGATGGCCTCCGCGACCTGGACGTGGAGGGTGACGGCGGCCGGGTCGGGGTTCTCGAACATGACCTCGTGGTGGGTGCGGCCTTCCAGCACCTCCGCGACGACGTCGCCGAGGCGGGCGAACATCTCGTTGCCGGAGGCGGCCAGGATCGCCCGGTGGAAGGCCACGTCGTGGACGAGGTACCCCGCCAGCCGGTGGCCGCGCGAGTGGGCCACCATGCCGAGCGCGCACTCGGTCAGCTCGGCGCACTGCTCCGCCGTGGCGTGCTTCGCCGCCAGGCCCGCCGCGACCGGTTCGACCGCCGAGCGCAGCACGGTGAGCGAGCGCAGTTGGTGCGGGCGGTCGGCGCCGGCCAGCCGCCAGCGGATGACCTGCGGGTCGTACACGTTCCACTCGGCCTTCGGCCGTACCGTCACGCCGACCCGGCGGCGGGACTCGACCAGGTGCATGGACTCCAGGACGCGGACCGCCTCGCGCATCACCGAGCGGGAGACCTCGAAGCGCTGGGCCAGTTCGTCGGTGCGCAGGACACTGCCCGGCGGGTACGCGCCCGCCGTGATCGCGGGGCCCAGGGCGTCCAGTACTCGGCCGTGCAGACCGCGGCCCGGAGTGGTCATGCACACAGAGTACGGGGTGGATCACGGCACTGAAAGGTCATACTTATTCGCCCCATCCTCTTGAATTCGTCGTACCTAATCGGGTTCAGTGTGGGATGCGTCAGGTGTCGACGCGGACGAAGACGAGGACAGCGAGGCAGAGATGCGTACCCCCCACGTCGTCGTGGTCATGGGCGTCGCCGGCACGGGCAAGACCACCGTCGGTGCGCTGCTCGCGGACCGGCTGGGCGTCCCGTATGCCGAGGCCGACGACTTCCACCCGCCGGCCAACATCGCCAAGATGTCGGCCGGCAGCCCGCTCGACGACGACGACCGGTGGCCGTGGCTCGACGCCATCGGCGGCTGGGCGGCCGGCCGGGCCGGGCTCGGCGGGGTGGTCAGTTGCTCGGCGCTGAAGCGGTCGTACCGTGACCGGCTGCGGGCCGCCGCTCCCGGGATCGTCTTCGTGCATCTCGCGGGCGACCGGGCGCTGATCGAGGACCGGATGCGGCAGCGGCGGGGGCACTTCATGCCGACCGCGCTGCTGGACTCGCAGTTCGCCACGCTCCAGCCCCTCCAGCCGGACGAGGCGGGCGTCGCCGTCGACGTCGTCGGCACCCCCGAGCAGATCACCCACCGGGCCGTGACGGCACTCGCCGAGCTGCCCGGCCCCCGGTCCCGGTGACCCGGCCCGGCTGATCGGCGGTTACGGGCGCCACAGGCGGTGTTCGCGCTCCGCCCACTCCCGGGTCACCGAGCCGGTGCGCATGCCGCGGCGGGACTCCGGGTCGGCCAGGGCCATGCCGATGTGGCCGGCCAGGACGACGCCGACGGTCAGGGCCAGCCAGTCGTGGACGAAGGTCGCGCTGGTGCGCCACATGATCGGGGTGAGGTGGGTGAACCACATGAGCAGGCCCGTGCCGAGCATCACCAGGGTCGCCCCGGCGATCCAGGCCGCGTAGATCTTCTGCCCGGCGTTGAACTTGGCCGCCGGACGCGACTCCCGGCGCTTGTCCCGGTGCAGGGCGGCGCGCAGCCAGCGCCGGTCGTGCGGGCCGAAGCGGTTGAGGTGTCCGAGGTCGGCGCGGAAGGCGCGGGAGGCCAGGCCCGCCAGGACGGGCACCGGCAGGACGAGGCCCGCCCACTCGTGGACGCGGACCACCAGCTCGCGGCGGCCCACGAGTTCGGCGAACTCGGGGATGTACAGGAAGGCCGCCGTCACCACGCAGACGCCCATCAGGACGGCCGTGGTGCGGTGCACCCAGCGTTCGGCGCGGGTGAAGCGGTGGACGGTCGGGGCGGCCGACGGCGCCTCAGCTCGTAGGCTCATCGTCGCGTCCGTTCGAACGGCCGACCCAGGCGTCGACGTCGTAGCCCCGGTCCTCCCAGTAGCCGGGCTTCACCTTCTTGGTGACGGTGATGCCGGAGAGCCACTTGGCGGACTTGTAGAAGTACATGGGCGCGACGTAGAGGCGGACCGGGCCGCCGTGGTCGTGGCCGAGGTCCTTGTCCTGCATGCGCAGCGCGACCAGGACGTCGGCGCGGCGGGCCTGGGCGAGGGTGAGGCTCTCGGTGTACGCGCCGTCGAAGCAGGTGAAGCGGATCGCGCCGGCGTCGGCCTTGACTCCGGCCGCGTCGAGCAGCGCGGACAGCCGGACCCCCTCGAAGGGCGTGCCCGGCACCCGCCAGCCGGTGACGCACTGGACGTCCTTGACGATCCGGGTCTGGGGCAGGGCCCTGAGGTCGGCCAGGGTGTAGGTGGTGGGGCGGTCGACCAGGCCGTCGACGGTGAGGCGGTAGTTCGTGGCGTTCCTGTGCGGGACGGAGGACGTCACCGAGTAGTAGCGGAAGCCGCCGCCGTTGGGGAGCAGGCCGGTGAGACCGGTGGGGTCGTTGTTCGCCGCGCCGCCGAGGAAGGCCTCCAGGCCGCGCTGGAGCGGGGGCGCGGCGACGACCCCCAGGGCACCGAGGGCGAGGGTGCCGAGGAAGACACGGCGGCCTACGGGGGTGCCGCGCTCGCCGGGTGCGTCAGGCGCGCCAGGCGCGTGAGGTGCTCCGGATGGTTCGGGCGGTCCCGGTGCTCCGGATGGTTCGGGGTTCACCCTTCCATTCGAGCACTCGGGGGCCCGGCGGGGCCAGCGATCCGGGGTGGCGGCCTGATATGCGTCATGACTTCTTACCCATCTCTCCGGCGGCGACGGCCGGGTCGGTGTGGTGTGCGCCATGGCGCGGCACGGCCGCAGCGCCCACCATGGCGGTACGGCCGCCCCGCGCCACAGGGCCCGTCCCCGGGTGCCGCGGCCGAGTCAACCGCCCGGTTCCGGGTACTCCCGGAGCGGAGTTCGTTCCGTTCCCCGCACTCCCGGGGCACTGGGAGCGCCGGGACGCTACAGTCGGCCACTACGCACCCCGTCCGTGGTCCGACCGGATGATCGAGGTACGCAGGTGTCGGTTCTGGTTCTGGTTCTCGCCGTGAGTGCCGCCTGCTGCCTGGGCTTCGGGTTCGTACTCCAGCAGAACGCCGCGCAGAAGGCCCCGCTCGGCGACTTCCTCTCGCCCCGGCTGCTCCTCGACCTCATGCGGGTGCCGCGCTGGCTGGGCGGCATCGGCCTCATGGTGGCCGGCATGGTGCTCGGCGCGATCGCGCTCGGCCAGGGCGAGATCTCCCTGGTGGAACCGCTGCTGGCGACGAACCTGCTGTTCGCCCTCGCGCTCTCCCGCCGCCAGACGAAGCAGCCGCTGGGCCGCCAGGGCTGGTCGGGCCTGGCGCTGCTGGCGGGCGGGGTGACGACGTTCATCGTGGCGGGCGAGCCGCGCGGCGGCAGCGCGGTCACCGATCCGCTGCGGCACTGGCTGATCATCGGCGTGATGATCGGCACGGCGCTGCTGCTCACCACGTACGCCAAGCGCTCGCGGCTGAGCGCGGGCCCGGTGCTGCTGGCCCTCGCGGCCGGTCTCCTGTACGGCGTCCAGGACGCGCTGACCCGGGTCAGCGGGCAGCGCTTCTCGGCGGACGGCCTCGGCGAGCTGCTGACCGGTTGGCAGCCGTACGCGGTGCTCGCCCTTGGTGTGACCGGGCTGGTGCTGGTCCAGAGCGCCTTCGAGACGGCCCCGCTGCGCATGTCGCTGCCCGCGCTGACCGCCGCCCAGCCGCTGGCCGGGATCATCTGCGGGGTCGGCTTCCTCGGTGACCGGCTGCACACCGACACCGGGGCGCTGGCCTGGGAGGCGGCGGGGCTGGCGGCGATCGTCGCGGGCATCGTGCTCCTCGGACTGCACCCGGCGATGCCCCGGGGCACGGCCCCGCACGAGCGGGTGCCGGACCTCCAGCCCCAGTAGCACCACCGGCGGACCTCGGCGGACCTCGGCGTCCGGGCTGCTTGGATGGGGTCATGAGCGCTGCTGACGAGATCCTCGACATCGTCGACGAGAACGACCGGGTCGTCGGACAGGCCCCGCGCGGGCGGGCCTACGCCGAGGGACTGCGCCACCGCTGTGTGTTCATCCAGGCCAGGGACGCCGAGGGCCGGATCTTCGTGCACCGCCGCACCCCGACCAAGCTGGTCTTCCCCTCCCTGTACGACATGTTCGTCGGCGGGGTGGTCGGCGCGGGCGAGTCCTACGACGACGCCGCCCGGCGGGAGGCCGAGGAGGAGTTGGGGGTGAGCGGTCTGCCCCGCCCGGAGTTCCTCTTCACGTTCCTCTACGAGGGCGGCGCGGCCGGGAGCTGGTGGTCGGCCGTGTACGAGGTGCGCTGCGAGCTGCCGGTGAACCCGCAGGTGGAGGAGGTCGCCTGGCACGACTTCCTGCCCGAGGCGGAGGTCGAGCGGCGGCTGTCCGGCTGGGAGTGGGTGCCGGACGGGCTCGCGGCGTACGAGCGGCTCCGGGCGCACCGGACGGCGCCCTGAGCAGGGCTGGGCAGGGGGGAAGAGACGGGAGCGGGCGGCGGGTAGGGTCCTGCGGGTGATCGAGTTCGTACAGAACGTCCGTCTGTGGTTCGCGCCCGAGCAGATCCGCGAGGAGGGCAGCACGCCCGACTACCGGTTCTCGCTGGCGAACGAGCGCACGTTCCTGGCCTGGCTGCGCACCGCGCTCGCGCTGATCGGCGGCGGCTTCGCGGTGGACCAGTTCCTGCCGGACCTGCGCTGGGGCTGGCGGGTCGGGCTGGCGCTCGCGCTGCTGGCGGCGGGCGTGCTGTGCTCGCTGCGCGCGGTGAACCACTGGATGCGCTGCGAGCGGGCGATGCGCCGGGGCGAGGATCTGCCGGCGTCCCGGTTCCCGGCGCTGCTGGGTGTGGTGGTCGCGGTGGTGGCGGTCGCGATGGTCGTCGTGGTGCTGGTGGGGTGGGAGGGGTGAGCGGCGGGACCGGGGAGGTCGCAGCGCCACGCGATCCCGGGCTCCAGCCCGAGCGGACCCGGCTGGCCTGGCGGCGTACGACGCTGGCGAGCACTGTTGCCGCCGTCCTCGCCGTGAAGTCCTCGCTGCACGGCGGGGTGTCCGTGTCCGGGGTCGTCCTGTGCGCGCTGGCCTGCGGTCTGTGGCTGGCGTTCCTGCTGCTCGCCCACCACCGGATCCGCGCCCTCGCCGCCACGTCGAGCCCGGCGGCCCTCGCCCCGCGGCACGCCACGGCGGCGGTCCTGTGCGCGGTGGCCACGGCGGCGTGCGCCGCGGCGCTGGTGCTCTGACGACCACGCCGTCCTGACGAGTACGCAGTCCTACGGCGGCCCCGCCGAGCCCTCTGCTGTGCCCTACACGTCCTCTGCCGCATCCTCCGCGTCCCAGTCCACCGTGACCACGATCTTGCCCCGGGTGCGGCCCTCCGCGCTGAGCCGGTGGGCGTCGGCCGCGCGCTCCAGCGGGAAGGTGTCGGAGACGTGCACGGAGACCACGCCCTGTTCGGCCAGGTCCGCCAGCCGGGTGAGGTCCTCGGCGTCGGGCCGGACCCAGTAGTAGCGGCCGCCGTAGCCGACGACGTCGCCGTCGGCGATCGACACCAGGCGGCCCTCCGGGGCCAGCAGGTTGGCGGAGACCTTCAGCGTCTCGCCGCCGATCGTGTCGAAGGCCGCGTCCACGCCCTCGGGGGCCAGCCCGCGCACCCGTTCGGACAGCCCCTCGCCGTAGGTCACGGGTTCGCCGCCCAGCGCGCGTACGAAGTCGTGGTTGGCGGGGCTCGCCGTACCGATCACCCGTGCGCCCAGATGCCGGGCGAGCTGCACGGCGATGGCTCCGACGCCGCCCGCCGCCGCGTGCACGAGGACGGTCTCGCCGCGCTTCACCTGAAGCGCCTTCATCAGCACCTGGTAGGCGGTGAGTCCGGTGAGCGGCAGGCCCGCGGCCTCCTCCCAGGTGAGGTTGCGCGGCTTGCGGGCGAGGGTGCGCACCGGGGCCGCGACGTACTCGGCGAAGGTGCCCCGGGACAGGAAGTCCTCGCGGACGTAGCCCATGACCTCGTCGCCGATCGCGTACTCCGTGACGGAGAACCCGAGCTGCACGACGACGCCGGAGACGTCCCAGCCGGGGACCACCGGGAAGACGGCGTCGAAGATCGAGTCCAGATACCCCTCGCGGGCCTTCCAGTCGACGGGGTTCACGGCCGCCGCCCGGACCTTCACCAGCACCGAGTCGGGGCCGACCTTCGGGTCGCGCACCTCCCCGAATGCGAGGGTCTCGGGGCCGCCGTAGCGTGAGTAGCTGATGGCCTTCATGGTCCGACCCTCCGTGGTGCCCGGACGCCACGCAAGCCGAATGACCCGTTATGCGGTTTTTGCGTGGCACCCTGTCCGACGTCACACCCGCAGCCGCTCTTCGAAGGTGAGCACCTCATGACCACCCTCCATGTCGAACACTCCGCCCACACGCACACGCACGGCCCGGACTGCGGGCACACCCAGGTGAGCCACGGCGACCACGTCGACTACGCCCACGACGGGCATCTGCACCGTGCGCACGACGGTCACTGGGACGAGTGCGAGCCGGGCGGGCACACGGCCCACGAGGGGCACGAGCACCAGCACGGCGAGGACTGCGGGCACACGCGCGTGCAGCACGGCGACCACGTGGACTACGTCCACGACGGCCACCGGCACGCCGAGCACGACGGCCACTGGGACGACCACTGAGCACCGTTCGAGACGGTCGCCGATCGCGACCTGAATACGCCTGAACAAGCCTGAACACGCCTGTCGACGGCTCCCCGCGCTTCTGTGCGGGGAGCCGTCGGCCTAGGGTGGCCCCGATCACGTTGAGTACCCCCACTGGACTCCATACCGACCGGTCGGCATGATGGACGGGTCAGTCCCGTTCACCACGTCGATCTGTCCGTAGGAGTGACGCATGAGCCCCGACCACCCGCCCGGACTCGACCTCGACCGGCTGCGCGCCCTGCTGGAGCGCGAGCGGCCCGGTCTGGTGCACGGCCCGCTGACCGGCCGGCTGATCGAGGGCGGACGGTCGAACCTCACCTACTCGGTCAGCGACGGCGTGGCGAAGTGGGTCGTACGGCGGCCGCCGCTCGGGCATGTCCTGGCCACCGCGCATGACATGCGGCGCGAGCACCGGGTGATCAGCGCGCTGCACCCGACGAGTGTGCCGGTGCCGCGCCCGGTGCTGCTGTGCGAGGACGAGGAGGTGCTCGGATCGCCGTTCTACGTCATGGAGTTCGTCGAGGGCACCCCGTACCGCACGGCCGACGAGCTGCTCCCGCTCGGCCCGGAGCGCACCCGCGACGCGGTGCTGTCCCTCGTCGACACCCTCGTGGAGCTGCACGCGGTGGACCCCGTCGAGGTGGGCCTCGCGGACTTCGGCCGGCCCGAGGGCTTCCTCGACCGGCAACTGCGGCGCTGGGGCAAGCAGTTGGACGCCTCCCGCAACCGCGACCTGGCCGGTGTCGACGAGCTGCACGCGACGCTCGGGCGGCACCTGCCGAACTCCCCCGCGCCGGCCGTCGTGCACGGCGACTACCGGCTCGACAACGTGCTGATCGACGGCGAGGACCGGATCCGGGCGATCCTCGACTGGGAGATGTCGACGCTCGGCGACCCGCTCACCGACCTGGGTCTGCTGGTGATGTACAGCATCCCGCTGGAGCTGCCCGACTCCCCCATCTCCACGACCGCTTCGGCCGTCGGGCACCCGACGCCCGCCGAGCTGATCGAGCGGTACGCGGCGCGGTCGGGGCGGGACGTCTCGGCGGTCTCCTGGTACACGGCGTTCGCCTGGTTCAAGCTCGCCGTGATCCTGGAGGGCATCCACTACCGGTACACGCTGGGCCAGACGGTCGGACGGGGCTTCGACCGCATCGGGGAGCTCGTCCCCGTCTTCATCGAGCATGGACTGACCACTCTTCAGGAAGGCTGACCGGCCATGGACTTCGCGTTCGACGCCCGCACCGAGGAACTCCGCGCCAAACTGCTCGCCTTCATGGACGAGTACGTCTACCCGGCCGAGCCGGTGGCGGAGGAGCAGCGGGCCGCGCTGGCCTCGCCGTGGGACACCCCGGCCGTGGTCGAGGAGTTGAAGGCGGAGGCGCGCAGGCAGGGCCTGTGGAACCTCTTCCTCCCCGACGCCGAGCACGGCGCGGGACTCACCAACCTCCAGTACGCGCCGCTGGCCGAAATCGCCGGCCGTTCCCCGCAGTTGGCGCCGACGGCGCTGAACTGCTCCGCGCCGGACACCGGGAACATGGAGGTGCTCGCGCAGTTCGGCGACGAGGCGCAGCAGAAGCAGTGGCTGGAGCCGCTGCTCGCGGGCGAGATCCGGTCGGCGTTCGCGATGACCGAGCCGGAGGTGGCCTCCTCCGACGCCACGAACATCACCACGCTCATCGAGCGCGACGGCGACGAGTACGTCATCACCGGCCGCAAGTGGTACATCTCCGGGGCGATGAACCCGGACTGCAAGATCTTCATCGTGATGGGCAAGACGGACCCGGACGGGGCCGACATCCGCCGTCAGCAGTCCATGGTGCTGGTGCCGCGCGACACCCCGGGCGTCACGGTCAAGCGGGCGATGCGGGTCTTCGGGTACGAGGACCACTCCCACGGCGGCCACGCCGAGGTGGTCTTCGACCACGCGCGCGTGCCGGTGACGAACCTGGTCGGCGAGGAGGGCGGCGGCTTCGCCATCGCGCAGGCGCGCCTCGGTCCGGGCCGGATCCACCACTGCATGCGGCTGATCGGCATGGCGGAGCGGGCGATCGAGCTGATGTGCCGCCGGGCCGTCTCCCGCGAGGCGTTCGGCAAGACGCTGGCCCAGCAGGGCGTGGTGCAGAACTGGATCGCGGACGCGCGGGTCGCCGTCGAGCAACTGCGGCTGCTGGTGCTGAAGACGGCCTGGATGATGGACACCGTCGGCAACAAGGGCGCTCACACGGAGATCCAGTCCATCAAGATCGCCACGCCGCGTGCGGTCGTCGGCATCCTCGACCGGGCGATCCAGGTGCACGGCGCGGGCGGCGTCAGCCAGGACTTCCCGCTGGCCGAGCTGTACGCGAGCGCCCGCACCCTGATGCTCGCCGACGGCCCGGACGAGGTGCACCAACGCTCGCTGGCCCGCCGGGAGTTGAAGAAGTACCTGTAGTAGCGGCGGACGGAATCGAGGGAGCCCCGGCGGCAGTGCCGCCGGGGCTCCCTCTCCGTATCTCCGCGTACGGCGGCCGTCAGGGGCGCAGGGACCGCAGCAGCAGGTCGGCGAGTTGGTCCGCGACCTCCTGGGGGGTCATCGGACCGTTCGGGCGGTACCAGGTCGACAGGTGGTGCACGGAACCGAAGTGGTAGTCCACCACCAGGTCGGCCGGGGTCGCCGTGGAGAAGACACCGGCCTGCTGGCCCTCCTCGACGAGCGCGCGGAACCGTTCGTGGTAGCGACGGCGTTCGGCGCGCACCTGTTTGTACTTCTCCGGGCTCAGGTGGTGCATCGAGCGGAAGAAGATGTTCGCGTCGTCGAGGTTGTCGATGGTCGTGACGACGACGTCGGCCGCCGCGCCCCGCAGCCGCTCCTCGATCGGCCCGGAGGCGTCCGCGAAGGCGTCCAGCCGCTCCTGCTGGACGCGCAGCACGCGCGCGTACACCTCGTGCAGCAGGTCGTCCTTGGAGCCGAAGTAGTGGTACAGCGCCCCCTTGGTGACGCCCGCCGCCTCGACGATCTCCTGCACCGACGTGCGGTCGTAGCCCTGCTCGGCGAAGAGCCGGGTGGCGGCGGCCAGGAGCCGCTGCGGAACAGGGGCCTCTGGGCCCTCCGTCGTCCTTGGCACTGCCGCCACCTGCCTTCCGTCTCGCTCTGCCGGTCGTGCGCCTGCCGCTCGCACTGCTCGTACTGCTCGCACTACTCGTATCTACACGTACCTGCTCGTGCCTACTGGTCGCGCGCGCGGGAGCGCAGTTCCCGGCGGAGGATCTTCCCGGTCGCCGTCTTGGGCAGATCGGCCAGGATCTCCACCTGCCGGGGGTACTTGTACGCCGCCAGCCTGTCCTTGCAGTAGGCCGCGAGCGTATCCGCATCCGCGTCGGCCCCCGGACGCAGGCTGATGTACGCCTTGACGGTCTCCCCGCGGTACCCGTCCGGCACGCCGACGACGGCCGCCTCGCGCACCGCCGGATGGGTGTACAGGACATCCTCGACCTCGCGCGGCCATACCTTGAAGCCGGACGCGTTGATCATGTCCTTCTTGCGGTCGACGACGTACAGCCAGCCCTGCTCGTCCATGAAGCCGATGTCGCCGGTGCGCAGCTCGCCGCCGGGGAAGGTCTCGGCGGTGGCGTCGGGCCGCCGCCAGTACCCGGGCACGACCTGTGGCCCCCGGACGACGATCTCGCCCTGCTCGCCGAAGGGCACCTCCGCGCCCTGCTCGTCGAGGATGCGCACGACCGTGTCGGGGCCGGGCAGGCCGACGGCGAGGGTCCCGGAGGCCGGGTCGACCGGCGCTTCCAGGTGGGGCGGGACGGAGGCGCAGGGGGCGGTGCACTCGGTGAGCCCGTAGCCGTTGCGCAGGTAGGGCCCGAAGCCGGCCCGGAACTTCTCCACCAGGGCCGGCGGCACGGGCGCGCCGCCCGAGGAGATGACCACGAAGGAGGCGAAGTGCTCGCGGGTGGCGGCCGGATGGGCGCCCAGCGCCATGAAGGCGGTCGAGGGGCCGACGGTGTAGTGCGGCCGGTGCTCGGCGAACGCGTCGAGCACCACCCCCGCCTCGAAGCGGTACGTCAGCACGAGCGTGCCCGCGCTGCTCAGGCAGGCGGCGAGCTGGCAGACCATGCCGGTGATGTGGAACAGGGGCGCGAGCGCGTAGTAGACGGGCGCCTCGGGCAGGTGCAGCCCGGTGCGCTGGCGCTCGGCGTTGAACATGATGTTGCCGTGCGTGTTGGTGGCGCCCTTGGGCGCGCCGCTGGTGCCGGAGGTGTAGCTGATCAGGGCGATGCCGTCGGAGGCGGGCTCGCGGTCCTCGGGCGCTTTGTGTCCGGCGCGGGCGACGGCGGTGAGGTCGTCGGCGTCGGCCGCCTGCGGGAGGCGTTCGAAGGCGAGCACGCGCGCGTCGGCGCGGGTCTGGAAATCCAGCTCGCACCCGGTGAGCACGATCCGCACCGGCGAGTCCGCAGCCGTCTCGCGCAGATACGACTCCCAGGCCCGGTCGGAGCAGATCAGCGCGGCCACCTCGCCGTCCCGCAGGACGTGGGCGACCTCCCCCGACTTGTACATCGGGTTGACGGGGACGACCGTCGCGCCCGCCTTCCACGCGCCCAGCAGGGCGAGGACGAAGTGCGGGGAGTTCTGCAGCAGGACGGCGACCCGGTCGCCGGGCGCGAGGCCGCGGGCGGCGAGGTGACCGGCGACGGAGTCGCTCAGCTCGTCGACCTCGCGGTAGCTGAGCCGGCCGTCGAAGTAGGCGAGGCAGGTGCGGTCGGGGGCCTCGGCGACGGACCGGCGGAAGGCGTGCACGAGGGAGGCGGCCGGGTCGATCGGGGCGCGCTGGGCGTCGTCGAGGAGGGCCAGCCAGGGCTGGGCGGCGTAATGAGAGGCAGGCGCGGTCATTCGGAGGCCTCCCACTTCTGCTGGAGGTGGTTCATGTTGGTCAGCCAGCGGTCGGGGTCGCCGGCCCGCACCTGGTAGTACTGGGCGACCTCGGGGTGCGGCAGGATCAGGAAGCGGTCCTCCGCGATGCCCTTGAACAGGGCGTCCGCGACGGCTTCCGGCTCGATCGCGGTCGGCTTGAGCACCAGGTCGCCCGCGCTGCCGGTGGCGTCCAGCATGTCGGTGCGCACGCCCTGGGGGCAGATCGCGTGGACGTTGATGCCCCGGTGGCGGTAGGTCAGCGACAGCCACTCGGCGAAGGCGTACGCGCCGTGCTTGGTGACGCTGTAGGGGGCGGCGCCGATCATGGTGAGCAGCCCGGCCGCGGAGACGGTGGACACGAACCGGCCCCGGCCGCGCTCCAGCCAGTCCGGCAGCAGCGCGTGCGCCGCGCGGACGTGCGCCATGACGTTGACGTCCCAGGCGAGCGCCCATACGGCCTCGTCGGCCGCCTCCGAGCCGCCCGAGGGGACCCCGGCGTTGGCGCAGTACACGTCGACGGTGCCGCCGAGCGCCTCCCGCGCCCGGTCGACGATCGCGGAGGCGTCGCCGGGGAGCGCGATCCCGCCGATCTCGTCGGCGACGGCCTGTGCCCGCGCGGCGTCCAGGTCGTTGACGACGACCCGGGCGCCCTCGGCGGCGAAGCGGCGGGCCAGCGCGGCCCCGATTCCGCCCCCGGCTCCGGTGACGACCACTCCGGCATCCTGCACGGCTCCCACCATCGGTCTCCTTCGACACGAAGCGAATCGGCTCTGCTGCATCGGCTGCATCGGCCTGCCTCGCCAGACTAACCGGTCGGTATGTGTCAGGAAAGGGGCTGTGGACGCCCCGGACCGGTGCCGGGCGCGTTCCGGCGGGCTCGGCAACATTATCTTTTGTACGGATGAGCCGTGACGTATGGCCAATTGCATCTGTTCGCAGGACGATGCGCGCACGTGGCGCACCGCTTCGGGGACGAGGGGCCTGTCATGGCGGATCCGGCGATGAGCGTGACTCCCTACTGGGAACTGACCTTCGACGCCGACGGGGACGTCGACGGCGGACAGCGCGACCGGCTGCTGACCGAGGTGAAGCGGCGCGGAGTGCGTGACCTGATCCTCTTCTCGCACGGCTGGAACTGCGACCGCTCCACTGCGACCCGCCTCTACAGCCGTTTCTTCGCCCCCGTCCCCGCGCTCGCCCCGGCCGCGAGGATCGGGTACGTCGGCGTGGTGTGGCCGTCGATGCGCTTCTCGGACGAGCCGATCCCCGACTTCCCGCGCTCCGTTGTGGCCGACCCGACGCCCCGCCCGGCGCTTCGTCCGGCGCTGGACGAGCACACCCGGCACGACCTCCTGGTGACGTTCCCGGGCCGGGCCACGGTGGTCGACCAGATCGCGCGGATGCTGGAGCAGCGGCCGCCCGGGAGGGCCGAACTGGAGGAGTTCGGGCGGCTGGTGAGGCTGCTGGTGGACGTGGTGCCGCCGGGACCGCAGGCCCTGTTCGCGGCGGACACCCTGGCGGAGGGGGTGCCGCAGGACGAGCCGGAGATGTTCACCGGCTCGACGACGACGGCCTGCGAGGAGTTCGCGCAGGCCCTCGCCGGACTCGAATCCCCTTCGCCCACCGAGGAGTTCAGCCTCCCCAACCCGTGGGACGGCGCGCACGAGTTGCTACGGCAGGCGACGTACTACGCGATGAAGCGGCGCGCGGGGACGGTCGGAGAGCGCGGACTCGGGCCGTTCGTCGGCCGGTTGGCGGGAGTGGCGCCCGGTGTCCGGGTGCATCTGGTGGGGCACAGCTTCGGCGGCCGACTGGTGTCGTTCGCGCTGCGCGGGCTGCCCGCGGGGGTGCGCACGGTGAAGTCCGTGACGCTGCTCCAAGGGGCCTTCTCGCACTACGCGTTCGCGGCGCGCGGAGTGCTCCAGGGCCACCAGAACCGTATCGACGGCCCCCTGGTGTGCTGTTACTCGCGGTTCGACCAGGCGCTGGGCACGATGTACCCGCTGGCCTCGCGGATAGCGGGCGACTCTCAGGGGCTGGTCGGGGAGGTGCTGGTCGGGGAGGTGCTGGGCGCCAAGTGGGGCGCCATGGGGCACGACGGGGTGCAGTCGGTGCCGGGCACGCGCGCGTGCGCGCTCGCCGAGGCGCTGGCCGCTCCGCTGCCGACGTCGGGGTGCGTGAACGTCGACACGGCGGCGGTGGTCAGGCGCGGCGGTGCGCCGGCCGGGGCGCACAGCGACATCGTGCACCCCGAACTGGCGCGGCTGGTACTGGCGGCGGGCCGCATCCGCTAGGACACGACCCGCCGTCGTAGGACCAGTCGCGGGAACCGGTCGGAGGACCTACCGGTGTGAGGTGAACTCCACCACCTGCTGGAAGGTGGGCCGGTTCTGCCAACTGATGTTGCCGTGCTTGATGCCGCCCAGGGTGCGCTGGACGATCGAGTCGGCGCACCACTGGTTGCCCGCCGCGCACAGGTCGTCGCCGGGGTAGACCTGGGCGGCGGTCTGGCCGGCCGCCGTCTTCAGGGTGCTGATGAGGACGTCCCGGCAGCCGGTGAGGGTGCCGCCGCCGCAGTACTTCTGCGTCAGCCCGCCCTGCACGGACTCACCGAGCACGGCCCGCAGGTCCTTGTCGACGTAGCTCCACCAGCCGTACTGGAAGGAGCTTCCGGCGTGCGCCCCGGTCGGGCCGTGGGCGGCCGACGGGGACTCGTCGACCGACAGGTTGGCGGTGAACGCCGTGTACAGGCCGGTGCCGAGACCGGGTTCGAACTCGGCCTTGACCAGCAGCGGCCACCACGCGTCGAGGATGCGGATCGCGTCGGCGTCGGCGTACGTCTTCGAACCGGCCGTGGTCTCCGTGCGTTTGCCGCCCGCCGCAAGCCAGGTCTGGAGCTTGGTCACCGCGGCCGCGGCCGTGGTGTCGGTGACCGCGGAGCTGTTGACGACCTTCAGCAGGTCGGGCAGGACGTCCTCGGCGCGCAGGTCCGCGAGCGCCGCGTCCGCCATCGCCTTCGTCAGGGCGGCGCGCGTGACGCCGCCGGCCGCGACCAGCTTCTTCACCCGGTCCTCGAGCAGGTTGCCGCGGTGCACGGACCCGTCGCCCCATGAGGCGGTGGCGTAGTCCTTGGCCTGCTTGTTGTTCCAGGAGATGTAGTAGTCCTGGTCGATGGAGTTGGGGTGGGCCGAAGCCGGCGTGTAGTCGGCCGTGTTGGTGGCCGGCGCCCAGTTCTGCCAGTCGTACGCCGTCTGCGCCCACACCGGGAACTCGGCGTCGACGCCGCTCGCGCGCACCGGGTTGTTGCCGCTGTTGTAGTAGGCGGTGTGCGCGGAGTCGGCGTAGAACCAGTTGAAGGTGTAGTTGATGTGCTGGACCGCGCTCTGGAAGGTCTGCGGGCTCTTGACGTAGTCCGGGTCGTTCAGCATCTGGAAGCCGATGATCGAGTCGGCCTCGTGCAGGTAGGAGGAGCGCAGGGTGGTGTAGGCGACCTTCTTGCCGCCCACGGTCGCCCGGTACTCGACGGGTCCGTACTTGGTGCGGTAGACGCGCATCGTGTACGAGCCGGCGGCCGTCGCGTCGGCGGTGGTCGGCTTCCAGGCGTTCTTCTGCTCGATCATGTCCATGGCCGTGCAGGTGCCGTGGAACAGGTAGTGGTAGTCGTCCTGGCACAGTTCGACCGCGTAGGTGTCGATGATGTCCTGGCCGGACGTGGTCGCGCTCCACGCGTAGTCCTGGCCGCGCCCGAGTTCGACGTACATGCTCAGGCCCGCGAAGGAAGCACCGCGGGCGCTGATGCCCGGACCCTGGATCTCCTGGAGCATGAGCAGTTGCGGGGCGAAGTAGCCGGTCTGCGGCCCGAAGACGGCGATCGGGTGGCCGCTCGCGGTGGCCTTCCCGCTCACCACGAGGGCGTTGGACATGCCCCGCCGGGCCGAACTGAGGGCGCTCGCGGTCGCCTTGGCGGATGCGGCGGTGGCGCTCGCGTCGGCCCCGGTGCCCGTGGCGTCGTAGATCAGCGGCTCGGTGGTCACCGAGCCGGCGTCGGGCAGCGCCTCGCCCCGCGGGTTCGCGGGCTTGGCGGCGTACGGGAAGCTCTCGCCGTTGTGGACGGTGAGGACGGCCTCGGGATCGTTGCGCTCGCGGAACGCCTCCCAGACCTGACTGCCCTGCTCCACGCCGTACTTCTCCTGCGCGGCGAGCAGCGAGATCGCGTTGTTGACCTCGCCGCCGCCCCCGGAGCCGAAGAGCGAGCCGATGACCGAGGCCAGCGCCACCAGGTCGGTGATCTTGAAGTGATCTATGGTGCCGGCGTTGGTGATTGAGTCCTTGTGTCCGGTCAGGACGTACTCACCGGGGAAGTAGCGCCCGCTGTCGGAGGCGTCGATGTAGGCGTTGATTCCGGCGAGGTAGGCGTTGGCGTCCGCGAGGGCCTGCTGACCGCGGGCGCCGTTGGACGCGATGGCGTTGTCGATCTGGGCCTGGAGGTCTGCCTCGGTGTACGGAGCGTTGCGCCAGAACTGCTGTTCCAGGCCCTGGTTGGAGGCCGCCCCGCCCGCGAAGGCGGTGAGCTGTCCCCGGCCGACATGGCGGAAGACGTCCATGAGCCACAGCCTGTCCTGGCCTGCCGCATACCCGGCACCGAACTCGGTGCCGTATCTGGTGGTACCGGTGATGTGCGGGACGCCCGTCTTCTTGTCGCGGACGATCGTCACGTCGGTCCGGCCCGCGGGCTGCAGAGTGGAGGCGACTTGATCGGCGGGGACTCCGAACGACGCGTCGTTGAAGAACGTGTTGATCGTGGCGTTGGTGAGCGTCGAGTAGCCCTTGGCCAGGTTGGCGTAGGGGCCGAGCTGGTCCTCGGCGTGGTCCGGCTGGGTGCCGAAAGCCTGGTTGAGGAGGATCTGCGCCAGCGTGGCGCTGCCGTTCTGGCCGGGCGGCAGGATGTCGGAACACTGGCCGCCGCAGTAGTCGTTCGAGGCCGTGGCCTCGGCGGCCACGGCCACTTGGGAAAGGGGCGACAAAAGACCGGCAATCAAGGCGCATACAGAGGCGGCCTTCAGGAACCCGGGGATTCTGCCGGGAGTTCTCAGTCTGTCGAGAGTGGTGCGGGGGGTGCGCCGTGACATCGGCTGCTCCTAGCGAGGGGGGGATCGGCGGAAGGTTACCGCCGGTAGCCCCTGGATTGAAGATGAACATGCGTCACTTTTCAGAGTCGTCCCGTCGGCTCGCGGAGACCGTCGGACATCGGAGGGAGCCGAATCGCGTGTCGATACGTCTACTCGACGACGTCCGTACGACGACGCCGAAGTGACCGAAGTACAGGTGCAGATGTGACGGAGGTGCAGGGCGATGGCCGGTTTCCGGAGTCTGGCGAGACAGGTGCGAGACGCGCGCAGCGATCTGGCACTGCGGCGGTACTCACTGCGCAAGTGCCTGGAGCGGTTCGCTCCTTACGGGCACCGGGCGACCTGGGACCACCTGTGCTCGCGGGCCGGGTTCGGACCCGAGGACCGCTCCCCCGACCCAGCGCGGCTCGTGGCCGCGCTGGACGAGCTGGAGGAGGCGCGGGCGGTGTGGCTGGCCTACGAGGTCGAGTTCGCCGAGCGCCGCAAGAAGGAGAAGCACGACGGGCTGCGCAGGCCCGGCAGTGTGGACGACTGGCACCGCCTGACCTGGGGCGGTTTCGGCGTCGCCTGGTGCGACGACCCGCGGCTGCACCCCCGTCAGCCGCTGGCCGAGGTCCTGCGCAGGCTGATCGCCGCGCTGGAGCGGGCGCCGGGCTCCGGCTGCCCGGTGTGCGGCGGCGAGCGGCTGCCGTGGAAGTACGACCTGGATCACGAACCGTCGGCGGGCCCGGTCTGCGCGGACTGCGGAATTCTCGTACCGCGCCCCGTACTCACGGCCGAGACCCTGGCGTACGCCCGGCGCGGACGCCTGCTGATGTCGGCCTGACACCGACCTGAGCCCTGCCCAAGGCCGGCCTCACCACAGCCGACCTGCCAGCACACCGGGGGTGCGCCGGGGATGCCGCACCCCTGAACAGCCGTTGCTGCCCACAAGGGCGGAACCGAGTACGAGCAGCCCACAAGCCACCATGCTCCGCAGGCCGCCGACGAACGGAAGTGGGTCGCGGTGGTGCGGCGCAGTCCGTCGCTCAGTTCGTCACCGCATCGTAGGACTGTGACAGCGGGCAGCCGTACGTCCGACTCGCGACGGACTCGCCGCGCCACGGCGACCCCTACCCACCCACTCACCACGGCCGAGCGGCGCTACCGCTCCCCGCACACATCCCGCACCGGCTGCTCCACCAACAGCCGTGACCCGACGGCCCGTTCACCGAAGACGTCGTCCGGGTTGGACAGCACACACGTGTCCAGCGAAAGACAACCGCACCCGATGCAGTCGGTGAGGTGATCACGGAGCCGGTTGAGCTGCTTGATGCGCTCGTCCAGCTCCGCGCGCCACGCCGCCGAGAGCCGGGCCCAGTCCTCCCGGGTCGGAGTGCGCTCCTCGGGAAGCTCGGCGAGGGCGTCCCGGATCGTGGCCAGCGGAATGCCGACCCGCTGCGCCGCACGGACGAACGCGACCCGGCGCAACGTGTCGCGGTGGTAGCGCCGTTGGTTGCCCGCGGTCCGGCGGCTGCCGATCAGACCCTTGGACTCGTAGAAGTGCAGGGCGGAGACGGCGGCACCACTGCGCGCGGCGAGTTGGCCGACCGTGAGCTCGTGGATCTTCTCGGGAATCTGCGGCACGCACAGACCTTACCCACGCCCTTCACACCTCAGCCCCGTTGACATCGCCCCCCGCACCCCACCATGCTAAGCAGTTGCTTAGACCTATGACACGGTGACATGGGCAGTGCGCGACGCGAGAGGGCCACAGACATGGCAGAGCCGAGGATCTTCACTTCCGCCGACGACCTCAAGGCTGCGGTGGGCGAGCAGTTGGGGTACACCGACTGGCTGGAAGTCGACCAGAAGCAGATCGACGTCTTCGCCGAGGCCACCGGCGACCACCAGTGGATCCACGTGGACCCCGAGAAGGCCGCCTCCGGCCCGTTCGGCACCACCATCGCACACGGCTACCTCACCCTCTCCCTGCTGCCCCTCTTCGGCCCCCAACTGATCACGGTCGAGGGCGCGAAGATGGGCGTCAACTACGGCACGAACAAGGTGCGTTTCCCCGATATCGTCCCCGTCGGCTCGCGCCTGCGCGCCACCGCGACGATCACCAGCGTGGAGGACGTGAAGGGCGGGGTCCAGGTCACCGTCGCCTTCACGGTGGAACGTGAGAACGGGCACAAGCCGGTCTGCGTGGCGGAGTCGGTGTCCCGCTACTACCTCTGACGACACCCCGCCCCGACCCCACCCGGAATCCCCGACCCCACTCCGAATCCTCACCCCCACCTGATTCCCCACCCCCGAACGACCCACCACCCCCAAGGGCCTCGGCCTACTTCGCCGCCCCCACCATCCGCAGCACGAGGTCGGCGTACAGCGCGCCGACCTCGTCGGGCGTGCGGGGCCCGTCGACGTTGAACCAGCGGGCCACGTCGATGCAGAGCGACAGGACGGCCAGCGTCGTGCCCTGTACGTCCGGCACGTCGAACTCGCCGCTCGCCATGCCGTCCTCGACGATCCCGCGCACCTCGGCGTCGACCTTGCGGCGCAGATCGAGGATCTCGGCGCGGGCGTCGGGCCCGAGCGCGTCCAGTTCGTACTGGACGACGCGGGCCGTGGTGCGCCGCCCGGCGTGCCAGCGGACGAAGGAACTCACGGCCTCCGCGAGCCTAACCGTGGCGGTGCCCTCACCGGCGGCGGCCGTCCGCAGGATGTCCAGCGCGCGGTCGTGCCCGATCCGGCTGATGCGGTGCAGCAACTCTTCCTTGGTCTTGTAGTGGATGTAGAGGGCGGCCGGACTCATCCCCGCGCGGCCGGCGATGTCACGGGTCGTCGTCGCGTGGTAGCCACGCTCGGCGAAGGCCTCCACGGCGGCGACGAGAAGTCGCCGGGCCGCGTCAGGGGTGACCTCGTCCCACGGCTCGGTCTCGCCGTCGGCCGTCTCCTCCGCCGTGGTCATCGCTGGTCCGCCCCTCTCGATACAGGAGGACCACCATACCGCCGAAGGTGAGCGCCCGCTTAGCGTGCCCGTTCGGCAGGCCGATTCGGGGGCGGGGTCAGAACGCGGAGACCCCCGTCAGCGCCCGCCCGATGAGCAGCTTCTGGATCTGACTGGTGCCCTCGTAGAGGGTCATCACACGTGCGTCGCGCAGCAACTTGCCCGCCGGGTATTCGTCGACGTAGCCGTAGCCGCCGAAGACCTGGAGCGCGTTGTTGGCGGCGCGGACGGCGGCCTCCGAGGCGAAGAGCTTGGCCTTGGACGACTCGGTGGCGAAGGGCTCGCCCCGGTCGATCAGGTCGGCGACCCGCCAGGTCAGCAGCCGGGCCGCGTCGACATCGACCGCGATGTCGCTGATCAGCTCCTGGACGAGCTGATGATGGGCGATGGTCTTCCCGAACTGCTCGCGCTCACCGGCGTACCGCACGGCCGCGTCCAGGGCGGCCTGGGCTATCCCGACGCAGCCTGCCGCGACCGACATCCGGCCCTTGGCCAGCGCCGACATGGCGACGGAGAACCCCTTGCCCTCGGGCGCGAGCATCGCGGCGGCGGGGACCCGGACGCCGTCCAGGACCACTTCGGCGGTCGCCTGGCCGCGCAGCCCGAGCTTGCCGTGCAGGGCGCGGCGGCTGAGCCCCGGGGTGTCGGTCGGCACGAGGAATGCGGAGACGCCCTTGTGCCCCGGCGCGTCGGTGGACCGGGCGAACAGCAGGATCACATCGGCCCAGGTCCCGTTGGTGATGAACATCTTGGTGCCGCTGATGACGTAGTCGTCGCCGTCGCGCACCGCCCGCGTCTCGAGGTTGCCGGCGTCGGAGCCGGTGCCGGGCTCGGTCAGTCCGAAGCAGCCGACGTACGCGCCGGACGTCAGCCCCGGCAGCCAGCGCCGCTTCTGCTCCTCGCTCCCCCAGGCCGCGACGCTCTTGGCGACCAGGCCGAGGGAGACGGACACGATCCCGCGCACGGACGAGTCGCCACGCCCCAGCTCCTCCGTGACCAGGCAGTACGCGAGATGGTCGCCGCCCGAGCCGCCGTACTCCTCGTCGATCGTCAGGCCGAGGAAGCCGACCTCGCCGAGCTGCTTGACGATGGACCGGTCGACCTCCTCGGCACGGTCCCAGGCGACGACGTGCGGGGCGATCTCGCGGTCCACGAACTCCCTGGCGAGCCGCCGGACGGCGGCCTGCTCCTCGCTGAGCCCAAGGTTCACCACGAGATCACCCCACAGAGGAAGTCGGACAGGAAGTCAGACATTAAATTAGCACTGCTAGTTTCTGTCACGCAGCCCTACTATGTGCGCCATGGCCCGACCGCGCAAGCCCCTCCTCAGCACCGACCGGATCGTCGAGACCGCACGGGCGCTCGTGGACGCGGAGGGTCTGGCGGCCGTCTCCACCCGCCGGCTCGCCGCCGAACTGGGGGTCAGCGGCCCCTCCCTCTACAACCACTTCCGCACGAAGGACGAGATCCTGGAGGCCGTCGCCGACTCGGTGAGCGCGCAGGTCGACCTGTCGATGTTCGAGGACGGCCGGGACTGGCGGACCGCGCTGCACGACTGGGCCGTCTCCTACCGGGCGGCCCTGCGCGACCACCCGAACATCGTCCCGGTGCTCGCCCAGGGTCCCGGCCGCCGCCGCGCCGGACTGCGCGTCGCCGACGCGGTGTACGGCGCGATGGTCCGCGCCGGGTGGCCGCCCTCGCAGGCCACCTCCATCGGCGCGCTGATGCGGTACTACGTCACGGGCTCCGCGCTCGGCTCGTTCGCCGCCGGGTTCGTCGACGACGTGAACGCCTACGACCCCGCCGACTACCCGCACCTCGGCCAGGCCCACCTCCTGGCCGAGCGGCAGGAGAAGATCGACGAGCGGGCGTACCAGACGGGGCTGAGGGCGCTGCTGGACGGGCTGGCGCTGCAGTACGAGCAGGTGCGGCGCCCCGCGTAGACGGTGGGCGGGCGCTGGGGTGGCGGTGCCCCGGTCGAGGGTGCGCCGGCCCGGCGCACCCGGGCCCCGGGCCGACGACGCGCGGGCCGCGCACCGGAACCGCTAGAACACCACCACTGCCCGTCCGCCCTTCCCCGCCAGCATGTTGTCGAAGGCGGCCGGGATGTCCTCCAGGGTGATGTGTTCCGTGACCAGGGCGGAGAGGTCGAGGCGGCCCGCGCGGACGTGGTCGGCCAGCACCGGGAGGTCCTTCGCCGGGTCGGAGTTGCCGTAGACGCAGCCCGAGAGGGTGCGGCCCCAGTGGAAGAGTTCCAGGGCGTTGAAGGTGACCTGCTGGTCCTTGCCGCCGATGCCGACGACCGTGGTGCGGCCGCCGCGCCGGGTGGAGTCCCAGGCCGTGCGGATGGAGACCGCGCGGCCGACGCACTCGATGGCCACGTCGACGCCCTGCTTGCCGGTGAGGGCGCGGATCTCGCGGGCGGTCTGTTCGGAGGCGACGACGTACTCCGTGGCGCCCGCAGCCCGCGCCAGCTCCTCCTTCTCGGGGGAGACGTCGACGGCGACGATCGTCGACGCGCCCGCGATCCGGGCCGCCTGGAGGGTGGCGAGGCCGACTCCGCCGGCGCCGAACACGGCGACCGTCTCGCCGGGCAGCACCCGCGCCGAGTGGTGGACGGCGCCGTAGCCGGTGAGGACCGCGCAGCCGAGGAGGGCCGCGTCCGTGAGGGGGATGCCGTCGGGCAGGGGCAGCGCGCAGGACGCCGGGACGACCGTCTCCTCGGCGAACGCGGCGACGTTCAGCCCCGGGTGGAGGTCGCGGCCGTCCGTGGTGCGGGCGTACACCTCGGCCGCGCCGTTGAGGGCGTTGACGCACAGCCAGACCTCGCCGAGCGAGCAGGCGTGGCAACGCCCGCAGGACGGTGCCCAGTTGAGGATGACACCGGTGCCGGGCGCGAGGTGTTCGACGCCCTCGCCGACGGAGACGACCGTGCCCGCGCCCTCGTGGCCGAGGACGGCCGGGACCGGCACCCGCATGGTGCCGTCGGACAGGGACAGGTCGGAGTGGCAGACCCCGGCGGCGGCGAGCCTGACCCGGACCTGGCCGGGGCCCGGCTCCGGAAGCTCGATGCCGGTGATCTCCAACGGTGCCCCGATGGCGGGCAGTACGGCGGCGCGGACCGTCATGGTCGACTGACTTCCTTAGAACTGGAGGGACTTGGTCTGGAGGAACTCGGCGAGGCCGTGCGTGCCGAGTTCCCGGCCGACGCCCGACTGCTTGTAACCGCCGAAGGGCGCGAGGGGGTTGAACCGGCCGCCGTTGATGTCGACCTGGCCGGTGTCCATTCGGCGGGCGAATACCACCGCCTCCGCCTCGGTGCCGGCCCAGACGGCCCCCGCGAGACCGTAGACCGTGCCGTTGGCGATCCGCAGGGCATCCTCCTCGTCCTCGTAGCGCAGGAGGGACAGGACCGGGCCGAAGATCTCCTCCTGGGCGATGGTCATGTCGGGGGTGACGTCCGCGAACACGGTCGGGCTGACGAAGTAGCCCTGTTCGCGCGGGGCTTCGGGGCCACCGGCGACCAGCCGCGCGCCCTCCGCGACGCCCTTCTCGATGTAACTCCGCACCCGCGCCTGCTGCTTGGCGTTCACGACCGGGCCGATGCGGTCGCCGTACTTGCCGGCCGCCGCCGCGGCGAGCTCGACCGCCTCGTCGTAGTGGTCGCGGTGGACGAGCATCCGGGTCCAGGCGCTGCACGTCTGGCCCGAGTTGGACATCACGTTGGCGACGCCGACGTTGACGGCGCGGGCGAGGTCGGCGCTCGGCAGGATGACGTTGGCGGACTTGCCGCCGAGTTCGAGGGCCACCTTCTTGACCGCGGCGCCGGCCGTCGCGGCGATCCGACTGCCCACGGCCGTGGAGCCGGTGAAGGAGACCAGGTCGACGCCGGGGTGTTCGGCGAGGGCCTGGCCCGCGACCGGGCCGAGGCCGGTGACGAGGTTGAAGACACCGGCCGGGACGCCCGCCTCGTGGACGGCCTCCGCGAAGAGCTGCGCGACCAGCGGGGTGTCCTCGGCGGGCTTCAGGACCACCGTGCAGCCCGCGGCGAGGGCCGGGGCGACCTTCGCGACGATCTGGTGCAGCGGGTAGTTCCACGGGGTGATGGCCCCGACCACGCCGACCGGCTCCTGGTACACGGTCGAGTTGCCGACCTTCTCCTCGAAGGCGTGGGTCGCGGCCAGTTCGGCGTAGGAGCCCGCGACCGCGATCGGCACGGCCGCGTGGACCGCCTGGGAGAAGGGCAGCGGGGAGCCGAGTTCGGCGGTGACCGTCTCGGCGATCTCGTCCTTGCGGGCCGCCAGGACGTCCCGCAGGGCGGCGAGGCGGGCGGCGCGCTCGGCGGGCGCGGTGGCCGCCCAGCCGGGGAGCGCGGCGCGGGCGGCGCGTACGGCGGCGTCGACGTCCTCGGCGTCGCCCGCCGGGACCCGGGCGATGACCTGCTCGTCGGCCGGATCGACGACCTCGATCACTCCCTGACCTGCGGCGGTGCGCCACGCTCCGTCGAGGTAGATGCCGTCGTGTGCCTTCATGGTGTTCCCTCCGGGCGGGCCTCGTCGTCCACGCCCCAAACTAGCGTCGTTAGTTTTCCGGCACCAGGGGCCACCGGAGTCACGGGCGTCTCAGGGGTCTCAGGGGTCTCAGGGGTCCCAAGAGTTCCAGGAGTCCGGCCCTCTCACTCGTCTCTCACTCGTCTCTCACTCGTCCAGGTCCGGCAGCCGAGCCGGTGCCGGGCTGATGCGCTCGCCGTGCTGGTCGAAGACGAAGAGGTGGGCTACGTCGACGAGCAGCGGGATCTGCATGCCGTACCGGAGGTCGAAGTCGGGGGTGGTGCGGACGACGAGGTCGCCGAGGGTGCGGCCCTCCGGGGTCGTGCGCGGCGGGTCCTGCTGCGACGGCCCGTCCAGGACCCCGACCCGGCCGGCCCGCGGCCCGCCCGTCCGGCCCCGCAGCCGGCCGAGCACCCCGCCCTCGCGGCGACGGCGGCGGGCGCGGGGCCGGGGCGGGCCCGGGACCGGGCGGGGTGCCTCCAGCTCCGGTACGAGGGCCGGGCGGGAGCCGGTGTTGAAGTGGACGAGCACCTCGTGGCCCTGGAACTCCACGTGCTCCACCAGGCCGGTGATGTGCGTCTCGCCGGGCCGGGCGTCGGCCGGGGTGGCGATGCGGACGGCCTCCGAGCGCAGCCCGACGATCACCTCCCGGCCCTGCTGCACGCGCAGCAGCTTGTGGTCCAGGGAGAAGGGTTCGGGCAGCCTGAGGGCCTGCTTGCCGAGGCTGATCGTCATGGCTCCGTCGAGCGGGGCGCGGACCAGACCGCGCAGGAGGTTGATGCGCGGGGTGCCGATGAAGGCGGCGACGAACACGTTGCGCGGCAGGGCGTACACCGAGCGCGGGGTGCCGACCTGCTGGAGGACGCCGCCGCGCAGGACGGCGACCCGGTCGCCGAGCGACATGGCCTCGGCCTGGTCGTGGGTGACGTAGACCGTGGTGACGCCCAACTCGCGGGTCAGCTTGGATATTTCGGCCCGCAGGTGGTTGCGGAGTTTGGCGTCGAGGTTGGACAGCGGCTCGTCCATCAGGAAGGCGGAGGGGTGCCGGGCGATGGCCCGGCCCATCGCGACGCGCTGGCGTTCGCCGCCGGAGAGCTGGCCGGGGAAGCGGTCGAGGAGGTCCTCGATGCCGAGCATCCGGGCGGTGGCGTCCACGCGCGGGGCGGGGTCCGCGCCGGGGGACTCGATGCGCAGCGGGAAGCCGATGTTGTCGCGGCCGGTCATGTTCGGGTACAGGGCGAAGTTCTGGAAGACCATCGCTATGTCCCGTTCCGAGGGCGGCAGTTCGTTGGCGTGGACGCCGTCGAGCCGTAACTCGCCCTCGGTGATGTGCTCCAGGCCGGCGATCATTCTGAGCACGGTGGACTTGCCGCAGCCGGAGGGTCCCAGCAGGACCAGGAACTCGCCGGGCGCGATGTCCAGCGACAGCCGGTCCACGGTCCGGCCGCCGCGGGCGTGGACCTTGCTGACGTCGTGCAGGGAGATGGCGCGTGTCATGTGAAGTGTCCCCGGGGGCTCGCTAGGGCGCTGGTGCTCCGCGATCCGATCCGCCCCGCACGGTTCGAACGAGGCTTGCGAGTCACGGAAGTTAACGGACTGTACGCGGCCGGGGGAAGAGATGGGGCCGGATCGGACACTCCCGTCCGACAGATGAGAAAGATGAGAAACCGGACTGCCTGGTTCAGCTCAGCGCGTGGCCGTCAGGTGGGCGAAGACGACGACGTTGCTGGTGTATCCCGTCGCGTGCCGGAAGAGGCCCCCGCAGGTGAGCACGCGCAGCTCGGGGCGCTTGGTGGGGCCGTACACCTCCTTGTCGGGGAAGGTGGCCTTGTCGAAGACCCGCACCCGGTCGACGGTGTAGACGGCGGTGCGGCCGTCGGCGCGCCGGGCCTCGATCCGGGCGCCCCGGGGGACGCGCGCGAGACCGGCGAAGACCGCCGGGCCGGTCTTGGTGTCGCGGTGCCCGACGGCGATGGCCGCGCCCCGCTCCCCCGGTGTGGGACCGCCGGCGTACCAGCCGACGAGTTTCGGTCGGTCGAGCGGCGGGGTCCCGAGGTGCCGGTCGGGGCCGAGCCGCAGCGGGACGATCGGCGCGACGATGCCCAGGGACGGCACGCGCAGGATGGTCGCCGGGGAGCGGGGCAGCGGGCTGGGCGGGGGCGTGGGGCGCACCGACGCCTTCGCGCCCGGTGCCCGGCCCGCTCCTTCCGCGCCGCCTCCGTCCACGCCGCCCCGGTGGGCCGGGTCGGCCGGTGCCCCGTCGGACACCGCCGCTCCGGCCCTCGCCGGTGCGAGCGGGGCGACGTGCCCCGTGCACCGGACGCCCGCCGTCACCAGGACGACCGCGAACACGGCCGTCCTGGTGAGCCGGAAGGCACGGGTCCGGTGCCAGGGCCTGCGCCTGCGTGCGCGCCTACGCGGCACCATGGTTGCGCCGGCGGATCAGTCGGAAGTACGCGGCGCCGCCGACGGCCACCAGACCGACGGCCGCGGCTCCGGCCAGCGGGGTGAAGGCCGCCGAGGTATCGGCGAGGCCGCCGCCACCGGCGTGCACGCCGCCCTCCGGGCCGCCCTTCTCGCCGCTCCAGGCACCGCCGGCCTGGCTGCCGGCCTGGGCACCGGTCTGGCTGCCGGTCTGGGCACCAGTCTGGCCGTTGGCCTGGCTGTCGCCGCCCCGACCGCCGCCGCCCTGGCCGCCCTGGCCGCCCTGGCCGCCGGGGGCCACGGCCTCGCGGCCGTCGTCGGTGATCGGCCGGTTCGGGCTGCCGGCCGCTTCGCGCTGGCCGCCGTCGCGCTGGTTCTCACGGCAGTCGATCTTGAAGATCTTCACCTTGGGCGAGGGCACCGCGGGCGCGCCGACGACCGGGACGATGTTCCACTCGAGCGTGTACGACCCCTCGGCCAGCCCCAGCGTGTCGGTGTGTCCGGCGCCGTCGGTGAGGGTGATGTTGCCGCTCACCGTGGCGGTGTCGGGGGCCGGGGGCCGCGCCTTGATGGTGTAGGCGACGGTGGTCAGCTCGCCGAAGTTGGCGGCGTCGAGGTAGAACCGGCAGGCCACCGGGTCGTCCTTCGAGACGCCGGTGGGAACCTGCTCACGGTGGATCCTGATGTCGCCGGCTTCCCCTACGGCCATGGCCGCCGGTGCCGAGAAGCAGGTGAACCCCGCCGCGGCGAGCACCGTGAGGGCCGTGGCGCCGAGGCGGGAGCCGAGGGCGGGTGGGAGCGTCGAGCTGGACATGCGCATTCCTCCGAGTCAGGACGATTTTCATACAAATCGCTCTTGGCACCTGACTCTCTTTCACATCGACGCCCTCGGCGGCGGGAGCGCCGCCCGACGCGCCGTCAAACATCGCCCGACCGGCGCAACCCGGAGGTGGACGACCGGCGGGCCCCCGCACCCGCCTCCGCCCCGGCCCCGGCCCCGGCCCCCGCCGGGTCACGGTCGCCGTCCGCGCGCGGCTCCCCCGGCGACCGCAGCGCCACCCCCGACGACAGCAGCAGCAGCGCGCCCAGCATCACGAAGGGCGCGGCCACGCCCGCGATCCCGGCCACCAGACCGGCGGCGGCGGGCGCGGCGACCTGGCCGAGCCGGTTGCCGGTGAGGCGCAGCGCGAGGGCGGTGGAGCGAGCGCCGTCCGGGGCCGCCTGGACGACCGTCGTCATGGACAGCGGCTGCCCGACGCCGAGGCAGAAGCCGAGCAGCGCGAGGATCGCGCCCAGCGCCCAGACCGGCACCGGCAGCGCGATCCCGGCGCACAGCAGGGCCGCGAGCAGACAGGTCACGGTGAGCAGCAGGGTCCGGCCGAGCAGCCGCAGCAGCGGGGTGAGGACGAGCCGGCAGGCGATGGAGGCGGCGGCGCGGACGCTGAGCAGGGCGCCGACGACCGACGGCGCGATGCCCCGGTGTTCGCCGACCACCGGGAGGTAGGCGGTGAGGATGTCGGTCGCGGACAGCACGGAGAGGCTGATGAGGATGCCGGCGGGGACGCCCCGCGCGTGCAGGATGCGTCCGACGGGGATGCGATCGCCTTGCCCGGTACGGGACTTGGGCGTCGTATCGCGGTGTTCGACGCGCCACAGCGAGGTCAGCGCGATCGCGCAGCCCGCGCCCGCGACGAGCAGGGCGAGCGCGCTGCTGTCGGCCATGTCGTCGCCGCCGATCAGCGCTCCGGCGGCGACGGGGCCGACCAGTTGGCCGAGGGAGGCGCCGATGGTGAAGTGGCCGAAGTTGCGGTCCTGTTCGTGCGGCGCGGACTGGCGGGCGACGAGGGACTGGGAGCCGATGACGAAGCACAGGTGCCCGAGCCCCATCACCCCGCTCCACAGGGCCATCGTCCACAGCGAGCCGGCGAGACCGCTGAGTACGCAGCCGCCGGAGATGAGGACCACGCCGACGGGCAGTAGGGGCGCGCAGCGGCCGTGGTCGGTGCGGCGGCCGAGCGGGACGGCGGCGAAGAGCGGCAGCAGCGCGTACACGCCCGCGATGACGCCGATCGCCCGCTCGTCCGCGCCGAGCGCGAGGGCCCGGTAGGAGACGGCGGGCCGGGCCATCGACACCGCCCCCTGCGCGAAGCCGAAGGCGATGACGAGGCGGAGCAGCCAGCCGCGGTGCGTACCGGGCCTCACAAGTTCCTCCAGTTCTACGGCGGTCGGGTCAGATGATCCCGAACAGCAGACCCGCGCCGAGGATCGCCAGGCAGGTGAGCGCCGCCCACTTCACCACGAACCTCGTGTGGTCGCCGAACTCCACCTTCGCCATGCCGACGAGGACGTAGACGGCCGGAACCAGCGGGCTCGACATGTGCAGGGGCTGGCCGACGAGCGAGGCGCGGGCCATCTCCAGCGGCGAGACGCCGTGCGCGGCGCCGGCCTCGGCGAGGACCGGCAGGACGCCGAAGTAGAAGCCGTCGTTCGACATGAAGTAGGTGAGCGGCAGGCTCAGGACGCCGGTGACGAGCGCCATGTGCGGGCCCATGCCCTCGGGGATGACGTCCACCATCCAGGTGGCCATGTGATCGACCATGCCGGTGCCTTGCAGGACGCCGGTGAAGACGGCGGCGGCGAAGACCATGCCGGAGACGTTGAGGACGTTGTCGGCGTGGGCGGCGAGGCGGGCCTTCTGGTCCGGGATGTGCGGGTAGTTGACGCTGAGGGCGAGCGCGGCGCCGAGCAGGAACAGCACCGGGATCGGCAGCAACTCCATGATCATGGCGGTCAGCAGCGCGACCGTGAGCAGCGCGTTGAACCAGTACAGCCTGGGGCGCAGGGTGGCCCGGTTCGGGTCGAGGCCCAGGAAGCCGTCGTCGTCGGACGCGTCGGCGTCACCGCCGAGGGCGGCGGCGGCCGTACCGGAACCCGCCGTCGGGGCAGCGCTCTTGTCGGTGCCGGAGCCGCCGGCGGCCACGAGAACCGTCTCGGTCCGCTCGGCCTTCTCCTCGGTCTTCTCCTCCACCAGGACCTCGTCGAGGGTCAGCACGCCGAGGCGGGTGCGCTCGCGGCGGCCGAGGACGTAGGAGAGGGCGAAGACGAAGAGCAGGCCGACGCCCAGCGCCGGGATCATCGGCACGAAGATGTCGCTGGCGTCCAGTTTCAGCGCGGTGGCGGCGCGGGCCGTCGGGCCGCCCCAAGGCAGCGTGTTCATCACGCCGTTGGCCATGGCCGCGACGCCCGTCATGACGACCAGGCTCATCTTCAGGCGCTTGTACAGCGGGTACATCGCCGAGACGGTGATCATGAAGGTGGTGGAGCCGTCGCCGTCGAGGGAGACGATCGCTGCGAGCAGCGCCGTGCCGACGACGATGCGCATCGGGTCGGCCCTGCAGAACTTCAGGATGCCCCGGACGATCGGATCGAAGAGGCCGACGTCGATCATCACACCGAAGTAGACGATCGCGAACATGAGCATCGCCGCCGTGGGGGCGAGGCTGGTGACGCCGTCGAGGACGTAGTCGCCGAGCTTGGCGCCCTTCCCGACGAAGACGCAGAACAGTGCCGGGATCAGCACGAGTGCCGCGATCGGCGACATCTTCTTCAGCATGATCAGGACCAGGAAGGTCGCGATCATGGCGAAGCCGAGGATGGTCAGCATGTGTGGATACCTAACGTTCGCCCTTGAACATCCCACCTGGGAGTCGGCGGTCCGTTGACGTTAGGTCCGTTCAAACGGTGTTAACAAGACGTTGACGTGCGAGCAATAAGCGCAAAACTCCAGGTCACGGCTTTGCTGTCAGTGCGGCGACCTCGACGGGCACGCCGTTGAGGACCGCGTTGCCCGACAGCGGGTCCAGCAGACTGCCGTCGAGGAGCTGGTTGACGTTGACGCCGGGCTCGGCGGCGGCGTGCCGCAGCTTGGTGCCGGGGCGGTCGTGGCCCCAGCCGTGCGGCAGGCTCACCACGCCCCGGCGCACGCCGTCGGTGACCTCGGCGGGCGCGACCACCTCTCCCCCGGCGCCCTTCACCCGCACCCGCGATCCGTCGCTCACGCCGAGCCGTTCGGCGTCCTCGGGGTGGATGTGCAGGGTGCAGCGGTTGGTGCCGCCGGTGAGGGCGGGGACGTTGTGCATCCAACTGTTGTTGGACCGCAGGTGCCGCCGCCCGACGAGGACGAACCCGTCGGGCCGTCGCCGCAGCCCCTCGCGCAGGCGCGGCAGATCGTCGACGATCGGCTGCGGCAGCAGCTCGATACGCCCGCTGCGCGTCTTCAGCGGCTGCGGCAGCCGGGACGCGAGCGGTCCGAGGTCGATGCCGTGCGGGTGGGCGAGCAGCCGGTTCAGGCTCAGGCCGTCCGGGCGCGCGCCGAAGCCGTCGCCGTAGGGGCCCAGGCGCAGCATCATGTCGAGCCTGCGCTCGGGGCCGCTCTCGCCGGCGAGCTGCGCCGCCAGCTCCTGCGGGTCGCGGCCGTGCACGGGTGAGTGCGGGTCCTTGACCGCCTTGCCGAGGGTCTGGCCGACGACCAGGTCGTCGACGGCGGACGGGTCGGCGCCGTGCATCCCGGTGGCGGCCAGCGTCAGCCGGGCGAGGATCTCGGTCTCGGCCATCCGGCCGGGCTCCAGCGGGAGCGCGGGGCGGGTGTAGCGGACCTGGTTGCGCACGGCGAGGGTGTTGAAGGCGAAGTCGTGGTGCGGACTCTGCGAGGGCGGCGGCGGGGGCAGTACGACGTCGGCGTGGCGCGCGGTCTCGTTCAGGTACGGGTCGACGCTGACCATGAAGTCGAGGGAGCCGAGCGCCTTGTCGAGCCGGTCGCCGTCCGGGGCGGACAGGACGGGGTTGGCGGCGACCACGACGAGCGCGCGGATCGGCTCGCCCTCCTCGGTCGCGGTGTCGATCTCCTCGGCGAGCGCGGACAGCGGCAACTCGCCCTTGGCCTCCGGGTGTTGGCTCACCCGGGAGCGCCAGCGGCCGAGCTGGAAGCCGTGTCCGGGACCGGCCGGGCGGGGGGTGCGGTCGGTGGCGGCCTGCGGGAAGAGCGCGCCGCCGGGCCGGTCCAGGTTGCCGGTGAGGATGTTGAGGACGTCGACCAGCCAACTGGCGAGCGTGCCGTACGGGACCGTGCAACTGCCGATGCGGCCGTAGACGGCGGCGGTGGGGGCGGCGGCGAGTTCCCGGGCGAGGGCGCGGATGACCGGGGCGTCCACCTCGGTCGCGGGGGCGACCGCTTCGGGGGTGAACTCCCGTACGGCTTCGGCGAGTTCGGTGAGGCCTTCGAGGTGCGGGGTCAACTCGCCGGGATCGACGAGGAGTTCCTCGAACAGCACCTGGGCCATCGCGGCGAGGAGCAGCGCGTCGGTGCCGGGCCGGATCTCGACGTGCCGGTCGGCGAGCTTGGCGGTGCGGGTGCGGCGCGGGTCGATGACCGTGAGGGTGCCGCCGCGGGCCTTGAGCGCCTTGAGCCTGCCGGGGAAGTCGGGGGCGGTGCACAGACTCCCGTTGGATTCCAGGGGGTTGGCGCCGATGAGGAGGAGGTGGTCGGTGTGGTCGAGGTCCGGCACCGGGATCGCGTTGGCGTCCCCGAAGAGCAGCCCGCTGGAGACGTGCTTGGGCATCTGGTCGACCGTGGAGGCGGTGAAGAGGCTGCGGGTGCCGAGACCGGCGACCAGGACGGGCGGGTAGAGCGCGCCGGCCATGGTGTGGACGTTGGGATTGCCGAGCACGACGCCGACGGCGTTCGCCCCGTACCGCTCGACGACCGGCCGGATCCCGGCGGCCACGGCGTCGAAGGCCTCCGCCCAGGTGGCCTCGCGCAGCTCTCCGTCCCGGCGCACGAGGGGCGCCCGGAGCCGGTCCGGGTCGCCGTCGACGGCGCCGAAGGAGGCGCCCTTGGGGCAGATGAAGCCCTTGCTGAAGACGTCCTCCCGGTCGCCTCGGGCGCCGGTGACCTTCGTCCCCTCGATGGTCAGGGTCAGCCCGCAGGTGGCCTCGCACAGGGGACAGATTCGCAGGGCGGTGCGGGACACGGGTCCTCCTGGGGGGCGGCGTCGCCTTCTCCCGACGAGCATACCGAGCGGTATGGCGAAGGGCGAGGGGTAGGCCGCGACCGTCAGTCCAGGGTGCGCGCCAGATACGCCCGCAGCAGCTCGCGCGTCTCGTCGATCACCTTCGGGTCGCCCTCCGGGTCCACCCGGAACGCCAGTTGGACGAGGGTGTCGGCGGTCTCCACGGCGATCAGGAAGGTGCGGCGCAGATCGTCGTCGGGCTCGCGCACGAGGTAGTCGGAGAGCAGGGCGGTGAGGCGGTCGGCGACGCGGTGGTTGGGTTCGGCGTGCCGGGCGCCGACCGGGATCTGGTTGCCGAAGTCGACGAGGGAGAAGCCGGGCGCGGTGCGCTTCATGGCCAGGTACTCGTCCAGTACGGCGTCCATGGCGGCCCGCCAGTCGCCCCGCCGCGCCCCCTTCAGGCGCTCGGTGACGTGCGCGGCGTAGTGCTCCAGGTTGCGCTGCGCGAGCGCGTCGGCCATCTGCCGCTTGTTGCCGAAGAAGCGGTAGACGGAGCCGATGGGGACACCGGCGCGCTCGGCGACGGCGCGGGTGCTCAGGGCGTCGTAGCCGACCTCGTCCAGCAGGCCGGCGCAGGCGTCGAGGATCCTGGTCAGCCGTTCGGCGCTGCGCCGCTGTACGGGCGCGCGACGGAGCGATGTCGCTTGGGGCACGGACTTCATGATGCCTTTCCGACGCGGCCTGGTGAAAATCGCCCCCGAGTACGGGGAAAGATGCCTGATGCACTCAAGGGGTCGACGCTCCGGTCGGGGAGCCGGTGGAAGAGTCGGCGGGGGCCTCGGTGGGTGTTCCCGCCGACTCCGTGACGTCCGCCGTGGCCTGCACCGGCTTGCCGTCCACCGCCCACACCGTCGCGTCGTCCGCGTACAGCCGGGCGGTGACCTCGTGCGTGCCGTGCGGCAGGAAGCCGGCCGGGATGCGGTAGGCCGGGCCGCGCAGGTCGGCGATCGGCCGGTCGTCGACGTACAGCCGGGCGATGCCGCGCCCGGCGACCGCCCGCCGTGCCGCGCCCGGCGGCGAGAACCGGAAGTCGGCCAGCTTCAGCCGGACGTCCCAGCCGCCGCCGGCGTCCGGCTGGACCTCCACGCCGACCTTCGGCGCGCCCTCCTTCGCGACCTCGCGGTAGTGGCGCCCGGCGCCGTCCGTGTGGTCCAGCACCTTGCCCACGGGCGAGGGCGACGCCCCGGTCCGCCGCTCCCGCGCACCACTGGAGCCGCAGCCCGCGGATCCGGTCAGCAGCAGGACACAGACCGCGAGCGCGGCGGGAAGAGCGCGCGTCCACGACATGCTCGGGACATTAGGGCACCGCGCCCGGCCCGTGGATCCCCCTGAGGTCTGGTTCTCACCGCGCCGTGATCGTCCTCTGAGACGAGGACCGGACAAGGACCGGACAAGGACCGGCGGGCCTCTTGCGTCCGGGAAAACTCAATCCTACGGTGATGCATAGGAATGGGCAGAGGATCCGGTCGGCGAGGAGCGACGATGAGCAGCGGGGACGCACGCAAGACGGCCGAGGGGCTGGCCTATCTCTCGGGGTTCGGCAACGAGCACGCCTCCGAGGCGGTCCCGGGCGCCCTGCCCGAGGGCCGCAACTCGCCGCAGCGCGCCCCGCTCGGCCTGTACGCGGAGCAGCTCAGCGGCAGCGCGTTCACCGAGCCGCGCGCCCACAACCGCCGCTCGTGGCTGTACCGGATCCGCCCGTCGGCCGCGCACCCGGCGTTCACCCGGGTCGGCGACGGCGCGCTGCGCACCGGCCCCTTCACCCAGACGGTCCCCGACCCGAACCGGCTGCGCTGGAACCCGCTGCCCGAGCCGCCGGAGGGCACGGACTTCCTGGCCGGCCTGTGGACCCTCGGCGGCAACGGCGACGCCGCCCAGCGCACCGGCATGGCCGTGCACCTCTACCACGCGAACGCCTCGATGGACCGGGTGTTCAGCGACTCCGACGGCGAGCTGCTGATCGTCCCCGAGCGGGGCGGGCTGCTGCTGCGCACGGAGTTCGGGCTGCTGCACGCCGAGCCGGGCGAGGTGGCGCTGATCCCGCGCGGGGTCCGCTTCCGCGTCGAGCTGCTGGACGCCGCCGCCCGCGGCTACGTCTGCGAGAACTACGGCGCGCCGTTCCGCCTCCCCGACCTCGGCCCGATCGGCGCCAACGGGCTGGCCGCCGCCCGTGACTTCCGCGCGCCCGTCGCCGCGTACGAGGACGTCGAGGGCCCGGTGCGGGTCGTCAACAAGTTCTGCGGCCACCTCTGGGGCGCGACCTACGGCCACTCGCCGCTCGACGTCGTCGCCTGGCACGGCAACCATCTGCCGTACGTCTACGACCTGCGCCGTTTCAACGTCATCGGGTCGATCTCGCACGACCACCCGGACCCGTCGATCTTCACGGTGCTGACGTCCCCGTCCGACACCCCCGGGCTGGCCGGGGTGGACTTCGTGGTCTTCGCCCCGCGCTGGCTGGTCGGCGAGGACACCTTCCGGCCGCCGTACTTCCACCGGAACGTGATGAGCGAGTACATGGGGCTCGTCGAGGGGGCGTACGACGCGAAGGCGGAGGGCTTCGTGCCGGGCGGCGGTTCGCTGCACAACATGATGTCGGCGCACGGCCCGGACCGGGAGACGTTCGACCGGGCGAGCGCCGCCGAACTGAAGCCGCAGAAGATCGACGACGGGCTGGCGTTCATGTTCGAGACGCGCTGGCCGCTCACCCTCACCCCGCACGCGGCCCGCGCGGACCATCTCCAACAGCGTTACGACGACGTCTGGCAGGGCCTCGAACGCCACTTCCGCCCGTCCGGCGAACCATTGCACTGAACGTTGCCGACCGGTACGGATAGCCCCGTGACCTCCTTCGCCCCGGACTCGATCGTCCTCACCCGCAAGCTGCCGCTGTGGTACCAGGTGTCGCAGTCGCTGCGCGCCTCGATACTCGGCCGCTCGCCCCGGGACCCGCTCCGGCTGCCCACCGAGGAGCAGTTGGCGGGGCACTACGGGGTGAGCGTGCTCACCATGCGGCAGGCGCTCAAGGAGCTGGAGGACGAGGGGCTGATCAGCCGGCACCGGCGGCGCGGCACGTTCATCGAGCCGGGCGTCCTGCGGGGTGCGCCCGTACAACTGCTCGGTTCGGTCGACGCGATCGTGGCCCAGCAGTCCGGGATGACGACCGAGCTCCTCGGCCACGGCCGCGCGCCCGTCCCCGCCGAGGTCGCCGAGTACTTCCCTGACCTGGCCGAGGTGGCCACGTACCACCGGCTCAGGAGCGACGAGAAGACGGGCGAGCCCACCAACCACGCCCGCAACTACGTCCGTCCCGAGCTCGCCGACCGCATCGACCCCGACGACCTGGTCCGGCGGCCCATGACGAAGGTGCTGCGGGACATCCTGGGCGCGGACATCGGCCGGATCACCGACACGGTCGAGGCGCGGCTCGCGGACCCGGAGACGGCCCGGCTGCTGCGGGTCCCGCTGCTGAGCCCGATCCTGCACTACACGGGCGTCACCCACGACACGGCCGGACGGGTCCTGGACGCGGCCGTCATCCACTACCGGGGCGACCGTTTCTCGTTCACGGTCACGCTCGACGCGACGTGACCCGGCGCGGGCGGGCCGTCGTACCATGCCACGCGTGACGCACGACGACGCTCCGCCGCTGGCGGACCTGATGCCGTGGTCCGTCGCACCGCCGCGGCTCGGCCGGGGCTGGCCGGCGGCGCCCGACCCAACTGCCCTCAAGGCCCGCTGGGACGCCCTGGCGCGGGCCGAGGGCGAGGACCGCGAGGCCCTGTTCGAGCCGACCCGCGCCCGCACCCTGCACACGGCCGTCGGCCGGCTCCCGGGCCGCACGGACGGCGGCACACAGCGCCTCGCCCGCGCCTTCGGCCCCTGCCCGGAGCCGGTACGGGTGCTGGCCGCGCCCTTCGACGAGCAGTGGCTCATCCCCGACCACCGGCTCATCGACGCGGCCCGCCCGGAGGTGTGGCGGGTGGCGGACGACACGCAGGTGTTCGCGGTCGAGACCCCGCAGGCGCCGGGCTGGCCGCTGCTGGCGACCTCCCTGTTCCCGCTGCTGCGCGCGGGCCGGATCCGCCCGCTGTACCGGCGGCCGGGCGGCCGGGAGCCGAACCTGGCGCCGGGCCTGCCGGACCAGCTCCGCCGGCTCGGCCACTCCCCCGATCCGGTGGACTTCCTGGCGTGGACGCTGACCGCCGTCCGCCCCGATCTCACCGTGCCGCTCCCCCGGGACCGCGAACTGTGGGCGCACGGCGTCGAGTCGGGCCACCGCGCGCTGTGGCTGCTGCGGCGGACCGGCGAGCGCCCCAAGCTGCCCGGCGGCCGCCGCCCCTACGTCCGCGCCCCGCTCCCGGCCCGCCCCCGCACCCTGCACTACGACCGCGCCGAGGAGACCCTCCACCTGGACGAGGGCCGCGTCTCCCCCGTCCCGCCCGAGGCCTGGGACTTCGGGGCGGACGCGCAGGGCCGGGTCCTGGAGCGGTGGTTCGCGGCGCGGACCGCGTCGGAGGCCGAGCCGGGCACCCTGGCCGCGATCCGCCCGGCGGGCTGGCAGCAGGCGTGGACCTCCGAACTCCTGGAGCTCATCACGGTGTTGGCGCTGCTCGCGGAAGTCGGCGCGCGGCGGGCGGAGTTGGCGGTGCCGGACACGGTCACGGCGGCGGAGCTGCGCGCGGCGGGCGTCCTGCCGGTCCCGGACGCGGCCCGCCACCCGGCGACGGTCCTCGACCACCACGAGGAGGGCCCGGAGGGCCAGTTCGCGCTGCTCTAGCATCCACCCCATGGATCCCACGGACCACCGGTCCTCACCGCCGTCCTCACCCCCGTCCCCGCTGCCGCTGCCGCTGGAGGGCATCACCGTCGTCGCCGTAGAGCAGGCCGTCTCGGCGCCGTTCGCCACCCGGCAGCTCGCCGACCTCGGGGCCCGGGTGATCAAGGTCGAGCGGGTCGACGGCGGTGACTTCGCGCGCGGCTACGACACCGCCGCCGGCGGCCTCGCCTCGCACTTCGTGTGGTGCAACCGGGGCAAGGAGTCCCTCGCGCTGGACCTCAAGGACCCGCGGGGCCTTGCCGTCGTACGGCGGCTGATCGCGGACGCGGACGTGTTCGTGCAGAACCTCGCGCAGGGGGCGGCGGCCCGGCTCGGTCTGGACGCGGCCACCCTGTGCGCGGCGCACCCGCGGCTGGTCGCGGTCGACATCTCCGGGTACGGGGCGAGCGGGCCGTACGCCGACAAGCGGGCCTACGACATGCTCGTGCAGTGCGAGGCGGGGCTCGTGTCGGTGACCGGGACGCCGGAGCAGCCGGTGAAGGCGGGGATCCCGGCGGCGGACATCGCGGCGGCCATGTACGCCTTCTCGGGCGTCCTTGCTGCGCTGGTGCGACGGGGCACGACCGGGCGGGGCGGCCCGGTGGCGGTGTCGATGCTGGACGCGCTGGCCGAGTGGCTGGGGCATCCGCTGCACCACACGATGCACGGGGGCACTCCCCCGGCCCGCACCGGTCTCGCGCACGCCGTGATCGCGCCCTACGACGCCTACGCCACCGCCGACGGCGGGCGGGTGCTGCTGTCCGTGCAGAACGACCGGGAGTGGCGGCGGCTGGCCGAACAGGTCGTCGGACGGCCCGAGTTGGGGACGGATCCGGCGTATGCGACGAACGCGGCGCGGGTGACCAACCGGGCGCGCACGGACGCCCTGGTGGCGAAGGCGCTGGGCGCGCTGGGCACCGACGAGGCGCTGGCGCGACTGGAGGGCGCGGGCATCGCGTGTGCCCGCCTGCGGGATCTCTACGAGCTGGCGGAGCATCCGCAACTGGCGGCCCGTGAGCGGTGGCGGGAGGTGGGGACGCCGGTCGGGCCGCTGCGGGCGCTGCTGCCCCCGATCACGCTGCCGGGCGGGGAGGAGGCGCGGATGGGAGACGTGCCCGCGCTCGGGGAGCACACCGAAGCATTGCTGCGTGCCGTGGGGATGACGGACGAGGAGATCGCAGCGCTGCGCCGGGACGGCGTGGCCGCCTGAGCGCGGGATTCAGCGGGACTCGGTACGTGAGGGACTCGGTAGGCGAGGGGGACTCGATTGTCGAGGGGGACTCAGTACGTGAGGACGCGTCGGCACGTGCGGACGCGTCCGCCGGTCAGTGCTTGTTGCCGCCGAACAGCGAGCGGCGCAGGCGGCGCAGGGGCGCGAAGAGCGAGACACGGCTCACCCGGGCCCGCGTCGTCAGCTTGGAGCCGTGGTCGCGCACGGGCTCACGCGCGGTCAGCTCCCGCATCAGCGAGGTCGCCTCGAGCGTCTCCCGTTGCGGTATGGCGGGGCCCGCCAGCACCGAGAGATGGCGGTCAAGGCGCGAGCTGGTCGCGCTGCTTCCGCAGGTGATCGCAGGGACCCTCGCCCTGCTGTGCACCGTTATCTGTTCCATGTCACTCCCCACCCGTACGAGTCCACCCGGCCCGGGCAGGTTAACCCTATAGCCCCGTCGCGGCACCCGTGTATCGAGCCAACAGGATTCACCTTCCCCGCAAGGGGGTTGACGACCCCTCCCCGATCACTCTCCGAATCCAACCGATTTCAGGGTGAGTTGGACAACTGGCTGTGTGGTGGGCTGTGGTGACCCCCCGTCGGGCTCGACGGTCACAGCGAGTGATGTCGCCGCCCTGTCGAGACCGGTGGCGACGAGGGGCGTGTCGTCGGCGAAGAGCCCGAGGGAGCGTGGTTGCGCGCCCGGGCGCATGAGCCATAGCTGATGCGCCTGCCCGGCGGGCAGCCCCTCGTATCCGTTCAGGGTGACGATCGCCTGCCCCTCCGAAGCGGAAGCGATCACTCCGATACTGCGGCCCTGGGCGTCCTTGCCGGTGCTCGCCAGCGCGTCCGGAGCCGCCAGAACGTGGGCGATGTCACGCGACTGGGCGCGCTCGGCGTCCAACTGGTCCTGGGTGCGGCCGGCCTGGACGGCGAACAGCGACGCGACGACGAGCGCCCCGGCGGCGGTGATCGTGGCGAGCGGTGCGAACAGCGGGCGGCGCGCACGGGGCGCACGGGAGCGTCCCGGCGGCGGCTGCGTGCCCCAGACGTGCGGGGGTAGTTGGGGCGCGTGCCCCCGCGCCGGCGCACGCGAGTGCTCCTGCGGGGTTCGCTGGACGGCGGCCAGCACCCGGATGCGCAGGTCGGCCGGCGGCGGGGCGGCCTGCGACCAGGCGAGCCGGACGGCGTCCTCGGCCAGCGCCCGCACCTCGGCGGAGCAGCGGTCGCAGCCCTTCAGATGCTTCTCGAAACGGCCGCGCTCCTCGGGTTCGAGGGCGTCGAGCGCGTAGGGGGCCGCCAGCGAGTGCAGATCCTCGCGGCGGAACAGGCCGAGCACACTCATGCGGCGCCTCCCAGACAGTCGCGCAGCCGCGTGAGCCCGTCACGCATCCGTGTCTTCACCGTGCCGAGCGGCAGCGAGAGCCGGTCGGCCACTTCACGGTACGTGTAGCCGTCGTAGTAGGCGAGGGTGACGGACTGCCGCTGTAAGGCCGTCAGCCGGTCGAGGCAGCGGCGGACCAACTGGCGTTCCAGGCCCGCCTCGACCTCCTCGGCCACCTGGTCGAAGGCGGGGTCGTGGTAGCGCCGGGCCTCGCGCTGCTCGCGGTCGACGGCGGCGCGGGCGCTGCGCACCCGGTCGACGGCGCGGCGGTGGGCGAGGGTGAGGATCCAGGAGAGGGCGCTGCCGCGGCTGGGGTCGAAGCGGCCGGCGGAGCGCCAGGCCTCCAGCAGCACTTCCTGGGCGACCTCCTCCGACTGTGCGGGATCCCTCACGACCCGGCGCACGAGCCCGAACACCGGCCCGGACACCAGCGCGTAGAGCTGTTCGAAGGCGTAGTGGTCGCCTCCCGCCACCAGCACCAGAAGCTCGTCCGCCTCCACGCGGTTCCCCTCTCTGCGGCCGCCGCACCCGGGCCGCCCCGTCACACCAGGCATAGCCAACGAACACACCTCCGTCTGACAGATACGGATCCCAGCGCCTAAAACGCGGGTGAGAAGGAAATTAAAAGTTTTTCGGTTCCGACCAATCCGAACCCGCCCTCCGCTCCGTATCAGTGTCCGTCAGGCAAGTTGGCACAGAGGACGGACGGCATGACAGCTATCTCGCGGAGCGGCAACGGACGCAGGAGCGTCGCGACCCTGATATGCGGTGCGTTGGCCGCCGGGGGGCTCGCAGCCGCCGGCGCCGCCACGCTGGCCCCGGGGGCGGCATACGCCTCCAGCCACCGTGAGGCCCCTCTCATCTCGGGGACCCCGCAGTACGACAACACGGACGTGTACGCGTTCGTCAGCCCGGACCACCCGGACACGACGACGATCATCGCGAACTGGATCCCGTTCGAGGAGCCGGCCGGCGGCCCGAACTTCTTCCCCTTCGCCGAGGACGCCCAGTACGACCTGCACATCGACAACGACGGTGACGCGAAGGAGGACCTGACCTTCCGTTACACCTTCAAGACGCATACGAAGAACAAGAAGACGTTCCTCTACAACACCGGCGTCGTCGACAGCCTGGACGACCCCGACCTCAACATCACGCAGACCTACGACCTCGAACTGATCAAGTCGAAGAAGGGCAAGGTCGAGCACAAGACGAAGATCGCGGACGACGTGCCGGTGGCGCCGTCGAACGTCGGCAAGGCGTCGATGCCGAACTACTCGAAGCTGCGCGACCACGCGATCTACAAGCTGCCCAACGGCGCGAAGACCTTCGCCGGCCAGGCCGACGACCCGTTCTTCCTGGACCTGCGCGTCTTCGACCTGCTGTACGGCGGCGACCTCTCCGAGGTCGGCAACGACACGCTCAAGGGCTACAACGTCAACTCGATCGCGCTGCAGGTCCCGAGCGACATGATCACCGAGGGCAAGCACCAGCCGATCGTCGGCGTCTGGTCGACCACCCAGCGCGAGAACGCCGAGGGCTACTACTCGCAGGTCTCGCGGCTGGGCATGCCGCTGGTCAACGAGGTCGTCAACCCGATCAAGGACAAGGACAAGTTCAACGCGTCCCAGCCCAAGGACGACGCCCAGTTCCTGAAGAACGTCACCAACCCGGAGCTGCCGAAGCTCATCGAGGGCATCTACAAGATCAAGGCGCCGGCCGAGCCGCGCAACGACCTCGTGGACGTGTTCCTGAAGGGCGTCAAGGGCCTCAACCAGCCTCCGTACGTGACGCCTTCGGAGGAACTGCGCCTCAACACCTCGATCAAGCCCACCGCCAGCCCCAAGCGGCTCGGTGTCCTCGACGGTGACAACGCGGGCTTCCCGAACGGCCGTCGCCTCACCGACGACGTGATCGACGCCTCGCTCCAGGTCGTCGAGGGTGAGCTGGTCGGTTCCAAGAACGACCTGGGCGACGCGGTCGACAAGAACGACAAGTCCTTCGAGAAGTACTTCCCGTACGTCGCCCTGCCGACCGAGGGTTCGCGCGGCGCGACCGCGAAGAGCAGCGCGAACGTCCGCAGCCAGCTCGGTGACGCCCTCACGGGTTCCGACAACAACACCGCGCTGATCGCGTCCTCCGCGGGCGCCGGCGCCGCGGGCATCCTCCTCATCGGAGGCGGCCTGATGTGGTGGCGCGGACGGCGGCGCGCCTACTAGGCCCTCCGCTCAGCCGGGCCGGGGAGAACCTGCACTCCCCGGCCCACCCCACCGACTGGCGCGGCCCGCGCACCGATCCCCCACGGCGCGGGCCGCGCCACCCCCATGCGAGCACCCTGATCCACCCCAGGCGACCTAGGAGAGGGCATGTCCCCGCGGACGAACAACGGCGAACCGGAGCACCCCGAGCACCGGACCCCGGCCTCAACCCAACCGGCCCCGACCCCGACCACCGGACCCGGCCCCGAGGCCCCCTCCACCGCGGACACCCCCATCACGAACACCACTGCCAAGACCGCCACGGCCACAGTGACGCCTGAAGCCACCGCCGCCGTGGGCAACCCGACCGTGAACGAGGTGGCCGAGGCGTACACGGCAGAGGCGACACCCGAAAGCGCCAGCGCCATGGGCGACCCGACCGGGAACAACTCGGCCGAGACCGACATGGCCGGGGCGACGCCCGGAACCACCTCCGCCGTAGGCGACGCGGCCAAGGCCGACACGGCCGGGGCGACGCCCGAAGCCGCCGCCGAAGACATCACCGGCGAGGACGCAACGGGCGTGGCCGGCGGGGGCCACCTGCCGGAGCCGGAAGCCGCTGAGGCGGCGGATGCGGCGGCGGAGGCCGCAGTAGAGGCGGCGGCGGCCAAGGCCTCGACGGCCACCAGCCCCCGTACGCCGCTCGTCGACGCCCGCGTCGGTTCCGGAGCCGACTCCGACCCCGATTCCGACCCCGATTCCGACCTCGCCGACGGCACCGGCGCCGATGCCGGTGCCAGCCCCGATTCCCATCCCGGTACCGACCTCGTCGGCGACGCCGTTGCCAGCGCCGACGCCGACGCCGACGCCGTAACCCCCGCCGGGTCCGGTGACCGTGTCGCCGCTGTTCGGCGGGTGGGGGCTGCTGGGCGGCGGTGGCGGGGGGTGCAACTCGGGGCGTGTGCGGCCATGTTGGCGGTTGCGCTGACCGCCGGGGCGATCGCGCTGGGGGCGGTGCGGGACGGGCAGAACGTGCCCGTGGCGACCGCCGCCGCGGTCTCGCCGGGGCTGCTCGCCAGCGGCAACCTCGACTCCAGCATCACCGCGCTGCAAGCCCATCTCCGCGTCCAGCCCAAGGACTTCGGCGGCTGGGCCACCCTCGGACTCGCCTACGTCGAGCAGGCCCGCACCAAGGGCGACCCCTCCCGCTACCCGCAGGCCGAGCAGGCCCTCAAGCGCTCCCTCGCCCTGCGCCCCGACAACGACCAGGCCCTCGCCGGCCGGGCCGCCCTCGCCGCGGCCCGGCACGACTTCGCGAACGCCCTGACCTTCGCCGACCAGGCGCTGAAGCTGAACCCCTACAGCGAACGCGCCCTGTGCTCCCGGATCGACGCCCTCGTCGAGCTCGGCCGCTACGCCGACGCCGACCAGGCCGTCCGCGTCGCCGACGAACGGCGGCCGGGAGTGCCGGTGTTCACCCGCTACGCCTACGTCCACGAGCTGCGCGGCGACGTCACCACCGCCCGCCGCGTCCTGGACCGGGCGCTCGCCGCGTCGACCTCTCCCGGCGACATCGCCTACGTGGCGGCCCAGCTCGGCCAACTCGCCTGGAACCAGGGCGACTACACCACCGCGCTGACCGACTACGCGCGCGCCCTGGCCGCCGACGAGAACTACCTCCCGGCGCTGGAGGGCCGCGCCCGCGCCCAGGCGGCCATCGGCCAACAGGCCGAGGCCATCAAGGGGTTGGAGCTGATCGTGGCCCGCTACCCGCTGCCCGGCCCGCTGGTCGAGCTCGGCGAGCTGTACGACGCCCGGGGCGCCGCGGGCGACGCGGCGAAGGCCCAGGACCAGTACGTCCTGGTCGACGCGTGGACCGCCATCGCCCGCGCCAACGGCGTCAACGCCGACCTCGACACCGCGCTCGCCGCCGCCGACCACGGCGACAAGGCGACGGCCCTGCGCGCGGCCCGCGACGACTGGTCGCGCCGGCACACCGTGCACACGGCGGACGCGCTCGCCTGGGCCCTGCACGTCAACGGCAAGGACGCCGAGGCGCTCCCCTACGCCCGGCAGGCCACCGCCACCGGCTACCACAACGCGGCCTTCCTCTACCACCGCGGTGTGATCGAGAAGGCCACCGGTCACGCCGCCGACGCCCGTACCCACCTCGCCGCCGCCCTGAAGCTGAACCCCGGCTTCGCCACGCTGGGCGCCCGCGAGGCCCGTACGGCACTCAAGACGCTGGAGGCGGGCAAGTGAATTCGCGTCGTCTGCTCGCCTCCTGCGCGGCCGTGTTCACGGCCGGCTGCGCGCTCGCGCTGGTTCCTTCCGCCAGCGCGAGCGCACACCCCCTCGGCAACTTCACCGTCAACCGCTACGACGGTCTCGTCGCCGCCCCCGGCCAGCTCCGCGTCGACCACGTCGAGGACCTCGCCGAGATCCCGGCGACCCAGGCGAAGCCGGACCTCGAGCGGCTCGGGATGACCGAGTGGGCCCGCCAGCGGTGCGCGTCGGCCGCGAGCGGCAGCAGGGTCACCGTCGACGGCGCCGCCGTCGCGCTCACGGCGGGCAGCAGCAAGGCGATCCTGCGGCCCGGCCAGGCGGGGCTGCACACCCTGCGCGTCGAGTGCCGGCTGACGGCCCCGCTCCCCGACAAGAAGTCGATCACCGTCGGCTTCCACAGCGAGGGCGCTTCCACCGGCCCCGGCTGGCGTGAGATCACCGCCCGCGGCGACCGTATGACGCTGACCGACTCCGACGTGCCGAAGACGTCGGTGTCGGGCGAACTCACCAGCTATCCCAAGGAGTTGCTGTCCTCCCCGGCGGACACCTCGACCGCGTCGGTGACGGTGCGGCCGGGTGGCGCGGCCCTCGTCGAGGAGGGGCGCACCGCGCCGGGCGCGTCCGTGCTGCCGCGCGGCGCGGACCGCTGGACGCAGGATCTGAACGACCTGGTCGCCCGGCAGCACCACAGCGTCGGCTTCGCCGCGCTGGCGCTGGTGATCGCCGTCTTCCTGGGCGCGCTGCACGCGGTCGCGCCGGGCCACGGCAAGACCATCATGGCCGCGACGGCGGCCGCCCGCGGCGGCAAGGCCCGGATGAAGGACGTCCTCCCGCTCGCCGCCTCCGTCACCATCACGCACACCCTGGGCGTCGTCGCCCTCGGCCTCCTCGTCACCGCCGGTTCGGCCGCCGCGCCCTCGGTGATCGCCTGGCTGGGCCTGGCGAGCGGCGCGCTGGTCCTGTTCGCGGGCGCGAGCCTCGCCCGCCGCGCCTGGCGCAACCGCACCCCCGGCCACAGCCACGATCACGGTCACGACGACGACCCCGGTCACAGCCATGACCACGGCCCCGGACACGACCCCGGTCACAGCCATGACCACGGCCCCGGACACGACCACGGGCACCCCCACGGCCACGAGCCGGCCAAGCCCCCCGCCCGTCAACTCGCCCTCGTCGGAGCCCCCGCCGAACACACGCACGACGACCACGGGCACAGTCACGAGGCCGGCCACGAGCACGGCCACGAGCACCGTCACGACCACGCCGAGCACACCCACGACGAGCACGAGCACGAGCACGATCACCCGCATCCCCACCCTCACCCCCACACCCACGAGCACGGCCGTACCCACACCCACACCCACGGCGGCCACACCCACACCCACACCATCGCCCCCACGATCCGCGGCACGATCCTGCTCGGCTTCGCCGGCGGCATGGTGCCCAGTCCGTCCGCGGTGGTCGTGCTGGTCGGCGCGGCGGCGCTCGGGCAGGCCTGGTTCGGGCTGCTGCTCGTCGTCGCGTACGGCGTCGGGCTCGCGCTGACCCTCACCGCCGCCGGGTTCGCCGTCGTCCGGCTGGGCGCGGGCGCGACCCGTCTGCTGGACCGGCAGCCGCGCTGGACCAGCCACCCGGTCGTGGCGCTCGTCCAACGCAACCTGCCCCTGTGGTCCGCGTTCCTCGTCGTGGCCCTGGGCGCCGGACTGGTGCTCAAGGGGGCGGCATCCGTACTCGGCTGAGCTACGTTTGTGGAGTTGTGGAGGTTTTCGCCCGGAGACGAAGAGCGGAATGGGGTCGCGGTGTCCGAAGAATCGGGCAGTGAACGTCTGATCGCGGGCCGGTACCGCCTGCTGACCCCGCTCGGCGAGGGCGGCATGGGCACGGTGTGGCGGGCGCTGGACGAGGTGCTGCACCGCGAGGTCGCCGTCAAGGAGGTGCGCGCCCCGCACGGGCTGTCGGCCTCCGACGTCGAGCGGCTGTACGCCCGGCTGGAGCGCGAGGCCTGGGCCGCGGCCCGGGTCGCGAACCGGAACGTCGTCACGGTGTACGACGTGGCCACTCAGGACGGCCGACCGTGGATCGTCATGGAGATCGTGCGCGGCATCTCCCTCGCCGAACTGCTGGACGCCGAGGGCCCGTTGGAGCCCGCGCGGGCCGCGCACATCGGGGCCGAGGTACTGGCCGCGCTGCGGGCCGCGCACGAGGCGGGGGTGCTGCACCGGGACGTCAAACCGGCGAACGTACTGCTGTCGAACGACGGCCGGGTCGTCCTCACCGACTTCGGCATCGCGACCGTGGAGGGCACGTCCGCGCTGACCATGACCGGCGAGGTCATCGGCTCCCCCGAGTTCCTCGCGCCGGAGCGCGCGCTGGGGCGCACGCCGGGGCCCGAGTCTGACCTGTGGTCGCTGGGCGTGCTGCTGTACGCGGCGGTCGAGGGCAACTCCCCCTTCCGGTACGACACTCCGCTGAGCACCCTGCGCGCGATCGTCGACGAGGAGCTGCCGCCGCCGCGCCGCGCCGGTCCGCTCACGCCGGTGATCGAGGGACTGCTGCGCAAGGATCCCGCCGAGCGGATGCCCGCCGACACGGCCGAGCGCGACCTGCGGATCGTGGCGGCGGGCGGCGACCCGTACGAGGGCACCGCCCCGACGACGCCGCAGGCGCCGTACACGCCGTATCCGCCGACGGCCGCGACCCCTGCCGAGCCGTTCCGTCAGCAGCCGTCGCCGACCCCGCCCCAGCCCTGGACTGCGGCCCCGGCCGGTTCCTCGCCCGAGCCGCCGCAGCGCAACCGGCGCGCCGGGGTCGCCCTGGTCGCCGGGGTGGCGGTGCTCGCGCTGGCGGTCGCCGGGCTGACGTACGGGCTGCTGAACCGGGGCGACGGCAGCGGCGGCAAGGCCACCGGCGGGGTCACCGACAGCGGTACGGACATCGCGAGTTCGCCCGCGTCGCAGCCGGAGACGAGCGACGAGACGGCAGGCGAGTCGCCGAGCGCGAGTCCGAGTCCGAGTCCGAGCGAGAGCGCCTCGTCCGAGGCCCCGGCGCAGACCGTCGAGGTCACCGTCGCCGGCGCGAACACGGACTACTCGGGTTCCTGTCCGCCGGCGGACGCCGACGCGCCCGCCTTCACGGCGACGATCACCGTGGGGCAGGTGCCCGCGACGGTGTCGTACCGCTGGGTGTCGAAGGACGGCGAGCTGTCCGGGCAGACCTGGAAGACGCTCGACTTCCCGTCGGGCGGCGGCAAGTCCCAGCAGGACAAGGTGACCGTGTCGACGTACGCGGGCAGCGGGACGTACCAGAACGCGATCGGCGTCGAGGTGCGGGAGCCGGTGACGGCGACGTCCGAGAAGGTGCCGTTCTCGGTCACCTGCGAGACGGAGGCCCCGACGGACGGGACCTCCCCCTCACCCTCGCCGTCCGAGTGACGACGGCTCAGGCGGCGCTGTTCAGGACCGGCAGGTAGCCGCCCGACTGACCGGCCGCGGTCGGGTGGTAGGACTCGCCGATGTTCAGCAGGTTGAGGCTGTGCAGCCAGGAGCTGCCGGAGCAGATCTCATGGCCGGTGAACGGGGTGCGGACGTCGCCGAAGACGAAGCCGTGGGCGGCGGCGCGGCGGGCGGTCGCCGCGTCGAGGTAGTCGGCCGCGTTGTTGATGGCGGAGCGCTTGGCCTCGGACAGGCCCAGGCAGACGGTGCCGAGCCGGTAGAAGCGGGGGTAGCCGATGACGACGACGCGGGCGTTCGGCGCCTTGGAGCGGATCGTCGAGTAGACGGTGTCGAGTTTGCCGGGGAGCGTCGAGTCGACGTAGGCCCGGGCGGTGTTGATGCGGCTGAGGCAGGAGCTGTCGGAGCTGGTGACACAGGTCGTCATGACGTCGGCGAAGCCCGCGTCGTTGCCGCCGACGGTGACGGAGACCAGGCCGGTGGTGGAGTTCAGGCCGCCGAGCTGACCCGCCAGAACATCACCCGTACGAGCGCCCGAGCAAGCGGCGAACGTGAACGAGGCGGGGGCGTGAGCGGCGTTCCAGAGGTAGGGGTACGCCTTGGTGCTGCGCTTGCAGTCGCCGCTGGAGCTGATGTAGCCGCCCGCGCCGACACCTGAGGAGTAGGAGTCGCCGAGCGCCACATAGCCGCCGCCGGCGGCGAGTTGGGACCCTTGGGCCGAGGCCGAGCCGGTGAGGGCGGTGGCGACGGCGAGGAGGACTGAGCTGACGATGACGACAAGTCGGAAACGTCTCATGGAACCTCCCTTAGCAGGATCTCTGCCACAACTGTCGTAGCAATGACCCGCGTTGACGGGAAGTGTCCATGCCAAGTTTTGCGGTTTCCGGGCCCCTTTGGTCTCCCTCTGGAACACGTGTGCACATACACCGCACGCGTGTCCGCCACCGGACGCACCATTCTGTAACGGTCAAACGAACAAAAAGGTGAGAGGGCCATCAAGGGCTTGCCATCCGGGCTTAATCATCAATACCGTCATACATCTCACTCGTACGGACCGTCAGCAAGCGGCACCAGGGGAGGGCTCAGGGACCGCGACGGGATCCGGAGTGGGGCGCGGTAGGGGGGTGCCGTGCTCGGTGACCGCACATGGTGACCGAGTCGTGCCGCGCGGTCGGCTGCCGTCTTTCGCCGGTGGCCGGTCAGTTCTGCCAGCTCACCCGGTAGGTGCGGAGAGCGTTCCGCCACGGGTGAGAAACCCCCCTTTCGAACCGGACGTGGATTCCGGGCTGCCCGGGGGTGGGCGGCCCACCGGACGAGAGGGATCAGACTCATGAGTTCCGTTCTGCAACCGGCGACTTCGGGCGAGGACTTCCAGGACCCGTCGACCGTCGGCAAGTACCGGCCCATCTCCTCCCACCTGGCCATCACGCCACCGGTGAGCGTCGTCATCCCGGCGATGAACGAGGCCGAGAACCTTCCGTACGTCTTCAAGACCCTGCCGGACTGGATCCACGAAGTGGTCCTGGTCGACGGCAACTCCACCGACGACACCGTCCAGGTCGCACGCGACCTGTGGCCCGGCGTCAAGGTCGTCGCGCAGCAGGGCCGGGGCAAGGGCGACGCCCTGATCACCGGCTTCGAGGCGTGCAGCGGCGACATCATCGTGATGGTCGACGCGGACGGCTCGGCCGACGGCAACGAGATCGTGTCGTACGTCTCCGCCCTCGTCTCGGGCGCGGACTTCGCCAAGGGCTCCCGCTTCGCCAACGGCGGCGGCACCGACGACATGACGTTCGTCCGGTGGCTCGGCAACCGGGTCCTGTGCGCCGTCGTCAACCGCAAGTTCGGCGCCCGCTACACCGACCTGTGCTACGGCTACAACGCGTTCTGGCGGCACTGCCTGGACAAGATCGAGCTGGACTGCACCGGCTTCGAGATCGAGACCCTGATCAACATCCGGGTCGTCAAGGCGGGGCTGAAGGTGCAGGAGATACCCAGCCACGAGTACCTGCGCATCCACGGCGTCAGCAACCTGCGGGCCGTCCGCGACGGGCTGCGCGTGCTGCGGGTGATCCTCCGGGAGCGATCCAACCGGCGTGCGCTGCGCCGGCTCGTGCGCCGCTCGCCGATGCTCGACTCGGCCCGGGGAGAGGTGTCTTGAGCGCGATCGACGTCTCCGTCGTCATCTGCGTGTACACCGAGGACCGCTGGGAGGACATCCTCGCGGCGGTCGCCTCGGTGCGGGCGCAGACCCATCCGGCCCTGGAGACCCTGGTGGTCGTCGACCACAACGCGGCCCTCCTGGACCGGCTGAGAAGCGAGTACAAGGAGACCGCGCAGAGCGGCGAGGTGCGGGTGCTGCCCAACGCGGGCCCGCGCGGGCTGTCGGCCGGCCGCAACACCGGCATCGCCGCCTCGTACGGCGAGGTCGTCGCCTTCCTCGACGACGACGCCGTCGCCGAACGGGACTGGCTGCGCCGGTTCGCCGACCCCTACTCCGATCCCCGGGTGCTCGCGGTGGGCGGCCGGGCGGTGCCCGTCTGGTCGTCCGGCCGGCGGCCCGACTGGTTCCCCGAGGAGTTCGACTGGGTGGTGGGCTGCTCCTACCGGGGGCTGCCGCCCGGCCGGGTCCGGGTGCGCAACGTCCTCGGCGGCAACGCCTCCTTCCGGCGCAGCGCGTTCGACTTCGTGGGCGGCTTCGCCACCGGCATCGGACGCGACGGCAACAAGCGGCCGATGGGCGGCGAGGAGACGGATCTGTGCATCCGGCTCAGCCGCGCGAGACCCGACGCGATCCTGCTGATGGACGACCGCGCGGTCATCCACCACAAGGTGCCCGAGGCGCGCGAGCACTTCGGGTACTTCCGCACGCGCACCTACGCCGAGGGGCTGTCCAAGGCGCTCGTCGCCCGCAGCGTCGGCGCCGACAAGGGGCTGGAGACCGAACGCCGGTACACCACGCGGGTGTTGCCGGCCGGTGTGCTGCGCGGGCTGCGCGACCAACTGCTGGCCCGGCCCGGCGGCGCGCGGCGGGCGGGCGCGATCGTCACCGGGGTGCTGACGGCGGCCGGCGGGTACCTGGTCGGCAGTCTGCGGGCGCGGCGGGCGGGGACGACGTTCGCCGTGGTGCCGATCGCGCCGGACGACGTGGAGCGTGCCGCATGACAGCGGAGCGCGTGCCGATCCTCATGTACCACGCGGTCGCCGCCGACCCGAGCGACGCCACCCGCACCCTGTCGGTCACACCCGAGGCGTTCACGGAACAGCTCGCGGTGATCGCGGACCGGGGCCTGACCCCGCTCACCACCGCCGACCTCGCGGCCCGCTGGCGCACCGGCCGGCCGCTGCCGGACCGCCCGGTGCTGATCACCTTCGACGACGGCTACGAGGGCGTCCACCGGCACGCCCTCCCCGCCCTGGCGAAACACGGCTTCCCGGCCACCCTGTTCGTCTCCACCGGCTGGATCCGGGGGGCCTACGACACCGGCGGCGGCCTGGACACCATGCTCGACTGGGGTCAGGTACGCCAACTGGCGGACGGGGGCGTCGAGATCGGCGGACACAGCCACAGCCACCCGCAGCTCGACCAGCTCGACGACGCCCGGCTGCGCACCGAGCTGACCCGCTGCCGGGACATCGTCGCCGACGAACTGGGCGGCCCGCCCGCGTCGTTCGCCTACCCGTACGGCTACTCCAGCCGCCGGGTGCGGGCGGCGGTGCGCGGCCACGGCTTCGCCCAGGCCCTCGCCGTGGGCAACTCCCTCGCCCGCCGCGCCCAAGGCCCGTACGCCCTGCGGCGGGTGACGGTACGGCGCACCACGGACGCCGCCGAGTTCGAGCGGCTCCTCGACGGCCGGGCGATCGGCCGGACGTTCGCCCGGGACCGCGCACTGACCAAGGGGTACGCGGTGGTCCGGCGGACCCGGCGACTCCGACGGCCGGCGTGAGAGGGACGGCGTGGCGTGAGAGGGACGGCGTGAAGGGGGTGGCGTGAAAAGGGTGGTCCCGGCGGAGTCCGTCGGGGCCGCGCACGCCTGTCCCGGCCCGTCAGCCGCACCCGGCACACCCGACACACCCGACACACCGAAGACGCCGGGCACACCACGCGCCCTGCGGAAACCGGGTGCGGACGGGGCCCGCGTGCCCGATCATGGCCGCATGTCTGCCCAGCCACAGGACGCTCTGCCGATCCGGCTCAACGTCGACGACTCCGACTCCCCGTCCGACGTCGTCGACGCGCTGTTCCTCGGCCGCTTCGCGACGGGCGAGCAGCCGTACTCGCACGCCGCGAACATCGACCGCGTACGCTCCGGCGCGACCCTGCTGCCGCCGCAGGCCCGCGTGCTGCGGGTGGCCCGCGACGACGACCGCAGCGCCACCCTGGCCGAGGGGGACGGCTGGACGCTGCTGATCTCCCGCTGGAACCGCGGCGCGGACGTCACGGTCACCGCGACCACCGCCGAACTGGCCGAGAAGGTCCTCGACGAGGCCACCGACGGCGCGGCCGACGAGCCCGAACCCCAGCCGGAGAACGTGACCATGGGGTTCTGGTACGTCTCCCCGCGGCGCGGCCCGCACCGCACCACCCGCCAGATCTCCGCGGGCACCTGGGACGAGGTGCGCGCCAACTACACGACCCCGGTCGCCGAGGCGATGGACCGCCTGATGGGGACGACCCCCGACGACATCGCGGGCCGGCTGCTCCTGCTGCACGGCCCGCCCGGCACCGGCAAGACGTCGGCGCTGCGCACGCTGGCCCGGTCCTGGCGGGAGTGGTGCCAGGTGGACTGCGTCCTGGACCCCGAGCGGCTGTTCTCCGACGTCGGCTATCTGATGGACATCGCGATCGGCGAGGAGGACGGCACGGGCAAGGGCCGCTGGCGGCTGCTGCTCCTGGAGGACTGCGACGAGCTGATCCGCGGCGAGGCCAAGCACACGGCGGGCCAGGCCCTGTCCCGGCTGCTGAACCTCACCGACGGCCTCCTCGGCCAGGGCCGCAACGTCCTGGTGGGCGTGACGACCAACGAGGACCTGGAACGCCTGCACCCCGCCGTCGTCCGCCCCGGCCGCTGCCTGGCCCGCATCGAGGTCGGCCCGCTGACCCAGCGGGAGGCCGTGGACTGGCTGGGCCGGGAGACCGTCGACGGGGAGCAGGCCGTGGGCCGCGAGGGCGCGACGCTGGCCGAGCTGTACGCACTGCGCCGGGGCACCTCCCCGACCTCGCTGCCGGAGCCCCGGGGGCGGTCGGACGCGGGGCTGTACCTGTAGGTGCCGGCACGCCCGGCCGGCGGTACGGTCAACCGGACGCGGGCCGCAGGTTGTTCATGAGCTGGCCGAGGGCGAACTCGAAGCGGTCGTGTCCGGTGCCGGAGATCAGCTCGGCGGCGTGGCGTCGGGTCTGCGGGAACTTGTCGGCCGGCAGTGCCGTGAAGCGGTCCAGCAACTCCTCGCGGCTGAGCACCCATTCCGGATCCTGGTGCCTGCGCCGTTGCCGGACCAGCGACTGTTCCAGTGCGTAGGCGCTGACGTAGAGGGACAGCGCGTCGCGGGCCCAGCCGGCCGTCCTCGGTTCGATGCCGCCCGCGAGCAGGATCGCCAGGATTCCTTCGCCGACCCGCAGCGTTTCCAGGCTGGTCGGCACCATGGCCAGCGCGGCGCGCGAGATACCGGGGTATTTCAGGTACAGGTCGCGGATCTGCGTGTACACGCCGAGCAGTTGCTCGCGCCAGGCGGCCGGGTCCGGTTCGGGGAGCACGACCTCGGCGTAGAGCCTGCCGAGCAGCAGGTCGTCGATGTCGTCCTTGTTGACGATGTGCGCGTACAGCGACGACGGACCGGTGCCGAGCACGGCGGCGACCCGGCGGATGGTCAGCGCGTCGTACCCCTCGGTGGCGACGACCTCCAGGGCGGCGTCGGTGATCCGTTCGACGGTGATCGGCTTCTTGCGTGCTGCCGACGCGGCCGGCTCCGCGGCGGGTTGGGCGTGGCGCGCTGCGCGGCGTTGGCGGGGATCGGCGGACATGGCCACCACTGTACCTTGACACGATCTTAGTTCGTTGATTAGAACTTAGATCGTCAGAACGAACTAAGTTCGTAACCAGGTTCGTAACCAAGTTCGTATCGATGTCCCGGAGGTGCGTGATGCGAGTTTCCGTTGTCGGAGCCGGTCTGGGAGGTCTGGCTCTCGCACAGGGTCTGCGGGGTGCCGGGATCGAGGCCGACGTGTTCGAGCGCGACCCCAAGATCTCCGCCCGGTTCCAGGGCTACCGGCTCGTGCTGAACCCGACCGGTTTCCAGGCGGTGCGCGACTGCCTGCCGACGCGCTGGCACCCGCTGCTGGACGAGATCGTCATGGACGCCTCCGCCGAGCAGTTGGTCCTGGACACGAAGCTGAACGAGATCGGCAGGCTCGGCGCGGGCCGCACCGGCATCGTGGTCGACCGGCAGGTGCTGCGCCACCTGTTGCTGACGGGCCTCACGGTGCACACCGACGCCGCGCTGACCGGCTACGACGTGCTGGCCGACGGCCAGGTCCAAGCCCGGTTCGCGCACCGCGACCCCGCCACCGCCGACCTGCTCGTCGGCGCGGACGGCATCACCTCCGCGGTCCGCCGGGTGCTGTCGCCGCGGACCGCCCCGACCGACACCGGCGTCCGGTTCGTCATCGGCCGCACCCCGCTGACCGACGAGTTCGCCGGCCTGTCCAAGGCGTACGGCTCGAAGATCGCGGGCGACGGCGTCAGCCTGCTGCTCGGCGCGATGCGCTTCCGTACCCCGCCGAAGCAGGCCGCCGAGCGACTGGCCCCCGAGGTCACGCTGCCCGACATCGGCGACTACGTGCGCTGGGCCATGATCCTGCCGTCGAACGGCAACGGCTCGCCGGCGGAGCTGACCGCGCAGGACGCCGTGCTGTCCAGGATGGAAGGCTGGCACCCGGAGCTGCGCGCGCTGATCGAGCAGGCCGACCCGGACAACAGCACGCTGCTGTCCATCCGGGTGGTCAAGCCCGGTGAGCGCTGGGCGTCCGGCCCGGTCACGCTGCTCGGCGACGCGATCCACGCCACCTCCCCGACCGGCGGCAACTGCGCGACGCCGACCTGCTGCGCCGCCGCCTGATCGAGGCAGGCGAAGGCCGCCAGGAGCTGCTCAGCGCGGTCGACGCCTACGAGCGGCAGATGTTCGAGTACGGCGCGGAGGCCGTGCGCAGCAGCCTCGAGAAACTGCCCGCCTTCGCCCCCGAAGCGAAACTGTCCTGACGCCGAAAGGCACCTGGTGCGCGGGGTGGCGCTGGTGTCCTTGTCACCCTTGCTCGGCGCTCGGTGACTCGTTCACCGCGGGACCGCTGATCCCGATCAGGCCTGGTAGGCCGCGCGCAGGGCATCCCGGACGGCCGCCGTCGCCTGCTCCTCGGTGAGCCCCAGCCGCCTTGCCCGCTCGGCGTACGCCTGCGCCGCGCCGGCCGCCTCGCGCTCCGCCGCCGGACCCGACGCGGCGACGAACGTGCCGTTGCGCCCCCGGGTCTCGATCACGCCGTCCGCCTCCAGCGCCCGGTACGCCTTGGCGACGGTGTTCGCGGCGAGGCCGAGCGACTCGGCGAGGCCCCGCACCGTCGGCAGCCGGTAGCCGACCGGCAGCGCTCCCGACCGGGCCTGCCCGGCGATCTGCGCCCGCACCTGCTCGTACGGCGCGGCGCTCTCATCGATGTCGATCTTCAAGGTCACGGCCCGATTGTCCCGCACCCAGGGAAAACGAGGGGTATGCATGGGGGCATAAATGAGAGGCAGAGGCGCGGCTCCCGCCCGTAGCGTGCGCTCACATGACCGTCATCGTGCGCGATCTGCGCCCCGGCGTGCCTGCCGACCTCGAGGGTTTCATCCGGGTCAGGCACCGCGCCCTGCCCTACGTGTTCTTCAGCCCCGCCTCCCTGCTGCACGGCCTCGCCCTGTCCCACCCGGGCGCGCACGCCCGCAGGCTGGTCGCGGTGGCGGACGGCGAGATCATCGGAACGGCACAGGTGGGCCTCGCCCATGACAGCCCGGAGCCCGGACAGGGCGCGCTCAACGTGTACGTGGACCCGGCGCGCACCGGACACGGCGCGGGCGCCCTGCTGGTCCGTACGGCCGAGGAGCACCTGACGGCGCACGGGGCGACGAAGCTGTTCGCCTGGGTCCTGGACGAGCCGGGCAACCGGGTCTTCGCCGAGCGCCACGGCTACCGGGCGAGCCGCTCCGCCCACTTCCTCCGCCTGGACCTGGCCGGCGCTTCCCTGCCGCCGCTCCAGGATCCCCCGCCCGGCGTCGAGCTGCGTACGGCCGCCGACTTCGCCGACGACCCGCGCCCGCTGTTCGCCCTGGACGCGGAGGCGGGTTCGGACGAACCGGGCGACATCCAGACCGAGTTCACGGACTACGAGGCGTGGGTGGCGGAGTACTGGCGGCATCCGCACCTGGACCGGGAGCTGACCTCGGTCGCCGTCGCCGAGGGCCGCCCGGTCGCCTTCAGCGTGGCCCACACCGACGGAGCCGCTCGCTACACCACCGGCATGACCGGCACCGCCCGCGCCCACCGCGGCCGGGGCCTGGCCAGGCTCGTCAAGAACGACTCCCTGCACCGCGCCCGCGCCGCGGGGTACACGAAGGCGTACACGGGCAACGACACGGACAACGGGCCGATGCTCGCGATCAACAAGTGGTTCGGGTACGAGATCTGCGCGACGGAGGTGCGGTATGTCCGCGAACTCGGCTGAGCCGGCGCCGGTGCGTCCGGTGGACGTCGTCCTGGTCAAGGCCGGCCGGACGAAGATCAGGTACGCGGCCGAACTGCTCTCGGACGACGGCACGCGCATCGCCGTCCGCGCGCCCTGGGCCGGCGACGGCGTCCGCGACTTCGGCTTCGTGCGGTTCGAGGCGGGCGACGTCTTCACGGAGTACTACTGGCGCGACCGCTGGTACGCGGTGAAGGAGGTCCGCGACCGGGCGGGCGCCCTGAAGGGCTGGTACTGCGACATCACCCGCCCCGCCACCCTGTCCGGCACCGAACTCACCGTCGAGGACCTCGACCTGGACCTGTGGCGCTCCGCCGACGGGACGGACGTCCGACGACTGGACGAGGACGAGTTCGAGGAGAGCGGCTTGCGGGAGCGCGATCCGGCAGCCGCCGAGGCAGCGATGACCGCCCTCGACGAACTGGACGCCCTGGCCCGCAACGGCGACTTCGAGACCCTGCTCGCATAACTCGTATCAACTTGCATAAGGGGCTGCTCGCGCAGGGGGCTGGTCATGTACGGGGGCTGGTCATGTAGGGGGCTGCTCACACCGTCGCCACCACCGCGTACCGCTCGTCCTCCACCTCGCCGCCCCACAGTCGCGCGTCGTCGGACAACCGCTCCACGCGGGTGTTCCCGGCGAGCGGGGCCAGCAGGGCGGTGAGGCGGTCCGCCGGTATGCCGACCGGGGTGACGGTCCCCCACACGCCCTCGACCAGCACGAGCCGCCCGCCGGGGCGCAGCAGGCCGCGCCAGTGCCGCAGGACGCGGGCGGGGTCGGGCAGGGTCCACAGCACGTGCCGGACGAGCAGGGCGTCGAAGCGCTGCCCGCCGACCGGGGGCGCGGCCGCGTCACCGAGGAGGAACACCGCGTCGTGTCCGGCGAGTTTGGCGCGGGCCAGGTCGATCATGGGTGGGGACAGGTCGACGCCCGTCACCCGGTGTCCCTGTTCGGCCACGAGGAGCGAGAGAGTGCCGGTGCCGCAGCCGAGGTCGAGGACGGCGCAGCCGCGCTCCGGCAGCCAGGTGCGCAGCCGCCGGGCCCAGGCGGCGCGCACCTCGGGGTCGCGCAGGCCGTGGTCCGGCTCGTCGTCGAAGGCGGGCGCCGCCGCGTCCCAGTCGACACCCGGCGGAGTCGGTTCGTCACTCTTTTTTGGCATGTGCCCAAGAGTGACACCCACCACTGACAATCGAATCGTGATGCCCGCCACTGACAGATCGGGGGCGATGAGGAACTCTCCCCAAAAGGGTCCACCTCCGTGAGAACGCGGAACCAGGTGGCTCTGAAGGAGGCAGCCATGCGCCGCACGACCGTGCAGAAGCCCCTGAAGAAGACGGACTCCCGCCGGATCCGCGACGAGGTCGACGAACGGCCCGCCGGCCGCCCCGAGGTGCGCAAGGACATCGCCCGCACCTGGTGGCCGGACGGCTGACACCGCCCGCTGACGGACGCCGTCAGTCCAGCCGCTTGCGGTAGTGGAGGCGGTCGTACGCCCCCTCCACGCGGCGCTCCACGAACTCGTAGCCGTACTTCGGGTAGATCTTCTGGTTCTCCCACATCTTCGCGTGCGTGCAGAGCCTGACCTCGGACAGGCCGAGCGCACGCGCGTATGCGTCCACGAAGTGCAGCAGCCGCCGCCCGACGCCCGTGCCGTGGGCGTCGGGGCGGACGGCGATGCTGTCGAGGTACAGGTGGTCGGCGAACGCCTCGACCACCACCAGGCCGACCACCGCGCCGCCGGCCGGGTCACCGGTCACGTACACCTTCCCCGCGGCCACGTCCGCCGCGTGGTCCGCCCCCATGGGCAGCGGCACGCGTCCGATGCGCTCGATGTAGGGCGTGTACGCCGCGTCCGTGACGGCCTTCACCGCCGCCACGTCGGCCGCGGTGGCGGGCCGGATCTCCTCGCTCGTCGTGCCGTCCACGCTGACGGGTCAGCTCAGGGCGGACGCGCAGGTGGTGGGGGTGGCGTGGGCAGGGTCGAGCGCGTTGGCCACCTCGTGGTAGGCGATCCGGTCGGACAGTCCGATCGCCACGTGCTCGGAGAGGTCCAGCGGGCACAGGTCCTGGAGCAGGACGTTGTGCACGTCGGAGCCGCTGAGGTACTGGCTGCGCCACGGCGTGACCACCTCGTCGTACCGGGTGGCGATGACCGTGTAGTGGACGCCCGCGACGGTGTCGCCGCCCGCGTTGAGCCTGGTGAGGAAGGCCGAGCCGGCGATCTGGTCGGCGAGGCCGGGGACGGCGGCCGAGAGGTGCTCCTCCGCGCCCGGGAAGTAGGGCAGCAGGTTGGCGAGGCCGTCGAGCGTGGTGCCGTGGTTGCTGGGGGCGAGGCCGACGAGCGCGTTCACCTTGGCGGCGCCGCCGAGGAACTTCAGGTAGTGGCGCGGCATCATGCCGCCCTGCGAGTGGCCGACGAGGTCGGCCTTGGCGGCGCCGGTCGCGGTGAGCACCTTGTCGACGAAGACGGAGAGCTCCCCGGCCGACTTGTCGACGGGGCCGAGGCCGTCGAAGAGGGGGACGCCCGGCAGTTGGCCGTAGTCGAGGGAGAAGACGCAGTATCCGCGGACCACCAGGTAGGGGGCGAGGGCCAGCCAGTTGTCGATCGAGTTCCCGAAGGTGCCGGGCACGAGGACGACGGGGCGGGGGTGGGCGGCGGAGGGCTCGCAGGAGTAGTCGTTCCAGCCGCTCGACAAAGCGGTCGCGCTGGAGGCGGAGGTGGAGGGAGTGGTGTCGGCGTGGGCGGCGGTCGCGGGGACGGTGACGGCCGCGGCGGCCAGCAGCAGTGCGGCGAACGGTCCGAGCACGCGCTTCCAGGGCAGCATCGTGTGATCTCCTTGCGGCTCAAGGGGGTGCGATGGCCTTACGCCCTGCGATCCGGATCACGAGGATGCTGTTCACTCGTCAAGTTACGGTTGAGTAGCAGAAGTGTGAAGTTGCACGTCGGTAAAAACTTCCAGTGATAGTCAGCGACAGCCGGGGTCGCTGACATTCCGTCACCAGGCGGGCCTGAAGGGACAGTAGGGGGCAAAGTGTCCCGACAGGTCGCGCAACACGCGCACTGCGCCGTCGGCGTTCGTCGCGGGAGTCGTGGGAGTCGCGGGAGTCGCGGGAGTCGTCGAAGAGGGCGAGGTCGACGAGGCCGGGCTCAAATTGCTTGGTGTGCGCTCCAATTACTAACCTGGCGCAGCATGACTGAGCCTGATTCCCCGTCAGCGCAGACCGACACCCGATTCGATCGCGGCCTCGCCATCCTCGGTGAGGTGTCCGGCACGGGCGGCGCCGCCATCGTCGACGCGCTGGCCGACATCGCCCCGGACCTCGGCCGCTTCCTCGTCGAGTGGGCCTACGCCGACATCTTCGATCGCCCCGGACTCGACTTGCAGGAACGCGAGTTGGCCACGGTCGGCGCGCTCGCCGCGCTGGGGGACACCGCACCCCAGCTTCAGTTCCACATCGACGCGGCCCTCCGGGTCGGCGTCACCCCCGTGGAGATCGTGGAAGCCCTCGTCCATCTGGTCCCCTTCATGGGCTTCCCGCGCGTGCTCAACGCGATCCGCGTCGCCCGGGGCGTCTTCGCCGACCACGGTGTCACCGTCGACCCGGTGGTCATGGACGACGACCGCGACCGCTACGAGCGCGGCGCCGAGAACCTGGTCAGGGTCGACGGCCAGCACGGCCTGGACGTCGTGGACTCCCTGAAGGACATCTCTCCCGACCTGGCCCGGTACATCGTCGAGTTCTCCTTCGGCGACATCTACCACCGGCCGTGGCTGTCGCCGCAGCGCAAGCAGCTCGTCACCGTCGCCGCCCTGACGGCCTTCGGTGACACGGCGCCCCAGCTTGGCGTGCACATCGGAGCCGCCCTCAACGTCGGCCTGAGCCCGACCCAGATCGTGGAGACCCTGACACAGGCGACCCCGTACGCCGGCTTCCCGCGCGTCCTCAACGCCATCCGAGCAGCCCGGGAAGTCTTCGAGAAGCGAAACCTCTCCGTAGAGCCGTAAAGCGGTAAAGCGGTAAAGCGGTAAAGGCGGTACGGCGGTACGGCGGTAGCGGCATACCCGTGGAAACACGGCCGTAGTGTTCGTACGGCGGCATGGCCCGCCACGGCGGCGGCGCGTTCTCGGGCAAGGACCCGTCGAAGGTGGACCGTTCGGCCGCGTACGCGATGCGCTGGGTGGCGAAGAACGTGGTGGCGGCGGGTCTGGCGGCCCGCTGCGAGGTGCAGGTGGCGTACGCGATCGGCAAGGCCGAGCCGGTCGGTCTCTTCGTGGAGACCTTCGGCACCGCCAAGGTCGACGCCGAGAAGATCGAGAAGGCCATCGACGAGGTCTTCGACCTGCGCCCGGCCGCCATCATCCGCGACCTCGACCTCCTGCGCCCGATCTACGCCCAGACCGCCGCGTACGGCCACTTCGGCCGCGAACTCCCCGACTTCACCTGGGAACGCACCGACCGGGTCGAGGCGCTGCGCAAGGCAGCGGGTGTCTGACATGCGCATCGCTGTCACAGGGTCCATCGCCACCGACCATCGTTCTTTCCACCGAAGACGGAGGCGGGTACTCGGGTCCTGTGGGACGCCATCCGCCGGATCGAACCGCTCGCACCCTCCTTCGTGTCGGTCACCTACGGCGCGGGCGGCTCGTCCCGGGACCGCACGGTGGAGATGACCGAGCGGATCGTGAACGAGACAACGCTCCAACCCGTGGCGCATCTGACGGCGATCGGGCACTCGACGGCCGAACTGCGCCGCATCATCGGTCAGTACGCGGACGCGGGAGTGCGGGACGTGCTGGCACTGCGCGGCGACCCGCCGGGGGATCCCAACGCACACTGGTCACCGCATCCGCAGGGCCTTCGGTACGCGCATGAACTGGTGGCGCTGGTACGGGAGTCGGGTGACTTCAGCGTCGGTGTCGCCGCCTTTCCCGAACGGCATCCGCGCTCCCCGGACTGGGAAAGCGACATCCGGCACTTCGTGGCCAAGTGCAAGGCCGGCGCGGACTACGCGATCACTCAGATGTTCTTCCATGCGGAGGACTATCTGCGGCTGCGTGACCGGGTTTCCGCAGCCGGCTGTGACACCCCGCTCATCCCGGAGATCATGCCCGCCGTCGACATCCGGCAGATCGCCAGGTTCGCCGAGCTGAGCCACGCCACCTTTCCCGACGACCTGGCCAGGCGTCTGGAGGCGGCCCGGGACAACCCGGCGGAAGGCCGCAGGATCGGCGTCGAGTACGCCACCACGATGGCCGACCGGCTCCTCGACGAAGGCGCTCCCGGCCTGCACTACATCACGCTGAACCGTTCCACGGCGACGCTCGAAATCCACCGCAGCATCCTGGACTCAAGGAGCACACATGCCCTCGCGCACGGCTGACTTCACCGATTTCAAGGTCGCCGATCTTTCCCTGGCCGTTTTCGGCCGTAAGGAGATCACTCTCGCCGAGCATGAGATGCCGGGTCTGATGGCGATCCG
>NZ_FOFF01000026.1 GCF_900110755.1 Streptomyces sp. yr375
GAGGGAAGGGGCGGGGGTGGCGGGGAATTTGGGGCTGGGGTGAGCCGGGGGCAGTGGGTGGAGGCTGGCTGGGAATTGGGGCTGAGGTGGGCTCGGGGAAGGGGTGGAGGTCGGCTCGGGGATGGGGCTGGGGTGGGGTGAGGGAAGGGGCGGGGGCGGCCGGGAATTGGGGGCCGGGGTGAACTGGGGGAAGGGGCGGGGGTCGGCTGGGAATTGTGGCCGGGGTGAGCTGAGGGGAGGGGGCGGGCGGAGTTTTGGTTACCACGGCATTGTTGTGCCGCCGTTTGGGCGGAGGATCTGGCCTGTGGTGAAGGCTGAGGCGTCCGAGGCCAGGTGGAGGACGGTGTGGGCGATGTCCTCCGGTTCGCCGACTCGGCCCAGCGGCGACAGGCGGGACATGCGCGCCTCGGTGTGCGCCTGCGCGCCGGCGTCGTGGCGGTCGGTCATCGGGGTGCGGATCCAGCCCGGGGCGACGGCGTTGACGCGGATGCCGTACCGGCCGACCTCGGTCGCGAGCGTCTTCGTCAACTGGACCACGGCCGCCTTGGCGGCGCCGTAGCAGAGCAGCCCGGGGCCGCCGATGTCCACGGCGCCCGAGGCCATGGTGATGATGCTGCCGCCGTTGTCGCGCGCCAGCATCAGGCGGGCCGCCTCCTGGCAGGCGTACAGGACGCCCTTGAAGTTGACGGCCAGGACCCGGTCCAGATCCTCGTCGCGGGTCTCCAGGACCGGGCTGCTGTGCATGATGCCCGCGACCGCCGCCATGACGTCCAGCCGCTCGCAGGACGCGACGGCCCGCCGGACCTGGCCGTGGTCGGTGACGTCGAGGTGGTGGGTGCGGGCGGTGCCGCCCTGGTCCTTGATCAGAGTCGCCGTCTCGTGCAGCCCCTGCGCGTCGCGGTCCGCGCCGTGCACGGTGGCCCCTGCCTGCGCGAGCAGTACGGCACAGGCGCGGCCGATGCCGCTCGCGGCGCCGGTGACGAATGCGGTGCGTCCGGTGAGGTCGTACGCCTTCACGGCCATGGAGGGACGGTACGAGGGTTTCTGACGGTCCGTCAATTGGCTGGGCGTCGACGTCAACGGGGGGTGCGCGGGCGGACGCGCCGCGTCGGTGGGGAGCCCGGAGCGGGGGCGGGGCCCGTCTGGCAGGCGGGGCACCAGTAGGTCGGGCGCTCGCGGGAGCCGTCGCCCTGGTCGGCCGCGCGGACCTGCGTCCCGCAGCGCAGACAGGGGCGGGGTGCGCGGCCGTACACGAAGAGGTCCTGGCCGCGGCGGCCCGTCGTGCTGCGGACCGGGCGGTCGCGGTTGGACTCCAGCAGGCGCTTCGCGAGGGCGGGCAGTTTCGCCGCGCGGTCGGCAGGGAGTGCGCCGATGGGGAGCCATGGGGTGGCGCCGAGGAGGAAGCAGAGTTCGCTCTTGTAGATGTTGCCGATGCCGGCGAGGTTGCGCTGGTCGAGGAGGGCCTCGCCGAGGGGGCGGGCGGGGTCCGTGAGGAGGTTGGCTAGGGCTTGCTCGGGGTTCCAGTCGGGGCCCAGCAGGTCGGGGCCGAGGTGGCCGACGGCGCGCTGTTCGTCTGCGGTGCGCAGCAGGTCGAGGACGGGGAGGCGGTAACCGACGGCGGTGCGGTCGTGGGTGGCGAGGATCACCCGGATCTGGTGCGCCGGGCCGCCGGTCCAGCGCTGGTCGGCGGCGTACACCTGCCAGGAGCCGTCCATCCGCAGGTGCGAGTGGAGTGTGAGGCCGCCTTCGATACGGGTGAGGAGGTGTTTGCCGCGCGGGGTGACGTCCAGGACGGTGCGGCCGGTGAGGTCGGCGGTCGCGTACTTCGGGACCCGGAGGTCCGAGCGGGTCAGCACCTTGCCGGCGAGGGCGTCGTCCAGTCGCCTCGCGGCCTGCCAGACCGTGTCACCTTCGGGCATGGGTCAAGGGTGGCACGGGGGGTGGTGGGCGGTGGGGTGGGTGGTTGTCGTCATGCGCGGAGGCGTAGGCCTCGTGGGGTCGCGATGAAGCCCGCTCCTTCCAGGAGGGTGCCGATGGGGGAGGTGAGGGCCGAGACGCCGTTGACGCGCTCCACCGTGACCGTGCCGAGGGAGCCCGCGCGCGCGGCCTCGGCGAGGGCCTGCGCGGCGGTGTGCAGGCGTGGGTCGTCGGTGGGTGCGTCCTCGGTGTCCGGGGTGGCGGGCCAGGCCAGCAGGGTCTTGCCGCCGCGCTCCATGTAGAGCGTCAGCTCGCCGTCGACGAGGACGACCAGGGAGCCGGCCTTACGGCCCGGCTTGTGCCCGGCGCCGCTGGGCGGCTCCGGCCAGCCCAGGGCGGCACCGTACGCGTTCGCCGGGTCGGCGGCGGCGAGGACGACGGCGCGGGAGGAGGCGGGAGAGGAGGCGGGGGAGGCGTAGGAGGCGCTGCCGTTGCGGTTGCGGCCTTGGGCGTGGATGCGGTTGGGGTTGAGGTTGGGGTGGCTGGGGAAGCCTGGGCCGTTCGGGAAGCTCGGGGTGTCGAAGGGGGACGAGGACGAGAAGGCGGTGTCGAGGTCGGGGAGGTCCCATGCGTCGCCGGAAGCGTTGCCGGATGGGTCGCCGTCGGGGAAGGGGAAGGTGACGTCGCCTGGTGCGCCCGGTGCGCCCGGTGCGGTGTTCGGGCCGGTGGGCAGGGGCTCGCCTCGGTCTCGGGCGTTGGCCACCGCGCGTAGGCGGTCCACCGCGCCGTCCATGGCGAACTGTGCGGCGCCGAGGCCCTCGACGACGTACCCGCGACGGGCCTGACCGCTCTCCTCGAAGACGGACAGGATGCGGTACGTCGCCGAGAAGCCGCCCTCGACGCCCTCGGCCGCGACCGCGCCCCGGGTCACCACACCGTGCCGGTCGAGGAGCGTGCGGGCCAGGGCGTGGGCGCGGACGGTGGGGTCGGGTTCGTGGGCGGGGAGCAGGGACCAGCGGCCGGCGACGGTCGGGGGGCCGCTGCGGGAGGCGGGGCGCGCCGCGGCCGTCAGCGAGCCGTAGCGGCCGCGCGGGACCGTGCGCCTGGCGCGGTGGGCCGTGGAGCCGGCGGTGCGGCCCGAGCCCAGCAGGGAGCGCATGGGGGCGAGCGTGTCGTTGGTGAGCCGGCCGGACCAGGCCAGGTCCCAGACGGCGTCGGCGAGTTGGGGGTCGGTGGCGTCGGGGTGCGTGGTGGCGCGGACCTGGTCGGCGATCTGGCGGAAGAACAGGCCGTAGCCCCCGGAGAGGGCGTCCAGGACGCACTGGTGCAGCGCCGTCGGCTCCAGGGGGTGGGGCGGGGGCAGCAGCAGGGGCGCGGCGTCCGCCACGTACAGGGAGACCCAGCCGTCCTTGCCGGGGAGGGCGCCCGCGCCGGCCCAGACGACCTCTCCGGCCGCGGTGAGTTCGTCGAGCAGCGCCGGGGTGTAGTCCCGTACGCGGGAGGGCAGGACGAGTTTCTCCAGGGCCGAGGCGGGCACCGACGCGCCCTGGAGCTGCTCGACGGCGCGCACCAGTCCGTCGACGCCGCGCAGGGAGTGGCCCTTGCCGATGTGCTGCCACTGGGGCAGGAACTGGGCGAGCGCGGGCGGCGGGACCGGTTCCACTTCGTGTCGCAGGGCGGCCAGGGAGCGGCGGCGCAGCCTGCGCAGGACCGTCGCGTCGCACCACTCCTGGCCGATGCCGGCCGGGTGGAACTCGCCCTGGACGACGCGCCCGCCCGCCGCGAGCCGCTGCAGGGCGCCCTCGGTCACCGCCACGCCGAGGCCGAAGCGGGCGGCGGCGGTGGTGGAGGTGAAGGGGCCGTGGGTGCGGGCGTGGCGGGCGAGGAGGTCGCCGAGGGGGTCCTTGACCGGCTCCGTGAAGGCTTCCGGCACTCCTACGGGCAGTGCCGTGCCGAGCGCGTCGCGCAGCCGGCCCGCGTCCTCGACCGCGGCCCAGTGGTCGGCGCCCGCGATGCGGACCCGGATCGCGCGGCGGGCGGCGGCCAGCTCCGGTGCCCAGTGCGGTGCGGCGCCGCGCTCGGCCAGCTCGGCGTCGGTGAGCGGGCCGAGGAGGCGCAGGAGGTCCGCGACGCTTTCGGTGTCCTTCGCGCGGCGGTCCTCGGTGAGCCACTGGAGTTCTCGTTCGAGTGTGGTGAGGACCTCGGCGTCGAGCAGTTCGCGCAGCTCCGCCTGGCCGAGCAGTTCGGCCAGGAGACGGGAGTCCAGGGAGAGGGCGGCGGCGCGGCGCTCGGCGAGCGGGGAGTCCCCCTCGTAGAGGAACTGGGCGACGTAGCCGAAGAGGAGGGAGCGGGCGAAGGGGGACGGTTCCGGGGTGGAGACCTCGACCAGGCGCACCTTGCGGGACTCCAGGTCGCCCATCAGCTCCACGAGGCCGGGGACGTCGAAGACGTCCTGGAGGCACTCGCGGACCGCTTCCAGGACGATCGGGAAGGAGCCGAACTCGCTCGCCACCTGGAGCAGTTGGGCGGCGCGCTGGCGCTGCTGCCACAGCGGGGTGCGCTTGCCCGGGCTGCGGCGCGGCAGCAGCAGCGCGCGGGCGGCGCACTCGCGGAAGCGCGCCGCGAACAGCGCCGAGCCTCCGACCTGGTCGGTGACGATCCGGTCGACCTCGCCCTTGTCGAAGACGACGTCCGCCGCGCCGACGGGTGCCTGTTCGGCGTCGTACTCCGTGCCGAAGGCGGCGTCGGCCCTCATCGGCTCCCGGTCGAGGAGGTCCAGGCCCATGAGGTCGGCGTCGGGCAGCCGCAGGACGATGCCGTCGTCGGCGTGCATCACCTGGGCGTCCATGCCGTAGCGCTCGGCGAGCCTGGCGCCCAGGGCGAGGGCCCAGGGGGCGTGGACCTGCGCGCCGAAGGGGGAGTGGACGACGACCCGCCAGTCGCCCAGTTCGTCGCGGAAGCGCTCGACGACGATCGTGCGGTCGTCCGGAATGTGGCCGCAGGCCTGGCGCTGTTCGTCCAGGTAGGAGAGCACGTTGTCGGCGGCCCACGCGTCCAGGCCCGCGGTGAGCAGGCGGAGCCGGGCGTCCTCCTTGGGGAGGGAGCCGACCTCGCGCAGGAACGCGCCCACCGCGCGGCCGAGTTCGAGCGGGCGGCCCAACTGGTCGCCCTTCCAGAAGGGCAGGCGGCCCGGGACGCCGGGGGCCGGGGAGACCAGGACGCGGTCGCGGGTGATGTCCTCGATGCGCCAGGAGCTGGTGCCCAGCGTGAAGACGTCGCCGATGCGGGACTCGTAGACCATCTCCTCGTCGAGTTCGCCGACCCGGCCGCCGCCCTTCTTGGGGTCGGCGCCCGCCAGGAACACGCCGAAGAGGCCGCGGTCCGGGATCGTGCCGCCGGAGGTGACGGCGAGGCGCTGGGCGCCGGGGCGGCCGGTGACCGTGCCGGCGACGCGGTCCCACACCACGCGCGGGCGTAGCTCGGCGAACGCGTCGGACGGGTAGCGGCCCGCGAGCATGTCCAGGACGGCCGTGAACGCGGATTCGGGGAGGGCGGCGAAGGGGGCGGCCCGGCGGACCGTGGCCAGCAGGTCGTCCACCTGCCAGGTGTCGAGCGCCGTCATGGCGACGAGCTGCTGGGCCAGCACGTCCAGCGGGTTGGCGGGGACCTTCAGGGACTCGATCGAACCGGTGCGCATCCGCTCGGTGACCACCGCGGCCTGGACGAGGTCGCCGCGGTACTTGGGGAACACGACGCCCGTGGACACCGCGCCCACCTGGTGTCCCGCGCGGCCCACGCGCTGCAGGCCGGAGGCCACCGAGGGCGGGGACTCGACCTGGATCACCAGGTCGACGGCGCCCATGTCGATGCCCAGTTCGAGGCTGGAGGTGGCGACCACCGCGGGCAGGCGGCCCGCCTTGAGGTCCTCCTCGACCAGGGCGCGCTGCTCCTTGGAGACCGAGCCGTGGTGGGCGCGCGCGATGACGGGCGGGGCGCCCTGGGCCGCGCCCGAGCCGCCCATCAGCTCGGCGGGGGCGTGGTGCTCGCCCAGCGGCTCGCCGGTGGCCCGCTCGTACGCGATCTCGTTCAGCCGGTTGCACAGGCGCTCGGCCAGGCGGCGGGAGTTGGCGAAGACGATCGTCGAGCGGTGGGCTTGGACGAGGTCGGCGATGCGCTCCTCCACGTGCGGCCAGATCGACGGGCGCTCCGCTCCCTCGGAGCCGTCGGCGACCGGGGAGCCGCCCAGCTCGCCCAGATCCTCCACGGGGACGACGACGGAGAGGTCGAACTCCTTGCCGGACTTCGGCTGGACGATCTCCACCTTGCGCTGTGGGGAGAGGTAGCGGGCGACCTCGTCGACCGGGCGGACCGTCGCCGAGAGGCCGATGCGGCGGGCCGGCCTCGGCAGCAGGTCGTCGAGCCGCTCCAGGGAGAGCGCGAGGTGCGCGCCGCGCTTGGTGCCGGCGACCGCGTGCACCTCGTCCAGAATGACCGTCTCGATGCCGGTCAGGGCGTCGCGGGTGGCCGACGTCAGCATCAGGAACAGGGACTCGGGGGTCGTGATCAGGATGTCCGGCGGGCGCGTGGACAGCGCGCGGCGCTCGGCGGGCGGGGTGTCGCCGGACCGGATGCCGACCTTGACCTCCGGTTCGGGCAGGCCGAGGCGGACGGACTCCTGGCGGATGCCGGTCAGCGGGCTGCGCAGGTTGCGCTGGACGTCGACCGCGAGGGCCTTGAGAGGCGAGACGTATAGGACGCGGCAGCGTTTCTTCGGGTCGGCGGGCGGGGGTGTCGAGGCGAGCTGGTCCAGGGCGGCGAGGAAGGCGGCCAGGGTCTTGCCGGAGCCGGTCGGGGCGACCACCAGCACGTCCGCACCCTCGCCGATGGCCTGCCACGCGCCCGCCTGGGCCGCGGTGGGCGCGGAGAACGCCCCCGTGAACCAGCCGCGGGTCGCGGGCGAGAAGCCGTCGAGGGCTCGGTGTGCGGAACTGACCATGCGTCCATCCTGCACCCAACCACTGACAATCGCTCTGACCTGTGGATATGTGGATATGTGGGTGAGGGTGCCGGTGGTTGGGGACGGGCGGGTGGTCCGGCCGTCGCGGAGAATGGAGGTATGGCGGGTTCGGGTGAGCTGGCGCGGCACTGGCGGTATGCCGAGCTGCCCGGGGTCGATCTGCTGCGCGCCCGGTATGTCCGCAAGACCTTCGTGCGGCACACCCACGAGCACTTCGTGATCGCCGCCATCGCCGAGGGCGTGGAGGTCTTCCACCATCACGGGGCCGACCAGTACGCGGGGGCCGGGGCGCTCGCGCTGGTCAACCCGGACACCCCGCACACGGGGCGGGCGGGGGTGCCGGAGGGGTGGCGGTACGGGGCCGTATATCCGTCGCCCGAGGTGGTGGCCGGGATCGCGGCCGAGACGACGACCCTTCGCGGCACCCCCGGGTTCATCCGTCCTGTACTCGACGATCCGCACGCCGTCGGGTTGGTGCACCAGGTGCTCCGAGCCGCCGAGGAGGGCAACGCGCTGGCCGCCGACACGCTGCTGCGGGTGGCCGTGACACGGTTGCTGCGGCTCAACGGCGGGCCGCTGCCGCAGCGCGAGGTGCGCACGGCCGGGGCGCGGATCGCCGTACGCGCGCGTGCCGTGCTGGAGGAGCGGCTGGCCGATCCGCCGACGCTGGAGCAACTGGCCGGGGATCTGGGCACCGGTTCGTTCGCGCTGCTGCGCGCCTTCCGGGACGTGTACGGGCTGCCGCCCCACGCCTGGCTGACCGATGCCCGCGTGCGGCGGGCGCGGCGGCTGCTGGATGCGGGGACGGCACCCGCCGAGGCGGCCGTCGCGGTGGGCTTCACCGACCAACCGCACCTCAACCGCCACTTCGCCCGGATCGTCGGCGTCCCCCCTGGGGCCTACCAGCGTGAGCGCAAGAACGTACAAGACGCGCGCGGGCCGCTGCTCCTACCGTCGCAGGTGTGACAGAGCAGGCAGAACGGGTAGAGCGGGCGGAACGGGCAGCACTCACCGGCATGGCGTCCGACGGTGACGGTGGGGGAAAGCCGGACGCCGTCGTCGTACGGGACGCCCTCGGGGTCGGGGTCGCCGTAGGGCTCTCCGGGTTCGCCTTCGGGGTGACCTCGGCGGGCAGCGGGCTCTCGGTGTGGCAGACCTGCGCGCTCAGTCTCCTGGTGTTCACCGGCGCGTCCCAGTTCGCGCTGGTCGGGGCGCTGGCAGCGGGAGGCAATCCGCTGACGGCCGCCGCGGGCGCCTTCTTCCTGGGGGTGCGCAACGCCTTCTACGGACTGCGGCTGTCGCAGGCGCTGGCCCTCCCGCGCGCGGTACGCCCGTTCGCCGCCCATGGGGTGATCGACGAGACGGCGGCGGTCGCGCTGGCCCAGCACGGGCGGCGGGGCGCGCGGATCGGCTTCGCCGTCACCGGGGTGAGCCTCTATGTGCTGTGGAACCTCACCACCTTGCTCGGTGCGCTGGGCGCCGAGGCCATCGGGGACACGGACGCGTGGGGGCTCGACGCGGCCGGGCCCGCCGTCTTCCTGGCGCTGCTCGCGCCCATGCTGAGGACCGCCGCCGAGCGGGCCGTCGCCGGGCTCGCGGTGCTTCTGGGACTCGGCCTGCTGCCCGTCCTGCCCGCCGGAGTGCCCGCTCTGGCGGCCGCGCTCGCCGTGCCGGCCGTCCTGTACCTCGAAGGCCGCCGCGCGGCCCGCCGGGGCGACGACGGTCGTTCGGGAGACGCGGGCGGCGCGGGAGAGGGGGAGCGTTGAACACCTGGATCGCGATCGGGGCGACCGCTCTCGGCTGCTACGCCGTCAAACTCGCCGGACTGCTCGTCCCCGCGGGCCTCCTCGAACGGCCTCTTGTCAGACGGTTCGCGGCCCTCCTCCCCGTCGCCCTGCTCGCCGCCCTCACGGCACAGCAGACCTTCGCGGACGGGCACGCGCTCGTCCTGGACGCGAGGGCCGCGGGGCTCACCGCGGCCCTCGTCGCCATCGTGCTGCGGGCTCCCTTCCTGCTGGTCGTCGCGGCCGCCGTGGTGGTGACGGCGGGGGCGCGGGCCCTGGGCGGGTGAGGCAGGGGGGGGCGGAGGCGGGGGAGCTAAGGAGGCCGCTGCCGACGAGGGTCAGCCGATGGCGCGGCCGTACGCCCTAAGGGTGCGCAGCGCCTCGATCGTCACCATAGGGCGGGCTTCCAGGACAGGACCGGGCGCCCAGTGACGCCACTGGATCGGCCAGCCGCCGTCCTCCTGCTGCTCGTCGGCGAGGTGGTCCAGACAGCGCGCCATCTCGTCGTCGGTGAACCACGCGCGCGCGAGAGAGCCCGGAGTCCGCGCGAAGTCGTACGGGAAGTGGTGCTCGCCGGGCGCGTAGCCCGGTGCGACCGGGTACGCGTCCAGGTGGTCCGGGTCCAGCGCGGCGAGCCGCTGCGCGCGCACCAGGCGGCCCAGCCGGTCGGCGGCCGCCTCCGCGCGCGGGCGGTCGGGGGCGGAGTCCAGGAAGGCCACCGCGGCCTCGACCTCGTACGGATGGGACCGCTCCAGGGAGTCCACCGCCTGCCAGCAGAAGTCCGTGGCCCTGAACAGCCAGGCGTGCCACGCCTCGTTGCGGTGCAGCAGGCCCACCACGGGCCCGGTGGACAGGAGTTCGCTGGGTGGGTCGTCCACGATCGGGATGAAGGGGGCCGCCGGGTACCCGCGCTGGCTGGGATGGATCGCCGGCAGCGCGCCGTCGCCGGTGGAGACCGAGGTGAGATAGCGGCACACCCGTTCTACGCGACGGCCGCCGAGGTGCCCGATGGCGTCCAGGACGCGCAGTGCGCGCACGGTGTGCAGGGGCTGGCTGACGGGGCCGCGCAGATCGGGCTCGAGCGCGTGGCCGTAGCCGCCGTCCTCGTTGCGGTAGGCGTCGAGGGCGGTCTCGACGGGATCGGCGGCGCCGTGGAGGAAGTCGTGCGCGAAGAGGCGCTGCTCCAGCACGCGCGCGGTGAGCCAGACGAAGTGCTCGGCGCGCAAGAGCGGGGAGTGCGCCGGGGGCGTCGGGGGGAGTGGGGATGCTCCGGTTTCGGCCATGGTCAGACCGTAGGGCGCGAAGCGGTCCCGTCAGGCGGTCCCGGCGAGGGGCACCCCCGCGCGGGGATACCGGTGTCATGCGGTTGACGGTCTTCGTACGTGCTCAGCGGCGGGAGACTGTCGGGGGCCTCAGCCCACAACCTCCGAGGTCGGGTAGGAGACCGTCTGCCACCGGTCGGGTGAGTCTCTACGCGACCAGCCGTTGACGGTGTCCGGATTTGCCCGCTCGGCGGGGTCGATGATGAACCCGTTCCCGTAGAGCATGCCGATCGGCAAAAATCTTGGACAGTTGATTACGGGATCACACCAGCCCAGCCTTTGGTGAGTGCGCTCAGCCTTTACTGCGAAGGGACAGCGATCTTCCGTTGTCCGGTGTCATTGAGCTGAGTGCTGTGGGGTCACAGGCTGTGGGCGATGGGGTGTAGCGGTTCGTACAGCGGGAGTTCGGCTCCGCTGGGGAGACGGATCGCAGTCAGTCTGCCCCAGCGCTGCTCGCTGACCGGGCGGGTGATCTCGACACCCTGGGCGCGGAACTCGCCGAGCTGGGCATCGAGGTCGTCGCACAGCAGGAAGAACTCATGCTGCGGCGGACCGTCGGTCGGGTGCACGGCCACCTCGGCCGGGGGCAGCTTGAAGATGAGCCAGCCGCCGCCCGCGTCGACGCCGGGAAAACCGAGGACGTCACGGAGAAAGGCGCGGTCTGCCTCGGCGTCCTGGCTGTAGAGGATGACATGTGCACCGCTGATCATGGCTGGCTCCTGCCCCGTTGACGTGCTGGCGGTCGTGCCCCCGGCATCCTGGCACGCTCAGGTCCAAGAAGACCTTCGGCTGCGTTCGACGACACACGACGACTGAATTGCATGACAGCGGACATCCGTTTCCATGGCCGGCCGACGGAATGCACCGGCCGCCTGCTGAAGTGCGGCCGCTGCGGAGTGAGTTCCCGCGTAGGGGCGTGGAGATTCCGGTGAACTTCCATACGCAGATGTGCCGTGTCATAAGCAGAGGCTCGCTCCCGGCCGGTGCTTGTGCGTGGGGGCGGGGTGCCTCGATGGGGTGAATCTGCGGTCTGCGTCGACGACGTCGCGTGCGCATGGCCAGGCCGCGCCACGGCTTCAGGCGGCTGATGCACCGCTCGACCGTGCTCCGCTCCTTGTAGGCCTCCGAGTCGAAGCCGGGCGGCCGGCCTCCGGGCGGGCCGCGCCGTAGCCGGTTGCGGACCTGGTCCGGGCGGGCGCGTCCCTCGCCTGCCCGGCCGTCACGACGAGTGCCAGTGGGCGAGCCCGGGTGTCACTGGCCAGGTGGGCCTTGGCGGTCAGGCCGCCGCACGACCGGCCGATGGCGTGGTCGGACGGCTCGCCCCGACCGCCGTCACCCATTGCGGGCGCCGACGGCGTGTTGGTGGGCCGGAGCACAGTGGAGTCCACCGCGGCTGTCCAGCCGATGTCGTCCTCGGCGTCCTTCGCGTTCTCCGCGTCCTCCGTGGCCGGCATCGCGGCGAAGAGCCGCTTGCGCGTGCCATCGACAGCCCGACGCAACAGCCGCGTGTGCGCGGTCCGGAACGGCCCCGGCTCCTTCGGCAGGTCACGCCAGGGAGAGCAGGTACGGCTACGTCCATTACGTCCACGCAGTCGCCTCAAACGTTCGCCGGTGGTTGGCCCATCGCCGCCCGCGGACCGGATCGGCCGGCGTCAACGGTTCGCTCCGATCCCGCCGTTGGCCGAGCCCGGCTGCCGAAGACCGAGAACAAGCCAACCGGTGGGGGTCTGTGAGCCGGGTTGTGATCGCGCGGTCGGTCAAAGGTCTTCCTCGTATCGCGCAAGTACCGTGCCGGGTCGAACGCGTATCGGGCGAGGCCGATCGACACGCGGAACCAGTCCCTCCGCAACGCGCACTCCATCACCGTCACATGACTGTCCGTATTGGATCTAGTGCTTATAGTGACGGTCCTTTTATGGTCAAAGCGACGCCAACGCCGTATCCCTGGAGGATTCGTGGCACGCTTCCGTACTCGTCTGGCCCTGCTGGGATCAGCCGCAGCTCTCACCGCAGGCGCTCTCTCGCCCGCCCAGCCCGCCGTGGCGCACCCGGCCGCCGCAGCGGCCGCGTACGACTGGGTCGCCCTGGGCGACTCCTACACCGCCGGGGTCATCCCCGCCGCGGGCGACGTCTTCGAAGTGCCCCGCGACGGCTGCGAGCGCACCGACCAGTCCTACCCGCAGGTCATCGACCGCGACCTCGGCTCCCTCATCGAGCTGACGAACGTGAGCTGCGGCGCCGCCACCATCAACGACATCACCTTCAACGCCCAGCAGCCGATCGGCCGTCACCTGCCGCCCTTCTCCGAGGACCCGGACTACCCCTTCCCCCCGGTGCCCCCCCAGTCCGAGGCGGTGGGCCCCGGCACCGACGTGATCACCGTCGGGGCGGGCGGCAACACCCTCGGCTTCGCCGACATCCTTGTCACCTGCCTACAACTCGGCGACGGCAGCGGCGGCGTGGGCACCCCGTGCCGGGACGACCTGGCCGACGACATCCCCGGCCGGCTGGCCAAGGTGGGCAAGGACTACGACGAGATGCTCACCGTGCTCCACGAACGGGCCCCGCACGCGAAGATCCTGGCCGTCGGCTACCCCACAGTCGTCCCCAAGGACACCTCCAAGTGCCGCTACAACGACTGGGAACAGTTCGCTTCGATCACCCCGGGCGACCTGGACTGGCTGCGCACCGACGTCCTGGAACCCCTCAACAAGGCCATCGAGAAGTCAGCCGGCACACACGCCCCCGTCAGCTTCGTCAACCTCTACGACTCCTCCCAGAACCACAGCGTCTGCGACACCGGCAAGTGGGTGGAAGGCATCTTCACTCGCTTCCCTGACCAGTTGGCCTTCGTGCACCCCAACGCCCGGGGCCACCAGAACGCCGCCAACCACGTTGCCGCGGCCATGCTGAACGCCATCGGCGTGAGCTGACCCGCACCCGGCAGTCCAGTCCAGTCCAGTCCAGTCCAGTCCAGTTCTGTCCTGTCCACGACGAACCGCCTCCGGCCCAGCCGGGGGCGGTTCCAGGATCCGGGCGGCCCTCCAAACCCGGCTCTGCCCACCCCGCTCACTCTCCGGTGAGAGCGCTCAGCCCTTGCAGGGACGGAACGGTCATGGAGGCGAGCCCGTCAGTAGTCCAGGTGGGACAGCAACTCGTTGACGGGCTGGTTCCGTATATGACAGGTACGTAGGCCTGGACCGGGCCGCCTACTCGTGGAGACGGAGGAATTCCCGCGCGCCGCGCAGGTGGGTGCGCAGGGACCGTTGGGTCGTCCGGCTGTCGAGGCGTACGTCGAGCGCTCCGGGAACGGGGCTCTCCGCCCGCAGACCCGCGGGCAGACGGGAGGCGTCGAGACCGTCGCGCCTGGCGATGAGGACGCCTAGTTCGTGGCGGCTCAGGGCGTCGGACCCTGCGAGATGGTGGACACCTGCTGCTCCGCTCGCCGCCAGTTCCAGCAGCGCTGCCGCCAGGTCCGAGACATGGACTGGGCAGCGTACGTCGTCGGTGAACAGGGCGCCGTCGAAGGTGCCGGTGACGAGTCGGTGCACCAGGCGCTCGTGCACGGAACGCCCGTGGCCGATGATCAGCGACGTGCGGGCGACCACGGCCGTCGGATGCACCGTGAGGACCCCGGTCTCCGCCGCGGCCTTGGCCGCGCCGTACGGGGTGACGGGGTCCGGGAGACAGGACTCGTCGTAGTGGACTCGGCCCACGCCCGAGAACACCGCGTCGCTGGACACGTGGACCATGCGGGTCCCGTGCTTCGCCGCGACCAGCGCGAGCTGGAGGGGGCCTTGCGCCGTGACCGCCCAGTCGGCCCCGCCGCTCGACGCGTTGATGACGACGCTGGGGTTCACCTCGGCCATGACGGCGTCCAGGCTGTCCGCGTCCCGCAGATCGAGGGGGCGCCACGCGGTCGGCGAGGCGGTGCCCGGTTCTCTCGTGTACGTCGCGACTGTCGTGTGCCCCGCCGTTCTCGCCTGCCGGACCAACTCGGACCCCAGGAAGCCGGACCCACCGACGATCAGAACCGTCATGCGCGTAACCGTAGCCCCGTGGGCCCCACGATGAAGGCGGTCACCCTGTGTTCGGGTGACCGCCTTCATCGTCCGTCCGGCCGGACGGGAAGCGACTACGTCTGCGGCTGCCAGAGGTAGTGGACGTCGGGTTCGCGCTCGTCGCTGCGCTGATCGTCGGCGCGCTCGGCCTTGGTGAAGCCGTGCCGCTGGTAGAAGCGCTGGGCCGGGCCATTGAGGTTGTCCCGAGATGCGGAGGAAGTTGACAGTGGGTCAGATGGGACTCGTAAGAGGACCTGTGGCTATGACTGCACCCCGGAAATACTCGCTTGCGCGGCTGGATCCGCCAGGCCGAGGCGGACGCCGGCGAACGCGACGACCGTCTCACCACCGGCGAACGCGCCGAGCTCGCGGCCCTGCGCAAGGAGATCGCCCGGCTCAAGCGGGCAACGACGTTCTGCGGACGGCCTCGGCTTTTTCGCGGCGCAACTCGACCCGACCCCGACCCGACCCGGCCCAGGTGACAGCGCTTGTTGACGAGCATCCCCGCCTGGGAGTCGAGTGCGTACTGCGGGAACTGCACATCACTTCCTCCACCTGCTACCGCTGGTGCACGCCGTCCTCAGATGAAGGGATTGGACTATCCGTTGTGTGCTTCGAGCTCGGTCGCCAGCGTCTGTTGGGTGGCCGCCCACGACGCCAGGAGCGCCAAATTGTCGGCGGTCGGTGTGCCCGCGGGGGCGGTGTAGATGTTGAGGTGCAGGCCGGGTTCGGCGGGCAGTTGCAGGGACTCGACGTCCAAGTCGAGCTGGCCCACGATCGGATGGCGCACCCGCTTGCGGCCGGACCGGTGCAGCCGCACGTCCTGAGATGCCCACCGCTGCCGAAATAGCTCACTGCACGTCGACAGTTCGCCGACCAGGGCGATCAGCTCCTCGTCGTGGGGATTACGGCCGGCTTCCATGCGTAGCTTCGCGGCCACGCCACCGGCGACTTGGTCGTAGTCGACAAAGAAATCTCTTGCCGCCTCGGGTTTCAGATAGACGAACCGCGCTGTGTTCGCGGGCCGTCGCGGTTCGGCCAGCACCGGTGAATACAGCGCGCGAGCGAGTTGATTCATGGCGAGCACGTCATAACGGCCGCTACCGATCCAGGCCGGCGCATCGGAGATCGCGTCGAGCACCTGCTGCAACGTCGAGCGCACCGTCACGACAGGCCTACGCCGGCGTGGGCCGCCGGGCGTCCTGGATTGGCGCGCGAGGTGGAACAGGTGGTCGCGCTCGGCCTCGTCGAGTTGCAAGGCAGAGGCCAACGCGTCGAGCACGCCGTCGGAGGCACCGGCGAGGCTGCCGCGCTCCATGCGCACGTAGTAGTCGACCGACACCCCCGCCAGTAGCGCCACCTCCTCGCGGCGCAGACCTTTGACCCGACGGTTGCCGCCGTAAGCGGGCAGGCCCGCCTGCTCGGGTGCGATGCGGGCGCGACGCGAGCTGAGGAACTCCCGGATCTCGGTGCGTAGATCCATCGTGGTCATCCCCTCACCGTAAGCCCGGCCCGCAGCCTAAGGGGTACCCGATGCGGTCGTCGCGGTGCCGCCGTCCACCGGGATGATGGCGCCCGTGAGGTAGGACCCGGCCCGGCTGGCGAGAAACACGGCGATACCCGCCATGTCGTCGTCGCGGCCGAGCCGGCGCAGAGGGGCCGCCGCCGCGATCTTGTCGCCGATGGCATCGAGCGTGGACTCCATCATCTGCGACGGGAACACTCCCGGTGCTACCGCGTTCACCGTGACGTGCTGCGGGCCCAGCTCTCTGGCGAGCACCCTGGTGAGTTGATGGAGTGCCGCTTTGCTGCTGGCGTACGAGTAGTTGGGCGACTGGGCGACGTGGATGGCGCCGATACTGCCGATGTTGATGATCCGCGCGGGATCATCGGCGGTGCCCGCCTTGCGAAGTGCGGGGAGCAGCGCCTGCACCAGCCAGAACGGCGACTTGAGGTTGAGATCGATCACTGTGTCCCAGGCCTCGTCCGGGAACGTCGCCAGCGGCTCGCGCCACATCGCTCCCGCGTTGTTGACAAGGATGTCCAGGCCTTCCGAGTGGGCCTGGACGAGATCAGCGAGGCGCTGACACTCGTCGTGCCTGGACAGGTCGGCGGGAATTGCTTGAACGTCGCCGAATTCGGACAGTTGATGCTGTGCCTCCGCGCACGCGTCTGCCTTGCGTGAGCTGATGACGACGCGGGCGCCCGCCTGGAGAAGGCCGCGCGCAATCATCATCCCAATGCCCCTGGTGCCGCCAGTGACAAGGGCGCACTTCCCACTCAGATCGAAAAGTTCTGTGTGAGTGGTGAATTGGTTGTCCGCCATTGGTCTCCATCCCTTATGCCGTGGAAGAATGCGCCGACACGGTCGCGCATTCGAGGCAGATGAATTGAACTGATGGGTGTAAAGCTGCAGTTGTGTCCATGGAGTGTTGTCGGCGCTTTCGACTCAACCAGGTTGACAGGCGTTTTGGACGTCTGGGAGACCCTGGTGATACAGGTACTGCGAGAGCCCCCCTTGCCTGGTGCGCTGACTCACCCCGGATCCAGCGGCTTGATGCCGGTGGATGGTTCTTCCACCGGAAACGAAGAAGTGCCTTGCGGCCTGCGATGGTGGGTTTCTCCAGGACCACATCAGGCACGATCGGCAAGGCACTTCCGAGATGCAGTCTTCCTGTGCCGCGCGGCGGTCCCATCCGCGTTCGATGATCCGAACCTGGTCGCGTACGGCGGGCTGGAGCCGGTGGTGCGGCTGGCCGAGCGGTGCGGTCAGCCCGCGCTGGTCGGGGCGTATGTCCGGCTGCCCGCCTCGAAGGACGGGGCGTCGACGACATGGACTGCTGCGGCATGGTGTGGTGGGCCGCCTGTTCTTCGGAGTGCGGGCCCCGTCCACGCCGGGGTCGTTCCTGCGCTGCTTTTCACTCACGGGCAGGTGAAGCAACTGCACGCCGTGGCCCGCCGGGTTCCTGCCCGAACTGGCCCGTCACAAGTCGATCGGCTCCCTCGCCCGCCGGCTTGGGCATGCCGGCCCTGGCTTTACTCTGCGTACATACACGCACTTCATGCCCGATGCGGGCGCCCGCGAGGTCGCGCCGCCATGGATGCTTGGATCAGCGGGGAGGCGAACTCCCTGGAAACGCCCTGACGGTCGTGCGGGGGTGTGAGGGGCAGGAAACATGCAGGTCATTGTGGGTATGGAGCAGAATTCATGCGGTTGACGGTCTTTTGGCAGCGGATGGACGAGCACTTCGGCGCGGGGTACGCCGACACCTTCGCGCGCGATCACGTGATGACGGAGCTCGGCGGGCGCACGGTGCACGAGGCGCTGGCGCACGGCTGGGAGGCCAAGGACGTGTGGCGCGTGGTGTGCGTGGCGATGAACGTTCCGCAGGAGATGCGCTGATCCGTCACGAAGATCGTAGGCGGTCCTCCGGTTGTCGGTGGCGTAGGCGAGACTTGGACCGTGGCACCCACTGACGAGACCGGGCAGGCGGCCCGGCACGCATCCCCGCCCGGGCCGCCGCCGCCCGCCGGGCCGCCGCCGCCCGCCGGGCCGCCCCCGGCCGACGGCGGCGCCGCGCAGGGTGCCCGTATGCCGCGCTGGCTTCCGCGCGCCATGGTGCTCGCGCTCGCCCTCTTCGGTGCGTTCCAGCTCGGCACCTGGGCCTTCCACCAGGTCATCGGGCTGCTGCTCAACATCCTGATCGCGTTCTTCCTGGCCCTCGCCATAGAGCCCGCGGTCAGCCGGATGGCCGCCCGCGGAATGCGCAGGGGGTTCGCCACCTTCCTGGTCTTCTTCGGCCTGCTGATCGCGGTCGCCGGCTTCTTCACGCTGCTCGGCTCGCTCCTCGCGGGACAGATCATCAAGATGATCGAGGGCTTCCCGGAGTACCTCGACTCGGTGATCAACTGGGTCAACAACACGTTCCACACCGACCTCAGGCGCGTGGACGTCCAGGAGGGACTGCTCCACTCCGAGTGGCTCAAGAAGTACGCCCAGAACAGCGCCGCCGGCGTCCTGGATGTCTCCACACAGGTCCTCGGCGGTCTCTTCCAGCTCCTGACGATCGCCTTGTTCTCGTTCTACTTCGCCGCCGACGGACCCCGCCTGCGGCGCGCGGTGTGCTCCGTCCTGCCGCCCGCCAGACAGGGCGAGGTGCTGCGCGCGTGGGAGATCGCCGTCGCCAAGACCGGCGGCTACCTGTACTCGCGCGGGCTGATGGCGTTGATCTCCGGCGTGGCGCACTACATATTGCTGCAGGCCCTGGGCATCCCGTACGCGCCCGTCCTCGCCGTCTGGGTGGGCGTGGTCTCGCAGTTCATCCCGACCATCGGCACCTATCTCGCGGGCGCCCTGCCCATGCTGATCGCCTTCACGGTCTCGCCCCTGTACGCACTGTGGGTGTTGATCTTCGTGGTGGTCTACCAGCAGTTCGAGAACTACATGCTGCAACCCAAGCTGACCTCGAAGACCGTCGACATCCACCCCGCCGTCGCCTTCGGCTCCGTCATCGCCGGCACCGCCCTCCTGGGCGCCGTCGGCGCGCTGATCGCCATCCCGGCGGTCGCCACGCTGCAGGCGTTCCTGGGTGCCTACGTGAAGCGCTACGACGTCACGGACGACCCCCGCGTCCACGGCCACCGGGGCCGCGGCGAGGGGCCGGGACCACTCACCCGCGCGCGGGGGTTGTGGACGCGCGTGCGGCACCGGGCGGGCGGCGGGCCGCGGGAGCGGTCCGACTGAGGGTCGCGGCGCGCGTCAGGACGTGAGGACGGCCCACACGGCCCACGCCCCGGCCGCGGCGACCGCGACCGCGTAACACCCCACCACCGCGGCCACGATCCGCCACCGCACCGACTCGCTCCAGGACGTGCGGGACAGCAGCCAGGCGAGAAGGGGCAGCACCACAACGGCGTGCAGGCTGACTCCGTGCAGCGGCTTGAACGGAGCCGTCGAGTGGTACGCCGCCTCCTGGTGCCCCGCGCGGGTGAGCACCACACCGCGCGCGATCATCGCCGCACCCGAGGCGAGCGCGACCAGCAGGATCGCGAAACCGGAGCGCACCGCCAGGGCCATCCCGGCCGGGCCCGTCGGCCGGTGCCGGAAGGACGCCACGGCGAACACGGTGAGCAGCACCACGAGGACGCCGCCGCCGACCGCGAGCACCATGGACACCGCCGTGTCGAACGGCGTCTCCATGTCCAGGTGCGAGGGCACTCCGCGCCACGCCTGGAGGGTGATCCCCCCGACCTCGACGACGCAGTCGACGGCGAACACCCCGAGCAGCGCGGTACGCAGCCGCGGTCCGACGCGCACATACGACGTGACCTTGACGACCGCGAGAAGCGTCACCCCGAAGGAGAGCCCGAAGGTCACCGGCTTGCGCCAGGAGACGGGCGCGTCCCAGGGACCGCCGTCGACGGCGAACACCACGAGGTGGACGAGCCCGGAGAGGATCAGGAGGACCGCGGTCCCCAGGTAGAGGCGGTACGGGATCCGGCTCGTCTGCCCCGGTGCGGCTCCGGCTTCGGTTCCGGGTCCGGCTTCAGGATCGGCTTCGGGTCCGGCTTCGCTGCGGGGCGTAGTGGTCTTCTGCTCGTCCATGCCGCCAATGCCATCGATGCCGTCCGTGCCGTCCGTGCCGTTCATGCTGCTCATGCCGTCCGTGTCGTCCATGCAGCGAGCGTCTCGGTCGCGTCGTGCGCCGTCGTCGTCCGGCCGAAGGCATCCGCCGTACGCCCGGGGCAGTAGCCGTGAGGGTGTGGGACGAGGGCGGGGCAGGGCCGGATCAGGGGTGTCGCCCGGTGGTGAACGTAGCCTCGGAAGTGCCGCGTGGTGCGCTTGACACGAAAATCGAACATCCATTCTCATGGAGGCTCCGGTGCAGCTCGTGGTGGGAATTTCGTCCCGTTTGGGGCGGGTAAGTGCCCGAGTTATCCACAGGCCGGACCGGCGTCGAGGCGCATTGTCAGTGGCAGGCGTTAGCGTCTTTGACGTGAAGCGATCGACTCAAGCAAACCGGGTGGAACCCATGGCAGGAACCGACCGCGAGAAGGCATTGGATGCCGCTCTCGCACAGATTGAACGGCAGTTCGGCAAGGGCGCGGTGATGCGCCTCGGCGAGCGGCCGAACGAGCCCATCGAGGTCATCCCCACCGGGTCGACCGCACTCGACGTCGCACTCGGCGTCGGCGGCCTGCCGCGTGGCCGAGTGGTGGAGGTGTACGGACCGGAGTCCTCCGGTAAGACCACGCTGACGCTGCACGCCGTGGCGAACGCGCAGCGGGCCGGCGGCCAGGTGGCCTTCGTGGACGCGGAGCACGCCCTCGACCCCGAGTACGCGAAGAAGCTCGGCGTCGACATCGACAACCTGATCCTCTCCCAGCCCGACAACGGCGAGCAGGCCCTGGAGATCGTGGACATGCTGGTCCGCTCCGGTGCCCTCGACCTGATCGTCATCGACTCCGTCGCGGCGCTCGTCCCGCGCGCGGAGATCGAGGGCGAGATGGGCGACAGCCACGTCGGTCTGCAGGCCCGTCTGATGAGCCAGGCACTGCGGAAGATCACCAGCGCGCTCAACCAGTCCAAGACCACCGCGATCTTCATCAACCAGCTCCGCGAGAAGATCGGCGTGATGTTCGGCTCCCCGGAGACCACGACCGGTGGCCGCGCACTGAAGTTCTACGCCTCGGTGCGACTCGACATCCGCCGCATCGAGACGCTGAAGGACGGCACCGACGCGGTCGGCAACCGCACCCGCGTCAAGGTCGTCAAGAACAAGGTCGCGCCGCCCTTCAAGCAGGCCGAGTTCGACATCCTCTACGGCCACGGCATCAGCCGCGAGGGCGGCCTGATCGACATGGGTGTGGAGAACGGCTTCGTCCGCAAGGCCGGCGCCTGGTACACGTACGAGGGCGACCAGCTCGGCCAGGGCAAGGAGAACGCCCGTAACTTCCTGAAGGACAACCCCGACCTGGCCAACGAGATCGAGAAGAAGATCCTGGAGAAGCTGGGCGTCGGCGTGCGTCCGGAGCAGCCCGCCGCCGAGCCGGCTGCGGACGCCGCGGTGGCTGCGGGCACGCCTGTGGACGACCCCGCCAAGACGGTTGCGGCTACCGCCGCCAAGACCGCCAAGACCAAGGCCGCGGCCGCCAAGAGCTGATCCGTGACGCGACGAACGGACTGGGCCGAGTACGTCCACCCCGACACCCCCCGGGAGGCGGGGGGCGGGGGCGGGGCCGACGGCGGCCTTGCACAAGGCGGCGACGGCTGGTCGGACCGGTGGCCGGACGGCGGCGCGAACCGGCCCGAGGGAGGTGAGGGGGCGGAGAGGGCCGAGGGGGCGGAGAGCGAGGCCTCGCCCCGTGGCGGTCGGGCCGGCCGGGCGCGACGCGGTGGCGAAGGCGGTCCACGGGGCGGGCGTGGGCGCCGTCGGCGCGGCTTCGGAGAACCGTCCGCCGAGGACGGAGGCGACTCCTCCGCGTTCTCCTCGTCTGCCTCGTCGAGGGCTGAACAGGGGGAGCCCTCAAGGGACCCGGCCGAGCGGGCACGGGCGATCTGCCTGCGCCTGCTCACCGGGAACCCGCGCACCCGCAAGCAACTCGCCGACGCCCTGCACAAGCGGGAGATCCCGGACGACGTGGCGCAGGAGGTGCTCTCGCGGTTCGAGGAGGTCGGGCTGATCAACGACAGTGCCTTCGCGGACGCCTGGGTGGAATCCCGGCACCACGGCCGGGGACTGGCCCGGCGCGCGCTCGCGCAGGAACTGCGGACCAAGGGGGTCGACTCGGCGCTGATCGACGAGGCCGTCGCCCAGCTCGACTCCGAGCAGGAAGAGGCGACAGCCCGCGAACTCGTCGCTCGCAAACTGCGCTCGACCCGCGGCCTCGACCGCGACAAACGGCTGCGCCGTCTCGCCGGCATGCTCGCCCGCAAGGGCTACTCCGAGGGCATGGCCCTGCGGGTGGTCCGCCAAGCGCTGGAGGCGGAGGGCGAGGACACGGAGTTCCTCGAGGAGGGCGGGGACTGAGCTTGTCACTGAGCTCGTCGCGGAACAGGGGGATGGGGCGGGAGGGGAGGGGGGAGGGGGGAGGGGGGAGGGGGACCCCAAGAGGTTGAAGGCGGTTGAGACACCCGTCCTCGCCGTATGACCCGGTGCCGGACACGGTAGACGCGCGGGGGCGCCGATCGCGTCCCGGGCCGGGCTTCCCCTTCTCTTCCCTTCTCTTCCCCTTCCCCGCCCCAGTCACAGCTCCCTCGTCCCTCCCCGCTCCTGTGTCTCTCCCCTCCCGCACCCCGCTGGACCCCGGCCGACGGCCGACAGGGTGGGGATAACCCCCCGCCCAGGACACCGGACCACCGCAGTGCACAGGCATCTGTGCACAGGCGACTGTGTACGCATGTCCCAGGAACCCGGTGAACACGAGGAGTTCCACGAGGCGAGACGCTCGTCCGCGCCCTCCGTCGAACTCGGTGACCTCGCCGCGCTCAAGGCGCTCGCCCAGCCACGCCGTCAGCGCATGCTCGAACACCTCACCCTGCACGGCCCGGCCACCTCGGCGACCCTCGCCCGAGCCCTCGGCCTGAACACCGGATCCACCAGCTACCACCTGCGCGAACTGGCCAGGTACGGCTTCGTCGAGGAGACGGCAGAGGAGACCGCCGAGGCCGGTTGCACGGAGCCGTCCGCGCATCGGGAGCGTTGGTGGCGGGCGGTACCCGGCGACCGCAGGTTCCCGCCGCGCAGCCGTCAGAGTCCCGAACTGCGGCACGTCATGAACGAGTTGAACCACCATGCCTACGCGGCCGACCTGGACCTCTTCGAGCGGCTCCAGCAGGACGCGGGCGACGGCGACCCGTGGGCGGACGCGTTCCCCTACTCGCGCGGCACCATCCGGCTCACCCTGCCTGAACTCCGGGAGTTCTTCGAGGAGTACATCGCCCTCCTCAACCGCTACAAGCGACCGGACTCCGAGACCCCACCGGACGCCCGCACCCTCCTCACCCGTTTCCTCGCCTTCCCTGCCCCAGCCCATGGGAACCACGACCCCGCGCGCACCCCACACAGCCCAAGCCCACACAGCCCAAGCCCACACAGCCCAAGCCCACGCACCCCACGCCCACGCACCCCACGCGCACGCAACGGAAGAGAGACCGATCCCTCATGATGCTGCGTTACGCCCTGAAGACAGTCCGCGCCCGCAAGGCGGGCTTCCTGGGCGCCTTCCTCGCGCTGTTGTGCGCGGCCGCTCTGATCACCGCGTGCGGTGCCCTTCTGGAGACCGGGTTACGGGGCACCATCCGTACCGAGCGCTATGCCGCCGCCCCGGTCGTGGTCTCCGCCGATCAGAACGTCCACCAGACCACCGTCAAGCACAAGAAGGGCAAGACGAAGGTCAAGCACAAGGCCAAACCCCTCGCCGAACGCGCCTGGCTGCCGGCCGACCTGGCGCGCAGGATCGCCGCCGCACCCGGTGTCGCTCGCGTGGTCCCCGAACTCACCTTCCTCGCCGAGCCGTTGACCCCAGCCGACACCCCCGACTCCGACAGCACCCTCGACTCCTCCGACGCCAAGCCCGGCTACGGGCACGCCTGGGAATCCGCCGTGTTGACGCCGTACCGGCTCACCGCAGGCACCGCTCCCGCAGCCGCCACCGAGGTCGTCGTCGACGGCGACCTCGCCGCCCGTGCCCACCTCGCACCCGGCGACAGCCTCACCGTCCAGTCGACGCAGGCCCCGCGCACCTACCGCGTCTCCGGTGTCGCCGCCCCGGTTGCCCCGACTGCCCAGGCCGCCCCCGCTGCCCACACCACCGCTGTACGCCACCAGACGGCCCTCTTCTTCACCGCCGCCGAGGCCCGCCGGCTCGCCGCACACCCCGGGCAGGTCACCGCGTTCGGAGTGCTCGCGAAGGCGGGCACCGAGCCGGGGCGGCTCCGGGAGGCCGTGGCCACGGCGCTGCACGGCACCGGTGCCCAGGTCAGTGCCGGTGACGACCGAGGGCGCGTCGAGTTCCTGGACGCCGCCGCGGCCCGCGTCAGGCTGGTCAGCATGGGCGGGGCGATGGGCGGCACCTCGCTGCTCGTGGCGGTTCTCGTGGTCGTCGGGACCTTCGCGCTCTCCGTCCAGCAGCGCGCACGCGAACTCGCCCTGCTGCGTGCCATCGCCGCCACCTCCGGACAGATCCGCAGGCTCCTCGGGCGCGAGGCCCTGATCGTCGCCCTGGCGGCGGGCACGGCCGGAGCTCTCCTCGGACTTCCCCTGGGGGCCTGGCTGCACGGCAGGTTCGTCGCCCTGGGCGCGGTGCCCGCCACGCTTCAGTACACCGTGGGCTTTCTCCCGCCGCTCGTCGCCGTCGCCGCGACCCTGTTCGGTGCGTGGGCCTCCGCGCGGATCGCGTCCCGCCGGGTGACCCGGATCCGCCCGGCCGAGGCGCTCGCCGAGGCCCGGACCGAACGCGCCCGGCCCGCCCGGGGTCGGCTCCTCGCAGGTCTGCTGCTGCTCGCCGGTGGCGCCGGCCTCGTCGCCCTGCTCGGCGTGCTGCGGACCGAACCCGCCTCGACGCCCGTGACCTTCCTCGCCGTCGTCGTACTGTCCACCTCCGTCGCTCTGCTCGGGCCGCTGCTGGTCAAGGCGGCCGCTCTTCTCCTGGCCGGTCCGCTGCGCCTGACCGGCCCCGGTGGCAGGCTCGCCACCGCAAACCTCCGCGGCAACGCAGTCCGGATGGCCTCCGTCGTCACCCCTCTCACTCTGCTCATCGGCATGACCTGCACCGTGCTGTTCGTGCAGCCCACCCTCGGCGCCGCGGCCCGCGCCCAGGCCCGCGAGGGCGTCCGCGCCGACTGGGTCGTCGCCTCCCAGGGCCCCGGAGTCCCGGGCGACGCGGCACGACAGCTCCGTACGCATGACGGTGCGTATGACGGCACGCAGAGCGACACCTATGACGGCACGCAGGACGGCACGTATGGCGACGTCGTCACCGAAGTGGTCCGTACGACCGTCCGGGTCGGCCTCGACAAGTACGCGGCCCAAGGCGTCACTCCGGCCGGTCTCGCCCGTACCTGGGACCCGGATGTCACCGCCGGGTCCCTCGGCGGACTCGCCGAGGACACCGTCGCCGTCAGTGAACTGGCCGCGGACCAGCTTCACTTGACGCCCGGCAGCACCCTGAAGCTCACGCTCGGCGACGGCACGCCCGCCACGCTCACCGTCGCCGCCGTCTACGCCAGGGGCCTCGGCTTCGGAGATCTCACCTTCGCGCACGACCTGATCGCCCGCCATGTCGACAACCCGCTCTCCTCCTCCCTCCTCGTCAGCACGGCCCGTACACAGACACAACTCTTGACCACACTGCGTAAGTTCCCGGGACTCACGGTGATTTCTCCGGCCGCGGCCGACTCGGTGCGGGCCGGGCGGCAGCAGGCGAATGCCGAGGTCGACTTACTGGCCATGGGGCTCGTGCTCGCGTTCACGGCGATCGCCGTCGTCAACACGCTCGCCATGTCGGTCGCCGAACGCGTCCGGGAGTTCGTGCTGCTGCGCCTCGCGGGGGCGACCCGCCGTCAGGTGCTGCGCATGCTGCGCACCGAGGCGCTGTCGGTGCTTCTCCTCGGCGCCGTCCTCGGCAGTGCCGTCGCCCTGGCCGTCCTGACCGCGTTCAGCGTCGGCATGACCGGGCGGGCGGCCCCGGCGGTCGTACCGCTCGGCTACGCGACGGTGGTCGCCGGCGCCGGGCTCCTCGCGCTCGTCGCTACCGCCGTACCGGGACGCGTGGCGCTCAGGGTCCGCGCGGTGACGGTGGCGACGGCCAAGGAGTGACCCCGCCCGCCGTCGCCACGCCCGGGCCCGCCCGCCCGCGCTCACCGCGCGACGGCACGGCTACACGGCGCGGCTACGACGTGACCGGGAGCCCCGCCGCCTTCCATGCCTGGAAACCGCCGATCAGGTCGGTGGCCCGGTGCAGTCCCAGTTGGTGCAGGGACGCGGCGGCCAGGCTCGACGCGTAGCCCTCGTTGCAGATCACGACCGCCCGCACCGCATGGCTCGTCGCCTCGGGGAGGCGATGGCTGCCCTGGGGGTCGAGACGCCACTCCAGTTCGTTGCGCTCGACGACCAGGGCGCCGGGGATCAGACCGTCCCGCTCGCGCAGGGCCGCGTACCGGATGTCGACGAGCAGCGCCTCACCCGCGCGGGCGGCTTCGTATGCCTCGCGTGCCTCCACGCGCGCGTACCCCGCACGCACGCGCTCCAGCAACGCGTCGATACCGGGCGGAGGCGTGCCCGCACCGCTCACTGCCAGTCCTCCGGACGCTCGACCTGCTCCAGCCGCAGTACCTGTCCCGTACGGCTGTAGCGGCGGATGCGCGGCAGCGGCGGGTAGTAGGCGTGGACGGAGACGGCGTGTTCCTCGGTGGACTCGTTGAGGACCTCGTGGACGTGGTGGCGTCCGAAGGAGCGGCCCCGGCCGGCCGTCAGCGTGCGCTCCCGGTCGACGCCCTCGGTCAGCTCCAGGGTCTTCCAGCCGTCGGTGGGCAGCCGCGCGGCGAGCGAGTACTCCTTCAGCCCGCCCCGCGCGGTGAGGAAGGCGCCCACCGAGTCGGCGTGGTCGTGCCAGCCGGTGCCCGTGCCGGGCGGCCAGCCGATCAGCCAGGCCTCGCTGCCGCCGGGACCCTCCAGGCGCACCCAGGTGCGGCCCTCGGGGTCGAGGGGCAGGGAGGCGATCAGCTCGGCGTCGGCGGCCGTGCGCCGGACGAAGTCGAGGAGGTCCGCCTGGGTGGGCGCGGCGGAGACGGCGGTGGCGGCGGGGAGGGGAGGAGAGACAGACACGGACACCGTCCTGGGAAGGTTCGCGGGGAGCGCACGGGACGCGCGAGCGGGTGCGCGTCGGCGGCGTACGCCGGTGGAAAAGGGGGGGATGCGAATTCAGCAGGACGGGCGACACACGCAGCCCGCATAGCGGACGAGGTCCATATGGACCCTCCGCCACAGGCGCACATCGGTGTCGGTCACGATCCGGAGTAGACCATGCCGGTGCAACCCGGTCAACCGGCTGTCACCATGTGGACCGCACGGTGACAGCCAGGCCGTCAGGGGCTGTCAGGGCCCCTCAGCGGGCTGTCAGGGGGGCGTCAGGTGGCCGCGGAGCCCGCCGTGGCCCCCGCCGCCGCAGACGTCTCCTGCGCCCCCTTCGGCCCGCCCACCGCCGCCTCCGCCGCCGCGTACAGATCGGCCGCGCGCACCCCGTCGAGCGCGGTGACCAGATGGCCGTCGGGCCGGATCAGCAGGACCGTGTGGGCGGCCGCACCCGGGTAGCTCTCGGCCACCAGCAGCTCGGCCGGGCTCGGCAGGGCCGTCACCGCGGCGGCCAGCCGGGGCATGATCCCGGCGCTCACCCAGTGCCTGCGCTCCCACACGCCCGTGCCCGGCGCGATCAGCAGGACGAGCAGCGCGCCCCGCCCGAGCCGCTCCCGCAGCCGTACGAACGAGCCGTCCTCCGCCGTCACGCGTACGTCCTCGACCGGTGCGCCGGTCGGGGTGTCCACCGGGACCTCCGCCTCCAGGTGCCGGGGGGCGAGCGGGGAGCCGTCGTACAGGCCCGGTGCGCCCAGCGGGCCGCGCCCCAGGTGGCCGTCGGTGAGCAGCACGTCGTGGCCGCGGGCCGCGCCGGGGACGTACGCCCTTATGCCGCCGCCACCGCGCAGCAGCGGCAGCGCCTGGTCGGCGGCGCGCAGCCGGCCGGCGACGGCCGCGCGCCGCTCCGCCTGGTAGCTGTCGAGCAGCGCCTCGTGCGGCCCGTGGTGCCAGGCCAGGGCCAGCTTCCAGGCGAGGTTGTCGGCGTCCCGCAGCCCCTCGTCGAGCCCCTGGGTACCGAGCGCGCCGAGCAGGTGCGCGGCGTCCCCGGCGAGGAAGACGCGGCCCACGCGCCAGCGGCGGGCCAGCCGGTGGTGCACGGTGTGAACGCCGGTGTCGAGCAGTTCGTACGTGGGCGTGGGGCCCTCGTGCCAGCCCGCCAGGGTCTCGCGGACGCGGGCCACGAGCAGTTCGGGCGTGACGAGGTCCTTGCCGGGCGGCAGCAGCCAGTCCAGCCGCCAGACACCCTCCGGGAGCGGGCGTCCGGTGATCTCCCCGGCGGAGGGACCGGACGTCCGCCACGGCGGCGTCCGATGGAGCAACGCTTCGTCGGCCCACGGAAGTTCCGTGCGCAGCGCGGCCACGGCGTGTCGTTCCACCGCCGTACGGCCGGGGAAGCGGATGTCGAGGAGTTTGCGGACGGTGGAGCGCGGGCCGTCGCAGCCGACCAGGTGGCTGCCGCGCCACCAGGTGCCCGTGGGGCCGCGGGTGTGCGCGGTGACACCGGAGGGTTCCTGCTCGACGGTGTCCAGTCGGCTGTCCACGGCGATCTTCACCAGCCGCTCGCTCGCGGCGGCGGCGCGCAGGGCGCTGGTGAGCACGTGTTGGGCGATGTGCAGGGGGGCGGGGTCGGTCGCGTCGTCGAACGGGATCGCGCGCGTCACCTGCTTGCGCCGCATCGACCGCCATCCGGCCCAGTGGACCCCGGCCGCGCCGAGGGGCGCCCCGGTCAGCCGCGTCAGCAGAGCGGCGGTGTCCTCGCGCAGGACGACGGTGCGCGCGAGCCGCGGTTCGTCCTTGCCGGGGCCCTCGTCGAGGACCACGGACGGCACCTGCTGGCGCGCCAGCGCCAGGGCGAGCGTGAGCCCCACGGGCCCCGCTCCGACGATGATCACCGGGTCCACGGCGTGCCGCCCCCTGCCCGCGACGGTGCCCACAGGGACGTAAGTGAACAAGAGGTAGGAGCAGGGTGCACGATCACAGAACGTATGCAACCCATTGCCGCAGCTTGCGTCAAGTGACGGAGGCAGCGGCGCGCACGCCACTGCCTCCGTACCGGTCACGCAAGTTGAGTGAGTGTCAGATCCTGCCGCCGCCTTCGGCGCCGGTGCCGAAGGCGCCGGGGATCCCCGCGGGGTTGATCTCCTCGATCTCCTCCGCGGCCAGTACCGCGCCCGTGCCGCGCTTGCTGCGCCGCAGGTAGCGCTCGAGCCAGCTCGCGAAGCTGGTGAGGATGAAGTTCAGCAGGATGAACATGGCCGCGACCACGATGAAGCTCGGGATGACGTTCGCGTAGTTGGCCGCGAGGGTGCCGCGCGAGTTGAGCAGCTCGGTGAAGCCGATCATCACACCGCCCAGCGCGGTGTCCTTCACGATGACCACGAGCTGGCTGACGATCGCCGGGAGCATCGCCGTGACCGCCTGCGGAAGCAGGATGCTGCTCATCGTCTGGCTCTTGCGCAGGCCGATCGCGTACGCGGCCTCCGTCTGCCCCCGGGGCAGGGAGAGGATGCCGGCCCGGACGACCTCGGCGAGGACCGAGGCGTTGTACAGCACCAGGCCGGTGACGACCGCGTAGAGCGGCCGGTCCTCGCTGGTGACGCCCGTGTAGTTGGCGTAGAGCTGGTTGGCGAACAGCATCAGCAGCAGCACCGGGATGGACCGGAAGAACTCCACCACCGTGCCGGCCACGCCTCGCACCCACCGGTGGTCGGACAGTCGGGCGATACCGAAGACGGCGCCCAGCGGCAGGGCGATCACCATGGCGAGGGCCGCGGCCTTCAGCGTGTTGGCGAGGCCGGGCAGCAAATACGTCGTCCAGGCCTCGGCCTCGATGAACGGCTTCCACAGGGCGGAGGTGAGCTGGTCCTTCTCGTCCATCTTCTGCCACACCCACCACGCGAACAGGGCGAGGAGGACGAAGAAGACCACCGAGAGGATGACGTTGCGCCGCTTGGCGCGGGGGCCGGGAGTGTCGTACAGGACCGAGCTCATCGCTTCACCGCCAGTCGCTTGCTGAGCCAGCCCAGGATGAGGCCGGTCGGCAGGGTCAGTACCACGAAGCCGAACGCGAAGACCGCGCCGATGAGCAGCGTCTGCGCCTCGTTCTCGATCATCGTCTTCATCAGGTAGGCGGCTTCGGCGACGCCGATGGCGGCCGCCACCGTGGTGTTCTTCGTCAGCGCGATCAGGACGTTGGCCAGCGGTCCGATGACCGAGCGGAAGGCCTGCGGCAGGACGATGAGCGTGAGGGTCTGACTGAAGCTCAGCCCGAGGGCCCGGGCCGCCTCCGCCTGCCCCATGGGCACCGTGTTGATGCCGGAGCGGATCGCCTCGCACACGAAGGCCGCGGTGTAGGCGACCAGCCCGAGCACGGCGAGCCGGAAGCCCTGGACCGCGAAGTCCTCGGTGCCCAGGGTCATGCCGAAGACGTCGGCGAGGCCGAGCGAGCTGAAGAGGATGATGACCGTCAGGGGGATGTTCCGGACGATGTTGACGTAGACGGTGGCGAACCCGCGCATCAGCGGGACCGGGCTGACCCGCATCCCGGCCAGCAGGGTGCCCCAGATCAGGGAACCGACGGCGGAGAGGGCGGTGAGTTTCACCGTCATCCAGAACGCCCCTAGGACGTCGTAGCCTTCAAGAAAGTCGAACACGATCTCCCGCGCTTCCGGGTGGGTGGCGTATGAGGAGGGCGGGGCGCGCCGCCGCCGTGATCGCGACGGACGGCGGCGCACCGCAGGAACCCCGCATGGCTGGGCCGCGGGACCCGGGTTACTTGACGATGACGCCGATCTTCGGGGCGGGCTCGTTCTTGTAGCCGGCCGGGCCGAAGTTGGCCTCGACGGCCTTCTGCCAGGAGCCGTCGCTGACCATCTTCTCGAGCGCCTTGTTGATCTTGTCCACGGTCGCGGCGTCGCCCTTCTTGACGCCGATGCCGTAGTTCTCGTTGCTCAGCTTCAGGCCCGCGAGCTTGAACTTGCCCTTGTACTGCTCCTGCGAGGCGAAGCCGGCGAGGATCGAGTCGTCGGTGGTGACCGCGTCCACGGCGCCGTTCTGCAGGCCGGCGATGCACTCCGAGTAGGAGCTGACTTCCTTCAGGTTCGCCTTCGGCGCGATCGTGTCGTGGATGTTCTGCGCCGAGGTCGAGCCGGTCACGGAACACAGCTTCTTGCCGTTGAGGTCCTCGGCCTTGCTGATCTTCGAGTCCTTGGTGAGCAGCAGGTCCTGGTGGGCCAGCAGGTACGGGCCCGCGAAGTCGACCTTCGCCTTGCGCTTGTCGTTGATCGAGTAGGTGGCCGCGATGAACTTCACGTCACCGCGCGCGAGGGCGTTCTCGCGGTCGGCGCTCTTGGTCTCGACGAACTCGATCTGGTTCGGCTCGTAGCCGAGCTGCTTGGCGACGTACGTGGCGACGTCCACGTCGAAGCCGGCGAAGGACCCGTCGGGCTTCTTCAGACCGAGGCCGGGCTGGTCGTACTTGATGCCGATCTTGATCTTTCCGCCGCTGCCGCTGGAGCCGCTGCCGGCGCTGTCGTCCTTCTTGTTGCTGCTGCACGCGGTGGCGCTCAGGGCGAGGACGAGGGCTGCGGCCGAGACGGCGGTGACCTTGCGAAGCTTCATGGGGAACTTCCTTAGAAGAGTGGTGACGTACTGCGGGCGGTGCGGAATTCCGTCAGTGATGCAGATCAACGATGCAGATCAGCGACGCAGTTCAGTGGTGCAGAACTGCGGCGCAGGTCAGTGGTGCAGGATCTTCGACAGGAAGTCCTTGGCACGGTCGCTGCGCGGATTGCTGAAGAACTGGTCGGGCGCAGCCTCTTCGACGATGCGTCCGTCCGCCATGAACACCACGCGGTTTGCAGCCGATCGTGCGAAACCCATCTCATGGGTGACGACGATCATGGTCATGCCGTCCCGGGCCAACTGCTGCATGACCTCGAGGACCTCGTTGATCATCTCGGGGTCCAGCGCCGACGTCGGCTCGTCGAAGAGCATGACCTTCGGGTCCATCGCCAGCGCCCGCGCGATGGCGACGCGCTGCTGCTGGCCGCCCGACAGTTGCGCGGGGTACTTGTCGGCCTGCGTGCCCACGCCGACCCGGTCCAGGAGGGCGCGTGCCTTCTCCTCGGCCTGCTTCTTGTCGGTCTTGCGGACCTTGATCTGGCCGAGCATCACGTTCTCGAGCACGGTCTTGTGCGCGAACAGGTTGAACGACTGGAAGACCATGCCGACGTCGGCGCGCAGCCGGGCCAGCGCCTTGCCCTCCTGGGGCAGCGGCTTGCCGTCGATCGCGATGGTGCCCGCGTCGATCGTCTCCAGGCGGTTGATGGTGCGGCACAGGGTCGACTTCCCGGACCCGGAGGGTCCGATGACCACGACGACCTCACCGCGGTCGATCGTGAGATCGATGTCCTGGAGAACGTGCAACGCGCCGAAGTGCTTGTTGACGCTCTTCAGGACGACCAGTTCACCGCTCGCGACCACGTCTTCCTTGGCCACCGATACTTCGGTCATCGCTCTGGGGCTCCGTCCTCCTCGGTTTCGGAGGACAGTAGTGACCACCTGCGACCAGCGTCATTACATCTGAGGGGAATCTGAGCATCACGATCCGATAGCAATCGGACACGTGTCGTAGCACTTGTGACCTGCGCCCCGTATCGGCCGGGTAACGGAAGCCGCGCGCAACCGGAACTCTCTTGACTGCGTCCTCGTCCATCAGCGTGACTGCCATGATGCACACACGCGTGTGCACGCGTTTTTCCGCTGCCGAGAACCGAACGCCCGTTGTAGTGAGTCAGACCGTATGCCCGATGAACCGGAGGAGGACGGGATGAGACTGCTGCTCGTCGAGGACGACAACCACGTCGCCGCCGCCCTGTCCGCGGTCCTGAAGCGGCACGGTTTCGACGTCACCCACGCGCGGAGCGGCGAGGAAGCGCTGCAGGCGCTCGTGCCGGAGGGGGCCGGCTTCGGCGTCGTGCTGCTCGATCTGGGGCTGCCCGACCAGGACGGGTACGAGGTCTGCGGCAAGATCCGCAAGCGCACCACCACCCCGGTGATCATGGTGACCGCGCGGTCCGACGTGCGCTCCCGCATCCACGGCCTCAACATGGGCGCCGACGACTACGTGGTGAAGCCGTACGACACCGGGGAACTGCTCGCCCGCATCCACGCCGTCAGCCGGCGCACCGTCCACGAGGACCCGGCAGCGGCCGGCGAGGACGCGCTGAGCCTGGGCCCCGTACGGATCGAACTGCCCACGCGGCGCGTCACGGTGGACGGTTCGGTCGTCCAACTGACCCGCAAGGAGTTCGACCTCCTCGCGCTGCTCGCGCAGCGGCCCGGTGTGGTCTTCCGCCGGGAGCAGATCATCAGCGAGGTGTGGCGCACGAGTTGGGAGGGGACCGGACGCACCCTGGAGGTGCATGTGGCGTCCCTGCGCGCCAAGCTGCGCATGCCCGCGCTGATCGAGACCGTACGGGGCGTCGGTTACCGGCTCGTCGCCCCGGCCGCTTAGCGGGGACCGCGGTTGCGTACTCGTCTCCTGCCGCTGCTCATCGTCCTGATGGCGGCCGTGCTGCTGGCTCTCGGGGTGCCGCTGGCCGTCAGCGTGGCGGGCGCCCAGCAGCAGACGGTGGTCGTCGACCGCATCGACGACACCGCGCGCTTCGCGGCGCTCGCCCAGTTCGTCACCGCCTCGTCGGACACGAACATCTCCGCGTCCGGGTCCACGAACGAGCGACGCGAGACGCTCGGCCGGGAACTCGCCAACTACTACGACGTCTACGGCATTCGGGCCGGTGTCTTCTACGGCACCGACACCCCCATGGCTCATGCTCCGACGGACTGGTACCTCCCCGAAACGGGGGAGGTACGGGACGCGTTCGAGGAGGCGCTGCTCAGCCGGCGCAGCCACGACCCGCAGCAGGTGTGGCCGTGGCAGCGCAGCCGGCTCGTCGTGGCGTCGCCGGTCATCCGGGACGGTGACGTCGTCGCCGTCGTCGTCACCGACTCGCCCACCGGGCCCATGCGGTCGCGGATCCTGCACGGCTGGCTGGTCATCGCCGCGGGCGAGGCCGCCGCGATGCTGCTGGCCATCGGCGCCGCCCTGCGGCTGACCGGCTGGGTGCTCAAACCCGTACGGGTCCTGGACGTCACCACCCACGCGATCGCGAGCGGCCGTCTGAAGTCGCGGGTCGCGGTGGCCGGCGGGCCGCCGGAACTCCGGCGGCTGGCCGGGTCGTTCAACGAGATGGCGGACAACGTCGAGGACGTGCTGGAGCAGCAGCGCGCCTTCGTCGCCGACGCCTCGCACCAACTGCGCAACCCGCTCGCCGCGCTGCTGCTGCGCATCGAACTGCTGGGTTACGAACTCCCGGAGGGCAACGAGGAGATCGCGTCCGTCCAGGGTGAGGGAAAGCGCCTGGCCCAGGTTCTGGACGACCTGCTCGACCTGGCGCTGGCCGAGCACGCCGAGGCCGATCTGCGGGTCACCGACATCGGCGCGCTGGCCGCCGAGCGCGTCGCCGCGTGGGCGCCCACCGCCGAGCGCAAGGGCGTCCGACTGGTCGGCGACTGCCCGCCGACCACCGCGTGGGCCGACCCGGTGACGTTGTCCAGCGCGCTGGACGCCGTCATCGACAACGCGGTGAAGTTCACCCCCGAGGGCAAGAGCGTCGAGGTCACGGTCGCGGCCGACGGCGAGATCTCGACCGTCGTCGTCACCGACAACGGGCCGGGGCTGACCGACGAGGAGCTCACGCGCGTGGGCGACCGGTTCTGGCGCAGCGGCCGCCACCAGAACATCAAGGGCTCGGGCCTGGGCCTGTCCATCTCCAAGGCCCTGCTCGCGGCGGGCGGCGGCGCCCTCACCTACGAGCACCACGAGCCCAGCGGGCTGACGGCGATGGTGTCGGTGCCGAGGTCGCCGGCGTCGTAGTGAGGCTTCGTAGCGAGGCGTCCTAGGGGGGCTTGGCGGGGTCCTACGGCTTGACCGAGCGGTAGTAGCGGCGGGCGCCCTCGTGCAGCTTGAGCGGGTCGGTGTAGATGGCCGTGCGCAGGTCCACCAACTGGGCGGAGTGCACGTGCGCGCCGATGCCGTCCCGGCTCTTGATCACGGTCCGGGTCAGCCACTCGGTGAGCCGGGGGGCCATGTCCGTACGGGTCATCAGCAGGTTGGACACCGCGATCGTCGCCACGGTGGAGCCGTTCTGGATGGTGGGGTAGGCCGACTCGGGCATGTTCGTGGCCCGGTAGTAACTGGTGGAGTCGTCCAGGTCGTGCATCTTGGCGACGAGCTCGGGGCTGATCGGCACGAACCGGAAGGTGAAGTCGTCGGCGAGCTTCTCCAGCCCGGCCGTCGGCACCCCGCCGGACCAGAAGAACGCGTCGATCTTGCCCTGCTTCAGCTTTTCAGGGCCGGTGTCGATGCCCTCCGACACGGCCCTGATGTCCTTCGACGGGTCCAGGCCCGCCGCCTTGAGGACCCGTTGGGCGATCAGCCGCACGCCCGAGCGGGGCAGCCCCGTCGCCACGGTCCTGCCGCGCAGATCCGCGATGGACCGGATCTTCGAGTCGCGCGGCACCACGAGCTGCACGTAGTCGTCGTACAGGCGGGCCACCCCGCGCAGCCGCGCGGCCGAGCCGGGGTGCTGCTGCTCGTAGGTCTCCACGGCGTCGGCCGCGGCGATGGTGAAGTCGGCCTCGCCGGTCGCCACGCGCGCGACGTTCTCCTGCGATCCGTTGCTGGTCGACAGCTTCACCTTCAGGTCGGGCATGTCCTTGGCGAGTTCGGCGCGCAGCCGGGTGCCGTACTCGGAGTAGACCCCGCTCGTCGTGCCCGTGCTGAACGTGATCGAACCGCGCGGCGGCGCCTCACCCAGCGGCAACAGCCACCACAGCAACAGCCCGAGGACGACACCACCGACGGCCGCACCTTGCAGGGCACGGCGCCTACCGACCCGGGAGAACACCTTGGACATGGCCGCGATCCTGCCAGCCGGTAGGCGGTGCTGACCAGGGCACGGCTTGCCGGCGGGATGGGTGGGGCTTCCCGGGTTCGGCGTGGTGGGGCTTCCGGGGCCTGGCACGGTGGGGCTTGCTGGGCGTGGCAGTCGCGGCCCGCTGGGCCGGCCGGGTTGGGCCTCCTGGGCCCGGCATGGCGGGGCTTCCCGGGCCTGGCAGTTGCGGTCCGTCGGGTCGGGAGGGTTGGGTTTCCCGGGCCCGACGCGGTGGGGTTTCCCTGGCCCGGTATTCGCGGTTCGTCGGGTCGGGAGGGTTGAGCTTCCCCGGGGCCGGAACGGTGGGGCTTCTCGGCCCGGCAGGGTGCGGCTCGTGGGGCCGCTGGGTGGTGCTCCCCGGGGCGGCAGGGTGCGATTGCCCGGGGCCGCAGTGCGGGGCTCCCGGGGCGGGCTGGCTGGGGCTCCCCGGACCGGTGGGGTCGGGCTCTCCGGGGAGGCTGTGGAGGGGGCGGGTGGGAGTGTCAGTGGTGGTCGTTACAGTCTGTGTATGAGCTCTTCCTCGCCTGCCGACCTGGTCCGTGAGTTCCACCGTGCCTTCGGGCTCGACGCCCGCAGTACGCCGACCGAGGTGTCGCCGAGCCTTGCTGCGCACCGTGGGGAACTGCTCGCCGAGGAGGCCGCGGAGGTCGCCGAGGTGTCGGTGAGCGGCCCGCTGGACCGGCTCGCGCACGAGCTGGCCGACGTCGTCTACGTCGCGTACGGCACGGCTCTCGTGCACGGGATCGACCTCGACGCGGTGCTCGCCGAGATCCACCGGTCCAACATGACCAAGCTGGGCCCCGACGGTCAGGTCGTCCGCCGCGCCGACGGCAAGGTGCTCAAGGGCGAGCATTACGAGAGGCCGGACGTCTCCGCGGAGCTGCGCCGCCAGGGCTGGATACCTGGCGGCGCGGCCTGAGGCAGCAGGCTGAAGCAGGAGCGGCGGGTTACGGCTTTCCGGTGCCCGCCAGCTTCCACTCCCGGTGCAGCGAGCCGAGCGGGATGTTCCGCTGGAACAGGGGCGTACCGAAGATCGTCAACTGGAGCCGCAGCGTGCCGCTGAGATCGACGCCGCCGTACACGGCCCAGGAACCCTTGGTCTTGAACACCGAGTCGTTGCCGATGACCGTGGCGTCGCCCTTGCTGCGGACGTAGGGCGCCAGGTCGGCCACGATGCCGGCGCTGCCGTACAGGCCGACCGTGGCCTGGGTGCCGAGGGCCGCCTGCACGCTGCCCGCGGTGGTGACGGAGGTGCGTACCCCGGTGCCCTTCATGTTCGAGGAGCTGACCGGGGTCCAGCCCTGGGCCAGGCCGAAGGTGCCGCCCGCCTTGAAGTCGCCCTTCAGGCTCTGCTCCACGTCGACGGTGATCTTGCCGTCGCCGCTGATCTGGACGTAGCAGGTCAGGTCCAGGTTGACCACGACCGGCACCGGCCCGACCTGGAGCACCGGATCGGCGTGCAGGGTGGCGAAGGGGATCCGCACCGGGGTGGCGGAGCCCTTCACACGGCCCTTGAGCGACCAGTCCGAGGACCACTTGCCGGACACGCCCAGATAGGCGGAGGCGGGCGCGGCCTTGGCGCCCTCGCCGCCGTAGCGGAAGTCGACCTGGGGGGCGACCTGCACAAAACCGGAGACGGAGGCGGCCGCCGACGCGGACGCGTTCCCGACGGTCGGCAGCGCGGCGCGCACGTCCAGCCGCAGGCTGCCGAGCGGAACCGTCGCTCCCTTGGGGCCGACGTGCACGTCACCGGTTCGCTTCCAGGAGACGTCGACGTCGGGGAGCAGAGTGTCGATGTCGAAGGCGGCCGGGTCGACCGGCACGGTGCCCTTCGCGGTGTTGTTGCGCAGCAGGGCGTTGAGCTGGGCGGGCTTGGTCTGCACCTCCGTGCCCTTGGCCGTCTCGCCGATCACCTTCGTGACCTCGGCGAGCAGCCCGTCCGGCGCACCGGGCGCGGGAGCGCTGGCGATGACGTCGCCGACGGCGGTGCGGTGCGGGGTCGCCGAGGCGCTCGGGGAGGAGGCCGCGGGGGACGTGGGGGAGGCGGAAGCCTCGGCGGGCTCCGAGGCCTCGGGCGAGGTGGGGGACGGTGAGTTCGGCGGGGCGGAACTCGGCGTACCCGGATCGTCGTTGGAGGGGGTGGAGGGTGTGGAGGAGGTGGCGGAGGTGGAGATGACGGCGCGTCGGGTCTTGGCGTCGTACGAGGCGACGTCGAGCTCGGTCCGGTGGGCCTCGTCGTCGGAACTGCCGGGGTGGGCCGCGGCGGTGGCGATGTCCGCGGGGGCGGCGTCCACGGTGAGGGCGCGGTCGGCGGAGGGGGCCGAGGTGTCCGCGTCGGTCGGCCGGGCGGAGGGCGAGGCGGGTGGTTCGGCCTGCGGTGGGGCGGAGGAACAGCCCGCGGCGAGGAGGAGGGCGGAGGCGGCTAAGGCGGGCATGAGGGCACGGGAGTGCCTCGTGCGTCTGCGCAAGGTCGGTCCTGAGGGGTGGGGAATCCGAAAAGGGAAACCGGCGGGGCACGCGTTGCTACTGGCCGGTAATGGCCATGAGCATGCCACGGGCTTCGCACCGGAGCTTCACAATTCACCCCCGCCCGAGTGTGACGCGCATCACTTCCCGCACCGCGCCTTTCACGCGCGCCACATCTCGCACTGCGCCCTTCAGAGGCCGTCAGTCACCCACCGGCGCCTGGGTCCGCGGCTCGGGCAGCGGCTCCGCCGTGCCGCCGCCGGGGACGGTCCGGCGGCGCGCCCACCGAGCCGCCAGCGGCTCCGTCCAGCGCGCGGTGAGCGGTCCGAGGACGACCAGGATCAGCACGTACGCCGTCGCCAGCGGTCCCAGGGACGGTTCGATTCCGGCGGTGACCGCCAGCCCGGCGATGACGATCGAGAACTCCCCGCGCGCCACCAGCGCACCGCCCGCCCGCCAGCGCCCCTTGACCGAGATCCCGGCCCGCCGGGCCGCCCAGTAGCCGGTGGCGATCTTCGTCGCGGCGGTGACGACCGCCAGCGCGAGAGCGGGCAGCAGGACGGGCGGGATGCTCGCCGGGTCGGTGTGCAGCCCGAAGAACACGAAGAAGATCGCCGCGAACAGGTCCCGCAGCGGGCTCAGCAGCGTGTGCGCGCCCTCCGCGGCCTCCCCGGACAGCGCGATGCCCACCAGGAACGCCCCCACCGCCGCCGACACCTGGAGCTGCTGCGCCACACCGGCCACCAGGATCGTCAGCCCCAGCACGACGAGCAGCAGCTTCTCCGGGTCGTCGCTCGACACGAAACGGGAGATGACCCGGCCGTGCCGCACCGCCACGAACAGCACGAGCCCCGCGACGCCCAGCGCGATCGCCAGGGTCACGCTGCCGGCCGCCAGCCCGACCCCGGCCACCAGAGCGGTGACGATGGGCAGGTAGACCGCCATGGCCAGGTCCTCGAGGACCAACACGCTGAGGATCACCGGGGTCTCCCGGTTGCCGACCCGGCCCAGGTCGCCCAGCACCTTCGCGATCACCCCGGACGAAGAGATCCAGGTGACGCCCGCGAGTACCACGGCCGCCACCGGCCCCCAGCCCAGCAGCAGCGCCGCGAGGGCGCCGGGCACGGCGTTGAGGGCGCAGTCGACGAGACCGGCCGGATAGTGGGCCTTGAGGTTGGAGACCAGATCGCTCGCCGTGTACTCCAGGCCGAGCATCAGCAGCAACAGGATGACGCCGATCTCGGCGCCGATGGCGACGAACTCCTCGCTCGCGCCGAGCGGCAGCAGCCCGCCCTTGCCGAAGGCCAGACCGGCCAGCAGATAGAGGGGGATCGGCGAGAACTGGAAACGGGCGGCGAACCGGCCGAGCAGGCCGAGGCCCAGGATGATGGAACCGAACTCGATCAGCAGGACTGCGGAGTGCACGCGTCTCACACCCGTCCCAGTATCGCCGCGGCCGCGTCCACGCCTTCGCGGGTGCCGATGACGATGAGGGTGTCGCCGCCCGCGAGCCGGAAGTCCGGCGCCGGGGACGGAATCGCCTCGGCCCGCCGCAGCACCGCCACGATCGAGGCGCCGGTCTCCGTGCGCATCCGGGTGTCGCCCAGCAGCCGTCCGTTCCAGTGCGAGGCGGCCGCCACCTCGATGCGCTCGGCGACCAGCCCCAGGTCAGTGGTGTAGAGCAGGCTCGCGCTGTGATGGGACGGCATCAGCGCGTCGATCAGCGCGCCCGCCTCGGCGCCGGTCAGCCGCAGGGACTGGGCGCAGGAGTCGGGGTCGTCGGCCCGGTACAGACTGACGGTCCGGGTGCCGTCGCGGTGCGCCACCACGGACAGGTGGCGCTGCTCCCGCGTCACCAGGTCGTACTGGACCCCGATGCCTGGCAGCGGCGTCGTTCGGAGGCGTGGAGCAGACACGTTTCTTCCCCTTGCTGGTCGGGTGCCCGGAGCCGCCATGCTGCCATCCGACCGTACGGTGGCGACATGGGTGTCGTGACGGATGGACAGGGGCGGCGTCGCACGGAGAGGCTGGTCACGGCGGTACGAGTCGCAGCAGGACGAGCCGGAAGCGCCGGAAGGTTCAGCAGAGGCAGCACAGGCAGCAGAGGCAGAGACAGAGGTAGAGGGAGAGGGGGAGCCGCGCGGGTGTCGCTGTTCTGGCGGATCTTCGTCCTCGACGCCGTCGCCCTGATCGCGGCGGCAGCGCTGCTGCTGGGTCCGGTCACCGTCTCCACACCCATACTGCCGGGCGAGGTGCTCGTCGTGGTGGCCGGACTGGCCGCGCTGCTGACCGTCAACGCGGTCGTGCTGCGCGTCGGTCTCGCCCCGCTGGGCCGACTGGGGCGGGCCATGGCCGACGCCGACCTGCTGCGCCCCGGGGCCCGGGCCGAGGTCTCGGGACCGGTGGAGACGGCCGAGCTGATCAGGACGTACAACGCCATGCTGGACCGGCTGGAGGCCGAGCGCGCCGCCAGCGCCGCCGGTGCGCTGTCCGCCCAGGAACGCGAGCGCCACCGCATCGCCCGCGAACTCCACGACGAGGTCGGCCAGACTTTCACCGCCGTACTCCTCCAGCTCAAACGGGTCGCCGACCGGGCCCCGGCGGACCTGCGCGAGGAAGTGGGCCAGGCGCAGGAGGCCACCCGGGCCGGTCTCGACGAGATCCGCCGCATCGCCCGCCGGCTGCGCCCCGGCGTCCTCGACGAACTCGGCCTGCTCAGCGCGCTGCGCTCACTCGCCGCCGAGTTCACCACCCATGGACTGACGGTGCGCCGCGACCTTCGTGCCGGCCTGCCCCCGCTGACCGAGGAGACGGAACTCGTGCTCTACCGCGTGGCCCAGGAAGCCCTCACCAACACCGCCCGCCACTCCGGCGCCGACCGCGCCGAACTCCGCCTGCGCCCGGTCGCCGACGGCGTCGAACTCCTCGTCCGGGACAACGGCAGCGGCCTGGGCGCGGGCGCGGGGGAGGGCGCCGGCATCCGGGGGATGCGCGAACGGGCCCTCCTGATCGGGGCGACCCTCACCGTCTCGTCGAAGGCGTCCGACAACCGCGACGGCAGCGGCGGCTACGACGGCAGCGGTGGCAACGTCGGTTACGACGGCAGGGACGTCAAGGACGGCTACGGCGGCGGGACGGACGTACGCCTGCGGGTGGCGGCGGGCACCGACCAGGCCGACACCGTGCCCCCGGCTCCCGCAGCCGGAGGCCACCGATGACCGACGGCACCTCCCCGGCCTCGTCCGGATCGCCCGCCGCACCGACCCGCGTCCTCCTCGCCGACGACCACACACTCGTACGCCGTGGAGTGCGGCTCATCCTGGACGGCGAGCCCGATCTGACGGTGGTCGCCGAGGCCGGCGACGGGGCCGAGGCCGTCGAGCGCGCCCGCGCGGGGGCCATCGACCTGGCCGTCCTCGACGTGGCCATGCCCCGGATGACCGGTCTGCAGGCGGCCCGCGAACTCTCCCGCCGCCTCCCGGACCTGCCCATCCTCATCCTCACGATGTACGACAACGAGCAGTACTTCTTCGAAGCGCTCAAGGCCGGGGCCCGCGGCTACGTCCTGAAGTCGGTCGCCGACCGGGACCTGGTCGAGGCCTGCCGCGCGGTCGTACGCGACGAGCCGTTCATCTACCCGGGCGCCGAGCGGGCCCTCGTCCGCTCCTACCTGGACCGGCTCCACCGCGGCGACGGCGTCGAGGGGCTGCCCGAGCGGCCCATCACCGAGCGCGAGGAGGAGATCCTCAAGCTCGTGGCGGAGGGCCATACCTCCCGAGAGATCGGCGCGCTGCTGTTCATCAGCGCCAAGACGGTCGAACGCCACCGCGCCAACCTCCTGCACAAGCTGGGCATGCGCGACCGTCTGGAACTCACCCGCTACGCGATCCGCGCGGGCCTCATCGACCCGTGAGGCCTGACGCCCGCCCGGCGGCGCGCGCCGGCCGGACGTCCCGCGCGAAGCGGCGGCGGGCGTTGTCCGGGGAGCGCCTACCCTTGAGCCATGACCAGCAGCAGCGACCGGAGCCTCGCAGTGGACGTTCACACCCCCAAGAGCTACGAAATCCGCACTTACGGGTGCCAGATGAACGTCCATGACTCCGAGCGGCTGTCCGGGCTGCTCGAAGAGGCCGGGTACGTGCGCGCTCCCGAAGGGGCGGACGGCGACGCGGACGTCGTCGTCTTCAACACCTGCGCGGTCCGTGAGAACGCCGACAACCGGCTGTACGGCAACCTCGGCCGGCTCGCCCCGATGAAGACGAAGCGACCCGGGATGCAGATCGCGGTCGGCGGCTGCCTCGCGCAGAAGGACCGCGACACCATCGTGAAGAAGGCGCCCTGGGTGGACGTCGTCTTCGGCACGCACAACATCGGCAAGCTCCCGGTCCTGCTGGAACGCGCGCGCGTGCAGGAAGAGGCGCAGGTCGAGATCGCCGAGTCGCTCGAGGCGTTCCCCTCCACGCTGCCGACGCGGCGCGAGAGCGCCTACGCGGCCTGGGTGTCGATCTCCGTCGGCTGCAACAACACGTGCACCTTCTGCATCGTCCCGGCCCTGCGCGGCAAGGAGAAGGACCGCCGCACCGGCGACATCCTCGCCGAGATCGACGCGCTGGTCGCCGAGGGCGTCTCCGAGATCACCCTGCTCGGGCAGAACGTAAACGCTTACGGGTCCGACATCGGCGACCGCGAGGCCTTCAGCAAGCTGCTGCGCGCGTGCGGCGCGATCGAGGGCCTGGAGCGCGTCCGCTTCACCTCCCCGCACCCGCGCGACTTCACCGACGACGTCATCGCCGCCATGGCCGAGACGCCCAACGTGATGCCGCAGCTCCACATGCCGATGCAGTCCGGCTCGGACACGGTCCTGAAGGCGATGCGCCGGTCGTACCGCCAGGAGCGCTACCTCGGGATCATCGAGAAGGTCCGTGCCGCCATCCCGCACGCGGCGATCACCACCGACATCATCGTGGGCTTCCCCGGCGAGACCGAGGAGGACTTCGAGCAGACCCTCCACGCGGTCCGCGAGGCCCGGTTCGCGCAAGCGTTTACGTTCCAGTACTCCAAGCGTCCCGGCACCCCGGCCGCGACCATGGAGGACCAGATCCCCAAGCAGGTCGTGCAGGCGCGCTACGAGCGTCTCGTCGCCCTCCAGGAGGAGATCTCCTGGGAGGAGAACAAGAAGCAGGTCGGCCGGACCCTGGAGCTGATGGTGGCCGAGGGCGAGGGCCGCAAGGACGGCGCCACCCACCGCCTCTCCGGCCGCGCCCCCGACAACCGCCTGGTCCACTTCACCAAGCCGGACCAGGCGGTGCGCCCCGGCGACGTCGTGACCGTAGAGGTGACGTACGCGGCCCCGCACCACCTCCTCGCCGAAGGCCCCACCCTGGACGTGCGCCGCACGCGCGCGGGCGACGCGTGGGAGAAGCGCACCGCGGAGAAGGCGGCGAAGCCGGCCGGCGTCCTGCTCGGTCTCCCCAAGATCGGCGTGCCCGCACCGCTCCCGGTGGCCACGGGCAGCGGCTGCGGTTCCGACTGACGCCCGGCGCGACACCCCTGGCGGGTGCCCTGCGCAAGGGGCACGCGGCTACCCTGCCGATCATGCTTGTCGCCGCCGCAGTCTGCCCCTGTCCGCCCCTTCTCGTGCCCGAGGTGGCAGCGGGCGCCGCTCCCGAGCTGGACGCGGCGCGCACCGCCTGCTCCGACGCGCTGGCCGTGCTGACGGCGGCCCGGCCGGACCGGCTCGTGGTCGTCGGGCCCGCCGAGCAGGCCGGGCGCGGCCCGTACCCGGAGGGCACGCGGGGCGCGTTCCGCGGTTTCGGAGTGGACCTCGCCGTACGGCTGGGCCGCGGCGGCGCGGACGCGCCGTCCGACCGCGCGCTGCCGCCGTCCCTCGCCGTCGGCGCCTGGCTGCTGGAACGGGCCGGGTGGTCGGCCGCCCCCGTCGGGGGGCTCGGCGTGGCGGAAGCGCTCGCGGCCGAGCGGTGCGCCGAGGCCGGACGGGAGATCGGCGCGGCGGCGGGACGGGTGGCGCTGCTGGTGATGGGCGACGCCAGCGCGTGCCGGACGCTGAAAGCGCCGGGCTACCTCGACGAGCGCGCGGCGCCCTTCGACGCGGCGGCCGCCCAGTCCCTCGGCACGGCGGACGTCGCGGCCCTCATGGCACTGGACGCGCAGGTGGCGTACGAACTCAAGGCGTCGGGCCGAGCGCCCTGGCAGGTACTCGCGGGCGCCGCCGAGGCCGCCGGACTGACGGGCGCGCTGCTCTACGAGGACGCGCCGTACGGCGTGGGGTACGTGGTCGCGACCTGGTCGTAGCGCTCCCTGGCGGTCCCTGGCCGCAGGGCGACGGAGATCTCGGCCGCAGGGCGTGAAACGGCGGACGGCCGCGAGCGTCTCCGCTCCCCGGCCGTCCGCCGATCCACGCTCGGTGTCGGGTGCTCGGTGCTCCGTCAGGAAGCCGGCGGGGGCGGGTTCGGCGGGGTGAACGTGTCGCCGTCGCCCGCCTTGGGCTCGTCGCCGTCCTTGTGCGCGAGCTTGTCCATGGCGCCCTTGGCCTTACCGGTGCCCGTATGGATCTTGTCGCTGTACTTGCCCTTGGTCTTCTCGTCGACGACCTTCGCGGCCTTGTCGAGACCGTGGTGGACCTTGTCCCCGTGCTGATGGGCGAGGTGCGAGACCTTGCTCTTGGCGGGGGCGAGTCTGGCCTTCAAATTGTCCAAAAGACCCATGGGGCACCTTCCTCGCGGGTTCCTGCGGGTTCCTGCGGGTTCTTATGTCTCCGTGCGTGTCCTTACGTGCGGGCGCTCTCGCCGGCTCCGCTGTCGGCGGCCTCCTCGGCGGACTGCTGCCGGGGGATCTCGACACCGTCGGCGGCTACGACCGACTCGGTTGCCGACCCGGTCGCCTTGCGGGTCTCCGTCTCCGTTTCAGGCTGCGTCCGAGTCTCCTTCAGCGCGGTGTCCCCGGCTCCGGTCGCCCCCTGCGAGGCTTCCGCAGCCTGGTCCGCCTCGTCCACCTGTGCCGCCTCGGTGCCGTCCTCCGGCGTACCGGCCGATGCCTCGACGGCGGCCGTCGTCTCCTCAGTCGCCAGCTCCTCCGTGACCTTGGACCTCCGGAAAAGTCGCGCCAAAACGCCCATATCCACTCCATACGGTACTCGTGCGGGCGAAATCCCGCGTTGACCGGTGCGTCCGATTGCGCCACCGGGGATCGCCGCCCCTGCGCGGGGCGACGGGAATCTCGCAACGGGGAACGACGCCGGACAAGCGCCGTCACGTAACTCGTTCGAGGGTGGGTCTCGACGTTTGCGAGACTGGTGCCGTGAGCAGCGCACCCCCCGCCCCCCGCGTCATCGCCGTCGTCGGACCGACCGCGGCCGGAAAGTCCGATCTGGGCGTCTTCCTGGCCCAACGGCTCGGCGGCGAGGTCGTCAACGCCGACTCCATGCAGCTCTACCGAGGGATGGACATCGGCACCGCCAAACTGACGCCCGAGGAACGCGGCGGCGTCCCGCACCACCTCCTGGACGTCTGGGACGTCACGGTCACCGCCTCCGTCGCCGAGTACCAGAGGCTGGCGCGCGCCCGGATCGACGCCCTGCTCGCCGAGGGCCGCTGGCCGGTTCTCGTCGGCGGCTCCGGGCTGTACGTCCGGGGCGCGGTCGACAACCTGGAGTTCCCCGGCACCGACCCCGAGGTCCGCGCCCGGCTCGAGGAGGAGCTCACGCTGCGCGGATCAGGCGCCCTGCACGCCCGGCTGGCCGCCGCCGACCCCGAGGCCGCGCACGCGATCCTGCCCGGCAACGGCCGCCGGATCGTCCGGGCCCTGGAGGTGATCGAGATCACCGGCAAGCCCTTCACCGCCAACCTGCCCGGCCATGACTCCGTCTACGACACCGTCCAGATCGGCGTCGACGTGGCGCGCCCCGAACTCGACGAGCGCATCGCCCGCCGCGTCGACCGGATGTGGGACGCGGGGCTCGTGGACGAGGTCCGCGCGCTGGAGGCGCAAGGCCTGCGCGAGGGGCGTACGTCGTCGCGCGCGCTCGGCTATCAGCAGGTCCTCACGGCCCTGGCCGGCGAGTGCACCGAGGACGCGGCGCGTGCCGACACGGTGCGTGCCACCAAGCGCTTCGCGCGCCGTCAGGATTCGTGGTTCAGGCGCGATCCGCGGGTGCACTGGTTGAGTGGGGCCGCGGCTGATCTCGCAGAACTTCCGAAGCTCGCGCTGGCATGGGTGGAACGACCGGTCACAGCCTGATCACGTCATGGCATCGGGACGCCCAGGCCGTCATCCGGGCCTCCGGTGCCGTGCCATCATCGAGCTTCGATCGAGCAAGTGGAGTCCGAGTTGGGAGGGCGCGTGGCGATGGAGGCCGGCCCTCGCGACACCGCACAAGGCACGGAGCACCGCACCACCGGGCCTGGTGGACCGGAGCCCGAAGAGGGCCGTCTGAGCCCCGACGGGCCGGACGACGACGAGACCCAGGGCGGTGTGACCGACGACGGTCCCGAGCCCGAGGAGATGTTCGCGAGCGGCCCCGAGGTCGAGGTCGAGCTGCGCCCGCAGCGCCGGCTGCGGATCTGGCAGCTCGCGCCCATCGTGTCCCTCGCCGCCCTCGGCTCCCTGATGTTCGCCTTCCCGCTCGCCTTCGACTTCGGCGACAGCGGGGCCATGATCGCCATGCTCGGCCTGCTGATCTGCTTCTGCGCGGCCGGCTGGGGAATGACGGCCGCCCGCCGCGTCGGTTACACGTGGCCCGGCCTGCCCGAGCGCGGCTCCGGTCGCCGCCCCGACTGGCGGGTCGCCTTCGCCTACCTGGTGATGGTCGCGGCGGTGGTGGCCCTGGCCGTCTGGCGGGTCGCCCGGCTGCGCTGACCTTCCCGCGCGCCGACCCCGTACGATCGAGGAATGAGCACGCGGATCGCCTTCCTCAAGGGGCACGGCACCGAGAACGACTTCGTGATCGTCCCGGACCCCGAGAACGCCATCGACTTCCCTCCGGCCGTCGTCGCCGTCCTGTGCGACCGTCGCGCGGGCATCGGCGGTGACGGCCTGCTGCACGTCGTGCGGTCCGCCGCGCACCCCGAGGCGAAGCACATGGCCGCCGAGGCGGAGTGGTTCATGGACTACCGCAACGGTGACGGCTCGGTCGCCGAGATGTGTGGCAACGGAGTCCGCGTCTTCGCCCGCTACCTCCAGCGGGCCGGCCTCATCACCGAGGGGGACCTCGCCGTCGCCACGCGCGGGGGCGTCAAGAGCGTGCACATCGCCAAGGACGGGGACGTCACCGTCGGCATGGGCAAGGCCCGCCTCCCCGAAGGGGACGTCACGGTGCGCGTCGGCGAGCGCAGTTGGCCCGCGCGGAACGTCAACATGGGCAACCCGCACGCCGTCGCCTTCGTGGACGACCTCGCCCACGCGGGCGACCTGCTCTCCCCGCCGCCCTTCAGCCCCGCCGCCGTCTACCCGGACGGCGTCAACGTCGAGTTCGTCGTGGACCGCGGCCCGCGGCACGTCGCCCTGCGGGTGCACGAGCGCGGGTCCGGCGAGACCCGCTCGTGCGGCACGGGCGCGTGCGCCGTCGCCGTGGCGGCCGCCCGCCGGGACGGCATCGACCCGGCGGTCACCGGGACGCCGGCCACGTACACCGTCGACCTCCCCGGCGGACGCCTGCTGATCACCGAGCGGCCCGACGGCGAGATCGAGATGACCGGTCCCGCAGTGATCGTCGCCACAGGAGAGATCGACCCCGAGTGGCTGGAAACCGCCGCCCGCTGACCCGGTCGTGACTTGGCATCAGAGGCTGGAACAGCCCGTAGGTACAGGCGAGTAGGCCCTGTGGGCCGGTGGTGGGTTCGAATGCGCGACCGGCTCCGGCTCTTGCGGCTCAAAACCGTAAACCTCTTTTCTGTCGCTCGAATGGGTGATCCGTTTCACGCTCGGCGAGAGGCGGTCAGTCGCGCGTGATGGGCTCGGTAGCATCAAGCACCGGCCCGGACGGGGGACCGATGACCAGTCCCCTGAGCCGTGTCCGCCCTGGGACACCCCGTCCGCCGGTCCACGCAGCCGGAGGTGCCCATGAGTGCGGAGGCCACGAACCCTGCGACCCCAGGCCCGGTAGTGCCTGCCGCGCCCCGCAGGCGCAGCCGTCCCCGGATCGACCTGCGCCGCCTGGGTCGGGCCGCGCTGCTGGGCCCCGCCTCCCGCGGCCGGCTGCCCGACGCGATCGGCCACGTGGTCGAGGCGCACCGCGCCCACCACCCCGACGCCGACCTGGAACCCCTGCACCGCGCCTACGTGTTGGCCGAGTCCTCGCACCGCGGCCAGATGCGCAAGAGCGGCGAGCCCTACATCACCCACCCGCTCGCCGTGACCCTGATCCTCGCCGAACTCGGCGCGGAGACCACGACCTTGACGGCCTCTCTGCTCCACGACACCGTCGAGGACACCGAGGTGACACTCGATCAGGTCGGCGAGCAGTTCGGCGCCGAGGTGCGCTATCTCGTCGACGGCGTCACGAAGTTGGAGAAGGTCGACTACGGCGCGGCCGCCGAGCCCGAGACCTTCCGCAAGATGCTCGTCGCCACCGGCAGCGACGTCCGCGTCATGTCGATCAAACTCGCCGACCGGCTGCACAACATGCGCACCCTGGGCGTGATGCGCCCCGAGAAGCAGGAACGCATCGCCAAGGTGACCCGCGACGTCCTCATCCCGCTCGCCGAACGCCTCGGCGTCCAGGCCCTCAAGACCGAGCTGGAAGACCTCGTCTTCGCGATCCTGCACCCCGAGGAGTACGAGCACACCCGCGAGCTGATCATCGACAACGCGTCCCGCGCGGACGATCCGCTCGCCGAGTTCTCCGACGCCATGCGCACGGTTTTGCGCGAAGCCGGCATCCAGGCCGAAGTCCTCATCCGGCCACGCCACTTCGTCTCCGTGCACCGCGCGTCCCGCAAACGCGGCCGCATGCGGGGCGCCGACTTCGGCCGGCTGCTGGTCCTGGTGAACGAGGACGCCGACTGCTACGCCGTCCTGGGCGAACTGCACACCTGTATGACGCCGGTCGTCTCGGAGTTCAAGGACTTCATCGCCGTCCCGAAGTTCAACCTGTACCAGTCGCTGCACACCGCCGTGGCCCGCGAGGACGGCCAGGTCGCCGAAGTCCTCATCCGTACGCACCAGATGCACAAGGTCGCCGAGGCCGGCGTCGTAGCGCTCGGCAATCCCTACACGACCCCTGACCCGGCTCCTGACCAGGCTTCAGCAGAGGAGCAGGGCAGAGCGGGAGCCCCTGCCGACGGGGAGCGCGTCGACCCCACCCGGCCCGGCTGGCTCTCCCGCCTCCTCGACTGGCAGGAGGCCGCCCCCGATCCCGACACCTTCTGGTCCACCCTGCGCGAGGACCTCGCCCAGGACCGCGAGATCACCGTCTTCCGCCCCGACGGCGGCACGCTCGGCCTGCCCGACGGGGCTACCTGTGTCGACGCCGCGTACGAGCAGTACGGCGAGGACGCCCACGCCTGCATCGGCGCCCGCGTGAACGGCCGTCTGGCGACCCTCAGCACCGTTCTGCGGGACGGCGACACCGTCCAGCTCCTCATGGGCCAGGACCCCGCCTCGGAGCCCTCCAGGGAGTGGCTGGAGCACGCCCACACCCCCGCCGCCCGGATCGCCATCCAACGGTGGCTGGCGACGCACCCGGCCCCGGCCGAGCACTCCGTACCGGAAGAGGGCTCCGCGCCGGAAGGGAGCCCCGGACCGGAAGGCGGCGCCGGGGCCGCCCCCGCGCGGGCCGTGGCCGACGCGGCCGCCACCGACGCGCCCGCCGCGCGGCCCGGCGCCGCGATCACCGTCGTCGACCGGCCCGACGCGAGCGTCCGGCTCGCCGGGTGCTGCACGCCCGTACCGCTCGACGAGGTCACCGGATTCGACGTGCGCGGGGGAGTGGTGACCGTGCACCGCGCGGAGTGCGCCGCCGTGGCCCGCATGGCGGACGCGGGACGCGACGCGGTCGACGTGCGCTGGGGCGACACCAGTGGATGCCGGGTCACCCTGGTCGCCGAATCGTTCGGCCGCCCCCATCTCCTCGCGGACCTCACCGAGGCCATGGCCCTGGAGGGCGCCGAGATCGTCTCCGCGACCGTCGAGCCCCCGACCCAGCAGCGCGTGCGCCACACGTACACCGTCCAACTCCCGGACGCGGCCCACCTGCCCACCCTCATCCGCGCCATGCGGAACGTGCCAGGGGTGTACGACGTGGACCGCGCGCAGCACCACGCCTCGTCCTCCTCAGGGACGACGTGACGAGGTGACGACGTAACGCGTAGGTCCTATCGGACCCATAGCACCCGTAGTCCCGAGCGTCTGTCCACGCGCGCGTGAGCAACTCGTTCGGGTGGGCCGGGCGCGCGTCGCCCACGCGGTACCCGTGCGCGCTGGTAGCCGTGGTGCATGCTGCTCACCCCCCGCGCCCGAACGCCCCGAGCCCCTTCCGGCCGCCCCGGCACCTCCCGGCGGCTGAAGTCCGCGCTGCTCGCCTCGGCCGTCGCCGTCTGCCTGGTCGCCGCGAGCGCCCCGGCGGCCCCGCTCGGCGTCGGCGACCGCCTCTTCCCGGAGCTGGGCAACCCCGGGTACGACGTCGCGTCCTACGACCTGTCCTTCGCCTATCCCGGCAGCAACGGCAAACCCCTCCAGGCGGTCACCACCATCGACGCCTGGACCACGACCGACCTGGACCGGATCAACCTCGACTTCGCCCACGGCAAGGTCGACTCGGTCGAGGTCGACGGCGAACCTGCCACCTTCGCGAGCGCCGGCGACGACCTGGTGGTCACCCCGGAGGACGCGCTGACCCGGGGTAGCTGGATGCGGATCACCGTGCGGCACACCAGCGACCCCGTGAGCCCCGCCGACCGGGACGGCGGCTGGGCCAGGACCAAGGACGGCCTCGCCATGGCCAACCAGGCGGACGCCGCGCACCTGGTCTTCCCGTGCAACGACCACCCGTCCGACAAGGCGATGTTCACCATCCGCATCACCGCGCCCAACGACTACACGGCCGTCGCCAACGGGCTGCCGACCGGCGTCGACCGGGTTGGCCCGTCGACCACCTGGACGTACCGCACCCAGCACCCCATGGCCACCGAGCTCGCCCAGGTGTCCATCGGCCGGTCCACCGTCGTGCACCGCAAGGGGCCGCACGCACTGCCCGTACGGGACGTCGTGCCCACCAAGGACCGCGCGCTCCTCGAACCGTGGCTGAAGAAGACCCCCGACCAGATCGCCTGGCTGGAGGGCAAGGTCGGCCCCTACCCCTTCGAGACATACGGCGTGCTCATGGCCGAGGCCTCCACCGGGTTCGAACTCGAGACGCAGACCCTCTCTCTCTTCGAGAAGGACCTGTTCACCGAGCCCGGCTACCCCGCCTGGTACATCGAGTCGATCATGGTGCACGAGCTGTCGCACCAGTGGTTCGGCGACAGCGTCAGCCCGCGCACCTGGTCCGACCTGTGGCTCAACGAGGGACACGCCACCTGGTACGAGGCGCTGTACGCGGAGGAGAAGGCGGGCCGCACCCTGGAGGCGCGCATGAAGGCGGCGTACGGCGCCTCCGACCGCTGGCGCGCCGCGGGCGGCCCGCCCGCGCTGCCCAAGGCACCGCAGCCCGGCCAGAAGATCAGCATCTTCCGCCCCAACGTCTACGACGGCGCGGCTCTCGTCCTCTACGCCCTGCGCCAGGAGATCGGCCGGCCCGCGTTCGAGCACCTGGAGCGGGCCTGGGTGCACGACCACCGGGACTCCACGGCGACCACGGCCGACTTCGAGCGGCTCGCCGAGGACGTCTCCGGACGCGATCTCGCCGGGTTCTTCAAGGACTGGCTGTACGGCGAGAAGACCCCGCCCATGCCCGGCCACCCGGACTGGAAGTCGGTGGCGCCGGCCGCGAAATAAGACCGTGACGAGACGGGCCGTACCGTGCGACCATCGTGAGGTCGGCGCGGCACGGGACTCGGGAATCTCCGGGGGCGCTCGTGCGTTGAATGTCACGAAGACCGCCGAATCGGCATCCCCAACGACGTAAGGACCCAATGACCTCCTCTTCTTCCCCTTCCCAGGAGCCCCAGCGCATTGCGCACGCCTACCCCGAAGGTCTTCGGGCCGATGCCCTGATGGAAGAGGACGTCGCCTGGAGCCACGAGATCGACGGAGAGCGGGACGGCGACCAGTTCGACCGCTCCGAGCGCGCGGCCCTGCGCCGCGTGGCGGGCCTCTCCACCGAACTCGAGGACGTCACCGAGGTCGAGTACCGCCAGCTCCGCCTGGAGCGGGTCGTGCTCGTCGGCGTCTGGACCACGGGGACCGCACAGGACGCGGACAACTCCCTCGCGGAGCTGGCCGCCCTCGCGGAGACGGCGGGCGCACTCGTCCTCGACGGTGTCATCCAGCGCCGTGACAAGCCCGACGCGGCCACCTTCATCGGTTCCGGCAAGGCCCTGGAACTGCGCGACATCGTCGTCGAGTCCGGCGCGGACACCGTCATCTGCGACGGTGAGCTCAGCCCCGGCCAGCTCATCGCCCTCGAAGACGTCGTCAAGGTCAAGGTCATCGACCGTACGGCCCTGATCCTCGACATCTTCGCCCAGCACGCCAAGTCCCGGGAGGGCAAGGCGCAGGTCGCGCTCGCGCAGATGCAGTACATGCTGCCGAGGCTGCGCGGTTGGGGTCAGTCGCTGTCCCGTCAGATGGGCGGCGGCAAGGGCGGCGGCCTCGCCACCCGTGGTCCCGGTGAGACCAAGATCGAGACGGACCGGCGGCGGATCCGCGAGAAGATGGCGAAGATGCGCCGGGAGATCGCGGACATGAAGACCGGCCGCGAGATCAAGCGCCAGGAGCGCAAGCGCCACAAGGTGCCGTCCGTCGCCATCGCGGGCTACACCAACGCCGGCAAGTCGTCCCTGCTCAACCGCCTCACGGGCGCGGGCGTCCTGGTCGAGAACTCGCTGTTCGCGACCCTGGACCCGACCGTGCGCCGGGCGGAGACGCCCAGCGGCCGCCTGTACACGCTGGCGGACACGGTCGGCTTCGTCCGGCACCTGCCGCACCACCTGGTCGAGGCGTTCCGCTCCACCATGGAGGAGGTCGGCGAGTCCGACCTGATCCTGCACGTGGTGGACGGCTCGCACCCCACCCCGGAGGAGCAGCTCGCCGCCGTGCGCGAGGTGATCCGGGACGTCGGCGCCACCGGCGTGCCCGAGATCGTCGTGATCAACAAGGCGGACGCGGCCGACCCGCTGACGCTCCAGCGGCTCATGCGGAACGAGAAGCGTTCCATCGCGGTCTCGGCCCGCACCGGCCTGGGCATCGCCGAGCTGCTCGCGCTGATCGACAAGGAGCTGCCGAGGCCGTCGGTCGAGATCGAGGCGCTCGTGCCGTACACCCACGGCAAGCTGGTCGCCCGTGCCCACTCCGACGGCGAGGTGATCTCCGAGGAGCACACCCCGGAGGGCACCCTGCTCAAGGCGCGGGTCCACGAGGAACTGGCGGCGGACCTCGCACCGTACGTACCGGCACCGGCCGCCTGACCCGTCACAGCCGCCCGCCAGCTGACGGCAGATAGCCGATGGCTGTCGGCTGATTGGCTGCCGACTGATGGCTGAACGCCCGAAGGCCCGCCCCCTGTGACAGGCAGGGGGCGGGCCTTCGGCGTGCGGGTACGGCTCACTCGCCGCCGTAGGTCCTGCTCATGCTCTGGTACAGCGCCTCGGCCTCCGGGCCGAGCTGCGGGCCCGCCAGCCAGGTGTCGTCGGCCGGGCCGATCGAGGTGTTGGAGACCAACTTGGTCTTGCCGTCCACCACCCGGAACCAGCCGCCACCGGAAGAGCCGCCGGTCATCGTGCAGCCGATGCGGTACATCGCCGGCAGCGAGGCGCTCAGCGAGAGCCGCCCGGGCCGGTCGAGGCACTTGAACATCTTCAGCCCGTTGTAGGGCGGTGCCGCCGGGTAGCCCCAGGCACCCATCGAGGCGACGTCGGTCGCGGACGGCGCGGAGAAGTCCATGTCGAGCGCCGCGCCGACCGTCTCCTCCAGCGACTTGGAGCCCTGCTCCGGCGTCACATGCAGGACGGCGTAGTCGTACGCGGCACCCGCGCCGCCCGTCTCCGAGCCGCCCGCGATCCATTCGTTCGAGGTCGACGCCCAGTCCGCCCACCACTTGCCGTAGGGGGAGATCTCCGCCGCCGTGGCGTCGCCGAGCTGCGCCTCGCTCTTGCCGAGGTCGTTGTAGGCCGGGACGAAGACGAGGTTGCGGTACCAGCCGCCGCCACCACCGGCGTGCACGCAGTGCCCGGCCGTCCAGACGAGGTTGGACTTGCCCGGGTGGTTCACGTCCGTGATGACCGTGCCCGAGCAGACCATCGTGCCCTCGGGCGAGTCGAAGAAGACCTTGCCGACCGGCGCCGCGTTCTCGTGGTACGGCGTCTTCTCGGCCGCCGCCTCGACGGGCGTCGGCTCAGGGTCGCTGACGCCCTGGTCGGCGGCGGCGTCCTTGGTCGTGACCGTCTTGTTCGCTTCCTTCGCGGACCGCATCCGCTCCGGCTTCCACAACCCCTCGATGACCGGGTTGACGAAGTCCTTGGCCGCGCTGAGCCACTTGTCCTTGTCCCAGTCCTGCCAGCCGCCGTCGGCCCACTTGTCGACGTCGACGCCGTGCTTCTTGAGCTTGTCGGCGACGTCGGCGGGAACCTTGACCTTGCTGTCCCCCGAGCCGGAGCCGGACTCGGCGGCGGCGGTTCCGGAGGCGGTGGCGTCGGCCTTGGTGTCGTCGGAGCCGTTGCAGGCGGTCGCCGTCAGCGCCAGGGCGGTGACGAGCCCGGCGGCGAGCAGCGTGCGCCGCCGGCCGTGCCGGCGCGCGACGGGCGTACGTGTGGAACGCATGGTGCGGTGTCCCCCGTTGAAGCGTGTGAATCGTCTGAAGCGTGTGGATCGTCGAAGCAGTCGAAGCATGGGAAGGGCGCGACCGTCAGCCTGCGCCCAAATCCACCCATGTCATGCACCTGCCATCGAGGATGTCGAGTCCGTACGACGACCACCCGCAGGCAACACTCCACTATGCCCGGGGAATTCGGGACGAACGGCGGTGGGATGGTGAAGGTTCCCGTCAGGCACCCCACCGCCGATCCGGCTACTGACCGGCGAACTTGTCGCTCACCGAGTCGTACACACCCTTGGCCACATCACCGAGCCGCGGACCCGCGAGCCAGCCCGAGGCCACCGGGCCGATCGACGTGTTGGACACCAGCGCGGGCTTTCCGTCCGACCCGGCCGCGACCCAACCGCCGCCCGACGAACCGCCGGTCATCGTGCAGCCGATGCGGTACATCGTCGGATCCGCCGAACTGAGCGAGAACCGCCCCGGCTTGTCCTGGCACTGGTAGAGCTTCTGCCCGTCGTACGGCGCCGCCGCCGGGTAGCCGGTCGCGGTGATGCTGCTGACCTTCGGCACCGCGGGCGCGTTGAAGTCCACCGGCAGCGCCGAACCGACCGTCTCCTCGAGGGATTTGCCGGAACCGCCGTCCTCCGGCGTCACATGGATGACCGCGTAGTCGTACGAGGCGCCGTCGCCGCCGGTCTCGCCGCCCTGCGCGATCCACTGGTCCGAGGTCTTCGTCCAGTCGCCCCACCAGACCCCGTAGGGCGCGGCCTGTTCCTTGGTGGCCGTCTGCAACTGCTCGGCCGACAGGCCCTGGTCGTTGTACGACGGCACGAACGCGATGTTGCGGTACCAGCCGCCGCCCTTGCCCGCGTGCACGCAGTGGCCCGCCGTCCACACCAGGTTGGACTTGCCGGGGTGGGCCGGGTCCTGCACGACCGTGGCCGAGCAGACCATCGTGCCCTCGGGGGAGTCGAAGAACACCTTGCCCGCCTCGGGCGCGTTGGCGTGGTACTTCGTCGGCACGGCCTTTGCGTCCACCGCCTTCGGCGTCGGGTCGGTCACGCCCTGGTCACCGGAGAGGTCGCTGTCGTCGACGCCCCGGTCCGGGTCCTCGGCCTGCCGCATCCGGTCCGGGTCCCACAGCCCCTTGATGATCGGGTTGACGTAGTCCTGCGCCTCGCGCAGCCAGTCGTCCTTGTCCCAGTTCTTCCAGGCGCCGTTCTTCCACTTGTCGAGGTCGATGCCGTGCTCTTTGAGCTGGTCCTTGATGTCGTCCGGGATCGTGATCTTTCCGTCGCCGGCGGCCGACGCCGACGCGCTGGCCTTGCTGTCCGCGTTGGTGTCGCCCGAGTCGCAGGCGGTCGCGGTGAGTGCGAGCACCGAGGCGAGGGCAACGGCGCCCAGCACGGGGGCGGTTCTGCGGCGCGTGTTCCTCCCCCGACGAGCGGTGAACGACGGCCGTGTGGATCGCATGGTCTGAACTCCCCCTGCTGTGAACGAACGTGAAACACCGGCCGTTCCCCCGGCGCGGAACTCGCGCTGCTCTCATGGCGAGTTCGGACGACTTCGAGGGGGTCTCGCGGCCCGGTGCGATGCCACCACACGATATGCCGTCGCCGTGGGGGACTTCTGGCGGAACGGCAACTGTTCGGTCACAGCAAGGATCTTGAGGCAACCCGTAACCAGGACGACCTTTCGGGGTTGGTAGCGGTGGGGAGTCCGCTGTCCGCGCCCGGACTCCTGAACTGCGGGAGGACGGGAAGCCGTGGCCGTGACCGAGCGAGTGCCCGAGGAGGCCCCCACGGGGCGTGCCACCGGAATCTCCCCCGCAGGGACTTCCCTCCCGGGGACTTCCCCCGCCGGAGCTTTTTCCGCCGGGACTGCCATCGTCTCGGAGTCGCCGGGCGAGCGACCGGCGCACGAGGGCATCCTGCGGCGCCAGTCGGCACGCGAGTCGGCGGCGCGCACGTACGCGCGTGCCCTCCCGATCGTGCCGGTACGGGCACGCGGGCTGACCATCGAGGGCGCGGACGGCCGCCGCTACCTCGACTGCCTCTCGGGCGCCGGCACCCTCGCGCTCGGCCACAACCACCCCGTCGTGCTGGAGGCCATCCGCAAGGTCCTCGACTCGGGCGCGCCGCTGCACGTCCTCGACCTCGCCACCCCCGTCAAGGACGCCTTCATCACCGAACTGTTCCGCACCCTGCCGCCCGGTCTCGCCGACCACGCGCGCGTGCAGTTCTGCGGACCGGCCGGCACGGACGCCGTGGAGGCAGCCCTCAAACTGGTCCGCGCCGCCACCGGCCGCACCGGCGTCCTGGCCTTCACCGGTGCCTACCACGGGATGACGGCAGGCTCCCTCGAAGCGTCCGGGGGCGCTTTCGACGTACGCGTCGCCCGCCTGCCCTATCCGCAGGACTACCGCTGCCCGTTCGGCGTCGGCGGCGAGCGCGGCGCCGAACTCGCCGCCCGCTGGACCGAGTCCGTCCTCGACGACCCCAAGTCGGGCGTACGACAGCCCGCCGGGATGATCCTGGAACCCGTCCAGGGCGAGGGCGGTGTCATCCCCGCGCCGGACGCCTGGATGCGCCGTATGCGGCAGATCACGGCCGACCGCTCGATCCCGCTGATCGCCGACGAGGTCCAGACCGGCGTCGGCCGGACCGGTGCCTTCTGGGCGGTGGAGCACAGCGGGGTCACCCCTGACGTGATGGTCCTGTCCAAGGCCATCGGGGGCAGCCTGCCGCTCGCCATCGTCGTCTACCGCGACGACCTCGACGTCTGGGAACCCGGCGCTCACGCGGGCACGTTCCGCGGCAACCAACTCGCCATGGCCGCCGGTACGGCCACCCTCGCCTACGTCCGCGAGAACGGCCTCACCGCACGCGCGGCCGCACTGGGCACCCGCATGCTGGCCCAACTCCGCAACCTCGCCCAGGACTTCCCCTGCCTGGGCGACGTACGGGGCCGCGGCCTGATGATCGGGGTCGAGCTGGTGGACCCCGAGGGGGATTGCCGGCACGGGGCAAGCGGGCACACGGGGGTCGGGCGAGGTGGAATCGGACACGCGGGAGGCAGGCACGGCGAGACCGACGCCCCGCCGGTCGCCGCTCATGCCGGTGACGATTTCGACGCGCCGACCGATCGTGCTGGTGCCGACGGTGATGCCGGTGCCGCCACGTCCCGCACGGCATCGCCGTCGGCCCCCGCGCACGGCCCCTTCCCGGCCGCCCCCGCGCTGGCCGCCGCCCTCCAGCGGGAGTGCCTGCGGCGCGGCCTGATCGTCGAACTCGGCGGGCGCCACGCCAGCGTCGTACGGCTGCTTCCCCCCTTGACCATCACCGACGAGCAGGCCGCCGCGGTACTCGACCGACTCGCGGACGCGCTGGCGGCGGTATCCCGCGCGCAGGCGAGGGGCCAGGTCAGCGGCCCGCCCGGCGGCCAGGTCAGGGGCCAGGTCGGCGGCACGGGCAGCGGGGACAACGCCCGGTCGAACCGGCTGGACCGAACCCTCCGGCCGCCCGGGCAGGTCCCGCGCCAGGGTGACCCCGCCAACCGGGCGGGGTAGCCCGAGCGACCGCTGCTGCCGACCCCGCGCCACTGCCCGCTCGCGGCCAGCCCCACCACGTCACGAGGAACGACCTTGACCACCTCCCCACCTCCCGCCGACTCCGATTCCGACACCGACTCTGACGCCAACACGACTTCGGTCGCTGTCCCCCGACAGCAGGGCGAGACTCCCCACGCCCTCCACGTCCGCCAAGCCGAACTGCCGCACCACCCCGCTGCCGCCGATCTCCTGGACCATCCCGACCCGCACACGGCGGCCCAGGCCGCGGCCGTGGAGAACCTGCTGCGCTGCTGGGTACGCGAGGCGGGCCTGCCCGCCCCCGCCCCCGGCGACGACACCCTCCACGTGCCGCTGCCTGCCAGTGGCACCGCCCTGCTCACCCCCGTCCACTACTGGTCCCCGACGGGCTGCCATCGCTTCGGCCTCCCGCGCCTGGCCGGCGCCCCCGAGCAGGCGCCACCCGCCGACGCCGTCACGGTCGCGGCCCTGCTGGCCCGCGAGGCACCCCCGGCCACAGCACACCGCACCGCAGGCACCCCGAGCACCACAGGCACTTCGGGCACCGCAAGAACCACCGGGACGACCGTCACCCCCGGCCCGACCGCAACCGCTGAACCGGGCCCCGCCCCCGTGAACGGCGACGGTGTCGACCTGGTGGCACGTGTCGCCGACTCGGTCCGCCGAACCGCCGACTTCATCGCCGAGCACCGCGAACGCCCGGCCGACGGACCTGACCTGGACCTGTTCCTGTCGTCCGAACAGGCACTGCTGCTCGGACACCCGCTGCACCCGACCCCGAAGAGCCGCGAAGGTCTCTCGGAGGCTGAAGCACGGCTGTACTCACCCGAGTTGCGTGGATCCTTCCCCCTCCACTGGCTGGCTGTCGCTCCTTCCCTGCTCGCCACGGACTCCGCCTGGACGGAAAGCGGCCGTACCGTCCCCGCCGACCGGCTGACCGCCGCGCTCGCCGGCCCCGACCTGCAACTGCCCGACGGCTACGCCGCCCTGCCGCTGCACCCCTGGCAACTGAGCGAGGCCCGGCACCGCCCCGACGTCGCGGCCCTGCTCGACGCCGGGCTGCTCCGCGACCTCGGCGCACACGGCTCGCCCTGGTATCCCACCTCCTCCGTACGCACCGTCCACCAGTCAGGCGCCCCGGCGATGCTCAAACTCTCGCTCGGGCTGCGCATCACCAACTCCCATCGCCAGAACCTCCGCAAGGAGCTGCATCGCGGGGTCGAAGTGCACCGCCTGCTGCGCGCAGGCCTGTCCGAGCGGTGGCGGGCGGCCCACCCGGGCTTCGACATCGTCCGGGATCCGGCCTGGCTCGCGGTCGACGCACCGGACGGCCTCCCGCTGCCGGGCCTCGACGTGGTCATCCGCCACAACCCGTTCGCCCCGGCGGACGACGTCTCCTGCATCGCCGGCCTCGTCGCCCCCCGGCCCGACCCGCGTGCCGTCCACCGCTCCCGGCTGGCCTCGATCGTCAGGCACCTCGCCGCCCGGACCGGTCGCCCGCCCGGGGCGGTCGCCGCCGAGTGGTTCCTGCGCTATCTGGAGCAGGTCGTCCGGCCCGTCCTGTGGCTCGACGGTGAGGCGGGCATCGCCCTGGAGGCGCACCAGCAGAACACGCTCCTTCTCCTGGACCCCGACGGCTGGCCCATGGGCGGCCGCTACCGCGACAACCAGGGCTACTACTTCCGCGAGTCCAGCCGCGCGGACCTCGAAGCCCGACTGCCCGGTATCGGCGAGCGCAGCGACACCTTCGTCTCCGACGAGGTCACCGACGAGCGCTTCGCCTACTACCTGGGGATCAACAACGTGCTCGGGCTCATCGGCGCGTTCGGCTCCCAACGGCTCGCCGACGAACGACTGCTGCTCGCCGCCTTCCGGCGCTTCCTCGCCGACGCCGCCGCCGGCCCCGAACGTATGCGCAGTTCGCTGCCCTCCCGACTCCTCGACTCGCCCTCCCTGCGCTGCAAGGCCAACCTGCTGACCCGGTTGCACGGCCTCGACGAACTCGTCGGCCCGGTGGACACCCAGTCCGTCTACGTCACCATCGCCAACCCCCTGCGTTCCTGAGCCGTCCGAGAGGAGCCCGCCGTGCCTGCCGTCGATGTCGATACCGGTACCGCCGCCGCCCCCTGCCCGGTCGGTGCCTTCGGCATCGGCGAGTGGGGGCCCACCGCCACCCCCATGGGGGCGTTCCGCCTCGTCCCTGTCATGATCGAGCGGGACCTCTCCCTCGTCGGCCGGTGGATGAACGACCCCGCTGTCGCCGCGTTCTGGGAACTGGCCGGGCCCGAGCCGGTGACCGGGCGGCACCTGCGCCGCCAACTCGCAGACGACGGGCACAGCGTCCCGTGCCTCGGCGTGCTGGAGGGGCGGCCCATGAGCTACTGGGAGATCTACCGGGCCGACCTCGACCCCCTGGCGCGGCACTATCCGGCCCGGCCGCACGACACCGGGATCCACCTGCTCATCGGCGGTGGCGCCGACCGTGGGCGAGGACTCGGCAGCGTTCTGCTGAGAGCCGTCGCCGACCTCGTCCTTGACAGGAGACCTGCGTGTGCCCGCGTCGTCGCCGAGCCCGACCTTCGCAACATTCCGTCCATCGCCACCTTCCTGAGCGCCGGGTTCCGGTTCTTCGCCGAGGTCGACCTGCCCACCAAGCGGGCGGCTCTCATGGTCCGGGACCGGTCCCTGCGCGATCTTCTGTGACGCACTGTAATCGCGTCGTTACTGATGAAACGTCGCTCGTGCCCGTCCGGTTCCCGCCGGCGTCCACCACTTTCGCCCCCACCGAGAAACCCGCCGTCTTGATCCCACCTCTCCCACCTCTCCCACCTCTCCCACCTCTCCCACCTCTCCCACCTCTCCCACCTCTCCCACCTCTCCCTCCTCTCCCTCCTCTCCGGTCTCTCACGTCCGCCTCGGCCACTCGTTTGTCAGTGCCGCGCCGTAGGGTGGACGCGCTATGACGAAGCCCTCACTCCCCGAACTCCTGCATGCCGCCGTCACCGCCGTCGGCGGCACGGAGCGCCCCGGCCAGGTGACCATGGCCGAAGCCGTCGCCGAAGCGATCGACGAAGGCTCCCACCTGCTGGTCCAGGCCGGCACCGGCACCGGTAAGTCGCTCGGCTACCTCGTGCCCGCGCTCGCGCACGGGGAACGCGTGGTGGTCGCGACCGCCACCCTCGCCCTGCAACGCCAGCTCGTGGAGCGCGACCTGCCGCGTACGGTCGACGCGCTGCATCCGCTGCTGCGCCGCCGCCCGGAGTTCGCGATGCTCAAGGGCAGGTCGAACTACCTGTGCCTGCACCGCCTGCACGAGGGCGTCCCGCAGGACGAGGAGGAGGGCCTCTTCGACCAGTTCGAGGCGGCCGCGCCCACCAGCAAGCTCGGCCAGGACCTGCTGCGGCTGCGGGACTGGTCGGACGAGACCGAGTCCGGTGACCGCGACGACCTCACGCCCGGCGTGTCCGACCGCGCCTGGGCCCAGGTGTCGGTGTCCTCCCGGGAGTGTCTGGGCGCAACCAAGTGCGCCTACGGGGCCGAGTGCTTCGCGGAGATGGCCCGTGAGCGCGCCAAACTGGCCGAGGTCGTCGTCACCAACCACGCGCTGCTCGCCATCGACGCCATCGAGGGCGCCCCGGTCCTCCCGCAGCACGAGGTGCTGATCGTCGACGAGGCGCACGAGCTGGTCTCGCGGGTCACCGGCGTCGCCACCGGCGAGCTCACCCCCGGGCAGGTCAACCGGGCCGTGCGCCGGGCGGCGAAGCTGGTCAACGAAAAGGCGGCGGACCAGCTCCAGACCGCCGCCGAGGGCTTCGAGCGGCTCATGGAGCTGGCCCTGCCCGGCCGCCTGGAGGAGATCCCAGAGGACCTCGGCTACGCCCTCATGGCGCTGCGCGACGCCGCCCGGACGGTCATCTCCGGCATCGGCGCGACCCGCGACAAGTCCGTCCAGGACGAGGACGCGGTCCGCAAGCAGGCCCTCGCCTCCGTGGAGAGCGTGCACGACGTCGCGGAGCGGCTCACGAACGGCTCCGAGTGGGACGTCGTCTGGTACGAACGGCACGACCGCTTCGGCGCCTCCCTGCGCGTCGCCCCCATGTCCGTCTCGGGCCTGCTGCGGGAGAAGCTCTTCGCGGACCGCTCCGTGACCCTGGCCTCGGCCACCCTGAAGCTGGGCGGGGACTTCAACGGTGTGGGCGCGTCGATGGGGCTGGCCCCGGAGGGCACCCAGGGCGAGGACGTCCCGCAGTGGAAGGGCATCGACGTCGGCTCGCCCTTCGACTACCCCAAGCAGGGCATCCTGTACGTCGCCAAACACCTGTCGCGCCCCGCGCGGGACGGCGACCGCGGCGACATGCTGGACGAACTGACCGAGCTGATCCAGTCGGCCGGCGGACGCACCCTCGGCCTCTTCTCCTCCATGCGGGCGGCCCAGCTCGCCGCCGAGGAACTGCGCAGCCGCATCCCCGAGTTCCCGATCCTCCTCCAGGGCGAGGAGACCCTCGGCGAGCTGATCAAGAACTTCTCGGCAGACCCGAAGACCTGCCTGTTCGGCACACTGTCGCTCTGGCAGGGCGTCGACGTCCCCGGTGCCAGTTGCCAACTGGTCGTCATGGACAAGATCCCGTTTCCGCGCCCGGACGACCCCCTGATGAGCGCCCGTCAGAAGGCGGTGGAGGACGCCGGCGGCAACGGCTTCATGGCCGTCGCCGCCACGCACGCGGCGCTGCTCATGGCACAGGGCGCGGGCCGCCTCGTACGGGCGTCGGGGGACCGGGGCGTGGTCGCCGTACTGGACCAGCGGCTGGCGACGGCCCGCTACGGGAGCTATCTGAAGGCGTCCCTGCCGGACTTCTGGTACACCACGGACCGCAACCAGGTCCGCAGGTCGCTCGCGGCGATCGACGCGGTGGCCAAGCAGACGGAAGCGCAGACAGAAGCAGAGTGAACGCAGGAGCGCGGTGAAGGCGGGGGCCGTCCCTGTTCCTCCAGGGACGGCCCCCGCCTTCACCGCGCTCCTGCACCCTTTGGCTCCTTGGGCTGGGCGCAGCACAGGGCCCCGGAACCGGCGCAGGGATCCCGGGGCCCAGTCACAGGGGGTGGACGGGGGAGGCCCGTCCACCGCCGTGCTCAGACGCGGCGGAGTACGGCCACCACCTTGCCGAGGATGGTCGCGTCGTCGCCGGGAATCGGCTCGTACGCGGCGTTGTGCGGGAGCAGCCACACATGGCCGTCCTCGCGCTTGAAGCGCTTGACGGTGGCCTCGCCGTCGAGCATCGCGGCGACGATGTCACCGTTCTCGGCGACGGGCTGGCGGCGGACGGTGACCCAGTCGCCGTCGCAGATCGCGGCCTCGATCATCGAGTCGCCGACGACCTTCAGCACGAACAGCTCACCGTCGCCGACCAGTTGCCGAGGGAGCGGGAAGACGTCCTCGACGGACTCCTCGGCGAGGATCGGGCCACCGGCGGCGATCCGGCCGACCAGCGGAACGTACGAAGCGGCGGGCTTGCCGGCGGTGTCCGTGGGCTGCACGGAGGATGCCTGGTCGGAGCCGCGCACCTCGTACGCGCGCGGGCGGTGCGGGTCGCGGCGCAGGAAGCCCTTGCGCTCCAGCGCCATCAACTGGTGTGCGACCGAAGAGGTGCTGGACAGGCCGACCGCCTGACCGATCTCCCGCATCGACGGCGGATAACCGCGCCGTTGCACGGAGTCCCTGATGACCTCGATCACTCGGCGCTGCCGGTCCGTGAGTCCCGAACTGTCCGCGCGGATGCCTGGAGGTCGGCCCGGCAGCGAGCGCTTGTGCGCCTCGGGATTCATGGCTTCGTTCATCGCATGCACCGGCTCGAGTCGGCCCTGGGAGCGGTCCTGGGCAGTGATGGTGGCACTGTCTGCGGTGGTGGTCACGTCGGCCCCTCTCGGTTGTCTCCCTGCTGGACAACGGTAGTTGCTTTCGAAAGGTTGCGCCAAACACACGTTCGAGTGAAAAAGCGTGGATAGCCTGACTTGATCATGTGTCTGGGTGTATGGCTAACGCTTGCCCTGGCGGATAAGAGGGTTGACGGGTTGTACCCTTCACCGCCGAGGCCGATGACCTGGTGAGGCGTGGCCCAGTCTGCCATCCGGTCTCCCGTCGGCCGGGGATCGGCCCCACTCTGCGCGAGAGTCCCACTTCTCCTCCCCGCGGCGCCCACGGTATCGCCGTAAGCGCCGGGGGGATACGGCTGTACGCGCGCGTGCACGGGTGGATTTCGGGTGCTCGGCGTGACGGTGGGATCGCGTGGGGTGAGCGCGGTCGGTGCGACACGCGATGCGGCCTGGATGTATGGGCCAAGCCCCACATGTAGTGGTTGGATTGCATCGGCAGCCCAGAAGTTGTGGTCCCCGGTGTCTTCGGATGCTCATGGATCCCCTATGCTTGGGGCTGCTTCGAGGGGCCCGTGAGGCCCGGCGAGGCCAATGAGTCTGCTGTGAGGAGGGTTGGAGTTCATGCACTGCCCCTTCTGCAGGCACCCCGACAGCCGTGTCGTCGACAGTCGTACGACGGACGACGGCACGTCGATCCGCAGGCGCCGCCAGTGCCCTGACTGCTCCCGTCGTTTCACGACCGTGGAGACGTGCTCGCTCATGGTGGTGAAGCGGTCCGGAGTCACGGAGCCCTTCAGCCGCACCAAGGTCATCAACGGCGTGCGCAAGGCATGCCAGGGGCGGCCGGTCACCGAGGACGCGCTCGCCCAGCTCGGCCAGCGGGTCGAGGAGGCGGTGCGGGCCACCGGAAGCGCCGAGTTGACCACCCACGACGTGGGGCTGGCCATACTCGGCCCGTTGCAGGAGCTCGACCTCGTCGCCTATCTGCGATTCGCCTCCGTCTACCGGGCGTTCGACTCGCTCGAGGACTTCGAGGCCGCCATCGTGGAACTCAGGGGCCAGACGGGACACCCCGCCGCGGACGGCGACGACCGCGCGGACGACGCAGGGGATGTCGTGGGGAGCCGGGAAGAAGACGGCGGGCGCGGAGGGACCGTGCAGGTCCCCGAGCCCGCCCACGCCGCCGACTGACCGACGGGCCGAACCCCGGAACCTGAGGTTCCGGGAACGGCCGGGCGGCGGCGGACGAAGACCTGCTGCGGGCGGTAGCGCGTGGACGCCCGCAGTACAAGACAGAACACCGTGTCACGGGAACAACGTGGCATTTCTGGGCGTTTTGCCCGTACCAGGGAGGCGGCATGACAGAGACGGCGAGCGGTCCGGCACGAGGTTCCCGAGCCAAGGGCACCAAGACCACCAAGGGCCTGCGTATCGAGCGCATCCACACCACCCCCGGCGTGCACCCGTACGACGAGGTGGTCTGGGAGCGCCGTGACGTCGTCATGACCAACTGGCGCGACGGCTCGATCAACTTCGAGCAGCGTGGCGTCGAGTTCCCCGACTTCTGGTCGGTGAACGCGGTCAACATCGTCACCAGCAAGTACTTCCGGGGCGCCGTCGGCACCCCGCAGCGCGAGACCGGCCTCAGGCAACTGATCGACCGCATCGTGAAGACGTACACGAAGGCCGGCGAGGACTACAAGTACTTCGCCACGCCCGCCGACGCCGAGATCTTCGAGCACGAGCTGGCGTACGCCCTCCTGCACCAGATCTTCAGCTTCAACAGCCCCGTCTGGTTCAACGTCGGCACCCCGCAGCCCCAGCAGGTCTCCGCCTGCTTCATCCTGGCCGTCGACGACTCCATGGAGTCGATCCTCGACTGGTACAAGGAAGAGGGCATGATCTTCAAGGGCGGCTCCGGCGCCGGCCTGAACCTCTCCCGCATCCGCTCCTCCAAGGAGCTGCTCTCCTCCGGCGGCAACGCCTCGGGACCGGTCTCCTTCATGCGTGGCGCCGACGCCTCCGCCGGCACCATCAAGTCCGGTGGCGCCACCCGTCGCGCGGCCAAGATGGTCGTCCTCGACGTGGACCACCCGGACGTCGAGGACTTCATCGAGACCAAGGTGAAGGAGGAGGAGAAGATCCGCGCGCTGCGCGACGCGGGCTTCGACATGGACCTGGGCGGCGACGACATCACGTCCGTCCAGTACCAGAACGCGAACAACTCGGTCCGCGTGAACGACGAGTTCATGACGGCCGTCGAGAACGGCACCGAGTTCGGCCTGCGCGCCCGGATGACCGGCGAGGTCATCGAGAAGGTCGACGCCAAGAAGCTGTTCCGCAAGATGGCCGAGGCCGCGTGGGCCTGCGCCGACCCGGGCATTCAGTACGACGGTGTGATCAACCGCTGGCACACCTGCCCCGAGTCCGGCCGGATCACGGCGTCGAACCCGTGCAGCGAGTACATGCACCTGGACAACACGTCCTGCAACCTCGCCTCGCTGAACCTGATGAAGTTCCTCAAGGACGACGGCAAGGGCACCCAGTCCTTCGAGGCCGACCGCTTCCAGAAGGTCGTCGAACTCGTCATCACCGCGATGGACATCTCCATCTGCTTCGCCGACTTCCCGACCCAGAAGATCGGCGAGAACACGCGCGCGTTCCGCCAGCTCGGCATCGGCTACGCCAACCTCGGCGCCCTGCTGATGGCCACCGGCCACGCCTACGACTCCGACGGCGGCCGCTCGCTGGCCGGCGCCATCACCTCCCTGATGACGGGCACGGCCTACCGCCGCTCCGCCGAACTGGCCTCGGTCGTCGGCCCGTACGACGGCTACGCCCGCAACGCCGACGCCCACAACCGCGTCATGAAGCAGCACTCGGACGCCAACGCGACGGCCGTCCGCGTGGACGACCTGGACTCCCCGGTCTGGGCCGCCGCCACGGAAGCCTGGCAGGACGTGCTGCGGGTCGGCGAGAAGAACGGTTTCCGTAACTCCCAGGCGTCCGTGCTCGCCCCGACCGGCACCATCGGTCTGGCGATGTCCTGCGACACCACCGGCGTCGAGCCCGACCTCGCCCTGGTCAAGTTCAAGAAGCTGGTCGGCGGCGGCTCGATGCAGATCGTCAACGGCACCGTCCCGCAGGCCCTGCGCCGCCTGGGCTACCAGGAGGAGCAGATCGAGGCGATCGTCGCCCACATCGCCGACAACGGCAACGTGATCGACGCCCCCAGCCTCAAGCCCGAGCACTACGAGGTGTTCGACTGCGCCATGGGCGAGCGCGCCATCTCCCCGATGGGCCACGTCCGCATGATGGCCGCGATCCAGCCGTGGATCTCCGGCGCGATCTCCAAGACGGTCAACATGCCGGAGACGGCGACCGTCGAGGAGGTCGAGGAGATCTACTACGAGGCCTGGAAGCTCGGCGTCAAGGCGCTCGCGATCTACCGCGACAACTGCAAGGTCGGCCAGCCCCTCTCCGCGAAGACCAAGGAGAAGGAGAAGACCGAGATCACCGAGAAGGCCGAGGACACGATCCGTGCCGCGGTCGAGAAGGTCATCGAGTACCGCCCGGTCCGCAAGCGCCTGCCCAAGGGCCGCCCCGGCATCACGACCTCGTTCACGGTCGGCGGCGCCGAGGGCTACATGACCGCCAATTCCTACCCGGACGACGGTCTCGGCGAGGTCTTCCTGAAGATGTCCAAGCAGGGCTCGACCCTCGCCGGCATGATGGACGCCTTCTCCATCGCGGTCTCCGTCGGCCTCCAGTACGGCGTGCCGCTGGAGACGTACGTCTCGAAGTTCACCAACATGCGCTTCGAGCCGGCCGGCATGACCGACGACCCGGACGTGCGGATGGCGCAGTCGATCGTCGACTACATCTTCCGCCGCCTGGCGCTCGACTTCCTGCCCTTCGAGACGCGCTCCGCGCTCGGCATCCACTCCGCGGAGGAGCGTCAGCGCCACCTGGAGACCGGTTCGTACGAGCCGAACCTCGAGGAGGAGGACGTGGACGTGGAGGGCCTCGCCCAGTCCGCCCCGCGCCCGACGGACCTGAAGGCCGTCGTCACCCCCAAGGCCGACATCGAGGTGGCCGTGCCCGCCCCGAAGCAGGCCCACACCAGCGCCGAACTGGTGGAGATGCAGATGGGCATCCAGGCCGACGCCCCGCTGTGCTTCTCGTGCGGCACGAAGATGCAGCGGGCCGGCTCCTGCTACATCTGCGAGGGCTGCGGTTCGACCAGCGGTTGTAGCTGATGTCGTACCCCTGCTGGATGTGAACCAGTAGCGAGGGCGGTGGAACCGGACAACGGCTCCACCGCCCTCGGCGTGTCGTGACCCCGCGCGCCGCCACGCGCGCGTGGCGGTCAGGACTGGCGGACCTGGCCCATGATCCTCGTGAACGTCGCCGGGTCGTCCTCGAAGCCCTGGACACCGGAGTGGAACGACCACCCGTCGGCCGTCTCGCGCACGAACTCCCCGACCGTCGCCGCGGTCGCGCCGAGGACGCCGCCGAAGTCGTCCTCGGCCAGGACGCCGTAGCCCTCCCGTATCCGGAAGCCGGGGTTGAGCACGCTGACGAAGGTCCGGTGCTCCGGGTTCTGCTGGATGACGACGCCGACGACCACGCGCGCGTACCGCGCGTCGAGGCGGTCGAGTTCGAGTGTCATGACCTCGTCCCAGCCGAAGCCCTTGCCGTCCTTGCTGTCCCGGTTGAGATAGATCGTGCCGTCGGGGGAGCGACTGTCGAAATGCACCACATAGGCGGGGGCGCCGTTCGGATCGCCCGCCAGGTACGTCGCGGCCACGATGTCCAGGTCGGTGGGCGGCTGCCCCGCCGGACTCGGGTCCCACTTCAGCGACATCTCGATCTTGCGGATTCCCTTGTTGAGGCCGCTCACGGACTTCTCCTCCCCGTATCCCCGTCTGCCGTCGCCCCGAACTGGCCGACCGCCAGGGGCGGTTGTCCATCCTGCCACGCGCGCGTGCGTCGCCGCAGCGCTGCACCGCGTCCAAGGGTGACCAACGCCACGCCCGCTGGCCTTACCATGGCGCGGTGCTGGTCAAGTGGATTCGCTGCACCGTGGTGGACCGCCGCGGTTTCGAACGGGGACAGCGAAAGTGGGCGGGGCTTCTGGGAGAGCCGGGATTTCGGGGACAGGGCGGGGGCTGGAGCAGAGGGCGGCCCTCCGTCGCGCATGTCTTCGCCTTCTGGGAGAGCCGCGCCTTCTACGACTCCTTCATGGCCCGCTCCCACGACCGGCTGGCGGCGGCGCAGGCGGGCACCTTCAAGGACGCCCAGGTGCGTCTGTTCGACTACCGCTTCGACGTGAAGACGGGCTTCGAGCCCCGCTTCACCGACTCCGACCTGGTACGGGTGGCCCTGTGCCGGGTCCACGAGGAACGCGCCGAGCACTTCACCCTGATGCAGGAGAAGGTGTGGAACCCGGCCATGGCCGGCTCGCCCGGCATGATCCGCGGACTCTTCGCCGAAGCGCCCGGACACGAGTTCCTGGTGCTGTCGATGTGGCGCTCGGAGGCCGAGCACGGAAAGTACCGCACCGAGCGAGTGGAGCGGCTCGCACTGCGCGCCCAGACGGAGGCGGACATCTCCTCCCTCACCGGCGACATCGTCGAACTCGAGCCGACCTGGACGGTTTGAAATCCGGACTCACTGCCGGACTCACTGCCGGACCCGCCGCCGGATCCGCCGCTGGGGTCGCTGAGCGTGCGTTGTTATGTGCCTTCTGGTGCGGGATAGGTGTGACCTGCGCCGTATGGAGGCCGTACGAGTGCTCGATCCGCCGTGATCCGATCTAGGGTTTTGGCATGGCACGACCACGGCGCATCGTCCTTGTCCGGCACGGGGAGTCAACGGGCAATGTTGATGACACCGTCTACGAGCGTGAACCCGACCACGCACTGGCCCTGACCGAGCAGGGTTGGCGGCAGGCGGAGGAGACGGGAAAGACCCTGCGGGAGGTGTTCGGCCGCGAGCGGGTCAGCGTGTACGTCTCCCCCTACCGGCGCACCCATGAAACCCTCCGCGCCTTCCACCTCGATCCCGAGCTCATACGGGTACGCGAGGAGCCCCGGCTGCGCGAGCAGGACTGGGGGAACTGGCAGGACCGCGACGACGTACGGCTGCAGAAGACCTACCGGGACGCCTACGGGCACTTCTTCTACCGCTTCGCCCAGGGCGAGAGCGGAGCCGACGTCTACGACCGGGTCGGCGGCTTCCTGGAGAGCCTGTTCCGCAGCTTCGAGGCCCCCGACCACCCGCCGAACGTGCTCCTGGTGACCCATGGCCTGGCGATGCGGCTGTTCTGCATGCGCTGGTTCCACTGGACGGTCGCCGAGTTCGAGTCCCTCGCGAACCCAGGGAACGCCGAGATGCGGATGCTCGTTCTCGAGGACGACGGCAGGTACGCGCTGGACCGGCCTTTCAAGCGCTGGCGAGATCCGGAGCCGTATGGAATCACTGGATAGGGTGACGAAGTGATGACCGTTGACTCCTCTCTCGAAGGGCGCTTGGAGCGCGCCCTGGCCAGCCTGCGCGGCCTCGCCGTGGGTGACGCGCTGGGCTCTCAGTTCTTCGTGCCGGTGAACTACCCCCTGTTGCAGCGCCGCGAGCTGCCGCCCGGTCCGTGGCAGTGGACCGACGACACCGAGATGGCCTGCTCCGTCGTGGCCGTCCTCGCCGCCCACCACCGCATCGACCAGGACGCCCTGGCCCACGCCTTCGCGGAGCACCACGACTTCGACCGCGGGTACGGTCCGGCGGTCAACCGGCTGCTGAGGCTGGTCAGGGAGGGTGCCGACTGGCGCGAACTGTCGGCCGCGTTGTTCAACGGGCAGGGGTCCTGGGGTAACGGCGCCGCGATGCGGATCGCCCCCTTGGGCGCCTGGTACGCGGACGACCCCGAGCAGGCGACCCACCAGGCGGAGATCTCCGCCTACCCCACGCACCAGCACCGGGAGGCCGTGGTCGGGGCCATGGCCGTCGCCGCGGCCGCCGCGCTAACCGGCGCCCCCGGCGGGCCGCCGAGCCCCGAGGCGCTGCTGGACGGTGTCATCGCCCTCGTCCCGAAGAGCGCCGTCGGCGCCGGCCTACGGCGCGCCAGGGACATGCTCGACTACGCCGACGCGGCCACCGTCGCCGCCGTGCTGGGCTGCGGGAGGCGTACGTCGGCCCATGACACCGTCCCCTTCGCGGTCTGGTCGGCGGCTCGCGCCCTCGGTGACTTCGAGGCGGCGTTCTGGACGACCGCACAGGTCGGTGGGGACGTGGACACGACCTGCGCCATCGTGGGCGGCGTGCTGGCGTCCGGCAAGGCCGGGAGGCCTCCGGGGGGCTGGGCGCGACAGGTGGAGGCGCTGCCGGGGTGGGTGCCCGCGTCTGCGTGAGGCGTGTGGCGTGAGGTGTGGTGGGTTTTCCGGCACCACCCGGTCGCGGAAACTCTCGGTGTCCGACGGGAACTCTGCGTGACCGGTCGTGCGTTGTTCCGACATCCGCTGTGCGACGTGTGCGTGCAGGTGGGCGAGTGAGTGCGGGAGCGATGCAGGGGGGCGTAGGGGATGGGCATGTGGTTCGTCTTGTTCGTGATCATGCTGCTGATTGCGAGCGGTCGGGTGGGCAGGGCAGGCCAGGTGGGCCGACCGGGGAGCGGCGGACGCGCCCGCGCCGTGCGAGGCGGCGACGCTCCGAGGCCGGCCCGTGGGGCCGTTCTGTCAGCCGACCGTAGGAGCGGTCGTGGTCGTGCCGGACAGCGCCTCCAGGTCGCTCTTGCGGACGCGGATCACGAACCAGGCCGTCACGAGAGCGATCGCGGCGATCGCGGCGGCCGGGACAAAGGCGGTCGAGATGCTGTGGGCGAGTACCTCGTGCCCCCAAGGGGCGGGCAGTTGGTGCGTCCTGGCGAACTCGGCCTTCTGCTCCGCGGATCCGTCGGCGAGGAACTTCGGCAGTTGTTTCTCCGCCTCGTTCTTGCTGGCCGAGCCGAACACGGTCGTCAGGATGGACAGTCCGAGCGAACCACCCACCTGTTGCGTGGCGTTGAGCAGGCCGGACGCGGCGCCCGCCTCGTGCGGGGCGACACCCGAGACCGCGGTCACCGTCACCGTCACGAAGTTCAGACCCATGCCGAGGCCGAAGATCAGCATCGGTCCCAGCACCCCGCCGACATAGGTACTGTCCGGGCTGATGAAGGCCTGCCAGGTGAGGCCGATGACCACCAGCGTGGACCCCGTGAGCATGAACGGCTTGGGGCCCAGGACCGGCAGGAAGCGCTGCGACAGACCCGCCCCCGTCGCGATGGCGACCGTGACGGGGAGGAAAGCGAGGCCGGCCTTGATCGGGCTGTAGCCCAGTACGTTCTGCACGAACAGCACGATGTAGAAGAACATGCCGAACATGGCCGCAGCGAGGCTCAGCATGATCACGTACGTGCCGGAGCGGTTGCGGTCGGCGAACATCTTCAGCGGCGTGATCGGCTCCTTTGCCCGCATCTCCGTGAACACGAAGGCGATCAGCAGGACCAGAGAGGCGCCGAACGCCCCGAGGGTGAGACTGTCCCGCCAGCCTTCCTCCGCGGCGCGGATGAACGCGTAGACCAGGGAGGCCATGCCGGTCGTCGACGTCAGCGCGCCGGCGATGTCGAAGCGCCCGGGGTGCCGCTCGGACTCGCTGATGTACAGCGGCGCGAGGGCCGCGATGAGCACCCCGATGGGTACGTTGACGAACAGCACCCAGCGCCAGTCGAGCCACTCGGTGAGCATGCCGCCCGCGAGCAGGCCGATGGCGCCACCGCCCGCGGACACGGCGGCGAAGACGCCGAAGGCCCGGTTCCGCTCCGGCCCCTCGGGGAAAGTGGTGGTGATGAGCGCCAACGAAGTGGGCGACGCGATGGCCCCGCCAATGCCCTGGAGGGCGCGTGCGGCCAGCAACTGCCAGGGCTCCTGGGCCAGTCCGCCCAGGAGCGAGGCGAAGGTGAAGAGCAGGATGCCGGTCATGAACACCCGACGCCGCCCGAGGATGTCACCGGCCCGGGCGCCGAGCAGCAGCAGACCACCGAAGGTGAGCGTGTAGGCGCTGACCACCCAGGTCAGGTCCGTGGTACTGAACTTGAGCGCGTCTTGAATGTGCGGGAGCGCGATGTTCACAATCGTCGCGTCGAGTACCACCATGAGTTGGCAGGCCGCGATCACGGTGAGCGCGATGCCGGGATGTCCCTCCCGGCGGGCCGCGCCCGGTTTCTGATTCTGGATCAATTGAGAGGTAGTCACTATGGGTCCCCCACAGGAGCGTTAGTGAACGCTGGCGTTCACTGGCTCGACAACGGTAGTGAGTCCTCCATAGTGAACGCAAGCGTTCACTCGCGGCGTCATCCTTCGGCGTGTCCCCCGCCGCGGCCGCACACTGCCTCGCCCCACCCCGTAATCCCCGCTCCCTCTGCCCGCTGGAGACACTCAGATGGTTACTTCGCGCTGGACGGCCGCCCCCGCTCAGGCGACGTCCCCCCGTCGGCGCGGCGCCGTGCTCGAACGTGCGATTCTCGATGCCGCGCTGGATCAGTTGGGCACCGTCGGCTGGAACGGCCTCACGATGGAAGGCGTCGCGGCCGGCGCCCAGACCGGCAAGGCCGCCGTCTACCGCCGCTGGCCCTCCAAGGAGGACCTTGTCGCGGACGCCTTGCGGGCCGGACTGCCCCGGCTGGACGCCGCCCCCGATCTGGGGAGCGTGCGCGAGGACCTGGTGGCGCTGTGCCGCGAGGCGCGTGACGCGATGTTCTCCCGGCCCGGCTCCGCGCTGCGCTCGGTGCTTCACGAATGCGATCCGGCTCGAGCCGAGCGCTTCCATGCCCTGATCCTCGACGGTGTGGTGGAGCCGACCGTCAGGCTCCTCCATGAGGTCATCAGCCGAGGAATCGAGAGGGGTGAGGTGCGGCCGGATGCGGCGAACGGATACGTCTTCGATGCCATTCCGGCCATGCTGATGTATCGATCCAAGGTGTGCGGATGTGAATGGAACGATCGCGATCTGGACGAGATGATCGACCAGCTCATGCTGCCGCTGCTCCGACCGGCCGCGCCCTGAGAGCGGTTTCGGCACCGTTGCAGTCGGCCTCGCAGCCGGCCTCGGAGAGGCCGCTGCCGCCCGGGGTGTCGCGAGGGGATCCCGGCGGCGTAATCTAAGGGCGCCATGCCGTACGAACCACCCACACACACTGTCGAGCGCTCCCTCCGCGCCACGACCGGAGCGAAGGTCATCGCCGGTGTCGACGAGGTGGGCCGTGGTGCGTGGGCCGGCCCCGTCACCGTCTGCGCGGCGGTCACCGGACTGCGCCGACCGCCCGTAGGTCTCACGGACTCCAAGCTGCTCACCGTCAAGCGCCGCACCGCGCTCGCCGAGGAACTGCTGAAGTGGGTGACGTCGTACGCCCTGGGGCACGCCTCCCCGGAGGAGATCGACGATCTGGGGATGACCGCCGCGCTGCGGCTCGCCGCCGTGCGGGCCCTGGAATCTCTCCCGATCCGTCCCGACGCGGTGATCCTCGACGGGAAGCACGACTACCTCGGTGCCCCGTGGCAGGTCCGCATGGTGATCAAGGGCGATCAGTCGTGCGTGGCCGTCGCGGCGGCCTCGGTCATCGCCAAGGTGCAGCGCGACAAAATGATGGCCGAACTGGGTATCGACCATGCAGACTTCGGTTTTGCGGACAATGCCGGGTATCCGGCGCCCGTCCACAAGGCCGCACTGGAGGAGCGGGGCCCCACCCCGTACCACCGGTTGTCGTGGGCGTATCTTGATGCGCTGCCCCAGTGGCGGCACCTCAAGAAGGCCCGTAGCTGGGCGAACGGAAGCGCTCCGGAGATCGAAGGTCAGCTCGGCTTCGACTTCTGACGAATCCGGCCGCACCGATGTGCCACCCGCTGGCGCGTGCCGCATCAACGTTTGATAGACAACAGCTCATGCCTCTCATTCCCGAGGAGCCTCAGATTCACGAGAGTGCCCAGGGTCCCCGCGCGACTCCGGCCAGCGGCCGCACCGCACCGACCCCTCGACCTGTACCCGGACCCCGTCCCGCGGCTCCGTCGCGTCCCGGTCGTCCCGGACCCCCTCGGCCCACGCCACCGGCGCAACGCGCGCCGCGCGACGTGGCCGCCAAGCCCGGGCCCTCGGCCCCGGCAGCTCCCGCCGTCGCCTTGCCCGCTTCGGTGACTCCCCAGGTCCAGTTGGTCCCGGCCTCGGCCGAGGGCGCGCTGGACGCCGCCGAGGAGGCCGTGGACCTCCTCCTGGACTCGGGCCGCGCCCCGGGGGACGTGCTGGTGATCACCACCGGCGAGCGGCACCCCTGGGCCGCCCACGAACTGTCCTTCGGTGAGGTGCCCTACTGGGCGCAGCACGACGCGGGAGACGACGTCTTCTACGCCGATGCCGCCGACGTGGCGCGCGCGGGCGTGCGTCCCGTCGTCGTGGTCGCCGTCAACGGCGGTTCCGACACCGTGGCCGCCACCGCTCTGCCGCTGGCCCGCGCTCGGGCCTCCGCCGTGCTGATCGTCTGCGGTGACGCGCAGCAGATCAACGCGGTGCCGGGCGCCGGCGTCTGAGCAAGTTCCGGTAGGCCGGGAGGCTCCGGACCCGCGGAGGCGTCGCTGTCTGCGGCGCCTCTGCGGTGCGCCTTGGGGCCTTGTGCCCAGGGGCATTTGGGCGGCGCCATGAGTGCCGTACGGGCACGGCTCCCCCCCCCCGGGTGCCACGCGCCCTCGGCGATTACCAAGGCAGCGCCACAGCACCCGTAGCGCCCGCAGGCGGCCGTGACGTACTCGCCCTCGCGGGCGGTTCGGTCGGCGGATCGCCTTCAGCGGGTGCCTCGCTCGGCCGACCGGTCGCCCTCAGCGGGCGGCCGCGCGGCGCAGCACATCCGAGGCGACGCCGCCGGTCCGTGGCAGCGGGGGCGGGGCCTCGGACAGGCCGAACGGCTCCGGAGCGGAGTCCGCGTTGGGCCGACGGCCTCCACGCCCCTCTCCGAGGACCTGCCAGCCGTCCCGGGTCAGCGTGATGTAAGCCCCGCAGCGCAACCCGTGCAGCGTGCAGGCGTCACGCAGGCCCCACATCCACGCCCCGTCCTCCTCCGTCCAGCGGGCGTCGCCCTCACGGCAGTAGAGCAGCACGGCGGTGCGCACGGGCGTGCGGCGCCGCAGGTCGTGCGGGATGACGCGGCGCAGTTGGGCGAGCAGGGCGTTGCGGAACATCCAGCCGTCGCTCGACGCCTGGCGCCGGGTGAACGAGGCGCTGGCCTGCACCCGCTCGTCCGGGTCGAGCACGGCCACGATCGCGGTGGCCGGCCCTGGCCGGTGCCGCGAGTGCAGCCCGCTGACGACTTCCCGAGGGTTGCGCAGCAGTGGTATGCCGGCCGCGGCCCATTCGGCAGGCTCGAGCAGGCGGTTGGCGGAGGTGGCGGACGTGGACGTCGACAACGAAGCCGCCGAGGACGGAGCGAATCCGAAGGTCACGATCCTCCCTTCGGCTACGGCCCACACAGCGGGCGGGTCGGATTCGGGGGAGCGCACACCGCAACAGAGCCCTACCGGACTACGGACGAGCCGTGCGGGGAGCGGACCTCAATTCTTCCTGTCGAACTTGGATGCGGCAACGAGCAATTGGGGCCACCGACCGTTATATGACGGTGAGTGTCATATATCCCTACCCAGTGATTCGTGTGAGGACGCCCGAGCCCACAGCTCATGCCTTGTCAGTACCCCTGAGGCGGGCGGTTCAGTTGCACATCGCCGCAGGGCCGCTTCCCTCGTCAGCCCTGAACGGCCAGAACCAGAGGCAACACCCCCTGCGCGCCCCCGCGGCGGAGCATCCGGGCCGCGACCGCGAGGGTCCAACCGGTCTCCGTGTAGTCGTCCACGAGCAGGACGGGGCCCTGCGCCTCGGCCAGCGCGGCAGCGAGCGCGGGCGGCACCTCCAGCAGCCCGTGCAGTGCCTTGAGGCGTTGGGCGCTGTTGCTCCGCGAGACCGGCGAAGCGTCGGCGGCGTACTCCAGGGTGCCCAGGAACGGCAGTCGGCCGACCTCCGCGATGCGCGCGCCCAGTGAGTGGATCAGCCGCGGTCTCGTGCGTGAGGCGACGGTGACCACGCCGACCGGGCGCGCCAGGGCGTCCGCCGCTGTGGAGGCCCAACCGCCGGGACCCTTCGCCCAGTCGGCCAGCACACCCACCACGGCCTTCGCCACGTCGTCCGGAATCTGCCCGTCGGAAGCCTGGGCGGTGAGCATCGGACGGAGCCTGTTGCCCCAGCCGATGTCGGAGAGGCGCCCCAACGCCCGCCCGGCCGCCGCCTGTTCACCGGCCGGAATGCGCCCCTTGAGCTCCATGCCGATCGCCGGCAGGCCGGTCGGCCACATCCGTCGGGGCTCCACCTCGACGCCCGCGCGGCCCAGGTCCACCCGCGCGGCGTCCAGCGCGGCCGTGGACGTCTCGGCCGCATAGCGCGCCCCCGCGCAGTTGTCGCAGCGTCCGCAGGCCTTCGCGCCGTCGTCGTCGAGCTGGCGCTGGAGGAACTCCATCCGGCAGTCCGTCGTCGACGCGTACTGCCGCATCGCCTCCTGTTCGGCCTTGCGCTGCCGCGCAACCCACTCGTACCGCTCGGTCTCGTACGTCCACGGCTCGCCGGTCGCGAGCCAGCCGCCCTTGACCCGTTTGACCGCACCGTCCACGTCGAGGACCTTGAGCATGCTCTCCAGGCGGGAGCGGCGCAGCTCCACCAGGGGCTCCAGGGCCGGCAGCGACACCGGCCGCTCCGCGCGCGCGAGGACGTCCAGCGTCCGGCGCACCAACTCCTCCGACGGGAAGGCGAGCGACGCGAAGTACTCCCAGATCGCCTCGTCCTCCTTCCCGGGCAGCAGGAGCACCTCCGCGTGCTCGACACCGCGTCCGGCGCGGCCCACCTGCTGGTAGTACGCGATGGGGGAGGAGGGCGAGCCGAGGTGCACGACGAAACCGAGGTCGGGCTTGTCGAAGCCCATACCGAGCGCGGAGGTGGCGACCAGTGCCTTGACCTTGTTGGCCTGCAGATCCTCCTCGGCCTGCTGCCGGTCGGCGTTCTCCGTACGGCCCGTGTACGAGGCGACGACGTACCCGCGCTGCCGCAGGAACGCGGTGACCTCCTCGGCGGCGGCCACCGTCAGCGTGTAGATGATTCCGGAGCCCGGCAGTTGGTCGAGGTGGTCGGCGAGCCAGGCCATCCGGTGCGCGGCGTCGGGCAGCCGCAGCACGTTCAGACTGAGACTCTCGCGGTCCAGCGGGCCGCGCAGCACCAGGGCGTCCGACGTGCCGCCGGTGCCGAGCTGTTCGGCGACGTCGGCGGTCACGCGCGCGTTGGCGGTCGCGGTCGTCGCGAGCACCGGTACGCCGGGCGGGAGATCCGTGAGCATGGTCCGCAGCCGACGGTAGTCCGGCCGGAAGTCGTGGCCCCAGTCGGAGATGCAGTGCGCCTCGTCGACCACGAGCAGACCGGTCGCGGCGGACAGCGCGGGCAGCACCTGATCGCGGAAATCGGGGTTGTTGAGCCGCTCTGGACTGACCAGCAGGACATCGACCTCACCCGCCGCGATCTCCCCCTGCACGGTCTCCCACTCCTCGCTGTTCGAGGAGTTGATGGTCCGCGCGTGGATACCGGCCCGGGCCGCGGCCTCGACCTGGTTGCGCATCAGGGCGAGCAGCGGAGAAACGATCACTGTGGGGCCGGCGCCGCGGGCCCGGAGCAGGGAGGTCGCCACGAAGTAGACCGCGGACTTGCCCCATCCCGTCCGCTGGACCACCAGAGCCCGGCGCCGGTCGGCCACCAGCGCCTCGATCGCCCGCCACTGATCCTCGCGCAGCCGGGCCGCGCCCGAGGCATCGCCGACGAGGCGGGCGAGGACGGCGTCGGCGTCGGCCCGGAGATCCGTGTTGCTCGTGTGCTCCATGCCCCCCATACAACAGGACGCCACTGACAATCCGGTCACGGCCGGGGTGGGGGCAGGGCGCTCGGCGGCACCGCGAGCCCGCCGAGCCGCCCGAATGACGTGTTCCTGATCGGACTTATCCACAGGCCAAAACGGAATCTCAGGATTCGCGAGATCGTCTGCGCATGACGAATCACAGCGAAAACACTGGTTCCCCCGAAAACGGCGACATCACCGGACGCGACGGACTTGACGGACGCGACGGATGTGGCGGACTTGACGGGCGGGATGTGCACGACGGGCGGGACGGACGTGACACGCGGGATGGATGGGGCGTGCAGGTCGGAAGGGACGGACAGGTCGGAAGCACCGGGGGCCCGTCGCGTGAGGGACAGCCGACGACCAGCGGGCACACGGCGTACGTCAGTCACGCGAGGTACGACGGGAACGCCGAGTACGGCGCAAGCCCCGCCGCCCACCAGGTGACCCTGCGCACCCCGGGCGAACTGGCCGACGCCTTGCCCTACTTGCTGGGGTACCGACCGGAGGACAGCATTGTCCTGGTCGCCCTGCACGACCTGGGCGGCCGGGGCCGCTTCGGTGGCCGGGCCCGGCTCGGCATTCCCGCGAACCCGGACGACTGGGGAGCCGTCGCCCAGCAGTTGGCGCAGGGCCTCGTGAAGGGCAGCGAACGCCGGGGCGACCGTCCGGCGCAGATGGTCGCCTACCTCTGCCAGGAACCGGCGAGGGGCGAGACGGGCCGTCAGGTCATGGAACGGCTCCAGTCGCTGGCCCACCAACTCCGACTCGAATGCGGCAACCTCGACATCCCCGTGATCGAGGCGCTCTGCATCTCCGACGGCCGTTTCTGGTCGTACTGCTGCGGAGGCAAGGGGTGCTGCCCGGTCGAGGGCGTCCCGATGGGCCTGCCCGGCACCTCCGTGCTCGCGGCGGCCGCGACCTACGCGGGGATCCAGGTCCGAGGGACCTTGCGCGAACTGCGGGCCCGACTGCTGCCTCTGGAGACCGGTGCCGCAGTGGAGCAGGAAATCGCCCTGGACACCGCAGGCATGGCGCTCGTCCCGAGGATCGTCGACGAGACGAGCCGCTCGGCGGTGGCTCAGGAGACGCTGGACCTGGCCGGACGGGTCATGCGCCGCTTCGCCGAGGCGCCCGTCGTCACGGGTGTTCTCATCGCGGACCACAGGGACGACGAACTGCTCGGATTCGACGAGGCCGCGGCTCTGATCCTCGGCCTTCAGGACCGGGTGACACGTGACCGGGCGGCGGAGTGGATGGAGGGCGACGAAGCCGCTCCCGCCCTGCGCCTGTGGCGGGCACTGGCACGCCGCTGCGTGGGCCCCTACAGCGAACACGCGGCGGCGCCCCTCACCCTCGCCGGCTGGGTCGCCTGGTCCAGCGGCGATGAACTCGAGGCGAGGGAGGCCCTTGCCGTGGCCCTGGGCGCGGACCCCGGATATCTCTTCGCCCGCCTCCTCCACCAGGCTTGCAACGAGGGCCTCGACCCCGAGTCGGTACGACGCTGCCTGCGCACCGAGCGCGAGGGGCGCGAACGCCACACAGCAGCGCAGGGTCCGGGCAGCCCGACGACGCCCGAGGGCTCCAAGGGCGCGGAAGGTGCAGAAGGCACGGGCGGGACGGACGCCCCCGCAAACCCCGGGGAAGCCAAGGACGCGAACCGTCCCGGTGAGGGTCCCGGTGAGGTGACGGACACCCCGGACTCGGGCCAGCACGGCTCAGCCGCATGCGCGGAAGCTGGACAGGAACCGGAACCGCAACGCCGATCGTCGGGAACGAACGCCCTTCGCTCTCGCACCCCGAGGACGCACACCACGCGTCCCGTCGCGCCGAGCCGTGGTGTATCCCGCCCCCGCTCCGCCCCCCGCTCCGCAGGCAAGGCCTCCCCGTGGCGTCGCGGCAACCGCGCGGAAGGTGCCCGGCCCGACGGCGACGACGCCACGGGGCAGGCGTGACGCCCTGGCAGGCCCCCCGAAGCGGGCCCGGGGTGTCCGGGTCCTGCCGTTCCGGCCGCCATTCGGTGGGGCCTGAGTGCCAGGGGCGTGACCCGGGAGAGTCCCGTCCCGTTCACCTGAGTGGCGGAACACCTGCACGGTCGTACCGCCACAGCGCACCCGCCCTGTCGGAGCCTTCCACCCGGCCTCGAACATGTCCGAGGCGCACAGAGAGCAGAAGAAGTCACCGCATGCATCAGCCGACTCCGCCCTCCGCCGCCGACGACCGCTCCCGCCGCCTCGACACCCCAGGGCCGACCCACCTCATGGGCACCGGCCAACCGCTTTCGGACGGACCCGGTCCTCGAAGGGCCGGAGTTCCCGGAGCCGGTCGACGCATCTCGCCAATCGGCGGGCCCGGGGTAGGTCCCGGCATGCCCGCAGGCCCGGGCATCCGTGGCACGTCTCCGTCTCTGTCCCCGGCCCCTCCCCCTTCCCCGTCACAGTCACCGTTTCCGTCTCTGTCCCCGCCTTCGCCGCGGCCGCAGCCCGCCGGTACGCCCCGTCAGACATCCCCACCCTCGCCCAGAGGTGCCGCGCCACCGCCCCGGCCACCGGTGCCGCCACGCGGCACCGGCCTGCCGCCCGCCCACACGGCGATGATCTGCGTCGCTCTGCCGGGACTCGCCATCTCGACGGAACAGGGGCAGCTCACCGGGCGGGGGCTGGAGGGGTTCTACCGGTCGGGTCGGCGCATCCTCTCCCGTTGCCAGGTGCGGGTGGCGGGACGCGAACCGCTGGTGGTCCAGGCGAGGATGACCTCGGCCGACCGGGCCCGCTTCGTCGGCACCCTGCGCGTCACTCCACACGGCGGTCCGGACCCGGACGTCGTCGTCGAGCGGACCCGCTCCGCCGACGGCACGGAGCGCATCACCCTGCACAGCGCCGCCCCCCGGCCGCTGCGACTCCCGGTCGAGGTGGCCCTCGCCGCCGACCTGGCCGACCTGGGGGCGATCGCGTCCGGCACCGTGGGCCCCGAACTACCCGCCGGCGTCCACGACTCCGGCCTGCGCTGGTCCTGCGCCACCGGGACCTCGATCGTCACCGCCGACCCACCACCGTCCGACGCGATCGCCTCCGCAGGGCTGCTGCGCTGGAACTTCGACCTGCCTCCCGGCGGCAGCGTCTTCGTGGAGCTGAGAGTCCGCCTGGACGCAGCGGGCCCGGTCCGGGCCGTGGGCCGTGCGGCGACAAGCCCGTTGGCTGCGGCGCACGCGACGGGCGACGACCCACGCGTCCGGGCGTTCCTGGCGACGAGCCTCGAGGATCTGCAAGCCCTGCTGATGCGCGACCCGGCGCACCCCGCGGACATCCACCTCGCGGCGGGGGTGCCCTGGCGCTGCGGGCTGGCCCCGGCCGAGGCGCTCGCCGCGGCCCGTATGACACTGCCCCTCGGCACCCGCCTCGCCGCGGGCACACTGCGCACCCTGGCCCGCACCCAGATCACCGGCCGGGGGCCGCGGTCCGGCATGATCCCCGGCCCCCGGCGGGATGCGGGCGCGCACCTCCCGCCGGGGTGTACGGGCACGGAGGCCACGCTGCTCTTCCCGGTACTCCTCGCGGAGGCCCGCCGATGGGGCCTGCCCGACCAGGAGACGGAGGAACTGCTGCCGGCGGCCGAACGCTGCCTGGCCTGGCTGCGCGCCACGGCCGGCGAGGGGCCTTACCTGAGCGACCCCCAGCCCGGCGGTCCCGTCCGCTGCGAGACACAGGCCCACGCCCATCGCGCGGCTCTGCTCGGTGCCGACCTGCTCGACGCCTGCACCAGACCGGGCGCCGGCGGACTGCGGGAGTGGGCACAGAGCCTGCGGGCCGCGTTCCGGCGGGACTTCTGGATCGACGACCGGGGAGGCGGCCGACCCGCCGCCGCCCGTACGCCGGACGGGCGGCCGCTGCCCCACCTCGGCGCGACGACCGTCCACCTCCTCGACACCGGCTTGCTGGGTGGCGGCGCCCACGCACCCGGGCTGCTGGACAAAGTGCAGACCGAACAACTCGCCCGGCTGCTCGGCAGCCCCGCTATGGACTCGGGCTGGGGACTTCGGAGCCTCGGCGCGAAGGAGACCGGTTACAACCCCTTCGGTCACCGCAGCGGATCCGTCCGAGTCCACGAAACGGCGATCGCCGTCGCGGGCCTGGCTGCCGCGGGATACGAGAAGGAGAGCGCCGCGCTGCTGCGAGGCGTACTGGCGGCGGCCGAGGCCTTCGGCCATCGCCTCCCGGAGATGTACGCGGGGGAGCAGCGCGGTGACGGCAGTGCTCCGCTTCCCCACCCGGCCGCCTGCCGTCCCGCCGCCACCGCGGCGGCGGCCGGAATCCTGCTGCTGACCACCCTGGCCGGCATCCGCCCCGACGCCCCGGCCGGAACCGTCACGCTGCGCCCGCTGCACAGCGCACCCCTGGGCGAGATCGGCCTGACCGGGCTGCGGGTCGCGGGCGCCCCCTTCTCCGTACGGGTCAGCCGCCTTGGACTCGCCATGGTGGAGGAGGCGGCCGACGGGCTGCAATTGGGAGTGTGACCTCGTACGACGCAGAGCCGGAAGGGCGTCTGGGCGACCGAAGACAGCCGGATGCAACCGAAGTGGATCAGCCGTCGAAGCGCTTGACGAAGGGAGTGTTTATCGTCAGGAAGACGACTATGATCGCCGCATGCCCTACGACCCGTCAGCCTTTCCGCCCTTCGCCGTCACCGTGGATCTGGTCGTGCTGACCGTGCGCCGTCACGCCCTGTGCGCGCTGGCGGTGCGCAGGGGCGAGGCGCCGTTCCAGGGGCGGTGGGCGCTGCCGGGCGGCTTCGTGCGGGCCGACGAGGATCTCACCCAGGCGGCGGCGCGCGAGCTGGCCGAGGAGACCGGGCTGCACGCCCACGACCCGTCGGTCCCGGCCCAGGACAACGGTGCTCACCTGGAACAACTCGCCACGTACGGCGATCCCAAGCGTGATCCCCGGATGCGTGTCGTGAGCGTCGCGCATCTGGCGCTCGCTCCCGACCTGCCGGCCCCGCGAGCGGGCGGCGACGCCAGCAACGCGCGCTGGGCGCCCGTCGAGGAACTGCTGCAACACGGCGGATACGGCCGGGACGGGGAACCGGTCGCACCGCTGGCCTTCGACCACGCCCAGATCCTCGCGGACGGGGTGGAACGCGCCCGCTCCAAGATCGAGTACTCGTCCCTGGCAACTGCGTTCTGCCCCACCGAGTTCACGGTCGGCGAACTGCGCCGGGTCTACGAGGCGGTATGGGGCGTGGCGCTCGACCCGCGCAACTTCCACCGCAAAGTGACCGGCACACCCGGCTTCCTGGTACCCACCGGCGGCACCACCACCCGGCAGGGCGGCCGGCCCGCCCAGCTCTTCCGCGCGGGCGGCGCGACCCTGCTCAACCCGCCGATGCTGCGCCCCGAGGTGTGACACCCGCCCACCGCGACCGCTGACGCACGGCCGGGACCCCGAACAGGTCGATCACGCCCGCGCAGCCGACCGTGCGGCACTCAGGGAAAACGGACATAACGCGCTATCTTGCTACGGGTGATCCAGGCCTTCGGATTGACCAGCAACTCCCGCAAGGCGCTTTTGCCCGCCGTCGACGATGTCTCCTTCGAGGCACGCGCGGGCAGCGTCACCGTACTGCTCGGAGCGCCCGGCGCGGGCAAGACCACGGCGCTGAGACTCATGCTCGAACTCCAACAGGGCCGCGGCCTCACCTACTTCAGAGGCCGCCCCCTGCACCGCATCGCCCACCCCTCCCGCGAGGTCGGCGTCCTCCTGGGCGAGGTGCCCGGGCACCCGGCCCGCACGGTCCGCGGCCACCTGCGCATGTTGTGCGCGGCGGCCGGCGTCCCGGTCCGGCGAGCCGACGAGGTACTCGAGGTGGTCGGCCTGGCCAGCCTGCGCGACGAACGTCTCAGCACCCTCTCCCGCGGCATGGACCGGCGACTCGGCCTGGCCTGCGCCCTCCTTGCGGACCCCCACACCCTCGTCCTCGACGATCCGACCGACAGGCTCTCCGGGCGCGAGAACCGTTGGCTGCACGGCATGCTGCGCGCGCACGCGGACCAGGGAGGCACGGTCCTGATGACCACGGCCGACCCCAAGGAGGCCGCCCGCACCGCCGACCGGGTCGTCACCCTGGACCAGGGCAGACTCGTCGCCGATCAGGAGGCCGCCGACTTCGGCCGCACCCGGCTGCGCCCCCGGGTTGCCGTCCGCAGCCCGCACGCCGTCCGTCTGGCCGCCCTGCTCGCCAAGGAGGCCCGCGCCGCACGACGCTCCGTCGAAGTCGCGCAGGAGGACGGCAACCGACTCTCGGTGTACGGCAGTAGCTGCGCCCACGTCGGCGAGACGGCGTTCCGGCACGGCATCCTCGTCCACCAACTCGCCGACGAGACAGGAGACATGGGGCCTGGAGCAGGAGCACCGCCACTGGCCCCGCGTCGGACACGCGCCGAAACAGGGCCGTCCCCCTCGGACGGTGAGCCGACCACCGTCGGAGCCTCAGCGCCGGGCGCAGAACGCCTGGAGGCCTCCGGGGACGCCCGCGCCGGGAACGGCACCCAGGAAGCCGCTGTCGCTGCCGCGGCCACTGCCACCGCCGCTGTAGCGCCGCGCACGCCTGAGTCCGAGCCGCAGCCGTTCCCCGCGCCGGGCCCGCCGACCGACGCACCTCCTACCGATGGCATCCGGGGTTCCGACGGCGACTCCAGGTCCGGTCCTGCCGCAACGACTGTCCACAGCACGGCCTCGGCCGACCCTGGCACGACCGCGACCGATACCACCGCCGTCGTGACCGATACCACCGCCGCCGTGTCGACCGACACCCCCGCCGAGCAAGACCGGCACTCCAGCACCGAGCCGGCCGCCGTACCCTCCGCCCGGCACCCGCTGCGCACCTCCACCTCCCGCTCTACCTCCCGCTCCGCGTCCCGCTCCTCCTCCCGCACCTTCGACACCCTGCCCGCCCTGCCACCCCCCATCTCCGTCCGCTCCGCCCCCAGCCCCCTGCGCCCCCTCCGCTACGAACTCCGCCGCGCCACCGGGATCAGCACCGGATTCCTCACCGGTGCCGCCGTGCTGCTCGTCTCCGCCCTCACCGCCGTACTCCTGGCCCGCGTGGGCCACACCTCGCAGGCGCGGCTGCTGGCCGCCTGGCCCGTGCAGTTGCCGCTGCCGCCGGCCGCACTCGGCGCGGGACTGCTCGGTGCATTGGCCTTCGGGGACGAGTTCCGCCACCCCGCGCTGGCGGTCGACCGCGGCACCGTGCCCCGCAGACTGGGCGTGCTCACCGCCAAGCTCCTCGTCGCCGCGCTCACCGCCCTGATGCTGGCCTTCCTCACAGTGGGCTGCGACGCCGAAGCGCTCTACCTCGTCTACGGACGGGAGCTCGCGCAAGTTCCCGCGGAGTGGCTTCCGCTGAGTGCGAGTTGGCTCGGACTCGTGGTCGGCTGCGCCTGGGCCGGTGTGCTGGCCGCCGGCGTCTTCCGGTCCACCGCGGCAGGCCTGGCCGCGGTGCTCGCCGTCCCCGTCGTCGTCGTACCCCTCGTACAGAAGGCCGTGGAGAGCGCGTCCGTGCGGACGGCGGCCGGACTCTCGATGCGGTTGCGCGAGACGCTCCTGGTGCAGTGGCCCTTCGGGGGAGAGCGCTATCTGTCCGCCGCGGCACGCGTGATCGTCCAACCCGTCGGTGGAGCAATGACGTTGTCCCTGACGGCCTTGCTGTGCGCGTATCTGCTCACGACCCTGCGAAGCAGGGTCCGATGACGACCGCCTGGACCCATCCGGTCCGGGCGTGTGCGCAACTCCCCGGAGAACGCCCATTTCTTTCCGATAAGGCGTCAATTGCGACGGGGTGAGCGATCACCCTTTCGTGTGCTTTTCACCAAAGACCTCAAGGGAGTTGGAGGCAGCGCCGACAAAGGATCCGTGAGTACCCTTGCGCACACCATGATGACCGCCGCCCGCTCCGCCGACTCCGGTCTGGCCGGCCCGGGCGAACTCGATCGCTACCCCTACGCCCAGGCCCCTGCCGCCGACCGCGTCGGAGCTCCCGTCTGGGAGACCGCGGACCCCGAGCTGGGCCGCGTGGGCCGGCGCAGCGCGGGCAGCCGCGGACGCGGACTGCACGGCCAACTCGTCCAGCAACTGGGCCAGATGATCGTCTCGGGTGACCTGGGCGCCGACCGTCCGCTGGTGCCCGAGGAGATCGGTCAGCGGTTCGAGGTGTCCCGCACCGTCGTCCGCGAGTCGCTGCGTGTCCTCGAGGCCAAGGGCCTGGTCAGCGCCCGGCCGAACGTCGGCACGCGCGTGCGTCCCGTGAGCGACTGGAACCTCCTGGACCCGGACATCATCGAGTGGCGGGCCTTCGGCCCCCAGCGCGACGACCAGCGGCGTGAGCTGAGCGAGCTGCGCTGGACGATCGAGCCCCTCGCCGCCCGCCTCGCCGCCGGCCATGGGCGCCCCGACATCCAGCAGCGGCTGTCCGACATGGTCGAGATCATGGCGCACGCCATGGCGCAGGGCGACGCGCTCACCTACTCCCGGGCCGACGCCGAGTTCCACTCGCTGCTCATCCAGGTCGCGGGCAACCGCATGCTGGAGCACCTTTCCGGGATCGTGTCGTCCGCCCTCCAGGTCTCCGGCAACCCGGTCACGGGCTGTGACCGGCCGACCGAGGCGTCGCTGGGCCACCACGGCAGGATCGCCGACGCCCTCGCCGCGGGCGACGGCACCGCGGCCGAGGCGGCCATGCGGCAGTTGCTCACCGTCCACCCCGAGGTGGAGCGCGTCGTGCCGGCCCCGCGCGAACACTGACCGCACCCACGGGTGGAACGGTCCGGGGATGTCTTCCCCCTCCCGCGCCGTCCCCGGCCGCTTCCCCCGCACTCCCGTCGGACCCCGCAGGACCCGTCACGGGGACTGCGGGGTCCGACGGCCGATGTGGCCTGGAATAGGCCGCGGAGGCCCGATAGGCGCCACGGGTGACCTCTTCTGCCCATGTTTGACCGTTTTTGAATGCTTACGCGGTGTGACTCGGGCCACGAAGATTGGGCGTAACGCTTGTGGAAACAACGCGATGACCTAAGAGGTGACTGCCGCAGAGGGAATACGGATGCCGTTCAAGGCGCTGTGCATCCTCCCGGCCCCCGCCCGCGCCGTCGGCCCATCCCCAGGCCGGTGGTCGGCTCCTGTCCATCATGGACGGGGCCGGAAGCCGTTTTCCAACGTTCCGAGAGGTTGTTCGTGTCGGCCAGCACATCCCGTACGCTCCCGCCTGAGATCGCCGAGTCCGTCTCTGTCATGGCGCTCATTGAGCGGGGAAAGGCTGAGGGGCAGATCGCCGGCGACGATGTGCGTCGGGCCTTCGAAGCTGACCAGATTCCGGCCACTCAGTGGAAGAACGTACTGCGCAGCCTCAACCAGATCCTCGAGGAAGAGGGTGTGACGCTGATGGTCAGTGCCGCGGAGCCCAAGCGCACCCGAAAGAGCGTCGCAGCGAAGAGTCCGGCCAAGCGCACCGCCACCAAGACGGTCGCGGCCAAGACGGTGACCACCAGGAAGGCCACCGCCAGCACGGCCGCCCCGGCCGGACCCGCTGTGGACGACCCCGCAGAAGAAGCCGCCCCCGCCAAGAAGGCGGCTGCCAAGAAGACGACGACCGCCAAGAAGACGGTCGCGAAGAAGACCGTCGCCAAGAAGACGGCGGCCAAGAAGACCACCGCCAAGGGCGACGAAGCCGAGCTGGCCGAGGAAGAGGTCCTCGAGGACGCTCCCAAGCCTGGTGAAGAGGAGGAGGAAGGGGCCGAGAACAAGGGCTTCGTCCTCTCCGACGACGACGAGGACGACGCGCCGGCCCAGCAGGTCGCCGTCGCCGGCGCCACCGCCGACCCGGTCAAGGACTACCTCAAGCAGATCGGCAAGGTCCCGCTGCTCAACGCCGAGCAGGAGGTCGAGCTCGCCAAGCGCATCGAGGCCGGTCTGTTCGCCGAGGACAAGCTGGCCAACGCCGACAAGCTCGCCCCCAAGCTCAAGCGCGAGCTGGAGATCATCGCCGAGGACGGCCGGCGGGCCAAGAACCACCTCCTGGAGGCCAACCTCCGCCTGGTGGTCTCCCTGGCCAAGCGCTACACCGGCCGCGGCATGCTCTTCCTGGACCTCATCCAGGAGGGCAACCTCGGTCTCATCCGCGCGGTCGAGAAGTTCGACTACACCAAGGGCTACAAGTTCTCCACGTACGCCACCTGGTGGATCCGTCAGGCGATCACCCGCGCCATGGCCGACCAGGCCCGCACCATCCGTATCCCGGTGCACATGGTCGAGGTCATCAACAAGCTCGCGCGCGTGCAGCGCCAGATGCTCCAGGACCTGGGCCGCGAGCCCACCCCGGAGGAGCTGGCCAAGGAACTCGACATGACCCCCGAGAAGGTCATCGAGGTCCAGAAGTACGGCCGTGAGCCCATCTCCCTGCACACCCCGCTGGGCGAGGACGGCGACAGCGAGTTCGGTGACCTCATCGAGGACTCCGAGGCCGTCGTCCCGGCCGACGCGGTGAGCTTCACGCTCCTCCAGGAGCAGCTCCACTCCGTCCTCGACACCCTGTCCGAGCGTGAGGCGGGCGTCGTCTCCATGCGGTTCGGTCTCACCGACGGTCAGCCGAAGACCCTCGACGAGATCGGCAAGGTCTACGGCGTGACGCGCGAGCGCATCCGCCAGATCGAGTCCAAGACCATGTCGAAGCTGCGCCACCCGTCCCGTTCGCAGGTGCTGCGCGACTACCTCGACTAGGTCGTAGCCGTACGACACGAAGGCCCGGTCCCCTGGGGGACCGGGCCTTCGGCGTGGGCGTGCGGGTGCGCGGCGGCGCGCACTGAATCACCCTGGGTGTTCATCGATCACTCCAGAGTGAGGAGCGCGCATGCGTCGTCTCTTTGTCCGGGCCTTGTCCCGGCCGTTGATCCTGGCGGCCGCGGCGATGGCCATACCGTTGGCCTCCGCGGCCCCTGCGGCCTCCGACGGTGTCGTCGTGGGCGGTTTCCCGGTCGACGTCTCCCAGAGCCCTTGGACGGTCGCGCTGTCCAGTCGTGACCGGTTCGGAGGTATGCGCTCGGGGCAGTTCTGCGGAGGCGTGGCGGTCGCCCCGTCGACCGTGCTCACAGCGGCCCACTGCATGGCCCAGGACGTCCTGGGAGCGCCCCCGGGGCGGGTGGCCGACCTGAGGGTCGTCGCGGGCCGTACGGACCTGTACGCGGAGACCGGCCAGGAGATCTCCGTACGCAGAGTCTGGGTGAACCCGGGCTACGACAGTGCCAGCAACGCCGGGGACTTCGCCGTGCTCACCCTTGCCGAGCCGCTTCCGGCGGCGGCGGTCGTCGCCATGGCGGCCGAGGGTGATCCGGCGTACGCGTCCGGCACGGAGGCCGTCGTCTACGGCTGGGGCGACATCACCGGGTTCGGTGCGTACGCCCACACCCTGCGGGCGGCTCGCGTGCACGTGCTGGCCGACGCGCTCTGTGAGCGGGCGTATCCCGGTTCGGCGGACGGCACGTACGTCGCGCGGAGCATGGTCTGTGCCGGAGAGGTGCCGGGCGGCCGCGATGCCTGCCAGGGGGACAGCGGAGGGCCGCTCGTCGCCGGAGGCAAGCTCATCGGGCTCGTGTCGTGGGGCAGCGGCTGCGGCCGGCCGGGGAGCCCGGGCGTCTACACGCGGGTCTCCGACGCCGTTCGGACGCTGGGCTGGGGTACGGGGACTCGGAGCCCCCGCGGGGCGCCTGACCGCGTCTGAGCGGGTCTCCCCGCACGGTCGCGATCTCTTCGTGCTGCGAGAAGCGGGTGGCTGTCCCTGAGAGCAGGGACAGCCACCCGCACACCGGCCTGTGCCGATTCTCGCTCGTCGTGGACGCGCAGGATCAGCGCTCTTCTTCGGAGACGGACGCCGGAACGGTCGTCAGCCGCTCCGTCTCATCCTGTATCTCGGCGGCGATCTTCTTGAGTTCCGGCTCGAACTTGCGGCCGTGGTGGGCGCAGAAGAGCAGTTCTCCGCCGCTGAGCAGGACGACGCGTACGTACGCCTGGGCGCCGCAGCGGTCGCAGCGGTCAGCGGCCGTCAGCGGGCTCGCGGGGGTCAGAACAGTAGTCACGTCGCCTCTTCTCTAGCTCGACGAGCTGTCGTACCAGGGTCAACATCCAACCAGCCCCAAAACGTTCCCGCTCGTGGCTTCTCCTCGAAAAATCTTTCCGAGGCGGCCGTCTGCTGCCGGTTTGGCGGCGAATGTGCCGTATTGCGTGGTCTGTGGTGCTTACGGTTTCGCGCTGTCGGTCATGGTCCGATCCTCCCGGCTGGCTTGCCGGTTTGTTCATGAGGACGTGCCCGGAGCCTAAATGGTTCATGCCCCGAAGGGAACGTGATATGTACTTCACTCCAACGAGGGATCGAACACGCATACGACGCTGGACTAGTCTGAGTTTCAGACCCAGGGTGGCGTTACAACGGCTCTACCAGGCCTCGGTACCCTCTTGGCGGCAACCCAAGCCGCGCCCTTACCCAGAAGGGCCTCAACTGAAATTCAGCGAGGAGCGAACCGCGTGACCGCCGAAACGTCCGTGCCGTCCACAGCGCTGCTGGCAGGAGCAGACCGGGACGGTTCCAACTACACCGCGCGGCACCTGCTCGTCCTCGAGGGCCTCGAGGCCGTGCGGAAGCGCCCGGGTATGTACATCGGCTCGACCGACAGCCGTGGTCTGATGCACTGCCTGTGGGAGATCATCGACAACTCCGTCGACGAAGCCCTGGGCGGATACTGCGACCACATCGAGGTGATCCTCCACGACGACGCCTCGGTCGAGGTCCGTGACAACGGCCGTGGCATCCCCGTCGACGTCGAGCCCAAGACCGGGCTGTCCGGTGTCGAGGTCGTCATGACCAAGCTGCACGCCGGCGGCAAGTTCGGCGGCGGCTCCTACGCCGCCTCCGGCGGTCTGCACGGCGTCGGCGCATCCGTGGTCAACGCCCTGTCCGCCCGACTCGACGTCGAGGTGGACCGCAGCGGCAACACGCACGCGATCAGCTTCCGGCGAGGAGTCCCGGGCTCCTTCGCCGCGGACGGCCCCGACGCCACGTTCGAGACGGGCGGCCTGCGCAAGGTCAAGAGGATCGCCAAGAACCGCACCGGCACGCGCGTGCGGTACTGGGCCGACCGCCAGATCTTCCTCAAGGACGCCAAGCTCTCCCTGGAGCACCTCCACCAGCGGGCCCGCCAGACCGCGTTCCTGGTCCCCGGCCTGACCATCGTCGTCCGCGACGAGTACGGCCTGGGCGAAGGCGGCAGCAAGGGCGAGGAGTCCTTCCGCTTCGACGGCGGCATCAGCGAGTTCTGCGAGTACCTGGCCACCGACAGGCCTGTCTGCGACGTCCTCCGCTTCACGGGGCAGGGCACGTTCAAGGAGACGGTCCCGGTCCTGGACGAGCACGGCCAGATGACCCCGACGGAGGTCACCCGCGAACTCGGCGTGGACGTGGCGATGCGTTGGGGCACCGGCTACGACACGACACTCCGGTCGTTCGTCAACATCATCGCCACGCCCAAGGGCGGCACCCACGTCGCCGGCTACGAGCAGGCGGTCGCCAAGACGATGAACGAGGTGCTGCGCGCCAAGAAGATGCTGCGCGTCGCCGAGGACGACATCGTCAAGGACGACGCCCTGGAAGGCCTGACCGCGGTCGTCACCGTCCGCCTCGCCGAGCCGCAGTTCGAGGGCCAGACCAAGGAGGTCCTCGGCACCTCGGCGGCCCGGCGCATCGTGAACACCGTGATCTCCAAGGAGCTCAAGGCGTTCCTGACCTCCACCAAGCGCGATGACGCGGCTCAGGCCCGGGTCGTCATGGAGAAGGCGGTCGCCGCCGCGCGGACGCGCATCGCGGCCCGGCAGCACAAGGACGCGCAGCGCCGCAAGACGGCACTGGAGTCCTCGTCCCTGCCCGCCAAGCTGGCCGACTGCCGCAGCGACGACGTCGAGCGCAGCGAGCTGTTCATCGTCGAGGGAGACTCCGCGCTCGGCACGGCGAAGCTCGCCCGGAACTCCGAGTTCCAGGCACTGCTGCCGATCCGGGGCAAGATCCTCAACGTCCAGAAGTCGTCCGTGACCGACATGCTGAAGAACGCGGAGTGCGGCGCGATCATCCAGGTCATAGGAGCCGGCTCCGGGCGCACCTTCGACATCGACGCGGCCCGCTACGGCAAGATCATCATGATGACCGACGCCGATGTGGACGGCTCCCACATCCGGACCCTGCTCCTGACCCTGTTCCACCGCTACATGCGGCCCATGGTCGAGGCAGGGCGGGTGTTCGCCGCGGTGCCGCCGCTGCACCGCGTCGAACTTGTCCAGCCCAAGAAGGGCCAGGACAAGTACGTGTACACGTACTCGGACCGCGAGCTGCGCGACAAGCTCATGGAGTTCCAGAGCAAGGGTGTCCGGTACAAGGACTCCATCCAGCGCTACAAGGGTCTCGGCGAGATGGACGCCGACCAGTTGGCCGAGACGACGATGGACCCCCGTCACCGCACCCTGCGGCGCATCAACCTCTCCGACCTGGATTCCGCGGAGCAGGTGTTCGACCTGCTCATGGGCAACGACGTGGCACCGCGCAAGGAGTTCATCTCCAGCTCGGCGGCGACGCTGGACCGGTCCCGCATCGACGCGTAGCCGCTGCGCCAAGCTGGGCGCGCAGTTCCGAGGTTCGGATGGTCAGGCCCGGCTTCTCCACCCACGGGTGGAGAAGCCGGGCCTTCGCATATCCACCCATGATCCACCCCAGCGCCGATCTGCGGACCGGCAAGTTTCCGTAGCGTCGAAGGCGTCGGCAGCACTCGCGGTCGCCATCCCCTTCCCGCTCACGGAGGCTGTGATGTCCGGGCTCGTCAACGCACTGGTGATCGTGGTCGTGGCCGCGGTGGTGATCGTGCGGCAGTTCCGCGCAAGCCGCATCGACACGGACCGGCGGTGGTGGCTCCTGCCCGCGATCCTGGCCGTCATAACGCTGCGCGAGCCCGACCTGCTCGACGCCCGTCACCACACCGCTTCGGCTCTGCTGCTCGGCGCCGAAATGATCGTCGGCCTGGCTATAGGAGCCGCCTGGGCCTGGACCACCCGCATCTGGGTGGAGTCGGACGGCGCCGTGTGGAGCAAGAGCACCAAAGCGAGCGCGGCCGTCTGGGCCGTCGGCATCGGTCTGCGGATGGGCCTCTTCGCGGTCGGTGCGCTGATGGGCGTCCACCAGCACAGCTCGGCCCTGATGCTGGGGCTCGCGGCCACCCTGCTGGTCCGCTCCGGGATCCTGATCTGGCGCACGCGGTCTCTCAGCCAGGCTCCTGTGTACGCCACGGCGTACGGTGACCACGTGCCCCGGTCCGCGTGGAAGGAGCGCGTGTGACGGAGAACGTCTGGACCCGCTGGCCCTCACGGGAGGCGCTGGGCCCCAAGGAGATCTCGCGGCCGAGGCGGCTGCTGGCCTGGGCGGTGCGGCTGCTGGTGCTGGGCGCGCTGCTGTGGAGCGCCTTCCACGACAACCGCATCCATGGGTGGGTCGCGATCGCCCGCGCCGGCGGAGCACTTGTCGCAGGTGGGCTGGCGTGGGCTTTGTTCCGGACCACGCTCGAGCACAGGCTGTGGCCGTCCCTGGCACTCGTCCTGATGCTGCTGGGACTGGCGGCCGGAGCCGGGGCCGCCGACTTCCGCACCCTGGCCGTGGTCCTGTGCTGCGGGTGTGCCATCGCGGCACTGGAGCGACTGCCTCTGGCGGCCGCGTTGCCGGTGGCCGCGCTCGGCTTCGCCTCCTTCGCCAGAGTCAACGACGACACGGGGCTGACCTCGGCCGCCGTCATCGGAGGCATGGCCCTCGCCGGATACGCACTGCGTCTGGACGCCGAAGCCAGAGGCAACGCACAGCGGCTGCTCGCCCAGGAGCGGGCGGCGCGTGCGGCCGAGGCCGAGTCGGCCGCACTCGCGGAGCGGGCCCGCATCGCCCGGGAGATCCACGATGTCCTGGCCCACAGTCTCTCGGCGCAGCTCGTGCACCTGGAAGCGGCCCGGCTGCTGATCGAGCGGGGTGCGGACCACGAACAGATACTCGAACGCGTGGTGGCGGCACGGGGGATGGCGCGCGACGGTCTCGAGGAGACCCGACAGTCCCTCTCCGCGCTGCGCGGTGAACTGACGCCGCTGGAGGACTTCCTGACCGACCTCGTCCGTGCATCGGACGGTGCCGAGGTCACCGTGGGGGGTGAACGCAGACCGCTGCCGGCCGAGGCGTCGCAGGCGGTGCGCAGGGTCGCCCAGGAAGCCCTGACGAACGCCCGTAAACACGCGCCGGGCGCGAGGGTGAGCGTGCGGCTGGAGTACAGCCCGCGTGAAGTCACCCTGGATGTGCGGGACTCGGGGGGTTCGCCGGGCGAACTCTCCCAGGCGGGAGGCGGGTACGGTCTGCTGGGTATGCGGGAGCGCGCCGAACTGCTGGGCGGGTCGCTCGCTGCCGGACCGGACGAGGAAGGCTTCGTGGTGACACTGAAGGTGCCGGTATGACCGAGGACGCGGAGAAGAAGTCCGCCAGAGTGGTGGTCGCGGACGATCAGACGGTCGTCCGGGAAGGCATCGTGATGCTGCTCGGGCTGTTGCCGGGAGTCGAGGTCGTGGGCGCTGCCGGGGATGGGGACGAGGCGGTGCGGCTCGTCGCCGAACTGGCCCCCGACGTGGTGCTGATGGACCTGCGTATGCCCCGCTGCGATGGAGTGGAGGCGACTCGGCGCATCCGGGCGGAGTATCCGGGAACACAGGTCGTGGTGCTCACGACCTTCGCGGACGACGACTCCCTGTTCCCGGCGCTGGAAGCCGGAGCGCGGGGATACCTCACCAAGGACGCGGACGGGGACGAGATCGTCAGGGCCGTGCACAGCGTGCTGTCGGGGGACGCGGGGCTGTCGCCGAGTGTCCAACGCAGGCTGCTGGAGCGCCTGTCGGCGCCCGAACCGGCGCCGGCGGAGCCCGCTGCCGCCCCCGACGGGCTGACGACCCGGGAGGCGGAGGTGCTGGTGCTGATCGCCGAGGGGTTCAGCAACCAGGAGATCGCGCACAGGCTGAGTGTGTCCACCGCGACGGTGAAGACCCACATCAACAACATGTTCACCAAGACGGGCCTCAAGGGTCGCGCCCAGGCGGTGCGTTACGCATATCGGAAGGGGTTGGTGCGGCCCCCGATGGGGTGAATGGCTCTCTGGTCACCTGATGGGGTGAAGCGTGCGGGGAAGAAGTGTCGGGGATCTTCCCGTTCTGTCCATCCTTGGGTATGCAGTCAAGCAACGGCCGTGCCCGCGCCGACGGGGACGGTCCCGAGATCGGTGATCCCGAGCCCTCCGTGGGCGAGTACCACCAGAGTCAGGCCCAGGCGTTCATCGAAGCGCGAGGAGAAGTGCGCTACGAGGACCCGTGGTACGACGCGCTCGCCTCGGGTTGGGGCGAGTCGGTCGCCGTGGGCCCGCCCTCGGCCGAGTTTCCGGCGGCACGTCGGGGCCAGGAGACCGGAGCCGTGGCAGCGGCGCAGGTCTACCTCGAGGTGCAGCGCAGCGCGGCCTTCCAGGAGGTGCGCAGCCGGTACCGGCGGTTCGTGGTGCCTGCGGTCGCCGGGTTCTTCGTCTGGTATGTGGCGTACGTCGTGACCGCGACGACCGCGCCCGCGTTCATGGCGCGGCCGGTGGCGGGGGCGGTGAACGTGGCGTTGCTCGCCGGGCTCGGACAGTTCCTCAGCACGTTCCTGCTGACCTGGGCCTACGCCCGGCACTCACGGCTGCACAGGGACCGGGCCGCGCTCGAACTGCGCTGGGACACCCAGGAGCTGACGCGCGGAGCGAGGGGTGATGCGTCGTGACCGGTAACCATCAGACGCCGGCGTTGCTGCTGTTCAGTGCCTTCGTCGCGGTCACGCTGGGCATCACGACCTGGGTGAGCCGCAACCGGCAAGGTTCTCAGGAGGAGTTCTACGCCGGCGGGCGGCTGTTCTCCCCGATGGAAAATGGTTTTGCCATCGCGGGCGACTACATGTCGGCCGCCTCCTTCCTGGGAGCCACCGGGCTCATCGCGCTGTACGGATACGACGGTCTGCTGTACGTGGTGGGCTTCCTCGTGGCCTGGCTGGTGGTGCTGTTCCTCGTCGCCGAACTGGTGCGCAACTGCGGGCGGTTCACGCTCGCCGACGTGGTCGCCGCGCGCATGAGCGAGCGGCCGGTGCGGATCGCGGCGGGAACTTCCTCGGTCACCGTGTCCGTTCTCTATCTGGTGGCGCAGATGGTGGGGGCGGGCAGCCTGGTCGCGCTGCTCCTGGGGAACACCGGCGAGGCGGCTCAGTCCTGGGCCGTCATCGGGGTCGGTGCGCTCATGGTGATCTATGTGTCGTTGGGAGGGATGCGGGCCACCACGTGGATTCAGATCGTGAAGGCGGTTCTGCTGCTGGGCGGCACCATCGTGCTCACCACGCTCGTCCTGGTGCGCTTCCACGGTGACTTCGACCAGTTGCTGCGCACGGCGGCCGAGCGCAGCGGGCACGGTTCCGCGTACCTGGCACCCGGGCTGAAGTACGGCGGAGACTGGACCGCGCGCTTCGACTTCATGAGCCTGGGGCTCGCACTGGTGCTGGGCACGGCTGGGCTGCCGCACATCCTGTCCCGCTTCTACACCGTGCCGACCGCGCAGGCCGCCCGGCGCTCCGCCGTCTGGTCGATCGGGCTCATCGGCGGCTTCTACCTGATGACGATCGTCCTGGGCTTCGGCGCGGCGGCGATCGTCGGCCCGGAGGCCGTACGCGGCTCGAACGCGTCCGGGAACACGGCGGTTCCCCTTCTCGCCCTCGACCTGGGCGGCGGCGCCGACTCCACAGGGGGAACGGTCCTGTTCGCGGTCGTGGCGGCCATCGCCTTCGCCACGATCCTCGCCGTCGTCGCCGGGATCACGCTCGCCTCCTCGGCGTCGGTGGCGCACGACCTGTATGCCTCGTTGCGTCGCCGGAACGCCGAACCCCGCAGCGAGGTCGCGGTGGCGCGGGTCGCCGCCGTGGGCATCGGCGTGATCGCGATCGCCCTCGGCCTGCTGGCCCGCGATCTCAACGTGGCGTTCCTGGTCGGGCTCGCCTTCGCCGTCGCCGCGTCCGCGAACCTGCCCGTCCTGATGTACTCGCTGTTCTGGCGGGGCTTCACCACGCGGGGTGCCGTGTGGTCGGTGTACGGGGGGCTGGTTCCGGCCCTGGCGCTCGTCGTGCTGTCGCCGGTGGTGTCCGGCAGCCCCCAGTCGCTCTTCCCGGCCGTCGACTTCCAGTACTTCCCCCTGCAGAACCCCGGCCTCGTCTCGATCCCGCTGGGCTTCCTGGCGGGCTGGCTCGGCACGGTCACCTCGGCCGAGGTCGCCGACGAAACCAAGCACGCGGAGACCGAGGTGCGGTCACTGACGGGGGCGGGCGCCGCCTAGCGGGCGACTCCGGCAGCCGGTCGTAACAGCCGTACCGCATCGCTGCCGCTGCCGCTGCCGCAGCCGCCGTACCGCACCGCCGTGCCCGGCGGACGGGATCGGAGCCGCTGCCTGTGGTGCGGCTACGGGGCCACCCACGCGTACCGGTGTTCCGGGCGGCCTGTGTCGCCGTACTTGAGGGAGAGGTGCAGGCGGCCGGCCTGTTCCAGGTGGCGGAGGTAGCGCTGGGCGGTGGAGCGGCTTAGGCCGGTCTCGGCGGCGACCTCGTGGGCCGACAACGGGTGGTTCGCGCGGTGCAGGACGGCGCAGATCAGGTCCGTGGTCGGTTCCGAGTGCCCGCTCGGCAGGCCGGGCGAGGACGGCACCGGTCCCGTGCGCAGGGCACCGAACATCCGGTCGACCTGCTCCTGGCCGGCGATGCCGTGACCGCCCACCCGGTCCACCGTGCGGCGCAGGGCGGCGTACGAGTCGAGGCGGGTGCGCAGTGCGGCGAAGGTGAACGGTTTGACCAGGTAGTGCAGGGCGCCCAGACGCATCGCGGTCTGCACGGTCGTGACGTCGCCGGCCGCCGTGATCATGATGACGTCGGTTCCGTGCCCCTGTTCCCGCATGCGGTGGACGAGTTGGAGGCCGGTCTCGTCGGGCAGGTAGTGGTCGAGCAGCACCAGGTCGATGGTTCCGCGCTCGATGGCGGCCAGCGCCTGCGCGGCGCTGTGCGCGCGGGCGGCGACCCGGAAGCCGGGAACCTTTTCCACGTACTTGGCGTTGATCTCGGCGACACGGAAGTCGTCGTCCACGACCAGGACGTCAATCATCGGGCCTCTCTCCGTGAAGGCCAGGCGGGCGTCAAGCCCGTGTCTCGGCTTCGCTGTTGTAGCGTGAGCAAAACGAGCACAACAGGCTACTGCAAGCAAAACAAGAGCATGCGCCCACAAGGCTGATGCCGCCTCCCGGGTCGCCTCTACCGTCCCCGGCCATGAGCGCAGACACCAGCCCCGCCATCGAGTTGCGGGGTGCGAGCAAGGTCTTCCGGACCCCGTCGGGCGCCCCGCACACAGCCGTGCGGGCACTCGATCTCACCGTCGGGCGCGGCGAGTTCGTGGCGGTCGTCGGACCGACCGGCTGCGGCAAGTCGACCACGTTGACCCTGGTCAGCGGATTGGAAGAGCCCACCCAGGGCGAGGTGCTGGTCGCCGGGCGACCCGTGCGCGGAGTCGGCGACAGCGTCGGCTTCGTCTTCCAGCAGGACGCCACCTTCCCCTGGCGCACGGTCCTGTCCAACGTCATGGCCGGCCCCCGCTTCCGCGGTGTGCCCAAGGCGGAGGCGAAGAGGAGGGCCCGCGAGTGGCTGGCCCGGGTCGGTCTCACCGCCTTCGAGGACCGCTACCCGCATCAGCTCTCCGGCGGTCAGCGCAAACGCGTCGCCCTCGCCGCGACCTTCGTCAACGACCCCGAGATCCTGCTCATGGACGAGCCGTTCTCGGCGCTCGACGTGCAGACCAGGGCCCTGATGTCGGACGAACTCCTCGAGCTGTGGGAGGGCACCGGCGCGTCCGTCGTCTTCGTCACCCACGACCTGGAGGAGTCCATCGCGCTGGCCGACAAGGTCGTCGTCATGACCGCAGGCCCCGCCGCCGTGAAGCAGGTCTTCGCCATCGACCTGCCGCGTCCGCGCAAGGTCGAGTCGGTGCGTCTGGAGCCGCGGTTCATCGAGATCTACCGCGAGCTCTGGGAGTCCCTCGGCGAAGAGGTCCGCATCACCCGCGAGAGAGGTGCCGCCCATGTCGCTTGACCTGCTGGGCACACCGGTCGTCGACACGGCGAAGGCTCCGGATCGCGCCCACTCACGCGCGCGCGGCGCCCGCAGCCGCAAGGTCGCTGTCACGGCGTCCCGCGTGCTGCTCCTGGTGGCCGTGCTCGCCTTGTGGGAGGCGCTCTCCCGGGCCGAGGTCATCGACCCGTTCAACTTCTCCATGCCCACGAAGATCTGGGACCAGATCCACACCTGGGTGACCCACGGGACCGCGCTCGGCTCCCTGGGCGAGCAGATCTGGTACACGCTCTACGAGGCGCTGCTCGGCTGGATCATCGGTGTGGTCACCGGTGTCGTGTGCGGTATCGCCCTCGGGCGGATCACCTTGCTCGCCGACATTCTTGGTCCATACATCAAGGTGCTCAACTCGATACCCAGGATCGTCCTGGCCCCGATCTTCGTGATCTGGTTCGGCCTCGGCCCCGCCTCCAAGGTCGCCTCGGCCGTCGTCCTGGTGTTCTTCCCGGTCTTCTTCAACGCCTTCCAGGGCGCCCGCGAGGTCGACCGCGACCTCGTCGCCAACGCCCGGATCCTCGGCGCGAGCGACCGCAGGGTGACGCTTCAGGTGGTCGTCCCGTCCGCCACCTCCTGGATCTTCACCAGCCTCCATGTCAGCTTCGGCTTCGCCCTCATCGGCGCCATCGTCGGCGAGTACATCGGCGCGACCAAGGGCATCGGCCTGCTCGTCGCGCAGTCACAGGGCACGTTCAACGCGGCCGGGGTGTACGCCGCGATGGTCGTCCTCGCCGTCGTCGCGCTGGTCGCCGAGGGGCTGCTGACCTTCGCCGAGCGCCGCATCTTCCGCTGGAAGCCGTCGGGTTCCGACGGCTGACCCTTCCCGGCTCCCACAACCACCCCCTCCGCATCGCCTCTCACAAGGACGTGAACCCGCCATGCGCACAACCGCCAGACGCACCGCCAGACACACGGCCCTGGCCGCAGCCGCCCTGCTCGCCCTCTCCTCGCTGACCGCCTGTGCCGACGACGCGGCGAGCACCGCCGCCACCGGCTCCGGCGGCGACGGCAAGGGGACGAAGGTCAAGATCATGGTCGGTGGCCTGGACAAGGTCATCTACCTGCCTGCGATGCTCACCCAGCGGCTGGGCCACTTCGACGCCCAGGGACTCGACGTCGAGCTGCTGAGCGAGCCGGCCGGTGTGCAGGCCGAGACCGCGCTCGTCTCCGGGCAGGTCCAGGGCGCCGTCGGCTTCTACGACCACACACTCGACCTTCAGGTGAAGGGCAAGGACGTGGAGTCCGTCGTGCAGTTCTCGCACGCGCCCGGTGAGGTGGAGATCGTCTCGGCCAAAGCGGAGGGTGACATCACCTCGCCCAAGGACTTCAAGGGGAAGAAGCTCGGTGTCACGGGCCTCGGTTCCTCGACCGACTTCCTGACGAAGTACCTGGCGGTCAAGAACGGCGTGAAGGTCAGCGAGTTCACCCCGGTCGCCGTGGGCGCGGGGCCGACCTTCGTCTCGGCGCTCCAGCAGGGCGCCATCGACGGGGGCATGACGACCGACCCGACCGTGGCGACCGTCCTGGACAAGAAGGCCGGCAAGATCCTGCTCGACATGCGCACCCCGCAGGGCTCGGAGAAGGCGCTCGGCGGACCGTATCCCTCGTCAAGCCTGTACATGCAGACGGACTGGGTCAACAGTCACCGGGACACCGTCCAGAAGTTGGTCAATGCATTCGTCAAGACGCTCAAGTGGATGTCCACCCACAGCGCGAGCAAGATCGCCGAGAGGATGCCGGCCGACTACTCGCAGGGGAACAAGCTGCTGTACGCGGTGGCCATCAAGAACACGCTGCCCATGTTCACCAAGGACGGCGTGATGCCCGAGAACGGTCCCGAGACCGTCGAGAGGGTCCTCAAGGCGTTCAACCCGAACATCCAGAACACCGAGGTGGACCTGAGCAAGACCTACACGACCGAGTTCGTCGACAAGGCGGTGGGCTGACGGCAGAGCAGGCTCCCTCAGGCGCGGGTCGCCCACAGGTACCGGTGTTCCGGGCGGCCCGCGTCGCCGTACTTCAGGGTCAGCCGGGCCCTTCCCGTGCGCTCCAGGAGCTTCAGGTAGCGCTGGGCGGTCTGGCGGCTCACCCCGGTCCGGTCGGCGATCTCCTGGGCCGACAGGGGCCCTTCGGCGTTCATCAGGGACTGGCGTACGAGTTCGGCGGTGGTGGGGGAGTGCCCTTTGGGCAGACCGGGCTCCGAGGGGGCGGACAGCGCGCCGAAGATGCGGTCGACGTCGGCCTGTTCGGCCTCGCCGCCGCCGTCGAGCGTGCGGCGCAGGTCGGCGTACGCCTCCAGCTTGGCGCGCAGGCCCGCGAAGGCGAACGGTTTCACCAGGTACTGCAGGGCGCCCTGGCGCATCGCCGCCTGCACCGTCGAGACGTCCCGCGCGGCCGTCACCATGATCACGTCGGTCTGGTGGCCGCGTCGGCGCATCTCCTGGACGACCTCCAGACCCGTCTCGTCGGGCAGGTAGTGGTCCAGCAGGACGAGGTCCAGACGGGGCAGCAGCTCCACCTGGCGCAGCGCCTCTGCCGCGTTGTGCGCCTCACCGGCGACATGGAAGCCGGGCACCTTCTCGACGTAGGCGGCGTTGACCCGGGCGACTCTGGTGTCGTCGTCCACGACCAGGACCTCGATCATCGCGACTCCCCCTCGACAGCACCCTGCGCCGGAGCGGCCCACGCGGGTTCCGGGCCGGGGTCCAGACCGGCGTCCGGACCGGGTTCCAGGTCGGGTTCGGTCAGCGCCTCGGGCAGGACGACGGTGAACTCGGCGCCCCCGCCGGCCGCCTCGCCGACCGCTGCGCTGCCGCCCTGCCGCTCGGCGAGCCTGCGCACCAGGGAGAGCCCGATGCCGCGCTTGCCGTGCGCGGGCGGCTTCTTCGTCGACCAGCCCTCGGTGAAGATCAGTTCCCGCTGCTCGGCCGGGACGCCGGGGCCGGTGTCCCACACCCGCAGTACGACGGCATGGCCCTCTGTGCGCAGTTCGACCTCCACGCGCGCGTGCGGCTTGCCGCCGACGGCGTCCAGCGCGTTGTCCACGAGGTTGCCGACGACCGTGACCAGCCCGCGCGGGTCGATCAGGCGGTCGGGCAGCCGGGTGCGGTCGGAGACCCACAGGGCGACGCCGCGCTCGGCCGCGACGGTCGCCTTGCCGACCAGCAGGGCGGCGAGCAGCGGGTCCTCGATCTTCTCGGTCACCTGCTCGGCGGTGGCCCGGTGATCGCCGACCACCTCCCCGACGAACTCCACGGCGTCGTCGTACATCTCCAGTTCGAGCAGTCCCAGCAGTGTGTGCATGCGGTTGGCGTGCTCGTGGTCCTGGGCGCGCAGCGCGTCGATCAGGCCGTGTGTCGAGTCCAGCTCGCGGCCGAGCTGTTCCAGCTCGGTGCGGTCGCGCAGGGTGGCCACGGCGCCGCCGTCGTCGGTGGGCATGCGGTTGACGACCAGGACGCGCTGGCCTCGGACGGCGATCAGGTCCGTGCCGGTCACCCGGCCGGCCAGGACGTCGGCCGTACGTCCCTCGCCGAGGGCCTCGTCGGGCGACGCGCCCATGGTCTCGTCCCCGACACCGAGGAGGCGCTGCGCCTCGTCGTTGAGCAGCCGGACGCGGCCCGCGCGGTCCAGGGCGACGACGCCCTCGCGGATGCCGTGCAGCATCGCCTCGCGCTCGGCCAGTAGCGCCGAGATGTCCGAGAAGGCCAGGTCACGCGTCTGGCGCTGGACCCGCCGGGAGATCACCCAGGCGGCCAGCGCGCCCACGGCGAGGGCGCCTCCGGCGTAGGCGAAAAGCCCGGGGATCGCGTGGATCAGGCGGGCGCGCACGCTGTCGTACTCGATGCCGACCGAGACCGCGCCGATGATCCGGTCCTCGCTGTCGCGCAGGGGCACCTTGCCGCGTGCCGAGCGGCCCAGGGTGCCGCTGTCGATCTCCATCACGTCCTTGCCGGCCAGGGCCTCGCTCGGGTCCGTCGAGACATGGCCGCCGATCTGCTCGGCGTCGGAGTGCGACCAGCGCGTGCCGTTGAGGTCCATCACCACGACGTACTCGGCGCCGCTGGCCGCACGGATCCGCTCGGCCTGCCGCTGCACCGGTCCGCCGGCGGTCGGCCGGGTGCTCTGGAGGTCCTCGGCGATCTGCGGCACCGCTGCGGTGGTCTGCGCGATGGCGAGGGCGCGGCGCATCGCCTGGTCGTCCAGTTGATCGCTGAGCGGGGCGAGGAACAGCCCGGTCGCGAGCACCACGACTCCCGCGGCGATCGCCAACTGCATCAGCAGCACCTGCGAGAACACACGCCGAGGCATTCCGAGGCGCAGGCGGCGGGCGGGGGGAGTGGGGCTCATACCCAAGACGGTACGTGGGTGGGCCGGTGCAGCCGTAGGGGCGGGTGATGTGGATCTCTTGACCCGATCAAGAGGAAACGGTTCGGCCGTGTCCGCGCGGGGCGCGGTCGAGCCATGTTCGGGGGTGTGTCAGCCCGCCAGTGCCGTCCCCGCCAGTTCACGCACCGCGAGCACATCCATCCGCGCAGGTGAACCGAGGACCGACGTGCCGCAGCTTTCCGGCCGGGGCGGCCGGGAGTCGCCCCGGGCCACGTCGACCTGCCAGTGGCGTCCGTCGGTGTGCGCGACGGTCACCTCCCAGTGCGGTGCGCCGCCGGTGGTCCGTACGACGCTCAGCGCCTCCGCCGCGTCTTCGCCGGTGGCCGCGCGCACCGCCAGCTCCGCCGCCTGGCCGGGCCGCTCCCAGGCCGAACTCCCACGGCACCCCTCCACGACGATGCGCCCCTCCTGGACGCCGTGCAGGACCTCCTTGACGGCGTGGGCCTCGGCGCGGCCGTACGCGTACCCGTGCGGCAGGACGAGCAGGGTGGGGGAGAAGCGATGACCCCCCAGATGGGTGACCTCCCAGGCGCCCCGTACCCCGGAGGCGGCGAGTTCCGCGGCCAGCGGACGGCCGAGGAGGGCGCAGCAGCGGTCGCGCTTGCCGTTGGTGCAGACGAGGGCGAGCGGGTCGCCGGTGTGCGGCCGGCCCCGGAGCGCGCTGTCGAAGGTGTGGTGGTCGCCCCGGCCCAGCGCGGCGAAGTCGAGGTCCAGCAACTGCCGGGGGTCGTGGGTCGTGGCGCTGTGCAGCCACACCCTGCCGGGGACAGTGTGCGCCGCGTACACCTGCCGCAGGCGCGGTGCGCCGAGGTCCGCGTGGCGGCCAGGACGCCGGATGAGCGCGACGCGTACGCCCGTGTCCTGCGCGGCGGTCTCCAGGGCGCGGCCCAAGGCGGGGTCCAGGTGGCTCGAGACCAGCGCTTTCGCACCCCAGGGGCCGGGCTGTTCCAGGAGGAGCCAGGTCGTTGCCGTGGCCGCGGTTCCGGAGAGGGGCTCGTCGAGATCCCGCGAGACGGTCGCGCACGTACTCACAGAGGTGAGCCTAACCTGACTTGACGCGGGGCGACTTCCGGGCGAGGCCCTGCCGGGCACGTGTCCTGCCGCACGGGGTACGCGTACGCGTGCCGGTACGGCACCTTTGCGCCGGCTTGGCGACGAGGCGCGCCCCTGACCTCTCCCGTCCCGTTCCTGCCCTGCCCCCGAACTCCCGAGTGACCCGCGCGCGTGATCGGCCCCGCCTACTCCGGCAGCGGCTGCGGAGGCTTGGGCCCCACGTAGTGTCCGCTCGGGCGCATCCGTAGCGGGCGTTCGCCGTATTCCTCCAGGGCGTGGGCGATCCAACCCGCCGTGCGGGCCACGGCGAAGATCGTCTCGCCGGCCGAGGACTCCATCCCGCAGGACACCGTGAGGACGGCGAGCGCCAGGTCGACGTTGGCGTGCAACGGCGCGTGGCGGGCGGTCGTGGCGACGATGTCCCGGGCCGCGGCGAGGGCGGGCGCGGCTTCGGGAATGTCCTCCAGGAGGGCGAACAGGGCACGCGCGCGTGGGTCCTCGCCGGGGTAGATCCGGTGGCCGAGGCCGGGCACGCGGCGGCCGGCCCGCAGCTCCTCCGCGATCACGGGGGCGGCGCTGCCGAGGTCGAGCACCTCTTGCAGCATGCGGTGGGCGAGCCCGGCGGCCGCGCCGTGCAGCGGTCCCTCGATCACGCCGAGCCCGGCGGAGACGGCCGCGTAGGCGTGAGCGCGGGCCGAGGCGGCGACGCGCACCGCGAGCGTCGAGGCGGCCAGGTCGTGGTCGACGAGCAGGCCGAGTGCCGTGTCGAGGGCGTGCAGCCGCGCCTTGTCGGCGGGGCGTCCGCTGAGCCGGGCCCACAGGCGCAGGGCGAGGGAGCCCTCGTCGCGGTGAGTGGGCCGCTTCGGGGGCAGGGCGGCGACGAGGGTGGGGATCAGGATGCGCGCCGTACCGAGCACGGCGTCCTCGGAGAGGTCGAACCGCAGGGGGTCCGCGGCCGCGGCGGCCACGGCGGCGACCCGCAACCGGTCGGTGGGGCCAGTGTGTTCGGGCAGCGCCGCCACGACCCGGCGGGCGGCCATGACGGATTCCTCGGGCGCGGTGAAGGTGATCCCGGGGCGCAGCCGACCGGTCCACAACCACTCGGCGACCTCTTCGTAGGAGTGCCGGGCGGTCAGTTCGACCGCGTCGACGCCCCGGAAGTAGTAGCGGTCCTCGTTGATGAACGTGACGTGCGTGCGCACCGACAGCTCCGACCCGGACCCCGGACTGCCGCTGCCCTCCCGCCTGTTGCGCCGGGCGAGGGCCTCGACCTCGTCGGCGTCCAGGGTGCTGCTCCGGCCGCCGGGCGTGCGTCTGCTGCTCAGGTGGCCGCGGCTGACGTACGCGTACACGGTCTCGGGCTTCACGCCCAGCAGTTCGGCGGCCTCCTTGGTGGTCAGCCGTCGTTCGGGGTGGCCTGGGCCGGGTTCCTGATCACGCATGTGGGTCACCGTATCCACAAGACACATATATTGATTCAATCAATATTGACAGAGGTCGAGTCAATCATGGACAGTCGAATCAAGTCCAGGGAGGAAACATGTCCGTCAACATGGCCGCAACCACCCGCCTCGACGTGCCGCGGGGCCTCGCGGGTGTCGTCGTCGCCGAAACCGAGGTCGGCGACGTCCGGGGACGCGAGGGCTTCTACCACTACCGCCAGTACTCCGCCGTGGACCTCGCGCGCACCCGCCGCTTCGAGGACGTCTGGTACCTCCTGGTCCACGGCGCTCTGCCGGACGCGCGACGGAGCGCCGCCTTCGCCGCCGAGACCGCAGCGCTACGGCGGCTGCCGGACGAGGTGTCCGCCGCACTGCCCGCCATCGCGGCGGCCGGCGCGGACGCGAACCCGCTCGCCGGGATGCGGACGGCGCTGTCGCTGCTCGGCGCGGCGAAGGACTTCCGGCCGGTGTACGACGTCGACGCGGACCGCCGCCGCGAGGACACGGTCGTGGCGGCCGCGGCCGTACCGACGCTGCTCACGGCGCTGCACCGGCTGGGGCGCGGGCTCGATCCCGTCGAGCCGCGCGAGGACCTGCCGTACGCGGCGAACTACCTGTACATGTTGACCGGCGTCGAGCCCGATCCGGAGCGCGCCCGGGCCGTCGAGCAATACTTGATCGCCACCATTGATCACGGCTTCAACGCATCAACGTTCACGGCGAGGGTGATCGCCTCGACCGGGGCGGACGTGGCCGCGTGTCTCGTGGGGGCGGTGGGGGCACTGTCGGGGCCGCTGCACGGCGGCGCGCCCAGCCGCGCCCTGGACACCCTGGACGCGATCGGCACTCCCGACCGCATCGACCCCTGGATCCGTGCGCGGGTCCTCGCCGGTGAGCGCATCATGGGCTTCGGACACGCCGTCTACCGCACGGAGGACCCGCGTTCGCGCATGCTCCGCGAGATCGCCCTGCGCTTCGGGGGCCCGCGCGTCGCGTTCGCCGTCGAGGTCGAACGGCACGTGGAGGCCATCCTCGCCGAGCTGAAGCCGGGCCGGGAACTGCACACCAACGTGGAGTTCTACGCCGGCGTGGTCATGGAACTGTGCGGACTGCCCCGCGAGATGTTCACCCCGACCTTCGCGGCGGCGCGGGTGGTCGGCTGGAGCGCCAACATCCTGGAGCAGGCGGAGGACTCGAAGATCATCCGCCCGGTCGCGCGGTATGTGGGGCCGGGAGCACCGGCGGAGGTGCCGGTCATGACCTGAAGAAGTCCCGTTCGAAGAGCGGCCGGACGCGAGGAAAGGCCCGGTGTCGCGGGCGGGCGAACCGGGCCGTTTTCGCTCGAGAGGCCCATCGGCGGAGGCCTTTCGGAAGCCGCCGGAGGCCTCGGGAGGCTCCGGAGAGCCTAATGGGGCTTAGAGGTCCGGAATATCGGCCTTCGCGCGGAGGAGAGTCTCGCGCGTGATGACGACAATGCGCTCGTGGCCGCCGCGTGAGGCGTCGGCGGGAAGCGCGGGGTCCAGTGAGTGCGTCGCGTCCGTACCGATGACGGCGAAATTACCGTCGGCAAGTTCGAAGATATCGGGGCAATTTGCTCCGCTCACGCTTCCTCGTTCGCGCGGAGACGCACCGATTCGTCGAATGATCTGGCTCACTGTTGTTTCCCTCGGGTCCGTTGGCTTGCGCACGACGACTGCGCGGTGCAAGGCGGGCCCTGTGGGGTGCGCTCGTCATCCGGCGGCGTAGCGACGATCTGGTGGGGTCCTCTACGCGATCAAGCGCGAGTCAACCTCTTTGCATCCCCCTCAACTCCCGACTTGACCTGTTCGTTATGGGCCGAGGGTGTGAACTCGGGGAACGGGGAGTGCGGCCGGACGTGTGAGCCCTCGGCCTCCGGTGTGCGCCGCGCGCGCGGTGCTCACGGGCCCGGCGCTCATGGGCTCGGCGGCTCGCCCACCACCCACCATTCGTCCGCGTCCGACTCCTCGAGTTGTGTCAGGAGTTCGTCCACCATGCGGCCGAGTTCCGCCTCGTCCGAACCGTCGGCCATGGTCGCCCGCTGATGTCTCGTCGCATACCAGTACTCCCGTACGACAGGGTTCTGCAGAATGCCACGGATGTACCCGAAGAACTCTTCACGGGATATATTGCCGATCCGGTAATAAAACAGCGCGTTCGTGTAGAGAGCGTTGGCGTAGAGGTACTGGCGCCGCTGCTTGGTGGAAACGGGTGCCTCGAAGAGGTCCAGCACTTCCGCCAGTTCGGGGTCGTCGATGGCTTTGCTCAGCAATTCCCAGTGCAGGCGCTGCTGGTTGGCCAGGTTGGTGTGCTGCTGGGAGTGGGCGGTCCGTTCCAGGTGTTCCAGTCGCACGCGGAGTGCCTCCAGCGCATGGCGCTGTGCCGCCATGGTGACGAGGGCGCCCGCGGCCATGCCGACGGCCGCCGCAGCGGCCGTACGGAGTCCGCGTACCCCAAACCTTTGTGTGGCCATGTCAAAGACCCCCGATCGGGCGGCCGAGCGCCGGTCGTCGGGGTGCGGGTGGGCGTGACGGGGACCGGCGAGCGGTGGGCGGCGCTTGCCGTCTCCCAGAGTGCCGAGCGGCTCTGATCGGCGGGGGAGGCGGAGGGGAGGCGCACAGAGGGAAGCGAGGGTCGCACGCCAGGGCGCCTTGCCAGACGTCTGCCCCGCCAGTGCGGCTGACAATCGTTCACTTCGCGGTGTTTCTGGCGGCTCGTATCCTGGGGCCGCATTCAGTTCTCGTACGCGCGCCGGGCCGTGAGCCGGTGCGCGCGAGGTGTCAGAGAGGTCGCACGTGTCGCAGAGCCGTAGTCCGCAGCAGATCCCGGTCGTCGTGCTCGCCGGATTCCTCGGCTCCGGCAAGACGACCCTGCTCAACCACCTCCTGCATCGCAGCGGCGGCAGCCGGATCGGCGCGATCGTGAACGACTTCGGCGCGATCGAGATCGACGCCATGGCGGTGGCCGGCGCGCTCGGCGACTCCACCGTCTCCCTCGGCAACGGCTGCCTGTGCTGCGCCGTCGACGCCAGTGAACTGGACGTCTACCTCGAACGGCTCGCCGCGCCGGCCGTCGGCATCGACGTGATCGTCATCGAGGCCAGCGGCCTCGCAGAGCCCCAGGAACTCGTGCGGATGGTGCTCGCCAGCGAGCACCCCGGCATCGTCTACGGCGGGCTCGTCGAGGTCGTCGACGCCGCCGAGTTCGACGAGACCCGGGCCAGGCACCCCGAGGTCGACCGGCACCTCGCCCTCGCCGACCTCGTCGTGGTGAACAAGCTCGACCGCGCGCCCGACGCCGACCGCGTCCTGGGGCTCGTCCGGTCCCTCACCGACCGGGCCGCCGTCGTCCCCGCCACCTACGGCCGCGTCGACCCCGAGTTCCTCTTCGACTGCCGGCCGAGCGAGGAGCGCGTCGGGCAGCTCTCCTTCGACGACCTCCACGACCACACAGGCGAGGACCACGCTGGGGGCGCGCACAGCGAGGACGACCACACCGGCCACCTCCACACCGCCTACGACAGCCTCTCCTTCACCGCCGAGGCCCCCCTCGACCCGCGTCGGCTGATGGCGTTCCTCGACAGCAGGCCCGAGGGGCTGTACCGGATCAAGGGGTACGTCGATTTCGGCCCGCACGACCCGGCCAACCGGTACGCCGTGCACGCCGTCGGCCGCTTCCTCCGCTTCTACCCGGAGCTCTGGCCGACCGCGGCCGCCCGCCTCACCCAACTCGTCCTGATCGGCTCCGGCATCGACACCGCCGCCCTCGGCAAGGAACTCGAAGCGTGCACGAACGACGCCCCACACGCCGACGAACACGGCATGTGGGGCGTCCTGCGCTACGTCCAGGGCCCCGAGGAAGAGACTTTCCCCGAGACCGAAGCCGAAGCCGAAGCCGAAGTCGAGACCGAAGCCGTCGTCTAGAAGACTGCTGAAAATCTTTTGCGTTCTGGCCCCGGACCGGCTGGTCCGGGGCCAGTCTTGTAGGCATGCAGGGGGAATGGGCCGGGGAGATGGTCGGGCCGGATGTGTGGGAGACCTGCCGGGAGTTGATCCCGGCCGGGAGCGTGTTCGCGTTCCTCGCCGAGCACCGTGAGGTGTTGTTTCCGCAGTCGATGTTCGCGGACATGTATCCGTCGTCCAACGGGCGTCCGAGTCTGCCGCCGCAGGTGCTGGCCGCGACGGTGGTCCTGCAGAGCCTGCACGGGCTGTCGGACTTCGAGACGGTCCAAGAGCTGCGCTGTGACCTGCGGTGGAAGGCCGCCTGCGGACTCGGCCTGTACGACACCGCGTTCGATCCGTCGCTGCTGACGTACTTCCGGCGCCGCCTGCGTCACTCGGCCGACCCGACGCGGATCTTCACCAAGGTCAAAGAGGTCGTGGCCTCAACCGGGGTACTCAAGGGCAAGCGGCGGCGGGCACTGGACTCCACCGTCCTTGATGATGCAGTGGCCACCCAGGACACCGTCACCCAGATCATCTCCGCGGTCCGCCGGGTGATCCGCGAGGTCCCCGGCGGCGAGGAGACCGCGCAGCAGTGGTGCACGGCGCACGATTACACCGATCCGGGCAAGCCGAGGATCGCCTGGGACGACGAGCAAGCGCGCGCCGCACTGGTCGACGCGCTGGTCACCGACGCGATCAACCTGCTCGGACACCTGCCCGAACAGGACCTGGGCGAGAAGGCGGCGAACGCGGTGGGTCTGCTGGCCCTGGTCGCGGGCCAGGACGTGGAGCCGGCCGAGGACTCCGACGGACGCGACGGACGCTGGCGCATCGCCCGGCGCACGGTCGCGGACCGGACCGTGTCCACCGTCGACGCGGACGCACGGCACATCCACAAAAACCGAACCCGCCACCAGGACGGCTTCAAAGGACATGCGTCCTTCGAGCCGGAGACCGGGCTGTTCACCGCGATTGCTGCCACCGGCGGCCACGGCCCCGACAACCACGAGGCCGCCGTCGCCGTCGGTCTGCTGGCCGACGAGGACGAGGGCCAGGAGTTAACCGTGCTCGGCGACTCCGCGTACGGCACCGGCCGGCTGCGCGAACAGCTGCAGGCCGACGGCCACACCCTGGTGATCAAGCCGCCACCGCTGCGGCAGGCCGTCCCCGGCGGCTTCACCATCGACGACTTCCACATCGATGCGGCGTCCGGCACCGCGACCTGCCCGGCCGGACACACCGCCAACCTCGGACAGGTCAAAGCCGACGGCGCCCGCACCGCCCAGTTCAAACGCCTGTGCACCGGCTGCCCCCTGCGCGGACGCTGCACCACCTCCAAGACCGGGCGCACGCTCAACGTCCACCCCCAGCACGAGCTGCTGGCCGCCGCCCGGGCACAGGCCGCCAACGATGTGGCCTGGCAGGACGAATACCGCAGATGGCGGCCACCAGTTGAACGGGCCATCGCCTGGCTCGTCGCCAAGGGCAACCGCAGAGTCCCCTACCACGGCGTCATCGCCAACAACATCTGGCTCCACCACCGCGCCGCCGCCCTCAACCTCCGCCGACTCATCAACCTCGGACTCACCCGGGCCAACGGCAGCTGGCACCTCACCCCGGCCATCGCATAGCGCAAGGGCCGCCCGGCCCACGGCCGGACAGCCCCACCCTCAAGATTTTCAGCAGTCTTCTAG